>JACRLB010000009.1 GCA_016235445.1 Chloroflexota bacterium | reverse complement strand
TCTGTTCCAGAGGTTCTTTCATTTCCTTCAGTCTATCCGATTATTGCTCTGTGACGTACCGATTTTTGACCTTGATTCGGTTGATTTCAGTCCTTGTTTTTTGCTGCTGATTTACTTCCTTGTCACGCTATACATGTACAATAAATGCAACACCAGTGAAGGCGGAAAAGGCATCACAACATCTGTAGGCTTTTATTCCCCGCAGGGTGACTCACCTTATAGGTGTGCCGATATGGCAGGCAATGTTTGGGAATGGTCTCACAGTTTGAAGAAAGCGTATCCATACAACGTTAGGGATGGACGCGAAGATGAAAAAGTATCAGTCGCCCGTGTGCTGCGCGGAGGCTCCTTAAGCTTCGATGAGTGGGGCGCGCGTTGTGCGTTCCGCTTCGTTGGCGACTTCGATGACTTCTTCGACTACTTCGGCTTTCGCGTTTGTCTAGCCCCCCCTCTCTCTAAATAACTCTTGCCCGCTTTCGCTGGGGGAAGTAACCATCCACGAATGGTTCACGAATACTCGAATTGAAGACTCTCATTCGTGAATTCGTGGTCGAAATTCGTGGACGGTCTTTAAACTTTACTCAATCCCCAAAAACCTTCGAGCAAACGAGCGAACTTGTTTCGCAATCAGAAATGCCTCTTTGGCATCGTCCAATTCTGGTGTTTCGCCTGAATACCGTGCCCGCACCGCGTATGACGATAAAAGTTCAAGCAGGTCTTCCGAGACCTGCATGTCCACCCCAGCCTGTTGCAACAAAGTATTGACGACGACCAGATCGTGCGTCATCGGGAAGCGTTGTTCCCTGACGACCAGCATCGCTTTCATGTATTTTTCAGCGCATTGTTGGGCGTGAAAACATGCTCCGTAAATGGAGGGCATTTTTCCGCGCAGTAATTTCCCCGTCGCGTTGAAATCGTCTTCCGCGTGGTCGATCCACACAGCAAGATCGTTGTCACCTTTCATAAAGCACCCTGCCCCTGGTGAGGATGTCTTGGATGAAAAAATTTTTCCTGCTCTTCAACGCGCGTTCCACCTCTTGCGGCGTTTTGACAATGATATCCACAGGGAACTGGCGCGGGCGCAACAACCGTCCCACGGTGAGATAGCGGTCTTTTGTTTTTTGCCGTGTCTTCATGATTACCAGCAAATCCACATCGCTGTCAGGAGTCGGCGTGCCGTACGCATACGAACCGAAGAGAATGATCTTTTCGGGGTCGAGTTCATCCGCGATTCGTTTCACCGCCTTCGGCAATGTCTGCGCCACAGGCGGAAAACCAACGGGTTGGATATTCTTAGGCAGGCGTAATCTTTTCAACATAAGCATTTTGATTATACCTGCCTTTTAATTCCCTCCATTTCAGCGCTCTTGCAGGTTTACCATCGGGGAAGTAAACTACCAATCTCTAATCTCTAATCTCTAATCTCTAATTACCAGCCACTGCTCACTGCTCACTGACAACTGGAGCCCCCATGCACCTCAAAGGCATATACGCCCCCATCGTCACCCCCTTCAACGCGGACGAAAGCATCAACTACCCCGTCCTTGAACAACTGATCGAATACCTGATCGCCAACAAGATCGCGGGACTCGTCCCAGGCGGCACGACGGGCGAAGTCTACGCCTTCACCGAAGCCGAACGGCTGGATATTTTCAAATTCACCAAAGAGAAGGTCAACGGACGGGTGACGCTCATTGCAGGCACGAACTCTGGCGCCACGCGTGACGTGGTCCGTTACTCGCAGATCGCCGAGGGCATGGGCTACGACTCGCTCATGGTTGCCGTCCCGCCGTATTCACGTCCGAACCAGCGCGAACTGCTTGCACATTACGAAGCCGTTGCCAAAGCCGTCAAAATTCCCATCGTGCTCTACAACTTCCCCTGGCGTGCAGGCACCGAAGTCAGCTACGAAGTGATGGACGGTCTCACCAAATACGATCACATCATCGGCATCAAAGAAGCCAGCGGCGACATATCCCGCGTTTACGAGTTTCGTCTGCGCTACGGCGACCGCTATCAAATGATCTGCGGCTCCGACGACCAAGCGCTCGACTACTTCCTATGGGGCACAACCGCGTGGATCGGCGGCGCCGCCTCCTGCGCTCCGCTCGAACATTACAACGTCCTCGAAGCCGCGCTCGCCAACGACTTTGTCACCGCCCGCAAACACATGGACAAACTCCTCCCCCTCCTCCGCAACATGGAAAGCGGCGGCTACACCCAAAAGGTCAAGGTCGCCTGCGAACTGCGCGGCATCCCCGTTGGCAATCCAAGACAGCCGCTGTTGCCCCTCATCGCTGAAGACCGCGCGGAGTTTGAGCGTATTTTCAAGAACGCTTCGCGCTGAGCGGAGTGAGACCGTGCTCTTCGGTCGAACGTAGTCGAAGCGCATGTAACATGGAAACGTAAATTTTCCATCCAACCTGTCCTTCGACTACGCCGCGAAGAGCGCGGCTCCGCTCAGGACGAATAGGATACAAATGAAACGAATCCCCTACTTGGACTCCCACACCGGCGGCGAACCCACGCGATTAATTACATCGCTTCCCTTCGACCTCGGAACTGGTTCCGTTGCTGACAAATTATCCAGGCTGAAAAAAGACCACGACGACTTCCGCACAACCGTCCTCAACGAACCCCGCGGCTCGGACGTTCTCGTCGGCGCATTGCTCGTCGAACCTGCCGACCCAACCTGCCAGTTTGGAGTCATCTACTTCAACAATGTCGGCTACCTCGGCATGTGCGGACACGGCACCATCGGCTTGATTGCTTCACTCGCTTATCTTGGCAAAGTCCAGCCTGGCGTGATTCGGATCGAGACTCCTGTTGGGGTTGTTGAGGCAACTTTTCGCGCTCCGTCATTGCGAGGAGGGCTTCAGCCCGACGAAGCAATCTCGCGCAACGTTGAGGAGGTTGCTCACCTGCCCTGGCGGGCGGTGCCAGGGTCGGGCAAAGAACAAGAGCGCCCTCGCAATGATGTGTATGCAAATAAAGTCTCCGTCAAAAACATCCCCGCCTACCGCCACCTCACTCATGTCCCTGTCACCATAGACGGCAAAACCATCCACGGTGATGTGGCATGGGGCGGCAACTGGTTCTTCCTCTGCCACGACCACGGCATGGATGTGTCCATGCAAAACCTCGAAGCGCTCACCGAATTCTCGTGGCGCGTGCGCGAGCAGTTGACCGTCAACAGAATCACAGGCGCAAACGGCGCGGAGGTTGACCATGTTGAGTTATTCGCGGCAACGGATGAGGCAGATAGCAAAAGTTTTGTCCTCTGCCCGGGCAAAGCCTACGACCGCTCGCCATGCGGAACAGGCACTAGCGCAAAACTCGCTTGTTTATACGGCGATGGTAAATTGCAGGTCGGTCAAGTTTGGAAGCAACAAAGCGTCGTCGGCAGTATCTTCGAGGGGAGTATCCAGATTCAGGATAACCGAATCATCCCAACGATTACGGGCGAAGCGTGGGTCATGTCTGAAGGCACGATTTTGGTGGATGAACGCGATCCGTTTGGGGAGGGGATATAAAAAGAGAGAGCCACTTTGAAGGTGACTCTCTCTTACTACTTCGACTTTGCTTTACGTTCTTTTATGATTTGCCTGCCAATTTCTTTGACGCTTTTCTTTGGCAGAAATTTTCGGCGGTCGCGCGTGTAATTACCCCTGCCTGTTTCGTACTGTTGGATAAAACGAATTGCCCCAACGGGTCCAAGTTCGCGGAGTAAAGCCTCGAACCCGATGGTGCGGATTTCATTTAGAGTTAAATATTCGGTATTCATTTCAGAACCTCTTCCAGCCATTTTACTGGATTTTCAACGCGAAAATCGAGTAACTTCTTGTTCCGATTCGCAATTTTTACGATTGGGTCATCGGTTGTTAGGAATACATCTACCTTTGCCTGTTTAGCCGAAGCAAGATGGATTGCGTCATAGGTGTCGAATCCCGCTCCTTCCAATTCTTCTGCGCGCGTTAGAAGGTCGTCGGTAATTTCTACCATATGATTCGCCATTGAAATCAAGGATAAAACCCGCTGTTTATTTTCAAGGTCGGGGTTTTGGTTAATTTCGTAAAGCAATACCTCGCTGGCTGTCCAATGCCATTCTTGTTGTCGCAACTTTTCAAAAATGAGTAGAATCGCCTCTGCCTCCAAATGGACGCGCGGTTGACTCTGGTCGTCAAAGGGTCTGTTCAAACAACAAGCGTCAAGATAAATCTTCATTGTGAATCGAGTATAGCATAATTTGCAAATCCAAAACAAAGGCAGCAAAATGACCACAAAATCAGATGTACTCATCATCGGCGGCGGACCTGTTGGATTAAGCTGTGCTTATTACCTTTTGAAATCTGGAAGGAAAGTGACTTTGCTCGACGCGAAAGAAATCGGCAAAGGCAGCGGCTCGGGCAATGCGGGGCATATCGTGCCGAGCCATATCATTCCGCTGGCCGCGCCTGGGGTGGTGACCTCTGCTCTTAAGTGGATGCTCGACCCTGCGCACAGCCCATTTGGCATGAAGGTCAGCCTCGACCCGAAGTATATTTTGTGGCTGTTGCAATTTGTGTTTGCGTGCAGTGATGCGAACGTTCAGCAAAGTATCAAGCCGTTGAATGAACTTGGTCAATTGAGCGCGAAGAATTTTGAACAGATGATTGCAGAAGAGAAATTCGATTGCGCTTATCAAGAGAAGGGCTTGCTTCATCTGTTCAAAACCGAGAAAGCCTTCCACGAGGGACGGCATGAAAGCGAGTTCATGCAAAAGCATGGAATCTCCGTCAGCGTGTATGACAAGGTGAAAGTCCATGAAGTCGAACCCGCCGCATTGGACGATGTCATCGGCGGCGTGCATTTCACAGGGGATGCGCATCTCAACCCTGCGGTGTTTCTCAAACTGTTGAGTGACCGCGTCCGCGCGATGGGTGCGGAGATGTTGGAGAACACGGCGGTGACTGGATTTGAATCAGCGGGGGGAAAGGTTCGGGTTGTCAGAACAAGCGCGGGTGACGCGGAGCGTGAGGCGGAGCAGGTCATCCTTGCGGCGGGCGCGTTGACTCCGTCTGTTGCGAAAGATTTGAAGTTGAATATTCCCATCCAACCTGCGCGCGGATTCAGCATGACAATGTCAGCGACGAAACAAATGCCGAGCCACGCGTTGATTTTGGGCGAAAGAAGGATCGCGGTCTCGCCGATGAATAATTTACTGCGCTTCACAGGCCGCTTGGAAGTTGGCAATTACAGCATGGAACCAAACCCCATTTGGATTCAACGCATTGAAAATTCTGCGCGGGAATATTTGCGCTTGGATGAAAAGTTGGATGTGAAAGAAACCTGGGCAGGTCTACGCCCCACCACGCCTGATGGAATGCCGATCATCGGACGATCATCGCGCTACAAGAATTTAATCCTCGCTACAGGCCATGCTATGTTAGGATTGTCGCTTGGGCCTGGCACTGGCCAGGTCGTAGCGGAAATCGTTCAAGGACAGACATCATCTTTTGATATAAATCCATTTCATCCAGAAAGATTCGGATAACATCTTAACCAGTCTCCAATCTCCAATCTCTCTAACCTCCCCAATCTCCCCTATCCCTTGAATTCATCCCTCGTTTTCATCTTCATCACCGTCTTTGTGGATCTGCTCAGTTACGGCATCATGCTGCCGCTTTTACCGTTCTTCGTGCAGGCACAGGATGGCGGCGCGATGATCGCTGGAATGCTGAGTTCTTTTTACGCATTCACGCAGTTGTTCACGGGGCCGATCATCGGCGCATTGTCTGACCGATTTGGCAGGCGGCCTGTTTTGCTCATCTGTTTGATGGGGACAGCGTTGGGGTATCTCATCCTCGGCCTGGCGAATTCACTTCCCATGCTATTCCTTGCGGTGTTGATCGACGGCCTGACAGGCGGCAACCTGACCACGGTCTACGCCTACATTGCAGATTCAACCAACTCCGAGAATCGCGCGCGGGGCATGGGATTGGTTGGCGCGGCGTTCGGGTTGGGACTCATGGCTGGGCCTGCGCTCGGCGGCGTGCTCAGTCAATATGGTTTGTATGTTCCTGCATTTACGGCTTGCGGAATTGCGTTGGCGAATGTCATGTTTGGATTTTTCGTTTTGCCCGAATCGCTCCCGCCAGAAAAACGCCAGATCAAGCCCATCTCCGAGGCGTTCAATTGGGCCAATCAATTCATCGGCTTGCTCAAACAGCTAAACATCCAAAAACTTCTGATTGCGATGTTCCTGCTCAACCTTGCTTTCGCGGGCTTGCAGTCCAACTTCCCCCTTTATTCGAATTATCGCTTTCAGTGGAATCCAACCCGCAACGGATATTTCTATTTGTATGTCGGCGTGTGCGCCGTTTTCATTCAGGGATTTTTATTCGGCAAACTTCAGCCGCGCTTCGGTGAAAAACGCCTCACCATCTTTGGGCTTACGCTCATGGCAATCGGCCTCGTCGGCATGGCATTTGCCCCCGCCGCGTGGATGCTCTTTCCCGCCGTCACCATCGTCGCGCTTGGCACGGGCACGAGTATCCCGTCACTCACTGCGCTGGTTTCCCTGCGCGTCTCTGAAAGCGAGCAAGGCCGTTTGATGGGCGGCACGCAAACCCTGCTTGCGCTCACAAATATCTTTGGCCCCGTGATCGCAGGCGTTTCGTTTGAACTCATCACTTTCTCCGCGCCATATTGGCTGGGGAGTGTGTTTGCAATTTTTGCTTTATTGATTGCGTATTTGGGACTGCGTAATAATCCTGTAGGGATGGTATGAGGTTTTGCAACGCGTCACCCCTTCGGGGTTCGGTCATTTTCAATTCTTCAATCTATATAGGACTTACGCAAGACCCGACCACCACATATGGTGATTCATGGTCAGATTAGCAAAAATATTCCACAGGTTGCGCCGCTATATGTAGCCAGAAAATGCAAATTGAGATATTTTTGCCACATATAGCGTTTTTAGCCAAAAAGGGCTGAGTAGTTACGAATTCGCACGAATTATTCAAAAAATTAGCGGGAATTCGCGCAATTCGCGGCTAAAGATTTTGAACTGCGTAAGTCCTGCTATAATTATTTCACTCCTTCGGAGTTTTTTTGGGGGAAGCATCGTATCTTCTCAATATTTTGGGGATGATGACACACCGTCCCGAAGGTTTCCTCGAAAAACTGGTCGAGCCGCTCAAACCTTCGGGACGTTTCCCCTCTTTTTTGAAAAGATACGAAGCATCTTTGGATCGATTTTGCTTAATTGGCATTTTCCACCCTGTCAAAGAATCTCATCCTCACAGCAGTTTTCGCATCGCGCTCACCGCGGCTTGAATCCCGTTCTCCTGGCTTAATGCCACGCTGACAGTTTTTGCCCGCGCTCGCATGGGTTCATCCGTCAGCGCCTGGGTGATGGCTTGCGCTAGATTCTCCGCGTTCAATGTTCTCTGGGGGATGGGTTTTGGCCCGACTCCGATTTTATAAACCCGCTCGCCCCAAAAGAATTGGTCAATGGCCAGGGGCATGGTGACGGTGGGAATGCCCGCGTGCAAACTTGCGGAGGTTGTCCCCGCGCCGCCGTGATGGACGGCAACTTTCACACGCTGGTACAACCACTCGTGCGGGGCGTATTCGACGGGGAAAATATTTTTTGATTTAATTTCTCTGTGCCATTTGGATGGAATTGTCAAAACTGCCTGGGCGTTTGCGCGGCGCAAGGCTTCTTCAAGCATGGGCAAATATCCCTGCGTGCCCGGACTGCCGAACCCGATGGCGATGGGGTTGTTCGCTGAATCGATGAATCGCTGACTCTCTGACTCGCCGACTCGCTGATTCGCTGACTCGCTGAATCTCCAATACCCCGTGATCACCTGCTTCTCGTTCCAATCCTTTGGGCGCGGGACGATCTGTTCGCTGAAGCCGTTGAGGGTGAGGGGTTGGGCAGAGTCGGCTCTCAGCGCAGGATCAAGCAGATGGGCAGGAGCCAGCCCAAAGTCAGAAAGACGCGCGTGGTTGATTTCCGAGCGCCACGAAAGCCATGTCGCTTGGGTCACTGCCCAGTGCGAGAGCCAGTTTCCAATCCCTAACAGAGAAAAACGAAAAGGTAAAAGTGCGGAGGGGAAATTGCGGGTGGGCGCGAGGGGTTGCAGAAGCGCACGAACAGCAGGAATGCGTAAGCCCTCGGCGATGTGTGCGCCCCAAAGCGTGGGCAGGCCGTGGATGAGAACGTCTGAGCCGCGGCAGGTTTCGGCGGCGGTGTGGAGCATGTGCCTGTACAGCGGGCGGGCTTTGCGGAGAAAATTTTGTGTTGCCCGAATTGAGTTGATAAAGTTACTGCCAATTGTGAATGGAGTTTGATTGCCCTGTTCGAGCATGAGATCGGAGGGGTTGCCTTCAAAGGGTGCGAAGGTGACGCGGCTGGCTTGAATGAGATTTGCGAAACCTATCGGCGCGGCAATGCGGACGTTGTAGCCTGCATCCCGCAAGCCTTCGCCGAGGGCGATGTAGGGAAGCACATCGCCGCGGGTGCCGCTGGTGAGGAGGGTGATGGTTTTTATTTTTCCAGCCACAAGACGGGAACGATTTTTTCAACGGCTCGAAATTCAGGGTCGCCTGAGACAAGCGTTGCGTTGAGTTCCTTTGCGAGGGAGATGGCGAAAGAGTCGGCGTATGAAACGGAGTATTCTGATTTGATCCATGCGGCTGCGAGGATACGTTCTTCGGTGGCGTCGAAAAAGGAAATGGGAAGCAGGCGCAGGTCTTCGAGCATTGATTCGGCTGTGTTCCGTCCCCGCTCACGGCTCATCAGGTATGCCATTTCGCCAACATTAATGAGGCTCATCGCCAGTGTGCCTTTTCCCGCTTCAGCCTGTTCAAGTAATTCTAAAACCTTTTTCCCGCCGTTTTCACCCCCAAAATGTGCCATCAAGGCAAAACTATCCAATACGTAGACTGAGTTATCCATTTCGCCGTCTCAACGGGTTGTTTTCGCGGGAAATTTCGATTTGTTTTTGCTGGAGAAGCGCTTGTGTCAGGGATGTATTTCCTGCGTATTTTCCGTGTGTGGCGCGAATGGCTGTGATTCTATTCTTGGCAGGTGCGGAAATACGATTTGTCTCAAGAAGTCTTTTAACCTTCCTGTACATTTCGGGCGAAAGCTCGATCATTTTTCCATCGGGGGTGATTAATCGGGCGGAAGTTAACATGACGGCTCCTTTCAGGTGGTATTCAGATTATATACCAAAGCGGTGGTTATTTTTCAAACACCAAAAATCGATATTCCACGATCTTCATGTGCAGGCATTGCTGTAATGCCATGCTCCCCAGCATGGATGGGACGATGGCGTGTTTGATGGGAAGTTTCTCGCCGAGGAAGAGCAGGGCGCTGGCGAGAAGATTGGGCAGGTTGTGCAGGCGAAGATGGGGCGTGAGTTCTTCGTTCTTGTTTAGTTGAAGTTGATATTTGTTTGCGAATGAAATGACCTGCTCAACAGTCCGCACACCGGGGACGTACCAGCCGTCCATGTAGGCTTTGAGCCATTTGTTTTCATTTGTGGAAAACGGATGCGCCGCCTGATAATCGTCCACGAGGATGAGTTTGCCGCCTTTGCGCAAAAGACGGCTGGCTTCACGGAAATAGCTTTCAGGGTCAACGGCATGGCAGACGGCTTCGACGGAATAAACGGCGTCAAGGGATTCGCCCGGCAGTGGCACGGAAGTGAAATCACCTTCGGCAAAGTTGATTTGATCTTGAAGTCTCAACTGTGTTGCGAAGGCGTGCGCGAGTTTGGCTTGCACGAGGCTGAGGGTGACTCCGAGGGCGGGGGCGGGGCTTTGCAGGCGCGGATGAATGTAAAACAGACTCGCGCCAACTCCACAGCCGAGGTCTGCAATGCGGGCGTGGGAAGGCGTGGAGGATTGAATTTCGTGGAGGATGAGAGAATTGGAGAAGTTGAGGGCTTCTTCCAATGTGTGGATGCCATCCGTCCATAGTGAGCGGTGGATGTTTTGCGCTTTTTCGCGGAGCGACCCGCTGAATTTTAGGAAGAGGGTTGTGTTTTCATCGTAATACGTGCGGACGGAGTCGGTAGTGATAGGCATGGGGAAATTATAATGTAGGGGGTGGTAGAATTTTTACGGAAAAAATATGCCGATCATGATAGAGAGGAAAAGTATACGATGTCTCTTAAACCCTGGAAAATTCTTGAGTCGCGTCACCCGTATCCAAAATTCCGCATGGATACCTGCGAGCTTCCCAGCGGGAAGAATTACAAGGCCTTTGTGCTGGAGTTCGATGCATGGGCAAATGTGGTTGCGTTGACCAAAAATAACGAAGTCGTGCTTGTGAAGCAATACCGTCATGGCGTGCAGGAAATGTCGCTGGAACTCCCAGGCGGCGTAGTGGACAAGGGCGAGAATCCGCTGGAGGGGGCGAAGCGTGAGTTGATGGAAGAGACAGGTTATTCAGCGGGAAGCATCGTTGAAGTGGGCAGGCTTTTTCCGAACCCTGCGATCCAGCAGAATACCTTGTATTGCTACCTCGCTATGGATGTGGAACTGGCAGGCGAACAGCATTTGGATGAAGCCGAGGAGATCGAAGTCCAATTAATTCCATTGAATGAGTTGATCGAAATGGCAGGGCAGGGGAAGTTTCTGCACGCGTTGAATGTGGCCGTATTGTTTCAGGCGCTGGCGTATTTGAAGAGAATTTGATTTCGGTGGGACGTACCTCGCTTCAGCGGGGTTTGTAAAAGTAGCCCGACGGTTTACCGTCGGGCGGGCGTGGAGCGGGGGATACTGCCTGGGATGTTGGAGCAGGCCGGGGTTAAGTCTGAAGCGGTGAATGGTTGTATGATTCCATCAACGGGCGTAAAATTGGCGCGGTTAAGAAATCATGTACACAAATGACGAGAGCGACCTTGGTTCTTCTGATAACAATCCGCCCAGTATAGGTGGATGGCCCGCGTTTAATCTGTTAATACCCATCACGTAACGGGCCTGTGCCTCTGCGTGATGTAATTTCACGCAAGGAGGCAGTCATGCTGATAATTTGTAAAACCACCGAGCAGGGGCTTGAAAAGATAGAGACGATTGCCAACGGCGCATGGGTCAATGTAGTGGACCCGTCGCCCGAAGAAATGGAAAAGTTGGTGAACTGGGGGATGGACATGGATTATATTAATTATTCCCTCGACGAGGACGAAATGCCGCGCATGGAACGCGATGAAGAATACACCTTCATCCTGCTTCGCATTCCCATTCATCAACCTGAAAGTGATATTCCATATAACACCGTGCCGCTGGGCATTATGATCCTGGGCAATCGCATCATCACCGTCTGCCGTTATGAAAGCGATATTATAAAAGTTCTGTCGAATGGCAAGTATCGTTTGATGAAGACAGGCAAGCGCTACCGCCTGGCTTTGTATATCTTCCTTGAAACAGCCGCGCGATATTTAAATTTACTGCGCGATATCAACCGCGCCACCGAGGCTGTGGAAGACCGTCTGCAAAAATCCACGCAGAACCGTGAACTGCTCGAATTGCTCAAATATCAAAAAAGCCTCACTTATTTTGCGACTGCCCTGCGCTCGAACGAAGTGATGATGGAGCGTGTACAGCGCACTCAACTCTTTAATTATTACGAAGAAGATCAAGACCTGCTCGAGGATGTACTCACCGAAAATCAGCAGGCCATTCAAATGACCAGCATCAACACGGAAATTCTTTCGAGCATGATGGACGCCTTCGCTTCGATCATCTCCAACAATCTCAATGTTGTTATGAAAGCGCTCGCCGCGCTCACCATCATTCTCAACATGCCCGCCATTGTCGCGGCATTTTATGGAATGAACGTTGCCCTGCCCGGCGAGGGACATCCGCTTGCGTTCCTGACCGTCATCGGCATTTCGCTGGGACTGACGGCTGTTGCAACCTATGTCTTTTACAAACGAAATTGGTTTTAGTATGCAGGCCGAATTAATCTTCGATGCAAAAGCAACATTGGGCGAAGGCCCCGCGTGGGATGCGAAGACCCAAACTTTATATTGGATCGACATTCTTGAAAAAAAAATTTATGCAGGCAACGAACTCCTGGCTCAATTGGATGATTTGATCGGATGCCTTGCCCCACGCAAGAACGGGAATCTCATCCTCGGCCTGAGCGACGCCGAAGGCCGCGCCTCATTCGTAGACTTTGCGCCTGATTCGTCCCAGCAGACAGTTCTCTTCGCTTTGAATGAATCTGCTACCAACCGCGTCAACGACGGCAAATGTGACCTCGCTGGCCGCTTCCTCGCTGGCACAATGGACTTGAACGAGACAGACCCCACAGGTTCTCTCTATTCATTCGATGGAAAAAATTCAACGCGCCTGCTCGATGGCATCACCATCTCCAACGGCCTCGCGTGGAGCGCTGACCATAAAACCTTTTACTACATTGATACTCCCACTCGCGAAGTGAAAGCCTTTGACTACGATGTGAGCACAGGTCAAATTGCTAATCCGCATGTGGCAATCCATGTCCCTGAATCCCTTGGCTGGCCTGACGGCATGACTTCCGACATGGACGGCAATCTCTGGATCGCCATGTGGGGTGGGGCGCAGGTCACAAAGTGGAATCCGAACTCAGGTAAATTGCTGGAGCAGGTTGCCATCCCTGCCTTACAGCCTTCCTCCTGCGTTTTTGGCGGCAGAGATATGAACGAGTTATATGTCACTTCGGCGCGCAAAGGCATGAGCGAAGCGGACCTAAAAAAATACCCGCTCTCAGGCGGGCTGTTCAAAGTGGTGACGAATGTGGTGGGACTGCCGACGTTTGAGTTCAATTAAGAAAGAAGAAAGAGGAAAGAAGAAAGAAAATCTTTCTTCTTTCCTCTTTCTTCTTTTGTCAGTTCCACAACTTGTTGGTTAACTCCACAACCTCAGCGCATTGACTCTCTGAAAGCGGCACAAACGGGGAATTCGCATCCACGGTGTCACAGTTTTCCACGATCAACACCCGCGCATCTTCGCTGAAGGTGTGGGAATGCCAAACGCCGCGCTTCACGTTATACAGCTTATACGGCTCCATATCCACCGCATGGACTTTGGTAACCGCCTCCATCCCTTCGCCGATGAAAAGAATACACCGCCCCGTCATCAAGACAAAGACTTCATCCGTCTCGGTGTGTTTTTGCATACGGTTGATCTTGTCGGGTGTGAGGTCGGCTGTGTAATTCATCAGCGCCACGCGCCAGGCCTGGTAATCTACCAATGGTTTGTAATCGGGTCCGTTGTGTTCGCGGATTTCAATGAGGGATTCAGGAAGGGTTGTCATGGGTCGATTTTATTGGGATTCATTTTCCATCATTTTGATGAACTGCTCCACCACGTACGGGTCAAAGTGTTTGCCCGATTGATCCTTGATGAATTCCCGCACTTTTTCTGTATCCCATGCGGGGCGGTATGGACGGTCGGACGTCAGCGCATCCCACACATCCACAACGGCAAAGATGCGCGCCGTGAGCGGAATATCCTCGCCTTTCATGCCGCGCGGGTAGCCACTGCCGTCCCATTTTTCGTGGTGAGAGTAGGGAATATCCAACGCGGGGCGCAGGTATTCGATGGGTTGGATCATGTCATACGCGTATTGCGGATGCTGGCGCATGACCCGCCACTCTTCATCCGTTAATTTATCGGGTTTCAAAAGGATGGAATCCGGTACGCCGAGTTTCCCAATATCATGCAGGAGCGCGCCGCGGCGCATGTAGACCAGTTCCTCTTCGCTGACCCCCATAATTCTGCCAAGCTTTTCCGATAACTCGGTCACACGCAGGGTATGGCCTTCGGTTTCCTTGTCGCGCAAATCCATGGCATGAGACCAGCCTTCAATGGTGGCGTCATACGCGGATAATAATTTTTCATGCGCCGCTTCAAGGTTGGCGCGTTCATTCAGCAATTTTCGATAGCGGTTCAGGCGTGTGATGCCAAGCAGGCGGGCGCGTAATTCGTAGCGGTCATACGGTTTGGTGATGTAATCGTCCGCGCCCGATTCCAACCCGTTGAGCAGGGATTTTCTATCGTCCAGGGCGGTGAGCATGATGATGGGAATTTCGGCCAGCAGGGGGTCGTTGCGGATGTGGCGGCAGACTTCGAAGCCATCCATGCCTGGCATCATCACATCCAATAGAATTACATCGGGGAGCATCAGGCGCGTTTTTTCGAGCGCCTCCGGTCCATTCTCTGCCATGACAAGCGTATATCCCTGGCCGTCCAGTATGGATTCGAGGGTATGCAAGCCGGAGGGTTCATCATCGACGATCAAGATTGTGCTGGACATGGTTTACTCCTTCATCGCTATAGTATATTTTTACTCATTTAAATTCACCATACAGGAATTCCCCCATTCAAATTACCGATCCTTGTCTATCAACCCGTATTTGATGGCAAGGCGCACCACTCCTGCAAGGTTGCGCACGCGCAGTTTTTCCATCAGGTTGGCGCGGTGTTTCTCCACCGTTTTTTCGCTGATGGAAAGCATGTTTGCGATTTCCACGCTGGTGTGTTCCTCCGCGATCAATTGCAGAATTTCCTTTTCGCGGGGAGACAGGTTATCCAGCGGGTTATTGCTTTGCAATGCGCTTGGGCGAAAGGCGCTTTCCGTCACAATGGATGAGATGGCCGCGCTCAGGTAGGTTTCACCCCGCGAAACGGCGCGCACAGCCTGCAATAATTCCTCGCTGACCGATGTCTTCAACACATAGCCTTTTGCCCCGCTTTGCAGAGCCTGGTGCACTAGCCCCTCCTCCGAATACATGGAAATAAGCAGTACCTTCGCAGGCAGTTTCAGGTTTTGAATATGCTCCGACGCCTGAATGCCATTCAAACGCGGCATCATAATATCCATGATGACTACATCTGGTTTAAGGCTTTTGGTGAGTTCCACCCCCTCCTGCCCATTGGACGCCTCGCCAAGAACGTGAATGTCGCCGGCGCGTTCCAGTAACGCCCGCAATCCGTCGCGGACGAGAACATGGTCTTCGACAAGAAGGACTCGAATCATGACTGCTCCTTTGCCTGCATTCCATCGAGCGGCAGGTGCGCGGAGATAATGGCTCCTTTTGCAGGCGCAGAGGTGATGGACAGGTTCCCTCCCACCAGCGTCAACCGTTCGCGCAGGCCTGTCAGGCCGATTCCATTTTTTGTGGATGGGTCGTCCATGGAAAAGCCTTTGCCGTTATCCTGCACGGTGAAAATGATTTCCCGTTCGTCGAGAGTCAGTTCCACCCAAACCTGGTTGGCCTTTGCATGTTTGATCACGTTGGTTAACGTCTCCTGTAAAAAACGATAGAGGGTGATCGAGTAGATATCCGAAAGTTCGGGTATCTTTTCATCCATTTCCACGGTGACGGGCAGGCTGGTGCGGATGCTGTATTCGCGGCAGTAGGTTTGCAGGGCGGTCTTTAGCCCAAGGGTATCGAGGATGGTTGGGCGAATGCCCTGCGCAAGCTGGCGCATCTTGTTGATGGTCTGGTTTGTGTCTGCGATCAGGCTTTCCATTTCTCTGTGGATGGTTTCGTTTTGCGGCGAAATTTCGGCGCGCAGGTTTTGCAAACGCAGCATGTGGGCAATCAGCGCCTGGCCCAGGTCGTCGTGCAATTCGCGGGAGAGCCGCTTGCGTTCCTGTTCCTGCGCGTTGACCACATGCTCTGCCATTTTGCGCAGGTTCTCGCGCTGGATCGAGAGGGTGCGGTAGCGGTCGAGCCGCAGAATGGTGCGGACGCGCAAGCGCAGTTCCTGCCGATCCACCGGTTTGATGAGGAAATCGTCTGCGCCGGCTTCGATGCCTTGCAGGCGCGAGGAGCGATCATCCAGGGCGGTAAGAATGATGATCGGGACTTCAGCAAGTTTCGGCGTGGAGCGGAGGCGGCGGCAGGCTTCGAATCCGTTCATGCCGGGCATCATCACATCCAGCAAAATCAGATCTGGTAGAAGTTGATCCGCTTTTTCGAGGGCGGCGGCGCCGTTTTGGGCGTATTCGATCTGGTATCCCTCTCCCGCCAAAATGGCTTCCATGGTTGCGAGCGCCGAAGGCTCATCATCGACGATCAAGACTTTGCTGTTCAATCCCTGCTCCTTTGTTTGTGGCGCATTCATCCAACAAATTGCGTAGTTCCTTCAGGCTGATGGGTTTGCTCATGTAATGATTCATGCCGGCTTGCAGGCATCGTTCGCGGTCTCCGGGCATGGCAAGGGCTGTCATGGCGATGATCGGAACATCCTTGAGCAATGAATCCGCGCGGATCTGCCTCGTGGCTTCAAAGCCGTCCATGCTGGGCATTTGAATATCCATCAAAATAACATCCGGTTTCAGGTTTTTTGCCAGGTTTACGCCTTCGTATCCATTGCGCGCAACCGTAACATGATACCCCTTTGTTTCGAGATAATCCTGAACGAATAGAATGACGGGTTCCGTATCTTCCACCAGCAGGATGTGCGCCGCGGGGACCCTGTTTGTTTGAGGCGCGGCTTCACTGGCAGGCCGCCCGTTGACTTCATCTCCATTGGCAGGCAACCACGGCAGGCTGACGCTGAAGCGGCTTCCTGTGCCCAACTCGCTTTGCACTTCCACTTTTCCGCCGTGCAGGCGCGCCAGTTGCGAGACGAGCATCAGCCCCAGGCCGGTGCCGCTGGCTTCGCGGGAGAGGCGGCTGTCCAATTGTACGAAAGGTCTGAACAGGCGCGCGAGATCGTCCCTGGCAATGCCAATGCCTGTATCCCACACGGTAAATGTAACCTGTCTTTTTTCGAGACTGCCTCTCACTTCCAGCCCCAGGCGGTTGCCCTCCGGCGTGAATTTGACGGCATTGCTAAGCAGGTTCACAAGCATCTGTTTCAGGCGTCTTTCATCCCCTTGAATGAACTCCACTTTTTCATCGAGATGGAAGGAGACCTCCAGCTTCTTTTTTCTCGCGAGTTCCTTGATCATTCGCAAACTGGATTGACAAACCGCCTCTGTCGAAAACTGTGAAATGGTCAGTTCCAAGCGGCCTGCCCCTATCTTGGAGAGGTCCAGGATGTCGTTGATCAGTTCGAGCAAATGACGCCCGCTTTCACCGATAATATGCAGGTACTTCTTTTGTTTTTCGGTGATCTGCCCCGCCACCTGCTCTTCCAGGCTTTCAGAGATTCCCAAAATGGAGTTGAGCGGGGTACGGAGTTCATGGCTCATGTTGGCGAGGAATTCATCCTTCACACGCATGGCGCGTTCCAGCTCGAGGTTGGCAAGGCGCAGGGTTTCTTCGGCCAGCTTATCCTGGGTAATATCCATCACCACGCCGATGATGTGCTCCGGCAGGTTGTTTTGATCGTACATCACTGTGCCATAGGTTTTGATGTGCCGAATCGAATAGTCCGGGTGAACAATTCGATATTGAGTCTGGTAATGAGGCCCGCCGTTCAATACCGCCTGCGCCAAAGACATAAGATTGCCGGCATCTTCCGGGTGAACGATTTTAATAAACCCTTCGATGGTTCCGTTGAAGGTTGCAGGCGAAGTGCCGTAGATGGCGTGCATCTGATCGTCGAACAAGAGCTGGTCGGTGTTTACGTTCCAATCCCAAATGCCCAATTCCGCGGCTTTGGCGGCCACCTCCAAACGGCGCTGAACGGCTTTGATTTCGTTTGTGCGGTCTATGACGTGCTGTTCGAGTTCCCCGGCCAGGGTGCGGTATTTTTCTTCGCTGGCGCGCAATTCTTCCTCGGCGCGTTTGCGTTCGCTGATATCCAGCGCCGCCACCAGGCGGCCATGCTTCCCCTGGTATTCCACGTTGTACGAAATGATCTCGACGGGGAATAGTTTGCCGTCCCTGCCTTGATGCCTCCACCCGTTGGAACGCTGATAGGCTTCTGTGTTTTCCTGAATATTTTGGAGCAGTTTATTTTTATCCTCTTCAGGGCGGATGTCCAGCAGGGTCATATTCAGGAATTCAGCCCGCGTGTATCCGTAGCGCAGGCAGGCCGAGTTGTTGACCTCCATGAACGCCAGCGTTTCCAGGTCATAGATCCACATGGGCAGGGGGTTGCTCTTGAAGGCGATCTCGAACATTTCATCCGCTTCTTCGTTGCAGAGACGGAATTCAAGTTCGGCGATGCGCTCTTTGGCATCTGCCAGCTCCCCTTCCAATTCTGTTTTTGTTTTTGCGCCCATGGGCTGCTCCAAAATGTTGTAGGATTCACGCAGTTGAAAATATTGGCTCATGTGTAAAGAGTGTGCAGGCTGAATGCTCGGACTTTCAAAGAGTAAAAAACTTAACGCGAATTTTCCGAATGAGGCGAATGACGCGAAAAAATTCGCGTTATTCGCCCAGTTTGCGTAATTCGCGTTAAAAGGTTTTGATCTATTGCACAGAGTCTATACATGAGCCAAAATTGGATTGCGGACTTTAGTCCGCGTTTTCGGCAAGAAGCGGACTAAAGTCCGCAGTCCGAACATAAAAATAGGCGGCAGTTCTTGTGGCCTTGCGCTTTCCTGGGTGGAAGCGCTTCGGGTGGGGAATATTCCCGAAGCAGAACCAGCCCACCGTTAAGCGGGAGGCGTTGTTCGTTCTTTGTTGATGTGCTTTGTCACCAGCATCTCCAGTTCCTTCATCTGCACGGGCTTGCTGAGGTAATCGTTCATGCCGGCTTGCAGGCATCTTTCCTTGTCGCCTTGCATGGCCAGGGCGGTCAGGGCAATGATTGGGGTGTCGCGCAAGTTCTCCTCGAGGCGGATGCGCTTTGTGGCTTCGACACCGTCCATGATCGGCATCATCACATCCATGAGGATGAGATCGGGCTTTTCGCGGATCGCAAGATTCACCCCCTCCATGCCGTTGCGCGCGGCTATTACCTGATAGCCTTTGTAGCGTAAATATTCGCTCAACAGCATGATGATGGGATCGGTATCTTCGACAATGAGGATTTTCCCCCCGCGCCTCCCTTCGGACGGTTGGCCTGATTCTGTTTTCTGCGGCATCTCCTTCGTTGTGGATGAGCCGCCTTGCATATCCACCCAGGGCAGGGTGATGGAGAAGCGGCTTCCCCGTTCTTCCCTGCTTTCCACGTTCACGCTTCCGCCGTGCAGGCGGATCATTTGCGCCACCAGCACAAGCCCCAGGCCTGTGCCGGAGAATTCGCGCGCCAGCCCGGCATCCAATTGCACGAAGGGTTTGAAGATCAGGTTAAGCTCGTCGGGGGCCATGCCAATGCCTTCATCCCATACTGTGAAGGTGACGGTTTGATTGCGGACATTTCCCTTTACCTCCACGCCCACCGATTTGTTGTTTGGCGTGAATTTGACCGCGTTGCTTAATAAGTTCACCAGCGATTGTTTGAGGCGGCGCTCGTCTCCCATGATTACTTTCACTTCGGGGTCTATCTTCAGGGAGATGGGCAGGCCTTTCTTTTGCGCCTGTTCCTTGACCATGCGCAGGCTGGCCTCGCAAAGCGCGGCCACCGAAAGTTGTGAAATGTTCAATTCCATGCGCCCCGCTTCGATCTTGGAAAGGTCGAGGATGTCGTTGATCAGTTCCAGCAGGTGTTTCCCGCTTTCGCGAATGGTGCGGATGTATTTGAGTTGTTTTTCGTTGAGCGAACCCGCGATCTGCTCTTCGAGGCTTTCGGACATGCCCAGAATGGCGTTGAGCGGCGTTCTCAGTTCGTGGCTCATGTTGGCGAGGAATTCATCTTTCATGCGCAGGGCGCGTTCCATCTCGGCGTTGGCAAGCCGCAGGGATTCCTCGGCTTTTTTATGGATGGTAATATCGCGGCTGGTGCTTAGAATCAACTGCCTGCCTTTCGCCTCGATGGGGTAGGAGTGCATTTCAAGGGTGTGCAGGCCTCCGCCGGGGTTGTAAAAATCCAACTCCACCGGGGCAATCTCCAGCCCCTCGGCGATGGCCGCAATGTAATCTCTGGCTTTTTCCAATTGATCGGCAGGGAAAATGTTCAATTCTGAAATATGCCTGTCGCGAACATCTTCGCGCTGTATGTGGTGCTGTTGCTCGAAGTGCCTGTTCACTTCCAGCATGATCCCATCCATCGTCGCCACCGAGACAGGGTCCGGCGCGGCATCGAACAACAGGTGTGAATAGGCTTCACTTTCGCGCAAATCCTGCTCGGCCTGTTTTTGCCGGGTAATATCGTTTACGATTCCGATGATTCGTTCCAGCGTTCCCTGTGGGCCGAACACCGCCACGCCCTGCTCAAAGAGAGTGTGCGTATCGCCGTGATTGTGGAGAATGCGGTGCTCGATCTTGAAATTGGTTTCCTGGTTCTCCAAAATTGCCTGCGCCACCCCCAGCAGAATCACCTGATCTTCCGGGTGGATGAGCTGTACCTGCGTCTCTATCCTGCCATCGAACGATTCCGGGGAAACCCCGTAAATGCGGTGCATCTGCGCATCCCAGATCAAATGGCCGCTCGGAACATCCCATTCCCAAATGCCCAGCCCGGCCGCGTCGGTGGCAAGCTCCAGCCTTGTGCGGGTCACTTCGATCTCGGCGGTGCGTTCCCTCACCCGTTGCTCCAGTTGATCGTTCAGCAGGATCAGTTCCTCGGTCCGTTTTTGAAGCGCGGTTTCCGCCTGCTCCCTGTCCACGATCTCCTTTTGCGCCATCAAAAACAGGTTCGCATTTTCAATCGCAATCGCGGCCTGCCCGGCCAGCGTCACCAGCAGGCGTTCATCCATTTCAGTGAAGGCATCTTCGATTTCACTCTCCACTGAAATGGAGCCGATCACCCGGTCGCCGATCTTCAGCGGCACATACAACCCGGAGAAGATTTCCGAAAATACATCCATATACCTTTCATCGGCTTTTACATTGCCCACGCGCATGGGCCTGCCATGCAGGGTTACCCAGCCGCTCAACCCCTGGGCAGGATTGGCAATCGCCGCATTCATTTTTTTGATGACTTCCTCCGCCTCCGCCTCGCTGATATCTGGCCGGTGGAACCCGATCAGTTTCACGCTATTGGCTTCCGGCAGGTATTGGCGAATGGCAATGTGATGCCAGTTCATCTTGCGGTCCAGAATCTCGATCACCTTTTGGGCGATTTCTTTGGGAGTGAGCAGGCGGCTGATGGCAAGGCCGCTTTCATACAGCGTTTCCAATTCCGAGAGCTGGCGCCGAATCTCGGCCCCGGCCTGTTTGCTTTCGGTGATGTCCACAATCGAGATGATCACCTTGGAGAAATCCGCTTCATGCCCCGGCGCCACAGACCAGGTGAGGTGGACATGTATCTCCTCGCCGGCCAGGGTTTTATTGACTGCCTCGCGCTCAAAACGGGTAAGCCCTTTCGAAATCTGAATCAATTCATGTGTAAACTGCTGGGCTGGGATCGTGATCAGCTCGCCCAGGTTAGACAGGAGTTTGGCTTTTTCCCCCGCCTTGAATAGTTTTACCGAAGCCTTGTTCACATCCACAATTTTCACGAGGGAAGCCAATTCCATGGCCGCTTGCGGGTGTTCGGAAAAATACGCCTCGAAATCCGAAATTCCCCCGCGCCGAATTGCATCCATCTTTTGTTTCACCGCCGAGAAATCCTCCTCCCACAACGAGATGGGAGAATCCTCGAACAAACTACGATAGCGTTCTTCGTTTTCCATGATCTTGTCGTTTGCCAGTTTGCGTTCGGTGATGTCATACGTTGTGATGATGACCTTTGAGTAATCGTTTTCGTAGCCCGGAACAACAGACCAGCTCAGGCTGATTTCAAGCGGCTCGCCGGTCATCGTTTTATCCGCTCCATCCCAACCGTTGGCGGTCCTCCCCTCCGCGATGGCAATAAAATCCTCATGGTTATGATCGAGTTCGCCCAGGCTGGGTTCTTGTATGCCAACGAAAAGGGATTCCCTGTCTTTTGCCTGGTACATTGTCAAGGTAGCCTGGTTTACATCCAGAACCTCGATCATTGCATTTAATTTGCGTATCTCTTCAGGCCGCTCGATAAAGTAGGAGCGGAAATCTGTAACGCCTGCCTGCTTCAAAGAATCCAGATATTTTTTAACCTGTGAAAAATCCTCCTCCCAAAGTGGAATGGGAGAACCTTCGAACAAACTGCGATAACGCCGTTCGCTCTCGCTTATTTTTTCATCCGCCTGTTTGCGCTCGGTAATATCCAGTGAAATGCCGCCGATCGATTCTACAAGCCCGTTGGCGTCTTGAAGCGGAAATTTGAGAGTGTAGTAACAACGCGGGCCGTTGGGCGTCTCCACCCATTCCTCGAGCGCGAGGGATGCGCCGCTTTTTGCAACCAGTTGGTTTTGCGCCTGGAACTTCTGCGCCACTTCGGCAGGGAATAATTCAAAAATCGAATGACCGATTGCATCATCCCGCTGGATTTGCGTATCCTCTTCCCACTGATGGTTTATCAAGCGGAAGGTGTTGTCGAGCGAAGTAACGTAGATGGATATGGGGGCCAGGTCCAACAGGGTGGTTACAAAATTCTTCGTATCGCGTAATTCATCCTCCACCCGTTTGCGCTGAATGGTTGCGCCCATAATGTTTGCGGCCGCGCGCAAAGCTTCGACTTCGATGGGATGCCATTCACGTTCCGTCACGCATTCGTCATATCCGATGAAGCCCCACCACTTACTGCCAATGAAGATGGGAACCACCATGACGGATCGAATCCTCTGCGAGGAAAGCGCCGCCTGTTCATCGGATGGAAACTCGCGCACATGGCCTTGAATGACCTGGTTCTGTCCCAACACTTCTACCCAGCGTTGAAACCCGTATTCAGTGAAACGAAAATTCTGCAAGTCAGGGTTGTCAATCTGAGCAGGAATCCCCGGCGCGCACCACTCATGACGCTGACTCGTCATGAGTGTGCCATCTGGGGCCGTGTGGTTCTCGAAGATGTAGATGCGGCTTGCCTGAGTGACATGCCCCAGGCGCTCAAGCACATTGCTAATCGGTTCATTCCAATCGGGTATGGAGAGGAACTGCTCCGCGGCAAAGCCCACCGCTTCAAGAATGGATTCGCGGCGGTGTAATGTTTCCTCTGCCTGCTTGCGCTCCGTAATGTCTTGGGTTGTCCCGATAGCGCGCAGGATACTGCCGTCAGCGTCCGCTTCCAGTTCGGCGCGCTCGCGCACCCACTTTACCTTTTGCTCCACGACAATGCGATGCTCGACATCATACGGCGCGCCTTGTAAAGCGGCCTGCCAGGAACGATCCACAGAGTCCTGGTCATCGGGGTGGATGTATGCCAGGAAAGATTCATAGGTGAGCGGCGTTCCTGGCGTTACGCCAAAGATGCGGTAGGTTTCCGCTGACCAGGTGACAATGTCATTTTTAATATCCATTTTCCAACTGCCGGTGTGGGCTACGGCCTGGGCGCGGTTCAGGCTGGCTTCGCTTTCGCGCAGTTTTTCCTCGGCGGCTTTGTGGCTGGTTATATCTGTTGCAAAGGTGAGCGCCGCTGAAGCCCCTTTCCAGATCGTTCTCACTTCGCTGACATTGATCCACAATTCCTCCCCGGAGCGAAGCCTTACTTGATACTCGTTTTGCGTTTTTTCGATTTTCCCACCCAACAGAAGTTTCTGCCTGCGAATGGCGCCCATGCGTTCTTTCTGGGAGGGGATAAAATCCAGGATATTCATGCCGATCAATTCGGAGGCGGGGGTCTGGGATATTTTTTCGAACATGGGGTTGGCAAATACGATCTTGCCGTTTTGAGTGACATAAAGCGCTTCGCTTGCGTTTTCGATCAGAAGGCGGTATTTTTCCTCGCTTTCGCGCAATCTTTCCTCAGCTTGTTTCCGCTCCACTGCAGAGGCAACCTGCCCTGAGATGGAAGCGAGGAAGGCCAGGTCTTTTTCAGAATACAGGTCTGGCGTCTCGTAATCCTGTATCACCATCACACCGATGGTCTTTCCCGCTGTTTTCAACGGAACCCCAACCCAGGATTGCGAATCGGCCCCGACAAGTTCCACCTCTCCCGCCGCCGCCATTTCTTCGAATTTTTCATTGGTAACCAGCAGTGGGTTGCCCGTGCGGAAAATATAGGCTGTGAGCGTTTTCTCGCGTTTCGACGGCCCCATCGACTCGTCGCATTCATCCACAAAATACACATCCTCGAATATTTCAGTGGAGGGGTCGTACAAGCTGACGAAGATGTTCTTCGCCTGAATGACACGGCCAATGGAGTAATGGACAAGACCGAGGAACTCGGTCAGGTTTTTTGAGAATGCCATGCCCTGCATGATCTCATATAGCGCTTCCTTTTCCAACTCGATGCGTTTCTGCTCCGTCATATCGCGAATATTTAAAACAATGCCCTTGATGGACGGGTCGTCCAACAGGCTGGTGCCCAGCGCTTCCACATACCGCCAGGAACCATCCTTGTGAAGCCCGCGCACGGCGATTTGTTGCAAGGCCATCCCGGAATGCAGTACGCGGCTCTGAAAGGCCTCGATGGTTTCCGCCAGGTCGTCAGGATGCACCCAGTCGAGGAAATTCCTCCCTACGGTTTCCTCAGGCTTGTACCCAAAAATCCGCTCACAGGATGGGCTGGCAAATGTAACCCTGCCATCCGCATCTATCACGAGGATCAGGTCGCCCGTGTTTGCGATCAATGCACGGAAGCGCGCCTCGCTTTCCGCCAGTTGCTGATCCGCTTCCTTTCTTTCTGTAATATCGCGCGTTACGCTCTGAATATACAGCGGACTGCCATTGTGATCCTTTATCAATTCAACATTGATCTCGACGGGGATGTGGCTCCCATCTTTTCTGCGGAAGATACGCTCATAGGATGGGATGTGTTCGCCCTGCAACAGCCGCGTAACCACCTGCTTGCTTTGCTCCTGCTCTGCCGAAGTATCTGCCACAGAAAGCCCCTTCAATTCCCCCGGCTCGTACCCCAGCATATCGGCGGCGCGCTGGTTTGCTTTCAGGTGATGTCCCTCCAAATCCAGAATGAAGACGGCATCGTGGGTTTGTTCGAATAATGAGTGGTAATAAATTTCAGTCTTTTTCTGCGCCTCTTCCGCTTCCCTGCTGTTTTCGATCAACGCCTCGAAACGTCTTTCGCTCTGGTCAACAGCGCCCGCCGCAGGCCTGCCTTCCAGCATGGCGATGCGCTTTTTCGCCTTTTTCAATTCCGCTTCCAGTTGAATTTTCGTCATTTTAGCAGTCATATGTAAACTCCATGCAACCTGTGAGAACCATACAATTTTCACATGATAAGGATGTAATTTCCATTGGGGATTCCCCTACCCAAAACACAGTTTTCATGGATGTAATCCCCGCGCCTCCTTCCACGCCCCTGCCTGCCGCCCCCCATCCATCATACTCCACGCTGTGAGCGGAGCAGTACCGCAAGATAGAAATGTGACGCAAGTCTCTGACTTGCGAGGCAAATCAGAGACTTGCGCCACGCGGAGCGCCGAAAAAATATTCCACACCCGCGGGGATAAATCCCCTGCTCAGTACATGGAAGCCCTTCGGGCTAGTCCGCTTTAGCGGACTTCAACGAACTGAGGCAGGGCTTAAGCCCGCCGAATCCCCATTGCGCAAAAGCGCAATTTGTGACCGTGGGTAGTATAACAAGCAACCGCCGCCTCACGAATATGGTACGATAAAAAGCGGGAGACCCCATGACACTCTTTCTAACTGCCGCATTCATCCTTGCCGCGCTTCAAGCGCTGGCTGTGTATAAAAACTGGTTCAAACTCGAAGTCATCGCCAAGCCTGGGGTGATGGTTGCCCTCTTCCTCTGGCTGTTCACATCCGCCGGGCTGGATGGCCCACTGCTTTGGTTTGCGGCGGGGATACTTTTTTCGCTGATCGGCGACATATTCCTGATGATCTCACCTGACCGCATGTTCCTTGCGGGGCTGGTCGCATTTTTGCTGGCGCACATCGCCTACATCGTCGGATTCAACATCCCCATCCCAGAGATCAATTTCTTCGGGATCGTCTTCGCCGTGATGATCGGACTCGGCGGCTTGCGCATCATCCGCCGCATTCTGGACCGTTTGCCTGCCACCGGACGAGGGCATTTGCGCCGCCCGATCATTCTCTACAGCGCCGTGATCTCACTCATGCTCCTCTCTGCCATGATCAAGCTCACAGACATTTCATGGAACGCCAACGCCGCCGCTCTCGTCAGCATTGGCGCCTTCCTCTTCTACCTCTCCGATATCATCCTCGCCTGGAATAAATTCGTCGCCCCCATCCAGCACGGACGGATTTACAACATCACCGCCTATCACCTCGGCCAGATCGCCCTGATCGCGGGAGTCATTGCGCAGTTCCATTAAACTCTGGAGTCCATCAGCTCGCTGATGGAAGATGTCAGGCAGTGAACTGCCCGACTCCAGAATATCATCTCAAGCCAAAGGAAAACACATGCAGCCTCTCACTTTTATTATTTTGGTTGGTCTCGTTGGAGGGATGGCCGTCGGATTGCAAAGCCCCATGGCAAGCGCCATCAGCCAGCGCATGGGGATGATGGAAAGTATATTCATCGTCCACGTGGGGGGAGCGCTGGCAGTGTTGATTCCGCTCATAGTTTTTGGCAACAGGCTCGGACAGTGGCGAAGCGTCCCGTGGTATACGTTGGGAGCAGGCGCATTCGGTCTCATCGTCATCTCTTCGATGAGCTACATGATCCCCCGCATCGGCATCGCAGGCGCGTTGATCACCCTCCTGGCGGGCCAGCTTTTGGTAGGCTCTCTGCTGGATCATTTCGGTTGGCTGGGCGTCACCCAACGCGTCATGGACATCCCGCGCATGATCGGCCTCGGCGTGGTGATGCTCGGCGTGTGGCTGACGGTGAAGTAAAGTAGTACCGACTTAAGTCGGTACTACAATGTATTGATGGATCAGATGCGCGTACCGATTCTGCAAACGGATGAAATGATTCTGGATCGCATCTGCCTCGGAGCCTTCGAGCACGAGGAACTTGCCGCGCTCCACGCCGTTGCGCGCGATCTCGCGGCAGACTGCTTCAGTGACCAACTCTGCCAACAGCACCTGACCATGTGCGGTTGTGTCGAGGCGGTTGTTTTCATCCAGATAAATTTTTACCGAAGGCGCACCCGTTGCGATGACAATGCTCGAGTTGACGCGGTCAAAATAAACGCGCTGGCGCGAATCGGTTCTGTCATCAAAACGAATATCGGTAAAGAGCGCGTTACTGCTTCGCGTGGGCGGCGCAACCAGAACTTCCTTTTTGGAATGCACCTGCACCATGGCCTCGGCGCGCAGTCTGCCGATGTACGCCGTCACCATGCCCTCGCCGCCGACCTGCCTGCCTTCCACACGAATGCGCGCTTCGCCAACTGTGGGATCATTCTTGTGCGGCTGAATCACAACCTGCGGCGTGAGGACAATAATTTCAGGGTTGTTCGAAATCACCGTGACCGTTGCGCCCACCCGCGCTTTTTCCATCACATCCACGCGCAGTAATAAATTGAGATGCTGGCCTGTTTGCACGTAGGCGCGTTCGGGGAAAAATCCAATTCCAGAAGGCGGCAGTTCGATAATTTTTTGCGAGCCGTCTTCTCTTCTTTCAGTCAACTCACTTAACGCAATCGTGTTCAACTCATGCAGGGCATGTTCGATCTTGTGACGCAGTTGTTTATCGAGCTTGGTTTGTTCATCATGCACGGCATGTTTGCGTTCGGCTTCGATCAGCGGCTCAAGTTTACTTTCCACCGCCAGCTTCAACGCCTTCGCAAATGGATGCGTCCAATTGATTCCGTCACGCGTTGCGGTGAGCACAGGTTCGTCATTCTTCAAAAGATCGTGCAGATAATCGCATTGCATCGAGCCGTAAAAATACGCCGCGTATGGGTCGCTTTCAAATTTGAGCATGGTCAACGAAACCACCGTCGCCTTGCTGATGACCAGCAAACCGCCATCGGCATAGTCGCCTTCTTCACTGCGGGTGGAAAGTTGGATTCCCGACCGAAAGACATCCAGCCTCACTGTGGCAGGATAGCCCTCCACTTTGATTCTCTCGCTGAGGACTTTTTCGCCTCGCGGTGACTTATAGCTGAGTTGGTGTTCCTGACGCAGTTTCCCATCTGGAGCAAAATCCCGCAAAATGATCTTGCGCCGCGGGTTGCTCATGATCGGACGCAGTTCGAAATGCCTTTGCAAATAGTTGCGGAAGTTATCGAACTGCGGCACTTTCACATCATCGCGTGAGACATGGATTTCAAGAATCGTCCCATTGCCTTCAGGCACTTCATACTGTTGGCGCAGTGGAACTGTGGCCCGCACGGGTTCATCGAGGTCAAAGGTGGGAATGCCCTTTTTGATCAGCAGGGAGCAGGTGTAAAAATTACCGCCCTTGAACGAACGCACATATCCATGCCCCAGCCCGAAGATGGAATCTTTGAGTCCGCGCCCCCACATCCCGCGGACGTGTTTATCTTCCTTCAACCCGCTGGTCGCTTCGCCATACGTGCCAACGACTTTATCCATGCGGATATCGGTCATACCCTCGGCATGGTCCCGCACGCGGATGGTGGAATTCTTGTGCTTTCGTTGCACATCGATGATGATCTCGCCGCCCACCGACCAACCCGCCTGCTCGAGACGTGAATAACTGTCATTGCAATTGGTAATGACCTCCACCAGCGCGCGGAACACATCCTTGCGAATCGCCTGGTCTGCCTGTTGCAAGGCAACGCGGTCTGCATACTGTAACTTTCTACTATTCACGATAAAAATACCTTTCCATTTCTCGGTCTTTGTTTGTTTTTACACTATTCATGACTTACGCAGAACGCGCACCCTCACCCTAACCCTCTCCCGAAGGGAGAGGGGACTCCCTTCCCCTTCGGGGGAAGGGTTGGGGATGAGGGAGAGTCCTGCGTAAGTCATAGGTTTTTCCGTGAAACTTGTACTGAGCCTGTCGAAGTATCCCTGTTATCCGTGTACAAATACCTGGGCTTTTCTATCTCTTCTTCGCCAATTTCTTCCCAGACGAATTTAACAAAGCCGAGAAACCATGTTCAACAAAATTCAGGAAGGTCACTAAATCCTGTCTGTTTTGGATGTTGGCATAACTTTTGAACGTATTCACATTCCTCGCCAGCGTCTCAGGCGACGACTCCATCGTGCAAAGTAGCAGGCTTCTAAAATCAAATTCGCTGATTCTTGATTTGCCCCCAGTCCGCTTGTATTGTCGGTACGCATCCGATCTTTCCATCAAGTGTACAACCTTCCCTGCTTTTACCTTTTCTTCCTTCGATACTTTGATCGCCACCGTTGGGGCAATCCCCTTCTCCGCTTTGACGGGTTTCGGTTCAACCTTTTTGACAACGGGCGGCGCGGGCCTTGCTTTCTTTTCCTGCACGACAGGCAGAGCCATCGTCAACTGCGCGGGCTGAACGTTTTTCACAGGGACTTGCTTCTGCGGTTTTTCCTTTTTGGGCGCAGGCGTTTTCTTGACAGGCACAGACGCAATCGGCTTCACCTGCTCTTTTCTCTTCGGCTTTATCTTGACCTGCGGAAGTACCGCCTGTTTGAGTGGAGCAGGCTGAGGCGCAATTTTCGCTTTTGAAGGCAGAGTCTTTTTTGCAGGCCTGGCCGCCTGTTTCTTCGCCACAGGCGCGGCAGACTTCTTCTTCTGTGGAGCGATTACTTTTTTCTTCATCTTCGGCTTGGCAGTTTGAATTACCTCAACCTTTTTAATCACTGGCGCGGGCTTCTTTACCTTTTTTTCAGGCGCGGGCAAAGTCACTCCCAAAATCTTCGCCACCCGCTTCACCGTCTGCCTGCCTTGCACCTTCACTGCAAAGCCATCGGCAGGCTTGCCTTTCAAGTCGCCTTTCTCCTTCGCTTCATTCAAGTACTGCATGATCAGGGCAGAGTCAGGCCAGTAAAAATAATTCTTCAACGAAAAGCGGTGGGGGAACAGCCTGAAACAGGCAGAGACAATCTCCTCTGTCGCGGCATAGTGACCGTTATCTTGTAATGCGTACAATGCAAAGACAACCAACTCAATGGGAGCGATGTCTGCGTACGCATCCAATTTAAATTCGGGAAGAGACTTGATCATTGTGCTTGTTTCGGCGGGCGCTCTGAACATCATGAAATCCTGTGCCTTTGCTGTGGGTGTGATGATGATATTTTGGTAGTGGTTAAATTGTAAGTGATGGCAATTTTCAAATCTGCAACCGAACTGCTTTTTTAACACGAATGGCGCGAATTTGCGAATTTCGCCAATATTTTTTGAAAATTCGCGTTATTCGCCCATTAGCGAAATTCGCGTTAAGAACTATCACTTGCTTTTTAACCACTACCGATATTTTATCTAATGTTGTATCAAGGCTGGTATCGATAAACCGTCACATTATATTCGGGGTTGAAATATACCACTATAAATTTCCCAGGCGCAGATTCAAGCGCAGGCAGAATCCGATTTTCAACATCTTTATCCAACGTCACACTGCGCGGAGATTGCAACATCGGCGAAATGATAATGTAATCGATCCCCTGGTTATTCAAATATCTTTCCAAATCCTGTCCGTTGTTGGGGAAGCCAATCGTCTTCCTCTGCACATGCACATACGCAGGCACAGGTTCATTTACCATCACGATTGAATCAGGCGGTGAATTCTCTGCCACCCAACTTGTCCCGATGGAAAGATCCGTCATCTGATTCATGACTGGATTTCGCCAATCCTGAACATTGCGGACTACTAACGCCAAAGCGATAAAAACGACAATCCCCGCCTCGACTCTCCGCCCGTAGTTGATTCGGTTTCGAGCGGCTTTTTCCTTCACCCAGGCAATCCCCTGTATCAAATAAAAATAAAGGAACGGGATGATCGGAATCAAAAAGCGCGCCTTCACACTCCCAACTTTGGGATTCCAAAAAGCCAACACTCCCAAAACATAGATAACAAAATAAATATCCATCATCTGGAAATTCTTGATCGCCACGAAAAAACCGAGGACGACCAACAGCAGAATGATGATGTTCACCAGCGCGGGCAGAACTTCCAATCCATACCCCCCTAAAAACGTTGTCACTCTGGAACTGAATAACGGGATCAAAGACCCCGCCGCTGTTTGATTGAAATACCCCAGCATATTCGACCACATCTGCCCGATCTTCTCGAAGATGGAACTGCCAAATACTTGTGATTCATATCCAGCAGAAACAACCGAGCCTCCGTTGCGCAGATTAACCCACATCTGCAAAAGCGCGCCAGCAATGAACACACCGCTTGAAACCCCCGCCTCCCGAAAGCGGCGAGTGAGCAGGAAGTAAAGCACAAGTGCAATGGCTAACGAAATCCCAATGGTTCTAATTAATTGGGTATATATTGCGAGGGTTGCGACCAAAACGATCAGCCAGTCTTTTTTGCCGCCAGCCTTGTCTTTCCAGATATCAAAAATATTCAATGCGAGCAAAGAGAAAAATAAATACGCCGACTCAGACATCACCGTCACAGACGTCCCAATCAGCAACGGATTCAACGCCGCCAAACCTGTAATGATCTCAATCTGCGGAGACCCGATCCGCTTCGAGAAAAGTTTATAAATCAATAAAATGGAAGCCAGCCACAGCGCAAGCGACAATAACTTTAATACCGTGTAATTGCCTGGAAAAAGAAAAGTAAACGGCGCGAGCAAAATCGGCCAGCCCGGCGGAAAAGCCCGCTCGATCTGCGGACGCGGAAAATTAATCAACTGATACCCCTCTCCGCTCGAAAGGCTTTCGGCGAGGATGATGTAATGCGCGTCATCGTAGGATGTGCCAAGCTGGAGCGAGTCGAAGCGCATCAATCCCAGCGCTGCGCTGATGATAAAGAATGCCAGGATATATTTCGAATAACGATTGATGGAAAACATATACCTTAATCTTATCACCTAAATTTTGCGCGTATAATCCGCATACTGCGAAAGGATTATTGTTATGATGAACAACCGCCAGCTAGCCGATACGTTTACCCTCATCGCCAATTTATGCGAGATCAAAGGCGAGGTCATTTATGTCATCCTCGCTTATCGCAAAGCCGCCGAAAATTTAATCACCCTCCCCCGCGAAGTCAGCGAATATTGGAAGGAAGGCAAGCTCCGTGAAATTCCCGGCGTGGGCAAAGCCATCGCCGAAAAAATTGACGAACTGCTTCAAACAGGCAAGCTTGGATTTTTGGAAAATCTAAAAACCGAAGTGCCTGAAAGTTTGGCTGGATGGTTACAAGTTCCAGGATTGGGACCGAAAAAGATCGCGCTCATCTGGAAGACGTTAAACATCGCGGCTCTTTCCGAGCTGGAAACTGCCGCGAAAAACGGACAGCTTCGCGGCCTCCCCGGCATGGGCGCCAAGTCTGAGACTGCGATTCTGGAAGGCATTGCATCTCTCGCCCGCAGGTCAGGGAGATTGCCGCTTGGGCGTGCCTATCCATTGGCGCAGGAGATCATCGGAGTCCTCAAAGGCGTAAAGGGAGTCGTCGCAGTAGAATCAGCTGGCAGTTTAAGAAGGATGCGTTCCACAGTCGGCGATTTGGATATTTTAGTCGCGGCAAAAGATTCATCTAAAGTGATGGAAGCCTTTGTCAATCTTAAAGGGGTGAGCCGCGTGTTGGGAAAAGGCGAAACGAAAGCCAGCATCGAATTCATGGATGGCGTGCGCGCGCAGTTGTGGGTTCATGCGCCTGAAAAATTTGGCACAGCCCTGCAATATGCCACGGGCTCGAAAGATCATAATGTTGCCCTGCGTCAAATTGCGTTGGATAAAGGGTTGTCTTTATCCGAACATTCACTAACCAAAGTTAAAGGTAGGGGAGAGATTCTTTGCGCTACGGAAGAGGAAGTTTATAAAACATTGGGCTTGCCGTGGATACCGCCCGAACTGCGTGAAGACCGCGGTGAGGTGACTGCGGCAAAGGCCAATCAACTTCCGAAGTTGATCGAGATAAAAAATATAAAATCAAATTTACACGCGCATTCCACGCATAGTGACGGAAAATTAAGTATGCTGGAAATGGCGCGCGCCGCCGCGAAGCGCGGATTGAAAGTAATTGCGTTCACCGATCATTCCGTTGGCTTGGGCGTTGCGAATGGTCTTTCAATAGAAAGGCATAAAGAACAGGCGGCTGAAATTAAAAAGATTCAAAAACAGCTTGGTGATGAAATCCTTGTTCTTCATGCGACAGAAGTGGAAATAAAAGCAGATGGTTCGTTGGATTATCCCGATGACTTTCTGGCTTCGCTCGATCTGGTGGTGGCTTCGCTTCATTCCAGTTTGCGCCAGCCGCGTGAAAAGATCACCGAGCGATTATTGAAGGCGGTGCAAAACCCGCATGTGGATATAATCGGCCACCCGACGGGTCGTGAAATTCCAGACCGCGAAGGCGCGGATTTGGATATGGAAGTGATATTGAAAGCCGCCGCAGAATCAGGTGTGGCGATGGAGATCAGCGCCCAACCCTCGCGCCTCGACCTTGACGATGTGTTTGCCCGCCGCGCGAAGGAGTTGGGCGTCCTCCTCAGCATCAACACCGACGCGCATTCTGAAAGCGACCTTGACCTGCTTCATTATGGCGTTGCTGTTGCGCGGCGAGCGTGGCTGGAGCCAAGGGATGTCATCAATACGTGGACTGCAAAGAAGTTGACGGATTGGTTGAAGAAAAGAGGATCATGATGAAAGATATAGTCAAACCCACTTTGATGAAGATTGTCCTTGCATTTGTTTTGCTCTTTATTTTTAGTTGGTTATGGGGAACTGTTGTGAGGTTAACCATTTCAGATACGTTTCCGATCGGTTTCCCTTTGCAATTCTTTCTGTCATGGGGACCCTGCCCGCTGGGAACCACCTGCTCCGAATCAAATGGGTTGTGGCTGGTGGTTGACCTGATTTTCTGGTATCTTGTGAGCGCTTTTTTATTGTATCGGTTTCAAAAATCATCCCGCTCGTATGCGAGCAAAAAAAACACCACGGAGTAGCTATGGAAAATTCATCGATCCCCGCTGATGAAGTTCGTTTTTTTAGCGGTAGTTCAAACCCGAATCTGGCTGAGAATATCGCATCCAAATTAGGAGTGCCTTTGGACGCGACACATATCACGCGCTTCAGCAATGACAACATGTATATTCAGTTGGGCGCGAGCGTGCGCTACCGAAGGGTGTATATCGTGCAGTCGCTTTCCCAGCCGGTCAATGATAACCTGATGGAATTGTTGATGATGATTGATATTGCGCGCGGGGCGGCGGCTTCGGAAGTTCATGCAATTATTCCTTATTATTCGTTTGGCCGCTCGGATAAGAAAGATGCGCCGCGCATTTCCATCACTGCCCGTCTCGTTGCGGACCTGCTAAAGACAGCGGGCGCCACTCACGTTATGAGCATGATGCTCCACTCGCCGCAGGTGCATGGCTTTTTTGGCGTGCCCACCGACCCGCTAAGCAGTCGTTTGGTATTCAAGGAATATCTTGATACCTGTGACTTGAGCGGCACCATCGTTGTCGCCCCGGATATGGGACAGGCAAAATCCGCGGCTCGTTTTGCGCGGACGCTTGGTCTGCCGGTAGCGGCAGGCAACAAGGAACGCATTTCAGATACGGAGGTGGCTATCGGCGGGTTGGTGGGGAATCAGGTGAAGGGTCACAAACGCGCCCTGATCTATGACGATGAGATCGCCACGGGTGGTTCCATTTTGGAGTTGAGCCGCGTGCTCGTCCATGAGGGGATCGAGGATATTATGGTCATGTGTACGCATGGGGTCTTCAGCCGCGGCGGGTTGGAAAGGCTGGTAGTTGTGCCGCAGATCAGCGAGATCGTCACAACGGACACTGTCTATCTGGCGGCGGAGAAGATGCACCCGAAGCTGAGGGTGTTGTCTGTGGCGAAGGTGTTTGCGGATGCGATTCGGCATAACTTTAACCATGAGTCGATTAGTGATTTATTCGTTTTTGGAGAGTAAATGGAAATCAGCATACGCCGCATCACTTCTGACGATCAGGATGAGTGGTTTAAGATGCGTAAGGGCATCTGGCCCGATGCGCCCGATGAATACCTGGGTTTTGATATGGACGATATCCTTGCGAGCGATGAGGATGCAGTTTTTTTCGCGATGATGGATGGCAGGCCTGTTGGGATGGTCGAGGCGCGGATACGGGAGTATGGAGAAGGCTGTGAAACCAGCCCTGTTGGGTATATCGAGGGGTGGTTCGTGTATCCAGAATTGCGTGGAAAGGGAGTTGCGGGAGTGTTGACTCAGGCGGCGGAGGATTGGGCGCGTGGGAAGGGCTGTACCGAGATGGCTTCTGATACCTGGCTGGATAATGCGGCCAGCATCCGCGCGCATGTGAAGCTGGGGTATTTTGAGGCGGAGAGGCTGGTTCATTTTGTGAAGCAGTTGTGAGGGGAGAGTCTGCTGGAGGAAAGAGGGGCAGGTTGAGGGGCGGTCTGAGGCGAAGCCTGTCAAAAAGTGGGTTATTTTTAACCTTCTTCTCCCATTATAATTGCCTTGCATTTCCTTTTGGGTTTGTATTATTTGCTTTAAAGTTTGTATAATGGTTTAATCCATTTTTGTGCATTCTTGCACAGGGTTTTTATGAGCATTCGCCTCAAAGTCATCCTTCCTTTTCTGATACTGACCGTGGTTGTTGCCATGATCGGGGTGTATGTAGTTACGCGCCTGGTGGCAAATAGTTTGAGCGACCGCCTGACGAACCAGTTGCTGGAAGCGGGGCGTGTTGTGTCGGATAGTTTTGTGAGGCAGGAGTCCAATCATATTGAAACGGCGCGTTCCCTTGCTTTTTATGAAGGATTGGCGCAGGCGGTTGTAGATGGGGATAAGCAGAAGGCATATGATATGGCTGGGCCGGCTTTTATTGGGCTGGGCGGGGGGGAAAATTTGATTTTGATCTCGCCGCAACAGTCTGAATTTACACATGTTTACATCAATGCGAATGGGGAATTGCGAAGGGTCGAAGAGAGTACGGGCATGGCGAATTCCTCGATTGTGGCCCCATTTTTTTTGACTCGGAACGTAGATGAAACCCCGCGCCGCGCCCTGGGGGTGAATTTGGCGAATAATGAAATCTATTACTATACGGCTCTTCCAATTCCATACAATGGTGAGTTCGCCGGGGTGATTGTTGTGGGCACCTCGTTGCGGACTATTTTGCCATTTTTGAAAAGCGTTGTGCTGTCAGACATTATTATTTATGGCGGTAATGGGCAGGCGATTGCCACCACTCTGGGCGCGGGGGATTCGGTTACGCTTTGGAAGCTTAACATCCCCGAGGCTGAATATCAGAAAGTTCTTAATTCAGGTGAAAAATTTGTGGTGGGAAATAATTTCGAATTGGATGGGCGAAAGTATCGTCTTTTACGGGGGGCGTTACAAATTGCGAATGACCGTATTGGGGTGTTCGCCGTGGTGTTGCCAACTGATTTTGTACTCCAATCCGGTGAAGAGAGCAGGAGCACATACGTTGAGCTATTTACCCTGGTGATGCTGGTGGTGGTTGCGGTTGGATTTACGATTTCGCGCTTGATCACCCGCCCGCTGTACTCCCTGGTGAATACGTCTCAGGCAATTGCGGATGGTGATCTTGAAAAACGTACGGGCATCCATTCGCGGGATGAGATCGGGGAACTGGCGGCGACTTTCGACGATATGACCGGGAAACTCCAGGAGCGCACGCGGGAATTGGAACACACCAATGAGCGTTTACGCAGGATCGATAAGACGAAGACCAACTTTATTCAGATTTCTGCCCATGAACTGCGCACGCCGCTGACGTTGATCATGGGATATTCACAAATGTTGGAGCAGGATACACAGCATAACCCTGAATTGTTGAAACTGGCGAAGGGCATTCTCGAAGGTTCGGAACGGATGACGGATGTTGTGGAAAGCATGTTGGATGTTTCGAGGATCGACAGCAACGCGCTTACTCTTCGTAGAACTTCCGTTGGAATGGAGGCCATCATCCGCAAGGCGAAAAAGGGTTTTGCCGAGGCGCTTCATGAACGCGATATAAAACTGAGCACGGAGGGATTGACCGAACTGCCCCAACTTTCCGCCGACCCGGAACTTCTTCAAAAGGTTTTTTACCAGCTTATTATGAATGCCATTAAATACACACCGGATGGAGGTTCGATCAACATTTCCGGGCGGTATTTGAACGGCGATGTAAACCCGCAAGTGGAGATAACGATTGCCGACACAGGCGTTGGGATCGAACCTGGGTCGACGCAGGTGATTTTCGAGAAATTCAATCAGCCGAGCGAAGTGCTTTTACATTCCTCCGGAAAGACGAAATTCAAAGGCGGCGGCCCGGGCCTGGGGCTTGCCATTGCACGCGGAATTGTGGAAGCGCATGGCGGACGGATTTGGGCGGAAAGCGCGGGCTACAGCGAAGAAACCTACCCGGGAAGCAGGTTTTTTGTGGCTCTGCCTGTGCCAGACAATAACGGAGAAAAACAATGATGCGAACTGGACGCGACCGCCGTGACTGGAGTTTGCTCATTTTTATCATGCCGCTCGGCATCCTGTTAATGATCATTGCCGGGCAGTTTGCCATGCGGTTTCTTCCATATTGGATTCTCGACGCGGGGATGGGTTCGAATTTGGGCGTGGATACGGGTCATGCTGCGCCGAAGCCATTGTTCAACATTCAAATATTGACTCCATTCTCGTGGCAGGGTACCTTCCTTACCCCCGACCCCAATAGCGGATTTGTGTTCCCGCCGTTCATTGTGATTCAGCCGACCATAGCCACCATTGTCCCCACACCCAAACCCACCGAGAACCCTGCGGCCACTGCAACAGCCATCCCAACTGCAACCCCGCCGCCCACAGCCCTGCCCACAGCGACAAATTTCATTCCTCCTCCCGCCACAATAACGAGAAACCCGACGAGCGGACCTACTTCCACCGACTCTCCTCCATCGGCAACTCCAACTGCCACCGAGCCTCCGCCAACCGAAACTCCAACAGAAACCCCAACGGAAACTCCGGCAAATACCCCAACACCCCCTTCTCCCACACTGACGCCAACGGGATATCCATCCACACCTCCTTCCGGTCCCCCCGTTCCACCGGGCGGCATTGTTATTGGCCCCCCTGATGGAACTATTGGCAGTATCCCGACAGGGAGTTATACAGTTGTAGACCTGGGCAGTACCCCAATTATTGTTATTGGGTCTCCAGATGGGTACGACCTGGTTTATTACGAGTCTGAATTTAATGCCCCTCCTCCCGGCGCTTCCGGGGAGGTTCATCTTGATTTTGTGATATTGGGAATATCCACGTTCTCTGATGGACACATATTTTATGAAATTTTTAATTGGAATAATGATAACGGCAATCCCTCTACAGATTACAACACAAATGTAGCCGGCATTCAGGAGATTGACAATCAACTGATCCTAATGATTGACCTATACCCTTTTCCAGGAACAGGTATTCTGATCGATGTGGATGGCGCCGCAAGCCTTCCGCCACCCCAAGCCTATAGATATTTGGTGATTATCTCCCCGCCCGATCAAGGACCAGGGGATGATATACAGATCGACTCGATCGAAATATTTCCATAAGTTTTAAAAAGGAGACGGGATACCCCGCCTCCTTTTGTATTTTCCCCTTTACAACTACAATCCAATCAAGATGAAGAAAAAAAACATCCTGCTTTTGCCGATAGCCGTTGTTTTTTTATTTAATGCCGCACTCCTTGGCTGGGCATCGTCATCCAACGGACAGGCGGTTATCGAAACCGTCACCCCGTTCTCCTCTGTTGTTTCAGTGTTGATCCTCGTCACAGGCCTTCTCCCTGCATTCGTTCGTCCGCAAAAAAGCCATACGCTGGTCGCCTGCTTTTCGATCTTCTTCGCGTTCTTCCTGCTCATTCCATTTGAACTCAACGACCTGCCTGTCCTTCAAGCGGGCAGGCCTTTATTTTATTTTCTCGACGCCTATTTGATCCTGCGCCTGTTGCAAGCCGCCATCCTTTTGCCGATGGCCTTGCATGTCAGCCTGCGCTTTCCGCGGCCAACCCATACTTCCACACGGCACATCCTGGGCGGATATATTTTTTCAGCGTCCCTGCTGGCGGCATTTTTATTCAGCTCATCTGCATGGCAGCGCATGATCGCCATGGGTTCATTGTTTTCGTGGCTTACTTTTGTCATTATTTTCTTTATCAAAAATTTGCTTTCCATAGCGCGCGACGCAAACCCCGAAAACTATTTGGACGCCCAGCGCGCCCGCGTTGTGGTCTTCAGCATGTTGCTCGCCGAAATTCCACTTTGGCTCCGCCCGCTCACACTGGCATTCGGCCTGGATATTTTCTCCTACAACCTTTTGCTCATCTTCCAGCTTTTTGTTCCGATTGGAATTTCCTACGCGATTTTGAGACACGACCTCTTTGGCATTGACCGCGTCCTCCGCCGGACTCTGGCCTATGGGGCTGTTTCGCTTCTTCTCTTAACCGTATATCTGGCTCTCACCTCAAGCATTTCCTCCCTCTTTGCAGATTCGCTCACTTCGCGCCCGCTTGCTCCAATCATCAGTATTTTTGTCGCCGCCCTGCTCCTCGAACCGACTCGCAAACTGATTCAATCGTGGCTGGATAGATTCCTCTACCCCGACAGACTCAAATTTGAATCGGCTGTCAAATCCATGCAGTATCTGCTTTCAAGAGCCAACCGCCGCGAAGAGATCACCCACCTGCTGAACGATGTCTTTCCAAACCAGATCGGCGCGGAGTGGGGCGCATTGAAATTATTCCCCGAACCCGACGTGCCCCCTCCGCATGTTACCCCTGCATGGAATACGCGCCTGATTGCGGGCAGTGTCTCCGTCGGCGGTTACTGGCTGGGATCACGCCGCGCAGGACCCGTCTACGACGCGGATGAAGTCAACCGCTTGAACGCGCTGGCAGGGCAGGCCGCTCTGGCATTGGCCTATGCAAACGCGTATGAGTCCTTGTATGAATTGAATCGTGATCTGGAAACTCGCGTGAAGGAACAGACCGAGCGCGCGCTTGCGGATGAAAAATCCATTACGGCGTATGAAGAACGCCAGCGCATCGCAAGAGACTTGCACGACTCTGTCACCCAGCAGATGTTTGGGATGCACCTCATGGCCCGTGGACTCAAAACGTCCGCGCCTGATTCGTTCAAGGCGAAACTGGCCGAGTTGGAAGAACTGGCAGGGGATACGTTGAAGGAAATGAGATTGATGCTCGATCAACTGCGGAATGCTGTCGGGGAGGTGAATGTCAATTTTGCAGAATCAGTTCGCGGCGAGTGTGAGGCGTTTTCCCGTCGCAGTGGACCAGAAGGCGGGGCGCTGCTGTCCATCGAGCTGGAGATGCCGAAGGAAGTCATCCTCCCGAAACAAATTGCGGACGAGGCGCTTTGGATTCTGCGCGAGGCTCTTCAAAATGTGACGAGGCACAGCGGCGGGCGGGCGGCGCAGGTTGAGATCAAACGGGATGCGCAACTGCAAGTGAAAATCCGCGACGATGGAAATGGCTTTGATGCGCGTTCCATCCCTGCGGGGCATTACGGCCTGCGCGGAATGCGCGAGCGCATCTTTGCATTGGGCGGCGAGTTGATCGTTGAGTCTGAAATCGGAAGCGGTACAATGTTGTTGTTTACTATTCCACTTCCAATATAAGTTGCACAAATGCTTTTGAATTTCCTTCGTGTCCTTCGTGGTGAAAAAAAGGTTTTGCTATTATGCTAAAAATTCTCATCGTTGACGATCATCAAGTTGTGCGCCGTGGACTTCAAATGACCATAGACGCGGAAAAAGATATGCGCGTGATCGGCGAAGCCAGCAATGGGACTCAGGTGTTGGCATTGATAAAAAAGCACAAGCCCGACCTGGCGCTGATGGATTTGCAAATGCCCGAAATGAACGGCGTGGATGCGTTGAGGCAGATACGGCCCGAATACCCCGACCTGCCGATTCTGATTCTGACCACATTCAGCGATGACGCGCATGTGTACGCGGCGCTGCGCGCAGGCGCGAGTGGATTTCTGTTGAAGGAAATGAGCGGCGATGATCTGGTGGCGGCAATTCGCGCGGCGGCGCAGGGCAAACCGCAACTGCATCCCGACATTGCCCGCCGATTAATGGCGCGCGCTCCCATGCCCGATGACCCGTTTGACTTGCTCACCGAACGCGAGCGCGGAATCTTGAAGTTACTGGCGCGTGGAAAAAGCAACAAGGAGATCGCAAGCGAATTGGCCTTGACCGAGATGACGGTGAAAGGTTATGTCAGCGATCTGTTTGCAAAGCTGGGGGTGAATGACAGAACCCAGGCCGCGTTGATGGCGGTGAGGTATGGGTTGGTTCTGCCTGAAGAGTTGTGATGGTTGGTAAAAAAAGCCGCTCAAAACTAAAAAATGCTCAGCCGCGAATTACGCGAATTTTTAAAAAATAATTCGCGAAAATTCGTGTAATTCGCGGCAAAAGGTTTTGATCGTAGGTGCGTAGCGAAGAATCTTTTTCACACCCACCAAATAGGGGGGCATATTCCCCACTTCCGCGGGCGGACAGTATCGAAGCAAACCAGTATCCTTTGGCTATCAATATAGGAGACAGCCGATGGAAACAAATTTAATCCTCGAACCAGCAACTCATAAAAAAACGAACCTCGGATTTGTGTGGAAGGTCTTTCGCAACCCGCTCGATGCGTTGACCGAACTGGCGCGCGAGCAGGGTGACATGGCGCATGTCAAACTTCGCAAGCGCGACCTGTTTTTGCTGAGCCATCCTGAATTTATCGAACAGGTGTTGGTGAAACAGCAGGGCAACTTTATCAAAGGCCCCAGCTTACAACGCGCGCGAATTATTCTTGGCGAAGGACTGCTCACCAGCGAAGGCGAGGAACATCTTGCACAGCGGCGGGTATTACAGCCCGCGTTTCATCGTCAACGCATGGAAGAATATTTGCCGTTGATGAATGAAAATACGCTCGCACATCTTTCCAAATGGACAGACGGCGCGCGCGTGGACATGTCCGATGAAATGATGCGCCTCACGCTGAACATCGCCTTGTGGTCGTTCTTCGGCAGCGCTCCCGAAGGCGCGGCGGATCGAGTCAACAAATCCATGCAGACCCTCATCAAACTTTTTCCGCTCGCGCAAATGCCTTTGCCCGAATCTGCTCAGGCGTTGTTCCCAAACTTCAAGGAAGCAAGATCAAGCCTGGGCGCGGTCACTGAAGCGTTGTTGCAAAATCCGCAATCAGAACATGCGAAGCGCGCGCTGGTCAACATCTTAAAAGAAAATAACAGCGGTCAATTCACCGACGAGCAGATACATGCGCACGCGCTCACCTTTTTGTTGGCGGGCCACGAAACCACCGCCCTGCTTTTGGCCTGGTGCTGGGACATGCTCGCGCATCATCCCGAAGTGCAAATGAAATTACAAGCCGAAGTTGACTTGGCGCTCGATAATCGCTTTCCAACATCAGACGATATTCAAAAATTATCCTACACGCGCATGATCGTGAAAGAGACTTTGCGAATTCGTCCGCCCGTCTGGGCGATGGGGCGGCAAGCCATTCACGATTGCGAGATCGGCGGACAGCGCATCCCCGCAGGCTCCACCGTTTTGATGAGTCAATGGGTGACGCATCACGACTCGCGATTTTATGAAGCCCCGCTTCTTTTCCGCCCTGAACGCTGGTCGGGTCTCGAAGAACATTCGCTTCCCCGATACGCCTTCTTCCCTTTCGGCGGCGGCAACCGTATTTGCATCGGCGAACACTTCGCAATGACAGAAGCCGTCACCGTGCTGGCCATGATCGCCCGCAGATGGAATGTTGCGCCGACTCAAACCAACCTTGCAAAACCGAAACCCAGCGCAACCCTGCGCCCGGACAAAAGTGTAAAGCTCATTGTTACTCGCCGCGCTGTATGATGATTAATAACCGCCTCTCTCTGTCTTTGAGTTGATTCTGTTTTCTCGAACATTTTTCACGCCTCATACCCGCGCGGGGATGAACCCCCGCGCTATTCTTACCAACCCCGCTAAAGCGGACTTACCCCATAAATTTGGAGGAACAAAAAATGAAATCCACGCTTCGAACCGTTTTACTCGCTTCCCTCATCGCCGCTCTGCTCACAGCTTGCGGAATGCCCGCCGCCCCCACCGCAGAAGTTGCGTCGCAAGATGCCATCAACACCGCCGTGGCTGGCACACAGGTTTCGCAAGCCCTCGCGCAAGCGACAGTCAATTCCACCACGTTGACCGCCATGCCCGCCACCCCCACCCCCGGCCCCGCTGTGGAATATGTGACGCTCACCGAAGAGGAACTTGCCGCATTAATCAATGAAGCTGTGGCAGAAGCAGTAATTGCCACCGAACAAGCCACGACCGCCGTCACAACCACAACGACTGATGATGCCGTCACCAGCGAAGAAGTTGCCTACGTCTATGACTATTACTACTATGCCGATTACTATGTGGAATACGCAGAAGACCTCATGGCAGAATATTACGATTTATATGGCGACCTCGCCAATGAGATGATCGTAGAAATGAACGCCATTGAATCTGAACTTTCTCAACTAAATGACACCCTTGCTTCGATTGACTCATCCTTGCAGGAGATCAGCAGCACGCTGGAGCAGGGATTGGCCGTAGCAGAGGAATCGATTGCCCAGTTGGAATCCGCGGCGCAGCAGGCGCAGGTCAATGCCCAGGAGTTGCAAACCCAGGCACAGGATATGATCTCCGTTTTGCAAGCCGACCAGCAGGGACGTGTGGATCAGATTTCACAGATACAGGCGAACAACATTCCCACGGATAAACTCTCTGCCATACAGTCCGCCTTTTCCTTTGTGGATGCCGCAAACGCCGCAATGGGTGACAACAAACTCACCCGCGACGAATTACTCAACCTCGCTCAACTTGGCAAGAACGCACAGTCTGGTTTGCAGGCCTTTGGCGGCGCGGATAGACTCGGCCCAGACATGACTCAATTCTCTGGCAAGTTCGATGAGATTACCACCCAGTTCGCCCGTGGACAAATGCCCCAGGCTCGCGGAAATCTCTCAGGCTTTGAAACCTCCCTCGGCTCGCGCCCAGATTTCAGCGGCGCGGGCGGCGGAGGCCCCAGTCTCCCCGGCGGTGGTGGACCGGGAGGCGGCGGACCGGGCGGTGGCGGGCCCGGTGGCGGTGGACCGGGTAATCCATAATCGAGCATACAAAAAAACTGGCGAAATCTTCGCCAGTTTTTTTATCTCTGCCAGATAAAAAACGAATTAATTTTTTCCATCAGTATCGGATTTAATTTTTCCATGCGGCTTGTTTCACTGGAAAATGCCAGCAGAATACTGACGGTGATCGTGATGACGATGAGCAGGTTTGCCAGGTGCAAACCTATTTTTGACGTTTTTGAATTCCGAACAACAAGCCAGTAACCGAGAATCGCAAGCAATGTCACCTGTGAGATCGGGTCTGCCATGAAGCGCATCTGCCCGTAAAAATAAAAAAGGATGGCGGCGAAACTGATGAGGAATGACCCGCCGAACAGGCGCTGGATGAATTTTTGCAATTCAGGATGGGTTTGATTTCCCGCTTTATTTTTTGAGAAGAAGGGCAGGAAAGCCAGAAGCAGAATGGGAGCGTAAAAGAGAATGCCCGTCATCCGCCCGCTTGCGTAAAGTTTGGGGGCTGTAATGTTGAGGCTCTTGAGCAGGCTTGAAAACCCGACAGGTTGGATGAATGGAAATTTCGAGATGAATTCAAACGGCTGGAAAATATAAGCGTGGAAGTTGAATGGAAAATAATCGGGCTGGAAGGTGAGGGGCATGTCCCTGTTCAGGTTGTAGATCGTGATCTGGTAGCGCAGACCAAATTCCAGCGGAGAGTCGAAGCGCGTCCAGTTGTACCAGCCAATGAGAATTGCGCCGAGCGCAAGCGGAGTCAGCAGTGAGGCGGCGAGTCGAATGATCCCATTCCAGTGGATTGGTTTGGGCTGTTTCTTCCAAATCCAAAAGATGGTTAGTGTGGTCAAAAAGAGGATGGGCAAAACATGGATTGCGCGTGAGCCAACCGAGCATGCCCAAAAGAATCCAGCCAAAAACAAATACTGTTTTTGGATATTCTCTGCTCCCGGCAGAGTCCTCGCCGCCGGGGACGGCGGCTGGAGCATTTTTATATCTTTTTCAAAAGCGAGGATGACAAAGTACATGCCGCCGATGAGAAAGAATTGGCCCGCGCCAATCGCCGCTTCATACACGTCGGGGATGTTGAGCGACCAGAGAATCGGCAGGATCAACCCGATGAGAAAAATGGAGGCGACTACATTTCGAGCGGGGATGTCTGAAAATAAATGCCGCCAAAGTTTCAGAATGATGAGTGTGTTGAAAATCAACAACCCACAAAAAAAGAAGAAAACCAAATAAATATCTGCGATGGGTTGACGGGTAAAAAGTTGAAAGGGTGTGAGCAACAAAGCAGGGACAGGCCCCCAATATAAATAAAGTTTCCCCTTGTAAAGCGAAAGGTCCCAAACATCGTCATCAAAGGCGGGGCGGCTTTCGGAACTGTAGGGGTCGTTCGCCGCCAATAGGGCTACCCCTGGTTCCACATCCACGTGCAATTGACCTTTGCCGAAGGCGTCTGCCAGCAGGGTGTAATAACGGGTGGAGGCCTTCCAGGTGGTGAAGTTGCCGAATGTGATGAAGGAGGCGTAGATTATAAAGAGGATTGCCCATACATGGCCGAAGAGCATAATGCTTTTTATTGTTTCTGATTTTGTGAAAGCTGGTTTTCGCGTGAATAAAAAAAAGGAAGAGGCGGTCAGGAAAAGGCCGATAAAAAACAAAACAATCCGCGAACGCCCCCAATCTGGGTTTGGGTCGAGGCCAAGTGAAAAGGCAAAGAGGGCAAGGAAGATGCTGAGCAGGCCATCGGTACACAACAGGGCGGGGATGATGTGGTCCGGGATTTTGGTTTGGGGCATGGAAGGATTCTATCAGAAACTTTTTTTGTTGCACGAAAAAACGAGCAAAGAACAAATTTAGGTAGTGGTTACTTTGTAATTTGGGCTCTACCGCTTTTAACGGGAAAACTATCGCCAACTAAAAAAATCTGCCGCGAATTTACCCTACGGGCACGATGTCGCTAATTCACGCCAATTTTCAAACCAATTCGCGAAAATTCGCGGAATTCGCGGCAAAAGGTTCGTGGTTTGAAATTCAATCCCGCCAGAAACGGGAGAGCCGTAATTTGTAAGTGATGACAATGTTGAGCCTCCAAGCGAATTTCTTTTTTTAACGCGAACACTTGCGCCGCGTGCCAGTGCGGTGTGGCTCGAATTTGGCGAATTTCGCGTTGAGAATTATCACTTACTTTTCAACCACTACCCAAATTTAAAGAGCTTTTCCGTGTTGTCCATTTTATCCATGTACAAGAATCATTGCGGAGCCTAAAATGGTTGTAAAATAAGCAAACCTTACAACAGGGAGAGAACCGTGACCGAACTTAACGCAAAAACCACCTATCGAATTTCAGATTTGCACGAAGCAGACCGCCCGCGTGAACGGCTCGCATCGCTTGGCCCGCAGGCGTTGACCAATGCCGAGTTGATCGCGATTTTATTGCGCGTGGGCGTGGCGGGCGAGAATGCGGTTGAAGTGGGACAACGGCTTCTGCAAAAATTTGGCGGGTTAATTGGCCTGCACCGCGCGCCGATTAAAGAATTAATGGAACAACATGCCATCGGTGAAGCCAAAGCCGCCCAGATCAAAGCCGCCATCGAGTTGGGCAGAAGGCTGACCTTGGAATCGCCAGAAGAGAAACTTGCCATCAACAGCCCCGCAGACGCGGCGGCTCTCGTTCAATATGACATGTCTGCTTTGGAGCAGGAGCATTTGCGCGTGATTCTTTTGGATAGAAGAAATCGCGTGCTGGAAATTGTGGAAGTGTACAAAGGTTCGGTGAATTCGTCACAAGTGCGGGTGGGCGAGTTGTTCAAGGAAGCGATCCGCGCGAATGCCTCGGCGATTGTCGTAACCCATAACCATCCCAGCGGCGACCCTACCCCCAGCCCCGATGATGTGGCTGTCACCCGCGCCATTGTGCAGGCGGGGAAATTATTGGATGTGGACGTGCTCGACCATTTGGTGATCGGCCAGGGCAAGTGGGTTTCGTTGAAGGAGCGAGGGTTGGGATTTGTATAGGCAAAGATTTATTCCTACTCTGGAAGTGATGTAATTCCACAAAACAAATGATTTTTTGCATACAAGGAATGCTATATAATACAATTGGTTTTTATAACCAGACAATTTTTTGCGTTCCAAAGTACTTAAACCTTGATAGTAAATACTGGAGAATCTAATGAAAAACCATGACGAACATGAACATGGAGAGCATGAACATGGTCACTCCCACGACCATCATGAACATGGAGAGCATGAACACGGTCACTCCCACGATGAATATGAGCATGGGGAGCACGGACAAGATCATCCCCACGACCATCCACACTCAAACAACGCGGTGATTGCATGGTTGCAGCATTTGTTCATGCCCCACAGTCATGGGCATCAACAAGCTGCGCTTGATCCCAACCTCGCCACGGATCGCGGTATGTGGGCTTTAAAAGTTTCACTTGTGGGGCTACTTATCACTGCGGTCTTCCAGGTATTTGTTGTGATCATTAGTGGAAGTGTCGCACTTTTGGCGGATACCATCCACAATTTTTCCGATGCGTTGACAGCCATCCCCCTGGGGTTGGCGTTCTGGCTCTCACGCCGCGCGCGCAACCGTCGTTATACCTATGGCTACGGGCGCGCTGAAGATATTGCAGGTGTGATCATCGTATTGATGATCGCCTTCAGCGCAGGGGAAGCGATTTATCAATCCATCTTGAAGATTATCAACCCACAGCCAATCCATAACCTTGGCTGGGTTGCAGCAGCGGCAATAACTGGTTTTTTGGGGAATGAACTCGTGGCTGTGTTCAGAATCCGAGTTGGAAAAGAGATCGGCTCCGCGGCGTTAATTGCAGATGGATATCACGCCCGCACCGATGGATTCACATCGCTGGCGGTACTGGCGGGGGCGGTTGGGGTATGGCTTGGCTTTCCGTTGCTCGACCCCATTATTGGTCTGGGAATTGGGGCCGCGATACTTGGAATTGTCTGGAAAACCGCGCAGGATATGTGGCATCGTATGATGGATGCGGTGGACCCTGAAATCCATGAGGACTTCAAGCATACCGCTTCGCATGTTTCCGGGGTCATGGATGTTCACAATACAGCCATTCGCTGGCTGGGTCATCGTCTTTATGGTGAAATGCACATTACCGTGAATTGCCAGCAGACCACCCTGCAAAGTCATTTCATTGCCGAGGAAGTGCGTCACAGCCTGTTTCACAAACTGCCCGCATTGGTGGAGGTCGTCGTTCACACAGATCCATGTGAATGTGACCAAACGATTGAATACCATCCAACCCGCCATCATATTCTTTTGCCTGCCGCGGAATAAGATAAACAAAAGTCATAGACGCATCATGCTTTCAGCGGTTATCCGCTGAAAGCATGTTTTTATTTGGAATTGTTTTTGACCAACAACTGCCCGCTGTAGCAAATTCACATGCTTCTCTTCACAGTAAATCCTTCCAGCATCCCTGTTGTCTCTTCGTATTCCACCCTGGCCTCCTCCACGCGGGAAGCGCGCGGACCTTGTTTCGTCATCTGAATGAATTCGTCAATTTGAAACTTCGTGCCTTCGGCCACGGTTTCCACGGTATCGTAGCCGAGGTTGCGCACCCAGCCGAGGACGCCGATTTGCAGGGCGTTGTATTCAACGAATGCGCGAAAGCCCACGTTTTGCACCCGTCCTTTTACCCAAATGTGAACGCGGATCGTTTCATTTTGGCTTGTTTCCATTCCTACTCCTTTGACGCAGCATGTCTATTGCGCCCCAAATTGGAACCATCAACACCAATGCCAGCAGTAATAGAAATGGCAAAAGATTGCGCGTGGCAACGCCTGCCGTGTTTTGCCCCAGCACATTTTCGCGCCAGCGCGCATCCAACTGGCCGAGCGGGGCGCTGAGCGCGTTCGTCGCGCCCAGTTCACAGCTAAACCCTTCGCCGTAGGAATGGGTCAACCGCGCCAGCCCGGAGGAGCCAAACGAATCGCGGATGTAGGAGACAAAGGATTGGGACTGGGCGTATGCCAGGAAGGCCGAGCCTGTGTCGGCGGGGAAAGAGGCGCACAAGTCTTCGAAGGCCAGCAGTGAATCATCTTCACTTGCAATGTCAAGCGCGCGGGCATAGTCGGGGTTTGGGTAGAGTTCCACCATCGCGGCGATGCCTTCCAACAGCCAGGCGGGCTGGTTTGCATAGGCCTCGCCAAGCGAACGATACAACATGACATGCGCGAGTTCGTGCGGAATTTTGGTTTGCATCTCGATGCCCTGCCCCGCGCCGGGCGCAATGGCAACCATCACAACGCCAAGCTCAGGGTTGGCATGGCCGCCCGCCCATTCCTCGCCGCCGAGTTGCAATGTGTTTTGCAGGTCGGCGGCGTTTGAATAAATATAAATTTCGATGGGGTCGCCAGGCGGGATGGGAATGAATTCGTTGATGGCCGCCATGCCCGCGATGGCAGAATCCAGCGCGGCGGCGCCGAAGGCATCATCCCCCGCATACCAATGCACATTTAAATTTGCGCGGCTGTCATCGCGCCAGGGAAAGCGGTCATCCTTGTATTGAAATCGAATCGGGTCGCTGGTATAGGTCTTATCGTCGAAGGTGGCTTGAAACCAAAATACGATCCAGCTAAAAGGCGGGATCACATTCAACGAAGCATCGTACGTGAAACTGACCATGTTGTTCGCGTCCACTTGCAGGGTTTCAACGCGGGTCACATCTTCGTTGACTTCGCGAAAGAGAAGCGATACCTGCTGGATGGGGATCGGGGATTTGATCTTCGCTTGAAATGTGATCGCCTGCCCAAAGCTGACCGCCACCATTGGCTCTTCCACCACGATTCCTTCCTGACCTTTTACCTGATTCACGTTAAATGGCAGTATCGCCGCTGTGAGCAGAATCGCCATTAATTTCAAAACAAGTTTGCGTGGGTTGAACATTTCATCACCTCGATAAAAACACGATCAATGGCGTCAGTGTCAGCGGGCTTAAAATCGTGCCGAGAAAAACAATGGCGGTGACGAGCGAAGGCTCCAGCCGATATTCCGTTGCGACGACCGTGGTCGCCACCGCCGCAGGCATGGACGCTTCGATGACACTGCCCTGATGGCTGTGGCCTTGCAGGCCGAACATGCTGGCAAGCAAGAGTCCAACAAGTGGGCCGAGGATCAATTTTGTGAGCACGCCCACACCCATGGCGCGGAAACTGTGCGACCATTGAATCTTGGTCAACTCGAGGCCGAGCAAAACGATCATCAGCGGAACCGCTCCGCTGGCGGCGATCTCGATGGTGCGCGAAAGCGGAATGGGAATCTGAAAGCCTGTGGCCTTCACCAAAAGCGCCAACGCCACGCCGTAGACGATGGGTAGTTTGAATACTCCCAGTATAGCGGATTTCAAGTCTGAATGGCCCAGCGAGGCGATGATGACTCCCGCTGTGTTGAAGAGGATGGTGGTGGTCACATAAAAAATGGACGCGACCGCCAGCGCCTCGTCTCCAAACGCGAATTTGACGAGGGGCAGTCCGTAATTGCCTGTGTTGCCAAATGCCACGGTGAGGATGACGGCCAATAATTGCGGGCGTTCGAGTTGGAATATTTTTCCAAAGATAAAGGCAAAGCATCCCATTGCTGTAATGAAGATGGCTGTAAACCCAACCGTGGTGAGTGCTTGTCCCAAATTCAACTGGCTGGTGACCATCAAATTGAAAACCAGCAGGGGGCTGAAAATATAAAAGACAATCCGCCCGATGGTGCGCGAATCCACGGTGAGGGCTTTGCCGAGAATGTAGCCAGCCGTTGCGATGAGCAGAATGGGGAGCAGGTTGTTTGCGAAGGTGTTGAAGAGTTCGTTGATGGACATGGGATGTGACGAAATTATAAACCGATGTGATGATTTTCCGATTGCCTCATATCTTGTGTATAATGGGATCATGTCGAAATTGGAAAAAGTCCTTGAAAAGGTTTTACGCGGAACCTCAGACACAAATATCAATTTTGACGAACTACGTCAGTTATTAAGCGCTTTTGGATTCGTAGAAAGAATACGGGGAAGCCATCACATTTTTGCAAAAGACGGCGTGATTGAAATTATCAATTTACAGCCCCAGGGTTCAAAAGCCAAACCGTACCAGGTAAAGCAGGTTCGCAATTTAATATTGAAATATAAACTGGCAGGTGACAATGATTAAGTATGAAGTAATTCTGTATTGGAGCGAGGAGGATAATGCGTTTATTGCCGAGGTGCCTGAATTGCCTGGCTGTATGGCGGACGGGGGAAATTATCACGAGGCGCTTGCAAATGTGGAGCAAATCGCACAGGAGTGGATCGAAACCGCGCGTGAACTTGGCAGGGAAATCCCTGTGCCAAAAGGCAGGCTGGTGTATGCCTAAAAAAACATCCGAATTCTTCATGAAGAATTCGGATGTTTTTTTTTACAAAGAAATCAACGCAGGCTGTTTCATCAACACCGCCTGCATGGACCACGGCCCCGTCCATGTGACGGTGACGGGGATGACTTTGCCGCGCAGGTCTTCATCCGATTCGACGAAGACGATCTTGTTGGTGGGGGTGCGTCCACGCCAGCGGCCTTTGACTTTGTCCTCGAACAGGACTTCCACTTTTTCACCGAGATATTTTTTATTAATCTCAGCCAGAATGCCTTCCTGCAAGTCATCGAGGATGTGCAGGCGGCGGAGTTTGTCTTCTTCGGGGACGTTATCGTCCATGCGGCGGGTGGCGACGGTTCCCTCTCTCAGCGAGTAGCGTGCCAGATGGGCCACATCAAGTTTCAGGTCGGAGAGGACGCGGTAGGTTTCCATGAATTGTTCTTCCGTCTCGCCGGGAAATCCGACGATGATATCCGTTGCGATGGAACAATCTGGAATTCGAGAGCGGATCTTTGCCACGAGATCACGATAATCTTGTTGGGTGTATCCGCGCTTCATGTTTAATAAAACTTCATCATCGCCCGCCTGGATGGGGAGTTCGATATGCGGCATGACGCGCGGAAGATCAGCGATGGCTTGGATGAGATCATCTTCAAAATAATTGGGGTGCGAGGTCAGGAAGCGGATGCGCTCGATGCCTTCCACTTCGTGCAATACGCGCAGGAGCGCGGCGAGATTGGGGCCGTCGGGAATATCCTTGCCATAGCGGTCTACAATTTGACCGAGCAATGTAATTTCTTTCACGCCTTGCTTTGCCAGTGAGCGGACTTCTGCCACGATGTCGCCGACAGGACGCGAGCGTTCGCCGCCGCGCTTGGATGGGATGATGCAAAAGGTGCAGGCGTGGGAACAGCCATATACGATGGGCACATGCGCGCTGACGAGTTTGCCCTGCTCTGCCACGGGGAGAATCAACTCCTCGTCCATCATCAGGAAGCGGCGCGTGGTTTCCGCGTCTTCCATTGATTGGACTTCACCCTGGGTGAGAAGCGAGATCAACGGGCCGGGGTCAGAGGGCGGGGAGAAGACATCCACGAAGGGGAGTTTCTCGCGCAATTTTTCCGCGCCGCGCACGCCGACCATGCAACCCATTAAGTTGATGACGAGGTTGGGGTTTTTCTTCTTGAGCGGGGCAAGCGAGGTGACGCGCCCGTAGGCTTTGTCTTCGGCGGATTGACGCACGACACAGGTGTTTAAGACGATCACGTCTGCTTCTTCGATGGTTTCGGTAAGGGTGTAGCCAAGATGCTCAAGCGAAGAGCCGACCCGCTGTGAGTCGGCTACGTTCATTTGACAGCCTTCGGTCCAGATGTGGTACTTTTTATCCATAGGCGCGAATTATACCAAGTCTGTCGGGATTGATTGAGCGGAATAAGGAGTCGGGAGTAGCTAACCTGGCGTGGTGGGTAATTGCGGTTTTTGGAACGTGCTTTTGGTTCAACCGTTTTTAACGGGAAAACTACGCCAACTTCTCTACCGTACACGCAAACCCTAAAGGTCTCCTTTTCTCTCGCCGATTTCTGATTCACCAAAAAGACCTTTAGGGTTTCTTTGCGAGGAAAATGTACGGTAGCGAATCGCCAACTAAAAAAATTGCCGCAAATTTACCCGTAGGGCAAACTCGCGGCAAAAGGTTTGTTGTTTGATATTCAATCCCGCCAGAAACGGGAGGGTCTTATTACTTCAATGGAACTGTTGGGAGAACTCCATTTGAAAGGATCAACTGCGGAAACACTCCCGCAGGTGTATAGATAAACTTATCTGAATCTTTAATGGCTTCCGCATTTGCCAATGCGATCTGCAAGGCGACATATTCAGGGTGACGGGCGTACATTTCTGCCAGTGCAAGTTCTTTTGCAATATCCACCTTCGCCTGTTCATCGGCAATTGCCTGCTGTGCCTGAGTCAACTTCAATTGCGCATCCGCATTGACAGTTTGTTGTTGAATCACGGCAAGTTCCGCTTCCAATTGTTGTTTTTTCAGCTCTTGAAGAATAGCCTGTTGCCGCGCCTCTTCCTGCAATTTGGATTGGTCCACACGGATGCGGCCTTCCTCCACAGCTTGTTGAGCTACGGCTTCCTGCTTGGCCTTTTCGGCATCCTGCTTTGCTTTTTCAGTAGCCAGCCGGCTTTGCACAATGGCGTCAAGCCCGGCCTGCACTTCGGGCGAAATCGTGATCTGGGGCACGGCTACGTTTCGCACTTCCAGACCAAGCGGTTCAGCAAGCCCGCTCAGTTCCTCATCGATACAAGCGCGCAGATCGTCGCGGCCTGAACCGATCACTGCTTCATCGAATTTCTTGTCGCCCACGCAAACTTTCATTGCCTGCAAAGTAAAGGCTGTCATACGCTGTTGCAGTGATTCGTCGTTCAAATAAATATTCTTGTAACGCGAATAATTGGAGATGACAATATCCGCTTCGCGCGGGCGGAACACATCGGCGGTTACTTCCAGACCAATACGCTGTTTATCTATTGTGATCAGTTCGGGGTCATCTACTGTAATGGCGACTGCGCTGGTGGTGATCTTGACCAGATTTACGAACAGCCCAATATCATAGGCGATGCCCGGTTGTACAACGCCTTGAATTTCACCTGCTTCAATGGTGACGCCAACCTGATCGTTCTCAATTACTTCAAAATACCAAAATGACTTGCTGAAGTTGGCAAGGACAGCGAAAACAATTATTCCAATAACCAATCCGATCAGCCAGCGTGGGATCGAAAAAGGGAATGAAAACCTCGGCCTTGAAGAATCTGTTTTTTGATTTTGTGCATTTGGATTTTTCATTTTTATCTCCTCACTGTTTTTTTCGATTATACAGGAATTAATTTAATCCCACAAACGGATTATGCATCTTCTCATATCCTACAGTTGTTTCCGTACCATGACCTGACAGCAATCTTGTTTCATCGGGCAGGGTAAATATCTGTGTGCGGATACTGTTCTCCAGCGCAGACCAATCGCCGCCGGGCAGGTCGGTGCGGCCAACACTGCCGTTGAAAATCAGGTCGCCGCAGAAACAGATGCTTTCCTTTTCAACATACAACACACAATGACCACGCGTATGCCCCGGCGTGTAGCGGACTTCAAACTCATTCGAGCCAAGTTTGAGCTTCATGCCTTGCGCAAAATCAATCGTCGGTTCGGGGCCGGGGTCAATGTCGAAGCCGAATTTCGCGCCGCCACCGCCCGCGCGCCAGAGGACATGGTCATCGGGATGCAGAGCCACATGCGGAAGCGGATTCAGCGAGTCGGCGATTGCCGCCGCGCCGCCGATATGATCGAAGTGCGCGTGCGTGTACCAGAGGTGACCAATTCTCCAGCCGCGATCCTGCGCGGCTTTGAGGAGGATATGTCCATCCCACGAGGGATCAATGACAGCCGCTTCCTTGGTTTCAGGGTCAGCCACCAGATAGGCATTGGTCTGCGCGGGGCCGAGGGTGAAGGAAATAATTTCGAGCATGGGAAACCTTTCGATTTACGATTTTGGATTGACGATTTACGATTGCGATTGGCGTATCAAGTTCTGATTTGCGAATTACGATTTACGATTTTGGATTTACGATTTGCGCGGAGAAAAAAAATAACTGACTGCAATCGAAATTATAATCAACCCAACTGACAGGGGATAAACGAAGAAGGGATCACGCTCGAAAATAAAGCCCGCAATCGGCGGGGCAATGATAAAAATAATCGCGCTGACCGTTTCCATCGTCCCGTAGGAAAGACCCATCTGCGAGTCGTGGACAAGATCGCGCGCCTGCGCCATCGCCATCGGACGCGCCGCGCGGAACCCGCCCAGCAGAAAATACCCAAGCATGAAAATCGGCAGACCCGCTCCCTGCCAGATCAGCAGGGCAAACAAGGCAACCAGCATTTGCGCAAATAAAAACCCACGGCGCGGATTGAAACGGCTGAAGAAAATTGCCAGCAGTGAATTTCCCAACGCCCCCGCAGAGAAGACCCAGCCCATTTCGCTCAACGTGAGTCCGCGCGCGCCTTTGAGGAAGTTCGGCGTGAGCGGCTGGGCAAGGTACAGCGCGAAAACAGCAAAGGCATAGATCATCAAAAAATTCATAAAGCGCAGGTTATTGAATAAATTCTGCGGAGGCGCTTCGGGGTCATGTTTATCGATGGGCTGTCCTTCGATGAAAACCATGAAGAGAAAGGAAACGACAAACACACCAAAGGCAACAAGATAGCTCGAACGCATCCCATAATTCTCGGCAATCCAGCCGCCTGTCACAGGCCCCAGCGCCATGCCCATATTGAAGGTCGCCGTCGTCAGCGAAAGCGCCGTGCCCACCTCCCACTTTCCGCGCGCCGCCGTCACGTAACTCCCCAACGGTGAAGCCACGAAAGCCGTCACCCCGTACAAAAACAACCCCACCAAATACAACGGCAGGCTTTTTGCAATTCCCATCATCAACGTGGAGACCATGCCCAGCGCCCACGCCGTAACCAACAACGGACGCCTGCCAATTCGATCCGCGAGATGCCCGCCGGGGATGTGCGTGATCGCCATAAAAAATCCGAACGCGCCCAATGCAAAACCGATCTGTTGTTTGCTCAACAAAAAATCGTTTTCAAGGCGAATCGGCACAAAGTTGAAAAACATCCCCTCGCCAAGTCCCCACAGCAAAAGGGCGGCGGCGATAAAAAAAAGATTTCGATTCAAATTTTCCTCTTTGAAAAAAAACTGACAAGTTTCCAAAACCTGTCAGGTCTTATCTATTCGTTTGATAAAATCCCGCGCCGCCTCAAATACTTGATGACGAGCCGCATCCCGCGTAACAACATGGCCTGATCCTGTTACGAAAACCTTTGTCTTGTCTGAAGCATTCACCAGCCCCGTATAAATCTTTTCCATGTTTTCAGGCAGAACGTACGGGTCGTCTTTGGAATGAATTAACAAAACAGGCTTGCGAATCTCAGTCAATGCGGCTTGCATTTCATGGAGCAATAATTTCAACTGCACCACCGAATGCATTGGATTTTTCGGGTATGAAATATGTTCGGCAAAGGCGGCCTTGTCGAACCACGAAGAGCCGGGAACTTCCTTTGATTTTGGCGTGTCCCGAACGAACAGGCTGTATACCTTCAACACCCACAGCGGATAATCATCAGGCAATTGATATGGCGTGGACATTGCCACCACACCTGCGATATTCATTCGCGTGGACATCAACAACGACAACGCGCCGCCCATTGAAAGCCCCACGAGAAAGATTCGATCCACACTGCCAGAGAGTAGATGAATGCCATCTTCAACAGAAGCAGTCCAATCGGTCCAGCAAGAGCGGCGCATATCTTTGGGGTTCGTCGCATGTCCGTTAAGTCGAATCCCCAGGCAGGTGTATCCCTGCTCGTTGAGATATTCCCCCATCCAGCGCATTTCCTTGGGCGCGCCCGTAAAACCATGCACAAGCAAAACGCCCGTGCGCCCGCCAGGAAAAAAGAAAGGTTCAGTGGTCGGAATGATTTGAGTTTTCACAATTTGATTATATCAATGAGGCCGCGCAAACCCAATTCATACGAACGCCAGCCAAAGCCGCTGATCTTGCCTTTGCACACCGCCGACATCAATGACTTGTGACGAAACTCCTCACGCGCATACACGTTTGACAAATGCACTTCGATCACAGGAATCACAATCGCCGAGATCGCATCGCGCAACGCAACTGATGTGTGAGTGTACCCGCCAGGGTTGAACACAACACCATTGGCCCACGTCCGCGCATCCTGCAAGGCATCGATCAACGCGCCTTCGTGATTCGATTGTAAACAAGTGACTTCCGCACCGAGTTCTTTGCCAAGTGCAGTCATCTTGTTATTGATGTCATCGAGAGTCATCGAGCCATACACTTCAGGCTCGCGCGTGCCGAGCAGGTTTAAGTTGGGGCCGTGCAGAAGCAGTATCTTCATTCTTAATTTCTCCTTGATCTTTGGTAAATGGTAATTACCATTTACCAATTACTTCCTCCAAATCCGTCACACGCACCTCGATCAATTCCACTTTACCAATTTCCACTGGCAGTGCAAATCGAATTGCGTTCGCATTTTTCTTTTTATCCACCCGCATGGCGCGGATGATTTCATCACGCGGCATTCCTGCGGGGATGTGGATGGGCAACCCCAACGCTGTGAGCGACTCTTCAACCGCCTCCACCAACCCGAAGCCTGCCAGCCCAACCCGGGCAGAGTACTTCGCCTCAACCGCCATGCCGATGGCAATCGCTTCTCCGTGCCGCAATTCAAACTTGCTGACAAGTTCCACCGCATGACCAACCGTGTGACCCAAATTCAACGCCGCGCGGAATCCCTTTTCATACGGGTCTTCTTCGATAATTTGAATCTTCACCGCCATCGCGCGTTTGACGATTTCTTCGAGATTATTTTTTACCCAATCCAACCCGCGCCCGCATAAATTAAATAATTCAGGGTCGGAGATAATTCCATGCTTGACGACCTCTGCCATGCCAGAGCGCAGTTCACGCTCTGTCAGCGTAAGCAAAAGGCTTGGGTCTGCAATGACCAGCTTCGGGGGATGAAAAGAGCCGATGAGGTTTTTTCCTTCGGGCAAATCGAATCCAGTCTTTCCTCCGAGCGAAGCATCCACCATCGAAAGCAGAGTTGTGGGCACGCCGATCCAATCAATGCCGCGCATGTACGTGGATGCGGCGAAGCCTGTCATGTCGCCGACCACGCCGCCGCCGAGGGCAATGACCGTGCTTTTGCGGTCGAGTCCGTTTTCGAGAAAGGCTTTCCACAGGCGCGAGATGGTTTTGAGATTTTTATGTTCCTCGCCAGCGGGGAGGATGATGGATTTATCGATGTTGATTTTTTCGAGATGATGTTTTGCCACGTTCTGGTCAGTAACGATGATGGGGTTTTGCAAGGAGGGCAAGTTGGAAACTTGCCCTACGATGACGTCATATTTTCCCATGGCGGAGAGGTGATGCCGCCCCAAAATTACTTGAACTTGGTGAGCGTTTTGTTCGGCGGTTTTATCGTCCACGTGAATTTTCAGCGGGAAAGAGTTGTAATGTTCTGCGCGCTTTGCAAGCAATGAAGAGAGTTTTGCTTTCAAGCCGCCTGCCAACAACGGGCGTTTGCCAGTTTCATTTTTCAATCGCTCCAGCAAGGTGGGCAACTCTGCCATGAGCAAAAGAACCCTGCCAGTTGATTCAGCGAGCGCGCGGTTTTCATCGCGCAGTAAAGCGCCGCCGCCAAGCGCAACCACGTTTTCTTTTTCTGATAAAAGATTCTTCAACGCAGTAGATTCAAGATCACGAAAGGCTGACTCGCCCTGCTGTTCCATAATTTGCGGAATGGACATGCCTGCGTTTGTTTCGATGACGCGGTCGAGGTCGATGAAAGGCAGGTTGAGACTGCGCGCAAGGAGTTTGCCGATGGTGGATTTGCCTGTGCCAGGCGGGCCGTAGAGGAAGAGGTTCATAGAATGTAGAAGGGTGAATGAGGAATGCAGAATGGTAATTAGAGATTGGTAATTGGTAAATGGAGATGGGCGATTGGTGATTAAAAGACAATTACCAATCACCAACAACCAATTACTTTTTACTCCCAGAATACATGCGGGATGTTGTCCATTGGTAAATCTTCGAGGGTGGCTTTACGCAAAGACTCGAAGCGTGGCTTTATTTCGTTCATCGAGTCGCCGCCGAGTTTTTCGAGGAGTGCATCGGCGAGGACGAAGGCGACCATGGATTCGAGAATTGGCACGGCGCGCGGGACGGGGCAGAAGTCGGAGCGTTCGTATTTGGTGGGAGATTCTGTCCCTGACGCCAGGTCCACTGTCGGCTGGGGGAGAAGCGTGGTGGCTATGGGCTTCATCGCGGCGCGGATGATGATCGGCTGTCCGTTGCTGACTCCGCCTTCGGTGCCGCCTGCGCGGTTGGTGCTGCGCTGTAATTGGTGATTGGTAATTGGTAATTGATCTTTGGTATTCTGCCTTCTGCCTTCTGCATTCTGCAATTGGATCGGGTCGTGGGCTTGTGTTCCAAGTCGTTTTGCGTTTTCGAAGGCGTCGCCAACTTCGACTCCTTTTATTGCCTGAACGCTCATAACTGCCATGGCAAGTTTGGCTTCGAGACGTTTGTCCCATTGAACGAAACTTCCCAGGCCAACGGGGAGGTTGAGCGCAAAGATTTCAAGAACGCCGCCGAGGGTGTTCTTGCCGTGAATGGTTTTTTCAATTTCGGCGCGCATTTGATTTGCAGATGATTCAACGGGACAGCGCACATCCGATTCTTCGGCGCGGGTGAAGCGCTCTTCGTAGGGCATGTCGCTAAAATCGGTTTGGACTTCGCCGATGGAGAAAACATATCCGCCGATGATGATGCCGAACTGCGCGAGAAAATGTTTGCAGACCGCGCCCGCGGCGACGCGCATGGTGGTTTCTCTGGCGGAGGCGCGTTCGAGGGCGGGGCGCAAATCCTTGTAGCCGTATTTGACCGCGCCTGTCAAATCCGCGTGACCTGGGCGTGGAGCGGTCATCGGCTCGATGGCTTTGCCTTTCCATTTGACATGGTCATCGTTTTGCACGAGCAGGGCAATCGGCGAGCCCGTGGTTTCGCCGCCCATCACGCCGCCGAGAATTTGCACGGTATCCTTTTCGATCTTCATGCGTCCGCCTGAGCCGTATCCCTGCTGTCGGCGGGCGAGTTCTTTGTTGATGATGTCGGGGGATAATGGCAATCCAGCAGGCATACCATCGAGGATGGCGGTGAGCGATGGTCCGTGGGATTCACCAGCGGTGAGGAAGCGTAACATGGGAAACTCCGTAAGTGGTAATTGGTAAATGGAGGATTAGAGATTGGAGACTGGAGATTGTTCGACGGAGGCGCGGAGAGTTTCGCGCGGCGGGTTATGTCCAGTCCAAAGTTCAAAAGATAATGCGGCTTGTTCGATGAGCATTCCCAAACCTGTCGTGGCGGATAGTCCCTGTGCGCGGGCGTCTTTTATAAGTTTTGTCTCGGGTGGATTGTAGACTAAATCGTAAATAAAAACATTTGAAGGCAATGACAGATTTTCGGGAAGGGGAGAGGCTTCGATATTGGGGGTCATGCCGAGGGGGGTGGTGTTGACGAGGAGGGAGAGATTGGAGGTTGGAGATTGGAGAATAGAGATTGGAGATTGGAGATTGGAGATTGGTAATTGGTAATTGGGGAAAGATTGAGCGAGTTGTTGGGCTTGTTCGATGCGACGGGCGGCGATGGTGACGTTCCAGCCGTCGTTGAGTAAGGCATAAACCACTGCACGAGCAGAACCGCCCGCCCCGATAACTAATGCAGAATGTGGAGGGCGGAATGCAGAATGCGGAATGCAGAATGCGGAATTTATGACACGTTTTAGGTCTGTGAGAAATCCGGGAGCGTCGGTATTGTCGCCGATAAGTTTATCTTCACGAAGATAAATCGTGTTGACTGCGCCGATGGCTTTTGCGGTGGGGGTGAGTTCATCGAGCAAGGGAATCACGTTTTGCTTGTGCGGGATGGTGACGTTCAAACCCTGTATTTCTTTTGCGCGAACGCGGTCAAGCAAGTCTCTCAATCCCTGTTTGTCTTCGGGGGGGATGGGGAATAGAGAATAGCCGCCTTGCAGTCCACAGGCTTTGAGGGCGGCGGTGTGGATTTTGGGCGAGAGGGAGTGGCTGAGGGGAAAGCCGATTAAGCCCAAATGAAATGCAGAATGCGGAATGCGGAATGAAGAATTAGACATAAACAATTAACGCAGGGTTTCGAGGACTTCAAAAAAATTGGGGAAAGTTTTGGAAACACAGGATGGATTTTCGATGGTGACGCCGTCGAAGCGCAGGCCGATGAGGGAGAACGCCATTGCCATGCGGTGGTCGTTGTAGGTTTGGATGACAGCGGGACGCATCTTTTCTACGGGATGGATGGTCATGCCATCTTCATGCTCTTCCACGCGGACGCCGAGTCGAGTCAGTTCGGCGCAGGTGGCGTGGACACGGTCTGTCTCTTTCACTCTCGCAGAGGCGATGCCGCGAATTCGGGTCGGCGAATCAGCAAACGGGGCGATGGCGGCGAGGGTTTGGGCGGTGTCTGGGATGTCGCGCATGTCGATGTCAATGCCTTGTAAGTGCGAGTGACCAGTGACCAGTATACAGCCTGCCCTGAGCGAAGTCGAAGGGTTATCAGTTTCTTGTACAGTGCAACCCATTTTGGCAAGAACATCAACGAAGGCTATGTCACCCTGGATGGATCTGCGTGAGATGTTTTCCACTTTGACTGTCCCGCCGCAGATGGCAGGCGCGGCGAAGAAGTAGGAGGCGGCGGAGGCGTCACTTTCGATAGAGTAGGAGGTGGAGATTGGAGACTGGGGATTGGAGATTAGAGATTGGAGATTGATTGGTAATTGGTAATTGGTAATTGGGACGGCGAAGGATTGGTAGTCGTTGCGTTGTACTTCTACCCCGAAGTCATTCATGATTGAGATGGTCATGTCCACGTAGGGTTTGGAGTTTAATTCTGTTGAAAGCGTAATTTCGATGGGGGATTTTGCATAGGGAGCGACCATCAATAAAGCAGATAAGAATTGACTTGAAATGTCTCCCGCCATTTTTGTTTTTCCACCAGGCAAACCAGATGCAATTATTTTCACTGGCGGGCAAATTTCTGAATTCTGCATTCCGCCTTCTGCATTCTGCATTGCCTCAATCTTTGCGCCAAGTTGAGCGAGTGAATCAACCAAATCTCCTATCGGACGTTCGCGCATACGCGGCTCGCCGTCCAAAATGTATTCGCCATGTCCGAGAGTCAGAAACGCGGAGAGAAATCTCGCCGCCGTACCTGCGTTGCCGATGAAGAGTTCGGCATTTTTTGCGGGGATTTTTCCGCCAAGACCTGTGACTGTCATTTCGTGATTCGCTTCATCGAGTTGAATGTCGAAGCCGAGGGTTTGCAATGCTCTGGCGAAGTAACGCGAGTCGTCGGAGAAGAGGGCGTTGGTGAGGCGTGTGGTTCCGTCCGCGAGAGAGGCGATGAGCAAGGCGCGGTTGGTCAGCGACTTGGAGCCAGGCACGCGGACGGTGGCGGAGAGGGGGTGGGGGATGGGGGTGATGTGCATTGGGTAATTGGAGATTGGTAATTAGAGATTAGAGATTGGTTAGTTGCCAGTGAGGGATTGGTAGGTGGAGCGGGATTCGTTTAGGATGGATTCAAGTTTGGTAATGTCTTCGGTAGAGAGGGCAGTTTCAATTTGGGTGAGTTGGGCTTGCATGGTGTGAAGCGCATTCAATATATTTTCACGGTTGGATTGTAATACGCCCAGCATCATGGATGAAGAAGTGCCAGCGAGTCTGCTTGTGGATTTGAAGCCAGGGCCGACGAAGGGGGCGACATCATTGGGTGTTGCAAGCGCCAGCGCGGAGGAAATCAGAAACGGCAAATGACTCGTGGAGGCGAGGATGCGATCGTGTTCGGCGGCGTCGAGCGTTTTGGCTTTTGCGCCGAGGGCTTCGATGATCTGGTTCGCGGCGGAGATGGCGCGTGATGATGTTCGCTCCAACGGCGTGAGCAGGAATGGCGCGGCGTAATATAAAGTCCGTTCGGCGTTGGCGAGGGAGAGTTTTTCCTTGCCGCAGATGGGATGTCCGCCGATGGGGTCGAAGCGTTCGGGGAGACGGGACATGGCTTCGACGATCAGTTTTTTTGTTGAGCCCAAGTCCATGACGATGCAGGGGTGAGAGATGGTAATTGGTAATTGGTGAATGAGCGCAATGATGGATGGAACTGGCGCCGCCAGAATCACAAGGTCAACATCAGAGGGAAGTTTGGCAGGATCACTGTCAGCGTAATCCACTATTTGTTGGGACAGAGCAAGCTCAAGCGTGGGAAGATGCGGGTCACATCCATAGAGAACGGCGCATTTGCCTTTCAATCCCAACGCGAGCGAGCCGCCCATCAATCCCAATCCGATGATGGCGATTTTAGAGGTTGCGAGGGTAAATTTGTCATCTTCCATTTTGGTAATTGGTAATTGGTAATTACGAATTACCAATTACTAATCTCCGATCCACCGCCTCTGCCACCGCCCGAACCTGCTTCACCATTTTGGCAAAGGCTTCGGGTGTGAGCGATTGCTTGCCGTCGGAGATGGCGTGCGCGGGGTCTTGATGGACTTCGACTATGATGCCATCGGCGCCCGCGGCAACGCCTGCTTTTGCGATGGACGAAACGAAAGCGGAGTCACCCGTGGAATGACTCGGGTCAATAATGACAGGCAGATGCGTAAGTTTTTTCAGAACGGGGATGGCGTTGATGTCGGTGGTGTTGCGCGTGGCGGTTTCAAAAGTGCGGATGCCGCGCTCGCAAAGCATGACGCGGGTGTTGCCGCCGCTGAGAATGTATTCGCTTGCCATGAGCATTTCTTCGATGGTGGCAGACATGCCGCGTTTGAAAAGCACGGGCGTGCGGGTTTCGCCGATGGCGCGAAGTAAATTGAAGTTCTGCATGTTGCGCGCGCCGAGTTGAAAGACGTCCACATATTTTTCCATCATCGTGATTTGTGAAACGGCCATCACTTCGACGACGATGGGCAGGCCTGTTTTCTCGCGGGCTTCAACGAGGTATTCAAGCCCTTCTTCGCCGAGACCCTGAAAGGCATACGGCGATGTGCGCGGTTTGAAGACTCCGCCGCGCAGGGCGTTCGCGCCCGCTTCTTTGACGGCTTGCGCGATTTCAAGAATCTGCGCGCGGGACTCAACCGAGCAGGGTCCTGCGATGATCGGGATTTCTGTTGCGCCGACAGAGAAACCGTCAAGTTGGAAAATTGAATCATGTTCGTGGAACTGGCGTGAGGCAAGTTTATATGGCTGTGAAATTCTTTGCACAGATAAAACGCCTGGCAGGGCTTCGAAGGTTTCTTTGAGAACGTAATGACCGTCACCGACTGCGCCGATGATGGTTTGCTCCACGCCAAAGATGGGATGGGAAGATAGATTATGTTTTTCAATTTCAGCGATGACTGCGTCGATCTGTTCGCGCGGCGCGCCGGGGTGCATGATGATCATCATGGGGAAAGTTCCTTTTTGAATGCGGAATTTAGAATTTTGAATGCAGAATTTAGAATGCAGAATGCAGAATAAAAATTCTGACTTCTGCATTTTGCATTCTGCATTTTCACTTACGCCCAACCCTGTTTCAATGGCGAATACTCGCCTTGAACGGATGCGAGACTTCGTCCCATAATTTGGGCGATCTGACCGACCTGCTTGACCATCGCGGCGAAGGCTTCGGGCTTGAGCGATTGCTTGCCATCCGAGACTGCTTTCGCGGGGTCAGGGTGGACTTCGATGATCAGTCCATCGGCGCCTGCGGCGACGCCCGCGCGCGCAATGGCGGCGACATAATCCGCAAAACCTGTGGAGTGGCTTGGGTCGAGGATGACGGGCAGGTGGGTTAGGTTTTTCAAAACGGGGATGGCGTTGATGTCGGTTGTGTTGCGGGTGGATGTTTCAAAAGTGCGAATGCCGCGCTCGCACAACATCACGCGCTGGTTTCCCCCCGCCAGAATATATTCGGCAGACATGAGCAGTTCTTCGATGGTGGCGGAGAGTCCGCGTTTGAGCAGAACCGCCGTGCGCGACTCGCCGATGACTCGCAGAAGGTTGAAATTTTGCATGTTGCGCGCGCCCACTTGCAGAACGTCCACATATTTGACCATCACATCCAACTGCACCTGCGACATGATCTCGACGACGATGGGCAGTCCCGTCACTTCGCGGGCTTCGGCGAGCAGTTCGAGACCTTCTTCGCCAAGTCCCTGGAAGGAGTACGGCGACGTGCGCGGCTTGAACACTCCGCCACGCAACGCGGACGCTCCCGCCTCTTTCACAGCGATGGCTGATTCAATGATCTGTGAGCGACTCTCCACTGAACACGGCCCCGCAATGATGGCGATCTCGTTTCCGCCGACGGTGAACCCGTCGATAGGCAAGATCGTATTCTCAGGGTGAAATTGACGCGACGCGAGTTTGTACGGCTGGGTGATGCGCTGGACAATATCCACGCCATCCAATCCTTCAAAGCGTTCAGCGGGAATGCTGTGCGTCTCACCGATCGCGCCGATAATCGTCGCTTCGACTCCCTGCGAGAGATGGACGTTCAGCCCCGCCGACTTTACCTGCGCAATAACTGCTTCCACCTGCTGTGGTGTGGCATTGGCTTTCATTATGATCATCATGGGAAAACTCCTAAGTACAAAGGATGAATTGTGAAGGATGAAGGATGAATGGAACGTGTTGCGTGTTCCGTTGTTCACTGATTACTGATTACTACTCACTGCGCCGCAACCAGATCAGGCCGCAACCTCACTGCTTCCCGCAAATACACATGCTTGATCTCGCTCTGCGGCGTTTCAGTATTCCAGTGGACGAGGACACGAATTGCCCTCGGCAAACTGCCAGGGACGGGAATCTCGCGGGCGCACATCATCGGCACCATGCTCCAGCCCATTTGGCGGGCGGCCTGCGCAGGGAAGGTGGCGGCGAGGTCTTCCGTCACCGTGAAAAAAGCGCTGCCCACATCCTCGGGGCGCATGTGTTCGTTCGCTTTCAGTATAGCCTCCAGCAATTCCCGCGTGGCTTCGAGAATTAAATCAGGGTCATCGGCTGTAACGTTTGTCGCGCCGCGAATTCCACGGATGGGCATAGTATCTCCTCATTTTGTAGCGCAAGATGCCATCTTGCGCTACAGGTAAAATAAAAAGAGCGAGACCGTTTGGCCTCGCTCTTTTTGCATACAGATTTTTCTGTCTACTTAAGCGCAACCAGCGGCAACCGGGCGGAGGCCGTTAAAGTAGTACGCAAAATAAAAGCGGACAGCAGATAACATAATGGGCGCTATTCTATGCCCGTCATGGCGATGCGTCAAGGGGCAATTTCGAAAAGTTGGAAGTATAATCACCCCGATATGTCCATCCTTTCAGGAAAGCACATTTTGCTTGGGGTCACTGGGTCTATTGCGGCGTACAAGGCGGCGGACCTGGCTTCCAGGCTGGCGCAGGCGGGCGCAAAGGTGGATGTGCTTTTGACCGGCGCGGCAGAAAAATTTATTTCACCGCTCACTTTTCAATCCGTCACGGGCCGCCGCGCATTTACCGATAATGATCTCTGGGGAAACGAAGCGCATGTTCTGCATGTCAGTTTTGGCAAAACCGCCGACCTGCTCGTCATTGCGCCCTGCACCGCCGATACGATGGCAAAGCTCGCGCACGGCATCGCGGATAATTTATTGACAGTCACCGCGCTGGCGGCGACCTGCCCGATCTTGATCGCGCCCGCAATGGATGGTGGGATGTTCGACCACCCCGCCACGCAGGAGAATCTCAACACGCTTCTTTCTCGCGGTGTGCTGGTTGCTGGTCCTGCAAGCGGACACCTCGCTTCGGGCCTCTCCGGCCAGGGACGCATGATCGAGCCTGTGGAACTGCTCGGTCACATCCGTGTGGCGCTGGGGAAAAAGGGAAAACTCGCGGGCAGGAAAATCATCGTCACCGCAGGCGGGACTCAGGAAACGATTGACCCCGTCCGCGTGATTACGAATCATTCATCAGGCAGGCAGGGATACGCCCTCGCGCAAGCGGCATTGGATGAAGGCGCGGAGGTTTGCCTGATCACCGCGCCGACTGCATTGACGCCGCCTGTGGGCGCGAGAGTCGTCCACGTGAAAAGCGTGCAGGAGATGCTTGATGCCTTGCTGAACGAATCCGCGGATGCGTTGGTGATGGCGGCGGCGGCGGCGGACTTCCGCCCGAAGAATGTTGCCAAAGATAAAATGAAGAAGCGGGATGGCATTCCGCAGATCGAACTCGAAGCGGCGCCGGATGTTCTTGGAACGCTGTCAACTGTCGGCGGGGAGGGGAGGCGTTTCAGGGTGGTGGTGGGGTTTGCGGCGGAGAGTCAATCTTTGCTGGAGAATGCGGCCGAGAAGTTAAAATCCAAAAAATTGGATTTCATCGCCGCGAATGATATCTCAGCGAAGGATGCGGGGTTTGGTGTGGAGACGAACCGCATCACGTTGTTGTTTGCGGATGGCGCGAAGGAAATTTTGCCGTTGATGAGCAAGACCGATGCGGCTGAAAAAATCATGGAACACATTGCAAGGCTGTTGGAGTGATATGCGTATTTTGGTAATGTCGGATATTCATGCAAATTACACTGCGCTCGTTGCCGTACTCAAAGAAGCGGGCGAGGTGGATGAGACCTGGTGCCTGGGTGACCTGGTGGGCTACGGCCCCGACCCCAATGCGGCGGTGGAGGAGGTGCGCGATATTAAAAACCTCACCTGCCTGCTGGGCAACCATGATGTGGCGGTGATCGGCAGGATGCCGCTGGAAACATTCAATGGCGAGGCGCGGCGTTCGTTGATGCACCACGAAAAAGTTTTATCTGCCAGCAATATGGATTTTATGCGTTCGCTTCCGTCGAAGACAAAAGTGCGCGGCGAGGCGACGATGGCGCACGGCAGTCCGCGTGACCCGTTGTGGGAATATATTTTGAATACGCTTTCGGCGCGGATCAATTTCGATCATTTCGATACGCCCTGGTGTTTTGTGGGGCATTCGCACATTCAGTGCCTGTTCGCGTTGGATGAAAAAACGGACCGCGTGAGTCTGGAGCAGGTGAAGCCAGATATAACGATCCCGCTCCACCCGAAGCTGATTCTAAACCCAGGCTCGGTCGGCCAGCCGCGAGACCGCGACCCGCGTGCCGCCTTCGCCATTTACGATACCGAAGCCCGCACCTGGACTCCGCGCCGCGCGGAATATAACATCGCCGAAGTGCAGGAGCGCATTCGCTCGGCAGGCCTGCCTGAAAAACACGCGGCGCGTATTGCGGAGGGATGGTAGATGGAAAAGATGAAAGATGAAAGATGAAAGATGAGTGTGGAACTATTTCTCTGTGGTGTTCGTCCTTTGGAAAGAGAAATTATCAAAGGAAAAAGGAGAAGAAATCATGAAAAAATTATTGCCATTTAGTCTCATCATCAATGCCGTGTTGATCATTGGCGCGGTGATGATGATCTTTGGCCCGGTTATCGGGAATACCTATAGCAGTGTCAATTCCGAACTGCCGGGTGTGGGCGGGGGTGCGCCCTCGGAATATTATGCCGCCGCGCCGCTTGAAGATTATTCGGAATCAGCCGACTTACAGCAATTTTCACCACGAGCAGTGACGGTTGCCGTCGAGGGCATATCGAATAACAGCGTTCCTGTTGCTTCTGCCGTTGAACGCATCGTCATCAAAAACGCCGACCTTGCCATCGTGGTCTCGGATGTGGAAGGCCGCATGAAAAATATTCAGAGCATGGCCGAGCAAATGGGCGGCTTTGTGGTCTCGTCCAACCTGTATCAGAGCTACACATCCAATAGTGTCGGGGTTCCCGAAGCCCAGATTGTCATCCGCGTGCCTTCTGAAAAATTAAAGGAAGCCATGGATCAGATCAAGAAGGATGTGGTCGAAGTCCAAAATGAAACGACCTCAGGGCAGGATGTCACCGCGGAATACGTGGATTTGAAATCACGCCTTAAGAATCTCGAAGCCGCTGAAGCGCAGTTGGATGAGATTTTGCAATCGGCGACAGTGACCGAAGATGTGGTCGTTATCTTCAACCAACTCGCGTTTTATCGCGAACAAATCGAGATGGTCAAAGGCCAGATCAAATATTACGATGAAGCCTCCGCGCTTTCCGCCATCAGCGTTAGCATCATTGCCGAAGAAACCATCCAGCCGATTGAGATCGGCGGCTGGGAACCCAAAGGTGTCGCCCGCGACGCCATCCAGGATTTGCTTTATTTCTGGCAGAATTTTGTGAACTTCCTCATCCGTTTCTTCCTTAAGATTTTGCCTCAGTGGATCACCATCGGCATTCCGCTCTACCTGGTCTTCATCGGCGGGCGCGCGCTCTACCGCAAAATGGGCCGAAAAAAGGTGGAGGATGTTGAGGTGGAGAAGAAGTAAAAAGAGATTGGAGATTCGTTGAGGACGGTAGTGATGCCGTCCTCTTTTTATTCCGTCGCAATGACAGATGTCGCATTTGCTTTATAATCGCCCAATGGACTCATTAATCAACGACGCGCGCACGCTGTTCAACGTCCACCTGACGGCGCGGCAGGTGATGGCAATCATCAGCTACGAAAAAGAGTTGATGGAATGGAATCAAAAATTCAACCTGACCGCCATTCGGGATGTGGAATCCATCCGCACCAAACACTTTCTGGATTCGTATTCCTGTGTGCTCGCGTGGAAGGGAATGCCCCCGCTTCGCCTCGTGGACGTTGGGACTGGCGCCGGTTTCCCGGGCATTCCCTTGAAGATAGTTTATCCAACCATGCATGTGACCCTCGTGGAATCGGTGGGCAAGAAGGCCATGTTTTGCCAGCACATTGCCAGCAAATTGGGTTTGGAGAATGTGGAAGTCATCCACGCCCGCGCAGAAGATGTGGGGAAAAACCCCGCGCACCGCGAGACCTATGATTATGCCGTAGCCCGCGCCGTGGCACAGCTCAACATCCTGAGCGAATACCTGCTTCCGCTTGTGAAAATCGGTGGGACGATGCTCGCCCAAAAAGGCGAAAGCGGACCCGCCGAAGCGCAGTCCGCTGAAAAGGCAATGAAAATCTTGGGTGGAAAATTACGTCAGTTGATCCCCGTCAATTTACCCGGTGTCGCCGATGACCGCTTCCTCATCCTCGTGGACAAGGTCGCCGCCACGCCGCCGAAGTATCCACGCAATGCGGGGATGGCGGCGAAGGCGCCGTTGTAGGGACAGTAATCAGTAATCAGTTAGCAGTGGCTAGTACAGGCGGGCATAAATTCGTCTTGATTTCGTAGTAACGACTTCAGTCGTTTTTAGGCTGGGTAAGCGACTGAAGTCGCTACTATACAACCACCGACTTATTTATGCCAAAGAGTACTAGCAATTCGCTTCATCCACAATCGTGATCGTATCTTCCTTGTTGGGGACAATGCACAGAAATTCAAACGACTCTTCGCCAACATTCTCATAAAAATGGATTGCGCCAGCGGGAATGAAGACTACGTCTCCTGATTTGACTTCGTAGGATTCGTCCCCAATTCCAATTTTGGCATGTCCGCGTAGAACGTATTGCTCGTGCTCCACTTCGTTGGTGTGACGGGGCATTCCGCCGCCTGGGAGCATGGAGAATTTCCGCAGGGCGAAGTTGGGTCCCTCTTGTGAAGAGATCAACACTTGAATGGTCGTGTCTTTCCCTGCGGCGACATTTTTGGCTTCGACTTCGTTTGTGTGTTTGACGGTCATATTGTCTCTCCATCATTCAGGATAACGTACTAACCGTTTCGCGTCAGTCGTTTGGGCAATTGCAACCCAAGTTTATTACAACCCATGCTGAATTGCAATCACTGCCGCCCGTATGGGTGTGGACTAAAGTTTCGGAAATGTAGCGCAATGTAGCGAAACGTAGCGCAAGTCTCCGACTTGCGAGCCACGCGGAGTGCCGACGAACGCGAAATCTTTTTACACTCACGCAAATTCGCCGAATTCGCAGTTTTCGCGTTGCGATATTTGGATTTTAAGAACGCCCTGCCTATGGTCTGATTGAAACTCCCAATTTTTCCAAAATCGCGCTGACATGATTCAGCAGTGTGACCAATAAAACGGCGCGCTCATTCTTAATTTTCGCCTGCTTCTGTTATTCTCGCACATCACCCCTGCGGAACGATCTCCGCACAAAGCGCGTCATATGAGTAAAATAATGTAACTACACAGCTAAAGGTGAGACAAAACTGGGCAAGTAAGGAGTCCCCATGAAAGCCAGACGCAAAACAGAGAGAGCCATCTGCCCATTCTTGCGGGCTGTGGAAAGATAGCCTCGAATCTGACAAAAGATTCCAGCGC
>JACRLB010000004.1 GCA_016235445.1 Chloroflexota bacterium | reverse complement strand
GTTACTGCAAGACTATATAGCAACATTGATCATTTCAATCGCCAAAATGTATACGATGTACTGTCGGTTGTTAAGGTACGAATCTATACGATGATCTGTCGGTTAAATCTTATACGATGTACTGTCGGTTCGCACCTACTGCCGTTGGCGATAATACATCCATCCTGGCTTTTATGAACCGGTCGCTGAAATACCCAACCCCGGCAAGGCTGAATGTAAACCCTGTAAGAAGGGCGAAATGTAAACCCTGTAAGAAGGGCGATTTGTACCCATTTGGAAACGGCACTGCGATTTTCGATGCGTGAGAATATTGAAACGGACAGGAAAACTAATGTGATTGTCAAGGATGAGTAAAGGGCATGGTGAGCGCTAAATAGTTTGGTTTCCGGCCCATAACCAATCAGGTCTGATAAAAAATAATTGAATGAATAAGGGTCAAGAGGGTTTGCAACATCCCTTGCCGACATGGTCAACAAAAAATACAAAATATTAAAGGCGCAGGCCAAAAAGAACTGACCTCTTGCCAGCACAGCCAGGAAGAAAAAAATGCTGGAAACAAAGAGGATTCCTACCATCCACCCCCAAAGAGAAAGCAAGATCATATCTGCTTTTTCGAAGATTAGCCAACGCCAGAATCCTGTGCGAATGGTAAGTTGGCTTAATATCTCGACACCTCCCACTGTCAAAGCCGTGAGGTAAACCCCCAATAATTTGCCCCCTGCATATTCGCTTCCAGTGATTGGCGCTGACCATACGATATTTGCTGTGCGGCGGTCACGCGCCAGTGACCATGGCACAAGAAAGATTAATCCTATACTCAGCCAGGTTAAGGAATTTTGCCGGGAAACAAGCCAGTCTCTAACCAGTGAAGATATTTGGGGAGAACCTCCAATCGTCATTCCCAAAGAATACAACAGTACAATTGCCAGCCAAGTCCAGAACAATCCAGAACGCAATTGAAGTTTCCATTCCACAAGAGCCAGGTTTAATAAACGATTTACGTTTTTCATTGTCGTCTGCCGGTAATAAAGAGATAAGCATCTTCCAATGTCGGGGAAACTGATTCGGCTTGTATGGACGGATGTCCGTCGGATAGGAATCGAACTATAAAAGATCCATCGCTTGCCTCAAGGTTTGTAACAATATATTTTTGCTGGATTGTTGTGAGATCGCTGGGCGCTATGCGCGTGGTCCAGACTTTGCCTTGTATCATCTTGACCATTTCGCTTATTTTTCCATCGTATCGAATTTGGCCTGTGTTTAGTACGATAACACGCCCAGCTGTCAGCAAGACATCCTCCACCAGATGGGTGGAGAGTATGACAGTGTGGGCTGTGCCCATTTGGATCAATAATTGCCTGAAACGAGTGCGTTCTGCTGGATCAAGACCAACGGTTGGCTCATCCACTATCAAAATTGGCGGTCTATTAAGCAATGCCTGGGCAAGCCCCAAGCGCTGCCTCATTCCTCCTGAAAAAGTCCCAATACGACGTTTGGCATAACTCTCAAGCCCCACCTGCTCCAAGGCTTGATGCGCGCATTGCTTGCGATGTTCAATGCCCTTAAGCAAGCCCATATAATCAAGAAATTCGTAAGCAGTCAGACTATCATACAACCCAAACTCTTGGGGAAGAAACCCCAATAACCTGCGTATTTCCTGCCGTTTGTGTTGTATATCCAACCCCCCAATACTGACGTGACCGCGTGTAGGCTGAACAAGTGTCGCGAGAATGTTGAGAAGAGTCGTTTTCCCCGCGCCGTTTGGCCCTAACAGGGCTGTTATTCCTCCACCTATCGTGAATGAAACTTTTTGTAAAGCCCAATTTTTTCCATAAGACTTTCCCAAATTCTCTGTTTTGATTTCCATTTCTATTGGTTCCCTATTAATATCTTTCGCTAGCGATTGAATATATTGAAGACCAGGCAAAGGGTGGATATACCAAACAGTAGCGTGTAAAAAGCGTTCTTGATCTATCTACTCGGATCAATGGTTGAGGTTAGTGCAACCCCTTCAAATTACAGGTACAGCATTGCAGTACGGCTTTTCTGCAACACCTAATAAAGGGGTTACTGGCAACACGTACCTGTATTAGAACATTGATCTCTGAATTGAGTGGCACATGCGCCGTATCGGTCCCACTTAACACGCATCTGGCGCTGGCAACTTTTGACTGAACTGTCGGGTTGCTGAGGGTTAAAATGACACCCTAAATCATAGGTGCATTTTTGCCAGGATGAGCCATAATTCGCCCATGATCCCCAAGATGCTCCTGAGGCGCAAGCAGCTTGCACAGAGCGTGTTGTTAACCCGGGAGCAAACGAAATTGCGGTGACGGCCAGTACGGCAATTAGAAAGAGTATCCCGATTCTGGAGTTTACATTTGACATTTTACCTCCTATTTCATTATTAACCCTTTGCCTGGTCTCCAGTATGTTCAATCAAGGATTGGTTTTCGTTAATAACGATTCGATTACTTCTTGAAATCCCAACAAATCCATTGATCCCTCAATCATGTGCCCATTAATAAAAAAAGTCGGTGTCCCTGTAATTCCATATGTCTCTCCATCCTTTTGATCTTTGAGTATGGCCTCCAGGTAACGATGTTCGGACATGCAGGCTTTAAATTTACCTAAATCTAGGCCAATCTGGTCAGCAAATGAATCGTAAATTGTGTTTGAAAGTTTTTGGGCATTCTGAAAGATCAGATCGTGCATTTCCCAAAATTTATTTTGTTCTTTGGCGCATTCAGAGGCTTCAGCAGCAGGAATCGCTTGCTCGTGCAAAGGTAGTGGAAAATGGCGATAGGCGAGAAGAACGCGGCCCTCATATTTTTTTAATACAAGATCAAGTATGGGTTGCGAGGCTTTGCAAAAAGGACATTGGAAATCGCTAAACTCAACGATTTGTATTGGGGCATCCAATGAACCTCTTACAGGGGCATTTTGCCAGGACACATCCACAATCACAGATGATGAATCTGCGGGAGAGGGAGAAAAAGGTTGCAGACTATTTCTTTCAAGCTTTATATCAATTGTATTTAGCCGTTCATCCAATTGACCGATGAGATTGATTAGCCGAATGTTTGTTACGATGATTAATCCCAAAGTCGTAAAAAGAATGGCTTGCCCAAAACTTTGTGATGATATCCCTATCTTCACTGCCTCTTTGATTTGACGGATTCCATTTTGAAAGCCTTTCATCGCTTCCTCCTTGAGCAGTTTGATTTTGAGTAAATAGATTTAATTCACGGCCTAAATATGCCGGAACTTTCGTCAGAAGAGTACGTATTAGTTTTTAACTTTTCATACTTGAGTATTGCGATTTCACTATGCCCAACTTACCGCGTTTTTATTTCTTGCAACCAGTAAAACTAATTTGATTTTATCCCCCCCCCCCCCCCCCCCGAATTCTGTCAAGGATTTACCAATTCGATCAGCAATTCCAAATCTAAAATTCTTGATACTGCCGAAAGAGGAGATTTTGCGAGATTTCTCAAACCGTCCACGAATTTTTCACGAATGCTCGAATGTCGGGCACAAATTCGTTTATTCGCGGCTTATTCGTGGATGGCTGGCGGCTCAAATCGTCTAATCGTGAATTTTCTAGTTTCAGATTTGGAATTGCTGCAATTCGATACTTCTTTCAACTAGCAATGTCTGCGTTGCGAACGGTGAATATCGTCCGCTTGTGATTTACAAAATTTATGAAATGGTGAGTAACGAACCCAATCAGCTTTCCTTCAACCAATTAAAGGAATTCGCCGAAATCTTTTTCTCGAACGCCGCGCCGAAGATCGAAGCCCAGCTTGTGCTGGATACCGCCCATCAACTCTTCCACACTTTTTGTTTCGAGTTCGACAGCGATACCAGTGAGCGCATCCTCAATCGAAAAATGTGGTTTCCCGAAGACATTCAAAACGCCTCCGACCTGCTCGATAAATGCGACCAGAAAATTTTACAAATGCTGGTCGGCGATCTCGGCGCATCTGAAAAACTGGATAAGGAAATTGCCGCGCAAATTTTATACGGCGGCGTACTCAACCCCAAAACGCTCGATCATCTTCAAGAGTTGATCGACGCCGAAACTCAGGTATAATCGCGAATATGATTTACGAATTTCGCGCAGGTAAATCCCCATTGATCATCGGTGTGCGTGGCTTCATCAATGCCCAACCTTCTGGAATCGCGCCTGTGTACTGAAAGCATCACATCAACTTTCACACGCCGCAGGTTGCCTGCGGCGTTTTTGTTTAATCCCTTTTACCATGTCATGCTGAGCGGAGCGGAGCATCTCTACGATGATCTTCGAGACCCTCGCCGCACTGGCGCGCGGCGCAAGTGTCGCTATCGCTCAGGGTGACACTATGAGAAACAACCATGATCCAAATTCAACTCTCCAACATTACCCTCGTCCTCGGCGCAAGGCGCATCTTTGAAAATCTCAACTGGGAAATTCAGCACAGACAAAAGATCGGCCTTGTCGGTGCGAATGGCGCGGGCAAGTCTTCGCTCTTCAAAATGATCGAAGGCGAGCATTCTCCCGAAATGGGCGGGACCATCACCCGCGCCCGCCTCATTACAACGGGATACCTGCCACAACACCCCGAGCTTGATTCTTCGCTGACGGCTTTCGATGCCGCGCTCGCGGGCAATCCGCGGGTGGCCGAAGTCCATGCTGAAATGGAGCGCGTGGAAAATAGCCTGGGCGATCCCGAAGTCTATGGCGATGGGAAGAAGTTACAGCGCGCGCTCGAACAACAACACAAACTTATCGACGAATACTACGCCCTTGGCGGCGACTCATATCCCGCGCGGGTTCGTGAACTACTGCTCGGGCTGGGACTCGCTCAAAGTGAACTGACCAAGCCCATGTCCGTGTTGAGCGGGGGGCAGAAGAAACTGATCGGGTTGGCGCGCCTGCTGATCATCCATCCCGATATTTTGCTGTTGGACGAACCCGATAATCATCTTGACCTGCCTGGCAAAATGTATCTCGAAAAACTCATCCGCGAATATGATGGGACGGTGGTCATCATTTCGCATGACCGTTATTTGCTCGATGCCGCCGTCACGCACATTGCGGAGTTGGAAGACGGCAAACTGACATTATTCGAAGGCGACTACACTTCGTTCATGGCAGACAAGGAAATGCGCATGGCGCGGCAGGAGGAAATGTTCCGCGCGCAACAGCACACGATCAACCGTCTTGAAGCGGCCATTAAACGGCTGGCGATCTGGGGCAAGGTCTATGACAACGAAGACCTTGCGCGAAAATCCAAGACGATGCAGAAGCGGCTGGACAAAATGGAGAAGGTCGAAAAACCCATCGCCGAGCGCAAGCGCATGGACCTTCGGCTCAACGGCTGGCGCGGATCGAACAAGGTTTTGGAATTGGAAGGTTTGTCAAAATCCTTTGGAGAAAAGCGGGTCTTCAAAAATTTAAACGAGACCATCTGGCATGGCGAGCGGGTCGGGTTGATCGGCGCGAATGGCGCAGGGAAATCTGTTCTGCTGAGAATGATTCTCGGACGGGAACAGCCCGACTCTGGCGAAATAAAAATCGGCCCCAGCGTTTCCACCGGGCATTATGCCCAGGAACATGAGACTCTCGATTTCAATCAAACCGTTGTGGATGCCGTCCGTTACGCGGGGGAGATGAGCGAATCCAGGGCGACCGCTTTTCTCCTGCATTATCTTTTCACGTACAAGCAGGTCTCCCAAAAGATCGGCGAACTCTCTGGCGGCGAACGCAGTCGCTTGCAATTGGCATTGGTGGTTTTATCTGGCGCGAATTTTTTGCTGTTGGATGAACCCACCAACAACCTGGATATTGCCTCGGCGGAAGTGTTGGAGCAAGCCCTTGAAGATTTCGAAGGCACGGCGCTCATCATTTCGCATGACCGCTATTTTCTCGACCAAACCGTGGAGCGCTTGCTGGTTATTGAAGATGGAAAACTCAAGGAATATCACGGCGGGTACAGCGATTATCTGGAGACGAAGGGAAAATAAGAGCTCACCTTACGCAATTTACTCGAAGACCCCGAAGGGGTGTCATAGTACGTAAAATCAATATCATCCTTTCGGGATTGAACTGCGTAAGGTGAGTCGGTAAAATTTCACCAGGCGCCTTGCAGTGTTTTAACGCACAGGCGCAAAGGAATTAAATTCCTGGCGGCTTTGTGCAAGCAAAGGTAGTCAGGGGAGGTTGATTGTTCGCTGGGCTGTGAAAACCCCTCACCAAATCTTAACGCGAATTACGCGAAAAGGCGAATTACACGAAAAAACCTTTTTAAATTCGCAAAATTCGTTCATTCGAGAAATTCGCGTTCCAAGCACGCCACAGAAATTAAGACTCGTCAAGCGACCTTGGAAAAGCCATGGCGCACTGGCGGCTTTGCATTAAGAATTCCGACAAGACTAGCTTATAATACAGGCCGATTGGAAAAGAGAATGTTCATAGATCAAGTAAACATCCACGTAAAATCAGGAAAAGGCGGCGATGGCATGGTGCATTTTCGCCGCGAGAAATTCGTACCGCTTGGCGGCCCCGATGGCGGCGACGGCGGTAAGGGCGGCGATGTCATCTTTGAAGTGAAAGCCACACTCAACACGCTTTCTGCATTTCGGCAAAACGAAAAATTTTCCGCAGACCCGGGCAAGAATGGCGGCGGCTCGCAAATGACAGGCCGCGGCGCAGATGACCTTATTATTTCCGTGCCGCCTGGCACGGTCATTTTTGACGCGGAAACTGGCGATTTGCTCGGCGACCTTACCGCGCCTGGGCAACGGCTCACGGTTTGCAAAGGCGGGCGCGGCGGAAAAGGCAACCAGCATTATGCCACCTCGCGCAACCAGGCTCCGCGCATGGCGGAACGCGGCGAACCGCACGAGGAAAAACTCCTGCGCCTCGAACTTAAGCTGATAGCGGATATTGGCATCATCGGACTGCCCAACGCTGGGAAATCCACCCTGCTTTCCGTGCTCACAAATGCCAAGCCAAAGATCGGCGATTATCCCTTCACCACCCTCGAGCCAAATCTCGGCGTCGCAAACATCGACGATGACACCACCGTTGTGCTGGCTGATATCCCCGGTCTCATCGAAGGCGCGCACGAAGGAGCAGGGCTGGGACACGATTTCCTGCGGCACATCCAACGCACGCGCGTGCTCATCCACATGATCGATGGTCTCTCCGAAGACCCGCTGGCTGATTTCAGCCAGATCAACAGCGAGCTATCTCTGTTCGACACCAGGCTCGGCAAAAAGCCGCAGATCGTTGTGCTGAACAAGATTGACCAGCCCGATGTGCAGGAGCGGCTCAAGGAAGTAACTGCCAGCTTCAAAAAGAAAAAAGTGGCGCTAATCACAGCTTCCGCAATGGCGCGCACAAACACCCGCGACATCTTGATTTCGGCATACAAATTGTTGCAGGAAATGCCCGCTGAAGAATTCAAAGAAGAAACACTTCCCGTTTACAAACCAGATGTAGACCCGAATCAATTCGAGATCGCACGCGAAGAAGGCAATCAATGGCGGGTCACTGGCGTGGCCATCGAACGCGCCGCAAAAATGACCTACTGGGAACACGACGGCTCCGTCCGCCGATTCCAAAAGTTAATGATCAAACTCGGCGTGGATAAAGCCCTCAACAAGGCGGGCATAAGCGAAGGCGACACCGTTTTCGTTGGCGATTTTGAATTGGAGTGGCAGGATTAGGAAAGTGAATAGTGAGCGGTAATCAGTAAACAATAAACGGTCTTGGAGATTTCAATCTCCAAGACCGTTTTGATTCAAAGATATTGATTTATCAAATTAATGATGATGCCCCTCTTCATGCACATGCCCATGGTCCAATTCCTCTTCGGTGGGGTCGCGCAGGGCAATCACTTTGACGGAGAAATGCAATTCCGCGCCCGCCAGCGGATGGTTGAAATCCAACTGGACGGTTTTATCGTCAAACTTGGCAACGTACGCGGCCTGATGTTCGCCGTCTTCATCGGTGACGTGTAGTTCCATGCCCTCTTCCAATGCCATATCTGCGGGGAATTCAGTGCGCGGCACATCCATGAAAGCGTCATCATCGAATTCACCGTAGCCGTCTTCGGGCTGAACCACCACATCCTTGCTGTCGCCGATTTTCATGCCCATCATTTCTTTTTCCAAACCAGCAATGACGTTTCCATAACCCACTAAAAACTGCAAGGGCCCCGCCCCGTCGGAGGAGTCAAGGAGTTCTCCATCCACGATTAATTTATATTCCATCGAAACAACCAAACCATCCTGCACAGTATCTTTGCTCATTATTTATCCTTTTGAAAAATTTGTGCGTCCATTTTACCAGCGAAATATCTGGGAATCTTTAACGCGAATGGCTCGAATGAAACGAATGGCGCGAATTTTTCTGTATTTTCGCGAAATTCACCCAGTTTGCGTAATTCGCGTTAAGCCTTTGCCATAAACTTGTAAAATGGTCAAGCTACTTTGAGAAAGCCGTACGTAAGTCAAAGGTCAAAGGTTGAAAGTCGAAGGTTAAAAGTCGAAAGCCAAAAGCACGCGCCGCCCAATCCCCCAGCCCAATCTCCAATCCCCACCCTCCAATCCCCAGTCTCTCCTTTATAATCCCTCCCATGCGCTACGATCTATGCCTGCCCTGGTACTGGGAATATGATGATGTCTTCGCAGGCATGGTGGAACGCGCCTGCATCGAAGAAGGAATTTCACTCTGGCAGATCAAACCCGATAACCTGCTCGAATCCATCACCGCTCTCTACAAGGGAGTGACGACCTTCAAAACCCTGCTCCACCGTGGGCAGGGCCAGGCAACCTTCGACCCCATCCCCCGCTGGGCAAAGGAATTTGGCGCGCGCCGCATCAACCCCGCCGAAGTCTCCGCCTGGTCGGAGGATAAAGCCACCATGCACCTCGAACTCATCAGCGCGGGTTTGCACACACCTTACACTATTTTGCTCCCTCCTTTTCTTGAACAGCCCGTCGCCCCGCACATCGACCTGACGCCGCTTGGTGAAAATTTTGTCATCAAGCCGTCGAACGGCGGCGGGGGAGAGGGCGTCATCCTCGGCGCAAACACGGTGGCTGAAATTCTGGGTGCGCGCATGGAATTCCCCGAGCAGAAATATTTAATTCAAGCGCACATCACCCCGCGCATTATCGAAGAGTCGCCCGCGTGGTTTCGCGTCTTTTATGCCAATGGCGAAACCCACCCCTGCTGGTGGGATATAAACACGCACATTTACAACCCCGTCACAGCGGAGGAAGAGTCTCAGAATCACCTGACCAATTTGCGGGATGTGACGAAGCGCATCGCTTCCATCTGTAAGTTGGATTGGTTCTCGACAGAGATCGCCCTCGCTGACGAATTCATCGTCGTGGATTATGTCAACGATGAAATCGATACCCGTGTGCAAAGCCAGGCCATGGATGGTGTGCCTGATGAAATCATGGAAAGCATTGCCAGACAGCTTGTGAAAATTGCAAAGGAGCATGTATGAAAAAACAACGCGCGCGCGATTTGGGGATTCCGTTTGAAGGCAGTCCGGGCGGGTTCAACGCCATCACCGATGTGATGGGCGTGATGGTTGGGTACGCCACCATAATCGAAGGCGACACCGCGCGAACAGGTGTGACCATCCTCCACCCGCGCGGAAGGCAGGATTACACGCCTGTTTTTGCGGGCGTTCATTCTTTTAACGGCAACGGTGAAATGACGGGCGCGGCATGGATCGAAGAAGGCGGCTTTCTTGAAGGCCCCATCGGGCTGACGAATACGCACAGCGTTGGCATCGTGCGCGATACGATCATTGCCTGGCAAGTGAAAAATAAAATCCAATATCAGCCCTGGTCTCTGCCGGTTGTGGCAGAAACTGCGGATGCGTGGTTAAACGATATGAACGGTTTTTTTGTAAAAGAACATCACGTGATCGCCGCCCTGGACTCGGCAACAGCGGGTTCGATTGAAGAGGGCAACGTGGGTGGCGGCACGGGGATGATGTGCTACGAATTCAAAGGCGGCACGGGGACGGCTTCACGAAAGTTGCCTGAAAAACTTGGCGGCTGGACGGTGGGTGCGCTGGCGCAGACGAATTTTGGCAGACGCCATCAACTGACGATTGCAGGCGCTCCCGTTGGAAAGCACTTTAAGGATGAAATTCCTTTGCCGAGCGGGGAAGAGCCGTTCAAACAGGATGACGGCTCGTTGATCGTCATCATTGCCACAGACGCGCCTCTGCTCCCCCATCAATTGAAGCGGGTTGCAAGGCGGGTTTCACTTGGCATGGCTCGCACAGGGTCGATTGGCGGAAATGGCTCTGGGGATATTTTCCTGGCATTCTCAACTGCCAACCCCCAGGCCGCCCGCCCCGACGATATGGGAATTTCACATATTGATACCTTGTCGAACGATCACATGGACCCGATCTTCGCCGCAACAGCGTACGCCACCGAGGAAGCGATCGTCAATTCCATGATTGCGGCGGAGGATATGAAGGGACATGAATTAAGCGTGAAGGCAATTCCGCACGATGGAGTTATTGACGTTTTGGGAAGATACAACAGGCTGGGGCAATAGACGGAAGGCGGCGACAGGCGGCCTGGGACAAGTGTGAATTTATTACCCCTGTGTTTTATTACCCTTGACCCAAATCTATCAAGTAACTAGAATATCCACCTATAGATTATTTTGGAGCATTGAAAGTGATAAAACTAAGTTACAGCACGTTCGGATTAACCAATTTAGATTTTTTGGATGCAATTGACGTTGTGGACAAGGCAGGGTATGCGGGGGTTGAAGTTTCCTTTCATCGCGATCAATTCAATCCATTCGAGATCACCGACGAATATTTAAATAAAATAAAACAACGATTCGAAACCACCAGGGTAAAACCTGCCTGCGTTGCAACCGCCTCGCATTTTTTTACGCCTTCCAGGCCGCACGAGCCTTCCTTAATGTGTCTCGATGTGGCTGGCAGGAAGCGCCGCATCAACCTGGTGAAGAGGGGAATTGAGGTCGCGAGAAAACTGGATGTTTCGCTCGTTACATTTGGCAGCGGCTTTATCCGCGATGAGCATGTTGCCAACCCTTCGGTAGACCCGAAGGAATTGCTGGCAGACAGCATCCACCAGTGCCTGCGCGAACTCAGGGATGATGACATTACCCTGTTGATCGAACCAGAGCCCGGCATGTTCATCGAAACCCTGGATCAGGGCATCGATATGGTCAACGAAGTTAATTCACCCAACTTCAAATTGCATTTGGATTTATGCCATAATTATTGTTCGGAAAATGATTATATTTCGGCTCTGGCAAAAGCCGCTCCGCACGCGCGCTACCTGCATGTTTCTGATGCCCAGGAGGGCTATAATCTAAAAATTATCAAGATGTCAGAAACGATGAAGGTTGACTTAAACTTTGCGGCCTATTTGGTGTATTTCCCTGAAAACGCCGATTTTCTATTGCTGGACAGGAATAACCCGATTTATTTTTACGATGATCAACCCAGCAGGGAACAGCGGAAAAGGATCGAAGAGATGGCGGGCAGGCAAGCCATTAAAGAAGCGGTACGCTATGTTGACTACAACAGCCTCTATGCTGGTTCGACCCAATTCGATAATGAAATTTTCGTTTATTTGATTTCAGTCCCCGGATTAAGTTTCGATATTCTGGAAAGGGCAAGACCCATAATCGCTTATTTAAGAGGAACCAGCAATTCCGAAGGCAGGCTGTTGATGGACAAGATGGTTGCCAATACGCTTACAGGCATAGTCCATTTTCACGAAATTCCGGGAGAGGGCACCCTTGATTTTGAAGCGAGTTTCAGGGCGTTGAACGAAAACGGATTTTCGGGGTATGCCTCTGTTGAGTTGTATCACCATGTAGCTTCATGGGAAAAAGCCCTGGCAGACAGTTACAAACACCTGTCTCAATATGTTTCAGGTAATTAAGAGCGGCCGGGAAGAATCCCTAACGCGAATAATCGCATGTGGGTTTAAGGTTGCCAACAACCAGGTCAATGCGTTGGAAACGAACAACTTCGCGTCAAACACGCCAGCGTGGGCGAGTTTCCGTCAAATCGATAATCGGTACTTTATTCACCAAAACATGGCAGCTATTTCGCGTCAGCCGTTCGGCTAAAAGCGGCTGAAATTTCCACTACAAAATCCTTTCGTGATCTGCTGATAATCAATAAATAGAATTTAGGAGTTGACAATGTTAAGTCTTGAGCAACTGGGCTGGGAAGTCCATACGGTTGGGGAACTCGACCACAGAAAATTAAAAGCGCCCCATGTAAAACTGCGCGCCGTGACAAAGGGCGAAAACGGCGACGCGGTATATTCCGTTGACCTGCGCATCAACCAGCCAAACACAAGTTACCTGTCTACGACTGAACTGCATTCATTCGAGCATTTTTTGCTTGCGGGGTTTCGAAAATACCTGCCGCAGAATTTTATCTGCGTGGCCCCCATGGGCTGTCAGACGGGTTTTTACCTTGTCTTGCTGAATGAAGGCGATGCGCAAAAAATTTGCGGCGTGTACGAGTCCATTTTGAATGATATTTTAATTGCGACGGAAGTACCCTACGCCAATATAAGGGAATGCGGCCATTATGAGAATCACAATGTAGCGCTTGCGCAGGATTTAGCCAGGAGGCTGTTGGATTCCAAAGTTAGCTGGCGACAGGTACTATGACAAACGGAACGCATACATGGCGCGTCTCTTATCAAAGAACGGTTGAATACGAGGTGGCGAACTGCCCGAACCTTTTCCATCCGCAGAACGACGCTTTGTTATCTGTAGGCAAAAGGGAAAACACCCGCAGGTTTGTGGTTGTAGACAGCAACATAGAAAAATATTATTCGACCGAGCTAAGGGATTATTTTAATTACCATAAAATTGACGCAAAGATAATAACCTTCCACGGGGGGGAGGAGAACAAGTCCTTAGAGAGCTACCTCTGGATTCTGCGCGAACTGGATGCCTTCCCCATCAACCGCAGGGATGAACCGATTATCGCCATCGGCGGGGGCGTTCTCACCGATGTGGCAGGCTTTGTCGCCAGCAGTTATCGCCGCGGAGTGCCACATATTAAAATACCGACAACCTTGATGGGGTATATCGACGCCTCGGTGGGAATCAAGACTGGAATAAATTTCAACGGCCACAAGAATCGCCTTGGGTCGTTCGAGCCTCCGAAAAAAGTCTTTTTAGACAGGACATTTCTGAAGACCCTGCCAAAACGCCACATCTTGAATGGCGTATGTGAGATTCTGAAACTGGCTGTTATAAAAGATTTCACGCTGTTCGAATTGCTCGAATGGCATGGAACGGAATGCGTCGATTCAAAGTTTCAGGATGATTTCGGCGCCTTGATTTTGAACCATTCCGTCGCGGGGATGATCGAAGAATTACAGCCTAATCTATTCGAAGAAAACCTGGCCCGCAAGGTGGATTTCGGTCACACGTTTAGTTACGGGCTTGAAACTCTTCACGAGACCCAATTGCTTCACGGTGAGGCCGTCCTGATCGACATGGCAATTTCCACGATTTTAGCCGCGGAAAGGAATTTATTATCCAAAAAGGAATTGAAAAGGATATTCGACCTAATCGCAAAACTGGGTATTGTTCTGCATGTTGATCTTGTAACCCCAGAATTGCTATGGGATACCCTGGAGGAACGCACCTATCACAGGAACGGTCTGCAACGAGTCCCATTGCCCGATGGAATAGGAAAATGCATCTTTGTAAACGATGTAAAATTCGAGGAAATTCAATCTGCCTGTAAAATCCTTAAAAATTGGACGGTGATCAATGACACAGTTTACGAATACAGATCATGAAGAAATAAAGAAGTTCGATAATGTTGCCAGTATTTGGTGGGATCTTGAAGGCTCCATGGGCACGTTACACGTCATCAACCCTTTGCGCACGAAATTTATTACCGAAAAGTTGAATATGGCTGATTGCAAAATATTGGACGTGGGTTGCGGAGGAGGTATTCTAACGGAAGCCCTGGCAAAGTCCGGCGCCAGGGTGACAGGGATCGATCTATCCGAGGCATCCATCGAAGCCGCAAGACTGCACGCCAGTGTGCAGGGCTTGAATATCGATTATCGTTATGAAAACATCGAGGAGGTGGCTAAAAAACACGCGGGCGAATTCGATGTGGTAACCTGCATGGAAATGCTGGAGCATGTTCCAGAGCCAAACAAGACCATAGCGGCCTGCTCACAGTTATTGAAACCGGGCGGCCACGCTTTCTTTTCGACGATCAACCGCACTCCCAAGGCCTTTTTATTTGCGATTATAGGCGGTGAATACATCCTGCGCCTCCTGCCAAAAGGCACCCACACGTACGGAAAATTAATTCGGCCCAATGAGCTAAAAAAGTGGACGCAGGAAAGCGGATTGGAATTCCAACGCCTCTCCAGCCTGATCTATAATCCATTCAGCAGAAAATTCAAGGTTGCTGAAAAAGAAGACGTGAACTACATGGCGCATTTCGTTAAAAAATAATTATCCGAATAACGGATTGCAGACTTCAGCCTGCATGGGCGCTCCGAAGGTTTTTCGGATAGATACTAACACAGCCATTTTGGGCGGCTTTACTCGAAGGAAACAACGGGAAAAGTGACAACCGCCTTATTTCAAAAAAAGCCTGCTACTTGTCAGATGAGGTATGAACACATGAAACCGTTTTTTGCATTGTCGAGAACCACCCACGGTATTTTGGACCTGGCCACCCCCGCCTTTTGCGCATTGTTATGGCTGGGCGGCTTTCCGCATTGGACGATAATTCTCCTATCTATCGGTACGGCGTTTGCGGGGTATACCGCCATATACGCCCTCAACGACCTGGTTGGCGTAAAAGTTGACAGGGAAAAATTTACCGGTGCCAAAATAAACCCGGGCTATTCCGTGGAAGCCTCCGCAATGCGGTATCCATTGGCGCAAAATATATTAAGTTATAAAAGCGGTCTGCTGTGGATGATAAGCTGGTCCATATTGGCCATCATTGGCTCCTATTTGCTCAATCCCGTCATCGTTTTTATTTTTATTGGCGCCGCTATTTTGGAAACCATTTATTGCCTTTTACTCAAGGTCACTTACTTGAGAACCTTTGTAAGCGGCATGGTCAAGGCAAGCGGACCTATTGCGGCCATTTTCGTTGTAGATGCCAACCCGTCACCGTACCTTTTATTTCTGCTGTTTGCCTGGTTGTTCTTTTGGGAAATAGGCGGCCAAAATGTGCCCGCAGACTGGAACGACACCGCAGAAGACAGGCGTGTTCATGCAAAAACGATTCCCATTCGCTTCGGCGTTGAAAAGGCGGGAATTATCGTTATGATAACCTTGGCGCTGACCGTTATTGCAAGTATTTTTTTACCGCTAATTTCTCCTGCAAATCTTGGCCCGCTCTATATTTTGGCAAGTTTGATCGTCGGGTATGTATTTCTCCTACAGCCAGGTTTTCAACTTTACAAATTTAAAGAAGGACGCCATGCGGCCCAATTATTTGACAAGGCCAGTTTTTATCCCGTGATTCAGTTTGCGCTGATCTCCGTCTTTTTGTTGGTGAATATGACGCTGGGCGCTTAAATCAAAATAAACTGCGCAAGGCAGGTGAAAAGTATTCCTGAGCAAACCTGGCAGGAGCGTAGTCGTCCTCTTGCGTAGGTAAGTGCAATTAGCCACAGAGTACACAGAGTTTTTTTTTGAGAAAGCCTTTAAATCTCTGCTGTTTCTCTGTGGCAAAAGTCCTTTTTCCCGCAGAGACCGCATTCCTTTTTTTTCGCGCAACCATATTGACTCTTCTATCGTAGACTCTTCCAGAACAAACCCCAGGAGTTCCCATGCCCAACATTCTCGAAGTAAAAGAACTTGTAAAAAAATACGGAGACTTCACCGCCGTCAAAGGAGTCTCATTCAACATCGAAGAAGGGGAAATTTTCAGCCTGCTCGGGCCCAACGGCGCAGGAAAAACAACGGCCATCTCCATGCTATCCACACTCTACACACCCACCTCAGGCGACGCCACCATTGGCGGGCATTCCGTTACCAAAGACCCGATGAGCGTTCGCAATATCATTGGCGTGGTGCCGCAAGACCTTGCCCTCTACGAAGACCTGACCGCCCGCGAAAACCTGATCTTCTGGGGACAGATGTATAACTTGAACGGCAAATCCCTCAACACTCGCGTGGATGAAGTCCTCGCGCAAATTGGCCTGACCGATAAAGCCAAAAATCGCGTCAAAACTTTTTCAGGCGGCATGAAGCGGCGCGTCAACATCGGCGTTGGCCTGCTCCACAAACCCAAACTGCTCTTCATGGACGAACCCACCGTCGGCATCGACCCGCAATCCCGCCGCGCAATTTTGGACACGGTCAAAGATTTGAACAAACAAGGCATGACCGTGCTTTACACCACCCATTACATGGAAGAAGCCGAAGAACTCTCCAACCGCGTCGGCATCATTGACCACGGCAGGATGATCGCGCTTGGCACACAGAAAGAACTCACGCAACAAGTCGGGCAAAGCGAAACGCTGATTCTTCATTTGGAGGAAGGCGCAAACCCTGAAGCGCTCGCAAAATCATTCAATGGAATCAAAGGCGTGGACAACGCCGATGCCAGCGACCACGCCGTCACAATCATTTGCCCAGAAGCCGAAGATGTACTCGCCGCAGTTGTCAGCAAGGCCAACGAACAGGGAGTCAAGATCCGCTCGATAGATATCCGCGAGCCGAATCTCGAAGCAGTATTTCTACATCTTACAGGAAGGGCATTAAGGGACTAAAAATCATCATGTTAAAAACCTTCCTCATCGGCCTCAAAGACCTCCGCCTCGCCTTTCGAGATCGCGCCGCACTGCTCCTCATGCTTCTGGCCCCCTTCCTCCTCACAATCGGTATGGGTTTCGTCACCGGCCGTTTCTCAGGCGGCACAAGCGGAATTAGCGACATCCCCGTCATTCTCGTAAATCAAGATAACGCCCAACTCGGCAATGCCCTTGTGGATTTATTCAACGCCCCCGAACTTGCCGATTTGATGGAACCCACCGCCTCATCCGACCTTGAAACTGCCCGCCAATTAATTGACAACGACGAAACTGCGGCAGTCGTCTTCATCCCCAAAGGCTTCACCGAAAGCATCATCCCCAAAGACGGGCAGACTCTTTCAGACGAAATCATCTCGATCGAGATTTACACCAACCCGACCCGCCCAACCAGCGCAGGCATCGTCCAAACGATTGTTGAAGAATTTCTCAGCCGCGTTGAATCAGGCTCCATCGGCGGACAAGTCACCATGGCCCAACTCATCACCAGCGGACGTGTAGCCCCGCAAGACATCCCCGCAGTTGGTGAAGCCATGAGCGAAAGGCTTTCATCCTCGACGACTGAACCAGTTACAGCCATCAAACTAAAACAAAATGAAGTCGGCGGTGAAGCGATCCAGTTTGATGTGCTGGCTTACCTCGCGCCAGGCATGGCGCTGATGTTCCTGATGTACACCGTAAGCTACGGCGGGCGCACCATCATTGCAGAACGCATTCAAGGCACCCTGCCGCGTTTATTAATCTCACCCACCAGCGCCGCCCAAATTTTAGGCGGCAAGATATTCGGTATTTATTTAACAGGCGTTGCCCAATTGGGTATTTTGATATTCGCCACCACCATGATGTTCCAATTGAAATGGGGCAACACACTTGGGGTGATTGTATTAGTGCTTGCGGCTGTCTTCGGCGCAACGGGCTGGGGCATGTTGATCACTGCCCTGGCGCGCACCGCAGGCCAGGTTGCAAGCGTTGGCTCGGCCATCATGTTGATCTTCGGCATCCTCGGCGGTTCATTCGTCAGTTTGGAAAACCTGCATCCACTCATGCAAAATTTAAGCAAGATCACTCCCAACGCCTGGGGGCTGGATGGCTTCACCACTCTCGCGCTCGGCGGCGGGCTGGCCGATATTTCAACGCCAGTCTCGGCTTTATTATTGATGGGCGCCGTGTTATTTATTGCGGCCGTTCTCTTGTTCAACCGCCAGGGCATTGCGCAAAGGTGATCGCATGAAAAAGATATTCGCAATTGCATGGAAAGATGCCCTCATCCGTTTTTCTGGATTCTCGGAACTGCTCTTCTTTATCATCCTCCCCATCGTGTTTACTTTTATTCTCGGCGGCTCACCCAACCCTGGCGACGCTGATAATAGGATTCGACTCGTCGTGGTGGACCAGGCCCACACCCCGCTCTCCTCCGACCTGATTGCTGAGTTGGAAAAATCGACAGCGATTCGCCCCGATGTATTGGAACTGGGCGAAGCCGAGAGTCAATTCAGCGAGCGAAGCGCATCGGTTCTGTTGATCATTCCATCAGGCTTTGATGCCGAAAGTCTATCCAACAGCTCTGCTGAACTGGAATTACGCCAACAGCCCAATGACATGGACGCGCTCATCGCAGATCGAGCCGTGCAGGCCGTAATCGGAAAACTGGGCAGCGCCATCAACGCCGCTCAAATGGCCGTGGATGAGGCCGAACAGATCGGCGCCTTCGAATCAGAATCAGATCGGCAGGCATATTTCGATGACGCGCTGATCTCGGCGCAGAAGTTATTAGACGAAGCTCCCAGCCGGGTCAATATCACTCGCGCGGCAACCAGTGACCAGATTGAGTATGACCCGGCGGCGAATTCATCCGCTGGGCAGTTGATCACATGGGTCTTCATCCCGCTGTTGGGACTCTCTGGCTTGTTCGCATTCGAACGCCAACAAGGGACTCTGCGCCGCCTGTTGACCACGCCAACATCCAAAGCCACATTTTTATTCGGCGCAATCAGCGGACAGGTATTGGCCGCCATCGTGCAAATGACTTTGTTGGTGACGTTTGGTTCATTTGTATTAAATCTAAACTGGGGACGCGAGCCATTGGCATTGGCAGTGTTGATGGTTTCGTTTGCATTGGCGGCATCGGCGCTGGGCACAACGCTGGGGACATTCGTCAAAACCGATGGACAGGCCGGCGGGCTGAGCATCATGCTGGGCATGGTCATGGCGTTGATGGGCGGCTGTTGGTATCCGCTGGAAATGTTTCCAGAGACGGTGCAGAACATCGTTAAAGTACTGCCAACAACCTGGGCCATGCAAGGAATGCTCGATCTTGTTTTGCGCGGCGGCGGGTTGATAGATATTTTTCCCGAGTCGGGGGTTTTGCTTGGGTTTGCCGCGATCTTCTTTACGATTGGGGTCGCGAGGTTTCGATACGAATAGCAAATGGCGGGAAGTGAGTAACGAGAAATGAGTTGCGAGTAAAAAGAGAAAAAGAATGAAAAAAGGCGGAGGGCAATTTCACCTTCCGCCTTCTGATTCCTGCCCACTCCCCGCTGATCACTGATCACTAATCCCCCCATCCTACTTCACCACCCCCACCTTCACGCTCACGTTCAGTGTATCGCCAATCTCCTCCAGCGCATCGCTCCACTCATGGAAGTTCAACGCTGGCGGGACGAGAACAACGCCCTTCATCGTAAACAAGGGTGTGCCGCTCATCGGCGCAGGCGCGGAATTGGTATCCATGCTCTCGATGTTGATTCCCTGTGTGGCAAGGTGATGCGAAATATCATGGATGATGCCTTCGTGGTCTGCGCCTGTTACTTCGATCTCGTAGGGCAGCCAGCCCGCGTATTTCTTTGCAACATCCTCCGTTTGCAAAAGCGTAACCTGATAGCCCTCCCCGCGCAACTGCTGTAGGTCCTGGTCGAGGTTTGCAAACTCATTGTCAGAGACGGTCACCAGCATCAGCATGGCAAACTCTCCGCCGAGGCGCGCCATGCGGCTGGATTCCACATTGCCGCCGCGCTTCACCATCAGGCTGGTGACATGGTCAACAAGCCCGATTTTGTCCCTGCCCGTCAGGGTCAACACGATATTTTTTGGCATGGCAAACTCCCTTTTCGTTTAATTAGGACTTACGCAGAAGGCTTTTTTGTCCGCTAATCTACGCCAATCCACGCGAATTTTTAAAAGGATTAGCGTAAATTCGTGGAGAGTAGTGGACTCTATCAAGGTTTTGCGTAAGTCCTGTTAATAATGGATTGGCAAAGCCGAGTATAGCACAGGCAAAATTTGAGGCATTATTTTAGGTGAAGCGGGTTATTTCATAAATTGCCACGCGCTCGGCAGGGCAATGGCCGCCGCAATTAATTTGATGAGATCGCCGACCAAAAATGGGAGCAGGCCAAATTGAATGGCCTTGCTGAAACTCATCAGCAGGATGGACAGCCACGCCACGCCGAAAACATAAATGATGACTGTGCCAACTAAAAATGGCAGGATGGAAGTGCGGACGCTTCGCTCCAAGCCGCGTTCTGCCAGCCAACCTACAGCATACGCCGCCCCGACAAACCCCAGCAGGTAGCCAGCCGTTGCGCCAGACAGAATGCCCATGCCAGATGCGCCGCCCGCGAAGAAGGGCAGTCCCAGGGCGCCCTGGGCAATGTACGCGACCATGGCCGCCGCCCCGCGTTTTGAGCCAAGCAATGCGCCGACGAGCAGTACGGCAAAGGTCTGCCCGGTGATGGGGACGGGCTGGGTAGGGATTTCAATTTGGGCAAAGGCCGCCACGAGCAATGATCCAGCGAAGATCAAAGCTAAATTGCGCAACCAGTTTGCGGCGCGGGGAAAGAGGCGGATGGAGAGGGCAGGGGCTAGTGTGGTCATGTCAAGGAATCCTTTTGAAAATTAAATTTCCGCAGATTAGACGTTATCGGAAATAACGCACAGGCACCGTCCCGAAGGTTTTTCTTGAGGAACTTGAACTCCTGACAACAACCTTCGGGACGTTTTTTCTAATTACCGATAAAGTCTATTGTCCATCTTCACGGTCTAGATCTGTATCTTCCCATGAAGCGGGGTCGCCCAGCGGTTCGAGGTGTGTAAACACTGTAATGCTGGGAAGGGCACGGCGGAAATCGGCTTCGATGCTTTCCAGCAATTGATGGCCGCGTTGGACGGTCCAGGTATCTGGGACGAGCACGTGCAGGGATGCAAACCTGCGCGACCCCGATTGGCGGGTGCGAAGCGCATGATATTGCACGCCGTCCTGGGTGTAGGGCTCCAGTACTTTTTTTAGAATTTCCTGCTCTGCCAGGGGGAGTGCGGTATCCATGAGGCCCAGGGCTGATTCGCGGATAATGCGAACCCCAGACCAGATGATGTTGCCCGCGACGATGAATGCAACGATGGGGTCGAGCCTTTGCCAGCCAGTGAGCGCCACTGCGCCAACCCCTGCCAGCACGCCGACGGAGGTCCATACATCTGTCAGCAAGTGATGGGCGTTGGCTTGCAGGGTGATCGAGTTGTTTTGTTTTCCAGCCCGAAGGAGAATCCATGCCGCGATCAGGTTGACCAACGATGCGCCGACGGATACGCCCAGACCCAGGCCAACTTGTTCCAGGGGCTTCGGGGTGATGAGCCTCGGAATGGCCGCAATGATGATGCTGACGGCGGCGATCACGATCAATGTCCCTTCGACGCCGCTGGAAAAGTATTCGGCTTTGCTGTGGCCGTAGGCGTGGTCTTCATCGGCGGGGCGGGCGGCGATGGTCAGCATGGCCAGGGCCATGAACGCGCCGACTAAATTTACCAGTGACTCGAGCGCATCCGAAAGCAGGCCCACCGAACCCGTGAGGAAATAGGCGATGGTTTTGAGCGCAATCGTAAGTATGGCCGCGCCAATCGAAACCCAGGCGAAGCGTGTGAGAAATTTGCGGTCTGTGGAATGCGATTTCATGTTCTGGATTTGCATTGTAGCAGATACCCGCTTTTGGGGAAGTGATGTTTGTCATTAGACTTTATCGGTAATAAGCCACAAGCTTTAATCGGACGCAGATGAACGCTGATTTTCGCTGATTTAAAAGAATTTATCCGCGTTTTTCTGCGTGAATCAGCGTCCCAATTTTATTTCCGATAACGTCTATTACCTCTCCAAAGGCAGGCTGTTTGGGCTGGGTTTGCCAGGCGCTATTTATTTCTTAGGATGTCTATCAGGCGTTTCCTTTTGTTCTCACTCTCTGCGAAAATCTCTTTTATCATAAACAGGGATGCGATCACGAGTACATACAACAACAAACTAAAGATGGTTTGTATGGTTAATTGGTGTTCGCTGGCTAAGACATACATCAGCCCTGAGGCCGCGCTTGTTATCAATGGCTCGATGGCTTCATCGGGGCCGGGCGTAAATAGCATATAGGCAAGTTCGATCCCTGCGGAATAGGCCAGCGCTTTGCTGACGATCAATAACGTTTCCATTTGATAGATGGCGTGAAGATATGGGTGCCACGTGAGGCAGGGATGACAGAAGAGCTTAAAGAAAAATTTTGTTCCCAGCAGAAGAGCCAGCAAAACCCCGATCAGCATTTGCAGAACGATTTTTGCGGTTCGAGCTTTTGGCTCCCAGGTATCGTACTTGGGATGTCCATGATCGGTATTTCCGTCGTCATGAAATTGGAAGAATTTTTTGGTTGTCTTCGGTGTCTTTTTCATTTTTTGTATGTACCTTTGCGGGGGATATTAATTTGAATTCCAGAGATTGGATAATACCCGAAATAAGCGGCGCATAATTCTTTTTAAATCAGCGAAAATCAGCGTTCATCTGCGTCCCATTAAAGCTTGTGGCTTATTACCGATAAAGTCTATTTTATAGCAAACGAAAACAGTACGGAAAATCGCCTCCTCGTCCCCGTGTATGGAATATTTTTTCGGCACTCCGCGTGGGACAAGTCTCTGATTTGCCTCGCAAGTCAGAGACTTGCGCCACATTTCCGAAACTTTAGACCGAACCCTTCGTCCCCAGTCTCTCACCCCAGAATCACCTGTGGAATAAATAGCTTTCCATGCGATTTCTTCCGTTGTCCTTTGCTTTGTAGAGCGCGCGGTCTGCGTGTTTTATTAGTTCATTCAGGCTGTCGGTTTTATTGATCTCGGCGACTCCCAGGCTGAGCGTTAACGAAATTGCGATATCCTTAATTTCAATTGGGCTGTCTGCGGCAATCTGCCGTACTCGTTCCGCCACCTGGCAGGCTTCTTCCAGCCCTGTCTCTGGCATCAGAACGACAAACTCTTCGCCGCCGTAGCGGGCAACCACATCCACCGCGCGCACTGATCTTTTGATGCGGTCGGCTACTTCACGTAATACCAGGTCTCCAATACTGTGGCCATGGGTATCATTTATATTTTTGAAGTGGTCGATATCCACCATTGCAACTGAAAGAGTTCTGGCGTAGCGTCGAACACGCTCAAATTCAAGATTGGCGAAATCAAGAAAATACCGCATATTGAATAATTCAGTTAAAGGGTCGGTCAACGAAAGGCGCTTGGCCCGTTCAAATAATTGCGCATTCTCCATGGCAACTGCGGCCTGGCTTGCAAATGCCATGATGCGTTCGGTATGCACAGGAGTGAAAAAATTAGGAGTGGCGCTGATCACGTTTACAATTCCCGCAACATTCCCCTGAATTTCGATCGGAGCACAAATCAGCGAATGCACTCGTTGCGCGCCCGGGATGGCAACAATTTTCCAGCGTTTATCTGCCTGAATATCGGGGATAAGATACGCCTGTTTGGTTTTGATGATCTCTTTGAGAATTGGAATATTGAGCAGGTTCGCTTGCGTATCTCCAATGGAACGTGGACTTGTGTTCTCCCGAGGATTATTGTAATAGCGGATCTTTCGAACCGAATCGCCTTCGATTAAGGATACCATGGCCGTATCGTAGTTGACCAGTTTGCCGATATTGGCGAGGATTCGATCCAGAACATCATCCAACTTTAAAGTGCCGTTCAAAGCCATGGCTGTATCACGCAAAGCTTCCGCCAATTGGCGTTGATCACGCTCTGCCAGTTCCAGCAACTTCCGATCCGTGATATCGCGTGACAGCGCAATAAAACGAGGTTCTTCCTCGGGATTGGCATTCTTGCGGGAAATGGAAAGTTCAAACCAAAACCTTCCCTGGGAAAGCTGTAATTCATACTGCCGGCCATGTGAAAAACCCTTTTCGTGCGCTTCCCGCAGGGCATCCATGGCGACGCTTGCCGCTTCAGGAGGAAGGATTTCGAATACGGTTTTGCCCAGGAAACTTTCTGGAGGCGCGGCTAGTAAACTAACAAGGGGAGAATGATAATTATAATAGCGGCCATCCAGCCCTATTTCGAACAACAAGTCAGGGACGGCGTTCAGCGTGGCTTCCAGTTGATGTTTCGTCGCGAGAATTTCCAATTCAGTTTGCCGCCTTTGTGTCACATCCCGCATGATGACCCCTCCCAGGGTGCCCTGAGTTGTCTCAATTGAAAACCCGTTGCTTTGAACGATTCGGTGAAGTCCTTGCAGGTCTTCTATTTCATATTCCGTCATTTGGTCTTTGTCAACGTTACTGTTCCCAGCTTCAACCTTCCATTGATTCTCGATGGTTTCCTGTAAACCTGGGGCCCTTTTTTCCCTGGGTACTATTTGGTAAACAGTTTCCCACACTGCCTGGCCGATCACTTTGGCGCGATTCAATCCAGTGATTTGCTCCATGGTTGAGTTCCACTCGATGATCATCCCCTGGCTGTCGGTCAGGGCAATCCCATCCGAGGCCTGCTCGATCACACTGCGGAATTTATTCTCGCTTTCTCGCAGTTTTTTTTCCATGCCATGTTTGTAGAGCGCCATTTCCGCTGCGATGACGAGTTCACGTTCCTCGAAAGGTTTGAGCAGATATCCATACGGCTCAGCCAGACGGGCGCGATCGGTGGTTGACTGGTCGGAAAATGCGGTTAGAAATATGACGGGAATGTGAAACCGCTCCCGAATTTGGGTGGCGGCTTCGACGCCGTCCGTTTCACCCTTGAGGCCGATATCTATCATTACAAGGTCGGGGCCTAGCTCCCCGGCTTTTTTGACGGCATCATCGCCCCTGTTGGTTTGCCCCGCGATTATGTAGCCGCAGGATTCAAGGGTGCTTTGAATGTCCAGGGCGACAATCTGCTCGTCTTCGACAATTAATATGCGCGCTTTTGACATATTTATTTCTCCGAAAGATCAATACTTGAATGAAACCAGAAATGATGTTCCCTTTGAGTTTTCAATCACCAATTTGCCGTCCACTTGCTTCACCAGGCTGTTGACCAATTGCAAGCCAAGCGATTTGTTATTGAAAATATCCAAATCCGCAGGAATGCCTACGCCGTCGTCTGTAACTCTCAGGCTAAGGGTTTGGCCGGGACCCGCGTGCAATTCAACCTGAATCGAGCCGTCGCGTCCGTTTGGAAAAGCATACTTTAAGGTATTGGTCATCAATTCGTTCAGGATCAACCCACACGGCACGGCGTAATCCAGGTCCAGGGCAATTTCATCAACTTGAATGTTTAATTTTATATTTCCCAGCGCGCGCTGGTACGAACGGAACAGGTCTTTTGCCAGGCTTTGGACATATTCGCCAAATTCGATCTTTGCCAGGTCTTTGGATTGATACAGCTTTTCATGAATTAATGCCATCGAACGCACGCGCGCCTGGCTGTCGCGCAAGGCACGTAGAGTGCCGGTGTCTTTAACCTGATCGGTCTGCAAGTTGAGCAGGCTGGAGATGATTTGCAGGTTGTTCTTGACGCGATGATGAATTTCTTTCAGAAGAATTTCTTTTTCCCGTCCGCGGCGGGCTTCAGTTTCATAGAGTTGAGAATTCCTGATGGCAGTTGCAACTTGATTTGCCACTATGCTTAGTGCGGAAACATCGCTTTGTTTAAGCCCTGCTCCCCACACAGCCAGCACTCCCAGCGCTTCCTGTTTATTCGCAAGCGGCAGATAAATTACGGGATCATCCATACTTATCCCAGCCATTTTTATAACCGCTTTATGTAACTTTTCCGGGATGATCGGAAACATATTGAGCGTCCCTTTCATCAGATTCGGGTCCCAATAAGCGGCTTTTTCCGTGATCACTTTTTCGTTGGGCCAGAGATGGCGGGGAATTGCCAGATCGCGCACAGAATGACCTGTCATTTTTTCCACCCACCTGACCACCTGATGCTCTATCGAGACATATCGGATTTGGATGGTTTGTTTGCTATCGTCGAGAACGCCCACGATGCTATCCATCTCCAGTTTTTTGAGTTCTTTTCCGACGGTATCGAAAATTTCGAAGGAATCCGAAGAACTATCCAGTTGTGCCGCCACTTTTGATAAAGCCAGGATTATGGAGTTCGACCGCGCCAGGTCGTTTGCGCGTTTGGTTTCGTATTCATAGGCAAGCGCTTTTTGCAGGTTGTCCTGCTGTTTTTCCAGGTCAGCGGCCATGCCATTAAACACCCCCATTACCTCGCCAAGTTCATCCTTGCGTGGGATTGCTATTCGATGTGATAAGTTGCCCTGCCCAACCTGATTCGCTCCCTGCCGCAGGAGATTTAACGGTTGCATAATTACCCTGTCCAACATTCTTCTGAAGGTAATTGTAACGATGATCATCAGAAAAATGACCAGAACCGGGATAAGAGTGGATGCCTGGCGGCTGGCGGCGTAGGCTTCCTCTTGCGGCAATTCAGAGATCACGATCCACTCAGTAAGCTCAACAGGCATGGAAACGTTGACCACCTTGACGCCTTCAAAATTGAGGGCATTGCCGATCCATTTTTCTCCGGGAGATTGGAGGATTGCTTCAAATAATGCCGTATCCCCAATATTCTGATTCGACAAAACAATTTGAGAATTTGGGTGGGCAATCACCTGTCCGTTCTGGTTGACGATATAAATTCTGCCCGTCTCCCCAAACTGAATTTCTGCTACTGTGTTCCATAACGCATCCATTTGGATTTGAGCGGCCAACACGCCGCCATGTTGTGACGGCATGGCAAAGATGATATAAGACTCATTTTGCGGGGAGGTTTGAACGCGCGTATATATCTTTTGCCCTGAGTTTGCCACCCGAAACCATTCCGATTGAAGAATGGTGAATTGATTCGCCAGCGTGGGCTGAGTCCGGGCGGCATCCATAATGGGAGTGCCGCCTTTATCCACGAAGGTGATTTCCAAAAAGGCCGGGTTATCCTTTAGTATTTCCTGAAGAATATCCGGGTTATTCTTGATCTTATCAAACTCATACTTATCCAGCCAGAGCAACAGGGTTTCGTTTTTTTGAAGATAATCTGCCACCTTGATCACCGCGTTTCCAGTCGCTTCGGTTTGACGCGCCCGCCAGGTATTTTGTTCTGTTGTGTAAATAAAAAATAATATGCTTGCCACGATCAATATGGCCAGCGCAAGAAAAAGCATCCCCATAAATGCCATGACGCGGGCACGTAATGACTGGCTGTAGCGGATCTCGGTCATAGTTTACTTTGGGTCAGCATCCAGGAATCTCTGCCAGATATCGTCATATAATGTCTGGCCTTCCACACTCAGCGGCAGGATAATCTCAGCTTTTCGCAGCGTTTCCTCGCCGGGATAAATGGATGGATCCCCTGAAATTTGCGGGTCAATAAAAATTCGGGCGGCATCGTTGGCGCTGGCATAATATTTCTGGTTGACGATCTCTGCGCTGATTTCGGGGCGCAAAATAAAATTGATAAATAATTCGGCAGAACTTTGATTGGGGCTGTTCGAGGGGATGACAAAAGTATCTCCCCACAAGAGCGCGCCCTCCTCCGGCATAATATATTCAACTTGCAGACCTATATCTTTGCTCGCTAAAAAATCTCCGGAATAACCCATCGCAATCACAATCTTTCCAGTTGACAGGGCAGGCGCGGCAGACTCTGGATCAAAATCTTCAATGAAATGAAGGTTGGGCTTTAATGCGATCAATGCAGTCAGGGCTTCTTCCAACTCCGCGGGCTTTTCTGAATTGGCCGAATATCCGAGCGATTTGAGCGTGAGCGCCAGGGTCTCGCGCGGTTGACCCACCCAAATCCCCACTTTGCCCGCATATTTCGCATCCCACAAATCAGCCCAACGCGAAACGGGGTTTTGTGCCAGGTCCGTGCGCACTACCATTCCCGTTGTTCCCCAACTGTAGGGAATGCTGTAGAGGTTCCCTGGGTCATAAATCAGGTCACGGAAATTAGGCGAGATATTTTTAAAATTTGGAATGTTTTCGTAATTGAGTTCCGCCAGTAAATTATCTTTTACCATGAGGGGGATAAAGCGACTCTCCATTACGACTACATCATAAATCTTTCCTGCGCGGATATTTGCAATCGCCTCCTCCTGCGATTCGTACGCCTCATACTTGATTTTGACATGGGTCTCCTCTGTGAAAGCATCCAGCGCCGATTGAGGAATGTCGCCATCCCAGTTGTATACAACGATCTCATCTGCAAGGGGAGGTTGGGTTGGCGCCTGGGCGCAGCTTGAATTGAGAAAACCCAAAATCAGGCAGGCTGACAGACATCCCCGTACATATGAATTGAGTTGAAAAAGTTTAATCATTTTCAATTCTCCCAAAGACTTTTTACAATTATACAACTCCCTTCAAGCAGATTGAGAATTTAGTACAAGATTGTAATTAAAAAAGCATTAATGAAATTAGGCTCTACCGTTTTTAACGGGAAAACTATCGCCAACTAAAAAATCTGCCGCGAATTTGCCCTACGGGCACGATGTCGCGAATTTTCGCAAATTGATTTGAAAATTGGCGTGAATTCGCGAAATTCGCGGCAAAAGGTTTGTTGTTTGAAATTCAATCCCGCCAGAAACAGGAGAGTTTGAAATTAAAAAGGCGGCCCTTCGTGATTAATCGAACCCCTGATTAACCCAAACGGACCGCCTTACTTGTCTATATATTTACCTGCCCCTACTTCTTCACCCCAAACTTCTTCATCAACACATCCTTCAACGTCGGCTGACCGATCTCCTGCAATTCATATCTCACACGCTGATGCGGCTTCGTGATCTTCATCACCCGCGAAAGATCAATCGGCGTGCCGATGATAACCAGCTCCACATCAGAGGCGTTGATCGTCTCTTCGAGTTCTTTCGTCTGCTTGTCGCCGTAGCCCATCGCAGGGAGAATCGTTCCAGTCTTCGGGTACTTCTCGAAAGTCTTCGCAATCGAACCCACCGCAAATGGACGCGGGTCTACAATCTCTTTCGCGCCGAATCTGCGAGCGGCAACAAAGCCCGCGCCGTAGGCCATCTCACCGTGAGTCAGAGTCGGGCCGTCTTCCACCACCAAAACGCGCTTGCCGCGAATCGCATCAGGATCATCTACAAAGAGGGGAGAGGCGGCTTCGATCTGCATTGCATTCGGGTTCAGCTTGCGCAGCGACTCGCGCAAGCGAATCACATTCTCCGCATCCGCCGTATCCACTTTGTTGATGACGAACACATCCGCCATGCGCACGTTTGTCTCACCAGGGTAATAAGTTGACTCATGTCCAGCGCGGTGCGGGTCAGCCACCACGATCTGCAAGTCAGGTACATAGAACGGAAAATCGTTATTGCCGCCGTCCCATAAAATAATATCCGCTTCAGCCTCCGCCTTGCGGATGATCTTTTCATAATCCACGCCCGCATAAATGATCACGCCGTTATCGATGTGCGGCTCGTATTCCTCGCGCTCTTCAATTGTGCAATCATATTCATCGAGGTCATCGTAATTTTCGTAACGCTGAACTTCCTGCGCGACTAAATTTCCATACGGCATTGGGTGACGAATCGCCGCGACTTTGTACCCCATCTCTTGCAGGATCAAAGACACCCGCCTCGTGGTCTGACTTTTACCTGATCCCGTCCGAACGGCGCTGATCGACACGACCGGCTTGTTCGACTTGATCTGCGTGTACTTCGTACCCATCATGCGGAAGTCCGCGCCCGCCGCGTTGACCATGCTGGCCTTGTGCATCACATATTCATGCGGCACATCGCTGTAGGAAAAGACAACCTGCTCCGCGCCATGCTTCTTGATCAGGTCAAGCAGTTCTTCTTCCGCATGGATGGGAATGCCTTTCGGATACAAGTCACCAGCCAGCTCGGTTGGATAGACGCGGCCTTCAATATCGGGAATTTGAGTCGCCGTGAACGCCACCACTTCGTAATCCTTGTTCCCACGGAAAAAGGTGTTGAAGTTGTGGAAGTCGCGCCCCGCCGCGCCCATGATGATGGTTTTGATTGGCATAGGAATCTCCTATCGTACAACCGCATTGGGGACGCGTCCCGCTCTACGGGGCAGTGTCCGACGCAACTCCGCTTTGGTTTTGAGTCACATCGTTTTTACCCAATACGGTCTCATTGATTGTATTAAACGGGAAAACAAGTGGAAAGCCAAGATAACGTTCAGCCTGTTTTTGATATGACACGGTGCGTGGGTGTCGTATCTCCCATCCCTCGTCTCACCGGCGCCGTCAAACAATGGACCGCGCCATAGCCGTTGACCAGTTTGTTCAACTCTGCGCTGAGCACGCGAAAGCCGCGTTTCTCCAATTCCTGAATGACGCGGGTGTTGGTGGAGAGGGCTACGATCACGGTTTTATTTCCCAAATTGAGCAGGTTGGTGGCAAAGTTTTTTTGCTCCTGTTCATCCACTTCCAAAATTTCAATGCCTTTTTCCGAAAGAAATTCGCGGAAGCCTCCCAACTCCTCGACGACCATAATGTCCATATTCCGCGAGACACGAATGATCTCGCGTTGATCCAGCTCGTGTCCGTAGGCCATGACCAGGTCAGGGGTGAGCGGGATCCAGAACATATCCAGGTGCATGATGCGCATGTGCTCATCGGTGGGTGCGCCGTAGGTGGAGGCTTCATCCACATGCCGTTTGTTGACCACTGCCACAATTTGAATCCCCCTGCCTTCCAAATAAACCCCGATTTTCCTGCACAGGTTTTTAACCGCGCGCATGTTTGTCCGTGCGCCAACGCCGATATAGCAGGTATCCCCAAGGATGGCAATGTCGCCGCCCTCGATGGTGCCGTTTTCTATTTCGACCAATGAATCTGCATACCCAAGTTCCGTCAATGCCTCCTTGAACGTTCCAACTTCAGGCTTGCGGATTCCCCATTTTAGGGCGGAGAGCATCACTTTATCCGCCATGGTCTGCGATTGATCCCTGCCATAGAAAATATTGGCGAGCGGCAATTCGTGCGTAAGGCAGAGCCAGTGATTCAAACGGATGGCGGCGGCTTCGCCATAGAATTGAACATCTTCTTTTAAGATGTGTTTTATATCTTTTTGGATCTGAACATAAACTTCATCGATGTTCCCGTGAATGCCTTCATGTGCAAAATCCCTTGTTTTATGATCGCGATAGGTTTCGTAATATTCCCCCGCCCGTTCCAGCAGAGCGGACTCCAACTCTTGAATGGATCGGGGTTCGTTTGGGAATTTCCTTTTCTCCAGCGAACTGGCAAATGCATCCTTCGCCCTTGTAAATCGAATCCCTTCCTGCTCGATCAGTGTTTGCATGTGCCTGAATTCTCTGCGGGCCTCCAGCACTTCGTAATAACTGAAGAACAGACTCTTGGACTTTGGAAGCAGTTGCCCCAGCAGGGCCTCGATACCAGGCTCGCCCCAAACTAATACTTCTTCCAAAGGATGTGTTTCGTCAAATATATTTGGGTTCATGGTTTACCAATAAAAAAAACAGACCAAACCACAATAGTTCAGTCTGTTTTCGTGTGTGCTTGTTTACCTCAACCTGCTTACATTACATCAGGCGCTTGAATATCGAGAAGACGCAGTGCATTCGCAATGGCCTGCTTTGCGGCGGAGACGAGACGCAGGCGGGCGTTTCGGATGCTTTCATCCTCGGTTTGCAGTACATTCACCGCATGATAAAAAGAGTGAAAAGCGTTTGCCAGCTCGTAGGCGTAAGCCGCCATCACCAGCGGACGATACTCATTTGCCGCCTGTTCCACCGTCTGTGGGAAGCGGGAGATGAGTTCAATGAGTTCGATCTCATGTTTCGTCAACTCGTAATCAAATGAACCTGAAGCCTGAAACTTGAAACCTGAAACTTGCATCTTCTTCAAAATGGAATTTGCCCGCACATGCGCATTCTGAATGTATGGCCCTGTCCGCCCATCGAAGGACAACGCCTCGTTGATGTCGAAGACAATATCCTTGTTGTTGTCCACCGAAAGCATGGAATAGACCAGCGCACCCAGCCCGATTTGTGAAGCGATCTTCACACGTTCCCCGGCGGGGATATTCGCGCTCTTTTCGGCTTCCACCGAAAGCACGCGTTTGACGGCTTCATCGTAGACTTCTTTGAACAACGCCACCCGCCCGCGCCGCGCAGACATGGCTCCCTCAGGCAGACTCACAAAGCCATATCCCAGGTGATGGCATTTCTCGGCTTGCGGGAACCCCCACAATTTGAGGATGGCAAAGGCCTGCTGTAAATGCAGCGACTGGCGCACATCCACAACATAAATGGAACGGTCCACATGATATTGTTCGAACTTCACTTTTGCAAGCGCAAGGTCTTTTGTTAAATAAAGCGTCGTACCATCGCGGCGCAAAATAACATTTGTGCGATATTTTTCCTTCGTCAGCCCAAGCTTTTCGTCAATTTTCACGATCACCGCGCCGCCGTTCGGGCGTTCATCGGTGGCAATATCTCTTGCGATCAATTCATCCACGATCACTTTGGACGGCTCGTCCACTTCGCTTTCGTAGAACCACACATCCATCTTCACGTCGAGCATGTGCAGAATTTCGCGCAGTTCTTCCAAACTCCACTCGCGGGTCACACGCCACAGTTCGCGCACAGTCTCATCGCCTGCATCCCATTTGCGATACATCTCGCGCCGTTCGGCATCGTAGGCTTCGCGTTGCGCAGTTTGTTCGGGCGTTTCATTTTCCTGCTTCTCAAGCAGGGCAGTGGCTTCTACATAAAGTTTCGCCAGCCACTGGCCGCGTTCATGCACGCCTTCGGGTTCCTGGCCTTTGTATAGCTTTTCATAAATCCACATGACGGTGATAACGCCAAGACCTAAATCACCGGGGTACGAGGCGCGGATCGTTTCAAAGCCCGCGAACTCCACCAGCCTTGCCAATACTTCACCTAAAATCGTGTTGCGTGCGTGCCCAACATGAAAGGAGTGATGTGTGTTTGGCTGGGCATATTCCACCATCACCGTTTCAGATTTTTTTGCGCCGCGGCCAAAGTCTGCGCCAGAAGTGAGCACTTCATCCACAACGCGGCGGGCATAATCGGATGTCTTGAAGTAGACATTGAGATAGCCTTTGACCGCCTCGATGTGACTGATTCCCTCCACGCTTCCCAACTGACCTTTGACCTGCTCGGCAATTTCCTGAGCCTTTTGCGGCACTGGAAGTTTGCTGCCCTTGCCCAGTTTCGCTTCATTGGCGGCGGTCTGGAAAAATGATGTGGCAAAGCCCCACTCGCCCGAGAAGGGGATGGGTTGCCATTTGAGCTCTGCCAGCGCAATATCATTTGCTGTGCAGAAGGCTTTTATTTTTTCTTCGATGAGTTGTTGTTCTTTTTGAAACATAAGTCAAGCGATCCTGTGGATGATTTTTTGGATTATATCAGGTGGCTTATGAACTCCGAAGGAGTGAAAGGATTATAGAACCGAGAAATTGAGCGTCCAAACCCCGAAGGGTGATATGGGTTTGGACGCAGCTATACTGGGCGCGGTTAGGAACTGCGCTTTTATTCAACAGGGATTCGGCGGGCTGAAGCCCTGCCTCAGTACGTTGAAGTCGGCTGAAGCCGACTGGTCTGAGTCCGCTTTAGCGGACTTGCATGTACTGAGCAGGGGATTTATCCCCGCGAAACGGGCGGCAGAAAACCGCAGTTTGTAACCGCGCACAGCTATCTCATCCCTTCGGGATTGTTTTCGCGTTTGGCGGAAGCGGCAACAGCGTGGCGTATGCCTGAAAACAGAGTCAGGCCAACGGGTTAGGTTGAGGCGCTTTTTTCGAGCGTTTGACCCCAAAGCGGACAGTCCAATTATCGGCTTGAAAGCATCCGAATGATTTTGTCAATTCCCATATATCATGCGCTGTGGATTTGTAAACAAAAGCGGGAGCCTTTCGACTCCCGCGCTTGTGCAAGTTTGAAACTCACCCGGACTACTTGGATTTCTTCGAGCCCTTTTTCTTTTCTTCGCCGAAATGTTCATCGGGTACAAAAGTAGCGAGCTTCTTCATCAGGCGTCCCTTGCGGCGGGAGGCGTTGTTCTTGTGGATCACGCCCTGTTCTGCGGCTTTGTCCAACATGCTGATGGCTTTCAAGACGGCAGCTTTGGTTTCGGGATTGCCTTCTGAAAAGGCGGTGCGCGCGATGTTTACAGCGGTGCGGGCGGCGCCACGGAATGTGCGGTTGCGAACGCGGCGCTTTTCGTTCTGACGATTGCGTTTGATTTGTGACTGAATGTTAGCCAAGGTCTTCCTCCAAAAATTCTTTCCTTACTTTTCTTTACGACAGCGGTGTATTTTACATGGGCGCTGTATATTTGTCCAGTAATTTGATGAAAAATACGCGGGCAATTTGCCCGCGTATTTATGATGAAGTTACGGGGTATTGGTCGCTGTCGGCGCGGCGTTGACCGGGGTCAGCGTGGCGCTGGGCAGTACGGTGCCGGGGCCGGGGGTGATGGGGGTGCTGGTGGGCGGGCGGGTGGCTGTTGGAGTCACCATGTTGACGGGGATCATCAGCAGGTCGCCGATCTCGATGGCGTTCGGGTCTGCGATGTTGTTTTCTTTGATGATATCGTCAATGGTGCTGTTGTAAAGCGCCGCTATACTGCCCAGGGTATCCCCGGCTTTCACGTAATAAGGCTCCAGTGAACCACGCGGCAGGTTTGGCGGGATGAGTGTGGCGGTTGGAAGCGGCATCCCTGCGTAGGGGAGCCGAATGATCTGGCCGGGAATGATGATCGGGTTGGCCGGGTTGATGCCCGTTCCTGTTTCTTCCACGTAGGGGTTCAGGTAATAGATTAGTTCAATCGCATCTTTGCCGAGGTTGTATTTTTCCACGATCAGGGCCAGGTAATCGCCTGCCTGCACGCTGTACGTGAACGGCGACGAGAAGGTTGGCGTAGGGGTGATGGTGGCAGTGGAAGTTTCTGTGGGCGTTAAAGTAGGCGTGGATGTGTTGGTTGGAGACGGTGTGATGGTTGGGGTGGGGGTTTCCGTGGCAAACAGGCTGGAGACCGGGTTGTTCGGGGTGCTGAGTAGCCAGTAGGCCAATATGCCAATGCCGCCCAGCACAAGCGCGCCTGCGAGAATGTAGATGATGTTCGGGTTGTTGCGCTGTCTGCGCTTGCGGTAGGCGTTGATAACATCCGAAGAAGAGGCTGAAGATATGGGAGGTTTGTTATTCATTGAGTCTTGTCCTTTTTACAGAGCGTGTTAATGCAGTTTGATATCCCACGCCATGTAAAATAATTCTACCTGAAAAACGGATGTTGTGTGGAGAGAGTGTGCAAGCAAAGGTAGTCAGGGGAGGTAGATTGTTCGCTGGGCTGTGAAAACCCCTCACCCCCCTCTACCCTTACGGGCACACGTCCCTCAGGGAGAGGGGGGAGTCGACACGGCGAAAAGTCTTCATACTTGGGGTGAGGGAAAAGGGGAAGACTGACAACCTTTGCATGCACACGTGGAGAGAGGAGATGTACAAAAGTAGGCAAGTGGGCAAGTGGGCAAGTACAGTGTTTACCTGATTACCTGTCCACCTATCAACCCGCCTATGATTTGCCTGCCCTACCTCACATGCGCCTTCAAATATTTCCCCGTATAAGACTCTTTCACTTTCATCACCTGCTCGGGCGTGCCTTCGGCGATCAACTCGCCGCCGCGGTCGCCGCCCTCGGGGCCGAGGTCTATCAGCCAGTCGGCGATTTTGATAATGTCGAGATTGTGTTCGATGATCAACACCGAGTTGCCTGTATCCACCAGTCGTTGCAAGACTTCGATCAATTTGTGAACGTCCGCCGCGTGCAAGCCGACGGATGGTTCATCGAGAACGTAAAGTGTGCGTCCCGTGGCGCGGCGTGAGAGTTCCTTCGAGAGTTTCACGCGCTGGGCTTCGCCGCCTGAAAGTGTCGTCGCCGCCTGACCGATTCGCACATAGCCAAGCCCAACCTCTTGCAGTAGTTTCAACTTGTTTTGCATTTGCGGATAATTCTGGAATTCGGTCAGCGCGTGGTCCACGGTCATGTCGAGAATGTCCGAGATGGAATACTGATCTCGAAACAGAACCTGCAAGGTCTCGCGGTTGAAGCGTTTGCCGTGGCACACATCACAAGGCACGTACACATCAGGCAGGAACTGCATTTCGATGCGCAGTTCGCCCTGTCCCTGGCAGGCTTCGCAACGCCCGCCATGCACGTTGAACGAGAAACGCCCGGGCTTGTAGCCGCGCACTTTGCTTTCGGGCAGTTCGGCGTACAGCTTGCGAATTTCATCGAACAGGCCTGTGTATGTTCCAGGGTTCGAGCGCGGCGTGCGTCCAATCGGCGACTGGTCAATGTTGATGATCTTGTCGAGTTGTTCCACACCTTCGATTTTTTCATGTTCGCCGGGCTGTGTGCGCGCGCCCATCAATTTTGCGGCGAGCGCGTTGTACATGATGTCGCTCATCAAAGTGGATTTGCCCGACCCTGAAACACCAGTAATACAAACCAATTTTCCAAGCGGGATCGGGACAGTGATGCCCTTCAAGTTGTTCGCCTTCGCATTGACAATGGTCAACGCCTTGCCATTTCCCTCCCGCCTCTTTTTCGGGACCCCAACCTGCTTGCGCCCCGAGAGGTATTGCCCCGTCAATGACTTTGGGTGCGCCAAAATCTGTTTCGGGGTTCCCTCGGCAATTACCTGTCCGCCATGCTCGCCGGCGGCGGGGCCAAGATCGATCACCCAATCTGCCTCGCGGATGGTTTCATCGTCATGCTCGACAACGAGAACCGTGTTGCCCAAATCCCTCAAGCCTTTGAGAGTTTCCAGCAACCTTGCATTATCACGCGGATGTAACCCAATGGACGGTTCATCCAGCACGTACAAAACCCCAACGAGACGGGAACCAACCTGGGTCGCGAGTCGGATGCGCTGTGCTTCGCCGCCGGATAATGTAACAGCGGAGCGATTCAAGGTCAAATAATCCAAACCAACATTGACGAGGAAGGAAAGCCTTTCGCTGATTTCTTTTATGACCCGTTCTGCAATTGCTTTTTGCTTGGATGTGAGCGGGGAATTTTTGCCAGCGATCTTCTTCGCCCATTCCAGCGTTTGCAGGACAGGCCACGAGTTCGCTTCCACGATGTTCACGTTGTCCACGGTCACAGCCAGCGCGGCGGGGTTGAGGCGTTTGCCTCCACAGCTTGGGCAGGGGCGGTCGGACATGAACTCGCTGATTTTCTCGCGGATATATTCCGAGTTTGTTTCGCGGTAGCGGCGTTCCATGTTTGTGATGACGCCTTCGAATGCGCGTGTGAACTTGAACTCGTTCCCGTTCGCACCCTGATACGTCATCTGAATTTGCTTGTCGCCAGTGCCGTACAAGACGACCTTCATATTTTCCCTGGATAGTTCGTTGACGGGTTTATCCAAATCTATTTTGAAGGCTTTCGAAGCATTGATGAGACTCTGCCAGTAATAGCCGCCTTCGACCTTCGGGCCGTTCCACTCCATGCTGACGATCGCTCCCTCGTTCAGAGACAGGCTATCGTCAGGGATGATGCGCTGGGGGTCAATTTCCAGTTTGGAGCCGAGTCCCTGACAATCTGGGCAGGCGCCTTGGGGAGTGTTGAAGGAAAAAGTGCGCGGCTCCACTTCCTGAATGCTGACGCCGTGTTCGGGGCAGGCGAGGTGTTCGGAGAATTGCAGATCCTCTTTTTTATCAACAAGGTTGACTGTTACATATCCTTCGCCAAATTTCAAAGCGGTTTCAACCGAGTCTGTCAGACGGGTGCGGGCAGATTTTCTTTCTTCTTTATCTTCGTGCTGTGAAATGACCAGGCGATCCACAACCGCTTCGATGGTGTGCTGTTTGTAGCGATCCAGTTCGATCTCGTCATCCAATGAAGAGACTGTTCCATCCACGCGGACGCGGGTGAAGCCAGCCTTGCGGATTTCCTCGAAGACGGCCTGATACGTTCCCTTGCGCGCGCGCACGAGCGGGGAGAGGATCAGCACACGCGAGCCATCGGGGAGTTTTTCGATCTTGTCCACGATCTCTTGTGCCGACTGTTTGACAACTTCGCGTCCGCAAACGGGGCAGTGTGGAATGCCCGCACGCGCAAAAAGCAAACGCATGTAGTCGTAAATTTCGGTAACCGTACCCACTGTCGAACGGGGATTATGCGAGGTGGATTTCTGGTCAATCGAAACGGCGGGGGAGAGGCCGTCGATGTAGTCTACATCAGGCTTGTCCATCTGGCCGATGAACTGGCGCGCATACGCTGAAAGCGACTCGACGTAGCGGCGCTGTCCCTCGGCGAAGATGGTGTCGAACGCCAGCGACGATTTGCCCGAACCCGATAAGCCTGTGATCACCACGAACTTGTCACGCGGAATCTCGACGGTAATATTTTTCAAATTGTGGACGCGCGCGCCCACGACACGAATTTTATTGGATGACATGGATTAGCCTTCTTTGGAAAATGGAAAAGCGAAGCGATTATAGCACATGCGTTCTGGTTGTGGAATGTTTTTATTTTGGCTTACTGGGAGTTGCCGTGATTAAAATCTTTGGGACACGGATTTAACGGATTTCAAAGATGAATTCACTGCAAAAACCTTTTTTAACCACGAAGGCCACGAAGTTCACGAAGGAAGTTCAAAAGCGTAAGGTCTTTTTTCGTAACTGCTCAAACAAGCACCTGCACGTTCCCTGCCCGTAGGGAGAAGGGTTGGGGAAAGTGCCCGTTAGGGTATGAGGGCGCGTAAGGTGAATTATCTCATTATCTCACTTTACGCGGTCAATAACCCCGAAGGGATGAGAGGTATCGAGACTCCCCTTGGTAATCGTCAGCCCCGTGGGGGCGGTGGCGTTACAGGTGGCGACACATCCGCAATTGCGCCGACAGAATCCCCTGCTCAGTACATGCAAGTCCGCTAAAGCGGACTGAGACCAGTCGGCTTCAGCCGACTTCAACGTACTGAGGCAGGGCTTCAGCCCGCCGAATCCCTGTTGAATAAAAGCGCAGTTCCTGACCGCGCCCAGTATAGTTGGTGACGCGCTCTGGGGGGTTGTCTGTTGTCCAGTAAAAGCTCGTCCTGGCCGAGGACTTCATCTCCCCTGCGGGGCAGGCTGTCCCAGATATTTCGTGCGTATCATTTGCCCCTGTAGTGCATGAGATGACCTGGTTAGCGTTGCAACATAGGTAGCTGACTCTGCATATCCCCTTCACGTCTTTGCCGTCGCACCCCGTCGCAGTGTGGACAGAGGGGAAGTAGCTCCAGCAACCGTCAGCGAAACTACAACCATTGTTGTTGAGCGTCCCAATCGGATCATAACTTTTGACTACTTGTGTCCCACTGCATTGGGGCGCTCCAGGGGCGTTGCCTGAGCAGTGGCAAGTGGGATTAGAAGATGTCGTCACGCACGATGATGATGATGTGGAGCAATACCCTCCGCAAGCAGGCGCCGCCGAGTCCCCACACACCTCATCATTCGGCGGCGGTGTCGGAGTCGGTGTAGTCCCCTCCTGCTCACACTGCCATATATCTGGTCCCACCTCCTGGCACACCGTCCCCACAGGACAAGTCCCATTACAATTATCATCAAAAGCGTAAACATGCTCGTCTCTAAATACTGCAAAAAGTGTGAAAATTAAACCAATCACCATTAGCATCCGCCACAACTTAATTTTCATTTCCCCACCACCTTTCGGATCGGTCTGGTGATATCGCCAGAAAGTGACACCAAATACACACCACGGCGATGAGCTTGATAAATTTGTGAAAGCGTCAGCTTATCCTTCCACACTACACTCATCATATCTCCTACCGCCAAGTATTGCTTCGTCTGCTCTACCTCTCTGCGGTCTATCACTAGTAGTCTGGCTCGCCCCACAGTCTTGCCACTAGATCGCTCTATCTCAAACTCATGCATCTCTATCCCGATCTTGTTCGCCTCATGGTACGGCGGGTGGATCATCTGCACTCTCCACTCCCTCCCCCGCTTGTCCTCTATCGTCATCATGTAGTTGGCGTAATCGAGTGCTTTTATCCTGCCCCACAACTCATAAACATATTCTTGCTCTTTTACTTCACGTACTTGCATCACGTAAGGCAAAGCATCGGGCAAATATTTCTCCTCTAAAACCCGCTCATTATAAAATTTGCGTGTTTGTATCACCCCAGGGAGGTTTGCGCTAAATCTAGTCCCCAATGCTACCCACATCATCAATATTAAAACAACCCCAAAAATCCCCGCCCACCTGGCTAGTTTTGTTAAACCTACGGCTAATCCCTGCTCATTCTCCATCCCCACCCATTAAAGACACATTCAGTCAAGAAGTCAATTCAAACTACTCAGTTATCCCCCACCAACCAGAACTATGATTTGTCTTTTTGCTACCGTGAACTATTTTTATATTCGGTTTCCCGTCCGCGCCAATCCACACTATCACTGCATAACTCGAATCTCCGTCCTTTCCGCCAAAACCAACTCCAACATACTCAGAAGTATCTATTACTTCTTCTTTTTGTGTTTCACTATTCCAGATTTTTACTTTATTTGTCCCAAAAAAACTCCCCCCCACACTCCCTTGCTCTTCGTAAAAGTCACCAAATTTTATATACCAAGTTGTACCGGTTGCGTCTTTCACCTGGAAATTACTCAATATTTCTTTGCCATGTGCCAACGTATCCAAATCTGCTCCTGGCGCGGTGCTATGGTTCTCGGCAACCATTTGCAACACTTCGTCCTGAGTATAGAGATACTCGCTCGTCTCACCATACTTCAATCTTTCCAACTGCCCATTCTCGCCCAGGCTAAACACATAGTTAATTGTTTCATCTATTACCCCATCATCATCTGTCTCTACGACGATCAGCTTGGGGTCAAACTGCTCGGTAAAGTCATGCCCCGCCGCGTCGGCGCGGGTTATCCTTATCATGCCCGTCGCAGGGTCATACACCAGTCCCGTGACCACCTCGCCCGCCTTGTTGAGGAATTGGTTTTCTTCGTTGATGCTCAGCACGCCATTCCATGCCTCGTTGTGCGCCTCGATTGTGGCGATCTGCTCGGGGGAGGGGCCTGTTTCGGTGGGTTGTTCGGGGGTGGGAGAAGCAGGAATGAGGGTTAGCGTCAACGTGGGGAGCGGTGTTGTGGTGGGCGGCAAGGTGACAGTCACCTCGGAGGTGACTGTCACCTGCGATGAGGATGAAGAGCAGGCTGTGAGAAAGGCGGTAAGGATAAGAAACAGAATTTTTTTCATTGGAAAATTCCTTTGAGCAGGCTTTTTCAAATTATACTCATCACGGTCACAAATTGCGCTTTTTTCGTAACTACTTTGACAATGTCAAATTAAGACTGAAACCAAAGTGCAAAACCACAAAGGGTACCAAGCAACACGAAGGAAACCTTGATTTTTAGCATTTTGCTCTCCTCACCTGCACTGCAACAAACGCAGTGCGGCGCAAGTGTTGTGCCCCTTTGTGGACTTTGTGGTAAAGGTTTTGAAATGTGACATTGTCAAAGTAGTTACCTTTTTTCAGTACAGTCGTCCGTGAAACCTGTGTACGAAATCAGGTCAACTCCTGAAGACCCTTATTTCGACGACTTTGGATTATACCAACCGTTTTTACACTCTCCATTTTTGGCGAGCTAAAAATATGCTTCTCATATCCGAATAATTACGCATGTTATACTCGGTGCAACTTCTCAAATCCGGCGGTGTTATTTAATTCAAACCCGCCGGTAAGGTTATCAACTTGCCGGAACTGGAATACAACGAAGAGGAAGTGCTGGCCCTTGCCTCGCAGGGTGATCGTGATGCGTTTGGTCAATTGTACGAACGCTACGTGGAGCGCATCTTCAATTATGTTTACTACCGGACTGGGAATCTCCACGACGCAGAGGACCTGACAGCCCGCGTGTTCCAGCGGGCGATGAACCACATCAAGAATTATACAGACCGCGGCGTTCCATTTTCAGCCTGGCTGTATCGCATTGCCCACAATCTCGTTGCAAACTGGCATCGTGACCGCAGCCGCAAGCAGGAGATTCCACTGGATGACCTGCCCATCCTGCCGGCGAAGGGTGACCATCCCGAAAAAAACCTCGTCCGCTCCCAGGAACAGGATGCGTTGTTGAAGATGATTCGCAAACTCCCGCCTGAACGCCAAAATCTATTAATCCTGAAATTCGTTGAAAACATGTCAAACGCAGAGATTGGCGCAATTATGAAAAGAAGTGAAGGAGCGGTAAAAAGCCTTTACCACCGCACTCTTCTGGCTCTTCGCGACCAATTGGAAGATCAAAACTTAAATCTTGAAGGAGAGTAAACCATGTTACGAATTGTGACCGATGGCGCAGCCGATATCCTTCCCGAATGGGAAAAGGAATTTGGCATCGATACGATCCCTGTCAATATTTTGTTTGGGGAAAAATCCTATCTTCAAGGGGTGGAATTGGACAACGAAGGCTTCTACAAATTGGTGGATGAAAGCAAACGTGTTCCGAAAACCTCCCAGCCATCGCCTCATCAATTTGTCGAGTTTTACCGCAAGGTGGCGCAAAAGGGCGATACGATCCTCTCCATTCACATTACCGCCAAACTCTCCGGCACGTACACCTCCGCAGTTTCTGCCGCCGAGGAATTAAAGGGCGAGTTCAATGTCATTCCGATGGACTCTGCCGTCGGCTCGCTGGGTATTGGGTTGATGTGCCGGGAAGCAAGAAAATTGGAACGCGCAGGCAAAAGCGTCGAAGAGATCGTGGCTTATTTGGAAACCATCAAACGTAAAATCCGCGTCATCCTGACCTTGGATACTCTCGAATACGCAAAAATGTCAGGTCGTGTAAAAACCCTGCAAGCGGCGCTGGCATCCCTTTTGAATGTAAAACCGATTGCCGTATTGCGCGATGGCGATCTTAATATGGCTGAACGAGTTCGCACCCGCAAAGCCGCACTCGACCGCGTAATTGAAATGGCAAAAGAGGAATTTGGGAATCAGCCGGTGTACCTGGCGGTTGTACATGCCCGCGACCAGAAATCGGGGCAGGCTCTGCTGGATGACGCAAAGAGCCATTTCAATCATAAAGAAACGATGCTGGGTGAGTTGTCCATTTCCATTGCGGCGAACCTGGGCCCGGGCACAGTTGGCTTGATCCTTTATCCCATCGAATAATCAAGGGAACAGAATGGCAAAACGTAAGATGGATTTGACTCGCGAAGAAAATTTGGATGTACTCGAAGCGCATCTGGCCGGGACCTTGAAGCCGCTCACCCCTCCGAGCGACATTGTCCAACGCCTGCGCGGGCGTATTCAAATGCCCACGAGACGGGAGATTACACTGCGCCTGACAGACTGGCGCAGGATGTTCTTTGTTCTGGGCGGCGTACTGTCTGGGATGCTTTTGCTGGTTACCCTTGCGCGCGCTTTCTATTACCTGGCTGGGCGCAAGGGCTGAGTGTTATTGCAACTAATTCAAGACCCAAAAGGTTTTCCCCTATCGGGAACTTCGTAAAACCTTTTGGGTCTAATTATTTAATTCACCTTACGCAGTTTCTCTCCCTCATCCCCCGCCCTTCCCCCGAAGGGGAAGGGAGTCTCCTCTCCCTTCGGGAGAGGGTAGGGTGAGGGCGCGTAAGGTGAGTTATTTAACTGATGTTACGCAGTTTATTCACTCACCTTATGCAGTCCATAATCCCGGGGATGACATTGATTTTAAGAGCAGTGACACCCCTTCGGGGTTGAATTTGCCGCACCCCCAAAAACTATAATCATTTGACCCCTTCGGGGTCATGGTGCTTTTACGTACCATCAGTTATTTAATAACCAGTCGCACAAGAGGCGGGCATCGGCGACCAAGTCTGCATCTACCGGGAGTTTGAATTCTTCAGTGACGCGCAATGTCAAATGGTCAGCGACCAGCTTCATATCAGGGGGAAGAAGCGTATCTTCCTTGATCAGATTAAGCAGATCGTACGCGCTACTGCTTGGGATGTGAGTCCCTCTGCGGGTGAGATAATCCCGTATGGCAATGCCTGCGGCGCGTCTTGCGCAAACACGCGCCTGTCCCTCGTTGTTTTTTGCGCGGGCTTGCGCGGCTCGATCAAACTCTGCTTCGATTTGTGAATTCATGCGGGTCATTATACTTCGGCATTATAATGGGTCAAATTTTCAAGGAGGTAGTATGAAATCACATCTGTTTAAAGTTGTTGCTTTTCTGGTTATGATAAGTTTGGCGCTTGCCGCATGTGCCCCCAAGACCGGGACGGATACGCCGCCCGCGACGGAGGAAACCGCCGGCAGTGGCACGGGGCCGAAAATTGTCACTGGCGCTGTAACATACACCAATACGTTTTTCACGATGGGTGTGGCGGAACCTGTGATCATTCTTGAAGATCAGGGCGGCTTTGTGACCCGCGATCGCAAGTTTTTAATTCCCGTTGAGTCGCAGGTGATCGGGCAGATCACTTCGGATTTTTATACATCACCTTTTACCTACAGCCTGACCCTGCCCGAAGTACCGAATGGCACTTTGCATGATGTGGATCATGACGGCTCTGACGAGACGGGTGTGATGGTTTTTGCCGTGGCCTATTGGACGAATACCTGGGGCGACCCATTCCTCGAGCGCCGCGATCAGGGCGGCGGCGGCTGGTCTTCTGCGTATGCCTCCACCAACGTCAGCGATGACAGCGATTTTTATCTCGAGGTCTTCGGCGGCAAGTATCTGGTGTACGCGCCAGATGGCGGACAATCCTTCCCTTCTGGATTTGGCGACGACAAAAAATTATTTACGGATGACGACCCGATCATGGATTTACCTGCGGGCTGGTCGGTCATCGATCTGGATCAGACTCCCTTTAGCATTGACCGCTCGGCAGAGCCTGAAATTGCCCTGCTCGAACCGGAAGGCTCCGCGGCGGATGACTTCTCTGCGCTTTCATATACCGAAGCATTCGACAAGATGCTCGAGAAGTTCAAGAATGAATATGCCTTCACCGAATTGAAGAAGATCGACTGGGATGCGAAAGGCAGGGAGTTCCGTCCGCTGTTTGAAGAGGCCGAGAAGAAGAAAGACAGCCATGCCTACGCTTTGGCCCTGCGCGATTTTCTCTGGTCAATTCCAGACACGCACGTTGGTTTTGATTCATCCCTGCTGAACGATGATTTTCAGACGGATACGGCTGGCGGCCTGGGCTTCGCCATGCGCGAAACGGATGACGGAAAATTCATTGCCAACTTTGTTTTGGAAGGCGGCCCGGCCGCCGAGGCTGGAATGGTTTGGGGCGCGGAGATCATTTCGTTTGACGGAGTCTCCACTGCGGATGTGGTCGAAGTGACTGTGCCCTGGTCTTCCCCGTTTAGCAACCCGGAGATCAGGCGCCTGCAACAACTGCGCTACGCAACCCGCTTCCGCCTTGAAAAGGGCGCGGTTGAATTGACTTTCAAGAACCCCGAAGCTTCCGAGCAGACGGTGTCTCTCGAGCTTTCCAATGAGTTCGACAGCTTCAACTTCTCCTCCTTCCGCGCTGGGGTTGACCCCACAGCTTTGCCCGTCGAGTTTGAAATTTTACCGAGCGGATACGGCTATATTAAGATTTCCAGCTTCTCCGATAATGATCTGCTTTCCATCCTGGTTTGGGAACGAGCCATGCAGTACTTCAACGAGAATGAAGTGGGCGGCGTGATCCTCGACCTGCGTAACAACGGCGGCGGCAGTGGCTGGCTGGCAGACCAGATGGCGGCTTATTTCTTCAACGAAGAGCTTGTGGTTGGGCAAACCGCTTATTACGATGACAGCACTGGTGATTTCTTCATCGACCCGGACTACGAAGAAACCATGATCCCGCCGCGCGAACAACTTCAGTACAGTGGGCAGGTTGTGGTGATGGTGGGCCCGAACTGCGCGAGCGCCTGCGAATTCTTCTCCTACAACATGACGATCAACGACCGTGCCATTGTGGTTGGTCAATATCCCTCGGAAGGGGCGGGCGGCAGTGTGGAAGGTTTCTACATGCCGGAGGGTATCTACACCCAGATGACGATTGGCCGCGCCATGGATGCGGAGGGCAACATCCACCTCGAAGGAAGCGGCGTTGTGCCCGATTTGCGAGTCCCCGTAACGGCTGAGACTCTCCTCCAGCAATTCAATGGGGAGGATGTTGTCCTCGCCTTTGCCGAGCGGGCGATCAGCCAGCCTTTGGGCGCGGGCATCACGCCTTCCGGTCCGCCGGAGTTGGCCAGCGCGGCGGCGGCTTCATCTGCGTTTTCTTCAGGCAAGAGATTCCTTGAAGACCTGGCGCGGGAGGAGTATAAATCTGAGGATTATGCCGTGCCAGGCACATTGACGTACACTGTCCCGCTCGTGAAAGAAGAGACGATAATCTGGATGTATGCGTGGTGTACTTCCACGAAGGAAGTGCTCAACCAGAACTTCGAGAATATCGAAGTGAAGTTCACCCTCGATGGAGAGGATGTGGCGCTGGACAAACTGCGGCAGGAAGACCTCGAGAACGGCGGTCAGTGGTGCAGGCTGTATTACACGGCGCTGAGTAAATGGCCGGCTGGCGAACACACAATGTCCATTGCGGCCACCTTCACCGCCGCCATCAACGATGGTTCCGCGGATTATCAGGCTGGCGACTACATTCTGGAATATAACGTTTTCGTAAAGCCGTAAGCAGGTAAAACGGGTTTGGAAGGAACTCCTTCCAAACCCGTTTTTTTTATTTACAGGGCGGCCTATTAAATCTGTAAGTTCTTATTTCCCAGTTTCAACGTAGAATACCAGTTCATGTTTGAAGAACTCAACACGCGCATTGAAGATAAAAACGTTCTTTTGCTGGGAGTGGGGAATCGCTCACGCGGAGATGACGGGGTTGGTTCGTATTTGATCAAGCGGTTGCAGAAGAAGGTGAAAGTTCCCCTGTTGGATGCAGGCGATGTGCCGGAGAATTGCATCGACCGCATCGAATCATCGGGCGCGAACATGGTGTTGATCGTGGATGCGGCGGATTTCAACGCCGCTCCGGGCGAGATCGCGCTGATCGAATTTGCGGATATTCGCAAGGCTGGCGTTTCCACCCATTCGGCAAATTTGGATTTGCTGTTCAAGGTGATTCCAAAGAGCAGGAGACCGGAAACGCTTCTCGTGGCGATCCAGCCTGGCGCCACGTCAACAGGCAGAGGCTTGTCTGAGGCGGTTCGCAATTCGTTGGACGGGTTGGAGTCGGTTTTCGTCCGCTTGTTTAAATAAAAAGACGGGCAATCAAGCCCGTCTTTTTTATTCAACAAATCTGTATTTGATGAGCGCCCAGATGGCTTCGAAGGCGTCATGGAGTTTGATCTTCTTGCCCTGGGTGTAATCGCGCGGGTTGAAGGTGATCGGCACTTCAAAAATTCGATACCTGCGTTTGAGGATTTTCGCGGTGAATTCAGGCTCGAAGTTAAAACTGTTCGCGCGGATGACCATGCCTTCGATCACTTCGCGGCGAAACACCTTGTAACCGGTTTCCATATCAGTAAGAATCGTGTCGTAGAGGATGTTGGTCATCAGGGTCAGCGATTTGTTGGCGACCATGTGCCAGAACATCGTCACACGATGGGCGCGGCCCAGAAAGCGCGAGCCGTAGACCACATCCGCAAGTCCTTCGTGGATGGGTTTCAACAATTCGGGATAATCGCGCGGATCATATTCAAGGTCGGCATCTTGAATCAGGAGGATATCACCCTTTGCGGCAGACATTCCAGTACGCACCGCCGCGCCTTTGCCCTGGTTTTTCTCGTGCAGGATGACGCGAATACCCATTTTGCCGTTTATTTCCTTTAGCAGGTCGCGTGTGCCGTCTTTCGAGCCGTCATCTACGACGATGATCTCGTGCGTCAACTTTGTATCGTAAACGCGTCTTAAGATGGTTTCGATACTTTCAACTTCATTGTAAACAGGGATTATGACCGATAGTTTCATATGCGCTGGATTATAAACGAAAAGAAGTATAATTGATTTGTTGTCTCTCTACCGTACATATCCTTCGTAAAAAACCCTAACCCACAGGGCGTAGGTCTCTTTTGTTAATTGGGCTTGTACGAATGCCAGACAGACCTTTAGGGTTTGCATATACGGCAGCAAAATCGTTCTTAAAAAAATTCTTGCCCGCATGGGATTGGTGACCATTATGACGAAACAAACAGGACAAATTGCAGGAGCCGCCGGCGGATTTTCACCCCCGCAGATCAACAGCCTTGAGGACACAGGGCTTTCCCCGCTCTGGCTGCAAGACCTGATCCTTAAAGTTCTGTACTTCCGCGGCTATTTGACCGGGTTCAAGATCGCCGAGGAAATTACCCTGCCTTTTGCAGGCGTAACCGACCAGTTAATGGTCGCGTTAAAACAGGAAAAATTTATCGAAGTGAAATCATCCCAGGGCGGCCTGGGAGAAGGCGCATACACCTACGGCATTACAAGCCAGGGCATTCTGCGCGCCCGCGAAGCAATGGAACGCAGTCAATATGCAGGCCCCGCGCCTGTGCCGTTTGAAGTGTACAACGAAGCCATCCGCCGCCAGAAAAGCGGACGACTAAGCGTCACCACCCGCACCATGCGCCAGATCCTTTCTCAACTGGTAATCTCAGAATCCACATTCCAGCGGCTTGGGCCTGCGCTTAATTCAGGATCATCCATTTTTATGTATGGCCCGCCCGGAAACGGCAAGACCAGCATCGCCCGCGCCTTCGGCAACCTGGTCCTCAGCCAGAACATGTACATTCCCTACGCCTTATATTTGGATGGACAGGTTATCAAAGTATATGACGCGGTCAGCCACAGCCTTGCGCCAGATACTGAAGCCGCCAATGGAGCCTCCACAGGCGGATTGCGCACGAACACCCGCCGCGACCCGCGCTGGGTAAGAATTCGCAGGCCGTTCATCGTCGTTGGCGGCGAGTTGACCCTCGAAGGCCTCGACCTCGTTTTTGACGACACCACCAAATTCTACGAAGCGCCCTTTCAAGTGAAAGCCAACGGCGGCATCCTGCTCATCGATGACTTTGGCCGCCAGCAGGTTCGTCCGCGTGATCTGCTCAACCGTTGGATCGTACCGCTCGAAAACCGACTCGATTATCTTCGCCTGCACACGGGCCGCAAAGTGGAAGTCCCCTTTGATGTGCTCATCGTTTTTTCCACGAACCTGCCGCCCAAAGACCTGGTGGACGAAGCCTTCCTGCGCCGCCTGCGCCACAAGATCGAAATCGGCGACCCAACGTTCGAAGAATACCGCGAAATCTTCAAGCGCGTTGCCCAGGATCGGCGCATCGAATACAACGACCAGGGCCTCGCCTATCTTTTACAGGAATGGTACATCAAACGCAACCGCAAAATGCGCGCCTCGCACCCGCGTGATTTATGCGACCAGATCGTAGACATCGCCTCCTACCTTGCCGTCCCGCCCGTCATGTCCCGCGAGATGATCGATCACGCTGGCAAAGCCTACTTCGTGGATATTTAGAAGGAGTACCGCAAGATTTATCTTGCGCATGGACAACATGAATGTTGTCGTACTTCCATCGCCTCAACCTTAACCGACAACTGATTCTGATGCTTGAAAATTTTCCCAACCCCATCCTCCTTGCCCATCGCGGCGACCAGGCACATGCGCCGGAGAACACCCTGCCAGCATTTATCCAAGCCATCCAAAAAGGCGCAGACGGCGTGGAACTGGATGCAAAACTGACCTCCGACGGCCATATTATCGTCATTCACGATTCAACGGTAGACCGCACCACAAATGGCAAAGGAAAAGTTGCATCTTTTTCCCTCGATGAAATTCGCAAACTGGATGCGGGGGCATGGTTCGACGAAAAATTCGCAGGCACAAAAGTCCCGTTGCTGGAAGAAGTCTTTGAATCGGTGGGGGAGGATGCATTGATCAACATCGAGTTGACCAATTACTCCACCCCGCGTGATGGGCTGACCCAAAAAGTATGCGAGTTGATTAAGAAACACAACAACCAAAAGCAGATTATCTTTTCATCGTTCTTTGCGTCCAATTTAAAGATTGCAGAACAGACCATGCCCGAAGCCCCGCGCGGCCTGCTTGCCACACCGGGCCTGCTGGGTTTGTGGGCGCGTTCGTTTGGATTTATGTTCGGTAATTACCAGGCTTTGCATCCGCATATCTCCAGCACGAGCAGGGAGCAGATGCAGAGGGCGCACCGCCTCCAACGCCGCGTCCACGTGTGGACGGCCAACACACCCGAGGAAATCCATCGGCTCAAGGATTGGGGCGTGGATGGAATTTTTACCGATGACCCCGCCGCCGCTTTGCGGGCGCTGGGCCGGGGCGGGTGAATGTGTCTGAATGACGGGAGCAAGCCCGGGCGGGGAGCGAAGCGAATATCCGCAAGAGACGCCGTTCAATGAGCGGCGTCCGTTTATTCTGGTTGCGAGTTGCATAAAATAGACGTTATCGGAAATAAAACACAGGCACCGTCCCGAAGGTTTTTCTTGAGGAATTTGAACACCTGATAACAACCTTCGGGACGTTTTTTCTAATTACCGATAAAGTTTAATATTCTGGAAGCACACGGGATATGATATAAGAGAACTTATGCGTTTGATCCGAACTTTTTTGCTGGTTATTATTCTTTTGTCGCTCGCGCCTCTGCCGGCGCTGGCGCAGACTTCCACGCCTCCACCTGGTATTCGGCTCATCTTGAATGAGATGACGCCAGAGGAAAAGGTTGGGCAGTTATTCCTTGTTACCTTTAATGGCACGGATACAAGCGCCGCTTCACAAATCTATGATTTGATTGCAAATTATCATGTGGGCGGCGTGACGTTGATGTTGGAAAATGATAATTTTTCGGGGACGAATACGCCCACGCAAACTCACGCGCTGATCGAGGCGCTTCAACGCCTGGAGTGGGATTCGGCAGTTACGCCGATTGAAGATCCCCAAACGGGAAAAAATGTTACCTCCACTTATGTGCCGCTTTTTGTTGGCGTCACCCAGGATGGGGACGGGTATCCCACAGACCAGATTTTTGATGGGCTGACTCCTTTGCCGAACGAGATGGCGATTGGCGCAACCTGGAATACAGACCTTGCCGAACAGGTGGGGAAGGTGCGCGGACGCGAGCTTGCCGCTCTTGGTTTTAATTTGCAGATCGGCCCCTCGCTGGATGTGTTGGAAACGCCGTCTTCCTCGGGCAGTGATCTAGGTTCCCGCGTGTTTGGCGGCGATCCGTTTTGGGTGGGCGAGATGAGCCGCGCCTACGTGGACGGCCTGCACAAAGGCAGTGAAAATCAACTGCTTGTCATTGCCAAACACTTCCCCGGGGTTGGCGGCGCAGAACGGTTGCCCGAGCAGGAAGTTTCCACTGTCCGCAAATCTTTGGAACAATTGAAACAGATCGAACTTGCGCCCTTCTTTGCAGTAACAGGAAACGCACTCTCTGAAGATGCCACCGTAGACGGCTTGCTCGTTTCGCACATTCGTTACCAGGGCTTCCAGGGAAATATCCGCGCCACAACCAGGCCGATCAGCTTCGATTCGCAGGCCTTGACCCAGATACTGGCTTTACCTCAATTTGCAGACTGGTACGCCGATGGCGGCCTAATCGTCAGTGACAACCTTGGCGCCCCGTCTGTCAGCGACTTTTACGCTTCGGGCGGCGGCCAGTTCTTTGCCCGCGTCGCCGCACGGGATGCCTTCCTTGCAGGCAACGATGTGCTCAACCTCGGCAATATCGTTTCCAGCGATGCACCCGATTCATTTACCACCACCACCCGTATCATTGATTTCTTCATCCAGAAATACAACGAAGATCCCGCCTTTGCCCAGCGGGTGGATGCGTCTGTGGCGCGCATTCTGGTTGCCAAATTCGATTTGTACGATAATTTTATCCTCGGCAATGTATTGCAAGACCCCGCACAATTGACTGAACTGGGCGCGGATACGGCAATTACCTTTGCCGTGGCTCGCAATTCTGCAACCTTGATCAGCCCCGCCCTCGCCGACTTGACATCCGTCATGCCCCTGCCGCCCCAGTCCAATGAACGCCTCGTCTTTCTGACCGATACTGTCAATGTAAAACAATGCTCAGAATGTATCTCCCAGCCCTTGTTCGCGGCAGATGCGCTCGAGAGCGTTATTTTGCAATTGTACGGCCCCCAAAGCGGAAACCAGACCGAAGGCTTCAGGCTCACCTCCTACTCGTTTGAGAATTTACAAGCCCTGCTCGACACCCCGGACGATAATCAATTCATGATCGAGAGTATCGACCGCACCGACTGGATCGTCATCTCCGTCACCGACGCATCGAATGGACAACCCGCCCTCATCAGCCGCTTCCTGCGCGAACGCCCCGACCTTTTGCGTGAAAAAAATATCGTCCTGTTTTCCTTCGGCGCGCCCTACTATTTCGACACCACCACCATCTCGAAATTCACCGCCTATTACGCGCTCTACAGCAAACAACCGCAATTTGTGGATGTCGCCGCACGATTGCTCTTTCAAGAAATGACGCCTGTCGGCGCATCCCCGGTCTCGGTCTCGGCAGTTGGCTATGACTTGAACACCATCATGGCCCCGGACGCCGGGCAGATTATTCCGCTCTTTCTGGACCTGCCGCCTGCTCCTGTTACCCCCGGCTCTTTGCTTACCCCCGAGCCGACTCCCGTGCCACTCTTTAGAATCGGCGACACCATCGCCATCCGCACCGGGGCCATCATGGATGGCAACGGCCACCCCGTTCCAGATGGGACCGTTGTGCAATTTTCCATGCTGTTGACCGGGGAAGGCGGCGGCATTTTACAGCAGGAGGAATCCGTCACAACGCAAGGAGTGGCGCGCGCATCCTTTGGGTTGGATAAGCCCGGTCTTTTGGAAATCCGCGTTTCCAGCGAACCCGCTGTCAATTCGCTGGTACTGCAATTGGACGTTTCGCAATCTGGCGCTGTAGCGGTGACGGTGGTTGTGCCAGAACTAACCCAGTCCATTGAACCGACTGCCGTGGTGGAGGTTATCGAGGAAACGAATCCCTATATTTCCGATGATGGATTTCCGCGCTTCTCTGCCTGGGCCATTGCCATGGCGGTCATTTTGCTGATTGCATGGCTGGCTTACAGCGCCATCCTGCGGATTGCGAATCGCCGTTCCGCCGTCCGCTGGGCGCTGGGGATTTTACTTGGCGGTTTGCTTTCCTATAATTTCCTGGCCCTCGGCCTGTTTGGAATTACCAACTGGATGGCAGGCAGTGGCATATTGGGCGTGATCATTTTTGTAATTCTAGGGGAGTTGATCGGCTTTGTCGGCGGCTGGTTTTGGTCGCGCAGGTAAATAGTTTGACAATGTCACATTTCAAAACCTTTACCACAAAGTCCACAAAGGAGCACAAAGGAGAGCAAAAGGCTAAAAACGAAGGTTTCCTTCGTGACACTCACCTGCACTGCAACAAACGCAGTGCGGCGCAAGTGTCGTGCCTTTGTGGTTTTGTACTTTGGTTTCAGTCTTAATGTGACATTGTCAAAATAGTTACGGCTTTCTCAAAGTAGCTTGACCATTTTACAAGTTTATGGCAAAGGCTTAACGCGAATTACGCAAACTGAGTGAATTTCGCGAAAATACAGAAAAATTCGCGCCATTCGTTTCATTCGCGCCATTCGCGTTAAAGATTTTCAGATTTTGAGAAAACCGTAGGTAAATAGTACATTTGTCTGCATGTTGTTCACGAAAAACTGATAATATCTTTCCAACCCTCAGGTTAGGAGCGTAGCCGCATGGCAAACCAGAACAAAAATAATCACAAAGAAAAACAACCGCCCATCCTTTTTGGAAAAACCCAGAACATCATCAAACAAGTTAACAAATTACTTGGCGGCACGTTGGTGACCTATTTCAATAATCCGCGCGGCAGTGTCTGCCATGACGATGTGCTGGCTTTATTTGAATTACTGGAAAAGATCGGCCACCAGGAAAAAATATATCTCTTCATCAAATCCAGCGGCGGCAACGGGCAAGCCTCCCTGCGGATCGTGAATCTCCTGCGCCAGTATTGCAGGGAAGTGGTTGCAGTCATTCCTCTGGAATGCGCGTCTGCGGCAACCATGATTACGCTTGGCGCAAATGAAATTCATATGGGGCCGATGGCCTATCTCACCTCGGTGGATACATCCCTGACGCACGCGCTCTCGCCAATTGACCGGGACAATGACCGCGTGAGCGTCAGCCTGGATGAGTTAAACCGCGTGGTGAAACTGTGGCAGGCCCAGGGGTCGGATAAGAGCGAGAATCCATATCAGCAATTATTCCAGCACGTGCATCCGCTTGTCATCGGCGCAGTGGACCGCGCCGAGTCCCTGTCCATAATGCTGTGCAAGGAATTGCTGGCCTATCACATCGAAGATGAAAAAGAGGCGGAGCAGATAGCCGCTACCTTGAACTCGAAATACCCGTCGCACGGCTACCCGATTTTGATCGAAGAAGCCAAACGGATTGGGCTGAAGGTGAATCATCTTTCATCGGAGATCAACACGCTTTTGCTGGAACTGAACGAACTCTACAGCGAAATGGGCCAGCGCGCCACGACAGACTTCGACGACACGCACGCGCATGGCAATGAAATTCTGAACATTTGGGAATCAACGGGCGTGCTCGTTTATTACCGCCAGGACAAAGACTGGTTCTATCGCACCGAAGAACGCCGCTGGATCTCGCTCAACGATAATAGCAGTTGGCGGCGGGTTGCGAAGAATGGCGGCAAGGTTGAGAAATCCATTTTACACATTGCGTGATGAAAAAAGGCTTCCAAATTATGCTTTGGAAGCCTTTTTATTTTTCCAGCAATTTTTCAACATCCATCCTATCGTATTGCGCCTGACAGGCCGTAAATTGCGCCAGCGACCTTTCAAGATTTCCCCTGCGCGCCTCGCCTTTGGAGCGCCTGCCAATCTCGCGCAGGGCATTGGCCTCGTCCCAGGGCATGGAGAGCAGTCTTGCGGCTTGGGCGCTTGCCTGCCAGTCTTTGAACGCCGCATCGTGCCTGCCTTTCATCCATTTTTGCAGTCCCTGATAATGGAGCAGGGCAGGCTCTCCCATCAGGAAGGCGGGCTTGAATTTTTTGAGTAATTTTTGCAACGTGGCAATGGTCTTTTGAATTTCTGCCATTGTGCGCCAGCCTTGAACGTTGAAGGTTTTTCCCTGCTCCCAGGTTTCAAATGTAATCTGCGAGAGAATCCTGTACGATATCAGCAGGGAATATACCTGGGGTGGAAGCGACATTAAAATGGGAAGCGCGTTTGCCATATTTTTAACCGCGTCTTCCTCCCTGCCCAATCGCCAGTTTGCCATGGCGCGGATGCTGTTCAGGTGCGCAATGTTGGTGGGCGTGGGGTCGAGAGATTCGCCTGCTTTCGCGTTTTGAATAGCCAGCTCGAACTCTCCGCGAAGGATGTGCAGGAAGGAAATTCCGTAGGTTGCCCAGGTGAGATGCAAATGGTTTCCAGATGTATTTGCCTGCGTGGTCAGGTTGTTGTAATGCAGTAAACATGCGCCAAAGTCGCCGCCGCGGTAGTATTCCAAACCTGCCAGTACAGTTTCTATATTGCCTTCAAGGTGGCTGTCGGATGCGCGCAAGGCAAGCTCTTTTGCTTTTCGGAGGGCGGTTCGAGATGCGTCCCATTCGCCAACGCCGAGTTTGTAGGTGCCGACTGCCAGGTACGTCCAGATTTGGGAACGCGGGTTATCCACTTGTGAGGAGGCGTGCAGGGCTTTGTCTGCGTAGTGCTTTGCCAGTTTGTGGCTGGGGATAAAACCAAGGATGGCGCTGGCTGACCCAAGCGACCAGACCCGCGCGGGAGACATACTGCCGCCGTCTTCGGAGAGGTTTAAGCTCGCCAGCGTGTGATAGAGCATCGGCAGGCTTTCCAGCTTAATGTAGTTGACATGCCCCAGATGGGTGTAAATATGAGCCACTTCCTGGAGTTCTTTATCCTTTTCCTTCAAACGCCCGATAAATATATTCGGAAAACGGCGGTGCAGGTTTTGGATGAACCATTGAGTGACAAGGCCGGTGAATATCCCGGCGGATGATACCGGGCTTGGGCGCTTGAGGAGTGAAACCGCCCGGCGGAAATTTTCCCGCGCTGGGTCCATATCGCCAAGCCCCATTTGCGCTTCGCCCATGCGCCTCAGCCAGTAGGCTTGCTTCAACGGCGGCACATTTGCTTCGCTCGCGGCATTCGACTTTTCCAATGCCTGGGAAAAGAATTGAATGGCTTCGCGATAGGTTCCATTGTGAAAGGCCAGCTCGCCCGATTTTTCAAGATATTCAACCGCTTTATGCGGAACATCGGCCTGCTTCCAGTGATGTGCAAGGACGGGGTAGTACATCATGATATCCTGCATGAAGGAGCCTTCGTACCATTCGGCGATGGCGCGGTGCAGGGAGCGTCTTTGCGAGAAGAGCAACAGGTTGTAGGCTACTTCCTGTGTAATGATATGTTTGAATAAATAGGATGATTCAGGATCGGGCGTGTCGAGGATGGTTAATTCCTGTTTTTCGAGATGAGTTAAATACTCCGGAAGCGCCGCCAGTTCAGACTTGATCGGGTAGATGGCGGATAACTCTCGCAGGGCGAAAGCCCGTCCGATAACGGAGGCAACTTTCAGGGTGAGTTGATGCGCGGGCGGCATTTTGTCGATGCGGCTTGTGATTACCCCTTCCAGTGAGCCGGGCAGGTTGAGATCATCCAAATTCCCGGCGCTGGAGGTGATGAGGCATTCGTTGTTTTTTATTTCGATGAAACTATTATCGCGCAAGGCATAGGCAAGTTCTTCGCTGTAAAACGGATGCCCCTCGGCCTTGTTTCGGATAAAGGCCACCAGCTCGTCCGGTAATTTTTGCACATTCAAGCGCTGGCATAGCAGGGTTTCGATATCCAGGTTGCCGAGCGGGGCAAGCAATAAATAGCGCGTGGCGGCCATGTGACGTATTTGCATGAATTCCATGGGCGCCACCAGCCCCATGGGGCGCGCGGTGATCACGATCAAAAGCGGCGCGACCCGCTGTGCAACGAGGGTTAATAATGCCCAGGAACCGGAATCCAGCCAATGCACATCTTCGATCACCAGCGCGGTGGGGGTCTGGCTGGCAGTTTGGGTAAGCCGTTCGATGATCAATTGGTGCATTGCGTTTGCGCGCGCGTCGCCAGTGATGTTGATTGTGTTTTCGTTATCAGGGATCGCAAAAGGCATGACCGCGCTCAATAATGGCGCGCGTTCCCTGAGATCATCGTCTTTGTTGATCGCGGTTTCGAAAGCAAGCCTTTGCTCTGCCGTGCTTTCCTGGGTATCGAGGTTGAATAATTTCTGTGTAATATCCTTCCACACATGGTACGGGGTGCTTTGTTCGATTGCCTCTCCCAGACCCAGCAGAACCTTCACGTTCATTGCATCCGTCTGGCGGTATAGCTCCTCCACCAGCCGCGATTTTCCAAACCCGGCTTCGCCTTCGATCATCACCACCCTGCTTTCTTTTGTGATGAGGGCGCGCAAAGCTTCCGCCAGCGCAAAGCGTTCATCCTCGCGCCCGATCATGTCTGTTAATGCAATTTGTCCCTTGCCTTTGGCGTGGCGCGCCTGCGGCACGAACACAGGCACCGCATGAGATTTGCCGCGTACGCTAATTGGTTCGAGGGTGATAAAGTCTACGCGGCTCTTTGCGCCTTCGTAGGTGCTTGTATCGCAAATGATCTGAATACGCTCCCCGGTGGGCGTGCTCATATCAGCCGAGACGGCCTGCATCAACCGCGATGCAAGGTTGACTGCGTCGCCGTTGATGGTGTATTCCCTGCGCTTTTCATTCCCGATCACGCCGCAGAACATGCGCCCCGTGGCAACGCCCACATAACAAACCAGGCCAAGCTCGCGGACTGCGGTAATAATATCCTGCGCCGCCAGTATTCCGCGCAAGGGATCGTCTTCATGCGAGAACGGCGGAAGCCCAAATGCCGCCAGAACAGAAACGCCTTTTTCATCCACCGCAATTTTGTTCATACTGCCTTCGTAGCGATAGATCGCGCTCTGCAAAATCTGCGCCAATTTCTGCGCCACATCGGTTTCTGTCCCTCGGGTCATTTCAGGGATGTTGATAAAAAGACTCGTGACGCGCCGAAGTTCCGCAAGCCAGTCAGATTGCCCGGCATCGATACGCCTCGCAATCGCTCCGGGGATGTAAGACCTTAATGCAGGGATGCTGTTATTTCGCAGGTTGAAATGCCGCATCGCCTCTCTCGGGACCTGTGAACTGATTCCGCTCAACAGCATTCGCCCCCCTTCGGCTGGAGCGCCCAACGCATATCCTTTTATGTTTTCCCACGCTTCCGCAGAGAGGATGATTTGCCCGGGCTTGAGCGTTTTTTGCGCCGCGCCGATCTGTTCCAGCGCATCGCCGGTGATGACCATTTCCCAGCGGTTGAAGACCCCGCCCAGGCTGGTGACCGCAATGCTACCTGTTCCAAGCGCAATGCGAGTGGAAAGGGTGCGCTCGCCCGCGTGGAAATTTTCCAATTTCTTGCGCGCCTCAAGGGCGGTTTGTGCCGCAAGCAGGGTTGCCTTTTCCAGATTGTTGTATTGCCAGACCACCAGCAGGCCATCGCCTGCGAATTTGATAATATCCCCGCCATAACTTTTAATGATATTGATCCAGCGCCCATAAAAATCATTCAGCACAGCCGAAATATCTTCCGCGCCGGAAGGCCCCTTTGCCGCAAATTGCTCCGTCAACGCGGTGAACCCTGAAATATCCACAAACAAGACCGCCGCCGCATAACTTTCCCCAAACGGCTTGTTTGGAGGAGTTGGGTCGGCTTCGATCCTTTTTTGAAGAATATCCGGAATATAGCTTTTTAGTGTGTCGATCAGGGATAATGACATGGATGGGACCTGAGTCCTCAAACGATAATGGGCGTCTTTTGTATTATATCGTAGTAGAACGCGCTTTTATCCACCGTGGAAGAAGGCATCCATCACTGGGGCAATATTCACTGGAATATCCTCGTTCCACGCCCCGCCGTCAATGACTGCGCCTGTCTGTTTTCCCTGCCCATCCAACTTAAAGTAGATTGGTATCGCCTCGAACGAGAAACTCTCAACCCTGCCATTGTTCCATCCCCATTCATCCACATCCAGCTTGATGATATACGTCCCGTCGTATGCTTTGATCATCAGATCATTTTTAGCTTCCAGATACCCGTTGATCGCCTGACATGGCGGACACCAATCCGCATCGAACTCAACCACAGGGAGCAGTCCAGCGGCAACGGCCTTGCCTGCTTCCACAGCCAGCATCTCCTCGAGATTCCCATCCTGGGGATGCAACCGAACTTCCATAAACCCAATCAACTCGTCATTTGCATTTCCAGCAGGGGATGTGCCAGCCTGCGGAGCATCCGTTGGAGTGGGCAAGGCCGTAGTCGGTTCGGCTTTTTGTGGGAGCAGGGTACTGCAAGAGAGAATGAAAATAGTCACAGCAACGAGTAATATTTTTTTGTTCATTTTTATCCTTCTCTGGTAACTCGCCCCTACGGAACATCGCATAACATCAGTTATTGAATTGGAATATGCACAGCAATAATTTGATCCACCACGGGCGCTCTGCAACCCGTGTCATTGCACGCCATATACGTGACGCTGATTTCATCGTCCACCCAGCTTTTGCCAATTGGAAATGTAACTGGCAGGGTGAGCGTCACCATCCCTGCGGGATAGACCAGTAAATCCCTCGGCTCAAAATCAGGGAATTGCGCAGGGACACTTTCCATCAAATCCCCCGCCGCCATTATCTGGCTATCCTGTGTCAGCTCAAGAAGAGTCGGCCTGCCAAGTCCATCCACCCCGTTGCGTGGAATATCCTTGCTGTAAAGATGCAAACCGTTCAAAGGCACAAAAGCCGCAACAAGAGAACTCGTCCCATCCTTTGGCGCGCTTAAATATATTGAAACCGTCACGCTGTTTTTTGTAAACTCAGCGAGCTTCAACGCCTCCTCCTTCGCAGAGCAGGCGGACGCAAGCAAGGCTGAAAGAACCACCAGAAACACGGCTTGAAAATATTTATTGCAAGGCATTGTCTTTATCCGCCCGAATTATACGACAACAATCATTCGAACCATTTTTCATCGAGCGGCGGCCATTCGTCGCTTTGGTCTGCGCGCTGTTCCCAGTTTTCCTTCCCGCTCCACTCTTCGATCTGAATCGCATACACGGATGTGGCGCGCAATTCCTTGTCTGTGATCTCGCGGTATTCCCTGCCTGCGTTCATCGCGGGGAAGTATTTACTGATCAGCCCATACAACAATCTTTTCGCTTCTTCGGCATCGCTGACAATGTGCGCCGTCCCAAAGACAACCACACTGCGGAACTGGAGCGAGAATTCCAGCGCCACATTGGATGGCAGTAATCTCCCCAACTCACTCGCCTCCATACTGACCTTTGGGTTGGTCTCGATATTCGAGCGGACTCTCCCCGCAACATTCGAATGAAAGACAATCTGATGATGTTCCTCATCGTACCAGAATGTGCTTGGATTCAGAAACGGCTGTCCGTCCGCCGATGTGGCGATATGCCCAACCTGTGCAACCTTGAGGAAGGCGCGTATCCACGCATCATCTTTTGTCAGGTGCGGTCTGCGTTGAAATGCGGTGGGGGATTGGCTTTGGTAATCACGAGGCATGTTTTCTCTCTATTCTCAGTAAATCACAGATTGAGCGGATTGCATTATTGATTATCCACCAGCAGGGATTTATACCATGCCCATTGCGCGATATATCCTCCCAAAAGCGTCGCGGCTAATAATGCCCAGCCCCACCATTTAATATCTCCAAGAGTCAAAAGAAGAAAATATAGGGAAGCCGCGCTGGTGATGGCGCTCAGCAAAGCCACTTCAAATGCCATCAAGTTTGCGATGCTGTTCGGCTTGTCTGTGGCGGGAAGGGTCTCCGCTCTCCATTTGAAAGCGGGTTCGATTTCCTTGTTGTGTCGGATGTAAAAATCCTTGATCGTATTCATCGCCTGCGCGGATTCATGCCATGCGGCACGCAGGCGGGCAAGTTGAGCCAGCGTCAACGCGCCAAGGATCGTCAGAATTAAAAACAAACCCGAAAATGCAAGCGTCGCGCCTTTTAGATCATCCGCTGAAAACAACGAGCCAAGGATGGCCGCCACCAGCGACCCGACTGTGACAAAATAAAACGAAGCCACCCGCGAGCGGTCTTCGTTTGCCTGGAAGATGGTATTGGCAATATAGTTGTATTCAGCTTTCAAGATTTCATTCGTATCAAGCTTTGGCTTTCCTGGCATAACGCTTCTCCTTGTATGTGATTTGGGCGTGTTTCATTTCAGTTGAATCAACCGTCCCGAAGGTTTGAAAAACGGTTAAAGTCTTCGAGAAAACCTTCGGGACGTTCCATCCTTCAACTCATTTGAAACACACCCATTTCGTTTTACGCCTTGAACGCCCATTCACCATTTCGCATCACAGGCTCGTGCGTGCCATCTTTGCTGATTCCGTCGATGTCCATTTTAGATGAGCCGATCATGAAATCCACGTGGTTGAGGCTCACGTTACCACCAGCGGAGATAAACTCCTCGTCTGTCAACTCCTCTCCACCCGTAAGAGTGAAGCGATAGGCTCTTCCAATCGCAATATGACAGGAGGCATTCTCGTCGAATAGAGTGTTGTAGAAGAGATGTCCGCGCTGGCCGATGGGGGAGGAGGCAGGCACGAGCGCCACTTCACCGAGGTGGTGCGAACCTTCGTCGGTATCCACCAGTTTTTGCAGGGCGGCTTCACCCTTCTTTGCATTGACTTTGGTAATGCGCCCATTTTCAAACGTCACCTGAAAATCTTCGATCAATGTGCCGCCATAACTCAACGGGAATGTGGCAGTGATGACGCCGTCGGCGCGGTTGCGGTCTGGCAGGGTAAAGACTTCTTCGGTGGGCATGTTGGCGGTGAAGGCAATGCCGTTCTGCGCCATGGATTGCGCGCTGATCCAAAGATGTCCATTCGGCAGGCCGAGGGTGAAGTCTGTGCCTGGGGCTTTATAGTGCAGTGCGGTGTATTGTTTGGCTTGCAAATATTTTGCGCGCTCGCGCAGGAAGGCGATGTGTTTTTGCCACGCATCGATTGGGTCGGGCTGGTCGATGCGCGTGGATTCGAAAATCGCCTTCCATAATTTTTCCTGCGCCTTTTCAGCGGGCAGATCGGGGAAAATTTTTCTGGCCCACTCTTCGCCCGCGGCGGCAACCACGCACCAGTTGATCGCGTTGGTCGTCACCCGCTCACTGACCTTGTTGGCGATATTCAAATGTCTCGTTTGCATCATGCCAACAATCTCAGGGTCGAGGCCGCCAAGCAGGTCGGGGTTTGAGCCTGCAATCGAAAGCAGGGCATCCCCATTGTTGACCATGTTCATGATGGCGTCAATCGTGTGCGTGGGGTATTCGTCGAAAGAATCGCGCGGCGCGTATTGCGCGCGCAGGCGCATCATTTCTTCGTCGCCCCAGATCACTTCCACATATTTTGCGCCAACGCCGTAGGCCGCTTTTGCCACTTCGCGCACCAATGGCGCAAACTGATGCGGCACGCCGCGGGTCGCCATCAGCGTGATGATCAATCTCTGCCCAGCTCGAATATTCAAGCCGACTTTTACAATCGCTTCCGCGTATTTTGCAAGCATTTCCTGATGAGTATCGCCAGTCATATCGCCTCGATTCGTGGGGATTTTCCAAGTATAGCACGGGGATTATTTTTGCGCAGTCCATTTTCGATTGGATAAAAAACATCGCCTCACCCCCGACCTTTCACCTGCCCACACAACCCAAACACGATACAACGCTGACGGCTTCCTCCTGAGAAAGCGTTTCTTGTCGGACTGCGGACTTTAGTCCGCAGTCCGACTTTTTCCGTTCGTATCCGTGACTCCACTGCAAAAAGGCCTTTCGCTTTTGAACTTCCTTCGTGGTTAAAAAGGTTTTTTCAGTGAAATCATCCGTGCAATCCGTTTGTTCCGTGTACAAAAAAGGCGTTAAGAAAAAGTTCCTGACTGACAGCGTGACTTTCCCTCAAAATTCGGGTATATACTGATAGATGAATAACGGAGGCGCGCATGGTAACCATCGAAAAAGTGGACACGGGAAATAAAAAGCAGGTCAGGCGTTTTGTGGAATTGCCTTATCGAATTTACGCGGACTGTCCGCAGTGGGTGCCGCCCCTCGATGTGGATGCGTACAACCAGCTCAACCGCAAAAAGCATCCCTTCCACGAACATTCGGAGGTGGACTTTTTCCTCGCTGTGCGCGATGGGCGGGACGTGGGTAGAATCGCCGCCATCGAGAACAAACCTTTCAATCAATATCACAACGAAAAGACTGCGGACTTTTATTTCTTCGAATGCGAAAATGACATGGAAGCCGCAACCGCTTTATTCAACACCGTATTCGATTGGTCAAAGGCGCGTGGTCTGGATACCGTCATCGGCCCGAAAGGCATGGGTCCGCTGGATGGGTACGGGGTTTTGGTTTTCGGGCAGGAACACCGTCAGACGATGACCATGCTCAATTACAACCACTCCTACTACCAGTCGACGGTGGAGGCGCAGGGTTTTGTCAAAGAGGTGGACTTTGTCTCGTGCTATCTTCCCGCTGATAAATTCCAAATTCCTGAGAGAGTCAAACGCATTACCGAGCGGGTGATGGAGCGCGGGCATCTTGAAATAAAGGCGTTCAAAAATAAAAAGGAATTGGTGCAATGGGCAGATCGGATCGGCATTGCCTACAACAATGCCTTTGTGCATAACTGGGAGTACTATCCGCTTTCCCAGCGCGAGATTGATTTTGTGGTCGAGAATATCATGACGATTGCAGACCATCGCCTGATCAAGATCATCACCCATGACGATGATGTGGTTGGATTTTTATTCGCCTTCCATGATGTATCCGCCGCACTGCAACGCGCCAAGGGAAAGTTGTTCCCGTTCGGGCTGGTTGACATCCTGCTGGAAATGCGCCGCACGAACACGGTCTCCGTCAACGGCCTGGGCATTTTGCCCGAACACCAGGGACATGGCGGCAACGCGCTTTTGTATTACGCGATGGGCAACACTCTGCTGAATTTTGGTCAATTCGTGCATGTGGAAATGACCCAGGTTGCCGAAACCACCGAGCAAATGCGCGCGGATTTGAAAAACCTGAATGGCGTGGAATACAAGAACAACCGAGTCTATCGGAAGAAAATTTAACGACAAGGAGTCACTATGAAGCATCCACTTGAATTTGTCCCGCAAAACCTGCGAAAGCCTTTTTTCTATTTCTTCTTCGCCCTCACCCTTGTGATCTTTGGCGTCTTCCGCCTGTTGGACGCGCCACTGCAAACATCCACTGCGCCGAAAGGGATTGTCTCCTTTGAACTGGCCCACACCTTGGATGCTTCGCAGGCGATGATCAATTCCTGGGATTCAAATGCGCGCCTCTTCGCCGCCTTTGGGCTGGGGTTTGACTACCTGTTTATGTTTGTCTACGCCCTGGCGCTTTCGCTTGGACTTTTGCTTGCAGGCTATCAAAAAGCAAATTGGTACAGCGCCTTCACTATCTGGCTGGGCTGGGGCGCATTTGCCGCCGCGTTTTTCGACATGGTGGAAAATTATGCTCTTTGGCGCATCCTCATCGGGAGCCTTGACCCATCATTTCCGCAGACCGCCTGGCTATGCGCGACTGTAAAATTCACCCTGTTGATCGCAGGCGTTCTCACCGCCCTTGCAGGCAAAGCCGTAAGAAAATAAAAAAAACGAGCAGATGCTTTTTTCATCTGCTCGTCACCGACCACCGACCACTGACCACTGTTCACTGTTCACTGTTCACTGTTCACTGTTTACTCATCACTTCAACAACTTCAAACTTCACAACCTCACTAACCTTTTGCTGTTCGCCGTTTTCCAATTTGGTCAACGGCAAGATCACGTGGAACTGACTGCCCGGGAAATTGACCTCATCGTACCCCGGGCTTTCCACCCAAATGCGTCCGCCGTGGGCTTCCACAATTCCCTTGGATAATGCCAGCCCCAACCCCGCGCCGCCGCCTTTGAAGCGTGTCTTGCTGGTGGAGTGTTTGCCCAATTCCCCGGGCTGGTAGAACTTGGTGAAGATGATGTCGCGCAGGTTCGGGTCTACGCCCACGCCGCTGTCGCTGATGATGATCTCGACTCCGCCGTTGGGCAGGTTGATGATGGCAGGGATGTGATGACCTGTGATGGCAATCTTCCCTTTGTTCGGTGTGAACTTGGCCGCATTGCGGATGATGTGATGGAATAATTTTTTCAGCAGGTTCGGGTCTGCTTTGACGTGCGGCAGGGAGGGCAGGTCGACAGCCAGGAACTGCTCGCGTTCTTTGAATGATTTTGCCTGTTCGATGCATACTTCCTTGACGAGATGGCCCAACTCCACAGGCTGAAGGTGCGGCTTGAGCGAGCGCGCATCGATTTGCGCGATGTCGAACATCGAGTCCATCACTTCGTGCAGGCGCAGAGTCCCTTCGTGGATGCCGTTCATCATGAGTTTTATGTTCGAGTCCAGGCGGCTGTCTTCCAACAGCATTTCGGTGTAGCCTTTGATGACGGTGAGCGGGGTGCGGAGTTCGTGCGAAGCGATGCTGATGAAGTCGGATTTTGCCTGGTCGAGACGTTCGAGGCTCTGGTTGTTTTTCTCCAATGCGCGGCGCGCCTGGCGCAGTTCATTGTTCAGGCGCATCAGGTTGTCCACGAGGCGGGCATTTTCCAATGCCACGGCGGTCTGGCTGGCGTGTGAGCTTAAGGTGACAAGGTCATCCTTGGTGTAGCGGTTGCCGCTTAATTTCGAGCCGAAGGCCAGCAGGCCGATCCATTGTTTTTTGGCAAAGATGGGAATGTAAACCTCGGCGCGTAACTGGCCGAACCAGTCCCTCTCAAAGGGATGAGTCAGCTTGAAGGCGGGGAGCAGGTCCAGGTCATATTGAAGAAGCGGACGTTGTTCCCGAATAAAATACGAAGCGAGAATCCCGCTCTCTTCCAATTCCACAGCCACCATCTGCCGTTCCTCGGGGCTTCTTGCAGAGCGAAGTTTGTAGGTTTTGCGTCCGTCTGCCTGGCGTTCCGAATCGACAAGAAATAAAAAGCCGCGCTCGATGTGCATGGATTCAAGGATGATGCCGACGGCGATGCTGGCAAGCCTGTCCATATCGAGGATGTTGCTGATGCTTTCGCTGTATTGATGAATGGTCAGGCTGGCATCGTATTGATCGCCCTTCATCCACTTATTCAGGATGCGCGAGATCAGGGAGGATAGCGGCGCAAAAATAACGGCCAGCAGTAATGAGATTGCGGCTCCTGCCAACAGCGGATTGAAATTTGCGCCCCTGCCAAACGTGGCTTGCAATAACAGAAAGCCCGCAACGTAAAAACCGACAATGGCAACCACGATGGAGAGATAAACGATCACCCGCCGCGAGATGCCTTTCAGGTCGGGGAGGTGATGCGTGCCGACCACATACGCCATGATGACGGCAACCGCCAGACGAAACGGCTGTCCGACGATATTGATCCCCGAAAATAAAATGATGTCGTTGACGAACATCAGGAAGATCGCAGGCCACCAATAATTCAAACGGTTGCGGAATAACTGCTGGCGCGCCTGCCTGCCCGCGTGTGCAAGCGCAAGGATCAGGCCAATCGCAACGACCAGCCATCCCAAAATCACCCAGGCTGGGCCAAGCCGCGAACGGAACAGCGCCAGCGTGCCGTTTGTCCAAAGCGTTTCAGGCAGGCCGAATGCGTTGGTGAGGATGAGCGCAAGGGCAAGAATCCACAACGTCCATAGGCCGAACCATGCCCACCAGGTCTCGCGCTTCACGAATGTTTTTAACGCAAGGATCACAATCGTTGCAAGCGTGAACGCAACATAGGTTTGGATTTCCTGAAAAAGAAATAAATCCTCCCCAATCGGCCAGATGGCCTCGGTCACATTCAAAACCAGCGCCAACAGCGCATAAAAAGCCACAAGCCAGGTTGCGGCCTCATGCCCTTCATCCCGCCGCTGGATCGCAAAAAAAATGACCGGCAGGTAGAGCGCGCCAAGCAAAATTAAATAGATGAATTGAATCAGCGATGTATTCATAATTGATGCTGAAATTTTACTCGAAAAAAATTCAAATCGGTTATCATTGTTGTTATGCTTACATCCCGCGCCGCCCGCCAAAAATATAATTTTTCTCTGGACTTTTTCCGCCCAGACGGGCACATCGTTTTTTCGGATTTGGCATCCGCCCGCGCATTTGCCGCCCAAATGACAACGCTTCGCTCCGTCCCCGTACCTGCCACTGACCTATATGCACTCTCCCTGCTGGATGAGGCCTATCACATCCTCCTCAAGCATTTTTACAGCCGCTACACCGGCGTCATGGGGCGCGCCATGGGCATGTTGCAATCGAACCTCGGCTCGAAATACGACCTGACCCTCACCAAATTCACCGAAGAATTCCCGCCCGTTTCCGTCTTTCGCGGCGAGACGACGGCAGGCGTCTATCTCTCCACCAAAGTCCCACACTTTGGCGACTTTGGCCGCGGCGTGCGCGCCGCCTCCATCGAAGAGATGCTCCTCATCAACAACTCCAACAAGAATCCAGCGGTCAACCGCTACAAAGACCTGGTGGATGAAGCCGCCATGAACGGTTCGGCCTACAAAGAATCCATGCAGTTGCTGTTGGGTTTCTTCTCCCGCCAGCCAGGTTTTGGAAATGGCGAAACATCGCTCGGCGAATCCCTCACCGATATTCTCGAAGCCCCCATCAAAGCCTCCCCTGATTCTTTGGAAGGACAGCTAAAGTTCGTCATTGAAAAATGGGGATATTTACTCGGCGAATCATTCTCCGTCCGCATCCTGCGCGGACTCGATTACCTGCGCGAAGACATCCTCCGCCAACAAGGGCCGATCGACTCTTCCCAGGCCGAAACCTACATCCCATCCTTTGCCACCCCCGAATATGCCGAAACCGAACGCTACAGCGCAGACAAAGACTGGATGCCCCGCCTCGTTCTGCTTGCCAAAAACACCTACGTCTGGCTTGACCAGCTTTCCAAACAGTACCAGCGCGAAATCAAAACCCTCGACCAAATCCCCAACGAAGAACTCGACCTGCTCGCCTCCCGCGGATTCACTGGCCTGTGGCTCATCGGCTTGTGGGAACGCAGTCGCGCCTCCCAGCGCATCAAACAGCGCATGGGGCAGGAAGATGCCGTTGCCTCCGCATATTCACTCCACTCGTATGATATTGCTGGAGATTTGGGAGGCTGGGGAGGATTGGAGAATTTGAGAACCCGCGCCTGGTCACGCGGCATTCGCCTCTCGGCAGATATGGTTCCCAATCACATGGGCATTGACTCAACCTGGGTGGTCGAACACCCTGATTGGTTTTTATCATCCCCGTTTCCTCCTTATCCCTCCTACACCTTCAACAGCGAAAACCTCTCCGACGATCCGCGCGCAAAAATTATTTTGGAAGATCATTACTACAACCACTCAGACGCTTCGGTTGTCTTTCAACTTGTAAACCAGCAGACTAGCGACAAGAAGACCCAATACATCTACCACGGCAACGATGGCACATCCTTCCCCTGGAACGACACCGCCCAACTCGATTACACAAATCCCGAAGTCCGTGAGGCGGTCATTCAAGTCATCCTGCATGTCGCCCGCAATTTTCCCGTCATTCGTTTTGATGCGGCCATGACCCTCGCCAAGAAACACGTGCAACGCCTGTGGTTCCCCGAGCCAGGCGCAGGCGGCGCGATTCCATCCCGCTCACAATACGGCATGACCAAAACCGAGTTCGATGAAAAAGTCCCCGAAGAATTTTGGCGCGAAGTTGTGGATCGTGTCGCCGCCGAAGTCCCCGATACGCTTTTGCTCGCCGAAGCCTTCTGGCTCATGGAAGGCTATTTCGTCCGCACCCTCGGAATGCACCGCGTTTACAACTCTGCTTTCATGCACATGCTCCGTGATGAAGACAACGCCAAATACCGACTCGCCATCAAAAACACATTGGAGTTTGACCCGCAAATATTAAAGCGTTACGTCAACTTCATGAACAACCCAGACGAAAAAACCGCCGTCGAGCAATTTGGCAAAGGCGATAAATATTTCGGCATTGCCACCGTCCTCTCCACCCTGCCTGGTTTGCCCATGTTCGGCCACGGACAAGTGGAAGGCTTCTCCGAAAAATACGGGATGGAATTCCGCCGTCCAAAGTGGGATGAAACCCGCGATGATGGACTCGTCCGTGGGCATGACTGGCGCATCTTCCCGCTCCTTCACCGCCGATACCTGTTCGCTGATGTCGAGCAGTTCCTACTCTACGACTTTTACCGCCCCACCGGCGGCGTGGACGAAGAAGTCTTCGCCTACTCCAACCGCTTCAACGACGAGCGCGGCCTCGTCATCTATCACAACAAATTCGCCGACACCAAAGGCTGGATCAAAACCTCCGCCGCTTACATTGATAAATCCACTGGCAAAACCAAGCGCAAGAACCTCGCCGAAGGCATTGGCCTGCCCCGCGTAGGACACGTCATCTTCAAAGATTACGTCACCCAACTTGAATACATCCGCTCCTGCAAAGAAATCTGGGAAAAAGGCATGTACGTCGAACTCGGCGCCTACCAATCCCACGCCTTCATGGACTTCCGCTTCGTAGGCGACACCGAATGGAAAACCATCTGCGACCAATTGAATGGCGCAGGCGTCCCCTCCATGCAGGATGAATGGAAGAAGTTGTTTGCCGTTGTTGAAGAAACCCAAGTGGAAGAAAAGCCCGCCACGAAGAAGCGTGCTGTCCGCAAGGCTGGGGTGAAGGTGAGGAAGGAAAGAGGTAAGAAGAAAGAAGCGGTTGTGAAAAAGCCTGTAAAGACAAAAATGTCAGCGAAAAAGGCTGTTGTGAAAAAGGTTCAACCCAAAGCAAAGAAATCCATTGCAATATCGTCCGCGCAAGTGAAAAAGGTTGGTACTGTCAAAGCGAAAGCTGAGAAGAAATCAACTGCAATGGCAAAGCCAGGCTCAAAACAGAAAGCGACTGCGGCGAAGAAGGCGAAGTAAAACGTAACTACTCAGACCATCACCTGCGCGTTCCCTGCCCGCCTGGATGTAAACATCCAAACTATCTTTACAAAATCGCCTAAAGGTGACTTCCCCATACGGGGACGATGAGTCCGCTTTGCGAAGCACCTTGTGGGTTAGCAGACTTTGTAAAGATAGCCGTAGGCTTTAGCCTACTACAGCGGAGCAAGGTGTCTGAAAGATTATCCTTCCTTCGTCAAACTTGTCGGTTTGAGGCGAAGCTTCGCTAGGCAGTTACCAATTTTCTATAATCCTGCCTCCCTTCGGGATTGAACTGCGTAAGGTGAATTACTCACTGATGTTATGCGGTGTTGTGTAGGGGCAACCCGTCCAGGCATTACAGGAGGCTTATTCTCAAAGGGAGGGTTGCCCAGCGTGGGAAGGGCCGTGGGAACAGGGCGCCCCGCCTTTCGCGCAATGAGGTTTTCAAGAATGTGGATGGGCGCCACAAGGGTATGATATCGCCCTACTGCGTAAGGTAAGTGTATCCATCATCCTCACTCGCGGGTGTGGACGGGTCGTCCATATGGGAGTACTGTCCCGTGAAGGTGTACTTGGTCAACGCGTAGTGGTGGAGCCGAGGTGGTCGGAGAGGAAGTAGGTGAGGACGCCGACTTGTGGAACGGTGTATTTTCTGGCGGCGATGCGGGACGTCCCTGCGAAGTAGTATTTCGTGACTGTGCCATTTGTCAGTTCGTAATGAGCGCCGATAAAGGTGGTGGTGATGCCTTGCCCAGAGCCTGTCGAAGGGTATTCTGTGGCTTTGACTCGCCTGCCGTCCCCGTCATAGACGAAGATGGCGATTTCAGTCTCTCCGCTATCACAGACACCATCATTCGATGTGTCTTCACAGACCTTCACAAGCCTGTTCTCAGCATCATATTTCAACGCAAGGGTGGCCTGTCCAATGACAGCGCGTTTGATTTGATTTGGGTGTGTTTCATTTCAGTTGAAACAACCGTCCCGAAGGTTTGAAAAACGGAAAAAGTCTTCGGGAAAACCTTCGGGACGTTCCATACCTTCAACTCATTTGAAACACACCCATTTGATTTCCATTGGCGTCGTAGGTATACGAGTTGCCATTTGAGAGATTCGTCGCCATACTGAGCCGTTTCAAATACGGAAAATTTTTTTCAGAATGTTTACCCACTTCGTGAGAAGAGGATATTTTTCGCTGTCACTATTCTCAAGAGACCCTCGCCACCTCTTTCGATTCCAATGTACCGATGCGCCACTAGCGAGCGTCAAAAAGGCAAACAACACTCCTGCTATAACAGCAGTATTAAAGTCGACCCATGCTAACCCCATTAGGAAGCCGATTACAAATCCATATGCCCCAATTAACCAACTGTACCATTTTTTCAGGTCAAGGCCAATAATAATAGATATACCACCTACGAACATAAATATGTAAAAGAAAATCATTATTAGTGTTTTCATCTTTACCCTACTTTACCCAACTGAAAATTGAACTGCCGTTGAATATTGCATTAACCCCATTGAAAATGCCATGGTTATACCCTGCGGCGTACCCATCAATAATCAAATCTGCCGATGGGGTTGGCGCCATCATACCGGCAATAGATGCAGAGACCGATGTTATTGTATTTTCGCCTATACCGCCGTTGTTGACAAGATCATCCGCGATTGTAAAACCTGTGGAGAGCCAGCTTAAACCAATATCAAGATTACCGAGCGTTGAGCTCCAAACTCCTGCAGCCACCAATTCACCTGCCGCGCAACCAGGCCATCCGGCATCAAGGCACCCCAATGCTACAAGCGGCGCCTCTATTAATCCTACTCCCACTAAATCAATCAAGGTAGTAGCATCCTGTGTGACCATAGATAAACAGCTGAGCGTGCTGGTATTTCCACAATAATTTTCTATAGGGTTAGGCAGGGTTAGTACCGGGTTTTGCACTGGTGCTGGCGGACCAATTAAACACTCACCATAAATTTTGCAACCTTTTTCTTTCCCTTCATTGCCAGGAGGCGGAGGAGTTTTTGGTTTAGGGTGGGAAAGCGGACTGTTGCCTAGGTTGCCACATTCTGGATCTGAATTCCCTTGTCCGCAAACGGATTCGTGTCCACTCGGGTCGACATAATTAACTGGCGAGTTATTGACATACGCATAGCGATCATACCCCTGCACCCCGCCAGGGACAATGGTATCCGCGGAGGTGAAGCGTCCTAATGCAGGGTCGTACATTCTTGCGTTGTAGTACATCAAGCCGAATCCCTCACTCGCGGGTGTGGACGGGTCGTCCATATGGGAGTATTGTCCCGTGAAGGTGTATTTGGTCAACGCGTAGGCGGGATTCGCGTTCAGGGTGTCATTTGTCCACGCATAGCGGACTTCGCCCCAGGGCTTATATCTCATTTCAGAGACTTTCACTCCCTTGTCATCGGTCGTCATGCTGGTGGAGCCGAGGTGGTCGGAGAGGATCAATTCTACGCCGTACATTCTTCATTTTGATAATATTGGCAAATGGATACCCTTTAGTTTTTCACTGCTATCGTTTCAGAGCGTATTTATATAAATGACCAAACACCGCAATCCATAAATTTTGATCGCTGTCTTCAAACACTTCACTTGCCCCAGTAGTCATCAAACACCACGTACCTTTTTCTAAATCTAGGCGAACTATTCCCGACCCTCCAGTGAACCAATACCAATCATTTGAGCTTTGAAATGTAGAGTATTGATAGGAGATAGCGTACCGACTTAAAGGTAAGCCAACTTCTGTAATAAATACAGGGGATTCGATAATTTGATACCAAACAGGCAAATCAGCATTTGAAAGGTCAAGCCAGCCATTATTCGCTAGCCACAATCGCCCAGAATGATCAAAAAATAAATAATTGACTTCACTTAAATCAAACTCCAACCCGCCAAATTCGGCAGGTTCAGGGTAGCCCTTATAAATACGAGTTTCCTGAGAGAGAGGGATGTATTGAATTATATGATTCTTAAATACATCTCCAAACCATACGCTCCCATCAGTTCTAATTGCTAATTTTCCATTGCCGCCCCTATTTCTATAATAATGTTGTTGAGACCGACCAGTTTTCGAGTCGAAACTAACCAAAGTTTGATCTTCTCCTTCAACAAAAAACCAAAGTAATCCATATGGGTCTTCAGCAATATTTGAGACCAGCCGCACTTGTGGAATTTGCAAGAAACCAGAAGTGTCTTCCACATACTCGAACCTGTCTGTTGCATCATTAAATCGACTCAGGAACGGATAATTTTCCCCAGACGAGTTATTGGTTGTGAAGCGTATCCCAGCACCCCATACCGTGCCATCGTTTGCGACAAATAAACTGTCTGGTACACTCAAAGTCCAACCGACAGCCTGATAGGTTTTCCATTGTTTGTTATTAATAAAATATCTAGATATTTTATTAGACCCAGGAACTGTGAACCAAAATTCATTTTGTTTTGGACGGAAAACAAAATGACCGAGTTCATTTTGCGGAAAAGGCAATTCGTCTTGTATTTGCCAATTTCCCTGTGGGGCCAATTGTCTAGGGATATCAGACCCTGGCACATGTGTAACAATTGGAAACGCAATATTATACAAGGGCGGAATACATTCCTCATTATTGATGTTGCTTGTGGTAGGCGTTGAAGGAATACATCCACCTACCAACAAAGACAGAATGATGATGATTAAAAGCTTTGCTTTCATTATCGACTCCAACGAGGGTCACTAACTATCAAATTGAATATATCGGGATTGTTTGCTAACTGAAGATGGTCAACGGTTGTTGGGAATCGAATTGATCCATCAATATAATCTGGCCCATCCGGAAAAACAGTAGAATCACCTAAAAACAGGGGGATTCCATTAGGGTCGCCCGCAGGGTTTATTGAATTTGCAATATCTATGTTTCCGTATTCATCGATTTTATAACCAGTATCCATTGCAGGGTCAAGAAGAACAAGATTTTTTATTTGACTATCAAGGCCGTCTCTTTGCAGCAAGCTCACAGCAATAATCAACGCAGTTGCACCTGCGCTATGGCCGACAAGTGTGTATTTTCCTGGATTGCTTTTTATAAGATTGTAAATTGCAATCGCCATTGCTAGCTTGTCTCTACCGTAGCCGTCCACCCCATATATTGACGGGGTTCCTAGTTGATAATAAGGAGTTAGTGGAAGGCCATCATAACCCGCAGTGTTATCACAATTTACGCCTGCGTCGAATCCGCAAGCAAATATTAATTCATCGTCTCCATCTTCTTTTTGTTTCGGTTCTTTGCCCTTCCCATTTCCTTCTTTTAGCTCTGTTCCGTTTGAATTTAAACAAGTGTTTCCGCTGGATTGATAACATCCATACTTGGGTTCATGCCCACTCGGGTCGACATAATTAACTGGCGAGTTATTGACATACGCATAGCGATCATACCCCTGCACCCCGCCAGGGACAATGGTGTCCGCGGAGGTGAAGCGTCCTAATGCAGGGTCGTACATCCTTGCACCGTAGTGCATTAAGCCGAATCCCTCACTCGCGGGTGTGGACGGGTCGTCCATATGGGAGTACTGTCCCGTGAAGGTGTACTTGGTCAACGCGTAGGCGGGATTCGCGTTCAGGGTGTCATTTGTCCACGAGTAGCGGACTTCGCCCCAGGGCTTATACCGCATCTCGGAGACTCTTGCTCCCGTGTTGTCGGTGGTGAGGCTGGTGGAGCCGAGGTGTTTGCGGAAATTTCATCTTCTCCGGCGACGACCCCAGCGCCAGCGTGCTGACTTTCAAGGTCTCCAGTATCACGAAGGAGAATGTGAAGAAGTCACTGGAAAAGATCGTGAATAAATTCTGGGATATAAGGCAGAGTTGAGTTTTGGATTAAATGCCCAGCGCACAGGGAGGCCTCTGTGTGCTGGGATGGTTTATTATTCGATCATATTGCCATAATATATTATTGTATCTAAAATATGAAAGACTGACCAAGTTCCAATAATTGCAAGAAAAAAACCTACTAGAACATATTTCAGGTCTTGAGGAAGCTTAGCAGATCTTTTTACTAGAAAATTTTTAGGAGGGTTAAAGAGAAAATGGATCAAAATAAGAGTTGTCCCACTTAATACCCCTCTTACAAACATCTCATATTTGTCGACTGTTATGACACCTACATAAAATCCAGCGGCCATCGCAATTGCCACAAAAATTGTATAAAGTTTATCTTGAAGGTTTGGGTTTGTTTTCATGTAATTTACACTTTCGTTTTAATTATCTGGTTAGATACACCAAGCAGATATGTAAAGAAGATATTTCGCTTTGTCTATAATACCCACGGTTGCAAATTGCGCTTTCCCCCTTTTTTGAAAAAGCGCAATTTGTGACCGCGCTGGGTATAGTTAAGAATCTCGCTACTTTGCTCTTTAGACTGACGCAAGATAGTATTTGTGTACAATCTTGCTCTACGTAAATGTTTAGTGTCTGGGCAGCATTCTGAAACGACCCTTTATCTTTATACCCATAGCTGATACATTTCCCATTTAAATCTTCATCGCACCCAATGTGACCAGTCGGGTCCGTATATCGAACTGGCGAGTTATTGACATACGCATAGCGATCATACCCCTGCACCCCGCCAGGGACAATGGTGTCGGCGGAGGTGAAGCGTCCTAACGCGGGATCGTACATCCTTGCGCCGTAGTGCATTAAGCCGAATCCCTCACTCGCGGGTGTGGACGGGTCGTCCATGTGGGAGTATTGTCCCGTGAAGGTGTATCTGGTCAACGCGTAGGCGGGATTCGCGTTCAGGGTGTCATTTGTCCACGAGTAGCGGACTTCGCCCCAGGGCTTATATCTCATCTCCGAGACCTTTGCTCCCGTGCTGTCGGTCGTCATGCTGGTGGAGCCGAGGTGGTCGCTCAGGAAATATTCCACTTTCATGGTTTCCGGGATGGTGTATTTACTCATGGCAATGCGGGACGTCCCTGCGAAGTAGTATTTCGTGACTGTGCCATTTGTCAGTTCGTAGTAGTTGCCGTTGATGGCATCGGGTTATGATTTCAAGAAATTAAGCCTGATTTTATTCAGGTAATTTTCCGTCTACGCATCCATTGATTGAAACAGTTCTGTCTCCAAATATATCATCTGTTATGAAGGACCTAAAGAATTTTTCGTCGTACAATATCATGTACTTAAAGGAATCTGTACCTGGAGGACTGAAATAGAGGTAAACCTCCGCGTAATCATCGCATCTCAATACCCTGTCGTAGCCTCGTATGATGCGATGAATTTCCCGGATTGGCATTCCCGGCTTTAACTCCTGTAAAAAGTAATCGAAGGGAAAGTCAAATCTCCTGTAATTGTGTATATTTACTCCCAAGGTTTGTGCGAGTTGTTCCTGTTTTTCACGATAAGGTATCGCTTTGATCGCCCAATATAGTTTCGGCAAAAGAAGCAACATTACCAGGGCCAAGACAATGATCCAGAATCTTTTATTCATTTTCAAGCCTATGGTCCCATGAGGTTGAGGATGAAATTTGCTATGGAATTAGCATTGCTGCCTGGATTGTATTTGAATTCATTGGCATCAAATGTTGCTTGAAAATCCAAAGTCAGATCACCAAAATTGGGACCGCCACGATCAAATAGATCTCTTGGAATGTTTGCTATCAATGCGGGGATAGGCTCTGCAAAATAAGAGCTGAAAAACACACCCGCGTAATGGTGGGATTGATTTCCCGTGTTACTATCTTGATATTGTGTAGAAAGGCCCTCGGTGCCTTCATTTAGGATTGGTTCGATTTCCGGACCGTACGCAGAGTCTATAGCTACTTCCATCCAACCATCCAATGAAGATATTCCTGCAAACAGCAATGCGAAATCTCTCACAAACTGTTTTCTTTGTGCTGAATAGGAAAGATCGTATTGTGAAGCCAGCCTTTGGGCATGTAAAGCAAACGACTCCCAGTTATATGGATCGGCATAGGGCCATTTGTCAGGCTCATTCCAATATTTATCTCGGTTCTTCAAGTACTTTTTCCAGTCCCCTTCGGTCCAAGAGCCATCGTCGCGCGACCCCTTGATTATTTTTGAGTAAAGGATATCTTGTTTGTGTTTTTCATTGTTTATTTCACAGTTAATATCTCCTGCGCCATAACAAGAACCTGGCCCGTGCGGTTCGTGCCCACTCGGGTCGACATAAACCACCGGCGAGTTATTGACATACGCATACCGATCCAACCCCTGCACCCCGCCAGGGACAATACTATCGGCCTGCACAAACCTCCCCAACTGCGGATCCATCCATCTCGCTTTATAAAACAGCAATCCAAAATCCGTCTCGTGCGAATATTGACCCGTAAACTGATACTTCGTGCTTGCCGTTGCGTTCAGGGTTGTGTAGCGAGTTTCTCCCCAGGGCTTGTACCTTTGCTCAAAAATAGAATTGCCATTC
>JACRLB010000048.1 GCA_016235445.1 Chloroflexota bacterium | reverse complement strand
CTGCCAAACCCGCACCTGATCACCCCTGGCGCAATTACCCTCTGCCTACTTCGCGGTAAAAAAGTAGAAATGTCACCGCCCTGCAGGGCGGTGACATTTCTACTTTGGAATTCAGGGGACATTTCTACTTTGGGCTAACAAGCGGACTTCATGGGTGTGGTCTAAAGTTTTGGAAATGTGGCGCAAATCAGAGATTTGCCTCGCGCGGAGTGCCGAAAAATATTCCACACCCCGGTAAAAACTGGGGCTTGACGCGCTTTTTAGACTGGCATAGAATTCAAACACCATCTCATCCAAATTAGAAAGGAGGCACGAAAACATGCAAGCGATCTCATCATCCACAAAACAATTGTTCAGCGCGCCTCCTTCAGGTGAAATGTAGAAACGATTTTAATCGTTCTTTCAAATTTTCAACCGCAGGCGCGTTCAGCCTGCGGTTTTCTTTTTCACTGTAGAACAAGATGTCATCTTGTTCTACACCTGACCGCAGGATGTCCTTTCCTGTGGTTTTTTGTTTAAGGTAAAACAATGGATACCAACGATTACATTGAATTTTATAACGAACTTGATGACGAAGATAAACTAAATTCCCATCTCGGAATCGACAGGCGGCGCCCCTACGAGCAAACCACCAAAAAACTGGCTCAGGAGGAACGCAGTTTCAAACACGCGCAGGATGATTCAGGCGATTCCTTTAAATTTTCGTATAAAGCCGCGCGCTTCGAGGAATGGTGGTTATTGGATTCGCTCGGTGCATTCTACGAACACAAGTGGATTTCGGATGTCCTGCGAAAAGTCAAAGGGGGGAAGGAGGCGTCCGTATACCAGTGCCAGCCCGGGGCGGAGGTGGATGCGCCGCTCCTCGCCGCGAAGATATATCGTCCGCGCATGTTGCGCAACCTCAAGAACGATGGCGAGTATCGCATTGGCCGCGTGGATTTGGACCAGGACGGCGGCGCTTTGTGGAAGGCAAGGGACATCAACGCGATTGCGAAGCGCACGAGTTACGGCGAGGAGGTCAGGCATCAAAGCTGGATTGCGTATGAATTCGTGACGATGGAAAAGTTGTATCACGCGGGCGCGGATGTGCCCAGGCCGTACGCGAAAGAGAAAAACGCCATCCTGATGGAGTTTGTGGGCGATGCGGGAACCGCCGCGCCTCCGCTTAGCCATATCTCTCTTGAGCGGGATGAAGCGAAACAGCTTTTCGAACGGATCATCCGCAACATTGACATCATGCTTGCGAATGACCGCATTCACGGCGACCTTTCGGCGTACAACATTCTGTACTGGGAAGGCGAGATCAAGTTGATTGATTTTCCGCAAGTGGTTCTGCCGGAGGCGAACCCTTCCTCGTGGCGCATCTTCCAGCGGGACGTGGTTCGCGTCTGCCAGTATTTTTCCGCTCAGGGCGTTTCTTGTAACGAGAAGAAACTCGCCGCAGATCTATGGGTTTCCCACGGCCATAAAATTTTCAAGGAGGTCGAACCAAAATATCTTGACCCCGAGAAACCCGAAGATCGGCGAGCCTGGGAAAAGCAGGAATAGGTATTACCGTAGCGCGGCATTTATGTCGCGCTATTAGACGTTATCGGAAATAAAATTGGGATGCTGATTCACGCAGAAAAACACAGATAAATTTTTTAAATCAGCGAAAATCAGCGTTTATCTGCGTCCCATTAAAGCTTGTGGGTTATTACCGATAACGTCTATTATTTTCCGTTTCTTTCCCCTTTCTTCTTTCCTCCATTACAATCGAGAATCAGGAGATTACCCCCATGAACAACGTCCGCCCGCGATTGACTTTAATGAGTGAAGAACAAATCCGCGAAGCGCACCGCAATGTTTTGCGGGTGTTGAGCGAAACTGGCGTGCGCGTTGATTCGCCCTCCATGCTTCAAATGCTGGAACAGAAACTCGGGTTGAAATCGCAGGGCCGCATCATCAAATTTCCCGCGGACATTGTAGAGGACGCCATCAAGTCCGCGCCGAAGACGATTGACGTGTATGACCGTCGCGGAGAACACAAGTTGAAGTTGGGAGAAGACCGTCTGCGTTTTGGCGTAGGGGTGACGGCACTGTTCTATCAAAACCCCTTCGATGAAACGCTTGATATTTTCAAGCGCAAAAATTTCAGAGATCTTGTACGTCTCGGTTCGAGCCTTAAACATTATGATGTCATCTCCACCGTCGGCATCGTGCGCGATGTCCCTGAAGAATTGGGCGACCTCTATGGCTCGCTTGAACACATTGCCAACACCACCAAGCCGCTCGTCCTGCTCGTCTCTGATGAAAACAAATTTCCTGACGTTTTGCAAATGTTCGAACTCCTTCACGGCGACCTCGGCCGCAAGCCATTCATCATCCCGTACTTCAACCCCGTCAGCCCGCTCGTCATGAACGCAGGCACAGTGGATAAAATGAAAGTCGCCATCGAGCGCGGTCTGCCCATCATCTTTTCCAATTACAGCATGGCAGGCGCATCCACGCCGCTCACACCCGCGGGCACGCTCACCCTGCTCATGGCAGAACTTCTCGCAGGTCTGGTCATCAGCCAGACCATCAAAAAAGGCGCGCAAATTTTGCTCGGCATGTTGCCCGTCTATTTTGACATGCGCACCATGCTCAACTTCTACGACCCGCAAAGCATCCTCATCAGCGTCGCCTGTTCTGAAATGATGAAACACTACGGCATCCCGCATTGTTCGACATCGGGAAGCGGCACCGGCTGGGGCATGGATTTGATCGCCGCAGACACCTACTGGATGAATACTCTCGCGCTTCTTCTCTCAAGCGGACATCTGGCTCCGTTCATTGGAGATTCCCTCGGCTCGAAGTCCATCTCGCCAACAACCTTCGTCCACGCCCATGAGATCATCGACCAATCCCTGCGCCTCCACAACGGATTCCAGCTCGACGATGTCAACTCCGCAGTGGATGAAATCGCCAAAGTAGGCCCCGGCAAGAATTTTCTTAACCAACCATCCACCATGCGAAATTATAAAAACGGATATTACATCAGCAGTATCTATCCCCACTACAGCATGGAAAAATGGCAGGAGGCAGGTTCTCCGCCCGCCCGTCAGGTTCTGCGCCAAAAGACTCAAGACCTCATGGCTTCTGCTCCCGCCCCTGATGATTACGAAGAATTTATCGGAAAAGGCGAAGAATTCATCGGAAAATATGTTTCTTGACGCATGTTATACTATTTAGAAAACAAGGAGAAACAGTGAGATTAAGTTCACGGCAAAAAATTGGCGGAGGGTTTATCTTAATTCTTTTTGTACTGGCTTGCGCAATCCCATCAATAGGGAACCCTGCTCCCGCACAAGCTCCAGGCGCGCCAGTCCCTGAATTATTGGAGACCGTCATCGTACAGACTGCCGTCGTTGCGCAGACCCGAACCGCCGCCGCCCTGCCTCCCACCTTTACCCCAACGTTGACACGTGAAGCAACATCCACACTGATTGCGGCGCCTGCCACACAAACACCTTTTTCCCTTTTCCCCGGCGTAGTAACTGAAACCCTCGACCCCGCCTACGCTGTTACCGCTGGAATCCAGAGTTTAGGGATAATTGACCCGCGTGATGAAATTCCATATACCGGCCTACCCTGGACTTGTGTCGTCCGCGCAACGAGTCCCAAAGGCGGGATAATTCAACCTGAAACCGAATTCTACGCTTATTGGACAGTGATAAACACCGGCACAAAAACCTGGACCAGCACCACAGTTGATTTTATTTACAAGAGCGGCTACCGCCATGAGGGGAAAATCATTCAAGACCTTCCCTCGGCAGTAGCGTCTGGACGCAGTGTTACGTTTAAAGTTTTTTATAATGCCCCCAAAAAACACGGGATGTATACAGCAGTCTGGACGTTGAAAGTCGGCAACCGTCCATTTTGCGGGATGAAGATGTTCTTCGAAGTCCCGGAAGATTAATGAAACAAAGACCGCTGATATTTTTCAGCGGTCTTTGTTTATTTCCTTACTTGACTGATGGTACGCGATATTCCGTAGGGGCAACCCGTCCAGGCATTACAAAAGGCTAATTCTCAAAGGGAGGGTTGTGCCCAGTGCGGGAAAGCGCCGTGGGAACAGGGTGGCCCGCCTTTTGCGCAATCAGGTTTTCACGAATGTAGATGGGTACCACAAGGGTATGATATCGCCCCTATGCGTAACATCAGTTATTTGAATTTGCCCCACAACCCATAACCAGAATTCCTTCTCTGCTCGCGCCGTTCGTGCTGTTCGTGAATTTGCTCCACGTGGTCGGCCTTTTCCTTGATTGCGGCCTCGAGCCATAAACGGCCTTTCTCCGCTGTTGCATGGCTTCCTGCGCCATACGCGCCTGTTTTCGTGTCATCATCCCAGGGTGGGTTTGCAATCAATGAACCGCCTTCGATCCAATCCATGTAGTAATCCGGGGTGCTGACAAAATCCGTCTCATCCACGACTCGCTCCATGTGGCAAAGGTCAGGGCGGAGATTCAGCAGGTAGGAAGTCTCCAACTCGCCGGCGTGTCCCATTCCACCAATTTGGGTGGTGCGGTATTTTTCCAATGCCTCAGCGCCGATCCTGCCTGAGGTGTGCAACCATGCTGTGGCGCAGAAGATGCGGCGGTGACGTTCGCCAGCGTACTTCACAATATTCACTAGGAACGATGAGTTGCCGCCATGTCCGCTCATCAAGTAAAAACGATCAAAACCGCGCGCAACGAGGATGTCAATTACTGTGCCCCAAAAATCTTCAAAGGCGCGTCCGCCAGCATTCATGGTTGCCGCAAATGACGAGCGATGAGTACTGACCCCATAAGGCATCACCGGGAACGCCCAACTGCGCGTAGGCAGTAAGGAGGTTGTGCCTTGGGCTATGGCATCAATAATGAGGCTGTCAACAGAGAGGGGGAGGTGATAGCCGTGTTGTTCGGTATGTCCAATTGGAATGAGTATCACTTTCCCGCGTTCGCTGTCTGGCGGTAAAAACAGCGGCTGTGCGTTTTGCGATGGATTTGGCTGGCGGAGCAGGAAGGCTGAATGGCCGCCAACAAAACTGGATTGCGGGTCAATCCCTTGTGGGGCCAGGCAATAGACTCGCGTAAATCCATCATCTCGCAAGCTGTCCAATAGATTGGTTATGTATTGAAAGAAAATTGGTTCTGGCAGAGCTAGTCCACTGCCGCGCCAGCCGAATGGGAAGGCTGGCAGGAGGCCGATTCGGGGAGGATTACTCAATTGGTCAGCAAGCAGTTCGAGGTTAAATACGGAGCCGAGAGGCAGAACGAGCGGTGTGTCGCGTGGAAGTTCCGCAACCGCATCCCAGGTTAATTCATCGAATTTGAAGAATTCAATACTTCGCGTAGTCAATTTATTACCTCGCTTTTTCTATTTCACCAATTCTACAAAACGTTATCAAAAATAACATACAAACACCGTCTCTTAAGCAATTTGAACACCTGTCAACAACCTTCGGGACGTTTTTTTCTAATTACCGATAAAGTCGTATCTTCTCAATATTTTGGGGATGATGACACACCGTCCCGAAGGTTTCCTCGAAAAACTGGTCGAGCCGCTCAAACCTTCGGGACGTTTCCCATCTTTTTTGAAAAGATACATAAAGTCTACTAAACAGAATACAAAACAAATTCATTGGCATATTTTACCAAGCCGCCATTCGGAAGCGACTTGAATTTTATAACCATGAACTCATCATCCACCCCATATTCATTTTGCAAGCCAGCATTGCCTGCCTTTTGAAATCCAAAACGTTTGTAGTATTTGGGACTGCCGAGGACAACGGCGTAATCGTATTGCAGGTCAATGCACATTTGCAAACCTGCGCGAATCAATGTTGTGCCGACTCCCTGCAATTGATATTGAGGGTCGACAGCTACAGGCGCAAGGCCGAGACCTTTTTCCGGAGTGGGTGGGTGAGTTGTGACTGGGCTGAACAAAATATGGCCGACAACTTTTTCATCTGAAACAGCGACAAGCGAAATAACAGCATTACCATTTTCACGGATCGCATTTACTACTTTGCTTTCGGCATTTGTGCGAAACGTGGAAAGCAAAATGTTTTCCACTGCTTTGTGATCTGCCTGGGTTTCAGAGCGGATGGTTATATTCATTTTGGGAGCAAATGCCAATCCAAAAATCTTTCCATGCGCTCGTACACATCGAAAAGGTTTTCGCGCCGCAAAAAGCCGTGCGGTTCATCGTTATAGGTTTTGTATTCGAAGGTTTTTCCTTCACGGCGCAGGGCTTCGACCCACTCTTCACTGGCTTCGGGCGGCACAACGGTATCGAGCAAGCCATGTAAAATCAAAACAGGTTTTTGGATATTTTTCGCTTCGGCAATCGGAGAACCTTTGAGGTAGGCTTGCAGGTTGTTCGCAGGATGGCCTAAAAATATTTCTGTGTACAGCCTTAGCCGTTTTTCACATTGCGCCCACGAACTTACCAGATTCGAATCGCCATATTTTGCAATGCCGCACGCGAATAAATATTCAGGGTCGTGCGAGAGGGAGCAGGCGGTCATGTAACCGCCGTAACTCCCGCCAGCGACGGCAATTCGATCAGGGTTTATATCTTTTATGGTTCGTAAAAACTTTGCGCCGTGCAGGCAATCCTGCGTGTCGCCCACGCCCCAGTCGTTGTAATTCGCGCGTTCAAAATCTTTTCCGTATCCTGTCGAGCCGCGGTAATTCGGCGCGAGGTAGGTATAGCCTTTCGCAACGAAATATTGAGCAACCTCATCCCAGCCAAAAACATACTGATCCTTCGGTCCGCCGTGTGGGTAGAGAATCGCCGCGCCATTCGATTTTTCAGGGCGGTATAAATACGCTGGAATTTCCAGGCCGTCATAGCTTTTGTAGGAGACGATCTCAGGTACTATGAATTTATTTTTTTGCAGTGCAGGCGGATTGGAAAATGAAAGTTGTGTCACCTGTTTGCTTTTCAAATCCATGCGGTAGATATCGGGCGGGGTGATCGGCCCTTCGAATTCAAATGTGATGAAGGATTCGTCTTTCGCCCAATTGGGATTGGAGTGAATACCCGCCCCGCTTCTTAATTCGGACCTTTTGCCTGATTCTGTTTCAAACAGCATTAACTCAAACGATCCATTGTTGTTCACCACCGCAAGCATCTGCTTTCCCGAAGGCGACCATTCGTATTGGAAAATATCCTGTCCTGCATTGGTGAACTGGTGCAGGCCTTCGCCGTTTGGCCTCATGAGGTACAGTTCTTCACGCTGGGTTTCCTGGGCGATAAAGGATATCCACTTTCCATCGGGAGACCACCTGGGTGACATGGCGCGCACGGATGGCTTTCCATATAAAGTAGTCTGCCTGCCTGTGGCGATTTCGAGCAGGATAATATCGAGGCGGTTGAGGTCATCGAAGCGGCGCAGGTTGAAAACGATGAATTTCCCATCGGGCGAAGGGCGGGCATCCCAGTGGTCGCCAAGTGTGTCGGTGGTTAAGGCGCGCGGCCAGGAACCTTCGTAATCGGTAAGTAGTAATTGATCGGTTTCGTTACGCTCAACGGTGACAATTAACCCACTTGAATCAGGCATCCAGCGCGGGCCGCTGGCGGCTGTGGCGAAGTCTGTTATTTTTTTCGGGAGGCCGCCATCGTGAGGGACGATGTGAACATGCCCTTTGATTCCGAAAGCAAGCCATTTTCCGTCTGGTGACCATTCTGGAATTTCATCATCCCAATAAGCGGTCAGGGGACGATCTGTGGTGATGCGCGCGAGCCAGCCTCCGCTTGCAGGCATGGTGAAAACATCGGAGAGCGTTTCGCCGTCTTTGATGCAGGCAATCTGTCCCTGAGACGAAAGCGAATGGGAACGGACCCGCTCAAAGGAAGTCAGAAGCGAGAGGTTTAGTCCAGGAAGGTCTTTTAGGTCTGTTCGTTTTAGTGAGGGCCAACCATTCCGTTCGTATTTTTCAGTAAGTTTTATGGGGTTTTCCATGTGCGCCTGCCTTTATGCGATTTTACCAATAAATCCACTTTCCCTAATTTTGAATTTACAGTAAAATTCCAGCCTAGTGAATATTCCCCAAATGCGCCCTAAACGCACTCTCGTTAATCGTTAACGATAAGCAACTGCGCCATGGCAGATGAATTCTGTCATGGCGCATATTGTTTTTGGGAATAAAAAAACTTTCAATGGACGGAGGAGAAATCATGAAACAAAAGGCTCTGTATATTCTTTTGCTCGCCGCGCTGGTTCTTTCTGCGTGTGGGAATCTGGGCGGCGGCCAGCCTGTAGTGGTGCGTATTGGCTGGGCAGGCAGTCCGGATACCTTGAACCCAGGGTCTGCGATTCTTTCGGAGGCTTATACCATCTTTGGTTTGGTGTACGACTCCATGTATAAGCTTAACCTGGATGGCACATTCTCTTTGGGTGTTGCGGAAAGTGTCGAGCACTCGGCTGACGGGCTGGTTTATACGTACAAAATCCGTGAGGGGGTGAAGTTCCATGATGGACAGCCCATGACGGCCGGGGATATTAAATTCTCCTACGATCTATACAAGACCCATGAAGATTTTCCCTACATCAACTCCTACACTGCGTACATCGAAAGCACGGAAGCGCCTGACGACAACACCATTGTCTTGACCTTGTCAGAGGCGATTCCGAATATCGAAAGCCAGTTGGTTTTCATGTATATTCTCCCGGAACATATTTGGAAGGATCATGCAGAAGGTTCCGCCACAGTCGAGTTTGAGAATTTTGAGATGATCGGCACCGGCCCCTTTAAGATCGTCGAATACAAACAAAATGAATTTGTACACCTTGGGGCAAACAAGGAACATTTCGAGACTCCGCCGAAAGTGGGTGAAGTCATCTTCCAGACTTTTGAAAGCCAGGATGTTCTTGTGCAAGCCCTCAAGAGCGGACAGGTGGATATGATCACCGAAATGCCCGCCACCGCGGTTGAGACTTTGAAGGCTGAAGCCAATGTTAAAGTGTTGAATGGCGCTCCCTTCGCGCCCGCTGTTTCGGATATCATCTTTAATCAAATTGCGCCCGAAAATTGTCCCACGGATGATGGTGGTTTATGCACAGGTCACCCGGCTCTGCAAGATCGCAACGTCCGCCTGGCGCTGGCACATGCCACCAATAAACAGAAGCTAATCGATGTCGTGTTGCTTGGATATGGCACACCCGGCCTGACCTTGATTCCTGACGGGTTGGGCTTTTGGTACAACGACACGATCAAGGATTACGAGTTCGACACAGCCAGGGCGAATCAGATGTTGGACGACGCCGGTTACGCCGATACAGACGGGGATGGCGTTCGCGAAATGCCGGATGGCTCCCAGCCTCTTATCTTCCGTGTGAACTGGCCCAGCGACAGTATTGATGCGCCCAGACAAGCTGAACTCCTCTCTGAGATGTGGGAAGAGGTGGGCGTGAAAACCGAGTTACAAGCCACCGACCCTGACGCGCTGACCGCACAGTGCTGTCCGGCCTTTGATTTTGATGTGATCCTCTGGGGTTGGGGTTCCGACCCAGACCCAAACCTGCTGCTTGGCGTTCAAACAACAGCGGAAATTCCAACTGGATATAACGAAACTGGTTATTCCAACCCCGAGTTTGATGCGCTTTACGACCAGCAAGCTGTGGAACTCGACCTCGAAACCCGCAAGGAGCTTGTCTGGAAAATGCAGGAAATCGCTTTCAACGATGTCGTATATATCATCCCATATTACGAACAAAGCATTCAAGCGTACCGAACCGATAAGTTCACCGGCTGGTTGACAGCTTTTGCAAAAATCGAATTGAGCGATGTAACATCGCTGGTTTTGATCGAGCCTGTAAAATAAGAATTTTCAACTTCTCCTCATCTTCCGCAAACGGGAGATGAGGAGAAAAAGGATGCCCCTTGAAACGCTGGCGTTATTTACTAGGCAAAATTAGCTGGGCTTTATTCACCATCCTTTTTGTAATTATCCTGAATTTTTTTCTTTTTCGCATTCTGCCCGGCGACCCTGCGCGCGCTGGCGTACGCGACCCGCGGCTTACGAAGGAAAACATCGAAGCCATTCGAGTTCGATACGGCCTGGACAAACCGATCATAAATTGCTTCGAGTCGCTTAACCCGGTCAAAATCGGCAGTTGTGCGGTCAATCCGCTGGATACGCAGTTCTTTATTTATATGGGGAATCTGTTACAAGGCGATATGATGATAAGTTTTCATACAAACCGTCCGGTAACTGAAATTTTATCGGAGCGTTTGTGGAACACGGTCATCCTGATTGGCGCGGGGCAAATTCTTGCAATCCTTGTCGGCGTGCTGTTCGGGATGTTCTCGGCCTGGAAGGCGCGCACCGCACTGGATTTTGCATCCCTGACCATCAGCCTCGTGGCCTGGAGCATCCCGACATTTTGGCTGGGCGTTATTCTGCTGTTTTGGGGGAGCAATAACGGGATGCCCATCGCGGGCATGTCCACGCCGGGTATGTCTTCCTATCCACTGCTCACGCAATGGGGAGATATTGCCAGGCACATGTTCCTGCCCACGTTGACCTACACCATCGTTTACATGGGCGAATATATGCTGATCATGCGCTCAAGTCTTTTGGATGTGCTTTCGGAAGACTATATCCTTACAGCCAAAGCGAAGGGATTGAGCATTTTCCAGATTCTTAAAGACCATGCCATCAAAAACGCAATGCTGCCCCTCGTTACGATCATCGCCATCAATCTCGGTTTTACGGTCGGCGGCGTGATACAGATCGAAACGGTGTTTTCGTGGCCAGGACTGGGAATGACAACCGTGGAAGCTTTGAACCGCAGAGACTTCCCTGTTTTGCAGGGCGCATTCCTACTGATTGCGGTGGCGGTTATTTTGTCCAATCTGCTGGCAGACCTGGCTTATTCCTACCTTGATCCACGCGTGAAAACGGAGTAACTGATGGAAGCGCAAATGACAACAACCACAACTGCACCGCGCTTCCAGGAATTCTGGCGCGTTTTTCGAAACAATTACATGGGGCTTGTCGGTTTTATGATGCTTGTTGTTGCCATCATTGTGGCAATACTTGCGCCAGTCCTTTCTCCGTATGACCCAAGCTCGACCCTGAATGTCACCACAACGGATATTTACAATCCGCCCAGCGCGGCGCACTGGCTTGGGACCGACGATGCCGGCCAGGATGTGCTGACAAACTTTATCTTTGGCGCGCGCGTTTCCCTGACCATCGGCTTTTTTGCCGCCTTTATTTCACTGGTGATCGGGGGCGTATTGGGCATCATTGCCGGGTTCTATGGCGGACGTACCGAAGAACTCATCATGCGCTTCACCGACATTATGCTCGTCATTCCCGACCTGCCGCTGATGATGGTGGTGATCGCATTAACCAAGCCGTCCATATTCAATATTATTTTGGTGATCGGCCTGCTGTACTGGACAACCACCGCCCGCATGGTGCGTTCCCAAACCCTGGCTGTGAAATCGCGTAAATTTGTTTTGCGCGCCCGAGCCATTGGTTCCAGCAAGCGACATATTATCCGCCGCCATATCCTGCCGCTGGTGTTGCCAATTTTAGTGGTGCAGGCTGTCCTTGTTGTCTCCTCGGCTGTATTGGCGGAAAGCACACTCTCCTTTTTAGGCCTCGGTGACCCGACCGCTCTCTCCTGGGGACAGATGCTCAACTACGCTTTTGGGCGCGGAGCCATGTCTACGGGGGCATGGTGGGCTTTGGTGGTTCCAGGTTTTGGAATCGTTTGGGTTGTGCTTGGCCTTACCCTGCTCGGGCAGGGACTTGAGCAGGTATTAAACCCAAGGCTGGATACCCACCACTTAATGCCGGGCAGGCCCGTAGTCAGGAATGAAGCGAATGAAGATGCAGAAAAATCAACAGGAAAAAGTCCCCTGCTTGAAGTCCGAAATCTATCCATCCATTATGTGAACAACGGCAAGCCTCCCGCGCGCGCCGTGGAAAATATCAGCTTCAATTTGCAGGAGGGGGAATTGATTGGGCTGGTGGGCGAAAGCGGCTGTGGCAAAACCACCCTGATGCTTTCGTTACTTCGGCTGTTGCCTTCTGCGGGACAGATCGTAAATGGACGGGTACTCTTTAATGGAAGAGACCTCACCGCGCTGACTGAAGATGAATTGAATTCCGTCCGCTGGAGCGGAATTTCGATTGTTTTCCAGGGAGCGATGAATGCGCTCAACCCCGTGCGCACTGTTGGGGAGCAGATTGCCGAGGCAATTATCAAACACCTGCCAGGCTTTCCGAAGGAAAATCTATCGGCGCGGGTGGTTGAACTGCTCGATCTTGTCGGCATTGCCGCCGACCACAAAGATCATTTCCCGCACCAATATTCAGGCGGAATGCGTCAGCGCGCCATGATCGCCATGGCGCTGGCCTGCAACCCGCAAGTCATCGTCGCGGATGAGCCGACCACCGCTTTGGATGTGATGATTCAGGCGCAAATTCTCGAACTGCTTGATAGGCTTCGCAAAAAGCTAGGGCTTGCCATCATCTTTGTGACGCATGACCTCGGCGTCGTTGCAGAAATGTGCGACAAAGTACTGGTGATGTACGGCGGCGTGACAGCAGAATACGCCGACGTGGACGTGATCTACAATAACCCGAAACATCCCTACACCCAGGAATTGCTGAAAGCCTTCCCAGACCTGACAAAGCCAAAGAAAAAATTATCGTCCATCCCCGGTTACCCGCCCCGTTTGGATGCCCTGCCCGCCGGCTGTCGCTTTGCGCCGAGATGCCCCGCCGCATTCAAGCGCTGTCATACCGATCCACCATCCCTGCATAAATTAGGCGACGGGCATATTGCCAGTTGTCATCTCCTTGAGGCTTCATCATGAGCGCAGATCATTTCCTGGAAGTTCGTGGATTAAAAAAATACTTCGATGTAGGCCATGCCACCCTGTTCTCGCGCCAGCCCCGCAACCTGCACGCCGTAGACGGTGTTGACTTGACCCTGCGCCACAGCGAAGTCATCGCTTTGGTGGGCGAGAGCGGTTGTGGTAAATCCACCCTTGCGCTTTTGCTCATGGGATTGGAAGACCCCACCGAAGGCATAGTCACGCTTGAAGGCCGCGACATTACGCATTTGGACGACCATCAACGCAAGGACTTGCGCCGCAAAATTCAAATGGTCTTTCAAGACCCCTACGAATCCCTGAACCCCACGCAAACCATCGAAGAGATCGTCACCGAACCGCTGGCCGTGCATGGCATTGCGAACACCCCAGACCGTGACCAGCGCGTAAAGAAAGCCATGGAAGATGCAGGCCTGAAACCTGCCGAAGTCTACTTGAAACGCTACCCCCACGAACTCTCCGGCGGACAGCGCCAGCGCGTGGTCATCGCCGCCGCACTGGTGCTCGAGCCTGAAATCATCCTTGCCGACGAACCCGTCTCCATGCTGGATGTTTCCATCCGCGCAGAGATCATCAACCTGCTGGCAGAGCTTCGCATCACACGCCAGATCGCCGTCATCTTCATCACGCACGATCTTGGCTCCGTCGGTTTCTTTGCCGACCGCGTGGCCGTCATGTACCTTGGCCGCATCGTGGAAATCGGCACCATGCTCGAAGTGCTCGAAAAACCCCAGCACCCCTACACCAGGGCGCTCATCTCCGTCATCCCTGTGCCAAACCCCCGCCTGCGGCACGAGCGCATCATTTTGCAAGGCGAGACCCCCAACCCCATAGACCTCCCATCAGGCTGTCGTTTTCACCCGCGCTGTCCTGTAGCCTTTGCAACCTGCAAAGTCAGCGACCCACGGCTTATCCCGCTCAGCAAAACACATCAGGCCGCCTGCCTCTTGCTGGTAAAGTAGCGCAAGATAAATCTTGCGTACAAATTTTATGGACATCATCAGCCTGCAAAACCCAAAAGTAAAATACATCGTAAAACTTCGCGAAGACAAACGCCAGCGCCAGCGGGACGGTTTGTTTCTTGTAGAAGGCCGCGATGAGTTGACTCTCGCCCTCGGCTCTGGCCTCCAACCGCAAACGCTTCTGACCGCGCCCGAGCTTGCCAGCCGATCTATTGACATTCCCAACGCTGTTGAATTGACCACGGTCAGCCGCGCAGTCTTCGAGAAAATATCCTACCGCGACAACCCCGATGGCTGGATGGGAATTTTCCCCACTCCGAAAACTTTATTGGAAGATTTGAAATTGTCCGCCTCGCCGCTGGTGATTGTCGCCGAGTCTGTCGAGAAGCCTGGCAACCTCGGCGCGATCCTGCGCACGGCAGACGCCGCCAAAGTAGACGCCATTCTCGTCTGCGACCCGCGCGTGGATTTGTGGAATCCCAACGTGATCCGCGCCAGCCGCGGAGCGGTCTTTGCCGTACCCACCGTCGAGGTTGAGTCGCCGAATGCGCTGTCATGGATCAGGTCCAGAAAGATGCGGGTACTTGCGGCCACACCATCCGCCGAAGAGTCATACACCGATGTCGATCTCAGCGGACCCATCGCCATCGCGGTCGGCACAGAAGACGCAGGGCTGACCGATTTCTGGATGCAAAACGCGGATGTGAAAGTGAAAATCCCGATGCTGGGGAAGGTGAATTCGCTGAATGTTTCGATTGCAACCGCGCTGATCACTTATGAAGCTGTCAGGCAAAGGAATGACAGGGGTGTCAGAGCTTAAGAAGTTGCATAGGCGTGACCATGCTCAAGCCGCCGTCCTCGGCGGAGTTCTACGAAGAAAGCCTGCGCCGAGGACGGCGCAGGGAGCATCTTGGAATAATGGAGTTTAACCATGCAGGCGCTTTGGCTTGAGAATAACCAGATATCACTGCGCGAACTTGCGCCACCCCAAAAAGCCCACGAGGCTTTGATAAAAATCCGCAAGGCCGGGATTTGCAGTACCGACCTCGAAATGGTGAAGGGTTATTATCCGTACACGGGAATTCTCGGCCACGAATTTGTGGGTGAGGTGATGGATGCGCCCGATAAAAATTGGATTGGCGCGCGCGTGGTGGGCGAGATCAACGCGGTGTGCGGCGCGTGTGAAGCCTGCCTGAACGGACGCCCCACGCATTGCGAAAACCGCACGGTGCTGGGAATTGTCAACCGCGATGGTGTGTTTGCCGAATACACCTCCCTGCCGCTTGCAAACCTGCACCGCGTCCCAGACTCGGTGCCCGATGAAATGGCGGTTTTCACTGAACCGCTTGCGGCGGCTTTGGAAATTCAGGCGCAAATTCAAGTCAAGTCAACAGACCGTGTGTTGGTGGTCGGCGCAGGCCGGCTGGGACAATTGATCGCGCAGACCCTGTCGCTCACGGGTTGTGACCTGCACGTGGTGGCGCGGCACACCTTGCAAAAGAACCTGCTCAGTGCGCGAGGGATTCGCATCACCTCCGAGGAGGAAATCCAACCAGGTAAATGGGATATCGTCGTGGAAGTGACAGGCTCGCCAGACGGTTTCAACCTTGCCAGAAAAGCCATCCGCCCGCGCGGGACTCTGGTGTTGAAGTCCACTTACAAGGGGGATATGACTGTCAATTTCTCGTCCATCGTGGTGGATGAAATCAACATCATCGGCTCGCGCTGTGGTCCTTTTGAGCCTGCGCTGAACCTGCTGGAAAAACGCGAAGTAGACCCCACTGTGCTGATCGCGGAAGAATTTAGTTTGAAGGATGCACTCAAGGCTTTCGAGAAGGCCGCCCAGCCTGGGGTGTTGAAAGTGTTGGTAGGGATTCAGTAACTCATTGTCTGTTCGCGTCGAGCGGAGGCTTTCGTGCTCGTCGAAAGGCGTAGTCGAGACGTGATTTTGCGCAACCCTGCGCTTCGACTGCGTTCGCGAAAAACACTCACTCCGCTCAGCGCGAACTATTAATTGTGTTTCACAAGAGCCAGCACAAACTGAACAAGGATGATCAGGAAGGGAATTACCGCCACGGCAAGAGCAACCCATGAAAGGCGTTTGGAATCATTCTTGAAAAGAAGTCCTACGATCCCCAAAACAACAGCCAGCGGAGTCAGCAGGCAATAGGCCTGGGCGGTAATAATATTCAACCAACTGAATTCGGCTGGAGAGATATTCAGGTAGGCCGCCACATAATTTGCCCCCAAAAATAAGACGGCAAATATCCCTGTGACGATGGCGGCAATTCCAAAATAAGTTTTTCTTGCGGGTGGGTTAGACATGGCGGGATTATAAGCCAGGAAAGCAGGCCAGGTGAAAATTTTGTTTTGGCCTGTTGGGTGTGGGGCAAATCTCTGATTTGCCTCACAAGTCGGAGACTTGCGCCACATTAGTCCACACCCGGCCTGTTCAGGGGGCTTGAATTTTACCCGCGGGCATTGTACAGTATCCTTATCGGACCGTTCTGCGTCCAAATTTTTCAATAAGGAGAATTCATCATGGATATACTTGTCACCGCCCTGGCCCCCGCGTTTGCGGCAGGCTTTGCCCTCCAGCAGTTGCTGGAAATTCTGGACCCGCTTATCGATAAAATCGCAAAGGATTGGAAAAAGCTGTTCCTCGCGCTCGTTTCCCTCGCCTTTGGGTTGCTCCTGGCCTTCGGGGCAGGCATCCGCGTTCTCGTCCACTTTGGCTACAATAGGATCGACACGTGGGATGCGATCATCACCGCCCTGATCGTCAGCGCAGGCACAGAGGGCATCAATTCCATTATGAAATATCTGGGCTATGCCAAGGAAAACCAGAAAGAAGGCGATGCCGCCTGACAAAAAGAAGTAACAGCGCCAGGTAAAACCAAGACCCCCGAGTTTTTTTAGAACTCGGAGGTCTTGGCGTTCTAGGTAGTATCTTGAACCTTTATTAGTAGGTTTCAATCCACGCTCTCCGGGGGGAGAGCGACGAGGTGAATCGAGCCGATAAGAATATCGCCAGTAGGTTTCAATCCACGCTCTCCGGGGGGAGAGCGACCGGTTGGTATTGTGGCGGCTGCTGCGCAGAATGCGTTTCAATCCACGCTCTCCGGGGGGAGAGCGACTAATCAATTTCAATATCCATACCAAAATATGTAAGTTTCAATCCACGCTCTCCGGGGGGAGAGCGACCTCGGCAATTTGAGTTTCAACAACATCAATCACCGGTTTCAATCCACGCTCTCCGGGGGGAGAGCGACAACCAGTGAGCGTATCATAAGATAGGCCAGAAACAAGTTTCAATCCACGCTCTCCGGGGGGAGAGCGACGTCGCGGCTTGAAGGTCAAGAGATTAAAGACATTGTTTCAATCCACGCTCTCCGGGGGGAGAGCGACGCCGTCGATTTTTTCTGTGACAATCATCTCGCGTGTTTCAATCCACGCTCTCCGGGGGGAGAGCGACAGTAATTGTATTTAACTCCGCACTCCCCGCATACGTTTCAATCCACGCTCTCCGGGGTGAGAGCGACCTGGAATTCTGGCTTGCGTGGCAGAGTGGCACTTGGTTTCAATCCACGCTCTCCGGGGGGAGAGCGACTTGTTGATACCAGGTTTTATACTCATGGTGTTGGTTTCAATCCACGCTCTCCGGGGGGAGAGCGACGTGGACTTCGACAACCCCGACCCCGACGCCTTGCGCGTTTCAATCCACGCTCTCCGGGGGGAGAGCGACTTGCCGCCTTCACCTTAATATATAAGGTATGCAGTTTCAATCCACGCTCTCCGGGGGGAGAGCGACTTCCCGCGCCCGCCACTGAGCGGGTCGTAGTGGGGTTTCAATCCACGCTCTCCGGGGGGAGAGCGACGCGCCTAACGGTTACATTAGCGGCATGGGCGGTAGTTTCAATCCACGCTCTCCGGGGGGAGAGCGACACGGAGTACTCGAAGACCTTGTTAATATCAGCGATGTTTCAATCCACGCTCTCCGGGGGGAGAGCGACAGATAACGACCCACACGCAAAGGACAGCTATAATGTTTCAATCCACGCTCTCCGGGGGGAGAGCGACGGGCGTTTTTGTATCCTTACCAGCGGACGCGATAGTTTCAATCCACGCTCTCCGGGGGGAGAGCGACCACGTATCCGCTTCCGAGCGTTGTACTGTGCTGTTTCAATCCACGCTCTCCGGGGGGAGAGCGACGAATACAGCTATTTTTATGTTCTATGGACGGGTGTTTCAATCCACGCTCTCCGGGGGGAGAGCGACTCGCCATTATTACCCCAACAATCCGTGACCTTGTAGTTTCAATCCACGCTCTCCGGGGGGAGAGCGACGGGCGGCGCATGGCGTTTATTTGCCATAGCTAAGTTTCAATCCACGCTCTGCGGGGGGAGAGCGACGTG
>JACRLB010000050.1 GCA_016235445.1 Chloroflexota bacterium | reverse complement strand
GCTGTCGAAGGTGACGTAGAAGTCCACGGCCTCGGTGTCGCGGATGAGGCGGTCGTAGGAAATGATCTTCACACCAGCGGCGCGGGCGGCTTCAGCGGCGGCGCCGGCGGCGGCTCCATCCTGCGGGGTGAGGATGATGACTTTGACGCCTTTGGCGATTAGAGACTCGACATTGGCTTTTTCCTTGGCAGAGTCGCCCTGGCTGAAGAGAATCTCAACGTCGTAGCCGGCAGCTGTCAGGGCTTCTTTGAAGCGGGTTTCATCCTGCACCCAGCGCGGTTCATCCTTCGTCGGGAGGACGATACCGACGGCAAGTTTGTTTGCGGATTCTTCGGTTGCGGCAGGTCCGCAAGCCGAGAGGGTCATCATGGCTGCAACCAACACAGCCATCAAACTATACAAAATCTTTTTAGACATGTCTTTCTTCTCCTTGTTGGTTTCAAATCAATTATGGAAGTACATGGAACTGAACCAGTAAATTTTTCTACCACCTCCTTTCATGAGGAAGAATTTAAAAAACCGAAGCAAGCCATTCAACTTGAATGGCTTGCTTCGCTGGAAACATGCCTGTTACGCAGAAATCCCAAGGTAACTCACTTTCGATAGGTACGAAAAATAAAGTTAAAATCTTATTGCGATTACTTGACCAAATGCTGTCTTGCGTTACGGATGTTTATTTTTTGCCGGTAAACCTTTTTGAATTTGTTGAAAAAGGAAAATTTCGTGTAACCTGATCTAATATAAAGAATCGGCTTTTTTATTTGAAAAGTGTATATTGTTTCAAGGTGGTTGTACATTGCCAAACCCCCCGTTTGTAAATGAGACCCCCCTTCTTTTGGCAGGGGGAATCCCCCTAAGAGACTTTTTCATAATTCTTTATTTGGACACGGACAGCACGGAGTAGACTGAAATTCACGGAAAAAAAACATAATAAAAACCGCTCTTTTCTGTGACTCCACTGCAAAAAGGTCTTTCGCTTTTGAACTTCCTTCGTGAACTCACCTGCACTGCACGCTTCGCGGCAGCGCGGTGCAAGTGTCGTGCCCTTCGTGGTTAAAAAAGGTTTTTTCAGTAAAGCCTTCCGTAACATCCGTGTACAAAAAATAAGGCGATAAGGAGTTGGGAGTGTATCAAAATTCTCAACGCGAATACCGCGAACTCAACGAATGGCGCGAAAATTCGCATGATTTCCCCGATTTGTGTAATTCGCGTTTTGCCATTTGCACTGAGTCTACGGCTTTCAAGGCGGGCGAATCTTTCTGCCTACGCCAAAATAAGCGGGTATGGGCTTGGAATTTCAACCTGGAGGATCGTGCCGTTTCCCTGAGAGGATTCGATGTTGATAGACCCGCCCAGCAATGCCACTCTTTCGCTGATGCCAACCAGACCGAAATGTTTATTGACAGACAAAGAGGCAAGATCGGTTGGGTTGGACAGCCCCTTGCCATCGTCTTCCAGGCGCACGAGCAAGTTGGTTGAAGATGTTCGTTGAAGGGAGAGGCGGACATGCCGGGCGGCGGCATGTTTGCGAATGTTGTTCAGACCTTCCTGCACAATTCGGAAAACGGAGAGTTCAATCATTTCGGGCAGACGTCCGAGGGCAGGGTCGATTTCCAGTTGAAGTTGAATGTCACTGCGTTCCGCCCAGTCGTTGGCCAGAGAATCGATTGCGGCGGAAAGGCCATGATGGTCAATGGTCGGCGGGCGCAAGTCACTGCACATTTGGCGCAGTTCCCCAACCAAATTACGAATTCCGTTGCGGATGGAGCCAACATCCTGCCGCGCTTCCAATGACTGTGTAAAGCCTTCAACTTCTTCGAGACGGTAGATCAACCCCAGCATATCCTGAATGATCTGATCGTGTAATTCACGGGCCAATGCCTTGCGCTCATCTTCGCGTTCCGTAATCAAGCGCCGCTGAGTGGCCTGCAAAGCCGCATTCAATTGATCCAACGCCACAAGCTGGTTACTCAGCCGCTCCACCAGTTGTCGATTCAAGGAACCCTGCGCATCCAGGCTTTGCTGGAGGCTGGCCTGCGTGCGGCGCAGTTCCTCTGTTTGCTGTTGGGCGGTGTGATAGCTTTCCAAAGCCCAGATCAGGGGAGACACCTGGTCGTGCCCCGCCGACCCGACAATTAATTCAACGATTTCCCGCGGAGTAGATTCGGCTGTGCGGCGGTCTGCCACCAATTTCCCTTCATACAAAACCACGATCCTGTCTGTTACTGTGAACAGGTGCTTAAGATCGTCACTGCTGATGATGACGGAGGTTCCCTGCGCGGCGAGTTTTTTGATTTTATCCAGCAATATCTCCTGGCGTTTGAAACTTAATATCGGGATGATATCATCCAGGATTAAAAGCTGGCACGGACGATATAGGGCGCGTAGTAACAGAATCACCTGACGCTGTTCATCAGACAGGTTGCTGACCTGTTCCACGGCAAGCTCGGGGGGCAGGTCAAATTCAGCGAGCAGGCTCTGGGTGACATTAACCATGCGGTCCCAGTCGATGACGCCGAGGATTGGGAATTTTATCTGCTCACGGCCCAGGAGAATATTTTGCGTTACGTCAAATTGCTCCACCAGCCCCGAAGTCCTGCGCGTGATTTCAACCCCCGAGTCTCTGTTTAAAAATATCTGGGTCGAAAAGTCAAAGCGGTTGATCAGGCCGGAGGTTTGGTAAACGGTTTCAATTCCGATTTTTTGCGCTTCAATGCGATTGGAAAAGCGGCGGTTCGTTCCCCCGAAATGAATGATCCCAGACGAGGGAGGGATTGCTCCGCTGAGAACGTGCAACAGGGTGGACTTTCCCGCACCCTGCCGCCCAACAAGGCCGATCACCTCGCCCTTTGCAAGTGAAAAGGTGACCTCCTTCAAAACAGGCAGGCGGTCAAAGTTTTTAGACAGATTTTCCACGCGCAAAAGAGAAGAGGTCATAAAGTTATTTTAACCTGATTTCCAGTGAATAGATATGCAGTTCGCTCATGTGTGTGGTCTAAAGTTTCGGAAATGTGGCGCAAGTCTCTGACTTGCGCCACGCGGAGTGCCGAAAAAATATTCCACACCCCGCTCATTTGCGTAACACCGCACTGGCGCGCGGCGCAAGTGTTCGCGTTAAAAGGTTTTGATCTATTGCACAGCGTCTACACATGAGCCATAAATTTGTTTTTGTAACGTTCATTGATAAAACGATAAAAGGCGGCTTCTAGCCAGTTTGTGATACTTACGGCATAATAGGCTTATGCCTCATATTCGAGTTTTGTTGGCCGACGATCATACCGTTGTCCGGGCTGGCTTGCGTAATGCTCTGGAAGTTTTGCCAAATATTGAAATTGCCGGAGAAGTTGGAAACGGCAGGGAATTAATGGATGTGTTGACTCGCGCCCGCATTGATTTGCTGATCATGGATGCGAGTATGCCAGATTTTGAGCCCATTTCAGCAGTCCAGCAGATCAAGGCCAAATACCCAAACATAAAAATTCTGATCGTCAGCGCCTATGACGACGAATCCTACGTTGTCGGCTTATTAAAAGCCGGGGTAAATGGCTATCATTTGAAAGACCAACCCCTTGCAGATTTGCAACTGGCAACCCAAAGGATATTAAATGGAGAACGCTGGATCTCCGGTAGTTTGATAAACCGCCTCATCAACCGGCGGACAACTGCTCCGCTTTCCAATGCGCCCTGGCTTACCCGAAGACAGCGTGAATTGCTTCGATTGATCTCCCAGGGAGCCGATAACCGCAACATCGCGCTGTCGTTGGATTTGAGCGTCAAAACCGTCGAGAACCATTTGACCGCCCTCTACCGCGTCCTGGGTGTGGATAGCAGACTCAAGGCATTAAATTACGTTCTGCGCCACCCGGAAATGCTGGCATCCAGCGGCCATGAAATGGGCGAGACGACACCCAAACCGATGGAACAGGAATTGAGCGTCTTAATCGTGGATGATAATGCCCGTTATCGCCAACAGCTTGGAAGGCTCATTGGAAAGATATACCCCTCGTCCACCCTTTACGAGGCTGAAAACCCAGCCGAGGCGCTGGCTTTGGGAAAACAAATCCAGCCACAGCTTGCATTCATAGACGTTGTTTTGGATGATGAAGATGGGATTCAATGCGCGCGTAAATTGCGAACCATTTCGCCATTGACGCGCATCGTGGTGATCAGCGCCTATCCAGACCGTGAATTCAGGAAGGTGGCTTTGTCTGCCGGGGTGATTGCCTTTTTGGATAAAAAGGATTTGGACACGGCGTCCATGCGGCAGGTGATCGAAGACGCGCTGGGATAATGAAGAGTCTATTTTCCTGCGATGTGCGATGGAAGGGAGAGAAAATCGTTCGCAACAATGGCGATGGCGCCAATCAGGCTTGCATCCGGCCCAAAGGGAGATAAAAGCACCTCGACTTGTTGATCAATTTCCGGCAAGGCATGACGCGCAACCGTCTCCTTGATGGCGGGTAAAAGATATTCGCCGGCGATGCTGAGCGGTCCCCCAATCACAATCTTTTCAGGATTAAAAATATTAATCAGCCCCGCCAGTCCCTGCCCCATGGCGTGGCCTGCTTCGGCGAAGGAATCGATGGCTTCCCTGTCGCCTGCGTCTGCGGCTTGTTTGATGAGGGGAATGGTGAGCGGAGAATTATGTTCTGCGATGAGTTTTGGAATGATGCTGGTGCGCTTCACTTCAAGGCGGGCTTGAACGCGTTGGATGATGGAATATTGATTCGCATAGGTCTCCCAGCACCCGCGGTTGCCGCAATGACAAACGGTTTGCGAAGGCTCGGCCATGATGGGGGAGTGACCGATTTCACCAGCGTATCCATTCTTTCCGCGATACAACTTTCCATTGAGGAACAGCCCGCCGCCGATGCCCACCCCGGCAAACACAAAAATAAAATCCTGGCATTGCCGCGCCGTGCCAAATAAATGTTCGGCAATCGCGGCGGCGTTTGCGTCGTTTTCAACAAAAACCTTCAGCCTGGTTTGCTCGGAAAAAATTTTTCCAAACGGCACATTGCGCCAGTGCAGGTTTGGGGCAAAGATCAAAACCCCTTCTTTTATGTCAACGGTTCCTGGCGTTGCAAGACCCAGGCCGAGAAAACGGGTATTCTTCTTTTTCCCGACCGCCATCGCTTCCTTTACAACGCCGAGAGTCTGGTTGATCATCTTGTCCTGGTCTTCGGTTGGGTCGGCATCTTCGCGCCTGCGCCAGACGATGTTGCCAAGAAAATCGGTGACAGCCACAGAAACAAAATCCACACCGAGTTCCACGCCAATGATCAACCCCACCTGTGAATTCATTTCAAGCATGGTGGCTGGGCGTCCGGCGCCGCCTGAATTGCTTCCAGTTTCAAGGATCAAATTTCGGGTGAGCAAATCATCCACAAGACTCGATACCGTGGATTTGTTCAAACCGGTAATGCCCGCCAGTTGCGCGCGCGAGATCGGCGACTGGGCATGAATCAACCTCAACACCGAGGAGAGATTAAGTTCACGAACGAGCGCCTGGTCTGTTATATATTTAGTCATGATTAATTAGTATGGTGAAGCAACAAATTGATTATATTCGGTAGGGATATTTTGTCAAATTAAGCGACAGGCTCGCGCCCCGTTTCCTGCCCCGCCCGAGCCTGCCAGCTTGTCAATTGACATCGCCTGCGCTGGAGGTTTTTCCACTCATGCCGTAAGCTGTGTTTGTAACGTGACCTACAAAAGAAGGAGTCCAAGGTCGGGAGACGTTGGACTCTTTCTTTAACTCACCGTACGAGATTTATCGTAGGGGCAACCCGTCCAGACATTACAAGAGGCTTATTCTCAAAGGGAGGGTTGCCCAGTGCATGAAGGCATCCCGTGGGAACAGGGCGACCCGCCTTTTACGCAATCAGGTTTTCAAGAATATGGATGGATACCACAAGGGTATGATATCGGGCTTACTGCGTTCGGAGTTATATTAATTACTCACCTTACGCAATTTACTTGAAGACCCCGTAGGGGTCAAATGATTATAGATTTTGAGAAGCAGATGATTCAACCCCGAAGGGGTGTCATCGCTCGTAAAATCAATATCATCCCTTCGGGATTTGGAATTCTTCCACGTAATTTTCTATAATCCTGCCATCCCTTCGGGATTGAACTGCGTAAGGTGAGTTAATTAAAGGAGTGGATGGTTAAGAATTGGGCGGGTCAACGGGCAATTGTAAATAAAAAATACTGCCAGGGAAATTACCTTCATCATGCCCCGAACTTTCCACCCAGGCTTTACCGCCATGCGTTCGCGCTACACCGCGCACAATCGCCAACCCCAACCCAGGTCCGCCGCCTTTGAATGTCGTTTTTCCCGAGGAGTGGATTGCCACCCCGCCCACCTGATAGAATTTTTCGAAGACCAGCTCATGGTGTTCGGCGTCCAGCCCAATGCCCGAATCTTTGACGCTAATTTCAACCCCAGGCATATTATGATCCATCGTAATCGGGCGTGAACACAAAATCACCTTGCCGCCATCGGGCGTATATTTGATGGCGTTGACAATCAGGTGATATAACGCTTTTTGGATCAAAGTAGGGTCGCCGTTGACATTGGGTGTCTCTGCATCCTGCTCGAGGGTTATTTCAATGCGGCGTTCTGCGGCGGCTTTGGAAAAATCATGCGCAATATCGATAATTACCCTCTTTATCGGTACGGGCGCGGCGCGAAGTTTTAATGTCTCGCTGTCGATGCGTGTCACGTCCAGCATGGTGTTGACCACTTCGTGCATCCGGTCGGCGCCCTTGTTGATGCCGTCCATCACTTCGCCCAGCGCCGTGTTTTCTTTGATTTCGGGGAAGGATCGCAGTACGTTGGCGTATCCTTTAAGAACCGTCAACGGGGTACGGAGTTCATGCGCGGCAACCTGAATGAACTCCAGTTTGTTGCGATCCAACTGGCGCAATACCTTGTTGGTATTTTGCAGGTCCTTGATCGCTGTTTGATCGTTTTCGCGCATACGATCCAGGGTTATGCGGATGATGTTGATCGCCATGCTGGGACTGCGGCGGAGCATGGTCTCAAAATCTCCTTTGTCCATCTCCAGCATGGCGCAGTCTGTGGTGGTGCGGACCGTCGCCGAGCGCGGCACATTTTGGATCAACGCCATTTCACCGATCAAGTCGCCTTTGCCTGCGATTCGCAAAATCCGCTCGCCGTCTTCTGCGCTGATTTTTTTGCTTATGGCCGCATTGCCCTCGGCGACAATATAGAAGGTGTCTTCATAGGCGCCTTCATGGCATAAAACGCTTCCAGGCGGATACGTGCAGATTTGAGTCAGAACTGCCATTTCCTGCAACTCATCATCTGCCAGGCCGCTAAATGCCAGGCGTAATAGGGAGATTTTATCGAAAAGCTGTGTCTCGCTCATTGTATAAAGTATAACTGTCACAGGGACTGGCGATAGTTGCTTTTGAATGATAAATTTTGATTTTCTACCGTATAGCTGTCATTGCTTCATTTCACCACAAACACACTGCCCGCGCCGCGCCCGCCAACATCGGGGAAGTAGAACTCGGAGGCGGTGGGCGGGATGACTTTGAACGTGCCCGCCGTGCTGGCGCGCGCGATGTAGGTGTACACGTAGGTGCCTGCGGGTAAATAACTGGCAGAAAGCACCACTTTCTCGTCACGCAGTTCGATGTGACTAAAATACCACCAGCCCCAGCCGCGGTCTTTGTAATCCTGCACGGTGTAAGATGAAGGAACCGCTGTATCTGCGGCGAGCGATTCGTCAATCGCTTCCATCCCCGCTGGAAGCGGATCATTGATTACGATGTAGTGTACCGCCGCTGGAACAACCACCGTCAAGCGGACTTTGACCAACTCGCCGCGCCCGATCTCGGTGATGGGTTTCCTGGAATCGTTCAATGTGAAATACTCACGCGAGAGGCTCATGCCCTGATCCAGCGGTTGAATGGAATCGACGGGCAGGCTCGCGCTGAGGTAAGCCGTGTAATATAGATTGCCCGTGCCGCGTCCGCGGGTGATGACGAGGGAATTGGCTTGCTCTTTTAACAGGTCTTCGAGTTGCACTTGCAGATTGAATGTGTCGGTTAAGTTATCTTTATCTGCCTGACCTTCTTGAAGCAAATCGCCATTTAATCCAACCGCAAATTTATAATCGGTTTCGTATTCTTTGGATGCGACCAGCCAATTGGTCAACGCGATCAGTGACCAGGTGGTTTCCTGAGTCGAATACCAATGTCCGCCATTGCGGTGCGCCATCAGCCAGCGGACTGCGTTTGCATTGATGGGATTCTGCGGGTCAACCTGCACGAAGGTATTCAAGACGATGGCGGTTGTGCGCGTGTCGGAGTTCCAGTTCCAATAGTCTTTGGCGGCTTCCTCCCAATGGGCGCCAGATGCCGATTGGACGGTGGCAGTTGTCAGGTCCGAAAGAAGCGTGGAGATGCGCGAGTCTTCGGGGTCGAGTAAATACATCGCCTGCGCAAGATAGGCTTCCCCGTATAAATCCAATGAAGCGCGATGCTCGAAGATGAAGTTGGTCTGCCCCGCGCCGAGTTCGTCTGCGCGCGCCAAAACGTAGAGCATGAAGGCGTGACGGTTAAATTGCCACGAAGCATCGTTGCGCCTGAGGTCGGGGAGATTGCTCTTCAGGTAGTTGATGCCGTTGGCTAGCACGGTTTCTGAAATGACATAACCAGAGTCTTGCGCTTCGAGCAAACCATAAATGATGTACGCCGAAGTTTGCGGGTCGCTTAATTCGCCGTCCCACCAACTCCAGCCGCCGTCATATAACTGCTTTGCGTAAATTTTTTGCAGGGCGGTATTCACTTGCGCATCGAGGTTGTTTTGCAACGGCGAAGGAATGCCAGCCGTTTGCAATGCGCGCGTTGTAATTACGTTCGACAGAAAGCTCGAGACTGTTTGTTCCATGCACTGGTAGGGATACTCTTCGAGATAGGTGAGACCCGACTCCATGGATGCGGCAAGCGAAGGCGAAACCTCGATGGATAAATTCGCATCGTCGAAGTTTAACGTGGTTGGCAGTTGAATGCTCTCGGTGACCGAATTCGCGGATGTGATCATGCCCGATGTGCCGACAGTTTCTATCGCGGTGAAATTGAAAACGGGAATGCCCTGACCTGACAATGTGCCAAGCGCGGGTTTGCTTGCATCGGTGAATTGCCCGCTGACTGCGGTTGCGGTCATGTCCACTCGTTGAACATCCTGGACGACGACATCCCATGTGACATACGCCTGCTGTTTGCCTTCGATCTCGATGGTTTGCCCTGCTTCTGATTTGAATTCAACGCCCTGCGCGTCGAGCGAGACATTCACCTTCAGTGATTTTTCCGTGTTGTTGAAAATCGTCGCGCCGACCGTGACCTCGTCGCCGACGACAAAGAAGCGCGGGGTTTGCAATTGCACAAAGAGCGGCTTGGTGCTGACGAGTTCACTGGTGGCTTGCCCCACGCGGCTGTCTGCGGTGACAGCGCGCACATCCGCAGACCAGGTGGTGAGATTCTCTGGCAAGTCCACTTTGACTTGCGCAGCGCCATTCTCGTCGGTCACAACTTCCGCTTTGAACACAGCCGTATCTTTGAAATTTTCCCGCACGGTGATGATGCCCAGATCGCCGCCGCCACCGCCGCCGCCGCCTTGCCCATCAGGGGTGCTCTTGCGGTAATTAGCATTGAATTCATCGGCGCTTGAGACGAGCCCAAGCGAAGTGATTACGCTCAAGCCTTGTTTGGAATAAAAACTATCGAGCATGGGCGGCGAGTTGGATGGCGCCAATGCCAGCACGGCTTTATCCACCACCGCGAGCGAAACATCCGCCGAGACGGGCTTGCCGTTTGTATCTGTCGTCTCGATTGTGTATGTGATCTCGTCGCCAGGTCCCGCAGATTCTTTATCCGCAGTGACAGAAACATTGATCATCTTTTCTTTTGTGTCAATATTGATCTGTGCCATGCCGATCTTGAAATCAGGCGCGCCAATATTTTCTGCGCCGCTGATGACGGTCACAGTGACATACGCAATCGGCGCAAGTTCATCGGTAATCGGTAATTTATAAATGGTACTACTGCCTTCGAGAAGCACCACTTCTTTTTTATAAATGTGACCGCGTTCATACGTGACGAGCGCGTACACTTTGCCCGCAAACGGTTGTGCGATCAAAATTTCAGCCGTGTCGCCAGGCGCGTACATATCCTTGTCCGCGATCAGGCTGAAGGCGCGGTCGTTGGTCTGTCGCCACGAAATCACTCCCTCGCTGGCAACCCAGATATACGTCGAGGCTTGATGCGAATTTCCTTTCGAGTCATGGATGGTCACGAGCGCTTTGTAGACTCCACCTTTGGGGGGGATGAAGTTCACGAGCGCGGTTCCATCTGCGCCCGTAACTGCGTCTTGTTTACTGACGGGGATTTCCTTCACGGACGTCACCCAGCGCAGTTGACCCTGCTTGTCCTTCTCCTGCACGCTGAACCACTTCCGCTCCACAAAATTGACCGTGACTTCCTGCCCTGCAATTGGCTGTGAATCCCAATCGAGCACGACCACGCTGAAAGGCTGTTCCTCACCCTGCCTGCCGATATATCTCTCCGAGCGAATGCCCGCATAAAATTCACTTTGATGCACAACTACGCTCGCGCCGCCGCTGACAGTGTTGCCCGCCACATCGGTCACATTCGCGTACAGACTCATTTGCTGGCTGATCTTATCTTCGCCAGATTCAAAGGTCTGCGAAATCTCGAGGTGACCATTTCCATCCGTCACGCCATCGCCTTCATCTACTACGTCTGTGGCTACGCCTCTGTCAGGAGACCAATACACGTCGCGATCCCAATCCATGAAACTAAACTGGCTGTATTTGGTTGCGGGCGTAAAATAAAAAGTTTCGGATTCAATAAACCAATTTGCTGGCGCGTCTTTCAAAATGCCGCCAGAGTAATACTCCGCATCCAGCCCAAAGTTGACCGAATCCCCCGCGAGGATATTTGTTTTATCCGCGGTCATGCTTACTTCAAATTCAGGCTTTTTATATTCCGCGACGCTGAAGCTCACCGAACTGATCGGTCCTTCAGATTGAGAAGGTGATTTATAAGCGTAAATATTATACGAACCCAGCGACACATCCTGCGCCAGTTTGATCGTCCCGCTGAAACTGCCCTGTTCGTTGACAGGCACATATTCCGAAAATATATTTTCTCCAAACTGCTCCACCACTACATATACCTGCTTTTGTTTTGGCAGACGGTAATGCAGGTCGTCGTTTATCCGCAGGATGCCTTTGAAGAAGACCTCCTGATCGGGGCGGTACACGGGTCTATCCGTGTACAGATAAGCAAATAGACTTGTGGCGCCGCCGTAATAATTTTGATAGAGACCGAAATCCCCCGCTGAGACTCCACTGCCCCAATACAGCGCGGTGAAGCCGAACCTGCCATGCCCTTCCGCGCGGACGTAATTCGCCGCGTTCATGTTGTCAACGTACGCAAGCCCATCCCTGTCGGTGGTTGCGTTTCCAATCGGCTCGAATTTATCGTTGTAGAATGTGACCGCCACATTCTTTTGCGGCGCGCCGCTTTCCAGGTCTGTCACCCATGCCAGCCCCTCGGTGGAGGTTGTTTTGAAGGTGACATTATCTGTGGCAACGATGAATACATGTCCCTGATAAAAAACGTTCTCGTATTGCAGGGGCTTGCCTTTCACGCCCACGAAGTAATACCCTGTTTCCAGCGGTCTTCCATTTCCATCTGCAAGCTTGAACAACTCGCGTTCGAGCGCGTTTCTCGTTTCACCTGTTTCAATTTTCCATTCACGCACCGCTTTCACTTGCGGATTGAAATTTGGCATTTCGATAGTGCCGCTGGTTAATTTTCCAAACTCGTTCAATGTGATGGGGTAAACGGAAATCGTCGCTTCATCCACGTTTAGGTGCTCAAAGTAAAATTCCTGCGCTCCCTCGGCGCGATAGATAAGCGGAGTCCACGGCATGGCGAGCCGCGCGTACGCGTCATAATCTCCGTTTTTGAAGGTGTATGAAATTTCATCCTTGATCGTATTGCCGTACGGGTCTTTCATACCGGGCAAAGTCCGCACCACATAATTGGTGGCTGGCTCAAGCCCGTAAATATACAAACTCTTTTCGTAGGAGTTGTAATACCATTCTGGTTCGCCTGCCAGGGCTGGTGTGATCCTCACTTTGCCTTTCAAGCTGTCAAAATCCATTTGCGACGCGAAGGTAATCGTCAGCGCGGAATTGAATACCCCTTTCTCTGTATTTGCCTCGGGAAAAATACTGACAATGGATGGCAAGGGCACGGTGGCAAACTGCACGGTCATCCCTTCTCTTAAGTTGCCGCCGTCGGTTGCCTGCGCGCTGTTGGAAATCGTCAACTCGTAAAAACTTGCGATCCTGAATTTTTCTTTTGGCTCGATGGTCAAAGCAGTAAAGGCTTCGTCCCATGTAAAGTTCACAGGGAATGCCGCCGATGTCTCGCGGTTGATCATGCTCACCGCGTTTTCCGTGCTTTCCTGATTCATCGGCTGTTGAAAGTTGAAAATGAAGGCTTGATCGAGCGGGATGTCTTTCATGTCTTCGGATGGATTCTGCCCGCCGCCTTTCCCTTCATTTTGCGTATCATTTTTCAGCGCAAAATTGGATAAGATCGGAGCGCGCGTGACGAATTGCCAACTGAATGACTCATCCAACGAATTGCCCAGCGTATCCTTCAACCCCGCTTCCATTCTGACCTGATAACTGATTCCGCTTAATAAGATTTCCTCTGGCTGAAACACATACACTGACGAATTGACCCATTCGCCCCTGCCTTTTACAGCGGGCGTAAATTTCAAAGGTTGGGGCAGTTTGCCCTGCTCTTCCACAATGGTCACTGGCACAACGGGGTGATTGAAAATGACGGTGATGCTTGAAGTCAAATCCACTTCCTGCGTATCTGGCGCGGGGAATACCTGCGTCACCGCCAGCGCTTCGACCGTTTTGAATTCGAGTTCGATGGTTTCCTGCGGAGATGTGCCGTCTTTTGCAATGGCTTGGGTGGAGAATGTGGCGAGATAGTCTGTGCCAGGGTTCAGGCGCGAAGCGGGGGTGAAGGAAAATGTCCGGGCGTCGAGCCATGTCCCTTTGCCGGGAACAGCCTCCCCGTTGGAAAGAAGCGAGAAGGCGTCGCCCGTCTTCGCGGCATCCATATCGCGGTCGAATGTAAATTCAATGGTGGAGGATAAATCCAGCCGCTGTCCCTCGATTGGATTTTGCGCGACGATACGCGGCCCTGTCGGTTGTACCGCAATGGAAAGTGGGGCGTTGCCTGAAAAAATGCTTTTTGAAAGGGCGAACACCAACGCAAGAGACACGAGAATGCCCAGCGCGCGCAGAAGTTTTTTATTGTTCATTTTGCCTTCCTTCCAAAATGAGTATGCCTTTTGAGCAAAAGAATGTCAAGTGGCTTTAAATTAGATATTGAGCAGTGGACGAATTCGGGGATTAAGATGTTCCTGCCTGTGGCGGCCCGTATTAAAGACAGAACGCCAGGATTGAATTTCAATCCTGGCGTTCTGTCTATTCCTGATGATTCTGGCGGTCCCGACGGGTTTCGAACCCGCGATCTCGGCCTTGACAGGGCCGCATGTTAGCCGCTACACCACGGGACCAATTAACTGAGCGGGCGATAGTTTACCATGAGGGTATGCGAGTGTCAATATAAATCTCCTAGCCACCTGACACTTTGTTTTTTTGGACGCAGATGAACGCTGAAAACGCTGATTCAAACCGTTTTGCTCTTGTTTTCCAAAAAATCTGCGTTCATCTGCGTCCCATTATTAAAACTGTCAGGTGGGTAGTAAATCTCTTTTGATTTTGATTTGACACCCTGCTAAAAAATAAAAAGGTGCCCCAGCCAGGAGTCGAACCCGGAACCTACTGATCCGAAGTCAGGCGCTCTATCCATTGAGCTACTGAGGCGCGAGCGAAATTATACACGATTTCTCTGTGTGCCTCGTAAAAATAAATATAGGACTTACACACCTCAAAATCTTTTGCCGCGAATTACACCAATGTTCACAAGTTTTTAACGCAGTACCGCATAACTTGCTATTGAGCAGTCTTGTAGATTGACTTGAAGGCAAGGCTGTAACGCGAAATGCGCGAATAGGGCGAAAAAGAGCGAATTTTTTGCGTCATTCGCTCCTTTCGCGGCATTCGCGTTAAGATTTTATGTTTTGAGAAAACCATGAATAGCAAGTTATGCTCCATTGCTTTTTAACTTACCTTACGCGATGTTTCGCAGGGGCAACCCGCCCAGGCATTACATGAGACTAATTCTCAAAGGGCGGGTTGCCCAGTGCGGGAAGATATCCCGTGGGAACAGGGCGACCCGCCTTTTGCGCAATCAGGTTTTCAAGAATATGGATGGGCCGCCCCTACTGCGTAAGGCGAGTTTTTAAATAATTCGCATGAATTAGCGCAATTCGCGGCTGGTTTTAGAGTTTTGCATAAGTCTCGAATAATGAAGCGTGCGGGGGTTTCCCACAACCCAGGCCGCATGATAGAATCCCGCCATCTCTTCCGAAAGGACATTATTGATGGCAGACATTAAAGCATTTGGCGAGAACGTGATTGGCAATCTTGAGAAAGTGATCGTGGGGAAGCGGCAGTCCATCGAGTTGATCGTGATCGGCCTGTTGTGCCAGGGACATGTCTTGATCGAGGATGTGCCCGGCGTTGGAAAGACCATGCTTGCGCGCAGTCTGGCGCGGTCGTTGGACTGCATCTTCAACCGCATCCAGTTCACGCCCGACATGCTTCCAAGCGATGTGACGGGCGTCTCCATTTATAACCAGCAGAAGAACAAATTTGAATTTCGCGCAGGACCCATCATCGGCCAGATCATTCTTGCGGACGAGATCAATCGCGCCACGCCCAAAACCCAGGCGGCGTTGCTGGAGGCAATGGAGGAACGCCAGGTGACAGTGGACGGCACAACTCATTCCCTGCCAAAACCGTTTATGGTGTTGGCCACGCAGAACCCGATTGAATACGAAGGCACCTTCCCGCTCCCCGAAGCACAATTGGACCGCTTCCTCCTGCGCGTGCGGTTGGGATACCCAAACATCGCGGACGAGATCCGCGTGATGGACGACCAGCAATTACAACATCCGCTCGAATCGTTGAAGTCTATTGTAAAGTTGAAGGAAATCCAACAGGCCATAGACGATGTCAGGCGTATTTACATCTCCCCCCTCATCAAAAAATATATCGTCGAATTAACCACCCGCACCCGCCAGAGCGCGGACGTGTACCTCGGCGCAAGCCCGCGTGGAAGTTTGTCCCTTGCGCGGGCGAGCCAGGCGCGCGCCGCCTTGCAGGGACGTGACCACGTTTTGCCAGACGACATCAAAGCCCTGGCCGTTTCCGTTTTGGCGCACAGAATCATCGTCAGCCCGGCGGCGCGTCTGCGCGACCTAAGCTCGGACCGCATTGTGCAGGAGATTCTTCATGCCACCCCGGTGCCGGGCGGTGATTTCTCTGCTGAAATTGTACGGAAGAAAGCAAAATGAGAGCCGGGCGAATCCTGCTCGCCTTGTTATTTGTTGTGGGCCTTTTGGGCGTGGTGTTCAACGGCGCCATCATTTACACGCGCTTCTTTTTAATCAGCGTGCTTTTGGGAATCGTCGGTTGGGTGTGGATGCGCTGGTCTGCCAGCGGCTTGAGTTTGACAAGAGGTTCGCGTGTGCTCCGCGCCAACGTGGGGGATGTGTTCGAGGAAAATTACGAAGCGATCAACAACAGCCGCATCCCAGCCGCGTGGATCGAAGTTCTCAATAAATCCACACTGCCAAATGCCGCTGGCTCGCGCTTGTTTACTTTTGTGCTTGGGCGGCAACGGCGCAGTTACCTTGCCCGCACCTGGCTCACTCGCCGCGGCGGGTTTCAACTTGGCCCCACGCAAATTTCCGCAGGTGACCCGTTTGGGTTGTTCAGCGCTGGCAAAGTGATCGCTCCGCGCGAGACCCTCATTGTTTTCCCGGTGATCCATGAAATTCAATCGTTCCCATACCCGCCGGGCATGTTGCCCGGCGGGCAAGTCATTCGCCGCAAATCCTACGACATTACCCCGCACGCGGCAGGCGTCCGCGAATATGTGCATGGCGATGCGATGAAGCGCATTCACTGGCCCACCACCGCGCGGCGCGGTCAATTGATGGTGAAGGAATTTGAACAAGACCCGCAGGCCGAAATTTGGTTGTACCTCGATTCTCAAAAAGCCATCCATTATGAAAAGCCATACCAGCAGGAAGAATTGCCGCTCGACTCGATGATGTTTGTCAAACGCCCGAAGTTCAAACTGCCGCCGTCCACACTTGAATACAGCGTCAGCATCACCGCATCGCTGGCTCACTATTTTATCGGACAGCATCGCTCGGTCGGGTACGTCAGCGCGGGGCAGACGTTCACCGTCCACCCAGCCGAAAGAAGCGAAAGGCAGGAGGCGAAAATTTTGGAAACCCTCGCCTTCGTGGAAGCCAATGGCGCGCTTTCGATTGCCGCGCTTGTCACCGCGCAAGCCTCGCAACTGCCGCAAGGCTCCAGCGTGATCCTCGTCACGCCAACTGTTCGCGATGATATTGTCCATGCAGTGGATGATTTGCAAATGCGTTATTTGCGTCCCGTAGTTGTTCTGCTCGAAACAGAATCGTTCGGCGGCCCGCGCGGCACGGAATCGCTGATCAACTCCCTGCGCGAGCGGCGCGTGCCCGTCACCGTCATTCGATGCGACGATGATCTTTCACAGGCGCTTTCAGAAATCCCCACAAATTTTAAGTCACAGGATATGCGCGCATGGCAAAAACCAGTATCGTTACAATAGATTTGAATTTTCAAAATAAGACGCAGGCCATAGCGTCTTATTTAATTCGACATAACGACGCCGCGGTCTTGATCGAGAGCGGGCCTGGCTCGTCTCTTCCCGCGCTGGAAGCTGGCCTGGCAAAAGAGCATTTATCCCCCCGTGACGTTACCCACGTTCTGCTCACGCACATTCATCTCGACCATGCGGGCGCGGCGGGCTGGCTTTCCCAACAGGGCGCGGAGATTTACGTCCACCCGAATGGCGCGCCGCATTTGTTGAACCCTGAAAAACTCATCGCCAGCGCCACCCGCATTTACGGGGATCGGATGGAAAAACTCTGGGGTGAGTTCCTGCCTGTTGAACAGAATCAGCTCAAGGTCCCGAAAGATGCGGAAGAGATCGTCATCGGCAGTTTGAGATTCGTAGCGGTCAACACGCCCGGCCATGCCGAGCATCATTATTCCTATCTATTCGAAGATGTGTGTTTCAGCGGGGATGTGGGCGGGGTGCGGATGCCTGGCTTCCCGTATTTGCGCGCGCCCATGCCGCCGCCCGAATTGCATTTTGGGCGCTGGCTGGAATCGATTGCGCGTTTGCGAAAAGAAAAATTCACCCGCATTGCGCCGACCCATTTTGGAATCTACGAAGATGCGGAATGGCAGTTAAATGAATTGGAAAAAAATTTGATCGCGACCGAAAAATGGCTGGCGGGAATTATGCCATCCGAGCCGCCGATTGAAGAGTTGCGCGAAAAATTTGAAGCATGGATGAACGAGCAAAGCCGCGCGCAAGGTTTGACCGATGATGTGACTCGAGCCTACACACTCGCGAACCCCCTCGGCATGAGCGCGGATGGTTTGATGCGCTATTGGAAGAAGTTTCATGTTCCGTCCTGAGCGGAGTGACGAATGCTCTTTGAGGAACGCAGTCGAAGGGCGGGGTGCCATATAAATTTTAGTAAAAAGTCATGCATAAAGTATGATGCAAGAAACGTGGCAAAATGAAACAAAAAAGATATACTACCAACCCAAGGAGATAATATGAAGGACTTTCTCGCGATCTCCGATTACTCATCGGATGAAGTTCAAGACCTGCTCGATGTGGCAGTGAAATTAAAGAAGGAATATTTCAAGAAGGGGAACAAGCCAATCTTCAAAGGCAAGGCGCTGGGGATGATCTTCCAAAAGCCGAGCCTGCGCACCCGCATTTCATTTGACATGGCCATGCGTCATTGCGGCGGCGATGCGCTCTATCTTTCACCGAATGAGATTGGTTTGGGCAAGCGCGAATCGATTGCGGATGTGGCGCGGGTTTTATCGGGCTATGTGCAGGGTTTGATGGCGCGTGTGTTCGATCATGCGCATGTGCTGGAGCTGGCGAAGTGGGCGGATATTCCCGTGGTCAACGGCCTGAGCGATTACAACCATCCCTGCCAGGGCATGGCAGATGCGTTGACGATCATCGAGAAGTTTGGTGAAAAATCAAAAGGACTGAATGTCAGCTACGTGGGCGACGGCAACAACGTCACCGTTTCGCTGATGCATGTCTCGGCTTTGCTGGGTTGGAATGTGACTGTCGGGACTCCCGAAGGCTATGACGTGAATCCCAAGGCCGTTGAAATTGCGCAAGATATTGCAAAGAAAACTGGGAGCAAATTGACCTTTGTACGCGATGTGCATGAAGCCGTCAAAGGCGCGCACGTGATTTACACCGATACATGGACCAGCATGGGGCAGGAAGAAGAAACCGCCAAGCGTGAGAAAATCTTCCCGCCGTATCAGGTCAATGCAAAACTGGTCAGCGAGGCAGACAGGGATGTGATCGTGATGCACTGCCTGCCCGCGCACCGCAACCAGGAATTGACAGACGATATAGCCGATGGCGAGCACTCGGTCATCTTCCAGCAGGCACACAACCGTCTGCACGCGCAGAAGGCGATTTTGGCGCGGCTGTTTGAAGTGGCGTAAAAACAGAGATTGGAGATTAGAGAATTAGTCTCCAATCTCCAATCTCTGATCTCTATTAAGCGCAATAATATTTATAGGATGGAACCATGAATACACAAGACTTTATCAACATGGAAGAACAGTACGGCGCGCATAATTATCATCCTTTGGATGTGGTCATCGAAAAAGCCGAGGGCGTGTGGGTCTACGATGTGGAGGGGAAGAAATATCTCGATTGTCTCTCCGCATATTCCGCGGTGAATCAGGGACATGTCCACCCTGAGATTTTGAAGGCGCTGTTGGATCAGGCAAAGAACGTCACGCTCACATCGCGCGCGTTCCGCAATAATCAATTGCCGCTTCTTTATAAAGAACTCTCTGAAATGACGGGCTACGAAATGTCTCTGCCGATGAATTCGGGCGCAGAGGCTGTCGAAACCGCCGTCAAACTTGCTCGCAAATGGGCGTATCAGGTAAAGAAGGTTCCGCGCCATCAGGCGGAAATTATCGTGGCGGGGAACAACTTCCACGGGCGTACTGTCACCATCATTTCATTTTCCACCGAGCCTTCCTATCGCGATGATTTTGGTCCGTTCACGCCAGGCTTCGTGGTCGTGGAATATGGCAATGCCGATGCGCTGGAAAAGGCCATCACGCCCAACACCGCGGCAGTGATGCTCGAACCGATTCAAGGCGAAGCGGGCGTCATCATTCCGCCCGCTGGATATTTAAAAAAGGTCGCCGAAACTTGCAAGAAGAATAACGTCCTCTTTATTGCGGATGAAATTCAAACGGGTCTCGCGCGGACTGGAAAGCTGTTTGCCGCTCACCATGAAGATGTCCGCGCTGACATTACAATCGTGGGCAAGGCGCTTGCGGGCGGCTTTTACCCCGTCTCTGCGGTGCTGGCGGATAAGGCCATTCTTGGTTTGTTCACACCGGGCGAGCATGGCTCCACCTTTGGCGGGAATCCGCTGGCGGCGGCGGTGGCGCGCGCTTCGCTAAGGGTGATCCGCGAAGAGAAATTGGCAGAGCGATCAGAACAACTTGGCGAATATTTCGTGGAGCAGTTGAGCGAGATCACCAGCCCGCATGTGAAAGAAGTGCGCGGCAAAGGTTTGTTGATCGGCGTGGAACTCAAGCCCGAGGCAAAAGGCGCGCGTCGTTTTTGCGAAGCCTTGCAGACGAAGGGCATCCTCGCAAAAGAGACGCACGACAACGTCATCCGCTTTGCGCCGCCGCTGGTCATCGATAAGGAAACGATTGATTGGGCGCTCCCGTCCATTCGTGAAGCGCTGAATATGAAATAGTAATTTTAGACCCTAAAGGTTTTGGAAACCTTTAGGGTCTTTTGTGGAGGCTACCATGTATATTGGAATACCAAAAGAAAGCAGACCCTTCGAATACCGCGTGGGTCTTTCTCCTGCCGGGGTGGAGATTCTGTCTCAGAGTGGGCATCAGGTTTTCGTCGAGCATGAGGCGGGGGTGGGGGCGGGATTCAGCGACTTGGAATATGAAAAGGCCGGGGCGCGAATCGCATTTTCCGCAGAGGAAGTCTTTGGCCGCGCCGATCTGCTGTTGAAGATCGCCCGCCCCATCAAGCAGGAGATGGAATGGTTGAAGGATGGTTGCACGCTGGCGGGGCTTTTGCACCTTGCTTCAAGTTCGCAGGATCAGATCGACCTGCTGTTGGAAAAGAAAGTGACCGCGCTGGCGTACGAACAGATCGTGGACGCAAACGGCTCACTGCCAGTACTGCGTCCTTTTAGTTTGATGTGCGGCGCGATGGCGTCTGTGATTGCGGCGCGCCTCTTGCAAAATAATTGGGGCGGCAAGGGAATTTTGCTCAACGGCCTGCCCGGTGTGCCGCCCGCGGAAGTTGTCATCATTGGCGGCGGGGCGGTGGGTTTCTCTGCGATGCAATCCATGATTGGCGCGGGTGCGCATGTGACCGTGATCGACAAGAACATGAGCGTGTTGGAAAGAATTGTGGAAAAATACCCGCGCGTGGTGACCATGATTTCGACCAAACGAAATATCGAACGCGCAACCGCTTTCGCAGACGTGCTCGTCGGCGCGGTGCTGGTCAGCGGACAGCGCGCGCCCATTGTGGTGACGCGAGAGATGGTCAAAGGCATGAAGCCGCGCTCGGTGATTCTCGACGTGAGCATAGACCAGGGCGGCTGTGTGGAAACCTCCCGCCCGACCACGCACGAGCATCCCACTTTTATCGAGGAAGGCATCGTGCATTTTTGCGTGCCGAACATCCCTGGCGTGGTGGCGCGCACCGCCAGCCATGTATTTCTAAATGCGGCCCTTCCCTATATTTTGGATGTGGCCAATAAAGGAATGGAACAAGCCATGCAGGAAAGCCCGTCCATCGAAGCGGCCGTCAATACCTATAACGGAAAATTACTGCACCTTATCCGTTTGGGCGCGCAGGAGCAATAAGATGACTGCGGCCAGTATTTATCAATCACGTGTGACAACTGCCGAGGAGGCGGTTAAAGTCATCAAATCGGGCGACCGCATCTTTCTAACTGGAAACGTGTCTGTCCCTCAGAAGCTTTTGGCGGCGCTGGTAGGACATGCCCCCAACATCCGCGACGTGGAGATTTGCCAGGCGCTGACAGTTGGCTCCGCCGATTACGTCGGCCCGCAGATGGAAGGCCACCTGCGTGTGAATTCCATGTTCATCAGCGCCAATATCCGCAAGGCGGTGCAGGAAGGCCGCGCCGACTTCACCCCCGTTTTGCTTTCCGAATTTCCCTTGTTGTTCAAACGCGGAATTTTGCCCATCGATGTGGCGGTCATTCACGTTTCTACTCCCGACGAGCATGGCTTTTGCAGTTTGGGCGTTGAAGTAGGCTTGACCAAATCTGCGGCGGAAGCGGCGAAGGTGGTCATCGCCGAAGTGAACGACCAGATGCCGCGCACGCTGGGCGATTCTTTCATTCACGTCAGCCGCCTGACGCATATTGTGCCTGTCAACTACCCGATCCCTGAACATATTATGACGGCGGAAGGCGACTCGGATATTATTCAAAACATTGCAAGCCACGTCGCTTCGTTGATTCCCGACGGCGCGACCATGCAGCTTGGCATCGGCTCGATCCCCGATGCGGTTTTGAAGTTTCTCTCCGATAAAAAAGATTTGGGGATTCATACTGAATTATTTTCCGACGGCGTGATTGACCTGGTGAATGCGGGCGTGTTGACCAATTCGCGCAAGTCCCTGCACCCGGGCAAGATCGTGGCGGGTTTCATCCTCGGCTCGAGAAAATTATATAACTGGGTGAACGACAACCCGATGGTGGAGATGCACCCAACGGAATACGTGAACGACCCCTTCGTCATCGCGCAAAACGACCGCATGGTGGCGGTCAACTCGGCCATTGAAGTAGACCTGACAGGCCAGGTCTGCGCCGACAGCATTGGCCCCAAACTCTACAGCGGCGTGGGCGGCCAGTTGGACTTTATCTACGGCGCATCCCGCTCGAAGGGCGGCGTGCCGATCATTGCCCTGCCAAGCGTGGCGACCCTGAGAGACGGCACGCAAGCCAGCAAGATCACCGCCATGCTCAAACATGGCGCAGGCGTGGTGACCAGCCGCAACCACGTCCGCTTTGTGGTGACTGAATACGGCGCTGCCGATCTATATGGCAAGACCATCCGCCAGCGCGCAACGGCGTTGATCAAGATCGCGCATCCGCAATTTCATGAGGAACTGCAAAGACAGGCAAAGGAACTGCATTACGTTTAATTGAGTTTGTACTCGAAAAGCCGCAGAGCGCAACTCTGCGGCTTTTTTGTTGTTAACCTGATAACACCTTGACATCATTCCGTTTATTACCTATTATCAGGGCGTTTTGGAATGAAGCCGCAAATGGAGTGGGGAGGCTTTATCATAATTTATGAATTCAAAGGAAGTAACAAAATGCGAAGAGCAAAGATCGTAGCAACCATCGGGCCAGCGTCTGATTCTGAACAGGCGTTGGAATCCATTATCAAAGCGGGGATGAATGTCGCCCGCCTTAATTTTTCTCACGGCACACACGAACAACATGCCCAGCGTGTAACTGCCATCCGTGCGGTATCTAAAAAACTGGGAATACCCGTCGGCATTTTGCAGGATTTGCAGGGGCCGAAGATTCGCGTTGGCAAGCTGGCTGTGCCGCTTCAACTTTCCACAGGCGAAGAGGTTTGTTTGTACGCCACGAAGGATGAAGCCCCAAAAACGGATAACCAACTCCTGCCCGTGGACTTTCGCGAGCTGTTCGATTCAGTTCAGGCAGGGGACAGGCTCTTGCTCGACGATGGCCGCCTTGCTCTCGAAGTAACCTCCGCAAAAGGACGGGTCGTTCATGCGAAGGTGCTGGTGGGCGGGGCGCTTTCCTCGCACAAGGGAATTAATCTGCCGGGCGTCAAACTTCGCATTGCAGGGTTTACTGAAAAAGACAAAACCGATCTCGCATTCGGCATTTCACAAGGCGTGGATGCGGTTGCCATTTCCTTCGTCCGCAGCGCCGAGGATGTAAAGACTGTCCGCGCCGCCATCGAAGAATTTGCCAAAGACATTGGCAAGCGCGCGCCTTTGCTGATTGCCAAATTGGAAAAACCCGAAGCCATGAATGAATTGGACGCCATCCTCGATGTGGTGGACGGCGTCATGGTTGCGCGCGGCGACCTGGGCGTGGAACTTCCGCCGGAGCGCGTGCCCTCATTGCAAAAGATGATCATCCACGCCGCGAATGCGCGCGCGAAACTGGTCATCACCGCCACGCAGATGCTCGAGTCCATGATTCAGAATCCATTGCCTACCCGCGCTGAAGCATCCGATGTTGCCAACGCGATCTTCGACGGCACGGACGCGGTCATGCTTTCTGCGGAAACTGCTTCGGGCGAATACCCCAGCGAAGCGGTTGCCATGATGTCGCGCATCGTGCTGGAAGCCGAGTCGCATTTTATAGAGTGGGGAAGCCGTCAGGACAGCCGCGCAGGTTTGGGGGAGAGCGATGCGGCTTCGATGGCGCGCGCGGCGAATGCGCTGGCGAAAGATCCCGAAGTGCGCGCGGTTTCCGTCTTCACCATGCAGGGACGTTCCGCGTGGTTGATGTCCAAAGCCAGGCCGTCAAAACATATCCTTGCCTTCACGCCCGAACCAGACACATTTAATCAACTGGCGTTTTTATGGGGCGTCCAGCCGAATCATATAAAGTATGCCAACACCTTGGATGATATGCTTTCGGATGTGGATGCCGCGTTGTTGAAATCTGGAATTCAAACGGGACAGCAGGTGGTGTTGATTTGCGGATACCCCATCGGCGAGAAACGCCCGCCTAACATGGCCCTGCTTCACACCGTTGGCAGTGACGCGACGGTGAGCCTGGCGCGCAAGCTGGCTGAAAAAAATGTGAAGTAGATTAAGTTCCCCGCCTCTTTCTTAACGGACGGCTGGTTCTGTTTCAAGTGACATTCGCCCTGAGCGGAGCCGCTGTTTTTTTCGCGGCGTAGTCGAAGGGTGTTTTTACAGTTGCGTTTCGACTGCGCTACGCTCCGCTCAACGCGAACAGCATCATTCCCTCGTCGCAACCAGAATTCCAACGCCGATCAACATACCGCCAGCAAGGAAGAGCGGGGTGATTGTTTCAGCGAGGAAAAACCATCCGAGAAGCGAACCAACTATCGGTTGGGCAAAGAACGTCAACGAGGCCACGGCGGCGGGCAATTCGGCGAAGGCATAATTCCAAAGGAACATCGCAATCGCCGTGGAGATGATCCCCAAAAAGAGCAGGCCGCCGATGATGCCCGCTGTGATTTCGCCGATGCCCTGCGTGTTGATTTCCCAAATGCTGAAGGCAATGCTGGACGGCAGACCGCCCAACAGCATGATCGTGCTGGAAGTGAGCAAATCCATGGACTTGCTCACTTTGCGAACCAGCACAGAATACAGCGCCCAGGTGAGCGCCGCCGCCAGCAGACTCATGTTGCCCCAAAACAGGGACGGGGAAAGCTCCGCGTTGCGCGGGTCGATCACGGCGAGCACGCCCAGCGTGGAAATGACCAGCGCGATGATGCGCCGCGGCGTGGATTTTTCTCCAAGCAGAAAAGGCGCGAAGAGCAAAACAAAAGCTGGCGTAGCGGATGTGACCAGCGACCCGTTGGAAGCTGTGGATAGTTTCGTGCCAACGAATTGAAAGCCAAGCGAAATGCCATAGCCAACAAAGCCGACGAGAAAACTCTGCCAAAAAAATTCTTTCGTGACCGCGGACTTATTTTTACGAAAATAAATCACGATTCCCAATGTCACCGCGCCCATGATGAGGCGCAGGGTGAGCAAGGAAAAAGGCGGGATCACTTCCAAGACCACCTTGCTGACCACGTACATCCCGCCCCAAATGGATGCGGCTGTCAGACCTGAAATTATCCCTGCGAATGTGTGATGTTTGTGCATGATTTTCCACGCTCTGGACTCTCATCAGCTTGCTGATGAGAGTCCAGAGCCTTGCTACTTATTCCCCTTTTTCTCCAACTTCGCCCACGCGTCTTTCAGATTCACAGTCAAATTGAAGACGGTTTTTTCAGGCGTAGAGTCTGTGTCCACGCAGAAGTAGCCGAGACGCTCAAACTGGTAACGTGAACCAGCTTCGGGGGCGGAAAGATGCGGTTCAACATAGCCAGCCAGAATCTGCAAAGAATTCGGGTTGATGCAGGCCAGGAATCCCTCGTCACCTTCTTCGGGGTCTTCCTTGGTGAAGAGACGGTCGTACATCCTGATCTCCGCTTCTTTGGCGTGCGCCGCAGAAACCCAATGGATCGTGGATTTAACCTTGCGCCCATCGGCAGAGTCGCCGCCGCGGGTGGCGGGGTCGTAGGTGGCGTGGACTTCGATTACCCCGCCCTTTTCATCCTTCACGACATGCGTGCATTTGATGAAGTAGGCATAGCGCAGGCGCACTTCGTTGCCAGGGAATAGGCGATAATATTTCGGCGGCGGGGTTTCGCGGAAATCATCCTGCTCGATGTAAATGACCTTCGAAAATGGAACTTTGCGAACGCCAGCAGACGGGTCTTCGGGGTTGTTGACCGCGTCCATTTCTTCGACAAGATCGTCGGGATAATTATCAATCACCACCTTCAACGGTTTGATGACCGCCATGCGGCGCAATGAATTTTTGTTGAGGTCTTCGCGCACGCAGGCTTCGAGCAGTGAAACATCGCTGAAGCTGTAATTCTTTGCCACGCCCACGCGGCGGATAAAATCGTGAATCGCTTCGGCGGTGTATCCGCGGCGGCGCATGGCGCGCAGGGTGGGCATGCGCGGGTCGTCCCAGCCGTTGACGAGCTTCTCTTCCACAAGGCGGCGCAGTTTGCGTTTGCTCATCACCGTGTACGAAAGATTCAAACGCGCGAACTCGATCTGGCGCGGTTTGAAAACGCCCAACTGTTCGGGGAACCACTCGTACAACGGACGATGATTTTCATATTCCATCGAACACAACGAATGGGTGATACCCTCCATCGAATCGTTCTGTCCGTGCGCCCAATCGTACATCGGATAAATCTTCCACGCCGCGCCCGTGCGGTGATGCGGCGGCTCATGGATGATGCGGTACATGGCGGGGTCGCGCATGGTGATGTTTGGGTGCGCCATGTCTATCTTTGCGCGCAAAATCCGCGAGCCGTCGGGGAACTCGCCGTTCTTCATGCGTTCGAGCAAGTCCATGTTTTCTTCTGCCGAGCGGTTACGATACGGAGAATTTTTTCCAGCTTCGGTCAATGTCCCGCGGTTGGCGCTCACTTCTTCGGGAGTCTGATCGTCCACATACGCCAATCCCTTTTTCACCAACTGCGCGGCCCATTCATACAACAACCCAAAATAATCCGAGGCATACGTCACCTTCACCCATTCGATGCCCAGCCAGCGCGCATCGTCCATGATCGCGTCTACGAATTCGGTTTCTTCCTTCGCGGGGTTCGTGTCGTCGAATCGCAAAATCAACTCGCCGCCATTTTCCTTCGCGATGAGGTAATCGATCATAAACGCCTTCACATGGCCGATGTGCAAATATCCGTTCGGCTCAGGCGGCAGACGCGTGCGCACGCTTTGGAAGCGTCCATTCTTCAAATCTTCCACAACAGCTTCACGGATGAAATCACTGGGTTTATTTTCTTCGTCATTCATGGATTTACCTTCATGCTGAATTTCAGGGGGATATGGAACCGCCTCTTTCTTAACTGTCAACTGCCACGCTAAAGAGACGCATTCCCCACCCTGATGGTTTTTATTGGTTCTAACGATTATCAGTACTTCACGATTCTGGAGTCCATCAACTTGCTGATGGGTTGAAGCGCAAATTTTACCCGTGAATTACTCTGCGGCGTGAAATTTTTATGAGTGACTCACCTTACGCAAGTAGGGGCGATATCATACCCTTGTGGTACCCATCCATGTTCTTGAAAACCTCATTGCACAAAAGGCGGGTCGCCCTGTTTCCACGGCGCCTTCCCGTACTGGGCAACCCTCTCTTTGAGAATAAGCCTTTTGTAATGCCTCGACGGGTTGCCCCTACGGAATACTGCGTGCCATCAGTGAGTAAAACAAGCATGAATTAACATTTCTTTATTTGCCATGTCAAGCGGACAGCAAGCTGTCCCGCTCCAGAGTCTTTTTTGTAAACCAAATTATAACAAACTCGATTCATGTATAATTCGCCGCGGAGGAACCATGACCGAATCGACAGAAAATCACACCAACTTTCCCGCCACTTATTTCAACCGCGACGCCGCTTTCAAATTCGCAAAAATCGCAGGTGTCTGCGCCTGGGTTGTTCTGGGAGTATATCTCTTCACCACGCTGATCTCCTTCGCGCAATTCATGATCCAGTTTGCAACAGGCGTATTTTTCCAGAAGGGTTTGTCTGTTGTTGATATGGTGAGCTTTTTCACTCCCTACCTCGTGCAACTCATCCCCGGCCTGGCATATTTCATCGGCCTGAAATTTATCGAGCACGCCCTGCTCATCCTGTTGGACGTGGAAGACAACACCCGCCGCGCCGCGCGCTACGAACATACGCGAAAATAGCCTTGCTTCATCCCCGCCTGCGTGATAAAATACCGCCCGCTGGAAAAAGCATTGGGGACTCGTCTAATGGCAGGACAATTGCCTCTGGAGCAATTAGTAGTGGTTCGAATCCATTGTCCCCAGCAAAAAAGACTCCTGATAAAGGAGTCTTTTCGTTTGCGGTTCACGCGCGCAATTTCTGGTTAATTATTTTTGGTTCCACCGTTTTTAAGGTGAACAGGGCTTTCTTAAAATTCTGTCTGACAACCCGTTTTTTGATTAGCTTGCCTCATTTGGGCTTATCCACAGGATGCTTCGACAATATCTCATTTCCGAGACCCTTGCTCCCGTTTCTTGTTTTGCAGTAAGAGTCTATTGCATCATTCCCCACTTTTCCAGTCAGACATTTTTTTCTTTATGAAGTATTCTTCAGTCAGCCTGTTGCACTTGCTATTTGAATCCGCGTTAAGAGATTGTTTCTTAACGTCTTTTTTGTACACGGAACAAACGGATTATGCGGATTCGAAGTATCTTCTCAAAAAAACGGGGTAGCCACAAAATGACTATGCCAAATATGCCAAGAAAGTCGAAAGAACGGCATTTCTTCCTGTATTTGGTGGTGCTTAAAAATAGTTACCCCGAAATATTGAGAAGATACGATTCGAACGGAAAACTTTTAAAAATCCGTATTTGTCCGTCAAATCCGTGTATAAAATAGGAGGCAAGTTCATTATAGGAAGCAATCTCCAGGGGTATTGCTGACATCTTACTCCTCAATGATCTTCACAAACACATACTCCGCCTTGGCGCCGCTGGGGTCTGTCAGCGTGAAGGATTCGGGGAAAACGGGCGCGGGTGGTGGATTTGGCTCTTCGATTTCCTTGAAGTTTTCGCAAATAGGAAAGCCTTTGTGAATGTAGGCCATCCAGCCGCGCTCTGCCACATTGACACCGTCCACCGAGGTGACCTTGAGCCATTTGTCGCCTTTTTTACTTCAGCGCCGTCAGCGGGGGCTTCCCAAATTTCGTCGCCAACGATCAACTGTCCGCGATTGTAGGAGGCGACAACGCTTGCAGATGTTTTGTGGTCACTGCGCCTTTCCCGGTAGGGGCGACCCATCCACATTTTTAGGAAACTTTTGGCAAAGGGCGACCCTTTCTTGTAAGAGTGGCGTACGGTTAAGCCTTGTCGGGTCGCCCCTACTTGAATATCGCGTAAGGCCATCGCTCACAAGTTAAGCACTTTAACAACCTGTCAAGATAGGCTTTTGGGGTGATTCGGGTAAACTTCGCTGGATGAGCGAAGAAAAACAACCCCGAAAAGCCAGTAGCGTTAGGCACACGCGTGCCATCCAACGAGATCACACGAAGCATCCTATCAGTACGCCCACTGCCGACG
>JACRLB010000044.1 GCA_016235445.1 Chloroflexota bacterium | reverse complement strand
GAAAAGTTTCCTGCTTTCAAAGCGGCAATTTCAAAATGCTTGGACGAAACCATGACAACTCACAAATCCGATCTTGATTCATTGCTCACCTTGCGCTTTCAACTCTTTCAAAAAGCGCAATTTGTGACCGTGTAAGGTATATCACGGTTCGACACAACCGACTGTCGAGACCCTGCGTGGGATTCATCGCGCCCACCTGCTGACTGTCCCGTTTGAGAATCTTGATATTCACCTCAACAGGCAAATCGTCCTGAATGAAGCGGCGTTGTTCGAGAAGATCGTCGTCAACAGACGCGGCGGATTCTGTTACGAGTTGAACGGACTCTTGGCAAGTCTGCTTCGTCAAATGGGATTCGATGTCACTATGTTTTCATCCAATGTGATTCACGGCGGCATCCCAGCAGAGATTGACCATCTCACCCTGCTGATTCAACTCGATGAACGCTGGATCGTGGACGTGGGCTTCGGCGATTCGTCCCGCCTGCCCCTGCGACTGGTGGAAGAAGAAAAACAGTTCGGCGCGGATTCAACTTATCGCTTTGTACGCTCGAACAATCGCTGGTTGTTGCAAAGACTCATCGAAGCAGACGAATGGTACGACGAGTATTCCTTCGATATGAATCTGACTCCGTTGGTATTGAACGGCTTTGAAGAAGCGAATCGCTATTACCAGACTGCGCCCGAATCCTATTTTGTGCAGGGACGCATCTGCTCCCACGCGATGGAGGATGGCAGGATCAGCCTCACTGATGACACGTTGATCGTCACGCGCAACGGTCAACGGGAAGAAATGCCGATTGATGGCGAGCAGGCTTTCGTCCGCGCGTTGAACGAGCATTTTGGAATTCGGATAATTTGAATGCTAGGAGGTTTCCATGTTACCTAATCAAATGCCAATGCCGCGAGCGTACAGACTCCTTGATTCACTTGGCTCGCTGGTGGAAAAGTTGGGAGTGCCACTCACGCGGATGGACGCTGACACATTACACCAGCTTGCCAGCCGCGAAACGGGGTTGAGCGATTTTGGCGATCCTTACTATCGCGAGGGTTTGGATGTTTTGTTGCACTCCATTGAAAAAGATGCCAACCTGCATTTCTTTGGAAGGTTTGGTACTCGTATGGTGATTCACACTTATATGAGCCAGCGGTTGTTGTTCGTTGATGCGCAAAAGCGAATGCCCGATGTTTTCCGTTCGGAGATCATTGCGCCTTTCATCATCATTGGGGTTCCACGTTCGGGGACTACGATCCTTCATCGCATGTTATCCGTTGACCCAGGAAATGCGGGAATTCCCATGTGGCGGCTGTACCGTCCTTTTCCGCCCATTGGCAAAAAGGACAACCGTCAGGCAATGACACGCCAGGAACTTCAACTCCGCCGACCTATTTTCCCTGAGATGGATTCGAAGCACATCATCCGCGAGGATAAGGAAGAGGAGTGTATCTGGATGCTGGGATTGACGCTCCACTCGATCTGCTTTTGGGTGGTCGCGCCTGTTTCTTCCTATGCTGAATGGCTGTTTGCGCAAGACCAGAAAAAATGCTACTAGGAATATAGTCTGTTGCTCAAAGCGCAACAACAGGCGACTCTAGGAAAGCGCCTGGTTTTGAAAGCGCCCGATCATACGCCCAACCTCAGCACGTTACTTTCTGTTATCCCGAATGCCAGAATCATTCAGTTGCATCGAAACCCAACCACCTGTCTGACCAGCGCAAACAGCATGTTCTATTCCGCGCACCGAGCAGTGACCAATGATATCAATCCGCGGCGAATGGCGGAGATCAACAAGAAAATGTACACTCATTATCTGGAGGGAGGTCGAAAATCTCGGATTGATCCCGCCGTCAACAATGCGGTGCTGGATGTTCAATACGATCAATTAGTGAAAGATCCCATGCAGACTGTCAAAGACATCTATGCTCATTTCGGCGTTTTTTGGTTAGATGAATATGAAGAGCGGCTGAAGAGTTTTTTGAGCAATCACCCCAAAGATAAACATGGAGCCCATCACTATACTCCTGAGCAATTTGGGCAATCTGCCGATGAACTCAATGCGCATTTTGCATCCGTGTCCGATGATGTAAGAAAGTTCACCGAACAATAAGGAAATTTCCCATGCGCACGAATTCAATTTCAGGAACGGAGAATTAATCCTATGGGAATAAAAGTGTTCATCACTGGTGCAGGCGGCTATCTCGGCAGTGTGCTTGCCACCCAATTAGCGTGTATGCCAGAGGTCGATAGCATCACAGGTGTGATCAACAATACATTGCCGCCGTCACCTTTGCCAGACAAGGTTAATCTTGTCAAAATAGATATCCGCTCGCCAGAAATTGCGGATGCCATGTCTGGGCATGATTTCGTGATTCATTCAGCGTTCATTGTCCAGTGGTTGGCGAACATGCCTGCGGCGGTTCGCGATGACATCAACTTCAACGGCACACGAAACGTTGCTCAAGCAGCTATCAAAAATAAAGTTCGCGGCTTCATCCATGCCAGCAGTGTTGCCGCGTATGATCCTATCCAGGCGCAGGGAAAAGAGAATCTGGGTGAGGATTGTCTCATCGGAAAAGGCGATTCGCCCATGTATTACTGGAACAGTAAAGCCCTTGCTGAAAGGATACTTTCCGAAGTGGTAACACCTTCAGGAATAGCATTGACCCTGTTCCGCATTAGTTACATCATTGGACCCTGTAACTATGCAACTGTTCCAGGGTTCCGCGAGAATGCCGTTTTATTCCCTGGTTACAATCCGTGCGCCCAGTTCGTCCACGAAAATGACGTGGCTCAGGCTTTTGCGCAAGCCATTCACACGGATATGCCTGGCGCCTTCAATGTTGTGCCAGATGATTCCATCCGTTTGAGCGAGATATATAAAATTATCGACGCGAAGCCCATGACCATTCCCGTCTGGCTGGCTCGCCTTGTAGCCTTTGTCCGTTGGCGTTACCTTGGCTCGCCCACCCATCCATCATAGGTTCAGGCGACATTGGTTAATTTTTCTGCCAGCAATGCAAAACTGAAAGCCACAGGCTGGACGCCTCATTACAAATGTGCGGAGGCAATTCGGACGGCATTGAAAGAATCTTCATGAATACCGCCCAACCTTAAAACACACAGAAGTCTTCCCGTGAATCCAAATTCCATTTGGAGTATCTTTGAAAAGACACCTAGTCTGATTGGCGAGTATCTCATGTCACAGTAATGAAAGGAGAATCGTAATGAGCAATAATGAACCTTCCGATACGTCAGAAAGAAAACAGCAGGTATCAGATCTCTTTGACCGAGTCGCGACTACATTCGACCATGTGGGTCCGCGATTCTTTTCTCATTTTGGGCGCAGACTGGTTGAATTTGCCCACATTCCCAATGGCGCTCATGTTCTTGATGTAGCAACTGGAAGAGGGGCGGCTCTGATTCCCGCAGCGGAATCTGTCGGAATGCGGGGGCGTGCCATAGGAATTGACCTGTCCGAGGGGATGGTGCAGGAAACCGCCAAAGAACTTGCGCGTCTGGGTTTTTCATCGAACGTCGAGGTGCGCCAGATGGACGCGGAACATCTACAATTCCCCGATGAGTCATTTGATTATGTGCTGTGCGCTTTCGGCATTTTTTTCTTTCCGCAACTCAATCGTGCCATGTCTGAGTTTCGCCGCGTTCTGAAACCCAATGGACGCGTTGTCGTGACGACATGGGAGAAATCGTGGGATGAGCACTGGGGCTGGTTTGGCGAACTCGCCAAAACATATCTTTCTCCCGAACCCGATGCCAGTGAGCCAGCCGAACCCGACTCCGCCCCTGTCTTCGATACGCCAGAGGGACTGGAGACAATTTTGAAAGAAGCAAGCTTCACCGATATTCAGATCATTTTCGAAGCGACCGATTTCGTTTATGCCACCGAGGAAGAATACTGGTCAACATTGTGGTCGCACGGAGCGCGGGTCTCGCTGGAGAAAATCGAACAGACGGCTAGCGCGGATGGACTGCAAAGATTCAAGACAGATGTTTTTACAAAAGCTCAATCCATCAAACAAACGGACGGCATTCACCAAGTGTTTCCAGTCCTTTTCGCTTCGGCAACTAAAGGAGATGTGTCATGAACCTGAGTTCCATCTGGTCTGTGCTCGAAGAAAGTTCGGAGATTTTGGGCGACAACTACGCGTATCCCGCCATGGACAAAATCGCCGAGGAATTGTCGCTTCCGCCAGATTATTTCATCTGGGTGGCGGGAATCTGGCTATTCGGCGCGAAGCCGTTCATCACCTCACAATATATGCGGATATTTCCATACGGACTTTCACAGGTGAATGAGGAGCACTTCTCATCTGCAATTCGAAACGGATATTTAACATCCGCTGGTCTGGGAAGTTACAAAGCCACTGAGAGGGGGATGACCGCCGCGACGCGACCCTTCCGCGCGGCGAACGAAGGCATTGCTCCCTTGCGCCCCATGCCCAAAGAGACTCTGGAGAGATTGGTCACTCTTCTCGCCCGCCTGTCGGACGTATCGTTTGGAATGCCCGAACCGCCGTCGCATTTTATTCTGATTCACAAACGTGAACTTTATCGGCGCATGGAAATGATCGCTTCACTCGATGGCTTTGTTGCGCACTGCCTGGAACTGGAGGGACACCGCGACGACTGCTACATTGAAACCTGGGGAGCGCATCAAGTCGAAGGTCATGCGTGGGATATGCTCGACTTCCTTTCGCGCGGCGAAGCGCTGACCTTTGATGACTTGCACGATAAAACGAGCAGGCGCGGCGTGACGGAGGAAGTCCACGCGGGGGATGTGAAAGAACTCATCGGGCGCGGATGGGTGGACGAAGATTCGGGGAAGATTCAAATCACATCGGCGGGCAAGCAGGTTCGGGCGGAGGTCGAAGCGGAGACAGAACGCCTCTTCTTCGCGCCGTGGTCGTGTTTGAATGAGTCCGAGTTGGAGGAGTTGGCGAGTCTCGCAAGTCAACTACGCGATGGCTTAGGAAATTTGGTCAAGTAAACGGAAGGAGAACATGATGGCAGATAATAACGAATCGCCTCACTGGGTGATGAACATCATCCACACATGCATGGGACTGCAACGCGGAGAGAAAGTCCTTGTGGTCGTGGACGAGCCGCTCGGTTATGCGCGTGATGCTCTACTCGCCGAAGCCGTCAAGACCGACCCAGCCGAATTATGGAGTTATACGTTTCCCAACGCGAGTCGTCCGTTTAGCGAGTATCCGTCGCCGTTATTGGCATTGGTGACACAAGTGGACGCCATCATTTTATTGTTCGCTTCGATGGACACAACAAAGGAATTGCCCGCCTGGAACGGCGGGAAAGCCGCTATCGTAAAAGGGAGCGCGCGCGCGGGCATCGGCGCTTTCATTGACCAGAGCATTCTGGGTCGCGAAATGAGCGCGGACTACGAACAGATTGCCGCGTTCTCACCTCCACGCTGGCGGAACGACTGCGCGGTAGTTCGAGCGCGCGCGTCACCACTGCGCTGGGAACCGATTTGCGAATGTCTCTGGCGGGCAGGGAATGGAAATTGGACACAGGCATTTTACGCGGGCGCGGTGTGTTTGGAAACCTTCCTTCAGGCGAGGCGTACATCGCGCCCATCGAAGAGAGCGCCGAAGGCGTGTTGGTAGTTGATAAGTGCCTGCCTGGATTATTGCTCTCCGAACCCGTGCGGATGGTGTTTGAAAAAGGACGCGTCACTCACGTGGAGGGCGGCGCGGGCGCGGAGTATTTGCAGAAGGTGTTTGCCCAGCACGGCGAATCGGCGCGAGTCGTCGCCGAATTGGGAATCGGCACAAACCCGATGGCGCGGTTGCAAGGCAACATCATCACCGATGAAAAAGTTCTTGGCACAATTCACGTCGCTGTCGGACGCAATGATTTTCTCGGCGGGAAAAATATCGCCGCCACACACATTGACGGTGTGGTCGGCGAACCGACATTGGAGATTGACGGCAGGATATTGATCGAGAACGGCAAGCACATGTCACAAGAATGAGGCAACATAAATAATTCAACCCCCAACCCCGATCTCGTCGGCGACCTCTACGCCCTCACACTCACCGCCAAAGGCAAACGCGTCCGCGAGGAAGCCGAAGCCTTGACCGATAAATATTTCTTCGCGCCGTGGACGTGCTTGAATGAATCTGAGTTGGAAGGTAACTACTCAGCCATTCAAAGAGACAAAAGCAGGAATATAAGGACGCCCGTCAAAAGCGGCATGTAAAACATGCAAGACAGGTTGATCATTTTTACGCGCAGTGGAAATATAGCCGCGAATGGCACAGAAGGTTTTTG
>JACRLB010000014.1 GCA_016235445.1 Chloroflexota bacterium | reverse complement strand
GTCATCATCCTCACCCCGCAGGATGGAGCCGCCGCCGGCGCCGCCGCTGAAGCCGCCCGCGCCGCTGGTGTGAAGATCATTTCCTACGACCGCCTCATCCGCGACACCGAGGCCGTGGACTTCTACGTCACCTTCGACAGCATCTCCGTGGGCGCCGCCCAGGCTCAATACCTGGTGGACAACGCCTCCGGCACCGGCAACGCACTTTATCTCTATGCCGGCGCAGCCTCCGACAACAACGCCTTCCTCTTCTTCGAAGGCGCATGGAATGTCCTCCAGCCCAAGATCGCCGATGGCACTTTCGTCATCGCCAACTCCTCCGAAGCGGTTGCCCTGCAAGACAAGGCCACCCTGACCCGCGACGAACAAGCCGCCATCATCGGTCAGGTCACCACCAACTGGGACTTCAACACCGCCAAGACCCTCGCTGAATCCAACCTCACCGCGAATGGCGCCGATGCCAAGGGGGATGTCTTCATTCTCGCCCCGAACGACGGCACCGCCCGTGCGATTGCCGATGCCTTCGCCGCAGATGCGGCTGTCACCAGCTACGCCGTCACAGGCCAGGATGCAGAAAAAGCTTCCGTCCAGTACATCATTGATGGCAAGCAGTCCATGACCGTCTTCAAGGATGTCCGCACCCTCGTGGACGATGCCATTTCCGCCGCAATCACTTTCCTTCAGGGCGGCACGCCCGAGGCCACCAACAGCTACAACAATGGCTCTTTCGATGTTCCGGCCAACCCAACCGTTGTCGTGACCGTGGATCAGGCAAATGTAAAAGCCGCGTTGATCGACTCAGGCTACTATCAAGCCAGCGATTTCACTGGTCTGAAATAAGTAAAATAAGTAACACGTAAGACAGGAATAGCGATGGTCTACAAATTCCATCGCTATTCCTGTATAATTCAAAAAAATATACCCGCCATTTCGCAGGAGTCCACAGTTTATGAACGCTCCCATTTTGGAAATGAAAAATATAACAAAAGAGTTTCCCGGGGTAAAAGCATTAAGCGATGTAAGCTTTACCGTTGAAACAGGAGAGATTCACTGTCTTGTCGGCGAAAATGGCGCGGGTAAATCCACTTTAATGAAAGTGCTCAGCGGGGTATATCCACATGGGGACTACACGGGTGATATTCTACTAAATGGTGAAATTCAAGGCTTTAGACACATCAACGACAGCGAAAAAGCTGGCATTGCCATCATATACCAGGAACTCGCGCTCATCCCTGAAATGACCGTATTCGAGAACATCTTTCTCGGGCATGAAATCAGCAACAGTCTCGTTGTCAACTGGAACGAGACCATCAAACAAGCGGGGGAAATGCTAAAAAAAGTAAAGTTGGATATTAACCCCGCAACAAAAGTCAAAGACCTCGGCATAGGGACGCAACAACTCGTCGAAATCGCCAAAGCCTTGAGCAAGGATGTCAAACTGCTCATTTTGGATGAGCCCACATCCTCCCTGAACGAACAGGACAGCGAAAACCTTCTGCAATTGCTCCGCGACCTGAAAGAGCATGGCGTCACCAGCATCATGATAAGCCACAAGTTGAAGGAAGTCATCGCCATAGCTGACTCGGTTACCGTCCTGCGCGACGGACAGACAATTTGCAGTCTCCATGCGCGCGACGGTGAAATTACGGAAAATGTTCTTATCAAACATATGGTTGGGCGCGAGATCAACAACATCTATCCTCCCAAGAAACATATCCCCACCCAGGAAGTCATTCTGGAAGTGAAAAACTGGAACGCCAGAAATCCGTCCCTCGGCAGGGATATCTTGAAGGATGTAAACTTCAAATTGAACAAAGGTGAAATTATTGGGCTGGCAGGTCTGATTGGCTCCGGCCGCACCGAACTGGCATTAAGCATTTTTGGAAACCCGGGCAATTTTCAAATCAGCGGCGATTTTTATCTGAATGGAAAAAAACAGAAATTCAACCACCCCAAGGAGGCCATTACAGCGGGGATATCGTATGTGTCTGAAGACCGTAAAGGGAACGGGCTTATCCTCATACAGGATGTCAAACAAAACATTTCCCTTGCCAACTTGAAAGAACTGGCGGAACACTGGGTGGTCAACAGCAATGCAGAAATCAAAGTCGCCAACAAATACAAAACGGAATTAAACATCAAGACGCCCTCCGTCGAACAAAAAGTATCCAACTTAAGCGGCGGCAACCAGCAAAAGGTCTGCCTGGGAAAATGGCTGTTCGTTAAACCCAACATACTCATCCTGGATGAGCCGACCCGCGGAATTGACGTGGGGGCCAAATTCGAAATCTACACCATTATGACCGAACTGGTGCGGCAGGGAATGAGCATCATCATGATATCTTCCGAGTTACCCGAAGTTTTAGGCATGAGCGACAGGATCTATATTGTGGCGTCCGGGAAAATAGCGGGCGAACTGAAGGCACAGGAAGCCACTCAGGAAAAAATCATGAAACTGGCAACCAATTAGGAGAGCACATAATGACTTTCTTCAACGATGTAAAAAAAATACTACAGCAGAACATCCGCGAATACGGCATGTACATCGCCTTGTTCGTCATCATGATTATTTTCACCATTACCACAGAAGGCACCTTTATATCCTCGCGAAATATTGTGAACCTCGTCAACCAAACAGGGTATATTGCCATCCTTGCAATTGGAATGACTCTGGTCATTATCATCAGGCACATCGACCTGTCCGTGGGATTCCTGGCAGGCTTTCTGGGGGCAATCGCCGCCATCGCCATGGCCGACCCAAAGGTCGTCCAGGCTGGGATGAACCTGCCCGTTTACATTGTCATCCCGTTGACCCTGGTTCTTGGCATCGTTGCCGGGCTGTTGACTGCGTTTCTCGTAGCGCAAATGAAAATTCCATCCTTTGTGGCCTCCCTCGCCGGGTGGTTGATTTACCGCGGCGCAATCCTGGTTGTAACGGAAAGCACCGGCACCATTATCATCAACGACGACGCTTTCAACGCGATTGGCAACGGCTTCGTCCCTGATATTCCGGGCATCGGCATTCTGCCCGGCATCCATAAATTAACCCTGATTTTGGGAATTATTGCCATCGTAGCCATGGCCTTAAGCGAGTTCAATGACCGCAGAAAAAAACTAACCTATAATTTTGAGGTTCTCCCCACAGAAATTTTCATCCTGAAGGTGGTTTTTACCTCGGCCATCATAGGCGGGATAACCTGGGTTTTATCAGGCTACCAGGGGCTTTCCTGGACGGCCGTTATCGTACTGGTTGTTACGATCATCTACAATTTCATCATGTCGCAGACCGTGCTTGGCAGGCATATCTACGCCATTGGCGGCAACCCAGATGCGGCGGAGCTAAGCGGCATCAGCGTCAAAAAATTGATCTACGTGGTATTCGGGTCAATGGGTATGCTTTCCGCTCTTTCTGGCATTCTCTTCGCCTCCCGCCTGCAATCGGCCACCACCACCGCAGGGACACTCTTCGAGTTGGATGCCATTGCCGCCGCCTACGTGGGAGGCGTCTCTGCCGCAGGCGGCGTTGGCAAGGTGGTTGGCTCCATCATCGGCGCCCTGGTGATGACCTCCCTCACCAGCGGCATGAATCTCATGGGCATCGGCATCTCGTACCAATACATGGTCCGTGGCGCAGTATTGGCCGCCGCCGTGATCTTTGATGTTGCCACACGTAACACCGGCAAATAATCCAAATCAGTTCAACTCCAAAAAGGGAACTCTCAGGCAAGCGCCTGCGCGTTCCCTGCCCGCCTGGACGTAAACGTCCAGGCTATATTTACAAAGTCGCCTAAAGGCGACTTCCCCATACGGGGACGATGAGTCCGCTTTGCGAAGCACCCTGTGGGTTAGCGGACTTTGTAAAGATAGCCGTAGGCTTTAGCCTACGACGCTGAGTAATTCGACAATGTCACATTAAAGCTGAAATCAAAGTTCTTAACCACAAAGGTCACTAAGTAACACGAAGGAAACCTTTGGGTTTAGCATTTTGCTCTCCTTTGTGACCCTTTGTGGACTTTGTGGTAAAAGGTTTTGAAATGTGACATTGTCAAAGTAATTACCCAAAAAGACGTATTAACTCACCTTACGCAGTTCAATCCCGAAGGGATGGCGGGATTATAGAAAATTACATGAAAGAATTCCAAATCCCGAAGGGATGATATTGATTTTTCAAGCGATGACACTCCTTCGGGGTCATAAAGCCTTTTGCGTAACACCAGTTAAAGAACATACAGGGAGTCTGGCGCACCAGACTCCCTTCTTCTTAAAGTACAATCCACACATGAAAAACCAATCTTTAAAAACAACCGTACTTTTGATCACAGCCGCGTGCTTTCTTTCCTTCTTTGTATTCGGCTTTACGGATAATCTAAAAGGCCCTACCCTTCCCGCAATGATCCGCGAATTGAATATCGACTACGGCACAAGCGGCAACATTTTCTTTGGTGAATATTTCGGCTTCATCATCACCTCGCTGATTGCAGGGATTCTCGCCGACCGGCTGGGTCTAAAAACAGTCCTGCTCCTAGCAGGTATTTTTTTAGCCCTCGGCGTGGCAGGATACAGCACATTTCAAAACACGCTTCTTTTAACGGCCTCGTTATTCTCTGCAGGTCTTGGCCTGGGCGCAATCGAACTGGGCGCCAACGCCGCGATTGTGCAAATCCACCCGCAAAAAAAAGGCCTTTACCTAAATCTGATGGCCGTACTGCACGGGCTTGGTTCGCTCGTCGCGCCTCTGTTTGCGGCCTGGCTGTTGGGGCTGGACGTCTCATGGCGCATCATTTACCGCTGGGACATTTTACTGATCGTTTTATTCATCCTGCTGTTTTCATCCATTCATTTTCCAAAAACACAAAGCCAAACCAACAGCCTCGACATTCGTAAAATTCCAAGCCTGGCCTTCAAGGGAAACCTTCCCTGGTTCTATGCCGCCATCGCATTTTATGTAGCCGCAGAGATCGGCGTAGCCTCCTGGCTGGTAACCTTCCTTCAGGAAATACGCGGAGAAAGCGTGGCGGCTAGCAATCAAAGCCTCTCCCTTTTCTTTACCCTGCTCATGCTTGGGCGGCTCGCAGGCGGATTCATTGTCCACCGCCTCGGATACCTGCGCTCGATCCTCTTCGCCGCCATCGCGAGTTTGATCTGCATTTCCCTGGGCGCCTTCACCAGCCAATCCCTTTTTCTTCCAGCCACAGGCTTCTTTTTTTCCATCATCTTCCCCACCTTTACAGCCACAGTCTCGGAACATCAAAAGGAAAACACCAACACCATTCTCGGCGTATTATTTACCTTTGCAGGCATCGGCGGGCTGATCGGCCCCTGGGCAATCGCCTGGGCAAGCAACCTGCTCGGCTTGAACTTCGGTTTCAGGTTTGGAGTCATCTTCACCGCCCTGCTGGTCATTTCCACTTTGGTTTTATCGAAGGGAACCCAAAATGAGACGAACGCTTAACTGGGGATTGCTATCCACGGCAAAAATCAACCGCGCGTTGATCAACCCCCTTAACGCCTCAAAACGGACCTGTCTGCTGGCCGTTGCTTCGAGAGACATTTCCTCCGCTGAGGCATTCGCCCGCCAGTGGAAGATTCCACGCGCGCACGGCAGTTACCAAGCCCTGCTCACCGACCCTGAAATTGACGTGGTCTACAACTCGCTTCCCAACCACCTGCACGCCGAATGGACAATCAAAGCCCTGCGCGCCGGCAAGCATGTGCTCTGCGAAAAACCATTTGCCCTCACCCTCGCCGAAGCAGACGCAATGATCTCCGCCTCGAAAGAAACTGGAAACATTTTGGCTGAAGCCTTCATGTACCGTCACCATGCCCAAACATTGAAAGTGAAAGAAATTGTGGATGGCGGCGCGCTTGGAAAACTACAACTCATCAAAGCATCATTTACATTCACGCTCAATCGCGAAGGAAATTTTCGCTTCGTGAAAGAGTTGGGCGGCGGCAGTATCTGGGATGTGGGATGCTACCCCATCAGCTACGCGCGGACAATCGTCGGGGAGGAGCCTGTTGAAGTTTTTGGCTGGCAGGTCGAGGGGTCGGGGGGAAGCGACGAGTCTTTCATCGGCCAAATGCGGTTTGCAAACGGAGTCCATGCCCAGTTTGATTCGGGCTTCAAATCGCCTTTGCGGTCTTATCTGGAAATCGTCGGCACGAATGCGGTCTTGAAAATCCCCAACCCATTTAAGCCAGGCATCAAAAATGAATTGGTTTTGGCGCATGACGCCAGCGAAGAAAAAATAAAAGTGACAGGCGCAGAGTTATACCTCGGAGAAGTGGAAGACCTGTGCGACGCGATCATGCTCGGGAAGCCTGCGCGTATTTCACTGCAAGACAGCCGCGCGAATATTGCCGCAATTCTTGCACTGCTCGAATCAGCCAGACGAAAAACACCTGTGTTCCTGTAAAAAGGCAAGATTAGTTTTCCCGCACAACTAACTCTTTTTCAAAAAGCATAGGTCAAATTTGCCCTTGTGGTTATAATAAAGTTACCATACTCTTGAGACTGGAGGTTACCCATGGCAAGTGTTACATATAAAAATGTAGTAAAAAAATTTGGCGACCAGACGATCATCAAAAATTTAAATATTGCAGTCGAAGATAAAGAGTTTCTGGTGCTGGTCGGCCCATCCGGCTGTGGCAAGACAACTGCCCTGCGCCTGCTGGCTGGTTTGGAGGAAATCACAGACGGGGAAATTGTCATCGGCGACCGCGTGGTGAACGATGTGGCTCCGAAAGAACGCGATATTGCCATGGTCTTCCAATCGTACGCGTTGTACCCCCACCTTTCTGTTTATGACAACATGGCCTTTGGCCTCAAACTTCGCAAGACCCCAAAGGATGAGATCAAACGCCGCGTGAACGAAGCGGCAGAAGTTCTTGGAATTACCGACCTGCTTCAGCGCAAACCGCGCCAGCTCTCCGGTGGACAGCGCCAGCGCGTGGCAGTGGGGCGCGCCATCGTGCGCGAGCCGAAAGTCTTTTTGTTCGACGAGCCGCTCTCGAACCTGGATGCAAAACTGCGCGTGCAAATGCGCGCCGAGATCAGCAAACTGCACCAGCGTTTGCAAACCACTTTCATTTACGTCACCCACGACCAGACCGAAGCCATGACCATGGCCACCCGCATTGCCGTGATCAACAAGGGGAATTTACAGCAATTGGATACGCCTCAAAACCTGTACGACCATCCAAATAATTTATTTGTAGCCGGGTTCATCGGCTCGCCCGCCATGAACTTCTTCCCTGCCAAACTGGCGAAAAACGGCGAGAAAATGCTGGTGGACGCCGGTGACTTCAAGGTTCAAATTCCCGATTCACATTCCGCGCCCTATAAAAATATGGACGGACGCAGTGTTATCTTTGGCATCCGCCCCGAGAACATCCACGACCCTGAATTCGCGCCGCAAAATATCAACGGCGAGAAGGTCCCGGCAAAAGTGGACGTGACCGAGTTGATGGGCAACGAAACTTTGGTTTATCTCGTCAGCGGAAAGAATACTTTCGTGGGCCGTGTAGACCCGCGCTCGAAACTCCGCATTAACGATTCAACCCAGGTGGTCTTCGATATGGACAAGTTCCATATTTTTGATGCAGGCTCTGAAGAAGCAATTCGATAAAGGCTCTTGAAAGGAGGTGGTTGGATAACAACGCGAAACCATAACTTCTGTTGATTCACTTTCAGCTTTTGTAACGACGTCCCTAAAAATTTCAAGGAGTAAAAGAGAATGAAGAAGAATTTGCTTGTTTTATTGAGCGCGCTCATTATTGCGTCGCTCGTGCTTACCGCCTGCGGCGGCGGCCCATCATCCACCAAAGGCGAAGTGACCTTCTGGCACGCCTATGGCACCGGTTCTGCTGAAGAAATCGCTTTGGCCAAATTGTTGGAACAGGCGAAGACAGACCTGCCGAACATCCAGATCAACGTGCTCCAGGTTCCCTTCAACGACATCTTCACCAAGTATGACACCGACGTAGCCGCTGGCGGCGGCCCGGACATGTTCATCGCCCCGAACGACAACCTCGGCGGACAGGTTCGCGCTGGAACCATCGCTGACATCACCGAACTTGCCGCTGGCAAACTCGGCGACTATAGCGAACTCTCCCAGGGCGGCATGATGTACGACGGCAAACTGTACGGTATTCCTGAATCCCTCAAGGCCGTTGTCTTCTGGTACAACACCGACATGCTTCCCAAAGCCCCCGCCACCACCGACGAACTCAAGGCTTTGATGGAAGGCGGCACACCCGTTTCCCTCAGCTTCGGCTGTTACCACCACTGGGGCTTCTTCGGCTCCTTCGGCGGACAGATCTTCGATGCCGACTACAACTTCGCGGCCGATGAAGCCAACCAGGCAAATGTCGCCAGCGCAGTCTCCTACCTGAACGATCTGTACCAGGTCTCCGTGGCAAACGGCTGGCCTCGCAATGATGGCGATGGTCTCGCTCCCTTCACCGAAGGCACTGTTGCCGCCATCACCAATGGCAACTGGGCAATGGGCGATTATCGCAATGCTCTCGGCGACAAGCTTGCCGTTGCTCCGATCCCCGCTGGCCCTGGCGGCGCTTCCAACCCGCTTCTCGGTGTGGACGGCTGGTACTTCAACCCGAACAGCGCCAACGCCGAAGCCGCCATCGAAGTGGCTCTCTACCTGACCAACACCGCCGCTCAAACCGCCATGATGAACGACGCTGGCCACGTTCCTGCCAACACCACCGTCAAAGTGACCGACCCGCTCATTCAGGGTCTGCTCGATGCCTTTGCCACCTCCTACTTCCGCCCTCAGGTGGAAGCCATGGGTAACTACTGGGGCAACTTCTGCGGAACCGACCAGGTCTTCGACGCCGGCACCCCCGCCGCAGATTGGGTCAAGACTGGTTTTGAAGGCGCAACCAAGTAAGTTTTGAGCTAAGCTTCACACTGCAATACCGGGAGCGGACAGGGGAACTTGTCCGCTCCCACTTTTGATATTTGGTTGTACTATTAACTCACCTTCTTTTGCACAACGAGGTTTTCAAGAATGTGGATGGGTCGCCCCCACCGCTTAAAGTGAGTTATTAAGCCAGGAGAAACAAGATGGAAATTTCTAAATCTTCCAGCCGAAAAGCCCAATGGCAAAAAAAATCCCTGCCATATCTCTACCTGTTGCCCGCCTTTCTGATCATGGGGGTCATCACCTTTTATCCATTGATCTACCAGGTTATCATTTCCTTCACTAATTTTGAAACCCAACATCTTCTGCTCGGCTTGAAATCCCCTGAACTGGAATTCATTGGCTTTAAAAATTACGTTGATATTTTCACAGCGGCCCTGCCCGTTGAAAATTTCAATTTTTTCCGCGTTCTGGAATTCAACTTTTGGTGGGCGTTGAGCAACGTCATGCTGCATGTGCCTGCCGGCGTCTTGATCGCCACCCTGCTCAACACCGAAGGACTTTGGATGAAGCGCATCTACCGCGCCGTTTACATCCTCCCTGTTGTCGTCCCGCCTTTGGTGGTAGCCACCATCTGGACCAATATCTTCGACGAACGCTACGGGGCTATGAATCAACTGCTTGCAAATATTTCCACCTATTTCGGGCACGTGGGCCCCATTTACATCCGCTGGTTTGAAGATGTCAAACCGCCCATCCCGGGCTTCCTGCCAGGCGCGCCGCTCACCCTCGCCTATTACGCCATGATGATGGCTAATTTTTGGCTCGGCTGGCCTTTTATGTCTGTGGTTGCCACAGGCGCATTACAAAGCATTCCCAAAGATTTATACGAAGCCGCCTCCATCGACGGCGCAACCGGCGGACAGCAGTTCTGGAACATCACCGTTCCGCTCCTGCGCCCCGCCATGATCCCAGCCGCCGTATACGGATTCACCCTCTCGTTCAATCTATTCAACTTCGTCTTCTTCATGACGGGCGGCGGCCCTGCCCGCTCCACCGAATTACTGGTTACCTTTGCATACAACCTCGTCCGCAACTTACGCTGGTATGGGGTGGCCGCGGCATTCGCCGTCATCATCTTCGCGGTGGCAATGGTCGTCTTCCTCATCACAAATCGCATTACCCGCGCCACGCAAAACTACTCGGAGGCCTAACCTATGAACCCCGCAAAAACAGCCCCCAACAAAAACCCAATCGTTCGCTTCCTGACCATGAACACATCAGGCCAAACCAGCGGACGCAGTCTGCCGCTCTGGAGACAGTTGTTATTCCAGGTCGTATGCCTCGCCATCCTTGCCTCCGTCATGTTCCCGATCATGTACATCGTCACCATGTCTTTTAGCTCCAAGACAACCCGTCCTTCGTCATTGGAACTGATCCCAAAAGAAATTTCATTCATCGCCTACCAGCAGGTGCTGGACAGGCCCACTGGAAACCCCGTCACCTTCATCGAATTATTGAAGAATAGCATCCTGCTCTCGGTAGGCGTTGGGTTGATCGCCCTGCTCATCGCAGTGACCGCCGCATACGCCTTCTCCAGGTTAAAGTTCAAACTGCGCGAAGTGCTCATGGTACTCGTTTTCATCCCCCTGCTTATGCCCGCCGTAGGCTTGAGCACCCCGCTGTACCTGCTATTAAACCAGGTGCAGATAAAGCAATGCTCCCCGGAAGTGCTCGCAATTCAACCCTTTACAACCTGCGAAGAGGGAGTCAGGGGCAGGCTTCTCTTCAACCTGCGCGACTCGCTTTTCGGCGTCGGCATCGCCATGACCGCCACCGCCCTGCCCTTCGCAGTCTGGAACCTGAAAGGCTATCTCGACACGATCCCCAAAGAACTCGAAGAAGCCGCCGCCATCGACGGCGCAGACACCAACCAAACCTTCTGGCAGATCGTCATCCCGCTGGCCGCCCCACAGCTTGCCGTCACCTTCTTCCTCGGCTTCATCGGCCACTGGCAGGAATTCGTCACCACCTGGCTCTTCCTCTCCCAGCCCAAAGACTACACCCTCGCCATGACCCTCTACAACATGACAGGCCAATACGCCAACAGCGTCCCCTGGAACCGCTTCGCCGCCATGGCAGTCATCGTGGCCCTGCCCGTCGCAGTCGTTTACATCGCACTGCAAAAACGGATCGTCGGCGGCCTCACCACAGGCGGCGTAAAAGGCTAGTTCGTTAAACTCACACACCTCTTTCCTCTTTCTTCTTTCCTCAAAAGAAGAAAGAGGAAATTTTTTTCCTCAGGATACCCATGCTTAAACGGATTCTCTCCACGCTTCTGCTTTTATCTTTTCTATCGTCATGCGCTCCCACCCCGCCGACAACTGCTCCTGCCCAAGCGGCCACTCCTGCCGCCGAAGCAGAACCAGCCAGATGGTGGAACGAAGCGGTCTTCTATGAAATTTTCGTCCGCTCCTTTTACGATACCGACGGGAACGGAATCGGCGACTTCAATGGCATCACCCAAAAATTGGACTATCTCGAATCGCTCGGCATCACCGCCATTTGGTTAATGCCCATTCATCCATCCCCCTCCTATCACGGCTACGATGTGACCGACTATTACTCCGTCAACGCCGAATACGGCACAATGGACGATTTCAAAAACCTGCTCGCCGAAGCGCACAAGCGTGACATCCGCATCATCATGGATTTGGTGCTCAACCACACTTCCAGCCAGCATCCCTGGTTTGTGGAAGCAAACAGCGACCCCAACTCAAAATATCACGATTATTACGTCTGGTCTGAAACGGGCGAAGGGGATGGCGGCTGGCACAAGGGTACACAGGGATATTATTTCGGCCTGTTCTGGGAAGGCATGCCCGACCTGAATTACACCAACCCCGCAGTGACCGCCGACATGTTGAAGGTGACAGATTTCTGGCTGACCGAAATCGGCATAGACGGCTTTCGCGTGGACGCGGCCAAGCATCTCATCGAAGAAAACGGCAAACGCGAAAACACGCCCGCCACCCACGAATGGTACAAAGAGTTTTACACCGCCTACAAAAAACAAAACCCGCAAGCCTACACAATTGGCGAAGTGTTTGGCGCAGGCTCATCGCTCATAAAATCCTACACAGGCGACCAGCTCGATCACATCTTCAACTTTGAAATGTCCAGCGGATTTGTGAACAGCGTAAAAGGCGGCGCAAACTCCGGCGTAACCAGCGCCTTCAAATTTGCCTTTCAGGATATGCCTGACTTTAATTACGCAACCTTCCTCACCAACCACGACCAAAACCGCGTCATGTCGGTTTTCAATGGAGATGTTGGCAAGGCAAAAACTGCGGCCACGCTGTTGCTCACATCGCCTGGCACGCCGTTCCTCTACTACGGTGAAGAAATCGGCATGACCGGGAAAAAGCCCGATGAAGATATCCGCGTTCCCATGCAATGGTCAAATGCCAAAAATGCAGGCTTCACCACAGGCAATCCGTGGCGCGCGCCAAATACAGGTTACGAGACGATAAACGTTGCCGCCGAAAGCGAAGACCCCGCCTCTCTGTTAAGTCACTACCGCGCGCTCATCCAACTCCGCGCAGAACACCCCGCGTTACAGTTGGGCAACGCGGTATTAATTGAAACGGGAAACTCCGCTATATTTGCGCTCCTGCGAAACAGCGGCAGTGAACATATTTTGATCGTCGTCAATCTGGGAGATGAGCCAGTCACAGACTATGGTCTGAGCCTGACAGAAAGCCTGCTCACAAACGGAACCATCACCCCGTCAACATTGCTCGGTTCTGGGCAGGCGCGGCGTTTGAAAATCAAAAATGGACAATTCAGCGATTACAAACCCGTGAAAAAAATCCTCCCCTACGAGACGTATATCTTTGACATCGAATAACCCTGCAAGATAAATCCTGCCATACGCCATGCCTGGTTAATAGACTTTATCGGTAATTAGAAAAAACGTCCCGAAGGTTGTTGTCAGGAGTTCAAATTCCTCAAGAAAAACCTTCGGGACGGTGCCTGTGCGTTATTTCCGATAACGTCTAATCTCTAAAATACACGAGGATGACCACGTAAATAAAGGTTGTAAAAATACCCAAAGCCGAGATAAAAATTCCCGCCTTTGCGGTTCTGCTGTCTTCGGTTTTCAAACTTACGATTCCCAGCACGACGCCAAGAACGCTCGTGACGCCACTGCAAATCGGAATCACGCCAATGCACAAACTGATCAACCCCAACGCCGTGGATGCAATTGCGTACAATCTGGCAAATCGTAGTTCGGGATCAAAACTATCAGGGTCAACATCCATGCTTAATCTCCAAAAACCAAAGATGAAGTGCTGATACAATTCTACACATGATTTCACATTCGGGGCTTACATAACTGATGTTACGCAGTAGGGGCGACCCATCCACATTCTTGAAAACCTCATTGCGCAAAAGGCGGGTCGCCCTGTTCCCACGGCGCCTTCCCGCACTGGGCGACCCTCCCTTTGAGAATAAGCCTCTTGTACTGCCTGGACGGGTTGCCCCTGCGGAATATCGAGTAACATCAGTTACATAATGAGCTTCTTATTAAATTCAAAACTGAGGCCAAACCATGAAAATCCCCACCTGGGTGCAAGACGCGATCTTTTACCAAATATTCCCCGACCGTTTCAGGAAGAACGAACGCAACCCCGCAGGCAGACTACCCTTTGAACCCTGGGACTCGGCTCCCACACATCACGGCTTCAAAGGCGGCGATTTGTACGGCGTGATCGAAAAGTTGGATTACCTGAAAGAACTCGGCATCACTGCAATTTACTTCAACCCGATCTTTGCATCGGCCAGCAACCATCGCTATCACACCTACGATTATTACAATGTCGACCCCCTGCTTGGCGGCAATGACGCGTTCAAGAAGCTGATCAAGGAAGCGCACAAGCGTGAAATCCGCATTGTGCTGGACGGCGTCTTCAACCACGCCTCGCGCGGATTCTGGCAATTCAATCATGTGCTGGAGACGGGCGCCGCATCCCCGTACCGCGACTGGTTCTATTTCGATGAAGAGCGCCTGAACGGAAAAAAACACTGGGGCGCGTTTCCAACTCATCATGAAGACCAACTCTTAAGGCACGAAGACAGCCTCACCGCCATTGGCTATCGCGCCTGGTGGAATATGCCCGCCCTGCCAAAGTTCAACACCAAAACGCCAGCCGTGCGCGAATTCATTTTCGATGTGGCTGAATACTGGGTGAAACTCGGCATCGACGGCTGGCGGCTGGATGTGCCCGGCGAAATTGACGATGATGAATTCTGGCGCGAGTTCCGCCGCCGCGTGCGCGCTGTCAACCCCGACACGTATATCGTCGGCGAAATCTGGCACGAAGCGCAGCGCTGGCTCCAAGGCGACCAGTTCGACGCCGTGATGAATTATCTTGTAACGGCGGTCTCCCTCAATTTCTTTGCCGCCGATCATTTGAACCTGCACATCATCCACCAGGCAGGCGGATTGAAAGACCGCATCCGCCCGATGAATGCAACTGACTGCGCCAATGAGCTGGAGCGCATCCTAAACCTCTATCCGCAGGAGATCACCTACGCCCAACTCAACCTGTTGGACAGCCATGACACGCCGCGCTTCCTCTCCTGTGCCAGCGGCGATAAAAACTCCCTAAAACTTGCCTGGCTGTTCATGTTCACCATCCCCGGCGCGCCCTGCATTTACTACGGCGATGAAATCGGCGTAGATGGCGGCCACGACCCTGAATGCCGCAAATCCTTTCCCTGGGATGAATCAAAATGGAATATGGATTTACTGGAATTCGTGAAAGCGTGTTGCGTGTTGCGTAAAGAACACCCTGCATTGAGGCGCGGCGACTACCAGCGCACCCATGTCGAAGGCGACGTACTGGCTTATTCGCGGACGTACAAGAACGAGACCATCCACATCGCCTTCAACGTCTCGAACGAAGAAAGATCGCTGGAAATGTCCCTCGGCAAAAAGCCGCGCGTGCTGTTTGGCGCTCCCGTACTCTCCGAAAATAAAATCACAATTCCCCCGCGCAGTGGACTTGTGATAAAGTAGAAACATCAAGGTCAGGTTAATCAGCCTGACCTTTTGATTTAGGCGCACTCCGTTTCAGTTGAAACAACCGTCCCGACACTTGCGCCGCGCGCCAGTGCGGTGAGGTTTGAAAAGGTGGTTAATTTGACAATGTCACATTTCAAACCCTTTACCACAAAGTCCACAAAGGGGCACAACACTTGCGCCGCACTGCGTTCCCTGGCACCGCCCGCCAGGGCAGGTGTGTTGCAGTGCAGGTGAGGAGAGCAAAAGCCTAAAAACGCCCTTCAACTTGTTAGGATTTTGGGGGGAAAATAAATGAATGTTTTTGGCAGTTTATACTTCTGATTTCGAGTCATAATTGGACCATATATTATGAGGAGATTTTATGCAAAAGCCGTCCGAAGAACAACGCGCAAAGGCTGCGTATAACTGGCTCAGAGCATCGCCAATACTCACGGTCTCGACATTTTTACTGATTGCAGGGATGGATTTCGCATCATACCTCTGCAACGGGACATGCAGTTACAAAACGACCTCGGCCATCAATTACATGCTCGGCATACTCTTCTCTGCGCTGTGGCATCTCCTCCTGCTTCAATATGCAAACGACAGAGAAAGCGAATTTGTCCGCAAACATGGCAGGCGGGCGCTTGCCTCAGCGGGGATACGCACAGCCGTTCCATTGGGTGCGGCGCTGGTGGATTATTCTGTGGGAGCAGGCGGTTTATTGGCTTGCTGGTCTATTCCCGTTTTGATCATTCTATGGGGAGGAAATACCAAAACAGGCTTGCAGGAGATTGCAAAAGAACTGGGGGGTAACGAACCCGCAGTCCATCCACAGCCAGCAAAAACAACACAGACATCATCGAACAATTTTATATCCATGAAGGAAAACGCCATGCCTGAAAACGACTCCCGCAGTCCCGAAGAAATTCTCAACGAGCTTTATGCCAAACTGCAAAGCGACGATGATGTCGCCGTCCTGCACGCCATTTCAGCCCTGCGCAATATCAATTTCAGCAGTGAAGCCATCCGCCGTCAGCTTGAAAAAATCTCCTTGTCGAGTGACAGCCCACAGGTCCGCAAGGATGCGCTTGCCGCCCTTGATCTTCCATCCCAGCGCAACATCCGCAAACGCCAAAATACACTCCAACGCAGTGAACGCAATATTCTGGTCCGTGAAATCAACGCTTGGGAAAAAGATGGCCTGTTCGGAAAGCAAACGCTGGATGTGATCCGCCGCCGCTACGACTTTGACTTCACACCTCCTCCTCCTTCGATTACCGCTCAAGACGCGCCCAGGCCTGCTCCTGTTCCAATGGCATCCCCCCCGCCGATGAAAGCAGTACAGCCTGTTCAAATGACAACGCCCCTGCCTGCACAGGCAAAGGTGACTCCTGCCCCCAAACCTGTTGCGCCACCCAAACCCAAACAGCCGCCCATTGACTGGAAAAAGCTTCAAGGTCAGTTGGCCGATGCGGCCTCATCGGGGGCGCTGTTGCGCGCTTTGCTTTATTTGGGCGCGTTCATGATCGTGATTTCAGCCACTGTTTTAGTGGTTCGCTTCTGGAACGTGTTCAACCCCATCCTTCAACTGATCTTCATTGCATCTGTCCCATTGATATTTTATGTCGGCGGGTGGACTCTCAGAACGCGGCTCAAACTCACCCAGGCAGGCACCGTGTTAACTGGCATTGGCGCAGTTCTCGTCGCAGTGGATTTTGCCGCGATCTATCAACTTGGCGGGCTGGCGGGCAATGTCAACGGGTCGGTGTATTGGCTCTTCGTGGCGGTCTTTTGCACCGCCCTTTACGCATTCACAACCTGGAAAATGCAAGGCGAGTTTTTCGATTACCTGACCTTGCTCGCGGGCGCGGGCGCGGTCTTTGCACTCGCCAGCTTGATCCAGTTACCCGTCGAATGGCAGGTCGTTTCAGTGACATTCTCTGCGGCCATGATGACGGGCGTCACTGCGCGTTTTTGGCAGGCAGGCGAACACTGGCGGGAGCTTGCGCGCGCTTCGCGTTATCTTTCCCAGATATTGATCCCCGCAAGCGTCTTCTTCATTATCTTTTCAAACGCCAGCCTGCCAATTATGGCGGCCTTCCTGCTGGCGACGATTGCTTATTGCATTCTGGCATGGAAATTCCCGAAAGTGGTCTTTGCCTATAGCGCGCTGGGAGCTTCCATCGGCACGGTATTATTTGCCCTTCGCGCAGTGGATATGTCTCCGCAGTGGTATGCAACCGTTGGGTCGGTTCTGGCGCTTGCATACATTCTCATCGGTCAACTCGTGAAGCGCTCAAAGATCGAGCCAAATATTATTCAGAGCTACGCCCAGGCCCTTAATACAACAGGCTTCATTCTGGTCGGCCTTGCGACGATGGATGGATTCATCCTTGCATTCAATGAAACAACCTTCTGGTCTGGGGTACTCGCGCTCGCCATTTCATCACTTGACCTGGCCGTCTGCGCGTATTTATTCCAGCATTCCCGTTATACCCTGCTTGCGTCTGGCCTGGTCATTGTCCCGTTCACGCTCGCCATTGGACGCTGGCTTAATGACGCCCAAACCGCCCAGGGACTCACCTGGCTGACCGTTGCCTGGGGCGCGCTGGCTCTGTCCTACATTGGAGCGGCGGCATTACTGCAAAAGGCAGACCATCACGCCAGGTGGCTTTATGTCTGGGCGCATATGTTGATTCCCTTTGCGTTGTTCTTTATCTACCTCGACTATCTCACCACGAATGACTGGGTGAACACATCGGCTCTCGTATCCCTGGGGATATGTATTTCGGGTTACGCGCTCACTTTCATATTACAAGATGGCGGAAAACACCCGCCCCTCTCTGCCATATCCAACTCGCTTCCTTCTGGACTGGGAAAAGGCATCTTCCTCTGGCCCATCGGGCTTTTACTGCCGATCTTCGCATCCGTTGCATGGCACGGGACTCAACTTCCGCGCGAATGGTTTGGAACCACACTGGCAGGCTTTGCCCTTGCTTACCTCGGAGCAGGCCAGCTATTATTCAAACGCGCAAAGGAATACCGCTTCCCCCTGCATGTTTTCGTTTACCTGCTCTGCTTCGTCGCCATCCCCTCATCCTCCGCAGACCGCTACGCGCTGTTAACTTCCTTGCTTGTCACTGTAACGTCAGCGGGAATTCTAGCTTATCTCTACAACCGCGTTGTCGAGACAGTCATCGCCAGCCTGCTGTTCATCTGGCCCTTCCAGTTATTGCTTGGGATATTCAAAGTTGAAGCATACTCGCAGGCTCTTGGTTATGTTCTTCTCGCCAGCCTTGCTTACATACCCATCGCCATCTACCTCAACACAGTCAGGAAGAGCGACGGTCAAAGCCACCACACGCCCCTGTTTCTTACAGGCTACGCGATGACCGTTTACGCCATCGCCGCTTCGCTTATCGGGCGCGCATCCACCACCTTCGCCCCCTGGGTTGGCATGGCAATCCCATTGATAGCGGCCGCGCTCTACACATTCAGCGTCTCTTATTTCAAATCATCGAAATTTTCAACTGGCTGGGCATGGGCAGGCGCATTGACCTTTGCCATCGCATTCGGGCAAAGCCTCACCTTGTTCAAAGTTCCAGCAGGTTACGATGCGCTTGCCTGGGTTGGGCTGGCCGTTGTTTACATGCTCGTGGAACGAATCCTCGCTCAGATTCCAGAAACAGGCACAGGGAAGATCGAACGCAACTGGTTCGAAAAATTCCACTGGCCTCTCATCACAGGCATCCTGGTTTTATCAACGCTTGGCCTCATGTTGAGTCTGCCAGATACTTTTACAGCCTTCGCAGGAAATCAACCCGCCAATTATCAATCTCCAATTCTCGCACAGCTATTGCTGGTTATTCTATCCATCGCCTCCGCGCGCCTGTATCAACAACGCTGGCCGCTCTTCATCGAACCCTTCCTGGCCTTCCTGCCCGCCACATTATTCTTTATCGGCTACGGCGAAAAAATATTCCTTCATCCTCTCTCCACCCCGCAATTCGCCCTCATATGGAGCGGACTCGGAGTAATACATTTATCAGCCTCAGCATTCATAGACCGCGCCAAAATTCGTTACGCCCACGGTTTATATCTTGGCGCATACATCCTGCTCACATGGGCAGTCTTATGGTCTGTCCTCAATCGCGCCACATTCGTCTGGTCATTCGGGTTATGGATTCTCGCCCTCGTTACTTCAGCCGTGTTGGTTCATTTCGGCAGGCATCAAACCTGGGATGAATTCATCCAGCTCATCTTTGAAAAATCAAAAGGCAGGTTGCGAACAACCGCGCGCAACGCCTTCCAATGGCTCGCCGCGTTCGCTTTCCCCATCTGGCTGACTCTTTTCCTGCGCCAGATAAATGTCCAGGCTGATTTCGCATGGCTCGCGCTCGTCGTCGCGCCTCTTGCCTACCTTTGGCTTGCTCTGTGGCTCCGAAACATCGACCTCGCCTACACATCCCCCCTGCACAGTTCAGCGCAATTCTTCACAGTAATTGGTCTGCTCATCTCTGCGCCAACAACGATCAATTTCCTCGGCAGTTTTTCAGGCGGCAATAAAAATACATTCCTGGCCTTCATCATCCTGCAAGCTGTAGCAGTTGTCTTCTACGCCGCATCGTCATGGATGACCAAAGCCCGCGGCTACGCACACGTCTCTGCATGGTTGAGCATCATCCCCTTCACCATGGCGTGGAAAATATTCGGCATAACCTTTACGCCAATCAGGTTTGTCGTCCCCTGGCTGATCTGGTCAACTGTATTGCTCGCCATCGGCTTTGCATTGGACAGGAATAAAACGCGCTACTCACACGGCCCCTATTTTGCAGGCTACGCGCTCGCGGCCTACGCATTGACTCGTTCTGTGCCAGATAGAGTTTCCAACATATACGCGCTCGCCATCATAATCACCCTGGCTTTGATCTCCCATCTCCTAGTCCACTTCGGGCGGCATCACTCGTTCGAAGATTTCGTGGGCAAATTCTGGCAGAAAGCGGACGAAACAACCCAACGCATCGTCTCCACCATCTTCCTGTTCCTCGCTTCCTATGCCGCCCCCGTGCTCCTGGCGCAAACCCTGACCCACCTCAAACTTGACCTTGCCGTACGGGGCGTTTCACTGGCCATTGCCGCGCCGCTCTTCATCGCCATCGGGCTGGCAGTCCGCAATGCAAAATCGAGGTCAATCGTCACGGTCCCCACCTGGCCGCTGTACAGCACAGGCTATGCCCTCACCGCAATTGGCGCAATGATCTCCTTCGGAGATGAACGGCTGGCGATCTACGTGCTCGTTCTCAACACAGTCGTCTATGCTGTTTCAGCCTACATCTTCCAGCAGGCATTCTGGCTGTATCTTTCGACTGTATTAACCCCGCTCATTGGCCTGCTGATCCTGCACAACACAGACCGCCTCGAGACCAAATGGGCCGCGTGGATATTCATCGGCCTGGCGTATCTTTATCTTCTGGTTGGGCAAATTTTCGACCGAACGAAAAAAACCGAAAACGCCATTCATCCCTTCGCCGCGCCATTTTATGCGCCTGGCTTTTTACTCAGCGCCATTGCGCTCGCAATTTCCAGCTCAGACAAAATGCTTGCTCTGCAAATCTATTCCGCTGGCGTCCTGCTTTATGCAATTGCAGGCTGGCTCTTCCGCGAAGCCTTATTTATCTACCCCTCTGCATGGCTGGCAACGGTTCCATATTATCTTTTAATCACTCTCACAAAATTGGACGTGCGCTGGTACGGTCTGGCCTGCCTGCCGCTGATCACCCTCTACACCGCGCTGGGGCGTTTCGTCTTCCACAAACGTCCGCTTCCGCCAGTTGGCAAAGGCGTTCTGGCTGAATGGTTAAGCCACCCCGCCACCCCGCTCTATCTTTTGGCGTATTCGTTGAGCGTAAGCATGATCTCGCTTTCTTACATCTCTCCGCTATCCCTCACGCTGGCATTTTCAGCGGCGGCGGTCATCTACTTCGTTTCTGCGTATCTCTTCCGCGCGCCTTCGTGGATCTATGCAGGCTTGTTCGCCACGCACATGGCTGTGCTGGCATTCTTCACCATCAGTCCATCGGGCAGGGGCATACAATACATAACCCTGCCATTCCTCGCGATGACATGGTTGACCGCGCTGTTTGGGTATGGATTCAGCCGCAGAATAACCGAACCAGATTCAGAGATTAAGAATGAAGCGTTTAAATTCAGCTTGACCAACCGTCTGTTTGGACATCCCTGGTCAAGACCCTTCTTCGCATTCGCCATCGCTGAAATGTTCATCTGGCAAACGGTCGCGATGAAAGGCTGCGACACGACCATCATCCTCGGCAGTGGGCATGCGCTTCTGCTTGCGCTCTTCTCGCTTTTATGGGCCGAAGGCGTGTTGGTGTACGGCGTGGTCGGATTCAGTTTGCTGGCAATCGGCGCATGGATGAAACAATCTGGAATTGAATTTACAAACGCCGTGGCGATCTATGGCGGCATTGGCTTTGGACTTTATTTATTTGCGCGATTGCTCGAACCATTATCCGCGCGCCTCAAAGCGTTGACCGTTTGGCTGACTCCGCTCACCTATTCAGCCATCACGCTGACAGCTTTATCCGCCATCATCAATCTACCGTTCGTGGTCAACCACATGACCGCCACTGCCGCATCGCTGGCATTTGCCGGCGCATTGTACACAGCCATCGCCTACCGCGGACGACGCTACCAGCTTGGCTATCTCGGCATGGCATTGCTCGAAGTGGCCTGGGCCATGGCGCTTTATATGAGCGATGTGATTCAGCCGCAGTGGTACGCCATCCCCGGCGGACTCTATTTTATGGGGCTGGCGTATCTTGAATGGCTTCGCAACCGAAGCAAATATGCCATCGGCCTTGAATTGCTTGGGCTGGGTATTTTGTTGATCACATCGTTTACCCAATCCCTGAACGGCTCGCAGGGATTTGCCTATTTCGTGCTGTTGATGGCTGAGTCGCTGTTGATCATCTGGTGGGGCACGATTCAAAAACGAAAAATTCCCTTCTTCGTCGGAATCATTTTCAGCGCGCTCAACATCATTGCCCAGGTGATCGTGCTGGTCAATGTCTACAACATCAGCATCTGGCTGGTTGGGCTGGGCATGGGGCTGGTCATCATGGGCATTGCGGTCTTCGTGGAACTTCGGCGCGAACAACTGCGCGCCCGCACCCGCGAGTGGAGCGAAACGCTCGAGAAATGGGAATAGACGGTACTGTAAAAATAAATCTTTAACGCGAAGGCACACATCGTCCCGATGTTCTTCGGGAAAGGAAAAACAAAAAATACTCTCTGCGTCTTTGCGCCTTTGCGATAAAAAGTGAGTTTTCAGGAGACTCACAAAAGCCTGCACTGCAAAAGGCTTTTGAACTTCCTTCGTGAACTTTGTGTCCTTTGTGGTTAAAAGGTTTTTCACAGTAGTTTGACAATGTCACATTAAAGCTGAAATCAAAGTTCTTAACCACAAAGGTCATTTAGCATTTTGCTCTCCTCACCTGCACTGCAACACACCTGCCCTGGCGGGCGGTGCCAGGGAACGCAGTGCGGCGCAAGTGTTGTGACCCTTTGTGGACTTTGTGGTAAAAGGTTTTGAAATGTGACATTGTCAAAGTAGATAAGGAAAATAAAATGGAAACAAAACCTTCAAAATTCTGGGCATACATCGCCGTCATCGTGGGCGGCTTGCTTGCGCTCTCAGGCCTCGCCGCGCTCGTCGGCTACCTCGGCGCGCCGATCTTTTTGCCGTTTGACGATGAATTAAGCAACGAGTTGGGCCAGATCGCCGCCATCTATCTCGGCCTGTTTTGCGGCCCACTTGCCATCTTTCATGGGCTGGGTTCGATCATGGGCTATCCCTCCAACCCATTCAAACTGCCAGCCTTCTATATTTTCTGGATCATCCTCGCGCTCGTGCTGGGAATTGGAGCGCTTGTTCTAAACCTTGGCATCGTCGTTGATTTAATATTCCCGCCTCTCTTTGTTTTAGGCGCGGCCTTATCCACATTTGCTGTGCTGGCCTGGGCCTTTCGCAAAATGGGCTGGCCGATCACATGGCGGCAAACCGCGCTTGCATTTATCTGCGGAAGCACGCTCGCCATTTTCGTCGCCATCCTTCTTGAAACAACCCTGCCTTACTTTGCCTATCTTTTACTCGAACCGTTCTGGTATCTCGCAGATGGTTTCGCCGAACTAGGCTGGGGCGCGCCAGGCTTCATCGAAAGGCTGTTTGAATCGCCGTTGATCCTCGTCTTTCTTGCCGTCACCGCCGTGGAAGCCCCCATCCCTGAAGAGTTTGCAAAAGCGCTCGGCATTCCCATGTTTGGCCGCGCGCGAATCAAAAACGAACGCCAGGCCTTCGCCATCGGCCTCGCCAGCGGAGCAGGTTTTGCCATTCTCGAAAACATGCTCTACGAAGGACTCTACGCAGGGTACAACGGCTGGAGTTGGGGCGGCATCACCCTCCTGCGTTCCATCGGTTCCGTTCTACACCCCATCGGCACAGGCATCATCGCCCTCGGCTGGTTTCGTATGCGCGAAGGCGACGTTGGCAAATTACTCAAAGCCTACCTGCTCTCGGTTGGCCTGCACACACTTTGGAACGGCGGCTTCGAACCATTAGTCTATTTAACAGGGCTGGATTACTTCGCAGGCGCAGACGCATCCATCTCCTTCTACGGAACAACGCTAAATGTTTTGTTGATCGGATATTTGATCCTGCTCTCTGCTGGACTCTGGTGGCTGTTACAACGAATCACCAATCAAATCTCCGAACGCATCATCCCCGACCTGTTACCTGTTTCCGTTTCGAGACGCACCATCGCCGTTTGGGCTGTCGCCTGCGCCATCATCATCATCCCCATCGGCGCCACCCTAAGCCCCGCCTGGGACTCGATCCGAAAACTTGTCATCGGAAATTAATAACTCACCGTACGCGATTTGCTCAAAGACCCCGAAGGGGTGTCATTGCTGTAACATCCCTGTCATCCCTTCGGGATTTGGCTTATTGCGTGCCATTTTCTATACTGTGCGCGGTTACAAATTGCGGTTTTCTGCCGCCCGTTTCGCGGGGATAAATCCCCTGCTCAGTACATGCAAGTCCGCTAAAGCGGACTGAGACCAGTCGGCTTCAGCCGACTTCCACGTACTGAGGCAGGGCTTTGCGAAGCACCCTGTGGGTCAGCCCGCTGAATCCCTGTTGAATAAAAGCGCAGTTCCTGACCGCGCCCAGTATATAACCCTACCATCCCTTCGGGATTGAACTGCGCAAGGTGAGTTAATAACTGGCCGCCTGCCCCTTGCTCAATAATTTCATTTTTTCATATCGGGTAAAATCAGGGAATGACATCACAAATGAAAACCGCCGCACCCGCAATTATTCATACGTTGGTTGAGACTTTCGAGAAAAATTTAGACGAGTATCGTTCCAGCAAGAACGAAACTGAATTAAGGCGTGAATTTTTGGATAAGTTTTTCACTGCATTGGGCTGGGATGTTTCAAAGGTGGTATGTCAAGAGTTGTGTAAAATTTCTGAGGGATTGGCAAGGCTTGCAGGGATAGAGATTTTTCTCAATTTGAGAGAACGGACAACGGCGTAGAAAAGCAGGGTGCAACTATTTTCATTGCGAAAAGCGGCAGACA
>JACRLB010000013.1 GCA_016235445.1 Chloroflexota bacterium | reverse complement strand
ATTGAAACCATTTACCAAACTGGACGAAAAGTCGCCGATGACTTTAAACAAACCATGCGCATTGTCTTTGACGACTTCTTACCTGCTTGGAACTATCGCGCCATTCCTAATTCGATAGTTATTTAATTCAAATTACTAAAGGTTTCCATTCCCTTCGCAAATTCCTGATTGGCAAGAAAGACCTTTAGGGTTTTTTACGAGGAAAATGTAGGGTAGCAAAATGAATGATGAAGTCCAACGTCAGGAGACGTTGGACTTTTTTATTTCGAGCAAGCGAGTTGCAGTCCAGGTCTATCTCAATAAAGTAGTGATCAGCCCAATCAAGAATAATCCAATTGCGGTGTAGCCTGCGATCTGTTCTGGCGTGAAGATTGTAATGTGCGGCGCATCAAAACTTGAACGATCCAGGCCCGGTTTGGTAGGCGTTTCTGTTTTTCCGAGCAAGGCATCACGGAGATCAAGCACATTGACTGGGCGGTTGTCCGGGTGCAGTGACATGGCCCACAGGATGGCTTTTTCCACGTGACTGCTGAGGTGAGGGTTGATCTCTCGAGGCGGAACCAGGCTACGGGTATCGAGGAAGCGTTTGCGTGCTTCGGTGGGCGGCTCATTCGTCAACAGGTGATAGAGAGTCGCGCCGAATGAAAAAATATCAGCACGCGGATCGGTGTGGGTGTCGTCTCCGCCATATTGTTCGAGCGGAGTGTAATGCGCGGTGCCTTGCCCCTGAATGATGGTGATGGTCACTTCATCGGGAGCCATGATCTTAACAAGGCCGAAGTCCACGAGTTTGATCAATCCGCTGGGTGTGATTTTGAGATTGCTCGGCTTGATGTCACGGTGGATGATGGGCGGGGCCTGGTGATGAAGATAGCTCAGTGCATCCGCAATTTGTGCGGCCCAGCGCAGAACTTCTTTTTCCGAAAGGAAGGTTTTGTTGCGGCGCGCTTCCTGCATTCGTTCGCGCAAGTCCTTGCCGGGCACATAATCCATCACGAGATAATCGCGCGGACCTTCTGGAAAATAATCTGAAACCTTTGGCAGGTTGGGGTGGTCGAGGCGCGCAAGCACAGAAGCCTCGCGAAAGAATTGTTCGCGAGCCTGCTTGAAAACTTCTGTTGGGAGCGCCTGATTGTGCTCAACTTCTTTAAGCGCACATAGCCTGCCCTGCAAACGAGTATCTTCTGCAAGGTATATACTGCCCGTGCCGCCCTGCCCGATCTGTTCACGGATCTTGTAGCGGTCACGCAGGATCTCCCCGCTCATTAATGATTGGGGCAAATCTTCTCCTTTTGATGGCTTCTGCTTTGTCAGTGATATTTTCGGCGTGTATCACTGTCCATGCCGCAACGTACCGTGTGCTGTAACAAAAGCGGCGGGAACATGAAAGTTACAATATAATCATGCACAGAAATCCACTTTTCTGCTATATTATAAACGTCTTTATTGTTATCTAGTATTGTCCGCGCATGTCAATTTAATCCGAATGGGATTTGGGTCTGGTGAGTGTTTCTTGGCTGGCCTTGCCTGCTCTTTTGTACACGGGTAATCACGGATTTTTAAAATGTTTCCTCCGTTCGAATCCGCGCAATCCGTTTGTTCCGTGTACAAAAAGGTGTTAAGCAACAGCCTCTTAATTCTGATATCGAAATTTTTCAATCATGAAACCGGCATTTGAGGAAATTATGGAACACGAAGATGATTATCCAATTCTGGTTGCCCAGGATGGCCCGCTGAAAGGACAGCGCTGGGCGTTGAGCCGCACATTGATGGTAGGCCGCGACCCCACCTGCGATATTAACGTCCAGGATAGGCAGGTCTCGCGCTTTCACGCGCGCGTCACTCCCACAGCGGAAGGGGTCACCATGGAAGACCTCGGCAGTAAAAATGGCACGAACCACAACGGCACGGAAATCACCGCCCCCGTGATGTTACAGGATGGCGACCTGCTTGGCATTGCCCTTGCCCAGCAATTTATCTTCCTCACCTCCGATGCCACCATGCCGCTTGCCGAAGGCGGACTGCGCCAGGGACGTTTGGTGATGGATCAGAAATCGCGGCAGGTCTGGGTGCATCAACAGCAGGTGGTGCCGCCATTATCAGCCCAGCAATTTAAATTATTATGGATGTTGTACGAAAAGCAGGGACAGGTCATCAGCCGCAGTGATCTGGTTGCCGTGGTGTGGGGCGAAGATCAAATGGCAGGCGTATCCGACCAGGCTTTGGATGCCCTCATCCGCCGCCTGCGGGATCGGCTGGCCGTGCTCGACCCAAGCCACCAATATATTGATACCGTGCGCGGACACGGCCTGCGTTTAGACAACCCCCCGAACGGTGAGTAATATGGATGCACAGTCGGAAAAACTTTTAGCGCACATCATTCGCAGTACACGAATTGCATCTCTCGCCACCCTGCGGGATGAAGCGCCGCAAATTTCCATGGCGGCCTACGTCAGCGTGGATGATTTTTCCGCTTTCTATATTCACGTCAGCAAACTTGCCCAGCATACGATGGATATGCAAAAAAACAAACAGGTAAGTTTGATGATTGCCGAAACCGATGACGGCAGAGCCGACCCGCAGACCCTGGCGCGCGTGTCCATCCGCGGCTATGCTGAAATGATTCAAAATGGAGAGCCCGGCTACACCCCGATCAAAGAAATGTATCTTGCGCGCTTCCCCGAAGCCGGACAATTATTCAAGCTGGCAGATTTCAGTTTCTGGCGCATCAGGCCCAAAGGCGGAAGATACGTGGCGGGTTTTTCGAAAGCATATAACATTACACCTGAAGCCCTCAAAAAAGCGTCCGCAAGATAACAAATGACAGTCACCTTAAAGGTGACTGTCATTTTAGGAGCCATTATGAATTTACTAAAACTTCTCGCCGTATTTGCGCATCCAGATGACGAATCAATGGGGATGGGCGGCACGCTGGCGAAGTATTCCGCTGAAAGAGTTGATACACACCTGATCTGCGCTTCACGCGGCGAGAGAGGCTGGTTCGGTTCCGAACAGCAGAATCCAGGCCCAGACAGACTCGGCCAACTCCGCACGCAGGAATTGGAAAATGCCGTCCACGAACTCGGCGTGAAAAGCCTCTCCTTCCTCGGCTACATAGATGGCGACGTGGACAAAGCCGATCATGCCGAAGCAATTGCAAAGATTGTCACGCACATCCGCAACATCAAACCGCAAGTGGTTGTCACATTCCCTCCTGACGGAAATTACGGCCACCCCGACCACATCGCCATTGCGCAATTCACCTCCGCCGCCATCGTCTGCGCCGCAGACTCAAGTTACACCGACCCTGAAAATCTCCCATCTCATCGAGTCTCGAAATTGTATTACATGGTGGATGGCGAAAATTTCATCAACCTCATCACTCCATTTATGGGCGACATGACCTTCCCTGTAGATGACCAACTGCGCGGCGAATTCGCCTGGAAGGAATGGATGATCACCACGCGCATCGACACGGCCGCGCATTGTCACATCGCCTGGCGCGCGATTCAATGCCACCAAAGCCAGTTGCCCACTTTGGGCGCGCTTGCCGAAATGCACGAAGACGCCGCCGTCCCTGTGCTGGCAATGCAGGGGACTTTTTACCGAGCCTTCAGTTTGGTGAATGGGGGAAGAAAGTTGGAAACGGATTTGTTCGAAGGGTTGAGATAAATACTTCAGTCACCTTTTGAGCCTGCGCAGAGCGCAACGATTTAGTTAACCCTGTGTTAAGGAAGCTATAATTTAGGGTTAATATTATTAAGCAGGGTTTTGCAGGCTTATCGGTATGTATTTCGTGTCCGCGCAATGCGGTACAAATGTCCCCAAAAATAGTGACAAATTGTAGAGTATTTGGTAAATTACGTTAGTTTGTGTTGCGGGGTGGTTTCCGCTCACTTCGATTTTGGGCTAAAAAGGAGAGAGAATATGATACATATTGTGGTGGTGGGAATTTTGGTCATTGTTTTTGCTGTCCTCACATACGTTGGCGTCAACTCAGTTGATTTGATGCCTGTGCAGGCCAGCGCTCAAGCAGTTCCGATTGACTGGATGTGGAACTGGCAGGTTATAGCCATATCGTTCCTGTTCGCACTGATCATGGTTCCGATATTCTATAGCATGATCGTCTTTCGGCGAAAGAAAGGGGATACGAGTGACGCCGAACATATCGAAGGCAATACCCCCCTTGAAATTGCATGGACAGTAGTTCCACTAATCATCGTGGTTGCCTTTGCTTACATGGGGGCCTATTCCCTGGGCGAAAGCCGCCGCATTACAGACACGAATGCGATGGTGGTGAAGGTAAAAGCCCAGCAATTTTCGTGGACGTATGAATATCCTCAAGGATTCGCCTCTTCAGAATTGCATCTCCCTGTCTGGAAGCAAGTCATTCTCAAAATGGAAGCGGTGGATGTGATCCACTCTTTTTGGGTGCCTGAATTCCGCGTCAAACAGGACGTTGTGCCTGGCCGGGTGACCGAATACAGAATCACCCCGATGCTGGAGGGCGCCTACAAAGTCCGCTGTGCAGAATTGTGCGGTTCGAACCATGCATTTATGGAGGGACCCGTTATTGTCAGTTCCCAGGCAGATTATGACACCTGGGTGGCGGAGCAAATAGAGATCGCTTCTGCGGCAACTCCGGAAGGGCGCGGCAGAAAGCTGGTCACGGAAAATGGCTGTCTTGGCTGTCATTCAATCACGCCTCAACCCGGGCCTTCCGCTCCATCATGGTTTGGTTTGTTCGGTTCACAAGTCACCCTCGCGGATGGATCAACCGTCACCGCGGATGAAGCGTTCATTACTGAATCCATTCTGGACCCGGCGGTCAAAGAAGTGGAAGGGTATTCGCCGACAGTCATGAAGCCGTTCACATTTACAACCGAGGAACTAGCCGATATTATCGCGTACATCAAGTCACTTAAATAACTGGTGGAGGAACTGAAAATGAAAAAGATATATTCCATTCCGCTAATTCGCGGGATAGTATGGCAGGTGGTTGGCCTGCTGGTGGGAATCGGAATCGTGGTTGGCATCCGCGCCGCAATGGGATTGCAAGCCACGGGGCCCTTTCTTGTAACTGAACACGCCTGGGTCTTTGGCGGTTTTCTTGGCACCCTCACATTCCTGGTGGGGCATGGTGTGATGGGCGATTGGTTCAAGTGGTGGCGGGGTGAAATTACATCCGACCATCATGAAGATAAACCTGGCTGGGAAAAGTATTTTGGTCCCTCGCTGGATCACAAGGTAATTGGAATCCAGTATACGGTAACAGCCTTGATCGTCATGATCGTGGGTGGAACGTTTGCGTTGATCTTCCGCACTGAATTGGCATTCGAAGGGATGCAATTTCTCAAGCCCGCCCAATACAATACGTTGATGTCCATGCACGGCATTGTCATGATCGTGGTGATTCTGCTGGGTATTGGCGGCATGATGAACTACCTCGTGCCCCTGCTCGTTGGCGCGCACGATATGGCCTTTCCCCGCTTGAACTCTTTTGCTTTTTGGATCGTTGTCCCTGCCGCGGTGTGGCTTCTCAGCAGTATGGCCCTCGGCGGAATCGAGACCGGCTGGACGGGGTATCCGCCCCTTTCGGCGAACATGAACCTGGTTGGTCAGCAAACTTTCTTCCTGGCTGTGTTCATTGTGGGCTGGTCTTCCGTTCTCGGCGGGTTGAATTTGATTGCCACCGTTGTGCGTATGCGTGCAAAAGGTATGACCGCTTTCCGAATGCCTATCTTCGTCTGGGCATCCATCGCCACATCGTTGATCGCGTTGACCGCAACCCAGTTGATCGGTCTCTCGTTTCAAATGGTTATGTTCCAGCGCTTGTTTGGCATGGGTTTCTTCGACCCGGTCAAAGGCGGGAATCCGGTTCTCTTCCAGCACCTCTTCTGGTTCTACTCGCACCCTGCGGTGTACGTATTTATTCTGCCAGGTTTGGGCATCGTTTCTGAATTACTGCCCGTTTTTGCCCGCAAGCCGTTATTCGGGTACAAGTGGATTGCCATGTCTTCCCTTGGCATTGCCCTGGTCGGCTTCCTGGTTTGGGCGCATCACATGTTTACCTCCGGCATGAATGAATACCTGCGCGTACCGTTCATGTACAGCACGTTGTTGGTGGCTGTGCCGACCGGTGTAAAGTTCTTCTCGTGGACTGCCACGATTTGGAAGGGAAAGATCGACACCCCAGTTCCAACCCCAATGCTCTTTACAGTTGGCGCGGTGTTTGTCTTCCTGCTCGGCGGTTTGACAGGCCCCCCGAATGCAACCGTATCCACTGACCTGCACCTGCATGATACCTACTGGATCGTGGGCCACTTCCACGACACGATGTTCGGTGGATTTATGTTCCCATTCTTTGCGGCGCTCTACTACTGGTTCCCGAAAGCGACCGGCCGCCGCATGAACGAAACCCTGGGCAAAATCCACTTCTGGTTGATGACCCCCTCGTTCTTTGTCATGACCCTCGGTATGATGTATATCGGTTTGAATGGAATGCGCCGCCGCATTGCAGACTATGACCCCGCCATGGGTTTCCAGCCTACGCATTTTGTCCTTACGATTGCAGGCTTTCTCATTGCCCTTTCGGTGCTGGTTTTCTTCATCAATTTGATTACCTCACTGCGCAATGGTGAAGTTGCCAAGGGCAACGTTTGGAATTCCCGCTCGCCCGAATGGCAGGTGGAATCGCCCATGCCCGCTCATAACTACGAGCACCCCTTCGAAGTGGTCGGCGAACCGTACGATTACGGTTTGGCCGGTTCGAAGTACGTTGAATTCGCAAAACATAAATAAAGGGGAGGGATTCATATGTCACACACACAAGATAAAGCTTCTGCTCTCAAACAGGGCGTTTTGATCGGCGTGTATTTGGCGGTATTGACAGCGCTCGAATACTTCATTGCCATATCTTTTATGTCAGTAACAGTGTTGACCCTCGTGGCAGTGGTAAAAGCCGCTTTGGTGGCTTATTACTTTATGCACATTTACAAACTGAACGAGGAACACGAAGGCGGCCACGATTCGTTTGAATACAAGACCGGCACAAACCGCCTCGGCCTCTGGCTGTTCCTGCTTTCAGACTCGTTTGTGTTCGGCGGCCTGCTTGTCAGCCGCTTCAACCTGCTTGGGCTCGAACGACCCCATCTCAACCAGTTGCTTGGCCTGGCTGTAACTGCGGTTTTGCTCCTTTCATCCTTCTTCATGAATCGAGCGGAAACCTCGATGGCGCATGGCGATACAAAAGGCTTCCTAAATGGAATACTCATCACCATTCTGCTGGGGACGGGATTCCTCCTCGGCGTCGTCGGCGTGGAATGGCGTCTGGCCGCCGCAGAAGGATTGACCGCCAGCAAGAATGTGGTCGGCGGCATCTTTTATATGATGACAGGTATGCACGCCTTCCACGTTCTAACGGGCGTTATTTTCCTCGGCCTTGTGTATAGAAATGGCCGTAACGGCTACTTCACCAAGGAACAGCATTGGGGCGTGGAAGCCGCCGCCGTCTACTGGCACTTCGTCGACCTGGTGTGGATTTTCTTCTACCCCGCGCTATATCTGATCGGGACTCTATCCTAATCCCGCGCTCCAACTCAGCGAGTGGGCGGTTCTGGTATTGCACCGCGCTTTCTGGTATAAAGAGAATATCGAACAAACAAATCGGGGCGGCCAATTGGTCGCCCCGATTTAAAATGTTAACGAAGGCCGTTTGAATATTAGACTTTATCGGTAATAAGCCACAAGCTTTAATCGGACGCAGATGAACGCTGATTTTCGCTGATTTAAAAGAATTTATCCGCGTTTTTCTGCGCGCTTCGCGGTCAGCGTCCCAATTTTATTTCCGATAACGTCTATTCAATTTTTTTCGGGAGCAATTATGGATAAGAAGACTCTCTGGGTAGGCCTGGGTGTTTTACTCATCCTGGCCATCGCCTCGGCATTGACTTTTTTATTTGCAAAGCCTGCCAGTTTTCGTGGAACAAGTTATGCCGAGCCGTATCCGCCAGCCGGGGATGTTGAACTTACCCAGGCAAATGGAGAGATTTTTCGGTTGAGTGACCAGAGCGGAAAAATAGTTCTGCTCTTTTTTGGCTACACATCCTGCCCGGATGTCTGCCCGACCACAATGGCGGAAATGAAACAGGCGCTCGACAATTTGGGCGAGGATGCCAAACTCGTGCAAGTCGTTTTTGTTACAGTAGACCCCGCCCGAGATACACCCGAAAAAATACAGGAATACGCCAATCATTTTCATAAATCATTCATCGGCCTGACAGGCTCCGAGGAACAACTTCAACCCATTTGGAATGACTATGGCGTAGTGCGCCAGGTCAACTCATCGAACTCCGCGTCTGGCTATATCGTCGACCATACCGCGCGGCTGTATTTGATAGACACCCGCGGCAACCTGCGGCTCTCGTATACCTTTGGCACGCCTACGAAAGACATAGTCTTTGACCTAAAATTGTTGCTGGAGAAATCCCAATGAATTTCACTTTCAAACGCATCCTGATCTCATTCCTGATCGGTCTCGTTGTGGCAGGCATCACCAGCGAGGTTGCATACAGGCTGTTAAAACGTGAAAACCGCGGACCCAACCAGATCCAATTGCTGATACCCGCCGGCGCCGCGCAACTGGTTCGCGAAGGCAGCGCCCCGCCGGAGATTCCGAAAGACCTTAACCTTGTCGTTGGCGATATGCTTGTGGTTGTGAATCAAGATGAGGTGGACCACCAGTTAGGCTCGCTGTGGATTCCAGCCGGCGCATCGGCCAGCATGAAACTGGATGCCGAAGAAAGTTACATGCTCGACTGTTCCTTTCAACCTGAAAAATTTCAGGGCATCGAAGTACGCCAGCCGGTCACATGGAGCACCCGCGTTACCGGCCTGCTCTTTGCCGGGTTTCCGCTTGGCGCATTGTTCGCCATTTACAGCGGCCTGATTCCTTCCAAAAAGAAAAAGGAAACAGAAGCGTGATTCTGCGAACCATGTTTTCACGCCAATGGATTTTTACCACCCTGCTGGTTTTTGCAGGCACGGCCTTTTGCGCCCGCCTCGGCATCTGGCAATTGGACAGGCTCGAACAACGCCGCGCCTTCAACGCCCAGGTTGAATCCATGCGCGCCACAACGCCGCTGGATTTGAACAACGAACTGCCTGAAAATATTTCTGAAATGGAATGGCGCGCCGCAACCGTGACAGGCCAATACGATTTTGAGAACCAGGTCGCTTTGCGGAATCAATACAACGGCGATCAATACGGATACCACCTCATCACCCCGCTTCTTTTCAACGGGACGGCTGTTCTGGTGGACCGCGGCTTTATCCCCGCTGACGGAAATTCCGCGCCGAGTGATTGGCGTGAATATGATGAAGAGGGGATGGTCACTGTCACAGGGCAGATCAGGCTTGGGCAGGGCAAACCAGCTTTCGGCGGAGTGGCAGATGCGCTGACGGGGAGTGGGGAAATGCTTTTTGTGTGGAATAATCTCAACGTGGCGCAAATCTCCGAGCAGTTGGAATTTCCCATCTTGAACATTTATATTCAGCAGAACCTGGAAAGCGGCGATGCAATTCCGCCCATCCCGTTTCAGCCTGTGGTGGAGTTGACCGAAGGCTCGCATTTCGGGTATGCTTTGCAGTGGTTTACGTTTGCCGTGATGTTGTTCGCTGGCTATCCATTTTATTTGCGAAAGCAGGATTAGTGGAAATGAAATATTCCCTGAAGTCATCCTTCTCCCGTTTGGTGTTGGGGTTGTTCGTTCTGGTCTTTTTGTTGACGGTCGTCGGGCGGGTGGTGACCGTGACGGGCGCGTGGGCGTATTGCCTGGGCTGGCCTGTGTGCGTGCCGACAAATCCATTGGGCTATTTGAAGCTGGCGCATCTTGCGTTGGTGGGTGTGGCTTCGGTATTCATGGCGCTGGTGTGGCGAAAGGCATGGCGCGAACAGCGTACCCAGAATTTGCTCCTGCCGCTCACCACCGTGACGGGCGTGCTGTTTCTGGGCCAGGCCTTTGTTGGCGCCATTGAAATGACGCGCTCGTATCCTTTGCACCTGGTTGTGTTGCACGCATTGACCGCGGCGGCGTTATGGATTTCGCTGGCTTTTCTGGTCTTCGCTTCGGGCGTGCTGGCGCAGGATAAGACCGAAGTTGTGAAATTTGATTTCCGTCAGCGGACAAAGGATTTCTTCATTCTTTCCAAACCGCTGATCGTGGCTTTATTGCTGGTGACCACCTACAGCGGCCTGGTGGCGGGCAATAAAGCGTGGCCCTCCGCTGGGCTTACTTTTTGGACATTGCTTGGCGGCACGCTGGCGGCGGCTGGCTCGAGCGCATTGAACCAGTATATTGACCGTGAACTGGATAAGAAAATGCAGCGCACGGCAAAACGTCCGCTGGCGGATGGGCGGCTGACCGCGGCAGAGGGCTTGTCGTATGGGCTGGCGTTGTGCCTGCTCAGTTATTATGTGATGGCGGGCTTTGTCAATTTGCTGGCGGCCCTGCTTTCACTGACGGGTATTTTTTATTATGTGTTCTTTTACAGCGTGTGGCTCAAGAAGGCCACCGTGCAGAACATCGTCATTGGCGGCGGCGCGGGGGCGATCCCTCCCATGGTGGGGTGGGCGGCGGCCACGGGGCATCTTGGCCTCGCGGCGTGGATTTTGTTTGCCATCGTCTTCATGTGGACCCCTCCGCATTTCTGGGCGCTGGCAATTGTCCGCATGAAGGATTATGAAAAAGCGGGCGTGCCGATGATGCCCGTGGTGCATGGCGAGGAAAAGACACGCAAGCAGATTCTGGTTTACACGATTGAGTTGTTCTTTGTTTCCCTGCTTCTTCCGATCTTTAACCTGGCGGGGACGGTGTATCTCGTCTCTGCCGTAATTTTTGGCGGCCTCCTGTTGTACGCCGCCGTTCAGGTTTGGAGGGTGGGCGGCAACAAGGTTGCATGGACGATGTACCGCTGGTCCAGCATGTATCTGATGTTCATTTTTCTGGCGTTGATGATTGATGCTGTGGTGTGAAAGAATATTTACAAAACAAATCTGTCCCCGAATTTTTTCGGGGACAGATTTGTTTTAAGTAGGGTGGGTTTTCAACCTGTCAAAAGGTCAGGCTGTATACCCAAAAAGCGGGCGCTTGGCCCTAACCTATGGGGCTTGGAATATAAAAATATTTTGGGAGTTGTAAACCAGGGTGAAATCTGAATTTTCACTCAAGGAAACCAATAGAGGAAGCTGGCTTTTATTTCCACTTTGCCGCTTTGATGAAAGCATGATGTATTCATAACCGTCTGGTAACCCGCCCTGAAATTTATGCAAGCAATCCACATCCTGATACAAGCACTGATGAATATCTGTGATCGTCGTATACAATTCGTTATAATGCCTTTTTTCAGGCAGCCATTCCGTCCCCTGGATGGTGGCAATGCTTCGTCTCTCGGCGAGCGCGGGGAACCATTCAGTCAAAGGCGAAAGCAAGGGATTGCCTTGTTCATCGAGGATCAGGAAATTTTCATCGGCATCCGTGTTTGTTTTTGCCCATTCAATTGCTTTATGTTCCTCCACGCCCAATACTTGAAATGAAAGCGTGTTTGAAACTTTGTAGGCATTGTAGACAAAAAGCAGGATGAAGAATCCGAAGAACAAACGTCCGCTGTTGGATTTGAGCGAATCCATCCAGCCATCTGGCAAAGATGATTCAGCGTTCACTGTGGATAAACGCGATGTGATTCCATCCGCTAGCGCAGTCACTGCCATGATCGAGAATGGAAAAATGACAACAGGCAGTCCGCCGCGTGGGTCAACGAACAGGCAGAGCAGTACCCACGCAACCAGAAAATAATCCTTCCTTGCCAAATACATAAATAAACCGACCAGCCCAAAGACAGCAATGACTGGCGCATATTCTCCTGTAAACGATAGCGCAAAAAAGACTGTCCAAAACAACAGACGCGAATTTGTGACTGTGCTCGCGTTTAGCAAAGTTCCAACGCCATGGTTTTGAATCACTGTGGCCCACCATGGAGACGTCAAAGCAACGACTCCTAAACCGACGACCAGGGAATATAGGCTCCCCTGTTTATCCCTTCCGTAAAACCACCATAAGAGAATGGACACTATAACTGAATGCAAAGCCCAGACAGGGTGACTCAGTACGCTTCCCGCCGCGCTGACAATTGCCACCGCCGCCCAAACCTTTGTCCGCCGCTGATACATTTGGTGAACGCATATTACAGTTGTGGTAAAGAACAAAGTTCCCAATGAGCGCGTCAACCCGCCACCGACGATATTCCACCAATAGGAATTTGGCGTCAATGTAAAAATAAGGGTTGCCAGCGCAGCTCTTGGCTCAGATCCAAGAATCTGTTTTGCAAAATAAAAGAACAAGGGAATATTTAGGATGGTAAAAATGAATGGCAGCCAATGCAGAATATGTAAAATTGAAATATTCGTCACGGAGTTCAAAATCCCTGTCAAATAAAACCCCAGGGGAGGGTAGGCGAAAGGGATATGGGTATTGTTATACGTTGTGAATACTGGCAGTGAAAAATTTGCCGCCTGTAAATCTTTTATCATTGTATAAAACATACCGCCGTCTACCAGCGGAAAATCAACGCGAAGCAATGGCAGGATTCGTACGACTATCCCGAACACAAATGTCAGGATGAGAAAAAAGCCTGTTACGTCTTTGGCATGTGAGGAGGTTTTATTCATTTTGCTGCGAATTATTTTCTCAAGATAACGGCTGTTTTGTCTTCATATAAAACTTTCCATTGATATTCATCTATTAGTGTATTTGCCAGCAGAGAGTTAGGCGGAATGATGACCCATTGGATATTGTATTGTTGAAGAATTTCCTCCCAGCCCGGCAAAAGCCTGATGACGGTTTCGTATTCCAGGGTGACTTCGCCAGTCACATCCGCGACACTGTCCACGAAGGCAAGCTGCTCAGGCCTGAGGTTGAAGTTGATGTATCCGCCCCAGTTCAGGTAGTTGAACATCTTTCCTTCCTGCGGATTCTCTTTCAGCCACTCTACTGCGCCTGCGGGGAATGTTGCGCGGTTGAATTGATATAACCTGTTCGCGGTTGTGGATGTGAGGATAAGCACACTAAAGATCACAGTGGAGGCCACAACCCAAAATGTCCCTTTGACCTGGCTTTCAATTCGATGCAAATTGGCCTCGAGCCTGAACAGGAATGGAATGTTGTTGAAGACGCTGAGTGTTTCTGCCAATACGAATGGGATCACGACGCCGTACAGGTGAATATTTCTGAAGGCGATCAGGCTCATTGCAGTAAAGCCAGCCAGCAACAATCCCTGCCCTGAAGATATTCTCTCTTTTTTGGTGGCAAGCAGAAAAACGGAAATTGCGATCAGCCCCAAAAGTACCCGCATTTCAGGCATTTGGAAATTTGGCGGGTTCGACTCCAACATGCGGGACATTAAGTACTGGTTGTTCACGAACCCGAGAATGCTTTCCCATGATCCCGCGCCGCCAGGGTTTAGTAAACTGGCAGGCGCAGATAGGATGAGCGCCAGCCATAAATTTTTTCCAGTTTCTTTATTGATGTTGACGGTATCCAAAACAAGGTCAACCAGCCAGCCGACGGCGTAAGCGAAAAGAACCAAAATCCCTGCGATGAATTCGCCGTGCATGTTGCTCCAGACGAACATGAAGGCAGGAAACAGCCAAAGGGAGATTTTTTCGCCGCGCCTTAACTTGTCTGCCCAAATGAGCCAGATGGCTAAAAACATCATCGAGATCAGGTGTGGGCGTGTAGCCCAATTCAGCGATGTGGCAAGCGCGCCCCATGCCACCAAAAGAAAAGCCGCGAGCCTTGTTTGAAAGCGAGCTGTGGCAGATTGATAGATTAAGTAGAAAGCGCTGGCTAGTGCGAATGCTGAAAAGAGAACAATTCCTTTTAATCCCGCGAATTTATAAATGCCATAAAAGATCACATCTGCCAGCCACTCATGCGTGACGTAATGCCTGTTCAAGTATGGGTAGATGAATTGCTCGGTGGTGGGGACACTGCCCGTTTGCAGGATGTATTTCCCCATTAACAGATGGCGCGGCAGGTCGCCATCCAGGTTGAGCATTCGGTTGCCTAAAACAAGAACGGCAAAAAATAATGCGATGAAAAAAATATCCTGAATTCGGGGCAGGAAGTTGATTCGGGGGGAGGTTTTCATTGAGGCTCGTTGTTTTTGGTGAGTTATCGAATTTTACCTGCAATGGAATCAAAAAAGCGTCACAATTCAGTGACGCTTTTTTGGAATTCTATTCGCCTAGATAATCCCGCAATTTCCTGCGGATGGATGGGTGGCGTAAACGACTCAACGCCTGGGCTTCGATCTGGCGCACGCGCTCGCGGGTGACGCCCATTTTCCGCCCCACTTCTTCGAGGGTGTAGGCCTGGCCGTCGAGCAGGCCGTAGCGCAGTTGCAAAATGCGGACTTCGCGCGGAGGCAGGCCGTTCAGCACTTCGCCGAGATGTTCGCGCAGAAGGTTGTAGGTGGCGGTTTCATCGGGCGGGGGAGCTTCATCGTCTTCGATGAAATCGCCGAGGACGGAATCTTCTTCGTCGTCTGTCGGCGTTTCCAGGGAAAGCGGACGGCGCGCCACTTGAATCATGTTTTCCACTTTTTTGGGCGGCACATCCAATGCGACGGCTAATTCGTCCACGCTGGGTTCGCGGCCCAGACGCTGTGTGAGCTGATGCTGTACGCGCAGGAGTTTGTTGATCTGGTCGCCCATGTGTACGGGCACGCGGATGGTGCGTCCCTGGTCTGCGATGGCGCGGGTGACAGCCTGACGGATCCACCAGGTTGCGTAGGTGGAGAATTTATGCCCGCGGCGGTAATCGAATTTTTTGGTGGCGCGGATGAGGCCGATGTTGCCTTCCTGAATCAAATCAAGAAAGGGCACGCCGCGCCCCATGTATTTTTTGGCAACCGAGATCACAAGGCGCGAGTTGGCGGTGATGAGATGTTCGCGCGCGCCCCAGCCGTCTTCGATGGAGTGGCGCAAATCCAGCCTGCGTTTGGGGGGCACGTTGCCGTGGGCAAGTTCTTCGCGGGCGGTGCGTCCGCGCTCGATGCGTTGGGCAAGCTGAACTTCTTCCACGGCGGTGAGCAATGGCACACGGCTGACCTCTTTAAGATAGAGGCCAATCGTGTCGTCGGTGTCGATGTTTGCGAGGTAATCGTCGAGCGCAAGGTCTGGCTCGGGTTCGGCTTCCCCGCTTTCCTCCACGGCAACCAGTTCGTCTTCGGTGGGTTCGGGCGTGACGGTATCTTCCATGAACGGAATACCGGCGCTCAACAAAGCCGAGAAGGCTTCTTCCAATTGTTCAACATCCTGCTCTGCTTCGGGGAAGAAGTGCAGGATGTCATCGAGCGTTACATAAGATTTTTGGCGACCCAGTTCGATGAGCCGCGCGATTGCAGGGAATTCTTCTTCGTCATCCACTATCAAAATTTTCTCTACATCCATTTACCGAATCCAACTTTCAATAATTATTTATCTGAATTAGAATACACTTTTTTGAATCGAAAAGCAATACCTTTACAACTTTCAGATGCTTTGCAATGCTTTTGTATTACGGCTGTCCATTGTGTGGACAGCCGTAATTTTTTTATTTCCCTGTGAAACGCCTTATGGCGTTGGAGTCGCTTGCGGGGTGGCGGCTGATTCGGTGGGCGCATCAACCGTCGGCGTGATGGGAAGCGCGGTGGGTGTGGGCGTGTTCAAATAGGGTGGGAAGAATGCCAGGCTGGTCAGCGCGTCTATACTGCTTAATCCTACGATGAACATTTTTTTCCCATCCAGCCGCACGTAGTAGCCGCTGTTGGTGGGTGTGCTGTCGCCGATTTCGAGCCTGCCGCTTGTGCCGTCCGCGAACTTGAGGGTGACGATGTAGGCGGGGTTGTCGAACCCAAAGATGGATGGGTCGGCGGTTGCGTCCAATTCGTCGATGATGCCGAGGGATGTGATTTGGGATGCCGCCGCCTCGGCCAACCCCTGGTCTGCTTCTGTTACGAAGGGCAGTTCTATCGCCCAGGCATTTTCCGGGTTGCGCGTCACTTTGACGGATTCGCCCTCGCTCGGTTTAACTTCAATGCTCGAAGGAATGTTGTCTTCGCCAAAGACGAAGGAGAGTTCTTCAAAGACGGGTGTGGCTTCCGCTTCGGCGGTTTCTTTTTTGTTGTTGAGATAATATGCGCCGCCGATGAGGGCCGCCAGTACGATCAGCGCGACCCATGTGCCGACACCGAAGACTGGCTTGCTCGGCCTTGGGGCGGGGGCTTCCTTGCGGGTTGTTGTTTTGCGCGGCGTTGATTTTTTTGCCGTGGATTGTGGTTTGCGGGGAGCCATTCTTTAGCCTCTCTTGCGGCGGGCGTACCAGGAGTAAACGCCCATGAAGACTACCATGCCCGGCAGGACGAAAACGACCATGACGACTAGCAGGAGGAATCTCCCTTGTGTGGGTGGGAGGAAACTGCGCGGGGTTGTTTCGCGCACGGGGATGCTGAGCAGGTCTTCCTGCTCGGCGGCCCAATCCACCGAGTTGATGAAGATGTTGCCGTTGCCGTAGGCGTCGAAGACTTCGTCGGTGGCGAAAACGGAATTGCCGAAGACAACTACGCGTCCTGTGGTTTGGGTGTTTTCGCCGGCGGCGGCCAGGTTTAATGGGCCAGGTGTGTCAGTTGCCTCGTCGAAGACCGGGGTTTCATCGTCCACCAGTTCCGATTCGCCCCAGGATTGATCCGTTGTATAAATGAGCGCGGTGGTGACGGTGTTTTCATCCACTGTGCTGACGTTGATACTGCGCGCCTGCGGCAGGATGACGTAGTATTTTTCGTCGGCCAGGTTTACTGTGATCGGGTGGCTGTTGTATTGCCATGAAACTGCCTGGAAGGCATTTTGGGTGTTGACAAGGTCGATGACGATGTCGTTGTTCAGGGTGATGCCCCAGTCTGCGGTCAGGTAATTGGCGAGCGGGTCGGGGGATTCGCCAAACTCGGTAAAGAAGCGCGGGTCTTCCATCACAACCAGTGAGCCGCCTTCATTGACGTACTTTTTGAGTTGGGACACTTCCTGTGCGCTGACGGGTTTCGTTGGGCCAGCGATGATGACGGCAAGCGCATCCTCGGGGATGGTTTTGGTGGAAAGCAGGTTTAGGGTGTTGACGGTGTAGTTCTTTGATTCCAATGTGCTTTTGGCAATGGAATAGCTTAATTCGCCGCTTCCATCCACGCCCGGTTCGCCGTGCCCTTGCAGGAAGTACACGGCGCGCGGTTCGGGGCTGATCAGGCGGATCATGGTGCGGACGAGTTCTTCTTCATCGGCGAAGGCCGCGATCTCTTTTGTCTCGCCCATTTGGAGCATGATCTTACCGTCGCCGGTGATGCCGGCTTCGCGAGCGGCTACGGGGTTGGTATCGGGGTCGAGGAAGGTGTAGTCAAATTTGCCATTGCCGTTGGATTTGAATTTGAGCAGGAGTTCGTCTGCGCCGGATGTATCGAGGCTGGAGGAATAGAAGGCGGTGGCGGTTACTTTTTCGGGCAGGGTGGCAAGGATTTGAAGAGTCTCATCCGAAAGGGTGTTGGATTTATCCACGGTCAGGTCCCAGGATTTAGGGTTGTTGAAGACCAGGTAATTCACCACGAAGACGATGCCGAGCACCGCCAGAGTGAGGATCAATGAATTCGAGCCGTAGCGTGCCTGACGTCCGGTAACGAAGCGGCGGATGCTGTCTGGAGAGAGAATGGCGTAGACGGCGAGTCCAAGAACGAGAACGCCAAGGCTGATCTGCAGGGCAAGTTGTAACGCGTCTGTGTTTTCGAGGGTGAACATCCCCATTCGGATGAGTGCGTTTGCCGCGCCGATCAGGCCAGTGGATAGACAACCAAGCGAGGCAACGATCAGCCCGATGAGGGCGTAGGATGCGTTTGGGTTTTTCTTTTTTCCAGCCATTATCGCCATCTCCGAATTTCGATTGCAGTGGTGCCGACGAACAAGCCTAAAACCGTCAGGCTGAGGTAGTAGGTGAGGTCTCCGAGGTTGATCGTGCCAATGTTCATGGATGTGGAAAAGTGATTGGACAGGCTGAGGTAGTTCAGCACTTCTCCGCTTTCCTGAAGGTAACTGGCGGGCAGGCTGATCATGAACCAGAGGAAGAAGAACAAGCCAAGCGTGGAAAAGAATGCCGCGAATTGATTTGTGAAAATTGCGGAAATTCCCACGCCTACGGCAAGCAGGGCTGAGACCACCAGTACCAATCCGATATAAGAGGAGAGCACCACTTTCCAGTCTATGCCGGGGGTGATGAGGTTGTCTAAAATAATCGGGAATACCAGTGTGACCACTGCCAGTGAAAGAACAAACAGCAGGGCGCCCAGCCATTTTCCAGCAACCAGTTCAAAGTCACGCACGGGGGCGGTGAGCATTAATTCCAGGGTTCCCATGCGGGCTTCATCCGAAAGGGCGCGCATGGTGAGCGCGGGGCTGAGGAAGATCATCAAAAAGACGAACAGCCAGTTGATGGGCGTGCTTTCGGGTGCGCCGCCGCCAAACAGGGCCTGCTCGGCGCTGACCCACAGAATCAATGCAAAATAAATGCCCAGCGGCAAAAGGATGGCGAAGGCCACCACATACGCCAGCGGGCTGTTGAAGTAATTGTCGTATTCGCGTTTTGCGATAGTCCAGATGTTTCTCATGAGTTCCTCTTATTTCTTCTTTGCATCGGAGCCAGTGAGTTCGAGGAAGATTTCCTCAAGGCTCATGCCGAGCGGACGCAGTTCGAGCAGGTCGTACCCGGAGCCGATGACTTGCTTGGCAACTTCCGGGCGCAAATCTTTGCCGGAGGCGAATTCGAATTCAACCGCGCCGTCTTCCTTGGTTTCCACACTGCGCACACCTTTAACCCCTTTGATGGTGTCGGCAAGTTCGTCTGCTTCGCCGCGCACGCGCACGATGACACGCTCCGCGCCGATCAGGCGGGCTTGCAGGTTTTCGGTGGTATCTTCCGCGACGATCTTGCCTTTGTTGATGATGAGCACGCGGTCGCAAATATTTTGGGCTTCATGCAAAACATGGGTGGAGAGCAGAACCGTGCGTTCCCTGCCAATCTCGCGGATCAACTCACGGACTTCCACAACCTGCCCGGGGTCGAGGCCAATCGTCGGCTCATCGAGGATCAACACTTCGGGCCGGTGCAGAAGCGCCTGGGCAAGCCCAACGCGCTGGCGCATCCCTTTTGAAAGGTTGCCGATGTATCCATTGGCGCGGTCGATCAGGCCGACCATGTCCAGCACTTCATCCACGCGGTCGTCCACATTGGGGATGTGGCGAAGCTCGCCCATGAATTTCAAATAATCGAACACCACCATGTCTGTGTAGAGCGGGACAGTTTCAGGTAAATATCCAACCCGCCTGCGAACTTCAAGCGACTCTTCCACAACATCATAGCCGGCTACAATCGCCTCGCCATCTGTGGGCGGCATGTAGCCCGTCAGGATGCGCATGGTGGTGGTTTTGCCTGCGCCGTTCGGCCCAAGAAACCCCACAATTTCACCCTGCTGAGCGTCGAAGTTTAAGTTTTGAATGGCGCGGCGCGCGCCGTAGTCCTTTGTGAGACCACTAACTTTGATCATTGCCTCTCCTTGCAATCAGGTTTATAAAATAGCTTTTTACAAACAAAAGACACAGCCCGTGGGCGGTGCCTCAATATTGTGCCGTTGATTACTATACAATATCTCAAGTCGCAATTCAAGCGGGTAAATGACTTCTAATCCAACACTAATCTTGAAATAGAATCGGCACAGCGCTTATCAATTGGACAGTTCCAACTTCCGCCTCTTTCTGGACCCTGAACTGGGCGCGCCGCCACAAGCTGATTCCTACGCTGATAGCTTTGCACATCCCATGCCCAACGGCCTTCCGCGATTCAAAGCGCAAAGATCACCGACCTGCCCCATCGTGCTTGATTTATATTGACTCACCTTAAGTAAGAATCTTCCTGACCCCGAAGGGGTGGCCTGGCTCGTAAAATCAATAGCATCCCTTCGGGATTGAACTGCATCATAAGGTGAGTTATATTGAAATCAAGTAGCCCAAATTGGGAAGGGATTTTGCCAGTCTTTGGAATATAATCGCTAAAAATAATATAAAGGAGAATGAGAGATGAAATCCAACAAAATTTCCATATTACTCGCTGTGGCGGCGCTGATTGTTTCCACACTGGCTTGCGCGTTTGGCGAGCCTTCTTTGAGCAATGTTCGCGTTGCGAAAGATCAGGATGGCGCCGAAGTATCCAGCGCCTTTGGCACAACCGATACCGTTTATGTAGTCAGCGACGTATCGAATGGCGTCGTCGGCAATGTGGTCGCTTCCAAGTGGACGATTGTCAGCGTGGAAGGCTATGACCCCGGCTTCGTGATCGACGAAGTAGACCTGACGCTGGATGAAGACCAGTTGACTTATACCGTGTACTTCTATTTCGAGCCGCCCGAAGGCGGCTGGCCGCTCGGCACGTATCAGGTGGAAGTTTTCTTTAACGGCGCAACGGTCAGCACGGTTCAATTTACGATTCAGTAAAGTTTTAGATGGAATGCGCGGCCTCCCAAACAGGGAGGCCGCGTTTTTTTTGTTGATCATCAACGCTGAACTCTGGATACGATAACGGCGTGAAAAAAAGAGGATTAATCGTCTTCGTCTTTGTCTCCCCATTCGCCGAAGTCGGAATCGTCGTCGAGATCATCCTCATCGTAATCATCGTCAAAATCTTCATCAAGGTCTTCAAAGGTGAAGATTTCTTCGTCTACGCGGCCTTGCTTGATGGCCGATTCGGCGGTTTCGCGTAACTCGTCGATAGCTTCCATATCTCTGAGGTAATTGAGCAGGTAGGCGTTCAGGGTTGGATCGAAGGACTTTTCATTTTTCAAGATTTTCTCGAAGCCTGCGATTACCTTCGCTTCAATTGGCTCGTTTTCTTCCGTCATCATTTTTAGGCTTTGCGCGGCAAGCCCCCGCCGTTTTGACGAAGTGGAGGCATCTTCGAGAATCATCCACAAGCTGGGTTCCACTTCCACGCCCATGTCGGCCCAGATGTGAGGAAGATGATCGGAGAGCCAGTCATTTTCCAGGTCAGCGAGAGAGGCGAGCGCGGGAGCGGATTCCCATGCCTGCAAAATCCCCAGCATGTGGATGGCGTGCCACGGAGCCCAACTGGCGGATTCAGAGGGCCAGCCATCGAGCAGGCCAGGGTCGAGCGCCATACGCGTCAGCGCGGGGATGTATTTTCTCCACTGTTTCGATTCAGCTTCGTCTGCAAATTGATGCGACCGTTTAAGATCATCGCCCCATTCGAGCAGTTCGTTGACCGGCGCAGGGTAGGAGGCGGGCGCGGGCGCAGAAAAATCCGCTGGGCGCGGCGGGATGGCGGGTAGGGTAATATCTTCCCAATCATGCCAGCCGGCGATCAGAAGTTTCTCTGCTTTGTTTTCGCCGCCTTCCTTTAATTGCTTGGCGTATTCCATGTACAAATCGTCGATTTCAGTGGGTGTGCAAAATTTTAACCCTTCACCAAAACGAGCGTAGCGCTGACGATAATCACGATAACTGCGCGCATTATCTCCCACGAAAGATGGAATTTCCATTGCATTTTCCATCGTTTCCAGCGCGCGCCTCACTTCCTCCTGTCCATATTTTTTAGACAACGCCTGCGCACGCGGGCTTTCTGGGCCGACTTTTGTGAGCATCATCATGAGAAGTTCCGTTGAGAGTTCCCTGCGGAGTTGAATGATTGCCTTCCGTTCTTCAGGCGAGGGATAGTCCGCGCGGTGCTTGAACCATTCAATTTGCGAAGGCGCGGTCGGTTTTGCGATGTGTCGTTTTCGTTTGCTCATGGTGTATTCCTTTTTTCAAAATGGAAGGTCGTCGTCCTTGCCTTCGGTGAAGTCAAAATTGTCGCCATCCTCGTCAAATTCATCCTCCACCCATGAGCCTTCGCCCACCCAGTCAATGACTGTGCCGCCGCTTTCGGGGTAATACGGGCTGACGAGATAATTCATGCCGTGTTCCCAGGTGACGCGAAAATCCTTGACGATGAATTTTTTCCCTGAATGGAGGTCTTCCATCTCATCGGTCAGTTTTGGAATGGGAGAAAAAGGATAGAGCTGTTCGAGGACAATTTCCTTATCCTCTTCGGGGATGATGAATTCCTCCACGCTTGTCCCATCGTGGAAATACATCGGATGGGTGGGGTAGGGAAGCCTTTCTTCGATGGGGTTTTCGTTGCTGAAAAATTCGCTGTCCATGAATTTCTCCTCCGTCTATGGTCTGTGGTCTGCGGCCTGTGCCCAGTTCTTCACTTCGCGGATGTGATCGGGCGTCGTGCGGCAACATCCGCCGATGATGGTTGCGCCATTTTCAAACCAAACTTTGGATTGCAAACCAAACGCATCGCAGGAGGTTTCTCCGTGCCAGGTGTTGGTTTCGGCATCGTACACTTCGCCAGAATTTGGATAAACGATAATCGGCTTGCCTGTGTTCTTTTTGATCTCGCGAATCAGGGATGAAATGTAAAGCGGCGACGTGCAATTGATTCCAACCGCCGCAACTTGCGGAAATGGATCCAGCCACGCCGCGCAGTCTGCAATCTTTTCACCGTTGCAAATATGCTCGTTGTCTTTTGCGCTAAAGCAGAACCATGCCGAAGTGTTCGGGAATTCGCCCAGCAATTTGATCAATGCCTGGGCTTCGATCAGGCATGGGATGGTCTCGCAGGCCAAAAGGTCGGCGCCAGAGGCGATCAGCGCTTCCACACGCGGGCGGTGAAAATCCATCAACTCCTGTTCGCTCAATTTATAGTCGCCGCGATATTCAGAACCATCCGCGAGGAACGCGCCGTACGGCCCGACCGAACCCGCCACCAGCGGACGAACCCTGTTCGCGCGATTATTTTCATTCGACCAGAATTCATCGCGCGCGCCTTGCGCGATCTGCACAGATTTTTGCATGAGCGCAAGCGCTTCATTTTTGTTCAATCCGCGTTTGGCAAAACCTTCCACCGTGGCCTGATAACTTGCCGTGATGGCAAAGTCTGCGCCCGCGTTGAAATAATCGAGATGCACCTGACGAATGATCTCAGGTTGTTCCATCAACACTTTTGCAGACCAGAGCGCATCGTTCAAATCACAGCCGCGCCGTTCAAGCTCGGTAGCGAGCGCGCCATCGACGATGGCGATGGCGTTATTTTTTAGAAGAGAGGTAAGTGGGTTCATGGGAAAGGATGAGGGATGAAAGATGAAGGATGAAAGAATTGGAAAGTTGAAAGTGAAAGCTGATTACTGTTCACTGTTCACTGCCTATTGCCAGGGAAGTTTTCCGAGGTCAACATTACCGCCGCTGATGATAACCCCAATTTTGATTCCGCTCAAATTAATTTTCTTTTCCCACAACGCTCCAATCGCCACCGCAGACGACGGCTCGATGATGATCTTCGCGCGTTCCCAAATAAATTTCATCGAAGCAATAATGCCCGCCTCGCTCACCGTCACAATTTGCTCGACATTTTTTTGAATGATCGGAAAAGTCAAATTGCCAAGCGAAGTCAGCAAACCATCCGCAATCGTTTTTGGATTTTCAGACGGAATAATTTTTCCAGCCTTCATCGAACGAAACGCATCATCCGCCATTTCAGGCTCGCCCGCAATCACGCGGATTCCCTTTTTCATTTCCGCCGCCGCAATGGACGTGCCGCTCAACAGCCCGCCGCCGCCCACCGGGGCAATGATCACATCCAAATCCGCGACATCTTCCAGCAGTTCCAACGCCACCGTACCCTGACCTGCGATCACGCGTTCATCATTATATGGATGGATAACGTTCGCTCCCGTATCGAGCCTGATCCCGTCCAATGTGCTTTCTCTCGCTTCGAGTGTCGGCTCACAAAACGTGATCCGACCGCCATACCCCGCGACAGCATTTTTCTTCACCGCAGGCGCATTGTTCGGCATGACGATGTACGCAGGGATTCCGCGCATCTTCGCCGCCAGCGCCAGCGCCGCCGCATGATTCCCCGATGAATGGGTGCAGACTCCGCGCGCGGCTTCTTCGTCACTCAAAGAATAAACCGCATTGCACGCTCCGCGGAATTTGAACGCGCCCACTTTTTGCAGGTTCTCGCATTTGAGAAACACCTGCGCTCCCACTTGTTGATTCAGACTTTCGTTGGTCAATACAGGCGTGCGGTGCGCGTAAGGCTGGATGCGCGCCTCAGCTTCGCGAATGTCGTTTATGGTTATAGTCACGTTTAATATCCTCTTTCGAAATTCACCCGTTTGCAATATCCTCTCAGAGAGCGTTTCTTAACTCTCTTTTTTGGATATGGACTCCGCGGAACGAACGGATTTTCACGGAAAACCTTTTGAAATGTCTGTTTTTGTCCGTGTTGTCCGTCGAATCCGTGTACTTAAGAAACAGTCTCTCACTGGCGGGGAAGGAAAAGCCCGCTGACAGCCCCAATTGTACCCATGATTTTCACACTATAATTGCCACCATGATTATTTTGCGAAAATCGTTTCAGGCTTTCATGGCGCATCTCATTGATTACGCAGGGTTGTATCCGCCTGCAAATTTGCAACTCGAAGAAGCGTTTCGCAACTTTGTGAAATACCAAAGCGATCCCGAAGCGTGGATGCTTTCAAGATTTATCGTCCCTGCAAAACGGCTGGCAGAACTACCGAATTTTGAAGAGAGTTTATCGTTTTCTGTTTTAGGTCGCGGGGGCAAGGATGATGATGATTTTCTCGAAAATCTAAAACTGGATTTGGCGGATATTCAAACGTTTCGCCTGTTGCATGAAAATGCCGCAGTGGATATGCTTGAGACCGCTCTGCCTGTTTCGGCGTTTGCTGGGCAGAGTTCGCATGGGTTGGTGAATAAAACCGCCGAGATATTCAACATAAATGGGCTGACCGTTTTCTTTGAGACAGCCGCGGGGGATGATTGGCAGGAGCGCGCAGAAAACCTAATTCGTGCATTGCGAAAAATAAAAGACAAGCATGTCGGTTTCAAACTGCGTACGGGCGGTGTGACCGCGAATGCGTTCCCGTCCACAGAACAGGTGGCGTGGACAATTGCAACCGCGCGTGATGCGGGAATTCCAATCAAATGCACAGCGGGGTTGCATCATCCAATGCGGCATTACCATGAAAGCGTGCAGACCAAAATGCATGGCTTTCTCAATGTCTTTGGCGCGGGTGTATTGGCTGTGACGAATAACCTATCCATTGAACAAATTAAAGCTATTCTTGAAGATGAAGACCCCGCCAGTTTTATATTCGATGAAGCAGGTTTTGCGTGGAAAAATCTGCGTATAGTCACTTCGGGAATTACGCACGCTCGCCATCAAATCGTTTCGTTCGGCAGTTGCAGTTTTGATGACCCTCGCGAAGACTTGCAAAAGCTTGGGCTGTTGGCGTGAGCGACTGTTTCTTAACTCTCTTTTTTGGGACACGGACAGCACGGATTAAACTGAAATTCACGGAAGAAACGTATCATCTCAATAATCAGGGGAAACGGTGTGCAAGCAAAGGTTGTCAGGGGAGGTAGATTGTTCGCTGGGCTGTGAACACCCTCACCCTGCCCTCTACTCTTACGGGCACACGTCCCTCAGGGAGAGGGGGGAGTCGACACGGCGAAAAGTCTTCATACTTGGGGTGAGGGAAAAGGGGAATGCTGACAACCTTTGCATGCACACCCCATCTCTTCCCGTATCTTAGAACAAATATTCGGGTTGTAATCTTTACAAGATTGGCGCGTGCCGATTAACTTTAGAAATGGAGGCTGAAATGGATTTTAGTTCAATTAACTGGCTGGCTGTTGTTGCCTGCGTTGTGGTCAGCATGGTGAGCGGGTCGCTTTGGTACAACCCAAAGACTTTCTTTCCCGCCTGGTGGAAGGTTGTTGGGGGAGGCCGCGAACAACCCGGCATGGAAAACATGGGCATGACCTGGGCATTGACCGTGCTCGCGTCATTTGTCCAGGCCGTGTTTATGTCCCTGCTGGTCACAGCCATGGGCAGCCTGAGCGGCGGCGCGAGCCTTGCTTCTGGCGCAACCGCTGGCTTTATGCTCTGGCTCGGCTTTGTCGCGCCCACATATCTGGTCAACAAACTCTTTGCAGGCCACGGATTAAAAATATGGGCCATTGAAGTGGGCAACCATCTTGTCAACTTCATTTTGTTTGGCGCCATTCTGGGCGCATGGCGTTAAGCAGAGACGCAAAGTAAAATAAGTGGACGGCGAAAGCCGTCCACTTATTTTTTTTCATGGAAACGTCATGCGGCCAACCTATCTCGAAATCAACCTCAACCAACTCAAACAAAATATCGAAGCCATCCGCGCGCATGTTGCGCCCGCGAAAGTGATGACAATGGTCAAAGCCAATGCGTATGGGCATGGCATCGAAGGCGTTGCGCCTTTCATCGAACCCTTCGTGGATTATTTCGGCGTCGCGCTGGTGGAGGAAGCCATTCAACTGCGCGCACTTGGCATCACCAAACCGATTCTCGTTGCAGGCGGGATTTTCATTGACCAGTTGCCATTATTTTTTGAGCATGACTTAACCCTCACCGCCTCTTCCTTTGACCTGTTAACTGCCGCCGATCAATTGGCAGAATCCACCCGTAAGCGACTCAAAATCCACTTGAAGATCGACACAGGCATGGAGCGGGTGGGCCTTCACGAATACGAAGCCGAGGAATTTCTCCAAAAATCCCTTGCGTATAAGCGCCTGGAGGTGGAAGGGATTTATACTCATTTGGCAAATTCAGAGATAAGCCCCGTCATTGCGAGGCGGATGCTTGTTCCGCCGACACTTGCGCCGCACGCCAGTGCAGGTGAGCAATCTCCAATTGAGGATGAGATTGCTTCGGGCGAAGTGCAAGAGCGCCCTCGCAATGACATTGTTGACTCCAGAGTCCAACTCGAACGCTTTCAGGAAGTACTGCGTTTCTACGAAAAGAACAGCCTGCCGATGCCCATGCGCCACGTCTGCAATTCGGGTGGGATTTTGAATCTGCCCGAAGCGCATTTGGATCTGGTGCGGCCCGGTGTTTTATTTTATGGCGTGTACCCCGCGCGTGACATTGAAAAGAAAGTAGATGTAAAGCCCGCACTTACCTGGAAATCACAAGTGGCTTATAGCAAGGTGACGATGCCCGGGCGGAGTGTCAGCTATGGGTCGTTGTGGCAGGTTGAAGGGAGTCCGAAGCGGGTCGTCACCGTCCCCTGCGGCTATGCGGATGGATATTTCCGCCGCATGACGAATCAAGCGCGGGTCGTCATCAACGGGAAATCATATCCGCAGGTGGGGCGCATTTGCATGGATCAGTTCATGGTGAATGTGGGCGGGGACGATGTGAAGGTGGGGGATGAGGTGACTTTGCTTGGCGGCGGTATTGCGGCGGAGGAGCTTGCCGATTGGGCGGGCACGAATGAATATGAAGTGATGACGAGTATCAGCGCGCGCGTGCCGAGGGTGTTTGTGTAAACTTGCTCGGTTCTCTGCGCCGCCGAGGATGGCGGCTTGGGCATGGGCGGTGCGGTACAATAAGCGCACAATTTTGAAGATGAGGTGTGAGTTGAATTCGAAAGTAAAAAATTATTCGATCTTATTCGGTGTGGCGGGCGCGGTGATCGCGCTGGATCAGTGGACGAAGTGGCTGGTGCGCGAGAACATCGAGTTTGGCGGCATGTGGCTGCCAGAGCCGATGATATGGCTCAGCCCATATGCGCGCATTGTGCATTGGTATAACAGCGGCGCGGCCTTTGGCATGTTCCAGAATGGCAACCTGGTTTTTACGACCCTGGCTTTCATTGTGATCGGCGCGATTCTTTATTATTTTCCACATGTGGAAAATGAAGATTGGACGTTGAAACTGGCAATGGGCCTTCAGCTTGCGGGCGCAAGTGGTAATTTGATCGACCGCCTGATGATGGGCAAAGTGACCGATTTTATTTCCGTCGGTTCCTTCCCTGTTTTCAATGTGGCGGATGCGTCCATTACGGTGGGGGTGATCGTGCTTTTGTTGGGTGTCTGGCTCAAGGAAAGAAGTGAAAAGAAAAAGGCGGCAGAGCAGGCGGTAGAGAGTGATCCGTTGTCAGTAGTGAGTGATCAGTTGTCAGTAGACAGTAATCAATTGTCGAATACAACAGGGCAGGAATAGTGAAGAAATATTTTTTTGTGGTTGCGTGTTATGAGTGAGCGAATCGAAAAATTCCAGAACAACGCGGGAAAAGCAGAACGCCTCGATAAATTTCTGGTTGCAAGCCTGCCGGAGTTTTCGCGGGCGCGTTTGCAGGGGTTGATCGAAGGCGGTTTCGTTTCTGTCAATGGAGTTCCTGCAAAAAAATCAGGGCAGGCGATAGACTCTGGCTTTGAAGTTGAAGTGCGAATCCCTGCGCCTGTACCCAGCGGGTTGACGGGCGAGGATATTCCGCTCGATATTATTTTCGAGAACGATGATTTGATCGTGGTCAATAAACCTGCGGGGATGGTGGTACACCCTGCGGCGGGACATGCTTCCGGGACTCTGGTGAATGCTGTGCTGGGCTATGACCCCGATATGGAGGGCATTGGCGGGGAGGAACGCCCCGGGCTGGTGCATCGGCTCGATAAGGAAACTTCGGGTTTGATCGTGCTGGCAAAAAATGAACGCGCTCATAACTGGCTGCAAGACCAGTTCCGTTTGCGAAAAGTGGAGAAGACCTACCTTGCGCTCGTGGATGGCAAGCCGCCTACGCCTTCGGGCCGTGTGGAGGCGTCCATTGGGCGGGACCCAAGCCAGCGCAAGAAGATGGCAATCGTCCCTGCGGGGAAGGGACGCGAGGCAGTTAGTGAATATAAAACGCTGGAGACTTTCAAGGAGCATACGCTTTTGGAGTTCCATCCGCACACGGGGCGCACGCATCAGATCCGTTTGCATTGTCAGTTTTTGGGATGCCCGATTGTAGGGGATGCCGTTTACGGCAAAAGGAATTTTACGGTGCAGACCAAACGTCACTTTTTACATGCGGAAAAATTAAAGATCATTTTACCTGGCGAAAAAGAACCCCGCACCTTTGTGGCTGACCTGCCCGGTGAATTGATGAATGTTTTGGATGATGTGAGAAGGTTGGAGTAATAAAGTTTTTTGTACACGGATTTCACGGGGTCTCACGGAAGGCTTCACTGCAAAAACTTTTTTTAACCACGAAGGGCACGACACTTGCACGGCGCTGCCGCGAAGCGTGTAGTGCAGGTGAGTTCACGAAGGAAGTTAAAAAGTAAAAGACCTTTTGCAGTGGAATCACGGAAAAGCTTTTAAAAAATCTGTTCTTGTCAGTGCAATCCGTCAAATCCGTGTACAAAAAATTATGCCACATGCAGGAGACTATTATGGAATATACAGATTTACGCTCTGACACTGTGACAAAGCCCACCCCTGAAATGCGCGAGGCGATGGCGGAGGCTGAGGTGGGGGATGATGTTTACATGGACGATCCCACTGTAAATAAACTGCAAGAGAAAGCCGCCGCGATGCTTGGCAAAGAGGATGCGCTTTTCGTTCCTTCGGGGACGATGGGTAATTTGCTTGCGTTGCTCGTCCATTGCCAGCGCGGGGATGAGGCGATTGTGGGGGACAAGTCTCATATTTATATAAATGAGGCGGGGGGGATGTCTGCGCTGGGGGGGATTCATCCGCGCCCACTCAGGAATCAAGCGGACGGGACTCTGGCTTTGGAGGACATCCGCGCTTCGATCCAGACTGAGGATGTGCATCACACCATTACGCGACTCATTTGCATCGAGAACACTCAGAATGTTTGCGGGGGTATCCCGTTGACTGCGGAGTACACGGCGCAGGTTGGAAAGCTGGCCAAAGACAACGGCCTGCTTTTTCATATCGATGGCGCGCGCATTTTCAATGCGGCGGCGGCTTTGAATGTGGATGTGCAGGATTTGACAGCCCCCGCTGATTCTGTGATGTTTTGTTTGAGTAAGGGGTTGGTTGCGCCTGTCGGGTCGATGCTGGTGGGGAGGGGGAAGTTTGTTGCGCGGGCGCGTCACTTGCGGAAGATGTTGGGCGGGGGGATGCGTCAGGTGGGGGTGTTGGCGGCGGCGGGGTTGATTTCGCTGGAGAAGATGGCGGGGCGGCTTGGGCAGGATCATGCCCGGGCGAAGAGTCTGTTTGAGGGGTTGAAGCAGGTGAAGGGATTAAAGCTGGATGCGCGCTCCGCGTCCAATATGGTGTATTTTGATCTTGCTGACCACGTCACGTTGACGGAGAATCAAATCATCGAGGAAATGAGGAAGCGCGGGGTGTTGGTGGATTGGGCGGGTGTTCGGCGCTTTCGTTTGGTGACGCATTTTTGGGTGGATGATGCAGGTGTGGAGAAGGCGATTGAAGGGTTTGCTGAGGTATTAAAGTAATTTTTCAAACAGCGAGCTGTTTGAGTCCAAAATTTATAGCGGGGGCTCGATCTGGTCGCGTCCGCGCTCTTTGGCTATGTACAGGCGTTTGTCGGCAATGTCTATTAGTTTTGTGATGTCGCTGGTTTCATTGGGGAAGACGGCAATGCCCATGCTGACGGTGGGGGCTGGAATTTCGGAGTGTTCATGGTTGCTGAGTTTGATGGATGCCAGGGTTTCTCGAATGCGCTCGGCAACTTGCGCGGCGCGGCGGCCATCTGAGTTTGGGAGGGAGATGGCGAATTCTTCGCCGCCCCAGCGTCCGACGGCGTCGGTTTTTTTGACGTACTGGCGGATGGTGTCACACAGGTTGACGAGGATTTCGTCTCCGACGGCGTGGCCGTATGAGTCGTTGTATTGTTTGAAGTAATCAATATCCAGCATGATCAGGCTGAGGGGTTGTTTTTTGAGGCTGGAGACCTGTGCCTGGTCGCGTAGTTTTTGAATGAAATAACCGTGGTTGTAGACGCGGGTGAGGCTGTCGAGCCTGGCTTGTTCCTGGACGAGGGCATGGTGGTAGGTGTTGTCTAGGGCGAGGGCGGCGCGTTGGGCGATGTTGGATAGCAGTTCGAGGTCGGTTCGGTCGAATGCGTTGGGGCGGTAGGAGGCGATCACCATGATGCCGTTTACATGGAAGCCTTTCATGGGCACGCCCATCCAGGAGAGGGAGGCTTTTGGTTTGCCTGCCAGGGTGAAATCCACGCCTTCCAGTTGGATGGGTGTCCGCAGGTCGGCGAGGAAGAGGGGCTGTTGGTTTTGAAAGACCCAGTTGGAGAGGGAGCCTTCGAGGGTGAAATCCACTCCGTTGAAGTATTCCCCGTCGTCGTAAAACAGTTCCATGTGAAGCTGGCCGTCGTTTTGGATGCCGATGTAGTAGGTGTCTGCTTCCAGTACATTTTGCAGTTCTGCGTCCAGCAGGGTGAGCAGTTGTTTTGTATCGAGGGTGGAGACGATTTGTTTGCTGATCTCATTGACGATCTCGAGGCGGTTCATTTGTTTTTTGGAGATGGTTTTTAGCTGTTGGATCGTTTCCACGGTGATGATGGATGCGATCAGAAGCCCGGCGTGTGTTATCCACCCATTGGGCGGCATGGTTTCATCGAGAAAATGCAGGGAGTGAATGGTGGAAAAGATGAGAATCAGAAAATACGCCGGTCCGCGGCTTGAAATGACGGATGTGGCCAGCGCGGCCATGAACATCAAGGTATAAAGGAGGTAATCGAGTTCGCGGGCAATCAGGTATGGCAATAGTCCCAGCGAAACACCGGCAATGACGGCGTTGATCCATGCATAGGTTGTTTTGTTTGGGGAGAGGGTGTAATTTCTGTAATAAAAGCCGAGGTACAGGCTTCCTGCGATGCCATAGGCGATCAACCCGTATCTCTGAAGGTCGTTCGCTGGCGGATAGAGCACGGTGGTGGCTATGATCGTAATCAATAAACTGACCATGCCCGCGATGACAGACGGCAGGATCGAGATGAGATGATCCTGGGGGTCGTATCCAAATTTTCCGCCGCGTTTGTTCATGGTTTATTCACTAAATACAAAACCAGTTTCATCCTGTATCACAAGGTTTTCGAAAATATGAACGATATTTGGGTCGAACAAGGCGCCCGATTGTTCACGTAAATATTGAAGCGCCTCTTCGATGGATATTTTTTCGCGATAGGGGCGGTTGCTTGTCAGGGCGTCAAAGGCATCCACAATGGAGAACATGCGGGCGAGGATTGGTATCTCCTCTCCAACAAGCCCTGCCGGGTAGCCCGTGCCGTTCCATCTTTCCTGGTGATGACGGATGAGCGGAATGGTATCCTGAAGGAATGGAATCCCTTCCACGATTTTTGCGCCTATGTCAGGGTGTCGTTTCATGATTTTCCACTCATTCTCGTTCAGCGGGCCGGGCTTGTGCAGGATGGTGTCGCTGATGCCGATCTTGCCAATATCGTGCAAAAGCGACCCGCGCTCCAATACCTTTAGCTGCTGATGTGAGAAGCCAAGGGTCTCGCCCAATTTGGTCGCCATGTAGCTTACACGGAGACTGTGCCCCTCGGTTTCCCGGTCTCGCGCATCCAATGCCGAGATGAGGGAAGCGAGCGTCTGATCGTAGGTTGCCTCCAGCATATCGTAGGCGGCTTTGATCTCCACCGCCTGACGGCGCGACTCCACCAGCAAGAGCGAGCGTTCGAGGGCAATGGCGGCCTGGTTGACGAGGGCCTGCAAATCATTTGGGTTTGCCGCCGGCTTGTTGTCATGGTTTTCATGCACATCCATCCATACCGCGCCATATTTTCGAATGGGAGTTTGAATGGGCAGGCAGGTTCGGGTCACTGACTCTCCCTGCGACAGATGGATGAGTTGCCCTGAGTCCATGGCGTCTCTGATAAGGTCCATGGGGTGATTGTAGCCATTGTGCATCCCGGTCTCGTCAATTTCCACCTCTGCTTCAACCGTACCTTCCATATTAAACAATACGATGCCCGTGGTTACGCCTTTTGCCAGCTTGTGTGCCGTTTGGGCAATATCCACAGCCGCGCTTTCCATGGTCTCTGCCTGGATGATCTGGTTGCTCAAACGATACAGCAGGGATGTGATCCGCAGGGAGGAGCGCAGTTCCTGTTGCAGCCAGGTGCTCTCAAATGCGCCCGCCGCCTGAATGGAAAGAAGCTCGGCAAGCGACTCGTCATTTTCTGTAAAGAACACCTCATCCTGTTTTCCAAAGGCGAAAATCACGCCAATATTCATTCGATGCCAGCGGATGGGAATGGTCAACATGCTTCTCAGCCCGGCATTGTCGATGGTCAGGAAAGAGGTCGTTGCGTATTTTCTTACATCCCGAATACGAAAAGGCTGTGTAGCCTGAAAAGACATTCGAATAAGAATTTCAGAATTTGCCGATTCCACCAAAGACTCCAGCAAGTCTGGCGCGTTGCCAGATGATGCGCTTTGGGTGAAATTCCGTTCCTGCCCCAATTGGATGTGAACGAACGTGAACCGGGCTTGCAGGATTCCCCGCACGATGGATGCCACCTCCTGCGCGGTGGTCTTCGGGTCAACCATCGCTGAAAGCTGACTGCCCGATTGAATGAGATTCATCAAACGCTGATGGTATCCCGAGCGCTCCCAGGCGCGGCTTAATTCCGCGCCCACCGCTTCCGCCAGCCCAATGTCAATGCTCCCAAATGCGCTCGCCTTTTCGCTGTTCAGAACAATCGTACCATTTGTATGACCGTTGAAAATCAAGGGAATGATCAACGCCGAAAGATTGGTCTCATTTTTAAACAGGAGATAATCGGCATCCTCCCGTACATCATTGATGATCTGGGTCTTCCGCTGACGGACTGCGCGTCCAATCGCCCCCACAGAAATACTCTGACGATACCCCGCAGGAACCAGGCTGGTCTGATGCCCGGCCGCAGCCATCAGCATCATTTCCTTTTTATCCGGCTCGTGAATATAGATCGAAGCCAGCGAACAATCCAGCGCCCGTTCCATCGTATTCACAGCCAGTTGAGCCGCAACCGGCTGATCCAACTGGTTTTCAAGTTGCTGGCTTAATTCCAAAAGCAGGGTGAGTTGAGCGTTGCGTTTCTTTTCATTTCCCAACTGGCGCGTAAGCGCATCGATCTGGTCTGTCTGCGCATTAATGCGATACCGCACCAGTTCGCGCGTTAAGACAAAAGGCCTGATATAACGTGACAGCCGCTTTCCCCAGGATCCAAAATCGAAAAGCTCGTGGTTTTCCTCATCCTCGGTCTTCCCCAGTTCTTGAATCAACCCGTTGATCGTCATGAGAATCGTAAACACCTCATAGTAAACGACCAGCGTCACAAGTGAAAAAAATACAAAAGTCCCCCCCCGAACTGTAATGACCGAAACCGTTCTTTCATTCAGGGAAGTATCCAGCAACACAAGCAACGCCCCCAGAAAAATTAACAGAATCAACTCCAGCGTGGCGGCAATCATCACAACCCTATGCCCAAGAACATCATCCCGCTCGATACGAATGCGCTCCCACGGCATGATGTTGTTGAAAAGCAAAGCCGCCATCCCCAAAAAAGGCAGGAACAAAGTTGCCAGCGGCGCAACCGATATAAAAATAAGACTCCATCCCAGCCAGGGGATGATCTGCAGGCGCACAAGCAAACCGTTGAATTTAACAGAAGGGACGATGGCGGCAATTCCACCCGCAAAAGCTGTCACCAGAAACCCGATAGCCAGAAGGGTCTTGTAATTCACCAGATCAAAATGAGCATACTGCGTCTTTGAAACAGCCAAAAGAATACCGCTCGAAAAACCCACCATCATAAATACCAGATTGATATGATTCGACTGCTCCAAACGCCGCCCAGGCGGGCTGATCAAAATCAACAGCATCAGCCCCGTGTAGAAGATAATTTCCCCTTCGAGATAATACCCAGCCTGCCAGTACACCGCGGCGAACAGGAATAGCAATAAAACCGCCGCGCCTTGAATTAAGAACGCGATTTTTTTCCTGACCGCCAGCGCAGAAATGATCTGCAGTGACAATGCCGTAATAAAACTCAACAGCCCAAGCAGCATAAAGAGCCAGTTGACCTCATCTGCGTTGAACAATTTCAATTCCGCAGGAATCAACAACAGGCTCGCTCCTAAAACCCCAAAAATCCCTGAAGTGAAAGCGCGTAGATCATGGTTGAATGATTGCTTCATGATGCGCTAGGATAGCATAAGAACCAGATTTTATCTACCTCTCCCCAAACCCCAAAAGCAACGGAAAAGCCAATTATGATTTCTGATATAATCCCGAACGCAAATCGGCTCCATCGTTGGGGGCGCACCCATTTGTAAAAATGCAGATACAGGTACTCATACATGCAAAACTATATTTCCCTCGCTCAAATTGACGAAACCGTACAAACAATAAAGAGTCAGACTTCCATCCAGCCGATTGCAGGAATCATCCTCGGCTCCGGACTTAACGACCTGGCTGATTCCGTCCAAAAGGCAGTTCACATCGCTTATGCCGACCTCCCCAACTTCCCCGTCTCGACGGTGCATGGACACGTTGGCCGCTTCGTAATCGGCGAACTCGAAGGCAAGCCCGTGCTCGTCATGCAGGGACGCATCCACTATTATGAAGGCTACAGCATGGGGCAAGTCACCCTGCCCGTACGCGTCATGCAGCGGATGGGCATCCCCTCCATGATCGTCACCAATGCCGCCGGCGGCGTGCATCCAGATTTCGAACCCGGCGACGTCATGCTCATCACCGACCAGATCAACCTCATGGGCATGTCTGGCTTGAACCCGCTCATGGGCCCAAACCTCGATGAGATCGGCCCACGCTTCCCGGATATGAGCCAGCCCTATGACCGCGCCTACAGCGAACTTGCCCGCAAAGTTGCAAGTGAAAATGAAATTACCTTGCGCGAAGGCGTTTACGTTGGTTTATGCGGCCCCTCTTTTGAATCCCCCGCCGATTTACGCTTCCTGCGGCTCGCGGGTGCAGATGCTGTGGGCATGTCTACTGTCCCGGAGGTGATCATTGCCCGTCATGGCAATATGCGCGTGCTTGGGCTTTCCGGCATCAGCAACAAAGCCAACCTGGATGGCTCCACCGTCACAACTCATGAAGAGGTTATCGAAGCGGGCAAGGTAATCACCCCCAAGGTGGAAAAGATCATCCGTGGTGTGCTGAGTGGTCTGTAAATAAGTTCCGCAAATGGCAGAATTCTATAAGTTCCTCGCCTCTTTTGAGGCGCTGATCTATATTGTGCTGGCAATCGGCGGCCTGTTCTCTTTCCGCTGGCTGTGGCGATCCTGGCGTGAATGGCAGGTTGCCGTCTACAGCCTCGAACGGGAGTTCTCATCCCGCCGCTTTGGGCGTTCTGCCGTAATTTCGATATTTATCGTCATCTTATTCTGTGTTGAATTCTTCATGGCAACCTTTATCATCCCCGGCCTTCCCGCAGAGGTATTCATCACCACCCCAACCCTGGACCTGATCTCGACGCCCACTGGCACCCTTTCCCCTGAAATGATGACCCAATTTTCAAGCCTGCCCCCGCAGGCGGTTTCAGCCAGCGCCAGCGGATGTATCCCCGGGCAGATCGTGATTACATTTCCCGAAGCGGGGGATGAAATTAAAGGCGCCATCGAATTAAGCGGAACGGTAAACATCCCAAATTTTGGCTTCTATAAATACGAGGTAGCCCCAGCCGGCAGTGATACCTGGGCCACCATTTCCGCCGGGCGCACGGTTGTAAATGACGGCTCCCTCGGACGTTGGGATGCAACCGCCCTCACACCCGGAGATTATCAATTACGGCTCGTCGTCACGGATAATCAGGGACTGATCCTGCCAGCCTGCGTTGTACCCGTGCGGATTATTCCCCTGCAATAATTAACTGATGGTATGCAGAATTCAATCCCGAAGGGATGAAAAGATTATAGAACGTGGATATCTACAGAAATCAACCCCGAAGGGGTGTCATGTTTTGCAAAGGAAATTCCATGCCATCCCTTCGGGATTGGAAACTTTCTTGCATGGCCTGCCCTACAATCATTTGACCCCTTCGGGGTCATAAGGCCTTTTGTCTAACATTAGTGACTCCACTGCAAAAAGGCCTTTCGCTCTTGAACTTCCTTCGTGCCCTTCGCGGTTAAAAAAAGTTGGCTCATGTGTAGACTCTGTGCGAAAGGCAAAACGCGAAATACGCAAATCAGGCAAATCACGCGAATTTTTCGCGCAATTCGTTGAATTCGCGACATTCGCATTAAGAATTTTGATACGATGCCAATCGCTTGCACACTCCTTACACATGAGCCAAAAAGTTTTTGCAGTGGAGTCATTAGTAACCAACCTGGAATCTTACATGACTGATATTGAATTACGTCCCACCCTCGCCACCGACCTCTCCCGTTTGATGGGCTTTGACCATTCCATTAAAAGCGATTCGGTCTGGCAGTTGGAATTGCGAAGAGAGTCCGGGCAGGTCACCTCCATGTTTCGGGAAGTGCGCCTGCCCCGCGTGATTACCGTGACCTATCCCCACAATCCATTTGCTCTTGCCGATGACTGGGTCAGAAAATCCATGATGTACACGGCTTTTATAGGAAGCGACCCAGTTGGGTATGTTTGCCTCCTGGAGCGGGGGACTGCTTCCGTTGTTTGGATCACAGACCTGGTGGTGGATGTGGCAAACCGTCGCAAAGGCGTGGGAGCCGCCTTATTGGCCGCCGGGCAGGATTGGGCGGCGTCCAGATCGCATCGTCGCCTGATTTTCGAGATGCAGGCAAAAAATCTACCTGCCATTCGCCTTGCCCAAAAATTTGGATATGAATTCTGCGGGTATAATGACCATCACTATCTCAACCAGGATGTAGCCTTGTTTTTTGCAAAGGTATTAAAGTAAACAGCGGCGGCATGACCGCATCGCTGTAACAATTTTATTGGAAGGGTTTGTATGATTAACGGTTGGTCGGCAACGTTTCTGGCGGGGATCCAGACGCTCAACCAGATATTAACGGCGGGGATCGCCATCACAGCGTTTTCGCTGTTTCTCTATGCGCTTTCATTTAATTTGCGTGATAGGGTTGCGCGTTCGTTCGCGATCATTTTGCTTTGCGTGGTGGTCGTCTTTACCGCCGAAGCCTTGCAGGATAAATCGCTCACCATCGAAGCGATTGAATTATTCCTGCGCTTGCAATGGTTTGGCATCGTCTTTCTCCCGGCGGCTTATCTTCATCTTTCCGACGCACTGCTTGTCACGGCAGGCCGCCCTTCGCGCGGACGCAGGCGGGTTGCCGTGCGCGGAATGTATGTCGTCTCGACTTTCTTCCTTGTCTTGCTTGCATTTGGATATTTGCTCGGCCCGATCGTGCCCGAAGGCAAACCCGCCCCGCATCTTCTGCGTACCCTGTGGACGGAGATATTCACGCTCTTCTACATCTCATCGATGGTGTGGGCCGGGATAAATTTTGCGCGCGCCTACAGCCTGATGTTGACGCGCTCCGGGCGCCGCCGCATGTTGTACCTGATGGCTGGCGCCACGGCCCCCGCGCTTGGTTCCTACCCTTATCTTTTATTTGGATATAGTATCGCCGCAAATCACCAGTATCTTTTTTGGGGGGCGGCGACGGTGATCAACCTGCTGGTCGGCGCGTTGGTGATTATGATGGCCTACGCGGTGGCCTTCTTCGGCGTATCCTGGCCAGACCGCGTGATCAAAAGCCGCCTGTTCAAATGGATCATGCGCGGACCGGTAACCGCCTCCGCCGCCCTGGCATTGATGACGATTGTCCGCCGCAGTGGGGAATTGCTCGGCTCGCCGTATAACGCCTTCGTCCCTTTCACTGTGGTCGCGACGGTGCTTCTGCTGGAACATGCCATCACCTTTGCCGCTCCGCTGTGGGAGCGCGGTCTGTTTTTCGGGCGTGACCGAAATGAATTGGAGTTGCTCCAAAACATCGAAGAGCGTTTGCTCACCCAAAGCGACCTGCAACAATTCCTTGAAGCCGTGCTGGCCGCCGCGCGCGATCATTTGCGTTCCCCATCCGCTTTTGTGGCCGCATTGGACGATGAAACCTTATCCCCGATTGTGGTGGCGGGCAACCGCGCCATGCTCGACCAGGAAAGTTTGATCGAAGCGATGGAACAGGTCAATGGCGAAACCCGTCACGAGTTTCAATGGGGCAATTTTTGGGTACTGCCCCTGCACCGCCGCAGGAATTTGGATTTGGATCGGGATGAATTGCCCCCCCTGCTCGGTTTGATGGGTGTGGCAAGACATGATAAGCAAGTGTTGGAACATGACCAGCGTGAGGCTTTATGGCTTCTCGCAGACCGCGCCGCGCTTGCCCTGGAAGACCGCCAGTTACAGCAGAATGTTTTTCGCTCCCTCGCAGATTTACAGCCGCAGGTTGAAATGATCCAACGGATGCGCGCCGCGGGACGGTATGACGCCCGCGCCAGTTTGATGATCGAACCAACCCTCGAGGAAGCCGACCTCGCCAACTGGGTAAAAGACGCGCTGACCCACTATTGGGGCGGCCCCAAACTCACCAACAACCCGCTGATTAAACTTCAAGTGGTGCGCGACCTCGCTGAAAAAGACGATGGAAACACAGCCAACGCCCTGCGCGCATTACTCCGCCGCGCCGTGGATCAGGTAAAGCCCAAGGGTGACCGAAAGTTCACCACCGAATGGATTCTGTACAACATCCTCGAAATGAAATTCATCGAGGGACGCAAAGTACGCGACGTGGCCGCGCGGCTTGCCATGTCTGAAGCGGATCTGTACCGCAAACAGCGCGTGGCCGTGGAAGCGGTTGCGAAGACGATTCTTGAAATGGAAACAAGCCTTCAAGAGCAATGACCAGCGTTGGTACCGCAAGATTTATCTTGCGATTCTCCACCGTACATTCACCAATAATGAAGCGAGAAGCCCCTAAAAGATTGTTTCTTAACTCTTTTTTGGGACACGGACAGCACGGACGCTTCGCGTCTGAAGTTCACGGAAAAAACTTAAAAAAAGCCGCTCTTTTCCGTGACTCCACTGCAAAAAGGTCTTTCGCTTTTGAACTTTCTTCGTGAGCTTGGTGTCCTTCGTGGTTAAAAAAGGTTTTTGCAGTGAAGTCTTCCGTTAAATCCGTGTACAAAAAAGAAAGCGCAAGGACTTATTAGAACTTTGCGCTCTTCGCGGAAAAATGAAATTTGTACGGAGCAAATCTTGCGAGAGATGATTTCACTGCAAAATTTTCACGCAACATGAATTCCCTGCGAGGACGATGTGTTGCGATACAGATAAATAATAAAGCAAGAGAAGGAGGCCTCCATGACTGGCCAAAAAAGAAAATACGAAAACCCAATGCCGCAAGTGGATGATGGCTGGTGGGCATCTGTGCTGGCGGAGGAGAACCGTGCTTCGGCGGCGACTCCTGCCCGTTCGGCGGGGAGCAGGCCCGAGGTCAATGAAGAGGCGAAGAACGCTTCCCCGGAGAAAAAAGTCACCGCCAATTGGACTCAAGTCAAAGACCTTTACATGCGCGATCAGATCATCGACCTGACCGTGACCGGGCACAACCGCGGCGGCCTGCTCGTGGAGGGCGATGGGCTGTATGGATTCGTGCCCTTGTCGCACCTGGTTGAACTCGCAGGCAAAATCGAAAATTCCGAACGCGACCACAACCTCGAAACGTATATCGGGCGTTCGCTTCGTTTGAAGGTGATCGAATGTGTGCCGGAGGATGGGCGCGTGGTCTTTTCTGAACGCGCCGCGCAATCGGAGCCTGGCAAACGCGCCGAATTATTCCATGCCTTGCAGGCGGGCCAAAAAGTTGAAGGCGTGGTCACCAACATCACCGACTTTGGCGTGTTCATCGATCTCGGCGGCGTCGAAGGGCTGATCCACATTTCCGAATTATCCTGGGGACGTGTGACCCACCCGTCTCAAACCGTAAAGATGGGCGCGACAATCGAAGTGCAGGTTTTGGATCTCGCGCCCGAACGATGCCGGGTTGCCCTGAGTTTGAAACGCTTATTGCCGAACCCCTGGCAGAATGCCTCCGCTGAGTTTCCAGAAGGCTCGGTCAAAAACGCCGTCATTACCAGCGTGCTTTCCTTCGGCGCGTTTGCGCGTTTGGAAGCCGGCGTGGAAGGACTCATTCACGTATCCGAAATTCCACAGGCCGAAGGCAAACCCCTGCGCGAAGTCCTTTCCGATGGACAGCAGGTGCAGGCGCGCATTTTGCACCTGGATGCCGCCCACCAACGCCTCGGCCTCAGCATGAGGCTCGAATAACTCGAATGCCTGAAAACCCAACTTTCCGCAAAAAACAATACGAACACACTGAACCGCCGCCTCCTTCGGGCAACGACTGGCTCGACAAGTTTGCCCACTTCAACACCCAGTTCGGGCGTTTTCTGCGCGATGCGGCCGGCGTAACCCTGATCGCATTTGCGGTCATGTCTTTGCTTGCAGTTTGGGAATTCACCGAAGGCATTCTGCTCACCCCCTTCGCCGTCATGCTTCGGCGCTGGTTTGGCTGGGGCAGTATCCTCATCATTTTTGGGATTGGATACCTGGGCTATTCGATTGTTAAACGAGACAAAGGCCAAACAAGCTGGGGACGCATCATCGCCCTCGAACTCGCTTCCCTCTTAACCCTCGGCCTGCTCGCTGTTTCGAGCGGCAACAACCTCTTCCGCGCAGAGTCCGGCATGGATGGCGGCCGGCTGGGCTGGGGGCTTGTCACCCTGGCATGGCGTTATATGGGCGCAATTCTCGGCACGCTCGTACTATTCTTATTGTGGGCGTTTGCCGTTGCCACAGGGTTTGGCTTGTGGCAAAAACTGGAAGCCTGGCTTTTGCAAATTGCCGGGGAAGCCCCGCCGATAGTTGCTTCCACCCCCGTCCCTGTTGAAGCAGAGAGAAGTGTGGAAGAATCGGCAAAATCAGCCGCGCCCAAAAAGAAGGCACAGCCTCTTCCGCCTGAATTTCGCACCTCATTAAAGTCATCCAACAAAAAAGACGAGAAATCGCTCAAGCCTCCTCCGCGTGGAGAAGACTTGCCTCCTTTAAGCATCCTGCTGGCAGAAACCGCCGCCCGCGCCGACGAACGCACCATCAACCAGACCGCCGGGCTTATCATGAAAACCCTCTCCGAGTTTGGCATTCCTGCCACGGTCATAGGCTATCGCGTTGGCCCCGCAGTGACTCAGTTTGCCGTCCAGCCTGGCTTCATCAAAAAGCCCGGCTCCGATGAAGAAGACGCCCAGCAAATGAAAGTGCGCGTGGCGCAAATCGCCTCACTGGAAAAGGATATTGCCCTGGCGCTATCTGCCCAACGCTTACGCATCGAAGCGCCTGTGCCGGGCAAACCCTACGTTGGCATCGAAGTGCCGAACACCCACAGCTCCGTCGTCCGCATGAAGACCCTGCTTGAATCGGATTCGTTTTATAAAGGAGGCGCGCCGCTCACCCTTGCCCTCGGACGGGATGTCTCAGGCCAGCCGTTGATCGCCGACCTCTCTCGAATGCCACATTTGCTGATTGCAGGTTCCACAGGTTCCGGTAAATCCGTTTGCATCACTTCCATTGCCGCCTGCCTCGCCATGAACAACGCCCCCGAAGACCTGCGCATGGTCATGATCGACTCGAAAATGGTGGAGTTGATTCGCTTCAACGGACTGCCGCATTTGTTCGGCAAAGTGGAAACCAACCTCGAACGCATTTTGGGCGTCCTGCGCTGGGTGGTGGTTGAAATGGAACACCGCTACCGACTGCTCGAATCAGCCCATGCCCGTGATTTGGATTCCTACAACCGCAAAGCAACGCGCAAAGCGGAAGGAAAAGCCCTGCCGCGCATCGTTGTTTTGATCGATGAACTCGCCGACTTAATGATGTCTGCCCCAGACCAGACCGAACACAACCTCGTCCGTCTCGCGCAAATGGCGCGCGCGACGGGCATTCATCTCGTCGTCGCCACCCAGCGTCCTTCAACCGATGTAGTCACGGGTCTCATCAAAGCCAACTTCCCGGCGCGCCTGGCTTTTGCGGTTGCATCGGGCATCGACAGCCGCGTGATTTTGGATTACACCGGCGCAGAAAGCCTGCTCGGGCGCGGTGACATGCTCTTCCTCAACCCCGAAGTTGGCAACCCCGTCCGCGCGCAGGGCGTGATGATCACCGACATGGAGATCGAACGCATCATTTCACATTGGCAGAAAAATACAGATGCCGCCGAAGAAACCCCGCCCTGGGAAAAGCTCTTGCAGGAACCCGGCGAGAACGAAGATGATGGTTTGGTGGAACAGGCCATCTCCATTGTGCGCCACAGCCAGCGCGCCTCTGCGTCATTGCTCCAACGCCGCCTGCGGATCGGGTATCCGCGCGCCGCGCGATTACTTGATCAGCTTGAAGAGATGGGGGTTGTTGGACCCTCTCAAGGCGGAGGCAAAGAGCGCGATGTCCTCGTTAGCGAGGATGATCTCGCAGACGAGGGAAAATCCGAAGAGTGATAAAAAATCCGCTAATCCGCGCTGATCTCTGCGAATTAAAAAAATTAGCGTAGATTCGTGAGGATTAGCGGATGAAAACAATAGCCCTACAAAATCCTGAAAGGATCCTTTAAGCCAGACGATGAATCCAAAACCCACCTTCACCGACAGACTGAGAATTATTTTTAAAGGCATCCTCGACCCCATCGGCGCGTTTTTGAATCGCATCGGATTAACCCCGAACACGATCACATTGCTGGGGCTTGTGGGGACAACGATTGGCGCATATTTTATTTCGCAAGGCCGCATGACAACGGGCGCATTCGTCCTGCTGGCTTCGGTGCTTGTGGATGCCTTCGACGGAACCATGGCGCGCCTGCGCGGCGACCCCAGCGACTTCGGCGGCTTTGTGGATTCCGTCAGCGACCGTTATGCAGAGTTGATTACCTTCGGCGGGCTTTTATATTATTTCCTTTCGCTGGCGGATTATCGCGGTGTGATGGTTACTTTTGCGGCCGCGGCTGGTTCTCTGCTGGTCTCGTACGTCAAAGCCCGCGCCGAGGGGTTGGGGTTTACGGCAAAGGTCGGCATACTTTCCCGCGTGGAACGCTACCTGGTTTTGATTCCCTTGCTTGTGTTCAACCAGCCATTCATCGCGTCGCTTCTGATCGCACTGCTTGGAAACTTTACCGCGTTACAGCGCATTCTTCACGTCCGCGTGCAGGGGCATGAGCGCATGAAAAAAGCCAGAGAGAATAAAGAGTACATCCATTGATGAGCGAAGGATTCCTGATCGGCCCCTGGTTGATGCGCTGGAACGGTTTTCTGCTTGTGCTTGGCATTGCGGCGGGGGCCTTGCTGGCCGCCTACCAGACCAAACGCCGCGGCTACGACCCTGAGATTATCTATTACCTCTTCCTGCCTTTGATGATTTGGGGGACGATTGGCGCGCGCCTCTGGCATATTTTCACCCCGCCTCTTTCCTCCGTTCAGCTTGGTCTGACCACCAAATATTATCTCGCCCATCCATTAGACGCCCTGGCCTTGTGGACTGGTGGATTTGGAATCCCCGGTGTCATTATCGCTGGCATTCTCGTGCTTTTGGTTTTTTCCCGCAAAAGCGAAATTCCCTTTTGGGAACTGGCCGACCTGCTCGCGCCTGCTCTTGCCCTTGCGCAAGGGATTGGCCGCATCGGCAATTATTTCAACCAGGAATTGTACGGCCTGCCTACAGATGTACCCTGGGGCATGTTCATCGACCCTGCCAGCCGTTTGATCGGGTATGAAGAAGCGCATTTTTATCATCCGTTATTTGCCTACGAAGCCATGCTGAATTTCGCAAACCTGTTTCTGCTTCTGTGGCTTGGGCGCAAATTTTCAATCCGCCTGAAAACGGGCGATCTTTTCCTCGTTTACCTTTTGATTTATTCAGCCGTCCGTTTTTCGCTCGAATTTTTACGCCTCGATGTGGCGCTGGTCGGTGGGTTGAATATCAATCAGTTGTTTTTTGCGATTCTTTTTGTCTGCGCGGGCGGCGGGCTGTTCTGGCGTTATCGTTCTGCGCGGGAATTGTAAGGCTTTTGTGAAGATGGGGGAGCGTGGCGGGTAATAAAATAGAAATGACCAGCTTCTTATAATTGCCGCCCCTTATAAAGCATCACCCTCTTATGGAATAAGGATTTGTACCGCGACATTTTGCAGTTTTACAATTAAATCCAGCAATTCGTGCTCGTCGAAAGCCGTAGTCGAGACGTGTTTTCGCGCGATCCTGCGCTTCGGCTGTGTTCGCGAAAAGCGCTCACTCCGCTCAGCGCGAAATTTTATTGTCCGGTTAATTTGTTAATCTGCAATATGTCGCCTGGCCGTGCAAGGCCACATAAATGTCGCGGTACAGAAAGGCACGAAAAGGAAAACCTATGATTGAAACCCAGGATCTAAGCAAGCAATTTCATGACTTTATGGCTGTGGATGGAGTGAATCTCTCCGTGCAGTCCGGCCAGATATTGGCGTTGTTGGGGCAGAATGGCGCAGGCAAAACCACCACCGTCCGCATGTTGACGGCATTACTGCAACCGTCTCGCGGGTGGGCGCGGGTGGCTGGGTATGACGTGTCGAAGAACGGGCATGACGTCCGCGCTTCGGTGGGGGTGCTGACGGAGCAACACGGTCTTTACATGCGGATGACGGCCATCGAATACCTCGATTATTTCGGGCAGGTGTACAGCCTTTCTCCGTCTGCGCGAAAGGCACGCAGTGATAACCTGCTTGAATACTTTGGGCTGGCAGAAGCGGCTCGACGCAGGATCGGCGAATACTCGAAAGGAATGCGCCAAAAACTGGCTCTGGCCCGCGCCATGATGCACGACCCCGGCGTACTTCTGCTGGACGAACCCACCTCGGCCATGGACCCAGAATCTGCGCGGCTGGTGAGGGATGAAATTTCGCGTTTGAAATCTGCCAGCCGCACGATCATCATTTGCTCGCATAACCTCACCGAAGTGGAAGCGCTGGCAGACAAGATCGCCATCATTTATCGCGGGCGTGTTTTATTGCAGGGGACATTGGACGAGTTGAAGAGTCAGGTGCTGGGCGCGCCTGAATATGAAGTCAAATTCACTGAGGCCTGGAATTCAACTGGGTTGGAATTACCCAAAGATGTGGAAATGCTTTCGCAAACGCCGACCAGCTTGAAGGTGCGTGTGAAGCGGCCTGAGGAAATGAATCCGCAGATATTGAATGCGCTGTCATCGAAATCCGCGCCTGTCATGGCGTTTCAAGAAGAAGCGCGGACGCTGGAGCAGGTGTACCTGAAAGTGATGGCAGACGCAAAAGGACGTGAGCATGTTCAGTAAACTTAAACTCGTCTGGCTGGTGGCGGGACGTGAATTGCGCGATCAGTTCCGCGACTGGCGCGTGATTGCGCCGATGTTGATATTGACGTTGTGCTTCCCGTTTTTGATGAATGAATTTGCAAAACAAACGGTTGATTTTTTGAATCAATACAATGCCGATCTGATCCTCGAAAGGCTTGTGCCGTTCTCGATCATGATCATCGGGTTCTTTCCGATCACGGTTTCGCTGATCGTTGCGCTGGAGTCTTTTGTGGGGGAGAAAGAGCGCGGCACGATCGAGCCGATGTTGAGCGCGCCGCTGGATGACTGGCAGTTGTATTTTGGAAAATTGCTGGTGGGTGTGGCCACGCCTTTGCTTGCGAGTTACGTGTCGATTGGGTTGTATCTTATTCTGGCTTCACGCCAGAATTTGAATATGCCGCCTGTGCCAGTGATGGTTCAATTATTTTTGCTGACCACGGCTCATGCGTTTTTGATGGTGAGCGCGGCGATTGTGATTTCGGTGCAATCCACTTCGGTGAAGGCCGCCAATTTGCTGGCTTCTTTCATTGTGATCCCCGTCGCAATTTTGATGCAGGGCGAGGCGGTGATGTTGTTCTGGGGCAATGAGCAGGTGTTGTGGCTGGCGGTGGCGGGTGTGATGATCATTGCGCTGTTGTTGATCCGCGTTGGGCTTGCGCACTTCCAGCGTGAATATTTGCTGGGGCGCGAAATTGATGTGATTAACCTGCGCTGGCTCTGGCATACGTTTTGGTCAAATTTCCGCGGCGGGGCAGGCTCGGTTGGGTTTTGGTATCGAAATGTGTTAAGCGCCGCTTTTCGACGCATTCTCCCCGCTGTATTTTTTACCGTGTTGATTGCGGGCGTCAGCCTGTGGATGGGCTATGACTGGATCATGGTGAACACTGCCGAGACCATTGCCCTTGCCTCCCCGGAAGATTTGCAAAAAATGGAAGAGCAGGTGCGCGAACTCCCGGACCTCGAAGCGATTCGCAACAGCATCAGCGCGCCCTTTCTGTTTTTGAATAATACCCGCGCTGTGGCTGTTATTTTCCTGGCGGGGCTGGTTTCGTTCAGCGTGCTGGGCATCCTGCTTTACATGGTGAATATCAGTTTGATCGGTGGAATATTTGCGTTGCTTCAATTGCTGGGGGTACAGCCCTGGCCGATCTTCCTGGCTGGGATCGTGCCGCATGGCATCTTCGAGATTCCCGCCCTGATGATCGGCAGTGCGGTGGCGTTATATTTCGGCGCCGCCCTCGTCACGCCGCAGACGGGAAAATCCATGGGGGAGATCATCATTGAATTGCTGGCCGATTGGGCGAAGATTTTTATCGGCGTTGTGGTGCCGCTGATGGCGATTGCGGCATTGATCGAAGCATACATTACGCCTGGGCTGTTGTTCAATGTTTTAGGGAGTTGAAAACAAAACCCTGCGGTTTTGTGTTAATCACCACCTTACGCAGTAGGGGCGACCCATCCATATTCTTGAAAACCTGATTGCGCAAAAGGCGGGTCGCCCTGTTCCCACGGGATGCCTTCATGCACTGGGCAACACGCCCTTTGAGAATCAGCCTCTTGTAATGCATGGATGGGTTGCCCCTACGGAATATCCTTACGCGATTTACTTAAAGACCCCGAAGGGTCAAATGATTATAGTTTTGGGAAGCAGGTGATTCAACCCCGAAGGGGTGTCATTGTTAGCCCAAAGTAGAAATGTCACTTTTCGCCAAAGTTAAAATGTCCCCTTCGGAGGACGCGAAATGGAGACGTTGAATATGAGCACAAAAGAAATCAGTCGGTTGGAAGTGATGCAAAAATTAGCCGAGAAACGCCT
>JACRLB010000043.1 GCA_016235445.1 Chloroflexota bacterium | reverse complement strand
CTGCCAAACCCGCACCTGATCACCCCTGGCGCAATTACCCTCTGCCTACTTCGCGGTAAAAAAGTAGAAATGTCACCGCCCTGCAGGGCGGTGACATTTCTACTTTGGAATTCAGGGGACATTTCTACTTTGGGCTAACACTGGGGATTTTGGTAGGGGTGTGGAATATTTTTTCGGCACTCCGCGTAGGGCATGCCTCGCAAGTCGGAGACTTGCGCTACATTTTCGATACTGATGTAAATACTGTAGCGCGAGATATTATCTCGCGCTACAGATTTTTAGTGGGTGAGGTCTTGCGGTTGGAAGCAGGGTTCATAATCTGTGCCGAGGATGAGGCGGTATTGGATGGCGCTGTTTGCGTCGGGTAGGGAAAGGATGTTTGCCGAAAACAGGCCGAGGCTGGTGATGATCGTCTGCTGTTGAGCAGAATCCTGCCCGGGGGTGAAATCCACAAGTACAGATGAGATGTAGTCGCGGCGGTCGGCAGTCCCGATGATGGTTTGGTAGCCTGCGTAATTGAGGCGCGAGGCGGCGAGGTTTTCGAGGGTGTTGAAGCTGGCGCCGTTTTGCACTTCTACGGTGATGGTTTCGCGGGTGATGGCGTATGGGGAGAGGGTGGCGGCTTCGATGAGCATTTGTTGAAGTTCGGCTTCGCTTGGCAGTAGTACGGATGCGCCGCCGGGTGTGGTCCACGGGTTGACGAGGGGCGGGCGGATGAAGTAGCCGCGGATGTTGGCGTTGGTGAAGTTGACGGCGTAGGGAGCCATGCGCAGTATGTCTGCCAGGTTGAGGTCGGTGATGACTGTGCTGGAGAAGTCGTTGTAAAGTTGGGGGATTTTGCTGAAGGTGTCGGTTTGCAGGGCTTTTTGGAAGATGGTGCGCAACACTTCCTGTTGACGGCGGCCTCTGTCAAAGTCGCTGGATTTTGAGCGGGAGCGGGCGTACCAGAGGGCGAGGTCGCCATCCATGTGAACCTGGCCCGGGCCGACGGTGTAGAGCCACCAGTTGTTTTCGTTGTTGGGGTCGTAGGATGGGTCTATGAGCCGCCAGTCGGTGTAGGCGCAGGCGATGGGGACTTCGATTCCGCCGAGGGTATCCACGATGCGGCGAAAGCCGTCGAATTCGACCATGGCGGCATGGTCAATGCGAATGCCGAGGTTGTAGGTGATGGTCTCTTTTAACAGGCCAGCCCCGCCGCCGGGGTAGTCGTTGATTTCTCCGCTTTGGTAGGCGGTGTTGATGCGCTGCATTCCAACGGTTGGGATGTAAATCCACAAGTCACGCGGAATGGAGATGAGCGAGACTTGTCCTTCTTTGGGCCAGACGATGGCGATGAGCAAGGTGTCGGTGCGGTAGGAGGAGCCTGGCCTTTTGTCTGAGCCGATGAGCAGGAAGTTGATCGTCTCGTTGTCGGTGAGGGGTGGCAGGGCGGTTGGGTCGATCAAAGGGGGTTGGGCTGGCGGGGGAGCGGCCTGGGTGGGGAAAAGCTGGTTGAAATCCACCGTGGCTGTCGGTTCGGCGGGAGGCGTGGGCGTGGGGGATGGTGTTTCAGAGGGAAGGATCAGCAGAGCCGCGGATGCGTTTCCATCCACTGAAAGCGGTGGCAGGGTGGGCGTGTACAGGGATGGCTGAAACGGGGTGGGGGTTGGGCTTGCATTCGGCGCCGAGGTAATGAGGATAAAGGGCAGGGGCGCCTGTTGCGGGGCGGGGGCGCTTCCACAGGCTGTCAGTAAAATGGCGAATACTGCCGCCAGTGAAAAATCCTTAAATGATTTCATCTAAAGTTTATGGCTCATGGGTCAAGAGTGTGCGGGCTGAATACTAGGGCTTTCAAAGAGCAAAAAACTTAACGCGAATTTTCCGAATGAGACGAATGACGCGAAAAAAATTCGCGTTATTTGCCCAATTTGCGTAATTCGCGTTAAAAGGTTTTGGTCTATTGCACAGAGCTTACACATCAGCCAGGTTTGCAGCGTTGGATTAATCTACGGGAAAGCGGTTGGGCTTGAAGTAATGGTTGGGACAGGCGTGGAGGTTGGGCTGGGGGTCGGCGAAGGCGGCACAGGCGTTTCGCTTGGAGTAGGCGTTTCGGTGAAAGGTAGCGCTGTCTCGGTTAATGGCTCGGTGGGGATTGACGTGGCGGTAACTCCGGGCAGAAGGGTGGGGAAGGGCGTGCGCGTGGGGACATTTGGCACCCAAAGGATTTCGCCTGTAAAAATCAGGTCGCTGTTTCGGCAGTTGACGGTTCTCATTAAATAGGCTGTCGTGGAATAACTCGTTGCAATGGCAAAGAGGGTGTCTCCCGATTTCACCAGGTAATTTTTCACCCAGCCAGATGCCCCCTGTGAACAGCTCACCACAGTGCTGGTGGGCACAAACGGAACATAGATAACCTTGCCAGCCACAAGGGCGTCGCTTACCAGGCAGTTCCCTCGTTTCAAATCATCCCTGCTCACGCGATACCGACTTGCAAGGCTGTCCAGTGTGTCGGCAGTTTGAACGAAAACCTGCACCCAGCCCAGCGGATACTGGCAGGAACCTTGAACCGCTACATTTGTAAAAGTGGCCGTCGCTGGTATTGTGGGCGTTTCCAAACCAGGCACAGGCGTGGATGTGGGCGGCAATGTTGCAGTGGGGGTCAAAGGCGCGGGAGACGGAATCAGGAAGCTGGTGGCAGTGGGAGCCGCTTCAGGAACAAACTCCACAAGTGAAATCGAAAGCGCCCCAACCATCAAGCCGATGGAAAGCAGCGCCACCACAAGCGCGTTTCCAAAGTCGCGTAGAACCCGCGTCATTTCTTTCCTTTTGGCTCAGTGTTTCTTTCAACGGCCGCCCCGGCAATCGGCAACAGCACACTAAAGGTTGCCCCGGCGCCCTGCTCGCTTTCCACCCAAATTCGTCCATGCTGGGCTTCGGTTAAAGTCTTCGCAATCGACAGGCCCACGCCCGTATCGCCGACGCCTTGAATCAAAACATTATCCGCGCGGTACAACCTCGTGAAGACTCGCGGCAAATCATTGGATGCGATTCCGCCGCCGCTGTCTGCCACCTGAATGAGGATGTAATCCAACCCATTCTCGCTTCGGGTCTGGACCTTGAGCCTGATGGCCCCCTCAAACGGAGTCGCCGCCCCGGCATTTTGCAGTAAGTGAATCAGGATCTGCTGTAACGCTTCGCGGTCTGCGTGAATGGGCGCAAGCGCCTTCGGCAATTCCAGGTGTATGGAAATATTTTTCTCGCGCACCTGCGTGCTCGTGTACGACATGGCATTGTCGATGATCGAATTCAAATCCACTGACTCGGGCTTGAGATCGTTCAACTCGGTTTCCAGTGTCGTGATCTGAATCATGTCATCCGTCAAACTACGGATGCGCTCCGTCGAAGCCTTGATGCGTTCCACAAATTTTCTTTGCAACGCGCCGAGGATACCCACTGACTCACCCAGCAACAGGTCTGTGTACCCCACAATGGAAGACAACGGCTGGCGCAATTCCTGTGAAATGGACGCGATCACCTCGGCCTGTTCCGTGCTCTTGACGGCAACCCGCCCCTTTTCCATTTCGTGTGTCTTCATGTTGGCTTCTGCCAATTGATTTTGTAAACGAGCCAGTTCCTGCAAAGATGCCTTTAACTCATTCTCGACCTGCGAAGTCCCTCCCGAAGGTTGCAGTTTTTTCCCCGTGCGCAGTTCGGCATTCTCGATCTGCAATTGCCCGATGATGCGCTGAGACTCTTCCTGCGCCACCAACAGGGATGACATTTCCACCGAGCCGCTTTTTTGGATCTCCGCCCGCGCCGCTTCCAACTGCTGGGAAAGCTCCTGAATCTGCCGTTCCAATTGGATGGTCTGCGTGCGCGCCTGGTCTGCCTGGGTTTCGAGTTTATTTAATTTCTGACTGCGTTTGATGATCGGAACCAGCGACGTGGCAATGTTGGAAAGGAAAGCCTGGTCTTCCGCTGTCCATGTGCGGTCAGAATAGGGAGAAAGCAAAAGGATGCCGCCCAACGCTTCTTTCTCCGGTGTGAGGATCGGTACGCTCAATAAATGTCCGGGGTTGGTCAGGCCGAGAATATCCCCAAGCCCCTTGATGTCCGCAGAAGTACTGCTGGCGGGCATTCGCAAAGGACGCCCGCGCTGGAGTGAATTTGCCAGCATGGGAATCGAACCCTTGTTGAGCGAACCGCCCTCCAAACTGTCCTCGCGGATCAGGTCGTATCCCCCGGCAATCACCATCTGGTTATTGTTATCTGTCAAATAGATCATGAAGCACAGGTCAGAGAGCATCGTTTGCGCAATCGCGCGGGTGACAGCCTGACTGACCTTGGTGGGATTCGACTCAGCCGCCAGCGCCAGCATGGCGTGGAATGTCTTCGGGTCGGTGCTGTACCGCCTGCGCTCCGGGCTGATCGTATCCTGTTTGGTAATAGCAGAATGCGGAGCGGATACCGCCTGGCTGGGCAGTGCAAAACGCAATGGCAAAGTCATCAAGATTGGATAGGCCGCCATGTACGCCAGACGGACAATCCCTGAATAATTTCCTTCAATTTGAACCAGCAAATGACCGATGTGCCCCAAAAAACCCATGAAGAGAAGCGCCGCTCCATACCACATCCCATCCGGCCTGCGGATGAAGAGGATCGTCATGCCAATTAATGTCAATACCAGGGAACTGATTTGCCAGAACCAATCGTCGACGGTCTGGTTGTAACTTAAGGAAGCAAACTGCGGGTTGGCAATTTGCGTCTGCCAGGTGAGTAGGCTCAACCCCAGCGCCGTCACCACAAAGAGACTTAATAAAGCCGCCGCCGCGTCTGCCCCGCGGTTTGGCTCAGGGAAGGCAAACAGCCACGTGATCCAGATAATGCCAAACATGATATAAGCGCGGTCCATGGGCGGCAGGATCATTTTTGGATCCACAATCTCCTGCCAGCCAAGCCCGCTTAAGATAAACATGATAATTTGCGCCCCGAGCAATATGCCCAGCCCCACAAATGCGCGGCGCGCCTGTGGAAATTCACTCGCGCGCCAATGGATGAACGCAAACAATGAAGCGCCCGCCACTGCGAACACCAGGACAATATAGTAAATCAAATCCCCAGGCGGAACGGTAAGTTGTGTCAGGATTAAACTGGTAAATGCGCTCATCAGCCGTGATTATACTGCCAGTTCAAAAAATTATGGCGCGCGCAACGTATAATTACCATTACGATGTTCAATAAAAAATACTCAGTCTTCTACGTGGTTGCGGCGCTCCTGGCCGCCATACTCATCCCCGTTCTTTTTTCGGGCTACTCCTTCATCCAACGCGCAGAGGATGACTTCGCCGCGCAGAATTACGCCAGCGCCGTTCAAGGGTATCAACAAGCCGCGCGCCTCCTGCCCTGGCGTGATGACCTTTGGGAAAAGGCCGGCATTGCCGCGTACGCGGACAAAAATTATTCAGAGGCAATCCCATTCTTAAATCGCGCGCCTGAACTTTCCGAGCAAGGCTGGGCCGCGCTGGGAAATTCCCACGCCAACACGGGTGACCTTGTCCCCGCCTTGCGTGCCTACCAGAAAGGCTTGAACCACTACGATTCTCCCGCTTTGTACGCCGGGCTTGCTTTCGTTTATCGCCAGCAAAAGGATTGGCCTGCCGAACGGGATGCGCTTCAAAATCAACTTCGGCTTGACATCAGCGACGCCTACTCCCATTACCGGCTTGGACTTTTGTTGACTTTTCTCGAACCCGAAAAAGCCCAGCCTGAATTAACCCTCGCCTCTTCCCTGGACCCTGAAACTGATTCTGCGGCGCAGACATTAACCGCCGCCTTGAATTTATCTGCGGCACAACCTGACGCATCCGAGCAAATGCTGACGGTTGGCCGCGCCCTCGGCCTCGTGCAGGAATGGGACTTGTCCCTCGCGGCATTCGAGAAAGCCATTGCAATGGACGGGGAAAATGCCGAGGCGTGGGCCTGGCTTGGCGAAGCGAAACAGCAACTCGGTCAAGAAGGAAGCGTGGAGCTTGATCGGGCATTGACTCTCGATCATCGATCCGTCATCGTCCGCGCATTGCGTGGCTTGTATTGGAATCGTCAGGGGAAATTTGAACAGATGCGCGCAGAGTATGCACTCGCCGCAGAGTTTGAGCCGACGAACCCCGTATGGCAGGCGTCGCTTGGCGATGCGTATTTGAAACTTGGTGATCTCGCCGCCGCATTGCCCGCCTATCAAAAAGCCACCGAACTTGCGCCAACGGACGCAACCTACTGGCGTTTGCTGGCGGTCTTTTGCGCCGAGAACGGCGTGCATGTGGAAGATGTGGGTCTGCCCGCCGCGCAAAATGCTGTCAGGCTTGCGCCAAATGACCCGCTTGCATTGGATGTGTTAGGCTTGTCTTATTTCTCTTCTGGAAGATATGCCAACGCGGAACAAACTTTGCTGGGTGTGATTTCCAGATATCCAAATCATTTCCCCGCGTACATTCATCTCGCCATGACCCACCTTGCCCAGGGAAACCGCCCCGCCGCTTTCAGCCAATTGATCCATGTCCGTGACGCGGATGCGGGCGGCGTGTATGCCAGCCTCGCGGAAGAAATGTTGAAGCAGTATTTTCCGTAGGGGAGCGAGAAGTGATGAGGTGTGAGTAACGAGTGATGAGTAGCGAGTAGCGAGTAACAAGAAACAAGCCCCAGAGCCAACCCAGGAACTTGTTGCTCGTTACTCGTTACCCATTCCTCATTCCCCGCCCCCTCACTTTGGTGAAAACAAAATATCCTCCACAGGGGTTTTCATTTTTAAACGCCGACCCGTAATCGTCATCAAATCGGCCATGGACTTTTTCTTCGTGCCATCCCAAAGGACAAGGTTGTCTCTTTGCTTTGCCATGTATTCTCCCAGTTTTCCAAAGTCTGAATAATTTTCAAAGAAGCCCACCAGACGGCGGAAGAGTTTGGGCATGATCAAAATATCCTCTTGCAAGGTGCGGATGTCCAGCAGGGTGAAATCGGGGGTGCGGTCAATCGACCAGATTCCGCGCTTGGTTTTTCGCGCCCGCGCCACCACCGCGCGGATCTTCTCGGCAAAGACTCTATCGGTGCTTGTGTAAAATGTCGGGTAGACCAATCCCTCGCGCGCGAGTTGGAAATTGACCGAGTCTTCGATGGGCAGGTTTTCCGATTCGACCACAGCGCCATCAGTGAGTTTTGCCGATTTTGGAAAGACATAGCTCACAGGCCGCCCGAAGCGGTCCGTGGACGCGGAAGCGATGAAGCCCGCCTTGCCGTCATCCGCCTCCACGATCTGGGTCACACTTAAACTATAAACCACCGATTTGATGTTGAGCATTTCCAGCAAGGATTCGAGCGCGGCAATCGCAAACGGGCGCGGCTGGTGATAGCCTTCGTAATGCGTTTCCAGCGCGTCAATCGATTCCACACGCAGTTGTTTCTTCTTCGCTTTTTTAACCGCCTCGGTTTCCCATTCGAAGAAATCCCAGTTCTCTGGTTTGTTGGCCTGAAAGCGGATCGAGTCTCCATCGGGCTGAAAGCCTTTTACGTGAAATGTTCCTGCGACTACTTTGTATTGTGGCATGGTTATCTCCTTGTTGGTGTACCCATTATAGAGAATTTCCCAGCCAAACGCAACTGACTCGCAGTAAAATCAAAATATGCCTACTGTCCGCTTTCCCGCGCTCATGAAATTCTATGTGGATAACCAGAGTGAGTTTGAAGTCAATGGCTCGACGGTTGCCGAAGTGATCGAAAATATTCTCGTCCGTTACCCTGCGCTGAAACCACATCTGTTCGACGCGAATGGAGAACTGCGCAGGCACTTCAATATTTTCGTAAACGGCGTGCATCTGCGGGAATTGAATGGAATGGGTACAGAATTAAAAGAAGGGGACAAGGTTATTCTGATGGCTTCTGCGGCAGGGGGATGAATTTCTATATTGACAAATCTGGTAAGATACGTAAAATAGCGGTCATCTGTTATGAAAATCATGAAAACATTATTTAGCTATTGCTTGTGTCTATCGCGGGGCTCGTAGCCACCGCCTGAGACAGACCCCTCCGCAGTCAACGGAATCAGACGGTTGGACGACCCCCGCATGCAAACTTTGCATTGTGTGGCGTTTGTTCGCCGTCTTTTTGTTTACCCGTTGACTGCTTTTAATTCAATTTCACGTCATTGCGAGGAGGGTGTTTTTCCCGACGAAGCAATCTCCAGTACTGTGAGTGAGATTGCTTCGGACAAAGAGCAAGAACGCCCTCGCAATGACGAGCAGGACTATATGACCTTACTAGACTTTAGATTAACTGAATCGAAATTGCGTTCGCTGGATGGACTGCCCGCTCATGTAGGTAACACCCCGCTCCTTCCGCTTCGCCGCTTGACCCTTGGCCTGTCACCTCGCACCCAAATATTTGCCAAAGCTGAATGGTTCAACCCTGGCGGCTCAGTCAAAGATCGGCCTGCGTTGAACATTATCCAAACCGCCATCATCAACGGAGATTTGCTTTCGTCGCCGTCCTCGGCGGCGGGGACGCCGCCGAGAGCGTATAAACGCCTGCTCGATTCCACCTCTGGCAACATGGGAATTTCCTACGCCACCTTTGGCGCGGCCTTGGGGATTCCCGTCACATTGGCAGTTCCAGCCAGCGCCAGCTCAGAGCGCATCACCATCCTCAAAGCCCTGGGCGCGGAAGTAATCCTCACCGATCCACTCGAGGGCTCGGATGGCGCGATTTTGAAAGCGCGTGAAATGGCCGCGGAACGTCCAGACTTGTATTGGTATGCCAATCAATATAACAACCCAGCGAATCCGCAGGCGCATTACATATCCACGGGGCCTGAGATTCTTTGCCAGACTAACGAGCAGGTGACTCACTTTATTGCTGGTCTCGGCACCTCTGGCACGTTGATGGGCACAGGACGTTATCTGCGCGAGCAATTGCCAAACGTGAAAATTATGGCTTTCCAGCCTGATGCGCCTTTTCATGGCTTGGAAGGACTCAAGCACATGCCCAGCGCGATCAAGCCTGGGATTTATGATGAGTCACTCGCGGGGGACCCGCTTCCAGTTAAGACCGAAGCGGCGCATGAGATGGTGATCCGCCTGGCGCGGGAGGAAGGTCTCTTCGTGGGAATATCCTCCGGGGCGGCGGCAGTCGCTGCGCTTCAAGTGGCAAGTGAGTTGGATGAAGGTGTAGTGGTGACTTTGTTCCCCGATGCGGGCTACAAATATTTGAGCGATAAATCTTTGTGGGAGGGTAAGTAATGCTGGCTGTTGCAAATGAATTAATTGAACAGATCAACAGGCACGTTGAAGAGGCCTACCCCGAAGAGGGCGCAGGCTTTTTGATCGGTACGGAAGGCGAGGTGAAAGAGATTTTGCCGCTTCCGAATGCGCGCGAGGATGAGGCGCGTCACAACCGATTTTTATTCACGCCGGAAGATTACCTGCGAGCTGAATTGAAAGCCGATGCGCTTGGTTTGAATTTGATCGGCGTTTTTCATTCGCATCCCGATTGCCCGAATGTGCCATCCGAATATGACCGTGAATGGGCACAGCCGTTTTTCTCCTACATCATCACGCGCGTGGATGAGGGGAAGGCAGTTCATCATCGCTCGTGGCGGCTGTTGGAAGACCGCTCGAAATACGAAGAAGAAGAAATCAAAATTCAATAAACAGGAGAAATTTAAAAATGGATGTTATTAAAGAAGATCAGGTATTGGATTGCAGCGGCCTGCTTTGCCCAACGCCGATTGTGAAAACATCGAAGGCGATGAAGGAATTGGATGCTGGACAAATCTTGAAGATGATCGCCACAGACGCAGGCTCTCCGCCGGATATCGAAACGTGGAGCAGGCAGACGGGCAACGAGTTGTTGCTCTCCACAGTGGAAGGCGCAAAGTTTGTTTTCTTTTTGAGGAAGGTATGAGGCAAGTAGACAGGTAAACACCTGTTTACTTGTTTCCATGTGTACCTGTTTACTTGTTCGAAGGAGAAAACCATGACCAAATCAAACCCCAATGCCCCAAAACGACTTGCCCTTATCTCCAGCAAAGGCACGCTGGATTGGGCCTACCCGCCATTCATCCTTGCCAGCGCCGCCGGCGCGATGGGCTGGGAGGTGGGTATTTTCTTCACCTTTTATGGGCTGACCCTGCTCAAGCCCGAACTCACCGCCGCGGTTTCACCGCTGGGTAACCCTGCCATGCCGATGAAGATGCCCTTTGGCCCCGAGGGATTCCAGAACATCAACTGGGCCATGCCCAACCTGCTCATGGCGAATGTGCCTGGCTTTGAAAGCGTGGCAACCACCCTGATGAAGCAGACTTTCAAAAACAAAGGCGTTGCCACCATCGAAGAATTACGCCAGATGTGTGTCGAGATGGATGTGCGCCTGATCGGCTGTCAGATGACGATGGATGTGTTCGGCTTCAAGCGCGAGGAATTCATCAAGGAATGCGAGATCGGCGGCGCGGCGACCTTCCTTGAATATGCCGCCGATGCGGATGTACAATTGTTTATATAAAAAGATTAACCACGAAGGGCACGAAGGCACACGAAGGTTTTTCCTTTATGCTCCTTTGTGGTAAAAAACGTAACTGCTCAGGCATTTTGCTCCGCCGTGGGCTAAAGCCCGCGGCTATGTTTACAAAGTCGCCTAAAGGCGACTAGTCCGCTTTAGCGGGCTTTGTAACATAGCCTGGACGTTTACGTCCAGGCGGGCAGGGAACGCGCAAGTGACGTGTCTGAGTAGTTACTAAAAAACAACGAAACGAGAAAATAGAAATCCATGACCATTTTGAGAATCCCAACCCCATTACGCGCCTACACGGGCGGCAACAGTGAAGTGAATGTGAGCGGCTCGAATATTTCCGAAGCGCTCACAGACCTCACCAATCAATACCCGACCATCAAGCCGCATTTGTTCAATGATGGCGGGGAACTGCGTCCGTTTGTCAATTTGTTTGTTGGCGAACACAACATCAAGGATTTGCAGGGCGTGGATACTCCGATTAAGGATGGCGAGAAGATCATGCTCATCCCGTCCATTGCTGGAGGCTAATATGTTGCCTGAATTAAATCACGAAGAAATTTTACGTTATTCGCGCCACTTGCTCATCCCCGAAGTGGGGCTGGAAGGCCAGCGCAAGCTGAAAAATTCATCCGCGTTAATCGTGGGAACTGGCGGGTTGGGGTCGCCTGTTTCGTTGTATCTGGCCGCGGCGGGTGTGGGGCGCATCGGTCTTGTGGATTACGATGTCGTTGATTCGTCGAATCTCCAACGCCAGATCATCCACGGCACATCCACCATTGGCAAACTGAAAGTGGAAAGCGCAAAATCCAAACTGCTGGATTTAAATCCCGATATTCAAGTGGATGTGTACAACGAGCCATATACTTCCGAAAATGCAATGCGCATCGCGCGGGACTATGACATCATCCTCGACGGCACGGACAATTTCCCCACCCGCTACTTAACCAATGATGTGGCCGTCTTCCTCGGCAAGCCGAATGTGTACGCTTCCATTTTTCGCTTTGACGGGCAGGTGAGCGTGTTTTATGCCAAAGAGGGTCCGTGCTATCGCTGTCTTTTCCCCGAACCGCCGCCGCCCGGGCTTGTCCCTTCGTGTGCGGAGGGCGGCGTGCTTGGCATCTTGCCCGGCACGATTGGAACGCTTCAAGCTACCGAAGCGTTGAAAGTCCTCCTCGGCATTGGCGACCCAATGATCGGACGCCTGCTTTTGTACAACGCGCTCGATATGTCCTTCGACTTCGTCAAGCTCAAGAAGAATCCCAAATGCCGCGTCTGCGGACCGAATGCCGACATCAAGGAATTGATTGATTACGAAGAGTTCTGCGGTGTTCCCGGTCACGATCACGGTGACGAAGGTTCCGCTGGCGCAGGCCTGGATATTGACGCTGTGGAATTAAAAAACCGCCTCATACTTACCCCGAGCCTGACTCTGCTCGATGTGCGTGAACCTCACGAGTTGGAGATCTCCGCCCTGCCGAATGCGGTCAACATCCCGCTGGGACAGTTGGCTGCGCGTCTCTCCGAATTAAACTCTGCTGATGACATGGTCGTCTTCTGCAAAGGTGGCACCCGCTCCGCGCGCGCGCTGGAGTTATTGTCCAGCGCCGGGTTCAAGAAAGTGAAGAATTTGAAGGGTGGGATCAACGCCTGGGCAAAGGATGTGGATGTGAGTTTGCCGGTGTATTAACTATGTCACACCTGCACTGGCGTGCGGCGCAAGTGTTGCGAGGGCGCACTTGCTCTTGCCCGAAGCAATTCCCTAATTTGATGAAAGAAGAAAGATGTGGGAGGTCTTTTTATGCCAGCCTTTCATTTATTTGAACAGGTCGGAATGTGACCCAGTCCTTGCCAGCCCAAGTTCTTCCTCGCTGGTGGTGTAAATCAACAGCCAGTCAGGTTCAATATGGCATTCCCTATGTCCCTCGTAATTTCCACGCAGGCTATGGTCGTGATGCCGCTCCTCAAGGTTTTTCCCTTCCGCCAGGAAGCGAATGATGCTGATTAGGCGTTCCATAACATGGCCGCGCTTTTGCATACGTTTATAGTCTTTCTTGAATGCGGTCGTGCGGGTAATAGTGCGCGTCATGATTCCAAATCCGCGATGAGGTCGTCAACGTTTTTGAAGGTCTTTGTGTTGCGGGATTTTTTTAAATCATCCATGGCCTGCAGGGTCTCTTCGTTTGGCTGTTTGGGTAATTTGACCTCGAACGGCAGTCCCTGCTGGTTTTTGACTTGATAATAAAACAAGGTAATGGCCTGGGAAGGGGTCAAGCCCATCTCGCTCAGTACTTTTTCGGTCTGTCTCTTAAGCGCAGGGTCGAGCCTCACGGTAAGGGTGGCTGTTTTAGACATTCTTTTCTCCTTTTGTTTGTATTGCAATTGTACTTACATTGTAACACGCCCGCTTTTCCTCAACCACCTCACCCCCAAACGATCGCCGTTCACTGATCACTAATTACTCATTACTGTTCACTCCCCGCTTCTCACTGGTAAAATACCCTTCAACCAAAGGAGAGACACCGTGACAGGATTACCCGAATCAAAAGAGAGAAGAGTCTTTAACAACGTGCTTGGCGCGATGGGCAACACGCCGCTTGTCAAACTGGAGCGGATCGGCAAAGACCTGCCCGTTCCGCTGTATGCAAAATTGGAATTTATGAATCCCGGCGGTTCGGTCAAAGATCGAGTCGGGGCGAATATTATTGAGCAATATGAAAAAAGAGGGGAGCTAAAGCCCGGCGGCACCATCGTCGAAGCGACATCGGGAAACACGGGCGTGGGTCTCGCGATTGCGGCGGCATTGAAGGGGTATAAAACCATCTTCGTCATGCCTGATAAGATGAGCAATGAAAAGATTTTATTGTTACGAGCCTATGGCGCAAAGGTGGTCATCACCCCAACAGACGCAGGCCCCGGCGACCCGCGCTCGTATTATGAAGTAGCCAAAAAATTCGCGCGTGAAGTTCCCAACGCCGTTCTCGCAAATCAATATCACAACCCCGATAACCCGATGACGCATGAGCTGAGTACCGGCCCCGAGTTGTGGGAGCAGACCGAAGGGCGTCTGACCGATGTCATCATTGGCATCGGCACAGGCGGAACGCTCACAGGCGTGGGGCGTTATCTCAAATCCAAAAATCCAAACATCCAAATCGTGGGTGTGGATATTGAAGGTTCGATCCTCACCGAAATTTGGCAGAACAAGGGAAAGATTCCGCCGGGTGTGTATCCCAAAACCTACAAAGTGGAAGGCATCGGCGAAGATTTTCTGCCATCCACGATGGATATTCAATATGTGGATGCCATCGAACGCGCAGGCGACCGCGAGTCATTTTTGTGGGCGCGTCAACTGGTTCGGCAGGAAGGGATTTTTGCGGGCGGCTCGTCTGGCTCCGCGATTGCGGGCGCGATCAAGTATTGCCGCAAATTGACGCCAGATCGTTTGCCTGTCGTCATTCTGCCCGATTCAGGCTCGCGTTATCTTTCCAAATTCTATGATGATAAATGGATGCGTGAATTTGGTTTCCTTTCGATGGAATTCGGCGAAACGGCTCTGGGCGACCTTTTGATTGCCAAGCCAAACAAGGCATTGATCACGGCGACGATTGGCGACTCGATTCGCAAAGTGGTGTCAGTGATGCACCAGAATGCAGTCTCGCAGATGCCAGTTGTCGGCGCGGATGGAACGCTTGTGGGTCTCATCGAAGAAGTGGATTTGCTCAATCACATGATCGACAAGCACGAACACAGCAACGACGAAAAGATCGACGCTCTCGTGCAAAATGCGGGCGCGGTCTTTCCGCCCGATACCCCGCTGGAGCAAGCCATGCCGTCCCTCACTGCGGGCTATGCCCTGATCGTGGTGGAGAATAGCAAGCCCGTTGGCATTCTCACCAAGATCGACGTGCTGGATTATGTGGCTGGCAAAATATAGAAAATGTAAAACAGTAAGTTGCAGGAAAACACGGAGAGGTCTCGCAGGATTTTCCCTACTCAACTTTCAAACCCTCAACTCTTAGACATGGTTACGCCGGTCACGGCAAGCCCATCCAACTTTTCAACTCCCGCCGCAAACATCGTCACCTCGATCTGTCGCTTCGTCAACTTCATCATCTCAACAGCTTTCTCGGTGGAGATGGCGGCGGCTTTGAGGAACTGACCAGCCATGCCGCCGAGGGTTGCGCCGAGGGCGATGCATTTGGCGATGTCTAGCCCGTCTTTGATGCCGCCGCTGGCGAAGACCCTCATCTCGGGCACGCTTCTTTTTACACCGACAATTGATTCAGCAGTTGGAATTCCCCAGCCGACAAAGGTAGCCGCGAGGTTTCGGGTGAATTCATCTGGCGCGCGGTGCATTTCCACCTGAGACCAGCTTGTGCCGCCTGCGCCTGCCACGTCAATGGCCTGCACGCCGCAATCGGCCAAGAGTTTCGCCGTCCGTTCGGAGATACCCCAGCCGACTTCTTTTGCGATGACGGGCGCTTCGAGTTTCTTGCAAACTTCTTCGATCTTTTTGGCAATGCCAGCCCAGTTTGTGTCGCCCGCATCTTGCACGGCTTCCTGTAATGGATTCAAATGCAGGTAGAGCGCATCTGCTTGAATCATATCCACGGCGCGGCGGCATTGGTCAATGCCGTAGCCGTAGTTTAATTGAACGGCTCCAAGGTTGGCGAACAATAAAATATCGGGCGCAACGCGGCGGACTTGGAATGTCTTTGCCTGTTGAGGGTCTTCGATGGCGGCGCGCTGTGAACCGACTCCCATGGCAATGCCGCATTCCTGCGCGGCTTCGGCGAGACGCAGGTTGATCGTCTCTGCCTCGGATGTGCCGCCGGTCATGGAACTGATGAGGGTGGGCGATGTCAATGGTTTGCCGAACAGGCGGAGGGTTGTGTCGATGCGGTTTAAATCCAGCTCGGGTAATGCCTGGTGGATGAAGCGATACTTTTCGAGTCCACTCGTCAACGCAGAGCGGACATCCTTTTCTAAGTTGATTTTAATGTGGTCGGATTTTCTTTGGTCTATGGGCGCAACTTTTTTCATGGGGGAGTGTTCCTGAGTGTGATGCTGCTGGCTTGACAGGGTTGGTCAAGCGATTACAATAAATACATCAAAATAAAAACTTGGAGGCTGTAATGTCTGACACATACACTGAACTTAGGGCGATTGTAAAGGATTTACTCGGCGCGGATGAATCGAAGATCACAATGGAAGCGCGCTTCAAAGAAGACCTCGAAGCTGATTCGCTGGATCTTGTGGAGTTGATCATGGCGTTTGAAGATAAATTCGGGGCTGAGATTTCCGATGAAGATGCCCAGAAGATTACCACCGTAGGCGAGGCTGTTAATTACATCGACGCTCACAAATAGGAATGGATTGTTGAAATTATAACCGTAGAGCCGCCTTCATAGGCGGCTCTACGTATTTAAGGTGTGCAAGCAAAGGTTGTCAGGGGAGGTAGATTGTTCGCTGGGCTGTGAAAACCCCTCACCCTGCCCTCTACCCTTACGGGCACACGTCCCTCAGGGAGAGGGGGGAGTCAACACGGGGCAAAAAGTCTTCATACTTGGGGTGAGGGAAAAGGGGAAGACTGACAACCTTTGCATGCGCACTATTTAAGAGAATGTCGCAACATGAATGTTGCGGTACTTTACATCAACAATGTTGGAATTTCTTCCGGGTGTTTGGCAACCTTTACGCCAGCGGCTTCGAGGGCTTTGACCTTGTCTGCGGCTGTGCCTGCGCCGCCTTCGATGATCGCGCCTGCGTGCCCCATGCGTTTTCCGGGGGGAGCGGTCTGGCCTGCAATGAAGGATGCGACGGGCTTGGTCATTTTGGATGCGATGTAGTCTGCGGCTTTTTCTTCTTCGTTGCCGCCGATCTCACCGATCATGATGACCTTCTCGGTCTTGGGGTCGTGCTCGAACATTTCCAGTACATCAAGGAAGTTCGTGCCATTGACCGGGTCGCCGCCGATACCCACGCAGGTGGATGCGCCCATGTTGAGGTTCTTCATGGCGTAGAGCACCTCATAGGTCAACGTGCCGGAGCGGGACACCACGCCGACGTTGCCAGGGATGGCAATGTCACCGGGGATGATGCCAACCTTCGCTTCACCGGGGGTAAGCAAGCCTGGGCAGTTCGGCCCAATCAGGCGGACTTTCTTTTGGTCAAGATAACTGCGCACGCGCATCATATCCTGCACGGGAACGCCTTCGGTAATGCAGATGATGAGGGGAATGCCTGCGTCGGCGGCTTCATACATCGCGTCTGGGGCGAAGCGCGCAGGGACGAAGATGATGGTGGCGTTGGCGTCTGTGGCATCCTTCGCCATCTTCACTGAATCAAAGACGGGCAGTTTGCCTTCCAGAACCCATTCGCCGCCTTTGCCGGGCGTGACACCGCCGACAACATTGGTGCCGTAGGCGGCCATTTGTGTGGTGTGGAATAAGCCTTCATTGCCAGTGATACCCTGAACAATAAGGCGGGTGTTCTTGTCAACTAAAATGCTCATGGATTATTTCCCTTTCTTCGCGGCTTCAACAGATTTCTTCGCCGCGTCGGCGAGGGTTTCTGCGGTAATCATATTTGCGTTTTCAAGCAGACGGCGTCCTTCTTCGGCATTTGTGCCCACGAGGCGGACAACCATCGGGACCTTCGGCTTTACTTCATCCATCGCAACGAGGATGCCCCTGGCAACTTCGTCACAGCGGGTGATGCCGCCGAAGATATTAAAGAGGATGGCCTCGACGCTTGGATCAGTTAAGATGATGCGCATGGCCGCGGCCACTTTTTCGGAACTGGCTCCGCCTCCCACATCTAAAAAGTTGGCTGGTTCGCCCCCGAAGAGCTTGATCACATCCATGCTTGTCATTGCCAAACCCGCCCCGTTGACCATACAGCCGATATTGCCATCCAGCTTGATGAAGGAAAGTCCGTACTTGCGGGCTTCCACTTCGGAGGGCGCGTCTTCATCTGTGTCGCGCATTTCTGCGAGGTCAGGGTGGCGGAAGAGGGCGTTGTCGTCGATCATCATCTTGCCGTCGAGCGCGACCAGCTTCTTGTCTTTGGTGATGACTAATGGGTTGATCTCAGCCAGGGACGCATCAGTATTCTTGTAGACTTCATACAGCCCCATTGCAATCTTGGTGAAATCACGCCAGTATTCACGCGGCAGGTCAATAGCGGCGGCCACGTCACGCGCAATGTACTCGCGCATTCCCAGCAGGGGATCGATGTTCACCTTGATGATCTTTTCCGGTGTCTTTGCGGCCACTTCTTCGATATCCACCCCGCCCGCGGCAGAGGCGATGATCACAGGCTTTTTGGCCGAGCGGTCATCGGTGATGGCGAAGTAGATTTCCTGGTCTATGGCAGAGGCTTCGTCCACAAGCACCTTGCGAACAGGCAGGCCTTTGATGTCCATGCCGAGGATCTGGGTCGCAAGCTGTTCGGCTTCTGCGGAATCTTTGGCAAGCTTTACGCCGCCTGCTTTTCCGCGCCCGCCCACCAGCACTTGTGATTTAATAACAACGCGGCCACCCAACTCTTCAGCAATTTGCTTTGCCTCCTGAGCGGTAGCCGCAACCCGTCCTTTCGGAATCGGGATGCCATACTTCGAAAATATCGTCTTTGATTGGTATTCGTGGAGTTTCATTATTCTCCCTCGGAGGGTATTTTATTTATCGCTTGCCGCCTAACTTCTTGGAATTGTTTGCAACAAATACATGCAAACACTAAGTTTTGGCTTATTAAATCACGCGATACTTTGTAAAAGCATCGGCATTATACCACCATAAAAAAGATGAAAGAAGAAAGAGGAAAGAGGAAAGAAAGAAAAAATAAAAAAAGGATGAAGGATTTCACGCGAAGCGTTCATCCTTCATCCTTCATCCTTCATCCTTCAACTTTCATCCTTGTTTATTCCGGCAGTGTAAATCTCATAATGCGGTTGAAGGCGCCGTCCGTCACCCAGATGTGGCCTTCTGAATCCACGGCGATGCCGGAAGCCAGGCCGAAGTTCGAGAACGCATCTCCGTATTCGCCCCAGGTGCGGACAACTCCACCGTTGCGGTCGAATTCCATCACGCGGTAGCCTTCGGGGTCCGTGACGAAAACGTGCCGTTCATCGTTCACGGCAATGAACGGCTTGTTGTCCAGCGACTGCCCAAACCAGCCATACACATCCCATTGCTTGTCGGGGGTGAAGGTCAGCGAGCCTTCCACTTCAACAGGCGTAAATGTCTGGATGCGCTGATTCCACGTATCCACAACATAGACAGTTCCGTTCTTATCCACAGTGACGCCTACGGGTTCATCGAATTGACCAGGATCGAAACCTGCGCTTCCAAACTGGGTGATGAAGTTCCCATCCGCATCAAACACGACGATGCGCTTGTTCCCGGTATCTGTGACATATACCCGCCCCTCGGCATCTACCGCCAGTCCGCGCGGGCCGTAGAATGCATCAGGTGTTTCACCCTGCCCAAAGATCCCCCAGGCTTTGATGAATTTTCCGCTGGCGGTGAATTTTTGCACGCGATGATTCCATGTATCAGTCACGTACACCGAGCCGTTTGGCGCAACAGCGATGCCCCAGGGTTCGTTGAATGTCCCATTCCCAATTGGGGTGGAGACCCCGTCTGCGAAGGTTCCCCATTCGTGCAGGATTTTCCCTTCCATATCGAGGTGCAGGATGCGGTGGTTGCGGGAATCCGCCACGTAGACCGTGCCGTCAGATGCGAAGGCCAGTGAGCGCGGCGCATTCATAACTACAGGATTTGCCTGGGCTGAATCGAAGGTCAAATCTGCCGAAAGCTGGACGAACTTCCCTTCGGTTGGGTCTTCGATCAGTTCGGAGGTTGTCGGCGCAACGCCGTAATTCCAAATTTGCGAGGCAACATCCTGGCGGATGTAAAGCCTCATTTTATCGGCTGGCTGCCAGGTGGAAACAGTTAAGTCGGTGCGTCCCAATGCCTGGGCGTACATGGTGTAGTCACGGTTGAGCCAGATCTGAACGAGTCCTGCCCGCACGTTGGGGTCGGTGAAGCCTTTGCAGAACATCGTATAATCTTTCGACTTTCGTAACTTTAGGAAGCTCATAACACCGTTGCAGGCGTAATCTTCGGGGAAGGGAGTATTTGGGTCGCGGTCATTGACCAGGTTGAAATAATCCTGCATCGGCCACCACATGCGGATGTAGTCCACGCGGTAATAGCCGGGGCCGATGGCGGCTTCGATCTTGTCGAAATTCTTTTCATCCACCACGATGACAACCGAATCACGCAGGGAGCGGGTGGGCTGGTCGAAGGAGCGCTGGTTGGTGAAATCACGCAAATACCAGACGAAAGGCCACGAGACGCCCGTATCCGGTGCGCTGGCGTCGTAGGCAATGGCAACGCCCATCCCGCCCGTGGTGCGCTGGGAAATCTCTTCGGCCTGCGCCATGATGTCTTTGATGCCCGTTGCGCCGTGAGCGTAGACGAGGAATTCAGTGGCTTCGTCATACGTGATGTAGGATGCGCGGAATGAAGCGCGGGTGGTGAGAACTGCCAGCAAAGAGAAGAAGATCAGGATGAACACGCGTCCCATCTCTTTGAACGTCCATTCACGGAGGAGGTAGATAAGCCCGCCCGCGCTTAAAATGGTAACGATCAGAGGAAGAAGGAATGCGCTGGTGGCTTGCAGTTGCGCGAGTTCCTGTCCCTGGAATGGGGGAGTGATGCCATTGAGAGAAAGCGCCACGCCAGCCATGCTGGTGATGAAGACAGCCAGCGCTGAGACGGTGAGCAGGATGCGTTGTTCTTTCAATTTCTGCCAGTCGGTTGTGTCGATCACATACCCGATAGCCCAGCCTGTGATCAGGATCATGGGCCAGGCCATGTGATAGGTAAGCCAGGGCATTCTTTCGCCAGCATAGGAGAAGGCGACCACGCTGATTATGCTCCACCAAACGAGGAGGCTGAAAGTGTTGGGGAAGTTTCTTTCTTCGGTATTTGTCTCGTCTTCAAGCAGGGTGATGACCTCTTCAGCCTGCGCTTCGCTGGAAAGGTTGACGACTTCATCCTGTTCTTCAACAGGCTCAGGTTTGGGGGCGGGTTTTCTGCCCAGCCCAATGATGACCGCGAAGAGGAAACCCAGCGCGGGCAGGAATTCATAAATAGGGATTTGCACGAGCAGGTAGTAATACCAGGGCTGACTGCCGCGTTCCACATCCTGTTGGACGATCCAATATCCAAGCGAGCCGATGGCGCCGGTGAAGAATCCACTGCTGTTGGTGAAGACGGTGGTGTAGAAGATGGTGAATGGAACCCAGAAGATGAGAGCGGTCTTCCACCATTTCTCCCTGTTCCACAATAGGCCGACTGCGGCGGCGATGATGAACATCAAAAGCAGGAATCCGCCGATCACGAGAATGGAGCGCATGTCTGAACCCAGGGACTGCACTTCGCCCGCGGAGGTGGGTATGGTCACATTGAGCGTTTTTTCGAACACCTTAATTAAGAAGGCGGATAGCTGTGGCAGAACGATTGTGCCTGTGACCATGAGCAGGTCAAACGAGCGTTCGTTGCGGATGCGTTCCCAGCCATAGCCTCGAATAAGCAGGGTGGCTGTGGCGATGAGGGAGATGAAAGCGGCGACAGCGAGGATCGTTGTCAGGGATAGAGAACCAGTTTCGGGCGGGGCGAGAGGCGAGATTTCTTCGATTGGGTTGCTGGGTATGGCGGTTTCCGTCCCCGAAATAGTCTGGGTGTCGCGGGTGTAAAGTCCATAGCCTGCGGCGGCGCCAACGAGCAGAACCGTCAGGCCGAGGGCGATGATGAAGGCGCGGTATTCATTTTCGGCGTTCCTCCATGAGCGGCGGGTAACTTGCGCGAGAAAATAGATCGCAAGGAAGATCAATGCCTGGGCAGTGTAGATGAAGGAGGTTTCCTTTGCGGTAAAGTGAAGCGCGAGCGCGGCCGCCAGCATGAAGAGATATTTTTTGCCGCCGACTTCGAGATGGCGCAGGATGGCGTATAACATCAGGAGGCCGGAGAATCCAACATATGATTCGTTGCGGACGTATCGTCCGTAATAAAGCATGTACGGTGAAATGACCAGTAAAAAACCTGCGATGAGCGCGCCCCATTTGCCGAGGTAGCGACGCCAGTACCAGAGCATCCAAACTGTACCGATGCTGAAAAGCGCGGCAGGGATGCGCGAGGTGAAGTCGCTTACGCCAAACAGGAAGTAGCTGAGCGCGATGGAGTGGAACTGGAAAGGCCCGTGCATCATGGGCGAATGTTCGTAGCCCTGCCCGCGATATAACAGCCATGAGAAGTAGGTGTGCAAACTTTCATCGTGACTCATGACGCGCGTATCGAGATCGTAAAAGCGTGTGGCAATGGCCAGCAAAATAACGACCACAAAAACTGCGATCTCGTTGGTCAGCGCGGGCAGGAGGGGATGGACGGGGCGTTCGAGCCAGTTTTGTTTTTGTTCCATTGAGTTTCACCTTTGGTAAAGTAGGTTGTACAGTCAATATCGATGTAAATGATATTAGCAGAAGTTTAATGGGATGTGAGAGGGATTATAACAAGAATGACTCTGGTCTTTGAGCAGGCAGGGCGACCCTACGATTTGCCTGTCACCGCTCCCGCAAGCTGACCACAGCCTGCGTTGATATCGATCCCGCGGCGCATTCGGATCGTACACGGTATCCCGGCCTGCTCCAGTGATTCTTTGAAGAGGGCCGCCCGCTGACGGTCTGTCGCTTTGCCGTCAAACCCTGCTGTTGGATTGAGCGGAATGGCGTTGACGTGGCACATCAACCCGCGCAGTTTGGAGGCGAGTTTCTTTGCGACTTCGGGAGTGTCGTTCACGCCATGAATCAACGCCCATTCAAAGGTGACGCGGCGGCTGGTCTTTGCCACGTAATATTCGCAGGCTTCGAGAACCTCGTCAATTTTGTATCTTTTGTTGACGGGCATCATCGCCACGCGGGTGTCATCATCCACGGCATGGAGGGAGATCGCAAGGTTGACCTGTCTCTGCTCGTCGGCGAATCTTCTAATTTGCGGAACCAGCCCCACGGTTGAGATGGTGAAGCGGCGCGCGCCGAAGTGGTAGCCTTCGGAGTCGTTTAATCTATCAATCGCCGCCATCGTATTTTCGTAATTATGGAAGGGTTCGCCCATGCCCATGAAAACGATATTGCTGACTGTTTCATCCTGCTTCTTCAACATCTGCGCGTAATACATGACCTGCGCGACAATTTCTCCGCTGGATAGTTGACGCTTGAATCCCATCTGCCCTGTGGCGCAGAACACACATCCCATGGCACAACCTGCCTGGGTGGAGATGCAGAGTGTGCGGCGTTCTCTAGCTCCTCTCTCTTTGGGAGTCCCCTTCGGGGATGATAAGGGGCTGGGGTGAGGATTGTCCGCAGGGTCGCCGTAGCGCATCAACACCGCTTCGATCAAGTTTTTATCAGGCAGTTCAAATAAGGTCTTGCGGGTGTGACCATCCGAAGAATCCTGATAGACCTTCACCGAAAAAGGCATGAAGGTCAAATTCTCCGTCATCTTCTCGCGCAAAGACTTGGACAAATTCGTGAATTGCTCTGGCGAGTTGTAGAGATGCTGGTACAGTCCCTGCCAGACCTGCTTTGCGCGGTAGGCGGGTTCGTCCCATTCTTTGAGGAGATTGGTGAGGGTGGGGAGGTCGAGATCGTAAATGAGTCGCATGGTTATGAAACCAACGCTGAGAGACTGTTTGTAATCATAGCAGGTTGTGGCATCCACTCATCTGCCTGCTCTTTTGTCGAGACTCCGCTCAACACCAGAGCAGTGGGGCATCCCACAGATTGTCCCGCCGCAATATCCGTCTCCAGCCTGTCGCCGACCACGAGGGTTTCCTCTTTCTTCGTCCCCAGCTTTTCGAGGGACAGTTCCATCAAATACGGAAAGGGCTTGCCCGCCACAATCGGCTCCACACCCGTCGCGGATGTGACCACCGAAAGCCACGCGCCCGATCCAGGGATTTCTCCGCGCGGGGTGGGGAAGGTTCTATCGGTGTTGGTGGTGTAAAACGGGACGCCCGCCCTCACGAGCAAAGTTGCCTCAGCCACTTTTTGGAAGGTGATACCGCGGTCGATCCCCATGACAACTGCCTCTGCTTCGGGGGCATTCTCCACGCTGAGAATTTCAAACCCCTTCTCCTCCAGCGCCAGGCGGATACCATCTTCACCGATCACGAAGATTTTTGTCCCACGCGGAAATCTCTGCGAAAGCATGAAGCCAATCCCCAGCGCAGAGGTGACGATTTGCGAAGCGTCGATCTCCACGCCGAGTTCGGCTAATTTTTGCCGATATTCTTTGGGAGTCTTCGTCCCGTTGTTTGTGGCGAATACAAATTTCAATCCGCGCTCGCGGATGCGTTTGAACGTGGCAGGCAGATCCCCGATCGGCGCATCGCCTTTCCAGATCACACCGTCCATATCGAGGATGAGGGCTTTTATGTTTGAAGGGAGCATTTTCAATTTACGATTTTCGATTTCTGATTTTGGATTTTACGTACAAGCGCAAATATCATGATTTACGCAACATGTATTATCAGTAGATCACGAAAGAGCGACACGAGCATGACGAGAAACGACATCAGCCAGATCGAATAAGTTCTCAACGGCATGAGCAAACATACGCGCCAAGCGGCGCAAGGTCAACCAAAATTTGGAAAAAGGCTTGGCCGG
>JACRLB010000041.1 GCA_016235445.1 Chloroflexota bacterium | reverse complement strand
TATTGAAACCATTTACCAAACTGGACGAAAAGTCGCCGATGACTTTAAACAAACCATGCGCATTGTCTTTGACGACTTCTTACCTGCTTGGAACTATCGCGCCATTCCTAATTCGATAGTTATTTAATTCAAATTACTTAACCTTGTTGTCTGGGAGTGGCTATGATGGTGAAACTGCATTCCATGATGGCGGGCAATTTCGTGGAAAATCCTGTCGTAGCCACTCCCTGAGGCTGTGCAATCCCTGAACAATCCGCAAGGACCATCCTTGATGATAATTCTTCACCAAAGGAGTTACTCATGAAAAATCTATTTCGTTTCACAATTCTGTTCGTACTATTCCTGGGCGTTTCAGCATGCGGTTCTTCACAGGCAGACTCGGATCCTGTCGCAGTTTTGGAAGCGCTCGAAGCCGCGCATAACGCCAAAGACCCAGATGGTGTTGCCGCGCTGTATGCTGAAGATGGGTATGAAGTCAACGGCGAAGGTAAGTTCACCGGTCCCGAGGAAATCCGGGAGTTGTATGCCCGGGTGGTCAATGTTTTCACCTTGGATTGCAACAATTACGTGGTGAATGGAAACAATGTGACCTATGAATGCATTCTTACCATTGACAATATTCGAGCAGGCGAGCGCTACGAAGCGGTCGTAGAAAACGGCAAAATCAAGAGCAACGTGTTAACAGAAACTTTTACTCCGTAAAATTCAGCCAGCAAAAACCTTGCACTCAGGGCCCGGGCTTGACTTCTCCCAAACCCGCGCCCTGAAATAGAGGATTCCATGAAAAAGCATCATTATCTTGCCTTGTTAGTTGTCGTTGCATTGAGTTCCTCTGCCTGTGGATCGCCGCAAGCGAAGATCGATCCAATCGCCATCATGGAATCATACGAAGCCGCGTGGAATACAAAAGATCTCGATGCGGTGATGGAGCACTTCGCCGAGGATGCTGTGGAAACGAATGGGGCTGGCACGTTCAAAGGCAAAGATGAGATCCGCGGTATTTATGAACAGGCAATTGAAATATTTTCCCAGGATTGCGGAAATTATCAGGTGGATGAGAATTCGGCAACGTATGAATGTGTTGATACGATATACGCCACAGGCGCGGTATTTGGCGAGCGCTATGAAACGGTCTTCGAGGGTGGAAAAATAAAATCGAATATCATGATTGGGACATTCAATCCCGTCATTCCCATATCCGAAACTACTATGCCGATCGTCCTTGCAACCCCCACGCCATTGAATGAAACCCTGCACGTGATCATTAACGACGATATGGCGATTTCAGGAATGGATGCGATCCTCTACCTGCTAAAACACCCCAACGTGGAGGTGAAGGCGATCACTGTGGCGGGGAATGGCGAAGCGCATTGCGAGCCGGGAATCAAACATGCGCTTGGGCTGGTGGCGTTGAACAAATCCCAAAATATCCCCATCGCCTGCGGCAGGGAACTGCCTCTTGCCGGGACTCACGCATTCCCGTTCGCTTGGCGTATGCGCGTGGACGACCTGTATGGACTCAGTCTGCCCGAAGGAGGAAGCCCATCGTCTCTGACCGCGCCCGAACTGATCGCCTCCACCATTCGAGAATCGGATCAAAAGATAACCATTATTTCCCTGGCGGCGCTCACGAATATTGCCGAAGCGCTCATGTCCTCCCCCGACATTGTGGATAACATCCAAATGATCTACATCATGGGCGGAGCGGTGGAAGTCAACGGCAACGTCAGTCCCATGACCGGGGTCGAAAATCAATTCGCCGAATGGAATATCTACATTGACCCGCGCGCCGCCAGCATCGTGTTCAACTCAGGCGCGCCGATCACCCTCGTGCCATTGGATGCAACAGGTGACGTCCCCGTCACGACGCGTGTGTACAAGACCCTCGAAGCGAATCGCTCCACACCCGAGGCTGGATTCATCTACGAGCTGTGGACGACCAACCTCGGCATCATCCAGAGCGGCGGTCGTCAATTCTGGGATGAACTCACCGCCGCCATCGCCACCGACGAAAGCCTTGCGACCTTCAAGATGTTCGAACTGCAGGTCGTGGAGGAGGAAGGTCCCGAAAGCGGATACACCAAACCCACCACGGGAGGCGCAAGAATTCGAGTGGCTGTCTCGGCAGATGCGGAACGATTTGAGGAAACGTTTCTCAATGTGTTGAACATTCCTTGAAAATAAGAGAAGGAGTCCTCCATGAAAAACTTGTTACGCGTCGCCATCCTGCTTGCTCTGCTATTGACCTCTTGCCAATCCTCTTCACCGCCCGAGGATGCGGATGTGTCGATTCTCTTTACCGATGGAGCCTGTGAACTGCTCAAAGCGCCTGATGTCGAAATTCCTAATCCCATCCGCATCGCGGTGAAGAATCCCACAGAAAATGCTTATGCCATTGTTATCGTCACACTCAGGTCAGGCTTCACCAAGGCAGATTTGGAGTCATACAAAGTCGCCGATGTGCCGCCATCTGTGGATAGGATCATTGACCACATGGATCCTGACCTCAAAGGCGATTGGCTGGTCGAAGAACTTCCAATGAATTCGAACACCGATTATTTTGTTGTCTGTGCGCAGGAAGGCGTGGGAATATTGAGTGTGCCGCTTGCCTTGAACTCCAACTAACAAGGAAGGAAATCCCATGAAAAACCTTATTGGACTTGTAATTCTACTTGTGCTGCGGTTGAGCCTTTCGGCGTGTGGAAATGGTAATTCGACGAGCACCAGAAGATCAAAACCAGCATTTTAGTCAAGCAATTCGCTCTTCCAGCGGATTTCAAAATTGACTTCAACACACCTTAAAACCTTTATTAGCCAACATGAGCATTGATCGCTCCCGGCGCATCACGTTCGAGGAAACCGCGGACTTGTATAACGAAGTCCGCCCCGAATACCCCAATGAACTTGCGGAAGATATTATCCACCTCTCCGCGCTTGCGCCCGATGCTTCCATTCTGGAGGTCGGTTGCGGCGCGGGGAATGCCACCATCGCATTTGCAAAACGCGGATACCGTCTATTGGGCATCGAGTTGGGCGAAAAACTGACGGAATACGCGCGTCAACGGTGTAAGGAATTTCCCAATACGGTCATCTTGCAATCGGCGTTCGAACAGTGGGAATTGACGCCGTACACCTTCGACTTGGCGTTCTCCGCCGACGCGTTTCACTGGATCCAGCCAGAGATCGGTTACCCAAAATTAATCCACGCGCTCAACCCGGGAGGTTCCATCGCCTTATTCTGGCATATAGAGCCCAATCTGCAAACCAACTGGTCGGGCGCGTTGGATGAAATTTTCGGCAAACACGCACCGCAGGAACAAGGCTTGCGTCAAGGTATCAAACTCGAATGGTTGGAGAATATTATTCGCGGAAACCTGCGGGAATATTGCGGCATCGAAGATATGACAGTGAGAACCTACAACTGGACTGAAACCTATAACGCGGAGAAATTTCTCAAACTCTTGCACACATACTCCAGCCTTCGCGCCTTGGACGATAAAACCCGCGTAGCGCTCCATACAGAGGTGCGGAATGTAATCAATCAATTCGACGGTAGTGTGGAGAATCCGTATCAAGCCGTTCTGTTCCACGCAAATGTGACCTGAATCAAAATGAATGGAAACAACCTTCGCCTGCATCCAATGTGAAGAATCATCTGATCGCTGAAGATTTCTTGTGGCTAAATTTCTCGATTTGATTTGCAGCATCCAAAGCCCCACCATAAGCGCGTAGTTTTTCACTTACTTGACGGGCACTTGTCGTATAGGATGAGTCGGAGATGACTTTTTTGATCTTTGCCCGCAAGTCATCCAGATTTACCCTCTTTTCCCATGCAGTACCCTCGGTTGGAAGTACCAACTCTCCCGCTCCCACGTTTGCAATCCGCCGTGCGTTGCTTTCACGTTCAGAAAAAGTGGGAATCATCACGGCTGGCGTTCCTGTGTAAAGCCCGGTTTGGCAGGAACCATACCCGCCGTGATGGATCAGTAAGTCACTACGTTCCGCCATGGCAAGACCTGGAACATAAGGCGCAGAATAAAAATTCCCTGGTAATGGGAGGATGTTTTTGGGCAATGTATGATGTCCTGTGGTTAAGACAACCTGCACATTTTCCTCAGCCAACACCGCAACACAAGCCTCCAAAACTACTGCCGAATCAACAGGGGTGCGTACTCGCGGCAGGTAATTGGGATTCCCGGAATATATCCATACCACCGGCTTGTCATTGCTCAGACTGTCAAACCATTCCGGCATCTGTGAATTTTCTCTTTGCCATAGAACCGGTCCAATATAGGTTACATCGGATGTTGCTAGTAGCGGCTCTATTTCTGGTATACCGACAACCAACGTTAAGTCACCAATACAGAGTTCCCCGGTACTACGAATTGGTTCAAGAGAATATTCAGAAAGAATCTCATTGATGACGGGCACTGGCGAAGGAATATTTGAAGGCTTATCCTTCCACCAAATGAACCCCTGACTGTCCGGGTGCATATCCGCCTGGATTACCCCAACCAAAGGTATTTGCATGGCGCGCGCCGCAATACAAGCCATTGGATTCCAAAAGTCCACAACCACATCAATCGCAAGGTTCTCCATCAATTCCATGAGGGAGACACAAATGGTCTTCACAAAATTCTTATTCAGCATCCCGGCGGTCGCTGAGATATGATCCATGTTCCATATTTCAGAGGTGATGGGAGGCATTTTAACAGGCGCGCTCGATAATAGCTGTCCGAGGAACTTAAGAGGATTCCCAAAATCATCCTTGAATTGCTTTGATCGTATGAATTTCAGAAACCCCTGCCAACCCAGTTCCAGCGACATCAGATGATAAAACGGATGCCTTGGGAGTTGGTTTTCAAAACCAGCGTCTGCGATCAATTTGCTCGGGGCTTGTCCCGGACTGCAAAAAATAATCTCATCCCCTCTTTTAGCCAATTCTCTGGCAATCGGGAGGGAGCATGTGAGTAAACCGAGATCGTTGGATGGCAGGGTGGTGAATAAATATCTCTTCATCTCATGCCTTTGGTAATCATATCACCATGATGCCGCCCGCATTTCCCCCATAGTCTTCAACGCAAGTCCAACTGCCGTATCTATCTTCTGTTTCTCTTGTTTCGTCCCGACCCTGCCAACCTGCAATATAAGCATTAAATCAAATTCACATCTTGAGTATTGTATTTATCTTCGAATGGTGAAGCGTTTTGTAGTCCGTTTGCTCCTGAAATTTACAGAATTGTAACAAAGGGTCTTCTGCATATTTATTTGCAGAAGACCCTTTGACTTAAATATTTATCCAATTATGAATTTTCATACATCCAAAGCCGGTTGGATTGTTCAAGGTTTTTACCAGTCAATGCCTTCCAGGCCAATGGTAATTCCAAGTCAAACAAATGACCTCCATTCAGGATGGACAATTCATGGACATCAACACCCTTTGGAAGAAGAAATAGGGGATGATGCCCCGTGAATTGTGACAAACGGTTTTGTCTGCCACTCTTAATTCGGCGAAGATCAGTGGGTGAGAGCGGTGAAAAGACAACCTTAACACTGCTGTCACCTGATGTGCAGACCAGAGATTGCGGTTCTTCAGACATTTCGAGAACCTGTAATTTCAGATCATAGCCGCAAACCCTTGATGCAGTCTTATTGAGCCAACCCACAGGGTCAGGGACTTGCACTGTCTGAGCCAGGTGTTCGCGCTTGATCTTCAAATCCTGAACCGCCCAAAGAACCACCTGCTCTCGTAGACTATCAATTGCCTTTTTTTGACGTTCATTGCCCATGCTAATCAATGCTCCGAAGAATATCACGGCAGATGCCACTACAATTGCAAGAATTATTTCCATGTTTATATTTTCCTTGTATTTATTTGTTTTCGACAGAGTCGTCTTTTGCGTGCGCAGACATGTTCCTGAGCGTCTCACCCAATCGTTCCAATGCTTTAGGACGGGGATCCACCAAGCTCGCAGATGCAATCACCATGAACAATCCCAACAAGCCAATCATCTGCCACAGCGGTAGGGAGGTCTGAGTAGTTTCAGGTATTTCTTCTGGAATTGGTGTTTCCAATACTAAAGTCGGTGTCGGCAATATTTGTGTCGCCACCGGCGTTATCGAAGGCGTCAAAGTACTGGTCGCGGTCGGGGATGGAGTTAGAGTGGCAGTTGCGGTCGCCACGTCCGGAACCACGATCCTGCCCTCATCCTGCCCGCATAACCCATTCACATCACATGCCACTGCCAGCACCGGATATTGTCCCGCTGGAGCCAGTGTCCAATCTGCAAAACGCCGATCCCATTTCACAATGTAGACATTCCTGCCGGGATCAAAGTCCAGCACCACCTCCTTCCAACGCTTTTGTGGATCGCGGATCGTCACCTGGATGGTTGCAATCGGAAAATGATTGAAGGACACATTCAATGTTCCAGTTTCCCAAATCCACCACCGTTCGGTAATGGACACAGCCGGCGGGGCATTATCCACGGTCAATGAAATGGAAGAAATATCACTGTCATTACCGGCATGATCCGTCCCACGTACTTGGACTATGTATTCTCCATTGGGAACTTCACCAGATCGCCAAATGAAAGACCAGCTACTTGCCTTAAGTAAAACAGGCTGCCAGGTGAACCCACCATCGACAGAAATCTCGCCTTCCTCCGGACCAGAGGTTGCGTCTTCCAAACTCCCGGACAATTGCACATCGCCCTGCACTACATCATGATTGGAATGAGAAGTGATTTGCACAACCGGAGATACGGTATCAACATGGATCATCCTAGATACGGTGACCTCATTTCCAGCCACGTCCCTGGCATGGATCAGCGCCAGATGGTCGCCGTCCGTAAAGTGGACTGGAAAGGAGATCCAAGTCGTTCCACCATCAAGGCTTCCATTCAAGATTGAGAGTCCGGAGATCGCATCGGTCGCCGTTGCATACAAGTCCACCTCCGAAACATACCAACCATTCCTGCCATCCACAGGCGGAAGGCTGATCTCAAGATCTGGCGGAGTGCCATCCCGCTGCCAGGTGGATGAACCACTGGCAGTTCGCCCGCTGGTGGAAGTCGCAGTGTAATTGGCTGTGCCCGTCCCTTCCGGCAGAGGCAGATCACAGGAACTTCCACAAGTAAATGGTTCCCCGTTCAAATCGCCGGTGATCAAAACATCGAAACCCTGTGGATCACTGGCAGAGAGTCTCAGCGTCTCCTCACCTCGGCACCAACCGGCATCGCCCCAAAGATCACAAACCACAACTCCTGTAATTTGCGGCGGTAACGGGGTCGGTGTGGGTGATGGGGTATTGGTATAGGTCGCCGTGGGTGTATATGTCAGAGTCGGCGTGAAGGTCAACGTCGGCGTAAGACTGGGCGTAAAGGTCGCTGTCGGAGTACGGGTTATGGTCGGTGTGAACGTGGGTGTCCGCGACGGGGTGGGTGTGGCAGTGGACGGTGGACCGATATATTCCACATCGATGGAACGAAAATCCACATATCCACCTGATGCGGTTAAAGACCATGAACGACATCCTGACGGAACAGCAATAGCCATACTCACAAACCCTGGGAGTCCAGAGCCCGTCTGCAAGTACCATGTATCCACAGAGGAGCACGCCCGCAGCACTGCATTGCCCACACTTGAGTCAGGCGTAAAACCGACCATGATCTCGAAGTATGAAACATCGCGGTCAAAGGAGCCGCTGGCAACGCCGCCATTCCCCAACCGCGTGACCCACTCGGAACAATTGGAACCACAAAATGTTCCACCTTCCTCGGGTGGAAGCGAGGATCCATCGCGATGGGTGATGTACACATACTGGGCAGAACCACTCCAGTCGATGTAGCCAGTATTGTGAGCCTGGTCATAAGTGCGTCCCTCCGGCAATGAATACGCCGCCAGAGGC
>JACRLB010000040.1 GCA_016235445.1 Chloroflexota bacterium | reverse complement strand
TCACAAAAACAAATTTCCCGACCTCCCAACAAGTTCAGGCAGAGCAAGTTACTTTGATCTGTGCCGCCATACTTGGATTGTTTCAAAAAGGAGTCTCACATGAAAAAATCACAAAGTTTCAGCCAAGCATTATTCCTGTTCCGCGCCAATGCCCTCCTGATCATCACCCTGGCGTTCTCGCTGGCCGCAGTACAACCAGCCTCCGCGCAAGGGAACACAGTAGGCGAGACAGTTTGGTATGTGACCACCACAGGCAATGACGCCAACTCATGCTCTGCAATTGATGCGCCCTGTCTCACCATCAATGGCGCGATTGGGAAAGCCGCGGATGGGGATACAGTCAAGGTGGCAGTTGGAACTTACACCGGCACAGGAGACATATACTCTATAATAGTTTTGATCGATAAAAACATTACTCTACTTGGTGGGTGGCATGCAACTTTCACCACTCAGAGCGGTATCTCCATTATAGATGGTCAAAAGGCCCACAGAACGGTTTATATTAATTCCGGGGTAACTGTCACTATGGAGCGTTTCAATATCCAAGGCGGTAATAATTACCTGGTCGGGGGAGGTATAACCATTGATAATAATTCGGTGGCAACTATCAAAAACAGTACTATTAGTGAAAATATCGCCCAGGCTGGCGGGGGTATTTCCGTTGGAATTAATGCAACGCTGAATCTCAACAACAGCACAGTCGCCAGGAATAAAGCTTTTTACTCGAGTGGCGGCGGAATTAACGTATACGGCGGGTCGATGACAATCCTGAATTCCACGATTGCAAACAACAATGCGAGTACAAATGGAGGGGGAATAAATGTTACAAGTGGCACCGCTATTATCCTAAACAACAGTATTCTGGCCAACAATACGGCTGTTAACAGCTTAGATTGCTCTGGAACGATAAGCACATCCAGCTACAATATCATCAGCAACACATCAGGTTGTACTGTGGCTGCCGGGACTGGCGACCAATTCAACATCAGCCCACTCCTCAGCACGTATCCGGTTGGCAACTTTGGCTATCACGCTCTTTTATCCGGTAGCCCGGCTATCAATACAGGAAACCCGGTTACCTGCCTGTCCACAGATCAACGCGGGGTAAGCCGCCCACAAGGAGCAGTCTGTGATATTGGCGCGTATGAATACACAGCACCGAGTGTAGCTGCTTCCTTCGGCATCTATAATGGTTCGAACCAACGCACTGCACCCAATGTGGCTTTCACAAATCCATTGAGTGTCTATGTTGTAGACAGTTTAGGCAGTCCTGTGTCAGGTGTATCGATTACATTCACTGCCCCGGCCTTGGGCGCCAGTAGCACGTTCACCAGTAGTGGCACAAATATCGAGACTGCCACCACAAATGACAGTGGTATCGCGATCTCATCTACCTTTACGGCCAATAATCAACTGGGCAGTTACGTTATAACTGCTGAAGCCTCTGGTCTGGCTGGCGTAGTCTCATTCGCCTTGACCAATGTGACCTGGTTTGTCTCACTTTCGGGTACTGATGCGAACACTTGTGCTTCTGCCGCCGCACCCTGTCTCACCATCAATGGCGCGATTGGCAAAGCAGCGGCGGGGGATACGGTCAAGGTGGCCATTGGAACCTATACTGCCGCCTCTGGCACAGAGGTAGTGCTGGTCAACAAGAGTATTACCCTCTCTGGCGGATGGGATGAAACATTTGCCACTCAAGGTGGGATGTCTGTGATTGACGGACAAGATACAAGAAGAGGAATTACTGTAAACACCACCATCACTGCAATCGTCGCAATCGTCGATCGCTTTACAGTTACAAATGGGTTTAATCAATATATAGGAGGTGGAGGCATCTACAATTATCAAGGCAACTTAACGGTCAGCAACAGTAATATTATTAATAACAGCACTAATTGGTCGAGCGGCGGCGGAGGTGGCATCAACAATTCAGAAGGCAACATGACATTAAATAGCTTGACCATTTCCAACAACCATGGAAGTTCTGGCGGCGGAATTCAAAACAACGGAACTCTGACTATCAATGCTACTACGATATCTGAAAATATAGCTGGTTTCGGTGGCGGTGGCGGTGGCGGAGGTGGCGGAATTCAAAGCGACGGCATCATGATATTAAATAACAGCATAGTAAACAACAATTCACTTAATGGCTCTTTTTATGGTAGTGGAATTTATGCCCATGACACAATAACATTAAATAATAGTACCGTGAGTGGGAATACAGGAGGCAGTGGCGACGGCATTTCTACATTTGGCGGCACTATTTTTCTCAACAATAGCACAATTAGTTTCAACGAATCATTTGGGTTTACTAACGAGGCAGGATATATAACTATGCAAAACTCGATCATTGCCGCCAATGGCTCTGGCAGTGATTGTTATAAAGACCCTCTTTATGATGGGACCGTCAATAGCCTAGGGTATAACCTGATAGGCAATAAAACAGGCTGCGTGGTCAGCCCAACGACTGGGGATATTTTTGGAACAAAGAATAATCCAGTTGACGCAAAATTAGGCCCGCTTCAAAATAACGGCGGGCCCACGTTCACTCATGCTTTACTCGGAAACAGTCCAGCGCTTAATGCTGGCAGCCCGGCGGCGCCAGGCAGCGGCGGTAATGCCTGCCTACCAACGGACCAACGCGGCATCGTTCGTCCGCAAGACAGCGTTTGCGATATCGGCGCCTATGAGGGATATCTTACAGCTGTAATATCAATTGCTCGCTTGGACCCAAATCCCACTTCGGCTTCCAATGTAAATTACCTTGTTACCTTCACAGAGCCAGTGACTGGTGTTGACTCCAGTGATTTTGCCCTGGCCGCCACAGGCACTACCGGCGCATCCATCACCTCTGTAAGCGGCACGGACGATACCTACACAGTCACCGTAAACACGGGTTCCGGAAACGGCAATGGCGCCATCCGACTAAAGCTCATTGACAATGACAGCATCCTGGATTCTTCCAGCAACCCTCTCGGTGGAGCAGGCGCTGGCAATGGTAATTTCACAACTGGTGAAGTGTATACCCTGCGCAGAATCCCAACTGCGATCTCTCCCACTGACACAACCTTAGATGAAACTCCAACCTATAAGTGGTCCAAGCTGAATGGGGCAACAAAATACCAATACCAGCTCTTACAAGGCGCAACCGTCATCTACACCAAGACTGTTCCTGTCAGCGCATGTGGCGTATCCTTGTGCGCCAACACTCCTACAACCGCATTGAGCACCGGCGCCTATAAGTGGAGGATTCGCTCCATGATCGGCGGTGTATGGATGAATTACAGTCCCTACAAATCCTTTGTCATATCTCCTGCCAAATCCGGTTTCTGGAGCGATCAGGGCGTCGAATTCTATATTACTAATACCGCCCCTAAAGTGGATAATTTTGCGATTTACATTTATGTCAACGGATGCGGCAGTTACAAGATCACTCATACACCTTTGGTTCCGATTGCCTATGCAAACAAACAATTCAATTTTGCAGGCAGCTTCTACGCAAACGGCACATTCATCACTCCAACAACCGCACAAGGGACGCTTGGACTGAGCTCGTTTTACATCTCCGGCTGTGGATACCTCACTGGCGGACCATTCTCCTGGACAGCCACCTGGAAGAACGGCAATCAGCCCACTCTAACCCTCAATGATGGAGACATCCCTGAATTCACGGTTTCACCAGAGTCAACCACACCTTTCGAACTCTTCACCATCGACCCTGAAAAGTAACGCTCGAAACAATCAAAATACCTGGGAATTTCCAGCAGACAGGTAAAGTACCCCCAGCCCTCGCGTGAATTCACGCGAGGGCTGTTTGTCTCCTTCACTTCTATCTTATGACATTATGCTATGTTAGCCCAAAGTAGAAATGTCCCCTGAATTCCAAAGTAGAAATGTCACCGCCCTGCAGGGCGGTGACATTTCTACTTTTTTACCGCGAAGTAGGCAGAGGGTAATTGCGCCAGGGGTGATCAGGTGCGGGTTTGGCAG
>JACRLB010000039.1 GCA_016235445.1 Chloroflexota bacterium | reverse complement strand
GGATGGTTATAGCGATGATAATGAATTTCTTTCAAAATCTCTGGTGTCAGTTGAAGTTGGATGGTCATTCGCCAATCTTACCAAACTACTGAATAACTCCAACTTAAATCCGCAATTTGTGACCGTGGTCAGTATAGTTGAAGCTTTTCAACAGATGCGCGTCCAACAGGAGTTAATCCAAGTATTATACTGGGCGCGGTCAGGAACTGCGCTTTTATTCAACAGGGATTCGGCGGGCTGAAGCCCTGCCTCAGTACGTTGAAGTCGGCTGAAGCCGACTGGTTTGAGTCCGCTTTAGTGGACTTGCATGTACTGAGCAGGGGATTTATCCCCGCGAAACGGGCGGCAGAAAACCGCAATTTGTAACCGCGCACAGTATAGCGTACCTTCGTTACTCCACGCAAAATGCTCCGCCCATTGATGTTGACGGGGATTAAATAACAGGGTTGTTGTCTGGCTTACAGGGTCGAATGCTTCTGTGCTTGTAAATTTACGGTTGTTACATCCCTGACAGGCAAAGGCGAGATTGTCCAAGGTATTTTTGCCGCCTTTGATACGCGGGATGATATGTTCAATGGAGAAAGAATCGGGGGAATATCGTTCTTGCGAATGACAATATTCGCAAGAACCTTTGGCGCGTTCTGCCACACGGGCGCGCTGTTCAGGCATTGGAAGGGGATAAGCCCAAGCTTGTTACCAGCGCTGGAATAGTGGTGTTGCGCACACGCGCTAATTCGGCCACTGCTTTTATGCGGCGGACATTGGCTTCTTCGATTTGATCGGAGAGGATAATTAATTCTTCCTGTTCGCTTTTGGTTAGGGTTTCGTTATCCCGTTTTGCAAGCAGGGTGCGGTACTGTTCCCATTTAACGGCGGAAAGGCTGGCGTTGATTTGCTGTACCAGCGCGCTTTCTTCAGCGGATAAACGCGCAGGAGCGGAGCGTTTTTGAAGTTCCTGTTGCAGAACACGCATGATATAGGTATCAGGTGTAAGTCCCATTTGTTTGGCAACTTTATTTAATTGTCGTTCCAGTTCAGAAGTTACATTTAAGTGAATGGTCATTTCTGCCTCCGCATTAATTATAACGCACGTAAAAGACCTCCGAGATTCGATAAATCACGGAGGTCTTTTATCAATTAACTCTGCGCAAACGTATCGATCAGCAGTTTGAAATTCCCGCCTACGGGATAAAGAATCGGACAGGTGCATCCGCGCTTGACGTATTCGGCTACCTTGGCACGCGCTTCGGCGGGTGTGCCAGATGCGGTGATCTTGTGAACCAACTCGTCAGGGACGAAGTGCTTGGCCTTGTTGATCTGTTCCTTCGTGGCAGGCCAGCCCAATGTGGCTTGAATATTGTTGATAACTTCCTGCGAGACATTCGAAGCCTTGGCGATATGTGGCTGTTGGGCAAGATACTGGCAAAGCAATTCTTTTGTATACTCGATTGCCTTATCGTGGTCTTCATCCACCGAGCAGACGATCAATTGCGGGCGGTCAATATCTTCGATTTTTCGTCCAGCTTTCCTGGCGCCTTTTTCAAGCAACTCCATTGCTTTGTCATTATATTCAGGCGCGACGCAATAATTCATCACACAGCCATCAGAGATTTCACCCGTCATTTCCATCATCAAGTCGCCCGTCGCGCCGATCATAATCGGAATATTGCGCGGCTCGCGGCGGCCATGAACTACATCCAATTCAATGTTGTCCACGTGATGGAATTCGCCGTGGAAGGTAACGCGTTCCATGTTCAACAAGCGGCGCATTACTTCAACGGTTTCGCGCATGGCAAGCAGAGGTTTCTTGCGGTCGATTCCCACGTTTTTCGCCAGCGGGTCCCACCATGCGCCGATTCCGCAAATGACACGGTTTGGGGCAAGGTCATCCAGTGTCAGGAAGGTGGCGGCCAGTAAACCGATGTTGCGAGTCCAGTTGTTGATCACGCCCGAACCGACTTTGATCTTGTTGGTCACTGCGGCGTACCCAGCCATCGGAACGATTGCATCGCGAACCAAACGAGACTCGGCCTGCCAGACCGCTTCAAAACCTTTTTCCTCTGCGTACTTGGCGTATTCCAATCCGTCACGCAGATCGTGAGAATCCTGCAAATAAAGCGCTACACGTTCCTTCGTCATGGCATTCTCCTTGATGAAATTTGGATTTCTCTACCGTACACGCAAACCCTAAAGGTCTCCTTTTCCCTCGCAGATTTCCGATTCACCAAAAAGACCTTTAGGGTTTCTTTGCGAGGAAAATGTACGGTAGCGAAATTTGGATAAAAAAATTTTGCCACAGAACTTGTAAACTTCATAGGGTTTACACATTCTGTGGCAATTTGCATGTCTATACTTTTGCGGCTTCCAGTTTGCGGATCATTTCCAGGTCTTCTGGTAAATCCAGGTCAAGACCCAACGATGGAAGCTCCACGATCTCAAGATTTGCTCCCGCCTTCTTCACCCGTTCGCAGTGACGTTTGAACGAGCCTTCGCCAAAATCATATTCGATCAAACCAGCAGGAACCATCAACAACGCGTTCGTCCCTTTGCCGTGTCTGTCTGGCGCAATAACCACCACGGGGGGTTTTGCCGCGCGGTCGATCAATGTCAGCACATCCTCGGCAGTCAACAGCGGCAGGTCGGCAGGCAGAATCAAAACTCCCTGCGTGGCATGGACTTGCGCCACTACCGTGGCACGCGCCAGAGCCGTATTCAAATGTGGCTGGCCATCCTCCTGCACCGTCTTCGCGCCGTGATTCCGCGCAATCGTTAAAGCGTGCGGGTCGCGGCTGACAACCAATACCTGATCCAATTCCTTCAAGGTCGAGAGCGTTTTCAAAGTCCGCTCCAACAACTCCTGATTTAATGCTGTTCTTTCATCTTCGGTCAACGCTCCAGAGAGGCGGGATTTTCCACGGCGGAGCGGTTTTACAGGGACAATTGCCCAAAGTGTCATAGTTTATAAACTCCCGATGAAGTGTAGCACATCCTCTGCCAGGCGGGTGCGGTCTGTAAGGTGATTCATAAGTGTGTCCGTTACCAAAGTCTGCACGTTTAAATTTTTCACATCATCTTCCAACAATGAGTCTGCATTGTCTAACACGAAACCCGTCAGAATGTTGCGATAATGTTTCGCAACTGCCAAAGCCGAAGGCTCGATGCCCAATTCATCGAACATCTTCGCGGCGGGCCCTTTCACCGTCTTCCCGCCGATAATCGGCGAAACAGCCACAACAGGCTTGTTAATTTTTTTGATGACTTGCAGGATCGGGTCCACACTCACCCAGGGATTGGACGGGCAAATGATCACTGCGTCCGCCTGTTCAATCGCCTCTTTCGCCCCGACAACTGATTCCGCGCCTTCGACTCCGTCGAACCGAAAGCCTTTGACCTTTGGCGCGCATTGCCTGTGGACAAAATATTCCTGAAAAGCCAGTTCGCCCTCGTCTGTATCTACCCTTGTCCGCACAGGCGAATCGGACATGGGCAATATCGTATGCTGAATTCCCCATGCCTTGCAGAAATCTCTTGTGATCTGTGAAAGCGATTGACCCTCCCTCAACCTCCTTGTTCTCTCAAGGTGCGTGGCAATATCCTGATCGCCCAAACGAAACCAGGCTGGCCCCCCGAGCCTTTCCACATTCGCAATCGTATTCCAGGTTTCATTGATGCGCCCCCAGCCTGTTTCAGGATTTGCCAACCCTCCCAGCGTGTAACAGACCGTGTCGAGGTCGGGGCAAATATACAAGCCGAGATGTTCAAAGTCATCGCCTGTGTTGACGATGATGGTTAATTCTTCAGGAGCGAGGATTTGGGCAAGCCCGTGCGCCAGTTTCGCGCCGCCAACTCCGCCAGCAAGGGCTGTTATTTTCATAGGGTTATGCTTTGGATTCGAAAATCTCCAGATTTTCGAATTTCAAACGTCGGGAGACGTTTGACTCCACCTCATTACTTCCTCGATTGATTTTCTTCCTCGAACTGCGGGGATTTCCACAGGATAGCCCAGCAAGAACATTGCTTGCGGTTCCCATGTTTTCGGGATTTCCAACGCTTCCTGCACAATCTCCTGCGCGAACATGGGACTGCACACCCAAACGCCGCCCAATCCCTCGGCGTGTGCGGCGAGCAGTACCTGCATCCCTGCATTTGCGGTGGACTGTGTGGCAATGATATATTCCGCTTTTTTGCGGTGGGTGTCGGGGTACTCGTCCATCTCGCTCATGTCCACGCAGAGGATGATGACAACGGGGGCGCTTGTGATTCTTTCAAGCGATTTGTTTACACGTTTCGTGATTTCGTCGGGGGGGAGGTTGTCTTTTTCAAGATCACGCTGAAATTCCACGGCCATGGCGTTTGCGAGTTTTTCTTTAACGGATTGCGCCGCATCCGTTACTACAATGAAGCGCCAGGGTTGGCGGTTGTGTGCGGAGGGGGCGAATGTGGCAGTGTGGAGAATGTCCCTTAAAACGGAATCAGGCACAGGGTCCGTTTTGAAGCGGCGGATCGAGCGGCGAGTCCGCAGGAAGGAATGGAAATCCTCTTTGGTGGGCATCTGTTTTTCAGTGTATCAGGCGCGAATAAGATTTCTGTTAGTTTTCCTTAACGAAACATATCCTGCTCTTTGGGTCGGATCAATTCCTTGAGCGAACCTTCCCGCAAGGGATATGGAAAACCGCGCACATGCACGACTGGCCTGCCTTCGGAGGCTTGCCCCATCACCAGCGATGCGGCGGCGGCGAGTTCATCTGCCGCGCCGATCACGGTGACGCGCAAGGTGTAGCCGAAGAGGTCTTTGTCGCCGCGCTTGTCCACAATGCCAGGCACGCCAGACATGCCGATAGCCACGCCGACTGTGCCATTGCGCCAGGCGCGCCCGTGCGAATCGATGATGACGACGCCGATGTGTTTTCCAGTTTTGGATTCAATTTGATTTCGGAGCAGGACGCAGGAACGGTCTGGGTCTTCGGGAAGAAGCAGAACCCACTCTTCGGCACTCACCCCTTGCCCCTCTTCCTCAGGGGGAGCCACGTTGGAGTGATCGATGCCTGCGTTGGCACAGATAAAGCCAAGCTTGTGTTCCACAACGATTGTGCCGACGCGGGTTCGCAAAACCTCGTTGCTTTCCTGAAGCATGAGTTCCACAACGCGCGGGTCTTTTTCGGTTTGTTGTGCAAGTTCAACGGCGCGCGGGGATGGTGAGACCGTTGCAAGGTTGACATTGCGCCCCTCCGCCTTGCTGACGATTTTTTGTGCAAACACGAGAATGTCATCGTTCTGTAATTCCAGCCCCATCTCCCGCAAAGAATTAAGAACAATATCCGCCAAGTTGTCATCTCGGCGGATTAGTGGAATGTTATTGAGTGAAGTGAGAGTTAAAGACATAATACATGCTGTGTAATGCGTGATCCGTAAAAAAAACAAGGCTCATGTGTAAGGAGTGTGCAAGCGATTGGCATCGTATCAAAATTCTTAATGCGAATGCCGCGAATTCAACGAATTGCGCGAAAAATTCGCGTGATTTGCCTGATTTGCGTATTTCGCGTTTTGCCTTTCGTACAGAGTCTACACATGAGCCAAAAACAATTTACGCATTACGATGTTACGAAATATTTTTTGCGCCCGTGATCTTGATGCCCGCGTGGGTGGAACCGTATTTTTTGTTGATGCCGATCAAAACGCTCGTCATCCCTTCGACCACCACAGAATTTTCGATGGGGCCTGCGTCCCAGCCTTTGAGTCCCGCGGCTTCCACGAGTTTGATGGTTTCGGCGCGGGCATCTTTGCTTGTGCCTGTCACCAACACATCGCACTCCACACCTGAATCATCCATCAAATGTTCGTGCGAAATATTCTGGAACGCGGCACACACCTGCACGCCTTCGCCGACAATCTCTTTCGCTTCCTGCGCGGCGGAACCAGCCGCAGGCATTTGCACCGTGGCAACTTTTGGCGGCACGAGCGGCACGGTCACATCGATGAGGATTTTTCCCTGCAACTCAGCTTTGACAGTTTCCAGCGTATCGCGATGCGCGGAATATGGCACGGCCAACACGACGATGTTCGCCTCTTTCGCCGCCCGCAAATTGTTCATTCCAATGACAGATGTCCCATCCCCGAGCATTTCCCTGATCTCGTTCGCGGCATCTATGGCTTTTTCCTCGGCGCGTGAACCGATGAACACATGATAGCCCGCCCGCGCCCAGCGATAAGCGAGTCCCTTGCCTTCCTTGCCTGTTCCACCCAGCACCGCGATGGATAATAATAGTTGTGAGTCTTTCATCAATTCTCCGATTTTATAAAATGGTTACAAAATTTTCGCCGCTTCTTCCTCGTACTTTTTCCAAATGCGCGGCGCGATCTCGCGGGCATGCGCGGCAATTTCGGCTTCATCGAGTGTGAGCAATTTGCGGTCTTTCATCAACACTTTACCCGCTACGATGGTGGTTGTGACCATGCTCTGCTGGAAACCGAAGATGATGTGCCAGGGCAGGTTGCCATCTGTGAGGGGAGTGAAGGGCTGATAATCCACGAAGATCAAATCGGCAACTGCGCCGGGGATGATCTGTCCGATGGGCGCGGAGGGGAAGAACATATTTGCCAGCGCGGCATTGTTGTAGATTGCCATTTGTGTGACGTCGTATCCGCCCATGCGGCGCGGGTCGCGGGTTTCGATTTTGTGCAGGAGATAGGCGGTCTTCCACTCGTCCCACATCGAGTTGGTGAAGCCATCGTTGCCGAGGCAGACCTTTATTCCCAGCCTCAGCATGGATTCGATCGGCGCCACGCCAACCGCGTTGTTCATGTTGGAGCGCGGCTGGTGACTGAGCCAGGTATCGGTCTCTTTTAGAATTTCCATTTCACGCGCATCAAAATGGACGCCGTGCGCGGTGATGGTTTTTGGCCCAAGAATATTATGCTTGAGTAAGCGGTCAACGACGCGCATGTTGGATTTTGCCAGGCTGTCGTATTCATCTGATTCGTGCTCGGCGGTGTGGATGTGGAAACCTGTCCCTTCGGGGGCGGCGGCGCGGCAGGCTTGCAGGGTGGCGCCGGAAAGCGTCAGACTGGCATGAAGCCCGAAGGTGGCTGACAGGCGCGGGTGTGGGTCGGAGGCGAGGCGTCTTAAGAAGCGCACGTTTTCGTTGATCCCTGCGTTCGTTTTTTCGCTTCCGTCGCGGTCTGTCACTTCGTAGCACAATACACCGCGCAGGCCGCTTTTATCCACGGCATCGGCAATTAGATCGAGTGAGCCGTCAATAAAATTGGGCGAGGCGTGGTGATCAATGAGGGTGGTCGTGCCGTGCTTGATGGCGTCCACGAGGCTGACGAGGGCAGAGTAACGCACGGCTTCCGCGTCCAGGGAGCGGTCGAGCGGCCACCATAGTTTTTTTAATATTTCAGGGAAATCTTTTGGCGCGGGACCCGGGATTGCCATGCCGCGCGCGAACGCGCCGTAAAAATGGGTGTGCGCGCAGATGCCGCCAGGCATGAGGTACTGTCCGTTTGCGTCTGTGGGTTTTGCTTTTGGGTATTTGGCGGTCAGCGCTTTGGTTGTGCCAATCTCTTTGATGTGGCCGCCCTCGATGTAGAGCGCATGGTTTTGAAGAATGCGATTGGGCGATTCCCAGGTGATGATATTTGCGTTTGTGATAAGCATGGTTAACCGAGTCCGTATTGGCTGGGGTGTGGAAGTTTGACCCCGGATAAGCCGATTTCCCAAATAGTGTTGTATGCGGCTTCTCTCAATTCGGGGTCGTCTTTGTACATTGCGTTGTAAAGCTGGGCAATTACACCTTCGTTGGGTGTGAGTTTCAGGAAGGGCAGGGCGGCCATCCGCGTTTCGGGGTCTTCCCCTTTGAGGGCGAGCAGGAGAATATCGGTGGCGGGCACGCCGGGGGATATGCCAGTGCCATTTTTGCCGGCGAATTCTATCAGCCAGGGGGTATCGGAGGGAGTGCGAAGTTTGCTGGGCGCGAGTGTGTTGACGTTTGCCTTTGCATCCAACACTTCGGTGGCGGCATTGCGAACCACCCATTGTTCATCTTCCACCTGCAATGTTTGCAGGGCTTCCAATGCCCATGGATGGTGGACACGGCCAAGCCCGTAAACCACTGCGCGGCGTAACAAAATGTCGTTGATGGAAATCCCCTCGCGCAGCATGTCGTAGCCTTCGCCGCTGTCATTTGCGAGGGCTTCCCCGGCGGCGCGGCGAATATCTTCATCGCCAGTCAACAGGGTTTGTGCCACGATCTCGAGTGATTCGTTTGTGCCGATGGCTACCAAAGCCATGCAGGCGGCCCGCCGCACCGACAGGCTGGGGGCTTCCAGTACATTTTCCAGCACCCTGGTTGATTTTGAGTCGCGCATGGCTCCAACGCCGAGAACGGCAAGCTGGACGAGTTCAAATGAAAGCGATGTGGAGAATTGGCGGAACAACGTGGCGGCGCTGGGGTCGTTGCTGACAGCAAATGCGGCCATGGCTTGTCCGCGCAGGCTGAGCGGAATTCCCTCGGTTTGTAAAATGGCGGCGAGGGCGCCGAATAATTTTCCGCGCCAGGGGGCGTTTTTTGGTGCGTCTCTCAGCCAGCGTGCCGCCGCAAAAAGCGGACGGTGCATTGGCAGGCGTGAAAATTCCAGCAGGGATTGCACTAGTTTGCTGGCGTCGCCATACGCGGCAAAGTAACGCATGGCCAAATATTTACCAGACCAATCCGGCTGGTTGAGGATGCTTTCCTCTGCGTTGTAATAGGTGAGGGCGTGGCCCGCCAGATACCCGGCAAAGATGGAATGCACGAAACGCATTTTGTTGTTGGGATGTGAGATCAAAATTCCGCTGGCGGCCATTTTGCCGAGCAGGCCGGAGGTTGGCGTGGCAACCACTTTTTCGATCTTTTTTCCCTTTTTGGGTTTCGTGTCTTCTCTGGCTGTTTCTTCCACTGGTTGTTCGGGGGATTCGCCTTCGGACTTTTCCTCTGCCGCTTCGAATGATTTAACCCAGGCGCGCGCTTTGCGCGGGTCGAACACCGGCTGTGAGTTGACCATCACCTGCATCCCGAGGGTTTCCAGTGCGGCCAGGGGAGTGTTGGCGGGCGCAATGCGGCGGATGTGTGTGGCTATCACTTCCAGAACGTGCGGGCCGAGGCTGTCGCCGGCGTATGCGCCCCAGGCTTTGAGAGTTAATTCAAGGGGAGTCAAATGCGAGTTGTCGGCACTCAGCCAAACGTTAAGAAGGAGCGGGTCCACTTGCTGTGGGCCAGTCTGTGACCATGCTTCCATCGCAACGGTTTGAGACCATAGTTGCCCCCATTGTTCCATGAATTTTTCATTTTGCGGTTTGGACCAGACGCAAAGGGCGAGGGGGGCGAAGCCGATCTGGATCAGGCCGTCGAGGTATTCCGGGGCGCCGGTTGTGATGATGCGTGTTTGCGGATAATTTTGAATAATGATTTTGAAGTATTCGGAAATGACCTGCTGGCTTTCCGGGGGGATCTCGTCAAAGCCGTCTACGAGCAAAAGGGCATTTCCGTTTTTGAAGGTGTTCTTGAAAAAGTCCGGCAGTTTGCCAAGATCGAACATGGGCGCATGTTCGGAGGCGGCTTCAATCAGCGGGTTGAGTGCGTCTTTTGGATCTGCGATGGGAAGCCTGAGGTCTGCCACATGAAAAAGGAAGGGGATGTGACTTTTCAACGCTTCGAGTTTTTCGCTTCGATTCGCGGCGAGAGATGCGAGGTGCGCGAGAGACACGCTCTTCCCGACACCGGGCTGGCCGATGATGACGATGTTTGCGTTTCCCGCCAATGCCTGGGGGAGGGTTAAGGTTTGGGGCTGATATACCGCGGCGATCTCAGGCCAGGCGGGCAGGTAGGGCAGGGTTTGGGAAATGACATCTTCGAACTTCGGGGTTATGCCTGGCTCCACGTTTTGCATGGGGGAGATAACCATTGGTTCCTGGAGGATCTCGTCCAATGCGAAGAGTTGTGCGGCGAGGTGCATCCCTTGTGCGCGACGCAATGTGATGCGGCGATGGTTTTCTTCAACGGTGTTTGTTTTTCTGCTTTCGGCGGCTTCGCGCTGTTCTTTCAAGTTGGCGCGCATTTCATGCCATAATGGACGCGCCCGTGTAACCAACAGCCAGAAAATGGTTGCGGATACGAAGCCGAGGAAGAATGAAAAGGGATAAATTTCGATCTGGAACATGGTTATTGTTTAGTTTGCGAAGAGGATGCGTCCGCAGGATGGGCAATTAATCAGTTGTTTTTGTGAACGCGCGTTTTGTTGAAAAGAGGCGTTCACGGTTGTTCCGCAGGATGTGCAGGCGTTATCGATGATCTCTGCCACTGCCACGCCCCGCTTTTGCTGGCGCAGTCCTTCGTAGATTTGCAGTTGACCGCTTTCGATTGGGGCAAGAGCCGCTTCGCGTTCCTCTGTCAGTCTTTCGAGTTGTTTAAAAAGCGCGGATTGTTCCTCGATCAACTTTCCGTGTTCGCTTCCCAGACGCGCTTGTATTTTTTCAAGTTCGTTCTTGGCATTTTGCAATTCGTTTTCGGCGGTCTCTGCCTTGAACATGGCTTCGAGCTGGCCCTCTTCCAATGTGACCAGATGCTTTTTCAGCGAAGCTATATCTTTTTGCAGGTCTTGAAGTTCTTTTGGGTTCTTTACGTTGCCGCCGTATAAACTGGATTCGGCGTGTTCGATCTTTATCTTTTGCGCGTCCACTTCCGATTCTGCATATTTCATTTCATGGCTGGCGCGGTGATTTTCGGTTTGAGTGGTCTCTACGCGGTGCAGGGCTTCTTTTAATTCCAGATCGTTTTCGAGTGTTTTTCGGATTGTTTCGAGTTGGGTGCGGGCGCGGTCTATTTGACGGTCAACTTGCTGAAGGCGGAAAAGTCCCAGTGAAGCGCTCATACGTTGAATTATATACGATGTGTGAAAAAAAGACCCGTTTTCAGCCACACTGGTGATTACCCACATCTTTTGCGCTTGCCAGTTTTATGAAAAAAAATCTCAGCCGCGAATTTATCCTACGGACACGATGTCACGAATTTTCGCGAATTGGTTTTATAAATTCGTGTGAAGTAGCGACATCGTGTCCGTAGGATAAATTTTTGACAATGTCACATTTCAAAACCTTTACCACAAAGTCCACAAAGGGGCACAACACTTGCGCCGCACTGCGTTTGTTGCAGTGCAGGTGAGGAGAGCAAAAGGCTAAAAACGAAGGTTTCCTTCGTGACACTCACCTGCACTGGTACGGCTTAAGCCGCACGGCGCAAGTGTCGTGCCTTTGTGGTTTTGTACTTTGGTTTCAGTCTTAATGTGACATTGTCAAAGTAATCACCAGAGTCACAGGCGTGAAGACGGGTCTGGTGATTATTGAGTTGTAATGTTGAAGTAGTTGTACACGGCCTGGGTCAGGTTTACGAACAGTGGATTGGTGTTATCCCAAATGTTTTGCACGGGATGAAAAGTGTAAACCGACAGCACAAAATTTCCGCCGGGGGAATACACTATTCCAACGTCGCTCGTGTCGTGCATGACGCCGTCCCTGGAAAGTACATAGCCATGTTTGTGCGGCACGAGGGTTCCATCCGGGACGCCGCCCTGGATGAGGGAGCCAAGTTTGTCCTGTGCCATGAAATCAATCAGCAATTGACAGGTGGCGGGGTTGACCTTGTCCGGGAAGGCGGCAACCAGGGCGCCGCCTCCGTTTTGGGCGCATTGATAGATATCCGCCAGCAGGGTTCCCATTTCGGAAGGAGTGGTCTGTGAATAGGGGTCTGGGTCAGTAAAGACATCAGCCCTTTGGTTGCCGGGGGTCAGCCGCCCGGGCAATAGGTTTGGCGCGCCGAGGAAGAACATACCACCGAGGAAGGTGCTGTTCAACCCCAGCGATTCCATGTTTTGTGTGACGATGACGGGGCCGTTGTTCGAGTCGATGCGCTCGAGAACCTGGTCGGTGGCCGAATTGTCTGACTTTGCTAAAACGCGAGAGATGGCGTCTGTTGTGGCGGCGTCAAGATTGCTTCCACGGTTGATGAGATAGGAAGCTACGATGGGTACTTTGATGGTGCTGGATGCCGTGAAGGCAATATCAGGCTCGGCTGAAATTTCCTGTTTGTTGTCCATCACAAAGTGGATTTCCTGTCCGCTTTGCAGGTTTCGCATGTAAAAACCGATCAGCCCGTCGAAATCTGAAACGGTGACGATTTGCTTGAGCAGGATTTCAAGATTTTCAATTGTTGGCCTCGAGGCGGAACTGCGGGTAAACGAAAGCGCGATGGTGCGGTTCGTTGGGGATCTCAGAGCATCCGTAATCAGCAGAACGGCGCGGTCAAGGTCGAGAGTCTGCCCGGGTGCGCCGGGCAGGAACGAGGTCCCGCCTGGAACGGGTTGTGCGGGGGCGGGGGGCTGGTCATAGCGTAGTGCAATCTCGGTTTGCAGATATTCGCGCAAGCGTTCCTCAGAGATCGAAGAACTTAATAGAATTTGAGTCTCGGGTGGTGTGCGATTCCAAATTGAATCCCAAAACCCACCCCAGAAGGGGCCGCCTGTACGGCTGAGGTCGGCGGCGGCAAGCATGGTTTCCACGTCAATTTCAAAACCGACGGTGCCCGGGTCGATGTGGATGATCGCATCGCCATACTGTGCTTCGATGGGAGATGTGTACACTTCAAGCAGTCTTTGCGACGCCTCGGCAGGCGACAAACCGCCAACGGGAATGCCGGCAATGGTCATGCTGGCGGGGTAGTTATTTCTTTGACGACTGTAGTTGATGAGGGAAAGAATTGTCAGTACGAGCGCAACGGTCAGGAATAAAATGGATACACCCCGAAGGATGGTGTTGGTATTACGGTTTCTCACTCGGCCTCCGAAATTATGATGAAAATCACGTAAAAAGTATAACACACCAAAACAGGGTGCCTGTGCTAGAATAGCTTTGCCGGTTCGCTGGCACATCTCTCCTCAAAGGATGGATATGTTACGCTCTTTTCTCATTTACCTTTCCAAAGCCGCATGGGCGCAAAAACTTGTAACCAGTTGGAGAATTGCGTGGCGCACGGCATCCCGTTTTGTGGCGGGCACCAAACTCGAAGACGCCATGCGCGTTGTCCGTGAATTAAATGCAAAGGGGATCAATGTGACTCTCGATCACCTTGGCGAACATACGAATACTCCTGAAGAAGCACAGCAAGCCACAGACGACATCTTCGCGACTCTCGACGCGCTGGGAGCTGATTCTGTTGCGAGGGGCAACGTTTCCATCAAGCTGACTCAGATCGGCCTCGGGCTGGATGAAAGCCTGTGCGCCCAAAACCTGGAACGCATCCTTGCGCGAGCAAAGCAGAACAATACGTTCATCCGCATCGACATCGAAGATACCCCATACACTGACAAGACCATCAACATGTACTATGCCATGCGAGAAAAAGGATACAGCAATGTTGGTATGGCTGTGCAATCCTATTTATATCGCGCCGAAGCAGATACTCGCCGCATGGCGCAGGATGGCGTTCCCATTCGTTTGGTGAAAGGTGCGTACAAGGAACCGCCTGATAAAGCCTTCCCCAAAAAAGCGGACGTGGACGCGAATTACGACCTGCTTTCAAAGATTTTGATCGATACATCGCTTGCAAATGGCACAAAATTATCAAATGATGGACGCGTGCCTCCCATCCCTGCGATTGCATCTCACGATGAAAAACGCATCGCTTTTGCAAAATCCTATGCAGACAGAGCCGGCCTGCCCAAAAATGGCCTGGAATTTCAAATGCTTTACGGCATTCGCAGGGATTTGCAGGAATCACTGGCGAAGGAAGGCTACCCTGTGCGGGTCTACGTTCCTTTCGGCACGCACTGGTACCCCTACTTTATGCGGCGCCTCGCGGAGAGGCCAGCGAATATCTGGTTCTTTGTCTCAAATTTCTTCAGGGGATAAAACGAAGGCTTGTTTCAAATTTAGTAATGTGTAGGCCGTCACTTTGTTGACGGCCTTTTTTGTAGGCTCACCTAATATCCTTTTCACCAGATACTACTTCCAGATGCTTCTGCTAAGCTCCAGATGGCGGCGCGGCTGTATTGCAAGGAACTTTTTGTTGAGCTTTGCGTCTGCTGAACGGAGGAAGCCAGGATTATTCCTGTCTAAGAATTAGAAAAATTGCTTTTGGGGCGGCTTGAAGATTTTACAGGCTGTGATACTATTATGAAGAAGAAAGGACTAAAAATATGTTGACAAAAAAATACTTATTTCACCTATTCAATTTGATTCTTGTGGCCGCTTTGGGCTTTTCCAGCCAGGGCAGCGTTTTCGCGCAATCTCCAATGCAGGCTGTGGGCGGGGAACTTACGCCACCCCTGTTTTCTGGTTTGGATTGGAAAAGCCTGGGGGTTGTTCAAAAAGACCTGCAAGTGCAGGGACAATCCCTGGGGGTAAGCGGGGAGGCGTTTGAGGCTGTTGCAAGTTTCCCGGACAAGAATCCTACACCCCTGTTTGAGTATTATTCCTCCGAAAATTTGGAGTCTCTTGGGTGGTTATTTGTGGGAGGCGTGGATGTTGAACTGGTCTATGCCAATGGGCCGGATTCGTATCTAACGGTAGAGATGACGCAATGTTCGACAGATGGGACAGGCTATTGCGTGAATGTATGGTTTGGGAGTAATTTAACTCGCGGCCTAACAGCGCCTACTATTGTTGCTTTTAATAAAACCACTCCATCCAATGGGGCGACCATTGCCATGCCTGCCACAACCTATCAGTTGCTTCGATGGACTGACGCTCAAATTCCGACTACGGATAGATATCAATATTGTATTGACGAAATAAACAACAATAGTTGTGATACTACATGGCTGACAAGAAACTCACTTTACTCTGGCGGCCCTAGTGATTTCGCGATTGTACCAGGGCATACTTACTATTGGCAGGTCAAAACCAGAGATGCGGGTACATATGCAAATGGCGGCACCTGGTGGTCATTTACCATTTCAACCGTCAGCTTTAATAAAACCTCCCCGTCCAATGGGGCGACGATAAACCCTCCTGCCACAACATATATGTTGTTGCAATGGAGCGACGCTCAAATAGCACCCACCGATAAATATCAATATTGCATTGACGAAACGAATAATTCACTCTGTGAAAGCAATAACTGGATCACAAGGGATTCCCTTTATTCCGGCGGCCCCGGCGATTTCCCAGTTTTGACAGGCCACAATTACTATTGGCAGGTACGTGTGAGGGACCTCGGGGTCTATGCAAATAGCGGTGCCTGGTCGTCTTTTACTGTTCAGAACTATCCAGTTGTGGCTAGTATTGTCCGCGGCAACCCAAGTAGTTCAACCACCAACGCCGCCACAGTGGAATATACAGTTTTATTCAATCAGTCTGTCACAGGCGTGGATCTCAGTGATTTTACCCTGACTACAACAGGCGTCTCTGGCGCCTCTGTCAGCAGTATTCTGGGTTCGACCGGTGTCTTTACTGTCACAGTCACTACGGGTAATGGCAATGGCACCATTCGCCTCAATCTGATTGACAACGACACAATTCAAAATAGCGCATCGAATCCTCTTGGCGGCCCAGGCGCGGGGAACGGCAATTTCACCACAGGGGAGGTTTATACGATTACCAGGCCGGTTACATTTACATCAGCCGCCTCAGAAGATGGCTGGATATTGGAATCCGGTGAAACGACCAGTACCGGCGGTACAATGAACGGCGCAAACTCTATTCTTGTCATTGGTGATAACGCCTCCAATTACCAGTACCGCTCCATCCTTTCCTTCGATACTTCATCTTTGCCGGATACTGCTGTTATCACCGCCGCTACCCTTAAATTCAAGTATGCAGGAACGATTGGCAGCCTGCCTTTTAACACCCACGGAAATTTGCTCGCGGACGTTCGCAAAGGGCCCTTCAATAGTAGCTCCAGCCTGCAACTCAACGATTTCAAAGCGGGCGCTAGCTTGAATGCGGTGCTTAGCTACATCAACAACGCCGTGGACAATTGGTACAGCAATTCATTTGCTTCTGCCAACTTCCAGTATGTCAACCTGACCGGCGTTACCCAATTCCGCCTACGCTTCGCCACTGACGACAACAACGACCTCGGCGCAGACTACCTTAAGATATACAGCGGCAACGCCGCCACGGCAGCGGATCGACCACAGTTGATTATTGAATATCACTTGCCATAGGATTGCGTCCCCCCTTAATTCATACTGTACGTGTTACAAAACAAACAGGCCTGCCAAATTTTGGCAGGCCTGTTTGTTGATATAACGGCAAGGCCGTCATATTTCTCTATTCCATATTATTCTTCATCACCCGTTTCAATGCCACTCTGTAAATCACAGTAAGTTTTTCGGCCATGTCTTTGGCTTCGGGGTTATCGGATTGCGACTCCATTTGGGCAATCAATCCGCTCAACGCATCCACAAATTGCTGGTTGACTATCGCATCGTTTTCGCTGAGCATCTGTTCCATGCCCGCTTCGTCTGGAGCCTGGAGCAACTGCTCGATGAAAGCCACTTCGGGCGGCGGCGCGCTGGCAGATTGCAGAACCTGCACCATCTTTTGCAGTTTACCCATGCGGGTGTAATCATTCTTTTCAGAAGCCTGCCGCAGTAACTGATTGACCACTTCCGCCGCATCCTGCGTGAAGCCTTCCAGGTTTTCCTGCGTGGCTTTCTCGATATCCTCCTGCTCGAGCAGGGTTTCCACAAATTTTTGCGCCTGCTTGAAACGCGCTTCCATCTGCTTGTCCATTTCATTGGTGAAAAACAACAGCTTCTCGCGGATACCTTCCAGCCTGGCTTTTTCCTCGGCGGGCGCCTTCTCGATCTTCTCCGTCAAATTCTGGAAGAAGACATAATCCATGCCTCCGCGCGCCATGCTGACGTACGCCCGAATGCGCGCATCGGATTTGGCTTCGAGGACGAAGTCCAGCAGTTTTTCGCGGGTGAGGGATTGCCCCGCCTCTTGCAATACCTTTTGGGCTGCTTCCATTTCCCCGACAGATTCCTTCAGCTGACGGCCATACGCGGTCTCTTCCAACAACATGGTTTGGATTTCGATCATGGCACGCGCGATGGGTTCCTGTCCGCTTTGCATGGCGTTCTGCGCGATGCGGCTGAACAGCGCAAAGAATTGCTCGTCGATGATTCTTTCATTCTGCTTGATCAACTCCAGGCGCACATCCTTCGAAGTGACCTGCATCAACTTCTCCATGAACTGGACACGTTCCTGCTGTCCCTTGATCATTTCAGGCGTGATGCCGTCCTTGCCTAAAATGGTTTCCATCATAGACTCGTAAGTAAGGTTGGCTTGCGGACTGAACAAATATCCCCTGCGTTTCTCGGAGGGCAGGCGATCCACGATCTGCTTGATCAGCGGGCCGATCATCTTTTCCTGTTCATTCAACGGCAACCCCAACTCAGGCGGGAAGAAGGTCAACAGCAATTCCTTGTCATTATCGTGATAGACAATGGGAGTCGCGAGGCGGCCTTCGTATCCGCAATGAGGACAGCGGGCATAGTTGGATTGTCCGCTCATCAGGCGCTGCTTGGATGCGGGGTCGGCGGTCACGTCGAATAATTGCTCGACGTTGGCAGGAATCATTTGCCTGCATCGTGGACATGAAATTTGTGTTTGTGGCATTTAGTGATTTCCGATTTTGGATTTTGGATTTACGATTTTTCGTCATTGCGAGCCGCGCACTTGCTTTTGGCGGCGAAGCAATCTCAGACACAGTCTGAGATTGCTTCGGGCAGAAAAACACCGCCCTCGCAATGACGGCATAATACAAACTAGCCGACCAACTCTTCCAGCCGATCAATATAACTTTCCATCACGGCAAAGGTCTCTTCGACGGCTTTTGGAGTGGTCAGGTCTACGCCTGCTTTGTTGAGCACATCCAGCGGATAGACAGACGAGCCAGACTTGAGGAAGCCTAGATAATTTTCTACAGCGTTGGGTTCGTTGCGAAGGATTCTGCCTGAGAGGGCGTGCGCGCCAGAAATACCCGTGGCATAAGCATAGACGTAATAATCCGCGAAGAGGTGGCTAAACGTAGACCAGACCATGCCCACGCGGGGACGATCGATCTTCACCTTGGGGCCAAATCCCTCGGTAAACAGATCAGCCATCAGATTTTGCATTGAATCGGCTGTCAAAGGTTCGCCGCGCTCTGCCCGTTGATGAGTCTCCAGTTCGAAGCGCGCCAGGGTCGGCATCTGGAAGAAATACCGAAAGAAGTTACCGCCGACCGCTTCTTCGATCAACGAGATCAGGAAGTTCTTGTCGGTGATGGTCTTGAGCAAGTGACCGCGCATCATAGCCTGGTTGAAGTTTGAAGCAACCTCCGCCACGAAGAGTGAATAGCCAGAATAAGCCAGCGGCTGATTCTGCCAGGTGAGATACGAGTGCATGGAATGACCCAGTTCGTGCGCGAGCGTGCTCATACTGCCGATGTCATTCGTAAAAGACATCATGATGAAAGGATGAGTTTTTGGAGCGCCGTAGGAAAATGCGCCGTTCATCTTGCCCTGGTTTGCAGTTGAATCCACCCAGCGGTCTTTCAGACAACCCTGGCGGAGAGTGTTCACATAATCCCTGCCCAGCGGAGCGAGGCTGTCGCTGATCAAATCCACGGCCTTCTCGTAGGAGAGGGTGGTTTTCTTTTTCGCAATCGGCGCCCACATGTCGAAGTATTGAATTTCTTTCAGCCCTAACGCCTTGCGCCGAATCTCAAAGTAGCGATGCCAGACGGGTAATTTTTTCGTGAAGGTGTTGATCAGGTTGTGGAATACTTCTTCGGGAATGTTGTTGTTGAACAGAGAGGCCGAGAGGGTGGTATCGAACTTGCGCGCGCGCATGTTGAACACATTGGCGCTGATGGAGCTGGAAAGATTGGTGGCAAGTGTGTTCTTGAATTCGATATGCTTGTCGTGGTAACTTTCAAAGGCGCTCTGGCGGACTTTGCGGTCAGGATGCTCCAACAGGGTGGAGTAAAAATTGCCCTGAGTTACATCGTGTTTTTTGCCTTTGCTGTCCACAGCGGGAGCGAATTTGAAATCGGCATTCACCAACATGCTGGTACTGGTCGAAGGCCCGCCAAACGGATCGCCCAACATGCCGAGGATTTCCTCCACTTCACCAGAGCGCACATGCGCCTGCTGGCGGAAGAGATCATCAATGGCCTGGTTGTAAACGGCCAGCTTTTTATTTTCTTTCATCCACGCGTTGAGTTTTTTCCTGCCAATCTTAAGCAGTTCAGGGTTAAGAAAAGAAACTGCCGCGGCCACCTGACCGTACATGCCCTGCGCCTTGCCGATCATGGCTCCAGCAGACTGGTTCGTCGTGTCTACGGCGTAGGAGAATTGAGCGTACATAAACACAGTCTGCGCGCGGAGAATTATATCTTCGATGGCTGTATATCCCTTCAACAGGGTGGTGGAACTTTCGCTGAGCTTTCCTTCAAACTTCTTTACTTTGGGAATGTCGTTCATAACCGCCTTTAATGCGGCTTCCCATTCCTTTTGCGATTTATAAACACTTTCGGCGTTCCATGTATATTTCTTGTTGACTTTATTGCGTAGTGGAATTGTTGTAGCCATGCGTTTATCCTTTTGTTTTGGTTTGCGGGTTCATTTTACCATTTGGCAGGCAGGGGCAACCCTCGCGGTTTCCCGTGAACTAACGTGGAAGTGAGAAACAAATCCTCGCCCCAGAATCTGTCGAAGCATCCGCCCAGATGCGTCCGCCGTGCGCTTCGACGATGGCGCGCGCAAGATAAAGCCCAAGCCCTGCGCCTTTGGTTTGCTTCACGGCATTCGTCGAGCGGTAGAAACGGTCGAAGATGTGCGGGATATCCTTGGCGTCGATCCCCGTCCCTTCGTCGCTCACGCAAACGATCACCTGTTCGGGGCGCACCGTGCCGCTGACCTTTATCTCGCCTTCGGATGCATACTTCAAAGCATTCGACACAAGATTTGAAACGACCTGCTCCAAACGATTTTCATCGCCGAGGATGACTGGAAAATTTGCGGGAAAATCTGTGACGAGTCGATGCCTGGGCGATTGCGACGCAAAACGCTCGGTCACTCTTAACGCAAGGCTGGGCAGTGTTACATCGGCATGATTCAAGCTGAGGCCTCCTGCTTGCAGACGTGAGGCATCCAGCAGATCATCGATCATCTTGGATAAACGATCCGCTTCCTCTTCGATGACTGCCAGCGAATCGCTGATGGTGTGCTTGTCCCATTTGGCATCATCGCGCCGCAGGGTGGAGGCATAGCCTTTGATCAACGCAACAGGCGTGCGCAGTTCATGGCTGACGATTGAAATGAAGGTTGCTTTTAGTTCGTCGGCGGTCCTGAAATGGGTAATATCCCGCACGCTGACGATGATATTCCGTAGCTTGTTTTCTTCAGATAGAAGCGGAGCGTAGGTAATGCCCACAGGCAGTGGCGGCGGCAACGGACGTTTGAGATCGCCTTCCACATATAAAGCGGCATTCGGGGTGAGCGGCCAGCCCATCGTAACGGATTCTTCAAGTGTTTTGCCGTTCGGTTCTTTCTTCCACTTGATGATCTCTTTGTGATTTTTCCCCACGATCTCTTCGCGGGTTTCACCGAAGAATTTTTCAAATGCGCCATTGCACCGTTCGATATTTAAATCTGCATCCAAAATGAGGATGCCGTCTGCGGCAGAATCAAGCAGTGCGTCGAGGCGCTTCTTTTCATAGGTGACTTGCCCATAAAGCTGGGCGTTGAAAACGGCGATGGCGGCCTGGTCTGCAAAGGATTGCAGGAGGATGCGGTCGTTTGGGGTGAACAGGTCTGCGTAATTGCGGAAGATGAAGATCACGCCGATGACTTGTCCATGGGCGGCGAGGGGCAGGCCTGTGCCGTTGAGCAGTCCCATGCTGGCGGTGTAGGTCAGTTCTTTCAACATGCGGTTGAGTTCGCGCACATCCAGCTCGCGGACTTTTTCCTCGGCGAGGAGTGGGGTTAGGTAGGAGAGAAATGCCGGGGCGATGCCGTGTGCCGTTGCGACGCGCCAGCCGTCGGGTAGTTTGAGCGCAATCAGTCCCGCCTGGCCCGCGAGCATTTCAATCGAAATCCGCAAAATGCGCGCCAGTAATTTTTCCAGGTCAAGTTCCTGGGTGAGGGCGCGCGAGATTTCGAGCAGGTAGTCTCTTTGACGGACGCGAAAGTCCGGCAGCATGGAGGGGATGATGGACATGGGTTGTTATTTTATCATCGTGTGTTAGCCGCTAGTCTCGCCCTACACCACTTCCTTCTCCGCCATCGTCACTGCTTCCTCGAACAATTTCAAGCCTTCATCCATTTCGGTTTTGGTGATCGCCAGCGGCGGCGCAATGCGGATGACGCTCTTGCCGCAGGATAGCATCAGCAAGCCACGCTCATATCCGAGTTCCACAACGCGTTCTGTCAAGTCGTGAGCGGGTTCTTTGGTCTCGCGATCTTTTACAAATTCCACGCCGATCATCAAGCCTTTGCCGCGCACTTCTCCAATGCTGGGATGGCGCGCCTTGATTTCTTCGAGCGCATCCATTGCATATTCTCCCACTTCCTTTGCGTTCTGCATGAACTCTTTTTCGATCAGATCAATCGTCGCAAGGGACGCGGCGCAGGAGATGGGGTTGCCGCCGTAGGTGTTGCCATGCGTGCCGATCTCCCAATCCATCACCGATTTGCGCGCAACACATGCGCCCAGCGGCATCCCCGAGGCAATGCCTTTTGCAGAAGTGATGATGTCTGGCTCGACGCCGAAATGCTCGATTGCCCACCACCTGCCTGTGCGTCCCATGCCAGACTGCACTTCATCGAGGATCATCAAAATTCCATGCTTGTCGCACAGTTTCCGTAACGCGGGGTAAAACCCATCGGGCGGGACAATGTATCCGCCTTCACCCTGGATGGTTTCAACCAAAATGCCCGCCACATCTTTTGGCGGCAAAATTTGCGCAAGGATTTCCTCTTCGATGTAGCGCACCACGGCCTCGCCATAGTCTTCGCCTTTGCGTCTTTCGAGCACCGGGCGGTACGGGTTCGGGAATGGCGCATGAGTCACGCCGTTCATCAGCGGGTAGAAGCCGCCGTGATACTTTGCCTTGCTGGCGGTAAAGGTCACCGCTCCCATGGTGCGCCCGTGGAACGCGCCCGTGAAGCCGATGAAATTTGTGCGCCTGGTGTGATAGCGCGCCAGTTTGATTGCGGTTTCAACAGCTTCGGTACCTGAGTTGGTCATGAATGAAAGTGCATCCTCTTTGAATGGCGCAATCTCATCCAGCTTCTCCGCAAGGCGAATCCAATTCTCGTGATAAAAGTCCGATGAAATATGAATAAATTTTTCAGCCTGTTCCTGAATGGCTTTCACAACTTTTGGGTGTGAATATCCAGTGGATACCACGGCAATTCCTCCCATGAAATCCAAAAAGCGATTCCCGTCCACATCCCAAACTTCACTGCCTTTTCCATGATCCATCACAAACGGATAGCCCCTGGGATAAGAAGGCGAGATCACTTTATGATCCCGCTCTATCATTGCCCTGGCCTTTGGGCCAGGTAAATTCGATTTGGTCATACATTCTCCTTGTGTTTTTTCGTCCTGAGCGAAGCCGCACGCTCTTTTTTTGCGGCGTAGTCGAAGGACAAATTGTATATTTTTTTCTCTACCGTACACTCAAACCCTAAAGGTCTCCTTTTCCCTCGCAGATTCCTGATTCACCGAAAAGACCTTTAGGGTTTCTTTGCGAGGAAAATGTACGGTAGAGAATATTTTTTTAGGGGGGGGAATCTATTTTTGCAATTTCATCTCCGCCAATGCGCGCGCGCCCAGCAGGCCTGCGTCATCTCCCAATTCGGCTTTTGTAATCACCAGCCCTTCCAAATAGCGCGGATGAAACACATGCTTTTTCAAACTGGCATGAAACGTATCGAACAACAAACTGCCAACCTGTGAAACCCCTCCGCCAAAGATCACAATGGACGGGTCAAACGCATGGAGCAGTGAAGCCACCCCGATCCCAAGATATTCCCCCGCCCGCTGATAAGCCTTGATCGCAAGCGCATCCCCTTGATGGGCGGCCTCCGCCACGTCCCGCGCTGTGATGACACCCTCCCGCTTCAAACTCGACCCGACGCCTGATTTCAGTTCCCCAAGCACATACCTCACTATGGCAGGCCCGGACGAAAATGATTCAAGATGCCCATTAAAACCGCACGAACATGGCGGGCCGTTGATGTCGATGATAATATGCCCCAACTCTGCCGCAAGGCCGTGATACCCCTGCAACAACCTGTCTTCGATAATAACGCCAGCTCCAATCCCTGTGCTGACGGTAATATACAGAATATTGTGATGTCCCTTGCCCGCTCCAAAGCGATATTCCGCCAGCCCGGCCAGGTTGGCATCATTATCGAGATAGGCATTCACCCCAAAATGTTTGGAGACATTTGGAGCGAGTGGAAAATTATGCCATTCCGGGTTATTGGGCGGCGCAAGCAAATACCCCGTATGCGGGTCCAGTGGACCTGGCGACCCCAACCCAATCGCTTCCACCTTATCACCGGTCGGCCAAACTTCCTCGATAACCTGCGTGAGACGCTCCAACCCGCCAGGCTCAGATGCAAGGGTGGCTATTTTCTTCTGCTTGATGGGTTTGAGCTTTTCAGAGGTATAAGAAGCGGCACGCATTTGGGTGCCGCCGATGTCAACCGCTACGATTGTGGGCATAAGCACAATTATACCGTAACGATCTTTCCCGGCCTTCTTGCGTGGTTTGACGTGTGCAAGCAAAGGTATACTGGGCGCGGTCAGGAACTGCGCTTTTATTCAACAGGGATTCGGCGGGCTGACCCACAGGGTGCTTCGCAAAGCCCTGCCTGGCACAGCCCCCTGTGGGCAGTACGTTGAAGTCGGCTGAAGCCGACTGGTTTGAGTCCGCTTTAGCGGACTTGCATGTACTGAGCAGGGGATTTATCCCCGCGAAACGGGCGGCAGAAAACCGCAATTTGTAACCGCGCACAGTATAGTCAGGGGAGGTAGATTGTTCGCTGGGCTGTGAACACCCCTCACCCTGCCCTCTACCCTACGGGCACACGTCCCTCAGGGAGAGGGGGGAGTCGACACGGGAAAAGTCTTCATACTTGGGGTGAGGGAAAAAGGGGAATGCTGACAACCTTTGCATGCACACGGTTTGACTCATTAATCCATCCCTGCTATCATCTTTTTCATGCAAAAGAACCTGCTATCACAATTCTGGCAGACCCTGCGAGACCTTCCCCGCTGGCTTCGTCCCGGCCTGGGCATCAAACGCTGGTTCGTTTTTGTGATGGTGGGAATCACACTGCTTGGCCTGGGCTTTGCGGTTATCTTGATAGATTTGTACCGCACCGACTCAACCGACTCAGCCCTGCTCACTTTTCTTTCCTATGCATCTTTAAGATTTATCCCCCGCATCTGGCGCGCCATCCTCTTTGGCGGATTGGGGATTTGGCTTGTGGCCTATGGCATTATCCAGCTCAACCGCTCTTTGCTTAGACCGTTCATCCGCCCCGGCTCTGACGTGTTCAACCAGCTGACAGGTTTTCAGCGCCGCGAACGCGGCCCGCGCATTGTCGCCATCGGCGGCGGGCATGGGCTTTCCACATTACTGCGCGGGTTGAAGGCTCACACGGGCAACCTCACAGCCGTTGTCACCGTTGCGGATGATGGCGGCTCTTCCGGACGTTTGCGTGAAACCTTTGGCATTCTTCCGCCGGGTGATATTCGCAACTGCCTCGCCGCGCTTTCCAATGACGAAGACATGCTTGCTCAATTATTTCAATATCGCTTTAGCGGCTCGCCAGACCTCGAAGGCCATTCCTTTGGCAATCTCTTTATCACAGCGTTGGCAGATATTACAGGCAGTTTCGAATCAGCCGTCGTTGAGTCAGGACGCGTGCTCTCTGTCAACGGGCGCGTGCTTCCATCCACCCTGCATGATGTCAAACTGGTTGCCAGCATGGAACTGCCGCACTCGCTCAATGAAGTCCGCGTGGAAGGGGAGAGCAAGATTCCCGAAATGGCAGGGCGTGTCCGCCGCGTGTGGCTGGAGCCGGACGATGCGCCCGCTTTCCCTCCTGTGATTAAGGAGCTTTTGAATGCGGAGGTCATTGTGGTTGGGCCAGGGAGTCTTTATACAAGCCTTTTGCCAAATTTGCTTGTGCATGATCTGCTCGCCAGCATTCACGTCAGCCGCGCTGTTAAAATTTACGTGTGCAATATCGCCACCCAGTCCGGCGAAACAGACTCGTTCACCTGCCATGACCACATCCGCGCTTTGGAGGAGCATGTGGGCGGCGATGTGTTCGATGTTATTCTCTGCAATGATAATTACGAAAGCAGTCTGGACTTGAATTCCCGCTGGGTGCATGTAGATGAAAAGACCCGCTCCGATTCGCGCACCTATAGCGCCGACCTCGTGGATGACGACCATCCCTGGCGGCACGACTCGATAAAACTCGCTCAGGCGCTCATGGATATTTTCTACGAAAGAACGGGGCCGTTATCGTAGGACAGCTTGCAGACTGACAAAACCACAATCAGTTGAAACAATCGTCCCGAAGGTTGAAAAAAACGGCTCAAGCCTTCTGGAAAACCTTCGGGACGTTCCATCCCTCAACTCATTTGAAACACACCCAAATGAGAAAATGCCTTTCGTAACTGAATCAGTTGTCGGCTGGGTGGGAGGCGCTCTGTTGATCGTGACTTTCATCTGAAAAAATCAAGCAGTTATAAAATTCACAAATCCGCTGTATGGAAGTAAAATCATGGCGTTGCAAATCACCAGAGTATTTTTTCTCTGAGGTAAATATTTTAATTGGAGGATTTTCCCATGGCAGTAAAAATTGGCATTAATGGATTTGGCCGCATCGGTCGTTTGGTGTTCCGCACGATCAAACAGCGCTACCCAAATGAACTTGAAGTGGTGGCGGTGAATGATTTGTTCGACCCCGCGATAAACGCGCATCTTTTGAAATATGATTCAACCTACGGCGCGTTCGACAGCACAGTTGAAGTAAAAGATGGCAACCTGGTGGTGGATGGCAAGACCGTGACGGTCAGCGCTGAAAAAGACCCGGGCGCAATCAAGTGGAAGGAATTGGGCGTGGATATTGTGATCGAGTCCACGGGTTTCTTTGCAGATGCAACCAAATCCAGGGCGCATATCGAATCTGGCGGGGCGAAGAAGGTTATCATTTCTGCCCCCGGCAAAAATGAAGACATCACCATCGTACTGGGCGTGAACGATGAAAAATACGATCCTGCGAAACATAATATCGTTTCGAACGCTTCCTGCACAACCAATGGTCTTGCTCCCGTTGCAAAAGTGTTGAACGATAAATTTGGAATCGAAAAAGGCATGTTGACCACCGTCCATGCTTACACCAATTCTCAAAAATTGCAGGATGTGGGCGCGAAGGATTTGCGTGATGCCCGCGCCGCCGGGCAGAACATTGTCCCTTCTGAAACGGGCGCGGCAAAAGCGGTCGGTTTGGTGATCCCCGAACTCAAAGGCAAATTTGGCGGCATGGCTTTCCGCGTTCCCACGCCCACCGTTTCCGTTGTGGATTTCACCGCCATCCTCGGCAAGGAAGCCAGCAAGGAAGATATCCGCGCCGCGATGCTTGAATATGCAAACGGCTCGATGAAGGGCATCCTCGATGTGACCGACGAACCGTTGGTCTCCACCGATCTGCGCGGCACAACCTTCTCGTCTGTGTTCAGCGCCATGGATACGCTCGTCATCGGCAACATGGTCAAGGTGGTTGCCTGGTACGACAACGAATGGGGCTACGCCTGCCGCACCGCCGATCTCACCGCGAAGATGGCGAAGAGTCTGTAAGAAAGTAGACACGTAAACATGTAAACAGGTACACAGGCAAACCAATTGGCTTGTGTACCTGTTTCCTTGTCTACTTGTTTGCACGCGGAGCAACCATGAACAAAAAAACTGTAAAAGATATCGACCTCAAAAACAAACGCGTCCTGATGCGCGTGGATTTTAACGTCCCGATGGCGGATGGCAAAGTGGCCGACGACAAACGCATCAAAGCCGCCCTGCCGACGATTCAATACGTTTTGGATCAGGGCGCATCCTTGATGTTGATGAGTCATCTCGGACGGCCAAAATCCGCTTCAGACCCCGCCTTCAGCCTGCGTGCCGCTTCGGAGACATTGGCCACGCTGTTGAATCGTCCCGTGCAAATGGCTCCTGATTGCGTCGGCGCGGAAGTGGAAGCGATGGCAAAGGCCATGAAGCCCGGCGATGTGTTGATGCTCGAAAACACACGCTTCCACGCTGGCGAAGAGAAGAATGACCTTGAACTAGCCAGACAAATGGCCGCGCTTGGCGAAGTGTACATCAACGACGCGTTTGGCTCCGCCCACCGCGCTCATTCCTCCACCGAAGGGATTGCGCGTTTCCTGCCCGCTGTCTCTGGCTTTTTGATGGAACAGGAATTGGAATATCTTGGGCGCGCCGTTGCCAGCCCTGAACATCCCTACATTGCCATCCTCGGCGGCGCAAAGATCAGCGACAAGATTTTAGTTGTCGAAACTCTTGCCTCCAAATGTGACAAGCTCATCATCGGCGGCGGCATGGCAAACACCTTCCTCTCTGCAAAGGGACTGAACATGCAAGACAGCCTCGTCGAAGCGGAGTCACTGGAGACCGCCAAGACCCTGCTCGGCAAACTGGGTGACAAACTCGTCCTGCCTGTGGATGCCGTCATTGCGGATAAATTCGACGCTGAAGCCAATGCCCGGGTTGTAGATGTGGATAATATCCCCGCAGGCTGGCGCATGTTGGATGTGGGGCCGAAAACCATCAGCCTGTATCAAGCCACATTGGACGGAGCCAGATTGATCGTTTGGAATGGACCCGTGGGCGTCTTCGAAATGCCGAAATTCGCCGAAGGGACATTTGCTCTTGCGAAGATGTTGGCTGAGTCCAAAGCTGTCACCGTCATTGGCGGCGGCGACTCGGCCAGCGCCGTGAAGAAAGCGGGAGTTGCCAAACAAATGACCCACGTTTCCACTGGCGGCGGCGCATCGCTGGAATTCCTCGAAGGCAAAGAATTGCCCGGCGTGGCGGCGTTGCTGGATAAGTAGATTTTCCATATTAGGACAAAAGGAGCAGAAGGATGTACATCCTTCTGCTCCTTTCTTTTATATAATTTGCCAATCAAATTAAAAGGAGAAATAATTTATGGAATCCACCCCGTCTTTCAGTCCATCACCAGAAGCGCCGAAGTCAAATCGTAATTTGATCATTGGAGTTGTCATTGCAGTCATCTTATGCTGTTGCTGTGTCGTTACCGGCGTTGCAGGGTATTATGGCTATCAGGCTTATCTCAAGGCCCAGCAGGCGGTTCAACAGTTCGAGGATCTTGAAATTCCAACGGGTATTCCCTTTGACCCGAATCAACTCCCTGAAGAATTGGGTGACATACCGCAGGGCGGCCTTGCGGATGAGACCACTCGCTATACGGCATGGCTGTCAATTCAACTTGTGGGAATGATGACCGGCTGTGCAACCCCCACCGCGCAGGGCACCACCATCCGCGTGAGCCAGCAACCAGACTCGAACGGTGAATGGGTGGAGGAATGGACTGCCAATTGTGGGAATGGCGATCCCCAGTCTTTCAAAGTGACGTTTACTCCTGAAAACGGGGTGGTAAATGTGAATGTTGAAATTCCATAAAAATAAAAGGCTCATGTGTAGACTCTGTGCAAGAGAGCAAACCCTTTAACGCGAACACTTGCGCTGCGCGCCAGCGCAGTGTAACGCGAATTTTTCGCGATATTCCTTGCATTCGGAAAATTCGCGTTAAGATTTTCGGTCATCGCCGTATGCGCACTCTTTACACATAGTCAAATAAAACCACACCGCCAAATCATACACGTTGATTTTGGGGCATAGCGCATCTGGGCAGGAAGATAGATTCCTGCCCAGATGTATATTTCAATTTACAAACAATTTACAACACAGATAACCCGAATTAATCACCCTGTACTATAATCGAAGAAACTTGCAAGCGGAGCGCTGTATGGCATTCAACATTGGTGAAAATATCGGGCCGTATCGCATCATGGAGCAATTGGGCCAGGGCGGCATGGCAACTGTCTACAAGGCGTATCATGCCGCCTTGGACCGTTACGTAGCCCTCAAAGTTTTGCACGCCGCTTTTCGCGAAGACCAAACTTTCACTGCGCGCTTCCAGCGTGAGGCGCGGGTGGTAGCCCGTTTGGAACACCCCAACATCGTCCCGATCTACGATTATTCCGAGCATCAGGCGCGGCCTTATCTCGTAATGAAATACATCGAAGGGGATACATTGAAGGCGCGCTTGAACAAGGGCCCGCTTTCCTCGCAGGAGATCGAACAGGTGGTTGACTCTGTCGGCTCTGCATTGGCCTACGCCCACAAACATGGAATTTTGCACCGCGATATCAAACCATCCAACGTGTTGATCGCAAATGACGGCGTGATGTACCTTGCCGATTTTGGCCTGGCGCGAATCGCGGCGGCGGGAGAATCCACGCTATCCTCCGATTCGATCATGGGCACGCCTCAATATATTTCGCCCGAGCAGGCCATGGGAAAGAAAGACCTCGATTCAGGCACAGACATTTACTCCTTCGCGGTCATGTTGTATGAAATGGTGGTGGGGCAGGTTCCATTCAGCGCAGACACTCCATTCTCCATTATCCACGATCACATTTACACGCCCCTGCCCCTGCCGCAGAAGATCAACCCCAGCGTGCCCGAGCATGTTCAGCGCGTTTTACTGAAGGCGCTCGCAAAAGACCGCGCCGACCGTTACGAAACTGTCCTGGGCATGATTCAGTCTTTCAAAGATGCCTGGGAAGAAGCGGGCATTCCAATGCAAGGCACCGCCATCACGATGGGCTCCGGAGTTTTGAAAGGCCAGACCAAAAGCCAGCCAAAAAGCCAAAGCGTGCAACCCATCATCGAAACGGTATCAACTAAAAGCCCGGCAGAGAAGCGTTCTTTTTCCTGGATGTGGATCGGCGTTGGAGTGGTCGCCATCCTGTGCGTTGGAGTGACAATGCTCGCGGTGATGAGAAATCGCCCTGCCGCTCAAACCCCGCCGACGGCTGTCATCAACACCCCGGCATTCATTCCGCTGACGCCCGCACAAGCCACACAAGCGCCGCCCCAGACCCCACAGCATATTTCAGCGGAGGTTTCAGCGGCAAGCGAAGAAGTGGCGAAAAACCCCGGCGACCCGAACGCCCATTTACATCTCTCACTTGCGCTTTGGGATGCAAACGAAACTTCCGCTTCTTTGCGGGAAGCCGTGCAGGCCGCCAGCCTGACCGAGCCGAATAACAAGGAGTTTTTCCTGAATGCGGCACAGGAGTATAAAGCCCGCGAGGCGTGGGTTCCCGCCGCTGGGATGTACATGCGTTCCGCGCCGATTAAACGCGATCAGCAGATGCCAGAAGATGTCAGGAATAACTTGCACGAGGCAATCTATAAAGCCAGTGAAAGCAAGGAGATGCCCATTTTTGTGTTCTTTGAGCGCATTGATATTTACGACCAGCCGCTTGGCTACATTGCGCGCGGACGGTACGCCCTGTTTAACGGCAGTATGGACGAGGCCAAATTACAACTGTCGAATGCTGAAAAAGTGAAGCCTGATATGTTCGAGGTGTTTTTACTGCGGGCAGAGATCGAAATGAAATTAGGCAATAAAGAAGTTGCCAAACCCATCCTGCTTTCGCTTTCATCAGACCTGGGCGCGCCCGAATGGATACGAATCATGGCTGATACATTCTTGAAAACAATGGAGTAGAAATTCATGCGAACCCCTTTTGTGGCCGGTAACTGGAAAATGAACAAAACCATCGCAGAGACTCGTGATCTGGTTTCTGCGATGAGTTCAAAATTACGCGAGATCAGCGGCGTTGAAAAGGTTTTGTGCCCCCCGTTTATGTCCTTGGCGGCGGCCTTTGCCCTGCTCGAAGGTTCGGGCATTGGTCTTGGCGCGCAGAACATGCATTGGGAGGAGAAGGGCGCGTTCACAGGCGAGGTTGCGCCGGGGATGGTGAAAGAGCTATGCGGCTATGTCATTCTCGGTCACTCGGAACGCCGCGCATATTTCGGTGAAACGGACGAGATCGTACATCGGAAATTGATCGCCGCCCAAAAATTTGGCCTGACCCCCATCGTGTGCGTCGGCGAGACTCTGGAACAATACGAATCCAACCAGACCCGTGAAGTTGTCACCCGCCAAACCAGCCTCGGACTCAAAGGCGTCTCCGCTGAATTTGCGCCGCGCATAGTCGTAGCGTACGAACCTGTTTGGGCAATTGGAACAGGCAGGGCGTCTACGGGTGAGGCGGCGAATGTCGTTATCAAAGATTTCATTCGCCCGGCCATTGCCGAGTTGTACGGCGAGCAGGCCGCGCAAGCCATCCGCGTTTTGTACGGCGGCTCTGTCACTGGCGCAAATGCCGCAGAATTTTTCTCACAACCCGATGTTGACGGGGCGCTGGTGGGCGGAGCAAGTTTGAAAGTGGATGATTTCGTTCAGATTGTCTCACAATCCAAATCATAAAAGGAGCTTAGATTCGCCATGTTAAAAGCAGGTCTCATCGTCGGCGCCGCCATGTTCTTTCTTGTTTTATTGGCCGCTTCAGTCATCAGCCCATTATGCGCTTTTTGTATCCCGTTGTTTACCGGTCTTGCCGCAGGGTATCTCACGGGTGTATTTGAAAAGAACCCATTGACCACCCTCCAGCGCGGTGCGTACGCAGGCGCAATTGCAGGCGCCTTCGGTATTTTTGGACAGGTGATCGCATCTGTGATCAATTCCTTCGTAATGCAAAACCCGAACAACCAGATCAATCAAGCGCTCGGCCTTCCCGCCGCCGACCCCGCCACAGTGTGGATCGCCCAGATCGCGGTGGCATGTTGCGTTGGTTTGGTCAATGTGGGCCTTACGGCAGCGCTTGGCGCGGGCGGCGGCGCAATCTGGAATAACACCGCTGGGAAATCCTCACCGCCCCCATCCGACTTTACACCCGTTTAATTTTTCGTGCTCTTCTCTGGTTTCATCTGGTTTATTTTGATGCTTCTGCCGCTGGTATTTCTCCAGCGGCTTTTGCATCGCGAGATTCAAGCCGTTCTTGTGTTGCTCACCCGCAATGTGCAGTTGACCATCGGCTTGTTTTCTATTTTATTTTTTCCCGGCGTGTTCCTGCACGAACTCTCTCATTTTTTTATGGCAAAAATTCTGCGGGTTCGCACGGGGAAAATTTCATTGATTCCCCGCGCCCTGCCCGACGGACGTTTGCAGATGGGCTACGTCGAAACGGAACGCACAGATATTGTCCGTGATTCGCTCATTGGCCTGGCGCCGTTGATTGCCGGCGCTTTGTTTGTGGCCTACGCGGGAGTTTATCAATTGCAAGTTCACACGTTGTGGAACGTTCTGCGCAACGGGCAAATAGAATTATTCTGGATGGGGCTTGGCCTCCTGCCCACCATGCAGGATTTTTTTCTGTGGTTCTATCTCACCTTTGCAGTTTCCAGCGCCATGATGCCCTCCGAGTCAGACCGCCATGCCTGGCTTCCGCTTGGCATCTGGGTGGCGGCATTATTCGCGCTCGCAATTTTTTCGGGCGCAGGCACATGGATGCTCGAAAACCTTGCCCCACTTCTTGATAAATTTTTAAACACGGTGGCATTGCTGTTTGGGTTAAGTAATGTCGTGCATGTCATTTTGCTGTTCCCCTTTTTTGTCCTTCACCGCCTGCTGGTATACATCATGCAGGTGGATGTTGCCTGATTCACTTCGAAGCCGCATTTCCCCAAAACCTTTTGAGACGCGACATTATGCCCATGCGCCAACAAAGACCGCCTCATTCCCTGACCGTGAAACTGCCTCAGCGATTCTGACGCAATTCCCAAGCCTCAAAATTCCCTCTAGAAATTCCGCGTGCAAAAATCATTTGGGTGTGTTTCATTTCAGTTGAAACAACCGTCCCGAAGGTTTGAAAAAGGGTCAAAGTCTTCGAGAAAACCTTCGGGACGTTCTACCCTTCAACTCATTTGAAACGCACCCAAATCACTTCTTCCGCCCCACAGCCAGCATTTTATTTCGGATGGGAAAAATAATAAAAAAGATGTGGACGATTGGCAAAAGCAATTTCACCAGCAACTCCGACTTGACCAGTTTTTTTAAATAAAAACTGTACGGAAAAGACAGTTCATGGAATCGCCTCAACTCCGCCACTTCCAGCCCCGCCATCTCCAACGCAGACTTCATCTCTGCCAGCGAAAAAATCTGCTTGTGACCGAACGGCTTTGCGGAATACATGGTGTTCAAAAAGGTGGGGTACTTCCCGCGTGAAAGCCAGTAAGTGAACTCGCCAAAACGGTGATAGAACGCATCACGGCAGGGCGTATCGATCAGCAAAACGCCGCCGCTCTTCAGCATGTCTGCCGCAGAGCGCAGGGTGGCAAGCGGGTAGTTGACATGCTCGATCACATCCCACAGGGTGACAATATCAAAAGTTCCATGATGTGCCTGCCAGTACGCATCCTCGATGGTTCGCTTGACGACTTCAAACCCATGCCTGGTTTTGGCGTAATACGCCCGCGTATCGCTTAGCTCGATTCCAAGCACCTCTGCGCCTGCCTGCTTCATTTTGGAGAGGAACAACCCGCCGCCACAGCCAATGTCCAACACTTTTTTGCCGCTTATCTCGCCATTGCGCCTGACAGCGCCCACCTGATGCTCAAGCCGATCAGGGTTCGATTGCAGGGATTTTTCGATATAGGCAACTTCCCCATCGGTCAGCGCGCTCCCGTCGATGATCGGGGAAATTTCCTCCACAGGGTCGAGATGGTCAATGAAGTGAAATCCCCCCGCCGAGACGAATACGTTTGCATTCGATAATTTATATTTCGCGGAAATTGTGGGGTTGTGTTTCAGTGAATCGAAGTCTTCCATCTGCCAGCCTTTTAAATGCGGGTTGCGTAAAGCAATCAACGACAAGGACATCCCTTGATAATTGGTTCTATTTTTAGTCGGGCTGATTTTACCATTTGTAAAGCATCGTTAATCATAAATCCAAAATCGTAAATCTAAAATCGCCCTACCACTTCTCCCAATGCACCAATTCATCCAACGCCAGCCTTCCACCCTTCTTCGGCGGCGCGGATAGTTTATCCTCTTCTGCCGCATACCCGAATGACAATGCAATTCGCAAATGCCATTCGGGAGGGAATGCCAGGATTTTTCGAGACAGCTCAAAGTTATAGAGAGAGGCGGGGCACGAGCCGATTCCCATTTCCCATGCCGTCAACTGCATGAATGCCGCCGCTTGACCTGCATCGAACATGATCTGAAATTTGCTGTCAGGGTCGGGAGTCAAAATGGCGACGCACAAAGCCGCGCCTGCGATATGCGAGGCCCACTCGCCGCATGTGGAAAGCTCTTTCAAAATGGATTTGTCTCGAATGGCGATGAACTGCCATGCCTGATTATTTTTCGAAGACTGAGACCTGCGCCCCGAATTAAGAATGGCGTGGATCACATCATCAGGCAGGGGAGTGCCTTTAAATTTTCTCACTGCGCGCTTTAATCGAATTGCATCGGATACGTTCATGGGTTCCTCTGTTTGTGTCATTGCAATGAAATAGCGTTTCAAAAAGTATACATGGATTATGGGCTTTTTGTAAAAAACTGAGGGTGGTTGCACGCTCTGCAAGAAACGGATAATCATTCTCATCTTTATCTAAGATGACGGCCTTATATTTGTTTTTAATCAGCTTGTATCACTGATCGAAGTTGTCGTGTACGCTCTCTTTATTAGAAGGAACGCTGCATGAACGAATCGTCTGGCTCGAAAATGGAAGCATTAAGGGGGCGTATTCAAAACATGGTCGCACGTCTGCGGCGCGGACTGCCTTTCGCTTCGGGGGTGTTTGGCGCCGTGCTCGTTTTATTTTTCTATAACCTTCTCATCGTTAAACCAAATCAATTGACCGTGGAAGATGTCAACATGTCTGTTGCAATCGCCATGGCATCTGCCACGCCTGCGCCCGCGAATTCTGCGCTGGTGTATCAGGTCATTGAGCCGTCGCTGGTTTTGATTCAGGTGGAGGAAAAGCATAAGGACGCTGAATCAGATTTCGGCTTGGGAAGCGGCGTGGTCGTTGACAGCTTCGGGAGCATCCTCACCAGTTTGCATGTCGTGGATGGCGCATCCATTATCAAAGTCACATTTGCGGATGGTACTGAATCGCAGGCGCAGATCGTGAATGCAATGCCTGAGCGCGATATTGCCGTGTTGCAGGCTTTGGATACGCCGCTCTTTGTGGTGCCTGCCGTGTTGGGCAACCCCAATTCCATGCGGGTGGGGGATGAAGCCTACGTGGTGGGCAACCCTTTTGGACTGTACAGCTCGATGAGTTCTGGCGTCATCTCAGGCTTTGACCGCGTCTTTCGCGTGCCGAGCAGTAACCTGGAAATCCCCGGCATGATCCAATTTGACGCCGCCGCCAACCCCGGCAATTCTGGCGGCCCCTTGCTCAACCGCAGTGGACATGTTATCGGCATCGTGACGGGTCTTGTCAACCCCACGGATGAAACGTTTTTTGTGGGCATCGGCTTTGCTGTGCCGATCACCGTTGCTGTTGGCGGCATGGGTTCGCCGCCGTATTAATACTCTCCCTCATACCCTAACGGGCACTTTCCCCAACCCTTCCCCCGAAGGGGAAGGGGGAGTCCCCTCTCCCTTCGGGAGAGGGCTAGGGTGAGGGCGCGTAACTTTTTAAAGGAGAACAAGCATGGACCAAACCTCAAACCGTGAAAACAAACTCCCGATGGAACGTGTGTTGTACGAAGTAAAAAAAATCATCGTCGGGCAGGATCACCTGCTCGAACGCTTGATCGTAGCCCTGCTCGCCCGTGGACACATTCTCGTGGAAGGTGTGCCAGGTTTGGCGAAGACGATGGCGATCAAGACCCTCGCCGATTCAATTGGCGGTGAATTCAAACGCATCCAATTCACGCCTGACCTCGTCCCTGCGGATTTGATTGGTACGCGTATTTACAACCAAAAGACGGGAGAGTTCAACACATCGCTTGGGCCTGTCTTCACCAATTTATTGCTTGCGGATGAAATCAACCGTGCGCCCGCCAAAGTGCAAAGCGCCCTGCTCGAAGTGATGCAGGAAAAACAGGTGACGATTGGCCGCGAGAGTCACAAAGTTCCAAATCCGTTTTTAGTGTTGGCGACTCAAAACCCCATCGAAACCGAAGGCACGTACGCACTCCCCGAAGCACAGGTGGATCGTTTCATGCTCAAGGTGTTGGTTGGCTATCCCAGCCCGAATGAGGAGTTTGTCATCGTGGAACGAATGACAGGCGCGTGGACGGATGTTCAAAAAGTGTTGACCACCGACCAGTTGATCGAACTGCAAAAGTTGACAGATCAAGTGTATGTTGACCCGTCTCTCATTGAATACTCGGTCAAGATGGTGGGAGCCACGCGCAATCCAAAAGATGTCGGCCTGGCTGACCTTCAGCGTTACATCATGTTTGGAGCAAGTCCGCGCGCATCCATCAATTTGATTCTCACCGCCAAAGCCCTCGCCTTCGTGCGCGGACGCAGTTACGTCCTCCCGCAGGATGTGCTCGACATGGCGCTGGATGTCATCCGTCACAGGCTTGTGCTTTCGTATGAAGCCCTCTCGGATAACATCAGCAGTGACGACATTTTGAAGAAGATCTTCGACCGCATCCCGCTCCCTGTGGTGCCATTGCATGAACACTTCAACATCCACGCCAACGCCTGAGCGGATTCTGCATCGGCTTGATTGGCAGGTCATCCGCAGGCTGGATGGTCTTCTGCAAGGCGATTACCGCAGTCTCTTCCGCGGCTTCGGCATGGACTTTGCCGACCTGCGCGAATATCAGGCGGAGGATGACATCCGCTACATTGACTGGAACGTCAGCGCGCGCATGAACACGCCGTATGTCCGCCAGTACATGGAAGACCGCGAAGTCATTGCGTGGTTTCTGCTGGACTTAAGTCCCTCGGTGGATTTTGGCACACTCCAAAACCAGAAGCGCAATGTGCTCATTGATTTTGTGGCGACGCTTGCAAGGCTATTAACCCGCCACGGGAATCGCGTCGGGGCGATGATGTATGGGAGCGCAATCCAGCACACGGTTCCAGCAAGAAGCGGACGTTTGCAAGTTCTGCGAATCATCAACGATTTGTTAAATCAGCCGCGTCTCAATCATTCATCCATGACCGATCTCGGTGTGTTGCTCAAAGGCGGTTTGCACGCCATCAAAAAACGTTCGCTTGTTTTTATCGTCTCCGATTTCATCAGCGCGCCTGGCTGGGAACGCACGTTGAATTTGTTGAACCAGCGCCACGAAGTCATCGCCATCCGTTTATGGGACCCGCGCGAAATGGACTTGCCCGACATCGGCCCGATCGTGATGGAAGACGCCGAGACGGGTGAGCAGTTGTATGTGGACACGCACGATAAAAAATTCCGCAAACGTTTTCAGGAAGCCGCAAGCCAACGCGAACTTGCGTTGAATGATTCTTTCAAACGCGCAGGGGTCGATGTTCTGCCGCTTTCCACCGAAGAGGACTTGATGCGCGCCATCGCGCGCTTTGTGATCCTGCGGCGTCAACACAAAAGGTAGTCATGTCTTTTCTCTGGCCTATCTCGTTTTTATCTTTGTTCGCGATCCCACTGCTGGTGTTGTTGTATCTTCGGATGCAGAATCGCCGCAAACAATTTGCCGTGCGCTACGGCAGTTTGGGTTTGGTACAGCAAGCCGCCAACGGACGCGCGCTCGGTTCGCGCCGTCACCTGCCCGCGATTCTTTTTTTGCTCGGGCTTACCATTTTATTTTTCGCGCTCGCTCGTCCGCAAATGCCCGTCAGCCTGCCAAAAGTCGAAGGCATCGTCATCCTTGCTTTTGATGTTTCGGGCAGTATGTCTGCAAATGATTTTGAACCCACGCGCATGGAAGCCGCAAAAGAAGTGGGGCGCGAGTTTGTGAAGCGCCAGCCGGGCACGGTCAAGGTCGGCATTGTTTCATTTAGCGATAACGGTTTTTCGATGCAGCTTCCCACGAACGATCAGGAAGCCATTCTCTCATCCATTGACCGCCTGCGCCCCGAACGCGGCACATCGCTTGCAAATGGAATCATCATTTCATTGAATACGATTGCCAACGCGACGGGACAACCTCCCATCCTCGGCATGGATGTCCCACTGCCAGACGCCTCTTCATCCGCGCCTGCACCTGCTCCTGTTTCTGACGCAGACGACTCCGCTGTGATCGTCCTTATCACCGACGGCGAAAATAACATGAATCCCGACCCAATCCAAGCCGCTCAATTCGCCGCGGATCGTGGAGTCCGCATTCATACAATTGGCGTTGGCAGCAGTGCAGGGACGGTGCTCGAGGTCAACGGCTTCACTGTCTTCACTCAACTGGATGAAGCCACCCTTCAACAAATCGCCGAGATCACCGATGGCAATTATTACAATGCCCAAACTGAAGAAGACCTGCAAGCGATCTACGAAAATATCGATCCGCAATTGGTAGTCGTCGAAGAGAAAACGGAAGTCACCGCCATTTTTGCTGGCGCAAGCATTCTCATTTTATTGGCCGCAGGGATGATCTCCCTGATGTGGTTTAGTCATGTGCCGTGATTTTTATGACTTTCGCAGAACGCGCACCCTCACCCTAACCCTCTCCCGAAGGGAGAGGGTTAGGGTGAGGGAGCACGAGTCCTATATTGTTACTGGCGTTGGAGGTTGAGATGGAATTGCTCTGGCCTGGATTCCTTTATCTGTTGTTCGTAATCCCCGCACTGCTCATAGCGTACATTTTCATCCTGCGCCGCAGGCGGCCATACGCGGTGCGCTTTTCGAGTCTGTCCCTCGTGCGCGATGCCATCGGGAAGCAATCACAAATACGACGTCATCTTCCTTTTGTGCTGTTCCTGCTGGCAATGTCCAGCCTCGTGCTCGCCATGGGACGTCCCGTCACAACCGTCACCCTGCCTGCCGCGAACGCCACCATCATCCTTGCCATTGATGTTTCCAGAAGCATGTGCTCCACAGATATTCAACCCAACCGCCTCGAAGCCGCCAAATCCGCCGCGCTGGATTTTATCGAAGCGCAAGAAACCAACGTACAGATCGGCGTTGTCGCCTTTGCAGGGTACGCCGTTGTCATTCAGGAACCCACCACAGACAGAAATTTATTGGAGAACGCCGTTCAAAATATCACCACTGCCCGTAGGACCGCCATCGGCTCAGGCTTGCTCACCTCGCTTGAAGCGCTTTCTGAAATTGACGACAGCCTGCCAAGTCCCTTTTCTGGCGTGGAGCCTGAACCCCTGCCCGAGGGAGTGTACGCGCCCTACATCGTTGTTCTGCTCACAGACGGCGTCAACACCACGGGGCCAGAGCCAGTCTTCGCCGCAGAGTTCGCAAAAACGCGCGGCATCCGCGTCTACACCATCGGCTTCGGCACCGACCAGAACGACTCGCCCATGAATTGCGGCGGCTTTCAAGGCAGTCCAGACGCCGGTCAATTCTTCTTTGGCGGCGGGGGTGGGGGCGGTGGCGGCGGCTTCCGCAGAGGCATCGATGAAGAAACTTTGAAACAGGTGGCCGCCATGACAGGCGGCGCGTACTTCGCCGCATCCAGCACAGGCGAGTTACAGGAAGTGTTTAAGAACCTTCCCGTCCAACTCATGACCGTCACCGAAACGACAGAGATCAGCGTCATCTTTGTAACTCTCGGCGCAGTCCTCATCCTGCTCGCCATCCTGCTCTCCATGCTCTGGCATCCCATTCCATAAAAATTGTGCTTGCGTAAAACCAAAAAAAAGACCGCGAATTTCACGAATTTTCGCTAATTTTTTAAATCATTCGCGCGAATTCGTGAAATTCGCGGCAAAAGATATTTTGAACTACGTAAGCCCTTCACTTTAACTGCATCAAGCCCGCTGCCACAGCGGGTATAATTCACTCAATGGACTCCCAGCAAATCCCCTTCAAAACCTATCTCCCATCCGCGATCACCCTCATCTTACTTGGCTGGGGCGGGCTGGCCGCCACTCTTTATTTTTCACTTCCATTCGTGTGGTCACGCTGGGCATTCTTCGTCTTCATCATCATGGCGCTGACGGGCATCGCACTGCCCATCGTTTTTTATTTCCACAAACGCTTCCCAGATGAATCCCCCGCCGAACCCAACGTCATCATCCGCCAATCTATTTGGGCTGGCGTGTATGGCGCAACCCTCGCCTGGCTCCAACTCGAGCGTCTCGTCACTCTGTATGTAATCCTCGGCCTCGCAGGCGGGTTGATCGCCGCCGAGTATTTCATCCGCATTCGTGAAAAAGCCAACCGCCGAATTCCCCAAACCGATGACGACTCTTCGTAACCTCCCCTCCGTCGAACAAATGCTCCAGACCGAAGCCGCCGCATATCTCATTGCGCGATTTGGCCGACCGTTGACCCTGGACTCCATCCGCTTTGTTTTGGATGATATAAGAACCCGCTTCCAATCCAAACTGATAACTGATCTGCCTCGAACAGAATCCATCCTCGCCCAAACAGAATCCCAATTAACCGCGTGGACGAAGCCCACCCTCCTCCCCATCATCAACGCCTCGGGCGTCATCCTCCACACCAACCTCGGACGCGCCCCATTAAGTGATGGGGCAATCCGCGCCATGGACATTGTCTCACGCGGCTACTCCACCCTTGAATTCGATCTTGAATCAGGCAAACGTGGCTCACGCCTGATCCACGCCGAATCTCTTTTGCAAAAATTGACAGGCGCAGAAGCGGCGGTCATCGTCAACAACAATGCTTCGGCGGTTTTGCTCATCCTGTCTGCCTTGGCGAATCGAAAACGAGTCATCATCTCCCGCTCCCAGCTTGTCGAAATCGGCGGCGGCTTCCGCGTGCCCGATGTAATGAAGCAATCGGGCGCAAAACTTGTCGAAGTAGGCGCCACCAACAAAGTCCGCTTATCCGATTACCAATCCGCCGCCGAAGAACCAACCGCGCTCATCATGCACGTGCATCGTTCCAATTTCAAATTAGTCGGTTTCACTGAAGAACCTGAACTCAAAGATATTGTGGAAGCCGCGCACACTGCTGGCGTTCCCGTAGTTGATGACCTCGGCTCTGGCGCATTGTATGACACCGCGAAATATGGCATTGCCCATGAACCCACAGTCCAAGAGTCTATGCAGGCGGGTGTAGATGTCGTCTGCTTCTCTGGCGATAAATTGCTCGGCGGTCCGCAGGCTGGCATCATCATCGGCAAAGCGGAGTTGATCGCAAAGATCAAAAAGCACCCCCTGGCGAGAGCCGTCCGCGCAGACAAGGCTTGTCTGGCGGGTCTGTCTGCCACGCTGTTGCATTACCTCAAAGACGAAGCGGAGCGTGAAGTGCCCATCGTGAAGATGATGTCCCTGACGTTGAAGCAGGTCAAAGGTCGGGCTGAGGCGTGGGCGGCGGAGTTGGGTCAAGGGCCTGCACTGAGCAAAGTCGAAGTGACGGTAGTGGAAGGTGAATCCACAGTGGGGGGCGGCTCCCTTCCAGGCGAATCCATGCCGACCTTTTTATTATCACTGCAAGTGAAATCTGCTGAAAAATTTTTGCGCGCTTTGCGAAAGAACAACCCGCCCATCATCGCCCGCACCGAAAACGATAAAGTGTTACTCGACCCGCGCACCGTCTTCCCCGAACAGGAAGGCGCATTGTTGGTTGGGCTAAAAAACATCTTAAAGTCTTAATGCGAATTACGCGAAAGAGGCGAAAAGAACGCGAAAGGTTTAATTATTATGGGCGATATTGTTGAAAAGGATTTGTCGTATTCAATTGTTAAAGCGGCGTACGAGGTGTTCAATGAGCTTGGCCCTGGTTTTGCCGAGGATATTTATGAAGAAGCCATGATCTTTGTTTTGAAAAAGTATGGACATGTTCCTGAGCAACAGAAACGGGTGGACGTGTATTTTCAAGGAGAGAATATGGGCTTTCATAAACTTGATTTGGTTGTCAACGAGCGTGTGGTACTGGAGTTGAAGGCTGTTTCGGAAATCGCCGCTGTTCATAAACAACAAGCGTTGGCGTACTTAAAAGCAACAGGGCTGCAACTTGCAATAGTGATTAATTTTGGCGCGGGTCGTTTGCAGTTCGCTCGCATTGTAAATACAAGGCAAAAAAAGATAACATCAAATCAGTCAAGCTTTTAATATGACGTTCATGGAAATACAAAAAAAATTCGCGTACATTCGCTCTTTTTGCGTTTTTCGCGTTAAAAAAGGAAAACAAAATGAAATCAGACATTGATGCCATCATGAAATCCCGCAACCTGGATGCGATCGTTGTGTTTGGGAATGCCGAACATAACCCGCCCATGTATTACCTGACAGGCGGCGGGCACGTCAGCCACGCCACCGTCATCAAAAAATGCGGCGAGGAAGCAGCGTATTTCCATAACGACATGGAACGTGATGAAGCGGCGAAGAGCGGATTGAAATTAATTCCTTACAGCAAATATGATTACGAAGCGCTTTTGAAAAAAGCCAATGGAGACCTTCTGCTGGCAGGCGCGTTGCGCAACCAGTTGATGTTTGAAGAAGTCGGCGTGACGAAGGGGCGCGTGGGCGTCTACGGCAATTATGATTTGAGCGCGATATTCGGACAACTATCTCATTTGCAAAAGTTGATGCCAGAAATTGAATTCGTGGGCGAGCCACGCGAAGACTCGATCTTCATGCGCGCCATGGAAACCAAGGATGTGGACGAAGTATCGCGCATCCGCAAGATGGGCAAGGTGACCACAACCGTCGTCGGCCAAGTCCGAGATTATTTGACAGCCTGCGATGTGCGTGACGATGAAGTGCTGTTGAAAGAAGATGGCGCTCCATTAACCGTTGCAGATGTTCATTCCAAAATCCGTTTATGGGTCTCGGAACACGGCGCGGAATTGCCCTCTGGTTTCATCTTCGCCATCGGGCGTGACGCTGGTGTGCCGCATTCCGCAGGCAACCCCGCGGATTTGATGAAACTTGGTCAGACCATCGTCTTCGATATTTATCCTGCCGAAGCAGGCGGCGGCTACTATTACGATTTCACCCGCACCTGGAGCTTGGGCTATGCCACTCCCGAAGCGCAGGAACTGTTCGATCAGGTCAAGGATATTTATGAAAGGCTCATGGATAATTTTGATTTGAATACGCCTTTCAAACATTATCACCAGATGACCTGTGAATATTTTGAATCCAAAGGCCACCAGACGCCGCTCCACACCAAAGCGCCCGTGGAAGGATACGTCCACAGCCTGGGGCATGGAGTTGGGCTGAATATCCACGAACGGCCTTTCAGCGGATTCACCACAGGCGATGATCAACGTCTCGCGCCTGGTGTTATCATTACCTCCGAGCCTGGCTTGTACTATCCTGAAAGAGGCATGGGCTTCCGCATTGAAGATACCCTTTGGGTCAATCCCGAAGGAACTGTTGAAAAGCTGGCAGAATATCCGTATGACTTTGTTCTGCCGATGAAGAAGTGGAAGGGAAATGAAAAGTAGAAGATATTTTCTTAAGTTTGTGTATCTAACTTTGGGAACAGTTTTTTTGTGCGCGTTTTTTCTTTTTCTAACTGCTTTACGCGCACAAGTAAGTTCCAACCTGGCAAAATATCGAGTGCAAATTAAACTTCAGATTATCCCAATGCCAGATAAGATGAAAGAAATTGCTTCCTATAGTTTTGGTAACATAAACAGCATATCGTGCTATTTAGGAGAAGCGTATCTACTAGCCGGTACTGCTCTTGAAATAAATGATATTCAAGGATTTTATGAAGGGTACTTCTCCCAACAGGATTGGGATGTCAGCGTTACTTCAGACCCCTTGGCTTACTCTTTCTTTTCGGCAACCAGTAAACAAAAGATGTCTGCTGGACGTGCTGTTGAAGGTATTACCATTCGGAAATGTGATGAAGAATGTTTGAAAAATTATGAATTTCCAGATAAATCTATAAAGGAAGCTGCAGAATTCAAGAATATTCTTGTTGTGCGAACTTGGTTTGTTCCATATGAAATTAGAGGTAATCTATGTTGGTGTTGTTCTGGTGGATAAATGACTAATTTAAGCCCCGCTCGTATCCTTGCCATTGAAACCTCCTGTGATGAAACCGCCTGCGCCATCATTGAAAATGGACGCGCTCTGCTTTCTTCCGTTGTGGCCTCGCAGATGGAAATCCACGCCCGTTATGGCGGCGTGTTTCCCGAGGTGGCTTCGCGTCAGCATGTTTTGGCAATTACCCCTGTTGTTGAGCAGGCGCTTACACAGGCGCACCTCACGCTCAACGACATTGATGCCGTTGCCGTTACGCAGGGGCCTGGCCTTGCAGGCTCGCTCGTCGTGGGCATGAACATGGCAAAAGGCATTGCGCTTGGTATGGGCAAGCCGCTCATCGGTGTCAATCATTTGGAGGGACATCTGTATTCGGCATGGGTTTATGATGCGGGCGAACTCGTTCCGCCTGAACCGCAATTCCCGCTGATGGCTTTGCTCGTTTCAGGCGGACATACCGAACTGAATCTCATGACCGATCATTTGACCTATCAACGGCTCGGCTCCACCCTCGACGATGCGGCTGGGGAGGCCTTCGACAAAGTTGCCCGCCTCCTTGAGCTTTCCTACCCTGGCGGACCGTCCATTCAAAAGACAGCCGAGGAAGGCGACCCGCGCCGCTTCAACTTCGCCCGAGCCTGGCTCGAAGGAACCTGGAATTTTTCCTTCAGCGGACTCAAAACCTCTGTTCTCTACGAAGTGCGTGATCTGAAAAAGAAAAGCAATTCCCTGCCAATTCCTGATTTGGCCGCATCTTTTCAACAGGCTGTCATTGATGTGCTGTTCAAAAAGACGATGAATGCGGCACGGGAATTTGGCGCGAAGGAAATTTTGGTCGCAGGCGGGGTTTCAGCGAATCGTCCACTGCGGCAGGCGTTCAAAGCGCAGACGGAGTTCCCCATCCACATTCCCCCGATTTCATTATGTACCGATAATGCGGCCATGATCGCCGCGGCGGGCTATTACCGCCATGCACTCGGCCACACCTCCGGGTTCGAGATGGATGTCTTGCCCACGTGGCCGCTTTCGTAAATTTAGTAACTCACCATACGCGCCCTCACCCTACCCTCTCCCGAAAGGAGAGGGGACTCCCTTCCCCTTCGGGGGAAGGGCGGGGGAAAGTGCCCGTTAGGGTATGAGGGAGAGAAACTGTGTAAGGTGAGTTATTAAACAGTTTCTTAGGGTCTTAACATTAGGAGAATTCATGAGATTAAGTAAACTTGCAAGCGAGATCGCCGAATCGCCTACCCTGGCCTTGAATGAAGAAGCGCGTCTTTTACGTGAACGCGGCGAAGCGGTTATCAACCTGGGGATTGGCGAACCGAAGAATAAAACCCCCATTGCGGCGATCTTATCTTCCGGGGCAAAATTATCGAGCGGGGAGGTAAAGTACACGCCGCCCGATGGCCTGCCTTCCATGAAGAAGGCGGTCATCCGCTACACCGAGGAAAATTACAACCGCCTTGTCGCTCCTGAAAATGTCATCATCACAAATGGAGCGAAGCAATCGCTATACAATATTTTTTATTCCATTCTGAATCCGCAGGATGAGGTGATCGTCATTGCGCCGTACTGGGTTTCGTACCCTGAAATGATCCGAATGTGCATGGGCATTCCCGTCATTGTCACTCCCGAAGATGGGACTTTCACCCCAAGATTTGAGGATATCGAACGTGCGGTCACTTCCTCCACGCGCGCGATTATTGTCAACAGCCCGAATAATCCCTCTGGCGAGATATACCCGCCAGAATTGATCGGGAAGATCGCAGAGTTTTGCGAACGCAAAGGCATTTACATGATTTGTGACGACATCTATCACAAGCTGACTTTTGATCGAAATGTCGCTGTGCCTGCCTACTCGTTAACAAAAAAAGATGTGGACGACTCGCATATCATCGTCGTCAACGGCGTTGCCAAGTTGTACGGCATGACGGGTTTTCGCATCGGCTGGGTGGTTGCGCCGCGTCAACTGGTGAAGGTGATGACGAATGTCCTCGCGCAAACAACTTCCTGTGTTTCGCCGATTGCACAGGCCGCGGCGGAGGGCGCGTTGAATGGCTTGCAGTCTGTGGTGGATGCACTGCGCTTGCAGATACAGAATAACTGTGAAGTGGTTTTACAGGAGATGAAGACCTTTCACGGCGCGCGACTCATTCCTCCGAAAGGGACATTCTACGCCCTGCCCGATTTGCGCGCTTTCAACAACAACTCAGTGGAGGTTTCCAAATTCCTGCTCAAGAAAGCCATGGTGGTCACTGTGCCAGGCAGGGAATTCGGCATGGAAGGCCACATCCGTATTTCGTTTGCGGGGTCGGTAAAGGATATTACCGAAGGGGTTGCCCGAATCAAGTGGGCGCTGGATTCAACTTCACCCAATGAAATTTATATCGGCGATAAGAAGATGGTTCGAGATTGGTTGTAGGGAAGTGTCTACCTGTCTACCTGTCTACCTGTCTACTTCTTAAAAACGGAGCCTTAATGAATAATTTACTAAATATCAAAACCCCCGCCGAATCCATCGCGCAGACTCGCAAGGCGGATTACAACTTGTCCAACCAGGGTGTGAGCAATTTACGTTTGGCCTATTGGAATCTCACAACCGAGTCTTTGGTGGAGGAAGCGGTTTTTCGTGGCGAGGGCGCACTGGTGGCTGGCGGCCCGTTCGTGGCGAACACAGGCAAACACACCGCCCGCAGCGCCAACGACAAATTCGTTGTGCGCGAAACAGATTCGGAAGGGAATATCTGGTGGGGCGTGTACAACCGTCCGTTTTCAGCGGACAAGTTCGAGGTCCTCTATGACCGCATGTTGGGATTTTTACAGGGACGCGATGTCTTCGTCCAGGATGTGTATGCGGGCGCGGATGAATCCTATTGCCTGCCTGTCCGCATTGTGACCGAACTTGCCTGGCATAGCCACTTTGTGCGGAACATGTTCATCCTGCCGCAATCGCTCGAAGAATACAAACGCTTCGTACCAGAGTTTACGATTGTCGCCATGCCCTCGTTCAAATCCGCGCCCGCTGTGGACGGCTCGAACAGCGAGACGATCATCTGCCTGTCCTTCGACAAGAAATTAGCCATCATCGGCAACACGGCTTATGCGGGCGAGATCAAAAAATCGGTGTTTACCATTTTGAATTATCTATTGCCGCTGGAGGGCGTCCTGTCCATGCACTGTTCGGCAAATGTGAATCCTGAAAACGCCGACGATGTGGCTTTGTTTTTTGGATTAAGCGGAACGGGCAAGACCACGCTTTCGGCTGACCCCACGCGCCGCCTCATCGGGGATGATGAGCATGGCTGGAGCGACAATGGCATTTTCAACTTTGAGGGCGGATGCTATGCCAAAGTCATCGGTCTTTCAGAATCTGCCGAGCCTGAAATTTACGCGACTACCAAACGATTCGGCGCGATTCTCGAAAACGTCACCTTCGACCCGATCACACGTTTGATCGACCTCGACGATGACACGCTCACCGAAAATACCCGCGCTTCCTATCCATTGGAATTTATCGCGAACGCCGTCCCTGAGAAGAAGGCTGGACACCCGAAGAACATCATCCTGTTGACCTGTGACGCGAACGGAGTCATGCCGCCGATTGCAAGGTTGACTCCCAATCAGGCGCTGTATCAATTTATCAGCGGGTACACTTCCAAAGTCGGGGGGACAGAAGTCGGGTTAGGCAAGGAACCGGAAATCACATTCAGCGCGTGTTTTGGCGGACCGTTCATGGTTCATCATCCCTATAAATATGCAGAACTTCTCAAACACAAGATCGAGCGCTATGGCGTTACGTGCTGGCTGGTTAATACGGGCTGGGTGGGCGGGTCATACGGCGTGGGCAAGCGCATTTCCATTCGCCACACGCGCGCCCTGCTCAATGCCGCGCTGAACGGCAATCTTGCAAACGTGAACTATAAACAGGATTCCATTTTCGGGTTTGAAATCCCTGCCACTTGCCCGAATGTGCCTGACGAAGTTTTGGATCCGTCATCCTCCTGGGGTGATAAAAAAGAATATGACCGCCGCTACAAAGACCTTGCCATGCGTTTCAAACAAAATTTTGGCAAGTTCACAGACCGCACTCCGCAGGAGGTAATCGACGCGGGGCCGAATATCTAGTTTGCTCGTACAAAAAACTCTGGGTTCGCGAACCCAGAGTTTTTTGTTTTCATTTCCCAAATCGCCCTCCTTTTCGCACAACAATTATCCAAATTAGGTGTTCCTATCAACAGGAGATTTATCCATGACCTCAAAGCGTTGGACAAATGAATTTTTAAACGAGATGCGCGGGGTGGCCGACCCATTGGCCGATGAAGTGGTAAAGTCTGTAATCGAGTCTGGCGGGCTGGAGGAATTCAATAAAATGATCAGGCATCTGGTCAACAACCGTGATGCCCTGCCAGAGTCCATGCCGAAGATCGTGCATGATTATTTCGAAAAGACTCAAATTCTGCCAGCGTGGGCAGATAAAGAAAAGATCATCCGCGGCGAGCGCGTGTTCGATTTGTACGGCCCCGAAATGATTATGATGCTGTTCTTTGTTTCCCTGCCGTATGCATATGCCACCAAAAAAGGTTCGCACGTTCTCGCCATTACCGCCGAATTAACTCGTCACGTCCATCGCCGCATCTTTCGCACTGCGCAATTCATCATGGACGTGATGCAGGCCGGGGGTCTGGGAGCAGGCGGCAGGGGAGTCCGAAGCGCGCAAAAAGTCCGCCTGCTTCACGCTTCCATCCGCTATTACATCGCCCACAAAAAACAGTGGAAGAACGAGTGGGATCCGTCGTGGGGACTGCCGATCAATCAGGAGGATATGGCAGGCACGTTGATGGATTTTTCCGCGGGCGTGATGCGTGGATTGCGCCGCGCGAAAATTTTGCTTTCGCCAGAAGATGCGGACGCCTATCTTCATTGCTGGAAGGTTGTTGGACACATCATCGGCGTTCATGCCGACCTTCTGCCTGATTCCGTTTCTGATTCATTTATCCTCGCTGAAACGATCATCGACCGTCAAATAGGCAAAAGTGATTCAGGAAAAATTCTCGCGCAGGATTTGACCCAATTTATCCAGGGATTTTTGCCCCGCTGGATGCGCGGATTTTCCGCCACCGCCATCCGCCATCTTTCGGGAGACAAGATCGCAGACATCATCGAAAGCGGCCCATATAACTGGACGATCATCTTTCTCAGGATGCAGATCGCCATGTTTGATTTCATCGAAAAAATAAAATATCGTTTTCCCAAAGCCCAAAAATATGTCCGCTATTTTACATGGACTTTAATTGACCGCACCGTCTTGTATGAAGAGGGTGGTGCAAATTATTTTGAGATCCCCGATACCCTGAAAAACAACTGGCGCTTGTCCAAACGCTGAGAGACTGTTTCTTGAACTCTTTTTTGGACACGGACAGCACGGATTAGACTGAAACTCACGGAAGAAACCATAAAAAAAGCCGCTCTTTTCCATGGAAATCCGTGTACAAAAAAGAAGGCGATAAGAACTTAAGAAACGCTTTCTAACAATTTATTGAGGAGTGATTTGTCATGGAAAACAAAGATTTTTGGTTGTACGTCACCTATGGCTTTTTGGCTATTTTTTGGATCCCCGCCTATATTCTGATCATCCGCCGCGGGATGTTGGATCATTCCTATGGAATGCCGATTGTCGCCATGCTGGGCAATTGGCCATGGGAGTGGATCTTCGGCCTCGATTTGGCAAGTCCCTGCCCGATTGTTTGGACTGCCTGCCCCGAGCGCCCCTTACAGCTTGCGAATTTCGCCTCCATGTTTTTGGACGCGGGAATTGTTTACACCATCGTTCGCTATGGACGGGACAAATTCTCGAACCCATTTATTCGCAAGTACTTTTATCAAATCCTCGTCTTTGGCTTGATCTCGTCATTTTTGATTCAATACACATTTATCACCGAGGTTGGTTTTCCAAATATCCATCATCTGGTTGTTGATGGGCAGGTTCCGCTCTTTCTGCCGGGAGATTCAGGCGGCTCGTATTCGGCGTACATCCTCACCTTTGCGATGGGCATTCTATTCATCAACATGCTGACGGAAAGGAACAGCCTAGAAGGCCAGTCTTTCATGATCGCGATGGCCATGTTGCTCGGCAATGTGGCCGCCTATGTTTTTATCGCCATCTTGAATGAAGTCACGCCGTTTCTGAATGTCCTCTTTGGGCTGACGGTGTTTGTGAATATTATCTACGCCGTGATGGTCTATAAAAAATCCCTGGAGTTGGGGATAAACCCCTTCACGCGCTGGTAGAAAAAAGCCCAGGCTTTATTCCTGGGGCTTTTTTATTTTATGTATTTCGTCACCTCGTTCAACTCGAACGGGGTTTTAATCTCTTCAAATAATTTCCCCGCCCGGGCTGTGTGCTCCCTGCCTTCAGACCCTCCCAACAACACGCCAAGTTCAAAATGACCACGCCCCAATTCGTATGGCTGGCGGTGTTGCCCGGCCAATTCAATGCAGGTTCTGAACTCGGTACTGGCTGTCTTTGATCTGCCAATTGTTTGGTTGTAGATGCCATTGTAAAGATGGCATTTGGCTTTGTTTATTGGCAGTTGACTGAGAGCTTTCGTAATGAAGGGGATCTTATGAAAAACTTGTTCCAGCCATTCCTTTTGCGCATTCTCGGGTCGATATCGACCCTCCTGCACGCTTTTCCACAAGCCTATCACCGCATCGCAAACGGGACCGTATTCATGCATGGTGCTGGCAATCCCCGGCTTGGATGGCGCATGGCGCTGGTGTGCAAGGATATTTTCCAGGGCAAGTTCAAAGTTTCCCGCCCGTTGATACGCCAGACTCAATGCCCCAAAACGGGAAGTATTCAGAATTTTGTCATCCGCATTTTTCATGGGGATATTGATGCTGGCCTCGATCAATTCAATGGCTTCGTGAACGTTCCCCAGCATAAGCAGGTTATGTCCGCGCCCGTATAATCCCCATGCCTGGCTTTGCGGGCTTTCAGTCCGTGAGACTCTTTGATATTGCTCCTGCCAGCGCTCCAGGCTTTTTTCGAACTCTCCCTGTAAATGCAGGCTTGTCGCAAGCGAGGCAATCAACTCAGACCAGCTTCGAATATCTCCCAATTGATTTGCCAGATCAAGACCGCCTTCCAGGTTTTCGCCTGCCTGCTCCCAATCACAGCGAATAAAGCGGACGACCCCCTCGCGCAGCATCACAAAGATTCTTCCGGGCGTATTATTGGTCTCGTTAAGAATCGCGTGCCCCAGGCTTTTATAGGTCTGATAGACAGTTTCCAGCCCGGCCAGCCCGGAAATCATTTGCAGGTTTCCATATCCCTCCACCATCAAGTCAGGCATTCCGACTCGTTCGGCAAGATTTAATCGTCGAAGCATACTCCACGCGAGCAGGGTGTTATTTTGGGCGTAATAATAAATATGCTCGATTTCAACACGCGCCAGTTCCTCCTCCACCGCCTGGCGGTCAGTGGATAATTTCCCCGGCAGTTGCTTGGGAAATCTGCGATGAAGGATTTGCTGTCCCAGTTCCTTCACCAGATAAAGAAGTGTGATGAAGGTATTGTTTGGCACAGGCCTCCCCAGCATTTTTAACGCCTGCGATAAATGCGCCTCTCCTTCATTCAATTTGCCAAGGCGGATATAAGCAATCCCAAGCATTCGCTCCCAGCTCGCCTGTTGAACAATCTTCGCGTGAGAATGATCTGCCGCCTCCGCCTTATCCAGGTTGATCGCGATATCCATGAAGCGGACGACATCGTCGTTTGAATAAAGCCTCAGCGATTGTTCAGCCGCCTTCTCCAGATAGTAGATGGCTTTATCATTCCTTTCGCCTTTCAACCAGTGATGCGCAAGACGGGAATAATGCGGCGTGAGATCGGTTGCATAATTTTTTTCGTACCAATCCGCGATGGCGCAGTGAAGTTGTTTGCGCTGGCTGAAGGTCAACAGGTTGTAGACCACTTCCTGAAAAATCACATGCTTGAAAAAATAAGACAGCTCAGGGTCTGGCGATTCCAGGTCGGTGATTCCCAATTGAGTAAGGTTTTGGAGATACTCTGTCAGCGTGGATTTGTCAACTTTGGCAGGGTGTACGTTGGCGAGCATGTTCAGGATGAAGATCCTGCCAATCACGCTGGCCACTTTCAAGGTCAATTGATGAGGCGCGGGCAGGCGGTCAACGCGCCTCGTGATCACGCCTTGAACTGTTTCCGGGAAATCAATCTTCGCCAACTCCTCGGCAGTATGCTCGACCAGCGCCATGTCGTTTTGAATGTTGATGATCCTCGAATCGCGCAGTGCATACGCAACCTCCTCCGAAAAGAATGGGTTCCCCTGCGCCCTGGCCTGTATGAATTCGAGCACAGATTCAGGGATGTGTTTTACGCCCAACTTCCGCGAGACGAGTTCGGTTGTATCTTTGGGGGAAAGATTTGCCAGTTGAAAGCGCTGAGTGTTTGGGTTAGAGATGATGCGGTTGAATTCATCCACAGTTTGTGCGGATGTTTCATCTTCCGTGATGGGGCGTGTGGCGATCACCAACAAGATGGAGGCCAGCTCGCGGTTGATGTATCCGATCAGCGTCCATGTGGCGGCGTCCAGCCATTGCGCGTCATCGAAAAGAATAACCGATTGGGTTGCCTTGTTGTTTTGCGTTAGCGTGTTTTGTAAAATGCGCAAAAGCACTTCGCGTGTGCTGGTAGCCCTGGCTTCGCCTTTCATCTGGCTGGTCAGTTCATTATCCTGCCAGCGCACAGGCAGGATGTCATTCAACAGAGGGGCGCGGTTCATCAGAAATTCGTCATTTTGCAGTGTGGATAAAACCTTGCCTTGAATGGATTGCTGGTCGTCGAGTTCGGATATTTCGAGCAAGACCTCCAATATGGACTTGACCGCAAAATACTGCGTTGTCATTTCAACAGGGTCGGCCTGCCCGCATAAGACTCGGATGTTGTTCCCCGAAGCCTGCTCGGAGAAAAAGGATAACAAACGGGATTTCCCGATCCCCGCTTCTCCTTCGATGACGATCGTTCCAGGCGCTTCGGTTGAATTACGCACATCCAGCAGTTTTTGGTTGAGGATTATTCGTTCCTGCTCGCGGCCCAGGATGATGCTCCTGGGAGCGGCTTCAGCCTGCGTTTTTAACCTGCCCGTCAACAGCGAAGGCGACATGGGCTTTTCAATGCCTTTGAATTCTATAGGAGCCAGCGGCACAAACGAAAAATTTGAACCCAGTTCCGCCACATGCGGCGAAACCAGAATTTGCCCCGGCTTGGCATGGCTCATTAATCTGGCCGCCAGGTTTACCTCTGCCCCCATCGCACTGTATGTCCGCGCCGTTTGGCCGCCATGCGCCCCCGCCCATACCGGGCCGTGTGTCAACCCAACCTGGATATCCTCGATAAATCCGAGTTCCTGAATTTCCGATTGGATTCGCAAGGCCGCCGCGAGCGCGCGGTCTATGCTGTCTTCATGGGCAATCGGCGCTCCGAAGATGATATACAAATTACTGCCCTTATCGCCGATGGTTAAATTGCAAAGATAGCCCTCGTACCTCGATAAAATCCCCTGCACACGCTGGATGAACCGATCCAGTTTTTCCCCCGCCATTTCATCCTGGTCATACTCGATGCCGCTGAACTTGACGAACATCGGCACGGCCTGCCGTAATTCCGTCAGGAACTCAATTTCTCCCTCTGCAATCCTTTCGTAAATAGGCCTGAAGACCCACTTTTTTGCCACATCGATATCCAGGTTTGGGACAACCCCCCACGGGTGAAGTTCCGCCAGCTCAGCCAGGCTTTCAAAGACGGCAATGCGTTCTCCGTCTTCAGCCTGCCTCCAGGAGACGCTTTCAGCCTTATCTTTAATCTCCTCGAAGACTTCCTCGAATATCGCAATTTCTCCACGATGGATCAACTCCTGCGCTTTTACCACACGCAGAAGCTCCCGCCCTGCCAGGGCTTCCAAAAGCTGAATGTTTGGGTCGCCAACCAGAAACCGCTGTACAGGCCCAACCGAAATGGCGATCTTGATGCCAAGGGAGAACAAAGGCAGGGAAGAGATTTTAATCATCTCATACTGTTTCATAATTCTCTGCATCACCACGGCGCAGGAGACAGCCCGCTTTCCGCCATCCTGATTAAACCAGCAGGTAAGCCCGTCGCCGCTGATATCGATCACGCTCCCGCCATAATTGTGAACCGCCGCAATTAATTCCGTGTAGACGGGATCGAGCTGGCGCGTCAATTCCTCTGCCCCGCGTTGCGGCCCAAGTTGAGAGGAGAGGTCACTGGTAAGTTTTGTGAAACCGGATATATCCGCAAATAATACCGCCCCGTGCGAACGAGTCGGCAGAGTTTCCCCCTTCAACAAAGCCTGTCTTCTGTCTTCTGGAATAAAAAAGTCAAGAGTTGCTTTTGGCATCTGAAACTGTATTGTTAATGTTTACATTATATATCAATACTCTGCCTGGGTCGCTGTCGTTTTATTCCAATCTCGTATTTTTTATCAAAACAGCCTTGCAAGAAATTGCAAGGCTGTTTTGATATTATTCACTGACCTTATACGGTTAGCCAAAGAGCAGAGAGTTTTCCTCATGGTTTTCTCCCCTGGCGCCGCCCGCCAGGGCAGGTGTGTGAACTCTGTGGCGCTGCTCTTTACCTGCGTAAGGTGAGTTATTCGTACACGGGAGCGGTAATGGGTGAAATGAACTTTGGAGCCTTGCTCATCCCGCGCTCGAACGCGCTTTTCTCTGCGCGCCGCGCATCGATTTTACGCTGGACATGCGGCGAAAAATAACCCGCATAACGTTTCTGGAGTTCCGGCCTCTGCCAGTCACTGCCGCCTACTTTGCCGCGGCAGGTGGGTGCGCCGCACAAACAATTGAACTCATCGTAGGGCATGGTATCGCACATGGCATAGTCAAAACAAACTTCCTCGCCGATTTTAATGTCTCGCATTGCAACGAGCCCAATCTGGCCCGAAAGACCTGCATTCGGATTGCACGAGTGATTGACATAATCTCCCTCACCAATGGGGCGCGGCACCAGGAAAAGCCGGTCTTCAACCTGGAGGCACAAACTACGCTCACGTTCGGGTAGGTGGATAAAGGTCTCCCATTCATATACAACGCCGCCGAAAACAGCAATCAATTCGCCCTTCTTAATGGGTTCAAGAGCGAAAATGCTGTTCCCGCTTTTATCGGCTTTCAGGCGGCCTTCCAACCTAGAAGACAGATAGGAACTTGGTTGCTTGGACATTCATATAACTTCCTTTCGATTTATGGATTAAAGATGAACAGCGCCCTCCGCGGTGGTCGAGCCGCGAAAAACGCCATTGATGCAGGCAATAATACATTAAATATTCCGCGTGTAAAGGTTTTAAGTCATGCGAAATGTACTTTTTTTGTTGATGATTTGTTACTGAATTTCCCCTTGCAATACATAAAATAACCCGCACAACCTGTTTGACTGCAAAAATGGCATCCCGATTTCAACAAGGATAAAACGCCTCGCTCCCCGCCGAAAATTGATTCCCACCATCCGGCAGGGTCATTGGCTGGAAATTATTTACATTTGCTCCGAAGCATAATTAGACGGTATCGGCAACAAGCCACAAGCTTTAATGGGACGCAGATAAACGCTGATTTAACTGCTGTTACGCAGTTTTATTCACTCACCTTGCGCAGTCCATAATCCCGAAGGGATGGCAGGATTATAGAAAATGGCGCGAAAGAATCCAAATCCCGAAGGGATGATATTGATTTTACAAGCGATGACACCCCTTTTATTTCCGATAACATCCATTGCAGACTAAAGTCTGCATTCTGGTCAATTACTCCACCCACTGCGCCCCCCAATCGGGTTCGGGGTGATTGGTTAGTTGAATCTGGTTTGTCCCATCAGCGCGCATGATGTACAAATCTGCCTGGTCGTCGTTGCGCAGGGAGTTGAACACGATGTACAAACCATCTGGTGAATAAGATGCGCCCGCATTGTTGCCGCCATCTGTCAGTTGGATGGCATTTCCCGTGCTGGCATCCAGTTTGAAAATATCCTTGTCGCCAAACGGCCCCGCGTAGATCAAAAGAAATTTTCCGTCAGGCGACCAATCCACACTGCCGCCGATGCCCAGCAACCCCTGCGAAATGCGGAGGTGATTTCGCCCGTCCACATCCATGGTGAAGATTTCAAATTCCTGCGGAATGCCCATCGACATGGCATACGCGATCCTTTCCCCATCAGGTGACCATGCCGTTGCAACAATTTCATTCGCTCCCGTATATACCAGCCGTGGATTCAACCCGTCTGTGTTCACCATCCAAATGGAAGTGGGGCCTTCACCTGCGCGGTTTGCAAACACGATTTTGCGGCCATCGGGGGAGTAATCTGGCGAGACCACGTTGCCAATGTTTTCCGTAATCTGAAAGAGTTGTTTTTCGCTGAACAGCAGGAGATACAGGTCAAATGCGCCGTTGCGGTTGGATGAAAATAAAAGCGAGCCGCCATCCGGTGTGAAGACAGGGTAGTAATTGCTGGCGTCCATGTCGGTGAGTTGGGTCAGGCCGCTTCCATCGCGGTTGATCATGCAGAGTTGGTTGTACTCTCCGCGGGTGCAGGTGAAGGCGATCCGCCCGCCGTGCGGGTCTGTGGGTTTGGGCAGGGGAGTAAATGTTGGCGGCGGGGTAAAGTCTGCGGCGAAGGGCGTGGATGGCTCAGGTGTGGCGATGTCTATTTCAGCGGGGCGCACGAACCAGAAAAGAGAAAGAAAACCTGCAAACAATATAAAGATAAAAACAGGAATTATGCCCACGCGCGATTTTTTCTTTTTCGGAATTGAAATGGCCGCGAGGCGGTCTTCCAGCGGGGGGGTGTCTGCGGTGAGGATGTTTGGTTTGGGGGGCGGCAGGAACTGCCATTCGTTGAGAACTGCCGAGGTGACAGGAGCAACTGTCAGATTAATGCGAAGCGGAACTTCGTCCACAGAAACACGCGCGGCAAGCGCAAGCGATGAAAGCAATTCTGTTGTGGTCTTCAATCGCTCATTTGGATTTTTACGAAGCGCCCAAAGAATCATGCGCGAGAAGTGATCGGGAATTTGTTTGTTCAGCAAGATGGGCGCGGGCGGGGTGGTTTCAAGATGCGCCCTGCCAATGGCTTCGTTTGTTTTCGGCGCTTTTTTTCCGTTGATCCATGCGCCTGTGACAAGTTCGTAAAGAATGACGGCGAGGGCGTAGGTGTCGGCGGCGGCGGTGAGGATGTGATGTTGGATTTGCTCTGGCGATTTGTAAAGCGGCGGATATTTGGCGGTTGGGGTTTCATGCCTGTTGGCATGGGCGATGCCGCCGAGAAAAATTTCGCCTTGTTCGTTGATGCGAATTAATTCTGGCGCAAGATTAAGATGAAAATGGTTTTGTTTGTGGAGCGCATCCAACGCCCCGCAAATTGCTCTGGCATAAACGAGCGCTTCGTTTACGCTGACGGGTGCGTGTGCGAACACAGTTTGCAGGGATGGGCCGTCCACCCATTCTTCGAGCAAAAAGGCGAGTGTGGGCGTTTGAAACAGCCCCAGGTATTTGACCAGGTTTGGATGTGAGAGGACTTGAAGTTTTTTTGATTCCGCTTCGAGTTCTTTTATGGCTTCGGCGTTGTCGGAGATCGATTTGGGGAGCAGGGTGAGCGCGAGCGGTTTGTGACTGCGCTCATCGGTGGCGCGGAATAATTCACCCAGCGGGGTGCGCGCAATAAATTCTTCGACACGATATTGGTTGAGGAATGTCTTGCCTGGGATCGCCGAAGACATGGGGATTTTGAAAATTTATAGACAGCGGGGTTAAAGCGCCCAGGATAACATCAGCCCAAAGATTGCCAGGATCAAACCGATATGCAGAAAAATATTGCTGAATGCCAGCGGGCTGTTCGGGAAGATGAATTGAACCAGCAAGTTTATGACGATCAGGATCATGCCGATGATGGGAAGCAGTCCCTTACGGTGCGCCAGATATTCGGACATGCGGTCCAGTAATTTCGAGATCATGCTTCCTCCAGGTCGTTTTCTTCGATGACTTGATTCCCGTTGTCGGCCTGGGTGGCTTGTGCGTGCCAGGATGAGAATTGCGCCAGCAGTCTGCCGGGGATACGCCCGTGCATGACCACGCCGCCGCGTTCATGCTCGACGCGTTCCACCTGCCCCAGTTCGTGGAAGAGGGAAATGAGCGCGCCTTGTTTGTATGGCAGGCGCACGTGGATGGGGGAATATGACTCGAACAATTCTTCGCGCATCAGGTGAAGCAGGTCGGGGAGGCCTGTGCCTGTCATGGCAGAGATGGAAATGGATTTCGGAAATTCCTTGAGCACTTCGCGGGCGTTTTCTGGGTTCTTCAACAGGTCTGCCTTGTTCAATGCAGTGATCATGGGAATGTGGCTTGCGTCAATTTCGTCCAATGTTTCCTGCACGGCCTGAAATTGGCCGAGGGCGTTGGGGTGTGAAATATCCACAACATGCAGGAGCAGGTCTGCTTCGGAGATTTCTTCGAGCGTGGCGTGGAATGCGGCGATCAGCGAGGTGGGCAGTTTTTGAATGAAGCCAACGGTGTCGGTGACGAGAGCAAGTTCATCGCCGGGGAGTTGCACGCGGCGGGTGGTGGGGTCGAGGGTTGCGAACAATTGATCCGCCACATAGACCTCGGCTTTGGCAAGCCGATTGAGCAGGGTGCTTTTGCCTGCGTTGGTGTAGCCGACCAGAGCCACGGTGGGGATGCGCGAGCGTTTGCGTTGGGCGCGGTATCTCAGGCGATGCGCTTCCACTTTTTCCAGCTCGCGTTTGATGTGTGAGATGCGGGTGCGGATCGAGCGGCGGTCAACCTCAAGCTGGGTTTCGCCGGGGCCGCGCAAACCAACGCCGCCCGTGGAGCCGGCCCGTCCGCCGCCGCCGCCAGCCTGCCGCTCGAGATGCGTCCAGGCGCGGGTGAGGCGCGGCAGGTTGTACTCGTATTGGGCGAGTTCCACTTGCAACATGCCTTCCTTTGTGTGGGCATGTTGGGCGAAGATATCGAGGATGAGCGCGGTGCGGTCAATGACGCGGATGTTGATGCCGAGCGCTTTTTCCAGTTCGCGCTGGTGGCGCGGAGAGAGTTCGTCATCGAAGATGACAACTTCGGAGAGGGTTTCCTCGGCGAGCGCTTTTAATTCCTCTACTTTGCCGGGGCCGATGTAGGTGGATAGGTTGGGGGCGTGCAGTTTTTGGGTGAGTTCGCCAACTACGTCCACACCTGCGGTATCCGCAAGCAGGGCGAGTTCTGCGAGAGAATCTTCGAGGGTGAGAATCTGTTTTCTGCCGTGAATATCAGCGCCAACGAGGAAGGCGCGTTCACGCGGCGGGCTGGTTGGTTGGGGGATTTTCTTTGCCACTGGTTTCTGTTTCCAATTCGTGTTTATTCTGTTCAAATTGACCGAAGAATTTGATCATGCTTGGGTCGCTTGGCTCGGTGCGCGTAGGGAGCAGGATGTGAAAGATCGAGCCGTTCAATTTTACTTCGTCGTGTCCATCGGATTCGACCCAGATGGTGCCGCCGTGCGCTTCGATGATGCCGCGGGTGATGGGAAGCCCCAGGCCGGGGCCGCCGCCTTTGAATTTGGTCTTGCCGCTGGAGTGCAGGTCGGTTTTGCCGAGTTGCCCGAATTTCTCGAAGATGGTGGCCTGATGCTCCGGGGAGATGCCAATGCCTGTGTCGGCGATGACGATTTCGACGAAGCCGGGTAACAGGCGTCCGTTAATGGTGATCGTGCCGTTGTCTGGGGTGTATTTGATGGCATTGGATACGACATTGTGCATGGCCTGGTACAGTCGCTCTGAGTCTGCATAGATCATGATCTCACTGCCCTCGAACGAGTTGATGTTGAGGGCTTGCTTTCGCTCTGCAACCGTCTTCTTTAATTCGTTGGAGAGCAGGTTGAACAGGTGGCTGATCCAGATTGGCTGGAAGTTGAGTGTGAGCAGGTTGTTGTCGATCAGGGAGACGTCGATCATATCGTCGATGATGTGGCGCAGGCGGTGGATGCCAGTGTTGACGCCCTTGAGGTAATCGTTCATCTCGGGCAGTTCGGCATCCTCGGCAACATCCACCATCATGGCGGTATAGCCTTCGATGAGGGTCAGCGGGGTTTTTAGTTCATGCGCGGCAACGGAGATGAAGTTGGATTTGTTGTGATCGAGTTGTTGTAGTTTTTCCTGGGTCTTGCCGAGTTCGCTGGAGATGTGCGCCACGCGGGTTTCCATTTCGTAGCGGACGACGACGCTCAGGCTGTGGGTGAGAATGGGGATGACGGCGGCGATCAATTCCAGGGCGTCTTTTTTGTTGAGAGTTTCGCGCGCGGTTTCAATGGTCAGCGCGATCATGCGGTTGATGACGAAGGAGACGTAGTAATCTCCCTGTTCGAGGTTGGTTTCGGTGGGAGAGCGTCCCCAATCGTAGAGGATGGGGTCGAGCCAGGCGGTGTCGCCGGTCATCACAGTTTGTTCGAGCAGTTCGTAGAAGCGGACGAGTTGTTCAGAGAAACCCGCGCGTACGCCTTCGCCGCTTGCGAGTTCGCGGGAGATGCGTTCGACCCAGGGGGTGTGTAATTTTTCCAGCGAGGTTTGTAATGTCATTGGCTTACCGCTTAAGTATGGAAATCATGTTTCTGTTCAACTCGGTTTGCGGCACTTCGTAAGTGTACGCCGAGTTTGGGGTTTTGAACATACCGTAAATAAAAATTCTTTGGAAGACCTCTGGAGTCATGCAGCTTGCTGCATGTTCTTGTCTATCAGCTTGCTGATAGACTCCAGAGGTTATTCAACGATCCAATGCCAGAGAGTGTCGCCGACGGCTTGGAGGGATTGGGGCGAGACTTTATCTGGCGTATCTTGCGTGGTGTGCCAATAGGGGTAGTCGAAATCTATGATGTCTACGGCGGGGATGTTCGCTTCGTTGAATGGGGTGTGATCGTCGAGCATACTAAATTTCTCTTCGTTGATGAAGACATCGCCATGGCCCAATGCGGCGGCGGTGTTCCAAATTTCAGCGCGGATGGTTGCGTTGGAATTCTTTTCGAGATAAATATTCAAATCGGCGTCGCCGATCATATCCACGATGACGACGGCTCGCGGCGCAATTTTTATCTCTTCAACGAAGGCGCGCGAGCCGAGAATCCAGTCCCAGCCTTCGATGTGGCCGTTGTCTTCGGCGTCGAAGAAGACCAGCCAAACGGGGGTTGTATCAGATGGAAGAGAGCGGGCGAGTTCAAGGAGCACGGCAACACCAGATGCGCCGTCATTTGCGCCAGGGACGGGTTCTGTACGTTTGGCGGGGTCGGGGTCGTTGTCGGCGATCGTGCGCGTGTCGTAGTGTGCGCCGAGGATGATCTGCGGCGGCTCATCGTTTCGTTTGGCGATGATGTTGAAGATGGGGTGTCCCATTTTTTCGGATTCGTGGACTTGAACATCCCAGCCCGCTGATTCCAATTCGGCGCGCATCCATTCCCGCGCTTGGGCATGGCCTGCCGACCCAGGCATTCGCGTCCCGAAAGAGACTTGCGTTTGCACATCTGCATAGGCGCGGGAACTGTCGAAGGAAACCGAATCAACTTCACGGTTAAGGAATGAGGCGATGTACCAGCCTGCAACCAGGGCCAGAAGAGCGAAGATCAAAAGAAGGTAGAGGATGGCGGAGCGTTTGGTCATGTAATTGTGTAGTCTTATGGTTAGGTGGTTTGATAGTGATTTAGGTATTCGTTGAGCGCATTGGCGGCGCGGTCGGCGTAGAGTTGACCGCGTTCGCGTTTGCCGATTTTTTTAGGGAGGTTTTCCAGTGGTGGGAGAATGCCGAAGTTGGCTTTCATGGGTTGGAAGTCTTTGAGGCTGGCGTGGGTGACGTAGTGACAGAGTGTGCCGAGCATGGTTTCTTGCGGAAGTTCGAGGAGGGGTTGGTTGTTGAGCAGGCGCGCGGCGTTAAGACCTGCAAGCAAACCCGTGGCGATATTGCCCATGTAACCTTCGACGCCTGTGATCTGACCTGCGAAGAAGAGATCGTCGCGGGTGATGTGTTGGAGGGTGGGGCGCAAGAGTTTGGGTGAGGCAATGAAGGTGTTGCGGTGCATTTGTCCGTAGCGCTCGAACTCGGCATGGTCGAGGCCGGGAATCATGCGCAAGACTCGGCGTTGCTCGGGGAATTTGAGATTGGTCTGGAAGCCGACAAGGTTGTAGAGACTGCCCGCGAGATTATCCTGCCGAAGTTGGACGACGGCGTAGGGACGTTTGCCTGTGCGCGGGTCACGCAGGCCGACGGGGCGCATGGGGCCGAAGGCGAGAGAGTCCACGCCGCGCTCGGCGATGACTTCAACGGGCAGACAGCCTTCAAAGAATTGGCCCGCTTTGACGCCTGCTTTGATGGCATCTTCAAAGGAGCGCAGTTCAATGCGTTCGGCGGATTGAAGCGCATCTACGAAGGCGTAGTATTCTTCTTTTGTAAAGGGACAGTTGATGTAGTCGCCTTCTTCCTGTTCGCCCTTGCCGTAGCGGGAGGCGCGGAAGGCAACATCCATGTTGATGCTTTCGGCGTGGACGATGGGCGCGATGGCATCGAAGAAGAAGAGATGCTCTTCGCCGCTGAGTTTGGCAATGGATTGCGAGAGACTCTCGGAGGTGAGCGGTCCACTGGCGATGATGACGGGGGTGTTTGGGATTTCTTTCATCTCTTCGCGGATGAGTTCGATGTTGGGATGGTTGGCTATTCGTTCGGTTGCCATGCGCGCGAAGGATTCACGATCCACGGCGAGGGCGGCGCCTGCGGGCAGGGCTGAGGCTTCGGCACATTCCAAGAGCATGGAGTTGAGCGTGCGTAGCTCATTCTTGAGGACACCCGAAGCGCGGTCTGGCAGGTTGGAACCCAGCGAGTTGGAACAGACGAGTTCGGCGAGGTCGCCGCTGAGGTGCGCGCCTGTGGGGTTCGCGTTAGCGGGGCGCATTTCGTAGAGTTTGACTTTGATGTTGAGTTGTGCGGCTTGCCAGGCGGCTTCTGTGCCTGAGAGTCCGCCGCCGATGATGGTAAGGGGGGGCATGGAGGTATTTTACCATTTGGTGGAATTGGAGATTGGAGACTGGAGATTGAGGATTGGATGAGTGGAGTATACTTGGGAAAAATATGGGGTAACCCCATGCCAAATGAAGCTGATACCTGTAGAATGTATATGAATTTGCGAGATACAGAGTCTGCTACGGGGGAGCGGATTGGACGCGCTACTGCCGTCTGTGCTGCGACCATAGGAAGGGGCGTTTAAGGGAGAACACTAGCCCCCTCTGTCCTTCGGACATCTCCCCCAAATGCGACGGTAGTGCTGTCGGATTTGGGGGAGAACATGGAATTGAGAGCATATATGAGACAAGAGACAATCGACACGAAAGTTCAAGTGCGGCTGGTGGCGGTGCGGGAGTTACAGTCCGCTACGGGGGAGGAGTTGCGCCATCAGCGGACGTTGTTACCGTCCGTGCTGGATAGGGCGTTTAAGGGAGAGCTGTGATGGAGAGAAACCGTCCACGAATAAGACCACGAATACTCGAACGGCTGGCGTCGCTGTGGGAGTTACAGTTCGCTACGGGGGAGGAGTTGCGCTGTAGGCGGACGTTGTTACCGTCCGTGCTGGATAGGGCGTTTAAGGGAGAGCTGTGAAAAGACCTGACAGGTTTCCACGGAACGACTTCCGACTCGAATCCATATCCGTTCGCGGGTTATGGTCGACTCAGGTCACGATGAAACCTGTCAGGTCTGACGATGCACTACAAAGATTTAAAGGATGATGAAATGGATGATAAAGATAAAATTAATACATTACTCAACGCATTAATATTCTTTCGAAGTCAATATTTGTCAGCGTCTTACTCCACAATGGGGTTTACGATCATAGCGGCAGGCTGGCTTGTTACATCCAGGTCAGCAAGAGTTTTTCTAAACTCGCATCGCTGGCTGGGATTGTCATCAATTTTCATGATCATACTCACCTACATCGGGTATTGGAAACTGTCTCTTGGGGTGCAGGCAATATCCCAGGGAATTGCAGACAAGCTATCAAAGTTTGTTGACGCATCAGGTATGTATGAGCACTACATAATAATGCTTTCGGGTGTTTATGGGTTTATACTCTTGCAAGGCTTGGCTTTAGTTTTTGTGATACTAGTCATCATTGCCGCCCTCAAGGACCCAGGCAAGGAATAACCAATATCAACTAATGAATGGCTGGCGTCCCACAAGGGGATGATATCGCTACGGGAGTTACAGTCCGTTACGAGGGAGGAGTTGCGCTTGCGGACGTTGTTACCGTCCGTGCTGGATAGGGCTTTCAAAGGAGAGCTTTAGCCCCCTCTGTCCTTCGGACATCTCCCCCAAATGCGACGATAGTGCTGTCGAATTTGGGGGAGAACTGGAGATTGAGATTGTTTATGAAAACTGAGAGTGTTTCTAAAATTTTGATTTCAAAAGCAACAGTCCCTCCCCAATTGCGACGGAGAGCACGTCGAAATTGGGGAGGTTAGGAGGGGAAGAAATGCCGCGCCCGCCCAGAAGCAACTCAAAAACCAGAACCCGCGCCATCGAATTGCGAAAAGAACTCACTCCTGCCGAAGGAAAACTTTGGTCACGGATTCGCAACGATCAACTTGGAGTCAACTTTCGGAGACAACATGCTATTGGAAATTACATTCCAGATTTCTGCTCGCCAAAAGCCAAACTCATCATTGAACTGGATGGCAGTCAGCATTTGGAGCAGGAAGAATACGATAAGGAAAGAACCAAGTATCTTGAATCGCAAGGTTACAAAGTGATCCGCTTTTGGAATAACGACGTAATGAATAATATTGAGGGAGTTATACTTGCCATTATGTATGCGCTGGAGAAACAGCAGTGAAGATAGTCTTGGCTGTAAATGAAAAACTCGACCCTTCGGCAGCGGCGTATCGTGGCGTATCTCGATAGCATCCAAGCGCGGCTGGCGTCGTTGTGGGAGTTACAGTCCGCTACGGGGGAGGAGTTGCGCCGTAGGCGGACGTTGTTACCGTCCGTGCTGCGACCATAGGGAGGGGCGTTTAAGGGAGAGTTGTAGCCTCTTCTGTCTTCGGACATTTTTAAAGGGGAAGACTCCACTTTGGGCGAGGTTGTAGGGGTTGAATTACGACATGGGAGGTGTAAAATATAATCATCCTTAATGTTCACGAATACAGGGACTAAACATGGGCAATCATTGATTTTAGAGGAAAATGCCATGCCAGCGAAAACGCCAATATCTGTTACCGCCAATCTTCAGCGCATGTTGCAAATGATGGAGCGCCTCATGGAGATCAACATTACCCTGAACTCCACCCTTGCGCTCGGCCAGGTGCTGGACCTGATTATGGCCAAGGCCGTGGAAATGCTGGAGTGTGAGGCGGGCAGTATCCTGCTCTACAACAAGGAAAAAGACTGTTTATATTTTTCCGCCTCCACCAGCGCGGATATTAATAAACTGGCTGAAATCCCCGTCCCGTTGACGGATAGTCTGGCGGGAACCATCTTTTCCAAAAACATTCCGCTGATCGTCAATAATGTGAATCATGATGTTCGCCATAATACCGCAGTCGCCGCGCAAGCCAACTTCCATACAAATTCCCTGCTTGGCGTTCCAATGCGCATCCAAAATCGGGTGACGGGTGTTTTGGAAGCCTTGAATAAAAAACAAGGCGCGTTCACAGAAGAAGACGTAAAAATACTGACGGCGATAGCCTCCCAGGCCGCCGTGGCGATTGAAAATGCCCAACTCGTCGAGGCCTTGCAGAGATCATACGACTCAACTCTTGAAGGCTGGGCCGCGGCGCTCGACCTGCGGGACAAGGAAACAGAGGGACATTCCCAGCGCGTTACCGTGCTTACGATTCAACTCGCCCAGGAAATTGGGGTAAGCCAGGAAGCCCTGATCTATTTACGCCAGGGTGCATTGCTCCATGATATAGGCAAGATGGCTGTCCCAGATAAGATCCTGCACAAACATGGGCCTCTTACCAAACGGGAGTCTGCCATTATGCGCCAGCATCCGATCAATGCCTATAAAATGCTTTATCCAATCGCATACCTGCGGCCTGCTCTGGATATCCCTTATTGCCATCATGAGAAGTGGGATGGAAGCGGATATCCGCGCGGCTTAAAAGGCGAAGAGATACCGCTTCACGCGCGGATTTTTACAATCGTCGATGTGTGGGATGCGCTCCGCTCCAATCGTCCCTATCGGAAAGCATGGTCGCAAAAAAAGACGATCACCTATATTCAGGAACAGGCTGGGAAATCCTTTGAGCCCGGGATAGTAAAAAGTTTTATGGATGTCATTCAACCCCTGCCGGCAAAGGAATCCTCGCATTCAAAAAGCTTGTAGCGCTAAAAATATACCGCTCCGTCGCGTCCATGGTCTGTGCAGAGTCGAATTTTGGATTTTGTGTTGCTGGCGTGCGGCGCAAGTGTTCGCCTTTTCGCGGAATTCGCGTTAAGGTTTTGCCGATTTTCCAAAAGCCGTAGTCCGATGCATTTTGATTCTTTGGGGACATTGTGCCCATCGGGTATAATATCTTCTTCGGAGGCAATACTTTATGGAAATAACCTGGTACGGACATTCATGTTTTCGTCTCACCGAGAGAAATTACGCCACGGTAGTCACGGATCCATTCGACGACAAAGCGGTCGGGTACGACTCGCTGAAGCTCAAGGCGGAAATCGTCACCATCAGCCACGATGCGCCCGGTCACAACAACAGCGAGGCGGTCAAAGGCGCCACCCACGTGCTCACCGGCGCGGGCGAATTCGAAATTGGCGAAGTATTCATCACCGCCGTGCAAACCGCTGGCGGCAAAAAGAGCAAGGACAAAATCAACAACACCTTGTATGTTTTCGATTATGACGGCATCACAGTAGCCCACCTCGGCGACATGCAGGAAATTCCCCCTCAAAGCGAGGTGGAAGCGCTCGGAACGGTCAACGTGCTTCTCATCCCAGTCGGAGGCGGGGGCAGTCTGAATGCCGCCAAAGCCGCAGAGGTGGTCAGCCTGCTCGAGCCGAACCTGGTCATCCCGATGCACTACTCCACAGACGATGCAAAATTGAATCTCGATTCGCTCAACAAGTTTTTGAAAGAAATGGGACTCGGCAAGATCGAATCACAACCTTCCCTGAAAGTGACCCGCTCGAGCCTGCCTGATGAAACAAAAGTTGTTGTGCTGGATTACCAAAAAGGATAACGCCCGCAGGGTATACCATGTCAGTTAAAGTGATCATGACCTGGGACATCGCCGCCGAACGCGATCAGGAATATTTCGAATTCATCATCGGCGAATTCGTGCCCGGCGTGCAAAGGCTGGGTTTACAGCCCGCCGAAGCGTGGGCTACCATTTACGGCTCGTATCCGCAAATTCAAGTGGGCCTGCTCGCCACCGACATGCCCCAGGCGCGCCGCATCCTTGCCTCGGCAGATTGGATGCTTTTGCAGGAACGCCTCTTTGCGTATGTAAAAAATTACTCGCACAAGATCGTGCCCATCCGCAACGGATTTCAGTTTTAAGCCCGTCATTGCGAGGAACGAAGCATCTCAAAAGCCGTGGTCACTTCGCCGCGGCTTTTTATTTTCCCTTCAATGAAACTCTCAACCGCTCTTCTTAAATGGTACTCCAAACACGCGCGCGCCATGCCCTGGCGCGGCCACCCCAACCCATACGCGGTTTGGGTCTCTGAAATCATGCTCCAACAAACGCGGGTCGAAACGGTCATCCCCTATTTTGAAAAATGGATGAAATTATTTCCCGATGTAAAGTCGCTGGCAAATGCTTCGGAGCGGGATGTATTAAACGCCTGGGAGGGACTCGGCTACTACAGCCGCGCCCGCAATTTACATAAAGCCGCGAAAACAGTCGCCTCGAAATTTAACGGACAGTTGCCTCTCGATCTGACAGATCTGCGTACCCTGCCAGGGATTGGCCGCTACACCGTTGGCGCAATCGCGTCCATCGCCTTCAACATGGACGAACCCACTCTTGACGGCAATCTGCGCCGCGTGTTTGCCCGCCTGTATGATGTAACCGAATTCGCAGATTCTCCCGCGGGTGAAAAAATATTATGGGCGTTTGCCGCGCAAAATTTGCCAAAAGGAAAAGCTGGCGAATACAACCAGGCGCTGATGGATTTGGGCGCAACGATTTGCCTGCCGAAAAACCCGCGCTGTTTGCTTTGCCCATTGACGAAGATATGCACAGCGCGCAAAAATGGTACGCAGGCATTGCGGCCCGTATTGAAGCTGAAAAAGCAGGCTCCGCACTACGTCCACGCGGCGGCGGTGATGGTGAGGCGCGGGTCTGTGCTGTTAAGTCAACGGCCTGCGGATGGGTTGTTGGGTGGGATGTGGGAATTTCCGAATGCGAGGGTAAGCGGGGACCCTGCCGCAGAGTTGGCAAAAGCCTTGAGGTCAGCGAGCAGGTTGCAGATTAAGAGAGGGGCGGCGTTTTGCATCGTCCAACATGCGTACAGTCATTTCAAGGTGACTGTCCATGCGTTTCGGTGCGAGTCTGTTTTCATCCCCAAAAATAAAAACTTGAAGTGGGTGAAAATTAAAGAGTTGGATGATTACCCGATGGGGAAGGTGGATCGGCAGATTGCAAAAAAATTGTAGGGGCACAGCGCCGCTGTGCCCCTACATGTTACGCCTTGCTCAATGTTACAAAAACCATTGGCCTGCGTTTGGTTTCCTGGTGCAGGTAGCTTTTCACCGCGTTGACGATGTCTTTTTCATCGTCGAGTTTGCCGTCGTGGACAACGCTCATCACGCGCTTTTGCACTTCGGGGATCAGCGTTTCGGCATCTTCAGGCGAGACGAAGCCGCGGGTGATGATTTCGGGGTCGTGCAACAGGCGGCCTGTAAATTTATCCACGCTGATGTCGATGAGCAGGATGCCGTTGCGCGCCAGTTGACTGCGTTCGCGCATCACGTCGTGGTCAATGTCGCCGATGGATTCGCCCGTGACGAACACGTAGTCGCCAGGGATGCGTTCGCCAAGTTGAATTTTGTTTCCAACAAGTTCGACGATTTGTCCGTTTTCGACGACGATGGTATTTTTTTCATCGATGCCAACTTGTTGGGCAAGCTGGGCGTGTCGTTTTAACATGCGCAGTTCGCCGTGAATAGGCATGAAGTGTTTCGGGCGCACCATGTTGATGAGCAGTTTTTGTTCTTCCTGCGCGGCATGGCCTGAAACATGGATGGGGGCCACACTGTCATCCACAACCTTTACGCCGCGGCGCAAGAGACGATTGATGGTCTTGCTAATCGACTCTTCATTGCCGGGAATGGGGTGTGAGGAAAGTACGATGGTGTCGTTGGGTTTGAGATCAAACTGGCGGTTTGTGCCAGCAGACAGGCGCCCAACGATGGAGGATGGTTCTCCCTGCGAGCCAGTACACATGATGACGACTTTGTGGTCTTGCATTTGCTGTGCCTGGTCTATCGGCACGATCATTTCATCGGGGATATCCAGGTATTTCATTTTTCGCGCGATCTTGACGTTATCCACCATGCTGGGGCCGGCAATCGCCATTTTGCGTCCGTGCTTTGCGGCGGCATCTGCCACTTGCTGTACGCGGGAAATCAGGGAGGCAAATGTAGCCACGATCACGCGTCCTTTGGCTTCGCCGAATACTTTGTCGAAGGCGGGGCCAATAACAGACTCGGAGGGGGTCCAGCCTGGTCGCTCGGCGTTGGTTGAATCGGAGAGCAGTAAATCCACGCCGCGGGTGGAGAACTCGGCAAGTTTTGCAAAGTCTGTCGGCCAGCCATCCACAGGGGTGTGGTCGAATTTAAAATCACTCATGTGGATGACCAACCCAGCAGGGGTGGTAATGCCAAACCCGACTGCATCAGGAATGGAATGGCTCACATGGAAATATTCGATCTGGAACGGCCCGATCTTGCTCGACTCTCCCGCTTGAATGGTTTTGATCTGGACTTTGTGCTGTGCATTATTTCTCAGCAGTTTGCCTTCGATCAATCCACGGGTGAGCGGTGTGGCATAGACGGGCGCGGAAATATCCGCAACGATATGTTGGATCGCGCCGATATGGTCCTCGTGCCCATGTGTGATGAAAATACCCAGCACACGGTTGGCTCTCTTTTTCAAATACTCGTAGTCGGGGATGATGTAATCCACACCGAGCATATCGTTCTTGGGGAACATAATGCCTGCGTCTACTACGATGATGTCGCCGCCGAATTCGTAGGCCATCATATTCTTTCCCACTTCGCCGAGCCCCCCGAGCGGGATAATTCTTAACTTGTTTTTCTTACTCATATTATTTTATTTTCCTCATTGGTTGATAGATTTTTTAAACCGCCATTGGCGGAAAAGGTCGAATACCCTCTCCCAACATGGGAGAGTTAAATGAAAAAGACCTCCGCTGACTTGCTCGCGCGAGGTCCCTGTGCAGGTTTCAAACACAAATGCCTTACCAAACAAACTGCCAACCCTGTGACAGTAAAAGTCAACTCAATGAAGTCAGTATAGCAGGGCGGGGGAGATTTGTCAAAGCGGACTTCATGGGTGTTAGCCCAAAGTAGAAATGTCACTTTTCGCCAAAGTTAAAATGTCCCCTTCGGAGGACGCGAAATGGAGACGTTGAATATGAGCACAAAAGAAATCAGTCGGTTGGAAGTGATGCAAAAATTAGCCGAGAAACGCCTG
>JACRLB010000046.1 GCA_016235445.1 Chloroflexota bacterium | reverse complement strand
TTTTTACTCTCGCGGCTCGAATTGATTCTACCTGGCATACATAAAAATCATTTATTTTTGGATCCTTGACAACTGCAGTAATCGGTACCTGCGCTGGGGTGGACGGCGGAACGCCGTCCAAACAGAAAAAACCAACAGCGTGGAAAACTGCTTGAAAATGGCGCAGAATCCCCAGCGTCAGGTGCACGCTTTGTTAGACCGCCGTTTTTTGGAAGTTACGCAAATTCTGCAATTGCTACTTCCCGCTTTTCTGCAAAACTTTGACGATGAAGTTTAATACGTTCAATTTCATGTAATGTGTCCGCAGTAAAGTAACTTTCGCCGCAATGAGGACATGTCACCATTGGGATATTTTCAATAATTAGTAAATTTTCGCCTTTGCCATAGTTACGAGTAACTTGGCGAATACGAGCGCCTTCTTTGCCACAAATATCGCAAATCATAGTTTTCACCTTTACTTTTTATAAACGATAGGTCGTTATGAAAACCAATTTTCCAGTAGGACTTATTTTGACGACAACCATGATTTTACCGTTGGTAATTGACTCACCTTCAACTAAATATTTCCATTCGCCAGTTTCTTTGTCTTTTTGACGTTCAGTAATTTCACCTGTGAGAACACACCGTTCAAGGTCAAAAATACTTAACTCATCGTCATTCATTTCTTCTTCGGCGTGAACAGTCATAATGTATTGTCGAAGTCGAATTTTGTCACGGATTTCTGCCAAAATACGTTCAAACACAATATTCTCCAAAAGAAAAATAATGCAACAATGAAATGATGTAACTTTTGAAAAGTATACCAGATAGGATAGACGCAGGCGGGCTAACGGCAAGCGTTAGCGGCAAGGGCGGGATTTGGCGGGAAAAACCCAAAAGGCGAACCCGCCAAAGGCGCTGAATCCCTAAGGGCGAGGCGAAAGCCCGCCCTTGTCCGCTGCACGCAATGTTGTGCCGCCTTTTGCAAGAGATGACCTATTTTGTAACCTGTGTGCGTGTGTCATCGAGAAACTTTTGCATATATTGAGTTACAGGGTGGTTAGGGTCAATCTCAAATCCTAACTTAACTGCTTTTTCCAGAACTGATACTGCTTCTGTAAATTGCTTATTTGTAGCAAGTATTTGTCCAATTAAAAAATAAACATTTGCTTCACCAGTAATACTTCCTATGTTCTCATAAATTTCCAATGCGTTTTGAAGCAAGGCTAAACCTTTTTCGCCTTGTCCTGAATACAAAAACGCACGTCCTTGAGATTGCAAAACATTTGCTTCGCCTAATTTATCACCTACTTGGCGAAATAGTTGAATAGATTCGAAATAACTATCAATTGCGGCTTCTGTTTCATCGCGGAATTGTTGCACATCGCCAATAGATTTCAAAACATTGGCTTCACCCAATTTTGCTCCAACTTGGCGGTAGAGTTTCAGGGCTTCGCTATAACTTCCAAGTGCGGCGTCCATTTCCTTACGGAAATTTTGCACGTCACCAATTGCTTGTAACACATTGGCTTCACCCAATTTCGCTCCGACTTGGCGAAATAGTTTCAGGGCTTCGCTATAACTTCCAAGTGCGGCGTCCATTTCCTTACGGAAATTTTGCACATCACCAATTGCTTGTAATACATTGGCTTCGCCCAATTTTGCTCCGACTTGGCGAAATAGTTTTAGGGCTTCGCTATAACTTGCAAGTGCGGCGTCTCGTTCATCACGAAACTGCTGTACATCGCCAATAGATTTCAAAACATTGGCTTCACCCAATTTATCCCCTATTTGGCGGAACAATTTCAGGGCTTCGCTATAACTTGCAAGTGCGGCGTCTCGTTCATCACGAAACTGCTGTACATCGCCAATGGATTTCAAAACATTGGCTTCGCCTAACTTTGCTCCGACTTGGCGAAATAGTTTCAGGGCTTCGCTATAACTTGCAAGTGCGGCGTCTCGGTCATCACGAAACTGCTGTACATCGCCAATGGATTTCAGGACATTGGCTTCGCCTAACTTTGCTCCGACTTGGCGAAATAGTTTTAGGGCTTCGCCATAACTTGCAAGTGCGGCGTCTCGGTCATCACGAAACTGCTGTACATCGCCAATGGCTTTTAGAACATTGGCTTCGCCCAATTTTGCTCCGACTTGGCGAAATAGGTTCAGGGCTTGGCTATAACTTGCAAGTGCGGCGTCCATTTCCTTACGGAAATTTTGCACATCACCAATTGCTTGTAGGACATTGGCTTCGCCTGATTTATCTCCTATTTGGCGAAACAATTTCAGGGCTTCGCTATAACTTGCAAGTGCGGCGTCTCGTTCATCACGAAACTGCTGTACGTCGCCAATGGATTTCAAAACATTGGCTTCGCCTGATTTATCTCCAATTTGCTGAAAGAGTTTTAGGGCTTCCCCATAACTCGAGAACGCAGAATCCAATTCATATTGGAGCCAATAATACTCATCGCCTTTGGCTTTTAGTGAATTAGCCTGCGCTAAATAATCTTGCTGGACTTGGGAATAATCTTTTTTCATTACTTACCTTTTTGTGGTCGTGATAAAAAGGCAACAACTTCAAGAATACAGGCTGCCACAATCATTACCCAACCTGCCCAACCATCTGGTGATGATGTTGCTATATTTACTCCGATTCCAACCAATATCGTTGCTAAAAGAGAAAGAGTAAATAATAGGGACGATTTTCTACTTGATTCGTTTACTTCTAGTTCAAGACGTTGATTTGTTAAGTTTAATTCATGGATTTGGGATTGCAATATTTTTACTTCTTGTTCTAGGTCAACTGAAGATGTGAGGGCTAGTTGTTTCTCCTCATACAATTTTTCAATCAATGGAGGATTCTGAACATACTCATTAACGTCAAAACGTTTTACCCAATCGGCATATTTGCCAATCATCATTCGTTTTGCGCGTTCACTGGCTTCTGTGGGCATGTCAGGGTCTCTAGTCTTTATTTGTATTGAACAGAAAATCTTTATAAGATAGCGGCACAACGGTTTGCGTTACCCGCGCTGGGGCAGGGACGGCGAAGCCGTCCAACTGGGAAAATGACAAGGCGTAGAAAAATGCTTGGGATGTGCGCAGAATCCCCAGCGTCCAGGGCACGCGGTGTTAGGCGACCGTTTTAGGTTCTGGGGTCACTTTCCTAATTTATACACATATACATCAGCATTTCTTGCGTTTTCATTATATGGGTCGCCATAAGATGTGAAGCCGAAGAGTGTCCCGTTTGGCGAGAAAAAAATATTCGTTACGTAAGCTATACCAAAATCTGTGAATTCTTCCACTGAACTATCAAGTTTTACTATACCGACATGGCTACCAGCAAAACCACCATTTGCACATTTGACCGCGGAAAAAGCAATTGTGTTTCCGTCAGGGGAGAAAACTAATTGACTTATGCCGTAATCATAGAATTTAGTAAGCCGCGTCTTATCTCCTGTTTTTACATTTACGATGAACACCTGATCAGCACAATACGCGCCGAGATCGAATGGCCCCCGAAATTCCTCACCAAATGCAATTAGGTCGCCCTTTGGCGAAATAGCAAAAAAGGTTTTTTCCAAGGTTGTTGCCTTTGATGAGAGAGTGATGGGATGTGGGGATTGCAAGGCGCCTTCATCAACAACAAATATTTGGCCGTTTACTTCATACGCAATGGTTTTGCCGTCCTGGGAAATTTTCGGATTATCTGCATCTCCGTTATGTAGCTTTGCCAGCTCTCTTATCTCTCCCGTCTTTACATTTACAATAAAGACGCTGTCGCCTTGCCAGTCGGTAACCGCGATCATTGTGCCATCTAAAATGTGAATTGGATTATGTATTTGTCTAATATTAGCAAGTTTTCTTGTCTGCTTGCTTTCTATATCAATCACGTACACTCCATCATCCTGGGGCCTTACAGCCTGATCGATATAATCATCCTCTCCTAGAGTGAAAATTATTGAGTTTCCATCAAGTGAAAATATTACCGAATTGGGGTATTTGTTTTTAAGATTAGTAAGTTTAGTCACTGTCGAGGTTTGTCTATCAAACAGAAAGACCTGGTCTCCCCCAGTGCCATAATCCAGAGCGAGATACACTATCTGACCACCGTCGGGCGAGAAAGCAGGGCTTGACACGCTCTTAGTGAGTTCATATTTATCAAATCTATCAAAGCGGTCAATAAAAAGCAAGACCATTGTTGTGAGGAGTAGTATTGAAGATAAGATAATTTCCCAAGGTAACTCACGCTTGTGATTCGACATGAAAGTGTCTCTCCAGTTGCATATTAAATGGCCGCCTATGATTTATACAGCCTCTACACAATCTTCCCCAACGCCCTCAACACACGCTCTGGCGTAAACGGAAATTCGCTGATCCACACCCCAGTCGCGTCGTGGATGGCGGCGGCGATGGCTGGCGCAACGGGCAGGTAGGGCAATTCGCCCATGCCGCGCGCCCCCCAGGGACCATTCGGGTCGGCTACTTCCACCAAAACCGATTCCACTTTTTCGGGAATATCCCAAATGGTGGGGATGAGATAGGTGCTGAACTGATCGGTGAGCACTTTGCCGTCTTTCATCTTGTATTCTTCGAGGACGGCGTATCCGTGCGCCTGTACCACCGCGCCTTCAATTTGACCGACCACCAGATCGGGGTTGATGGCTTTGCCGACATCATCCGCAGAGACCAAACGAATGACGCGGACATGGCCCGTCTCCGTATCCACTTCCACTTCGGCGGCCTGCGCCACATACGCATATTGAAAATTGGGCATGGAATAACCCGTCTCTTTATCGAAAGGAGTTGTGCGCGGCGCAAGGTATTTGAACTCTGCAATCGCGGGGCGTTCCTCTACATTCCATTTTGCCAGGGCGGCTTCCGCCGCTCCCTTGATCGAGTTGCCAGCCATAAAGGTCAGGCGCGAAGCGGAGGCGGAGCCAGGGTTGCCTTGCGTGGCCGAGTCCGAAGTCCGCAATTCCACTTTGCTTTCGGGAACTCCAAGAACCTGCGCGGCCATTTGAATCATGACCGTGTGTGTGCCTTGCCCAACCTCCGCGCCCGCGTGATGGACGATGACGCGATCCATTGCGCCGTTGCCGTGAATTTCAACTTTCGCCCAACAGTTTTCCTGATAGCCAAAAGAGAAGCCGACATTTTTGAATCCAGCCGCGAATCCCCGACCACGGACAGTGGACGACTTTTTACCGTCCACGGTCTTCCGTCTACGGTCTTTCCTTTTCTTCCAACCAAACTTATCGCGCGCGGCTTCGATACATTCCACCACGCTCACGGGGTTCGGCGCGGGCGTGCCAACGCCCAGCGTGTCGCCGTCGCGCAAGGCATTCAGCAGGCGGAACTCCACCGCGTCCATGCCAAGTTTTTCGGCGAGCTTGTTCATCTGCGACTCAGCCATGAACAGGGCTTGCGGCGCGCCGAACCCGCGGAAGGCCGCGCCCGGCAGGTTGTTGGTGTACACGCCGTACACATCCACTTTTACATTCGGGATGAAGTACGGGCCTGTGGATGTGATAGCCGCATTCCCAAGCACCTTGTTGGAGGTGTACATGTACGCGCCTCCATCCCCGACCAATTCTGATTCTGCCGCGACGAGTTTTCCTTCGCTGTCAGCGCCCCACCTGGCTTTGAGAAATACCTCGTGACGTTTGCCGTGCCCAATCATCGATTCCCGCCGCGACCAGACGATCTTGACGGGCCGCTGTAACTTCCACGCCGCCAACGCCAGCACGATCTGCACAGACATATCTTCCCGTCCGCCGAACGCGCCGCCGATGGCAGGGTAGACCACGCGTATTTTTTCATTCGGCAAATCCAATGCATGTGCGATGGTTTCACGGTCGGCATGTGTCCACTGCCCTGCCGCTTCCACGGTGACGAGTCCCTGCTCGTCGATATAGGCCAGCCCCGCTTCGGGCTGGAGGTAGGCATGTTCCTGAACGGGTGTGTGATATTCGCCTTCGACGATCACAGCCGCTTTGGCGAATGCCGCGTCTACATCCCCCTTGCGGATTTTGTAATGCACGCACACGTTCGTATCGCCCCTGTCTGGATGTAGGAGAGGCGCATCGGGACGCATGGCAGTGATCGGGTCGGAAAGAAGCGGAAGGTCTTCATAATCCACCTCGATCAATTTCATCGCCGCCTCCGCCTCGACCTCAGAGTTGGCGACCACGACTGCAACTTGATCCCCCACGAAGCGGACGATGTCTGTGTGCGGCTTGCTTGCGCCCGGGCCGCATAGCACAGGCTGGTCGGGAATTTGCAACCCATACTCGTTGAGCGGGACATCTTTGGCGGTGTACACAGCCACAACGCCCGGCGCGGCCAGGGCTTTTTCCACGCGAATGTCTTTCACGCGGGCATGGGGGCGTTCTGCCATGAGAATCTTCATGTGCAACATGCCCTTCATGTTCAAGTCACCGGAGTAGAGAGTTTGCCCGGTGACCTTCCCGCGCGCATCCACTCGCGGATATGATTTTCCAACAGAATTTTCAGACATGGCTTCCTAGCGGGTATATTTTTTGGGCCTGAATTTCGGGGGCGGCGCATCCATGGGCCCCCAGCGGGATGGGCTGATCATTCGATAGACCAGCGCGTAAATAAACGATATGAAGCCGCTGAGGCCGATCATGTATAAAATTCCAATGACGGCGTAGGCGTAAAAGTGCTGAATTCCGGTAATGCGCCCAAACACCGCCCACAGCGCATCGGATTTGTAGATGATTTCCGGGAGGCGCGGAGTGCCAAGAAGCTGGTAGGGAATGGTCCATTCGTGGGCCAGCCCGTAGTTGACGGTTTCGTAGCCTGCCGCAATGGAAATGGCCGGGATGATGATCATCATCAGACAGCCCAAACCGCGCCAGATGAAATGCGGGCCTTGCGATTTTGGTTTTTCTCTTTTTACCGCTGAACTTCTGTATTTGCCCATGGTTACCTCTTAAGTCTTTGTTTTAGTTCGATAATGTTACATTTCAAAACCTTTTACCGCAAAGGCTCTCTGGGAACTGTCGTGATGCCTCTGTAGATGTAGGTCAAATTGCCAATTTGACCTACATCTTGCAAATGAACCAAAGATTTCCTTCGTGCTACTCACCTGCACTTCAACAAACGCAGTGCGGCGCAAGTGTCGTGACCTTTGTGGTTATGAACTTTGATTTCGGCTTTAATGGGGCATTGTCAAATTAGCCGCATCTTCGATTGCTTTGACGATCTTGTAATAGCCTGTGCATCGGCACAGGTTGCCGGTGATGGCTTGTTCGATCTCGTTTTTTGTCGGGTTGTTTTTTTCTTCCAGCAATTTTGCGCCAGACATGATGAAGCCTGGCGTGCAGTACCCGCATTGGACTGCGCCATGTTCGATGAACGCTTCCTGCACGGGATGCAGTTGTTCCCTCACCCCTTGCCCCTCTCCCTCAGGGAGAGGGGTTGGGGTGAGGGCGGCCAATCCTTCCACGGTGACGATCTCTGCGCCATGCGCGCGCGGCGCAGGGACGAGGCAAGACATGACGGCTTGCCCATCCAAATAGACGGTACACGCGCCGCATTCGCCTTCGGCACAGCCTTCTTTTGTGCCTGTCAACATTCCTTCTTCGCGGAGCAGGCGCAAGAGTGTTTTGCTGTGCCCGCTTTTGAAGGAGTATTGCTTTCCATTGATGGTTGTTTCGATTGGGAGTTCGGGGAACTTGCTCGTGGTCTGCGGTCTTTCGTCCACGGTCTTTTTGCCCTGCAAGAGGATCGGCTTCTTTGGCATCCCTGCCTGTTCAGTTTCGTCGCGGATGGAAGTCAGTCCGCGCGCGGTGATGACTTTTACCATTTCACGGCGGTAACTTGCGGAGCCGCGCACATCGTCAATGGGATGGGCGGACTTCACGGCGAGTTCTGCGGCCTGGGCAATGTTTTTGTCGGTCAGTTTTTTCTTTGCGAGGAATTGTTCCGCTTCCACGGCATGGGTGATGATGGGGGTGACCGCTCCCAGCGTGATGGATGCCGATTGGACGGTTTCAACTTTGAGATTAAGAATGAGCGCCACGTTCACAAGTGAGATGGCCTGGGCGCGGCGCAATGCCAGTTTGATGAAAGTCCCGCGCTGGGTTTTTGTCATGGCGGGGAAGGAAATATCCACCAGCATTTCGTCGGCCTGCATCACGGTTTTGCGGACGCCGGTGTAAAAGTCTTTTAAAGGAATGGTGCGTTCGCCGCGAATGGAAAGCAATGTGACGCTTGCGCCGAGCGCCATCAACGGGGTGATGGTGTCGTTGGCGGGTGAGGCGGTGATGAGGTTGCCTGCAATTGTGCCGCGGTTGCGGATTTGCGGCGCGCCCACTTCCCAGGCGGCGCGCGCGAGGGGATAGGCCTTGCCGCGAATGAGTTTGGAGGCGGCGCAATCGTTGTGCGTGACGAGCGGGCCAAGATGGATGAGGTTGTCTTTGTCGAGTGTGATTTGTTGCAGGGTGGGGATGCGCGAAATGTCGATGAGCGCGTCCACGCCTTTGCGGACGCCGCGCTCGAGTTCGAGGATCAAGTCGGTGCCGCCGGCCACGATGCGGGCGCGCTCTTTCGTGTCCGCAAGAAATTTTATAACCTCATCGATGGAGGTTGCGTTGATGTATTGATGCCACATGGGATTCATAAAACCCTAAAGGTCTTTAAGACCTTTAGGGTTTCACTAATTTACTGTCCACTGCCTGTGACGATCTCGGAGCGGCGCTCGAAGGTTTCGACAGCAAGGCGGGCAAGGGTGGTCAGGTTGCGAATGGCGGCGGGCAAGGCGGTTTCATCGGCAAGGCTGGCTTCCACATTTCCAAGCGCAGAACCAACCTGGTCGCCGAGATCGAAGAAGGCCGTATCGAATTGATAGATCGCTTCGAGTTCCTTCTCGTTGATCTTCACGGCATCGAACAACCCGGAATATCCGCGCGCGGCTGTGTTGATCTTGTCGATGAAGGTTCGCAATGCAAGCGCGGCCTTTTCCATATCGTCCACGTATTTGATCATGCCGCCGCTCACCATTTCAACCTGCAAGTTCGACGCGCGGCCCCAGTGTTCTTCGAAGCGGCGCGCCACGGTTTCACGCAGGATCTTGTCTGCGTCACGGCGGTTTTGTCTTTCGATGTAACCGCTGAAGCCGGGGATGTACGAAAGCAGTTTCTTGAACGGGTCTACCTGGCTACTTACTTTTTCAAAGAAATCACTCATTTGAGCCTCCTGGCATAATATACGAGGTTTATTTCAAATCGTCTCACAACTTTTCCATTATATCGTTTAATTCCAGTTATAATCAAGTTATCATTTTTTTCCAGGAGCATAGCAATGTCGGATCATATCAAGGGGTTACTCGAACTGGTTGACAACAGCATATCTGTTGATGGGGCGAACGTAAAAGTACTCGATGCAAACAAATTCAGGATGAATATCGGCAAACTGGTGGAGCGATCCGCTCTCGCTTCAGACTCAACTGCGGGCTGGTCCCGTTACCTGATCCGCGCCGCCGCTTTGGAATTGGGCGTCTACCCCGCATCCATCCACGATCTCTACATGTCCCGTGGACGGGGCGACGCGCCCATGACCTTCACAACCCCCGCCTTCAACCTGCGGGCATTGTCTTACCACGCGGCCCGCGCCATGTTCCGCGCCGCAAACAAGATCAATGCAGGCGCGTTCATCTTCGAACTGGCTCGTTCTGAAATGAGCTACACCGCCCAGCGTCCATCGGAATATGCCACCAACATCCTCGCCGCCGCCGTGGCGGAGGGATACTCTGGCCCCGTCTTTATTCAGGGTGATCACTTTCAGGTCTCTGCCAAGCGTTACATGGCTGACCCCGAAGCGGAAATGCAAGCCGTGCGAGACCTGTCCATCGAAGCGATTGCCGCTGGTTTCTTCAATATTGACGTGGACACTTCCACTCTGGTGGATATTCATCTGCCCACCGTGGAAGAACAACAGGCTTTGAACAGCAAACTGTCTGCGGAACTATCCACCTTTATCCGCAGTCACGAACCCGCAGGTGTGACCATTTCCATCGGCGGCGAGATTGGCGAGGTTGGGACAACCAACTCCACCGAACCCGAACTTCGCGCCTACATGGATGCCTACAATGCGCAGATGAAAACCCTCGCGCCCGGCAAGCCCGGCCTAAGCAAGATCAGCGTGCTGACGGGCACATCCCACGGCGGCAACGTGCTTGCAGACGGTTCCCTCGCCGAAGTGACGATTGCCTTCGATGTTCTGCGTGACTTAAGCCGCGTAGGCCGCAGGGAATATGGCATGGGTGGAACTGTCCAACACGGCGCATCCACTGTTGCCGAGGAGAACTTTAATAAGTTCGTGCAGAACGAGGCCATTGAAGTGCATCTTGCCACGAACTTTGCAACCATGTTTTATGACAACATCCCCGCTGACTTGAAAGATGAAATGTATGCCTGGCTGGATGTCAACTCGGCGGGGGATCGTAAACCCGGCATGACCGATGAACAGTTTTATTATAAATCCCGTAAAAATGCGATTGGTGCGTTCAAGGCCAAATCCTATGCCTTGCCAGAAGAAGCAAAAGAAAAACTCGGCAAAGCCTGGGAAGCGCAGTTCGACAAGCTCTTCAACCTGCTTGGCATGAAGGACACAAAGCAGTTCACCGATAAATTCATCAAGCCTGTCAAAGTTTCACCCAAACTTGCAGATTACGTGAAGGAAGAAGTGGCCGCAGAAGATGTGAGTGATCTGGCGGATTGAGTAAATCGCAAATCGTAAATCGCAATGCCAATTTCTGACCAGGGCATTACCAAGGATAGATACATGTTCATTCCCCGCACGGCGATCTTTATCCGTTGCGGGGATGAATATTTATTGATCAAAGGCGCGCCTGCCAAAAGATTGTGGGCTGGCAAATACAACTGTCTCGGCGGCCATGTGGAGCGCGGGGAGGATGTGCTCTCTGCGGCGGGGCGGGAGTTGCTCGAAGAAGCAGGCGTCACCGCCGATTTGTGGCTTTGTGGTACCGTGCTCGTGGATGCGGGGGAGGTGGGGGTCTGTCTGTTTGTGGTGTGCGGGGACGCTTCGCGTGTTCGGGGGGAGGTCAAAGCCTCTGAGGAAGGAACAGTTGAATGGGTTAAGAGAGAAGCGGTACTTCATCTGCCAGTGGTGGAGGATTTGCCGATCCTGCTGGAGCGAATCCATTCGATGAAGATCGGCGATGTGCCCTTCTCGGCGCGTTCGTTTTATGATGATGGGGGAAAGTTGAGGGTAATCTTCGCCGGGACGGCGGTTGAGCGCAATTACGGAATCACGTAACTTTGCAATTCGGTGGTGGATGTGTAAGGTGTGCCGCCAAAATCCCAATTTTCGACAGACTTGATATAGCCAACGCCGGGCGCGTACCAGATGAGGCTGGCGCCGGTGTATTTCATGGGGACTTGCAGATCGCCAAACGGAACGAGGATATCCACTGTGGAAGTGGATTGAAACTTGACGGCCTCGAAGGTGCCGGCAGGTACGGTGATCGTTTCTGTGCCCATCTCTTGCATGGTGGCGGAATAGGCGCCGTTGGATTGAACCTGCTCCCCGGTGGGCATGGGGATTGTGCCTTGCATTGTCAGGTTGTATTGCCATTGCATCCCGCTGACGATTTGGCCCGGCAGGCTGACGCCCGATATGGCGGTGGTGGTGAATTCGGCGGCCATGCCTTGCGCCGAAATACTGGCTATGGCGCCGCCGCCCAGTTCGAGCGCTTTCAAGCCATCCGATTCGCAGGACCATTCCTGTGTGCGGGTGAGACCTGTAAATTGGGTCGTGAGAGTGAACCCGTCGGCGTGGACTTCGCTGATGGTGTCGCTAAAGGCGAAATCTCCATTGGGGCCGCCGGAGTTGATGTATGCCCAACTCGCGCCCTGCCGTACGGGGAACAGGGGATTGCCGCACGCCCCAGCGACTGTTGAATTCGACGCAGTGGGCGCCTGCTGTGTAAATGGAAGCACAACTCCGTTCTTTTCCGATTCATTCCCCTGACTGCAACCCATGATGCCGACAAGGTTGGCTGTAATAAAAAAAATGATGAACCATCGCCTGGGTTGCATGGTGTTCTCCAGTTTACTGCCATTTCAGCAGGGTGATGATGAATTTACTACCCTTGCCCGGCTGGCTTTCCACATCCAGCGAACCTTTGTGTTGTTGGATTACCTGGCGGGTAATGGAAAGCCCAATGCCCAGCCCGCTGTACAGTTCGTCGCCGTTTTTTTCAAGATGCACGAATCGGTCGAAAATACGCGGGCGCATGATTGGGTCTATGCCGATGCCGTGATCTTCAACAGCAATGATTACCTTGCTGTCCCTGCTGGAAATACGAACCTCCACCACACCGTCCGGCGGACTGAATTTAACGGCATTATCCACCAGCGCCGTGACCGCCCGCTCGAGTGACTGCGAGTCGCCTTGCGCCACTGGAACGCCGTGATCCTCCCGCACCTTCAAAATCACACGCCTTTCCTTGGCTTTGGTTTCATATTTTTTGATCACATTATCCACCACATCCACTATATCCACGGGTTGGAATTCGGGCAGTACCAGTTCGATCTCCTGCAAAAAGAGGATGTCGTTGGTAAGGGTGATGATCTGGTCTATATTGCGGCTGATGGTCTCGATGGAAATTTTCAATTGCTCGCCGCTGAGCATTCCTTTTTTGAGCACCTGCAAATATCCGCTGGCCACCATCAAGGGGGTGCGTAATTCATGGGCGATGTTGGAGAGGAATTCCTGGCGGGCAAGGTCCTGCTCGGCGAGTTGTTGATAGGCGTCGGCGAGTTCGGATGCGCGCAGACGTAGATCGTCGATGGCGAGCTGATCGTTCTGTCTTAACCGATTGCTGATCTCACGTACCATGGCCATTGCCACGCTGGGACTTCGCTTCAAAACGCGGTCGAAGCCTTCCTTGTCCAATTCAAGGAGAATGGTATTCGTAAGGGATTTGACCGTGGCGGCGCGCGGCGCATTATGGATGAGCGCCATCTCGCCGAAGAAATCCCCGGCGGTTAATGTTTTTAACAGACGTTTATCGGTATTGTTGATGAGCTTGGTGACTTCAAAATCACCTTCGAGGATCATATAAAAAGTACGTTCAATCGCATCCTCCCTGCATACTACCGTCTCCGGTGGGTAGGTTTTGATGCGGCTGTTGATGATGATTTCCTGCACTTCGTCTGGCTTGATGCCGGGAAATGCGCGGGGAATGATTTTTGCGGGAGTGCGAATCGTTGTCATGGTCTGGCTTATCCTGCCGCGATTTTATCACGCGCTTAAAAATGGACTTTCACCCATTTGGACTATTCATCTATAATCGCCCCATGTTCAATCTCAAAAAACAATTCCTGCTCGACCCCTCCGTCACCTTCCTTAACCACGGCTCTTTCGGCGCGACCCCCAAACCTGTTTTCAGGGAATACCAACGCTGGCAGTGTGAGCTGGAAAACCAGCCCGTTGAATTTTTGGGCAGGCGGCACAATGACTTAATGCGAACTTCACGCCAGGCGCTGGGGAAATATCTCGGCACAAGCGCGGAGAATCTGGTCTACGCCCAGAATGTGACCATCGCCTTGAACATCGTGGCGCGTTCGTTGGAACTCGGCGCGGGTGATGAAGTGTTATCCACAAATCATGAATATGGCGCGCTGGATCGCACCTGGCGTTTTCTCTCCAAAGAGCGCGGCTTTGCCTACATCAACCAGCCCGTGGATTTAACCTCACATGATGATTTTGTCGAATCATTTTGGCGCGGGGTCACACCCCGCACTCGCGTTGTGTTTCTCAGCCACATCACCTCGCCGACCGCCACGATTTTTCCCATTCAAAAAATAATCGAACGCGCGCGCACGAAAGGCATCCTCACCGTAATCGACGGCGCGCATGTGGCGGGTCAACTGCCGCTTCATCTTGATTCCCTCGGCGCAGATTTTTACGGCGGAAATTTGCACAAGTGGCTTTGCGCTCCGAAGGGCGCGGGCTTTTTGTACGCGCGGCCTGAAGTTCAGCATTTGCTCAAACCGCTGGTTGTTTCATGGGGCTACGAATCCGAAACGCCGAGCGGCTCCACCTTCGTTGACCATCATGAGTGGTGGGGCACGCGCGACATCGCCGCGTTTTTAACCGTCCCGAAGGCGATTGAATTTCAACAGGATCAGGCCTGGGCGGAGGTGCGAAGCGCATGTCATCAACTGGCAGTGGAGACGTGGCATCGGATCAACGCATTAACAGGGCTTGCTCCGCTTCACCACTCCGCCGACAACTGGTTCGCCCAAATGACAGTTTCCCCGCTCCCGCCACAGACCGACATCATCGAGTTCAAGAAAAAACTTTATGACGCGCACCGCATCGAAATTCCGTTGATAGACTGGCATGGGGTCAAATTAATCCGCCTCTCTGTGCAGGGATATAATTCCAGGCGTGATATGAATACACTGCTGAATGCGTTGAAGGTTTTGCTTGCCCGAAATTGAAGACCAGGCTTGTTTATGAAAAAAATCCATTTCATTGTTTTGACGATATTTCTTTTGCTGGTTGTGAATTTGCAGGCGCGAGAGCAGGTTCTTGCCAGCCCGCAAAATCAAATTACCAGTGCGGGACAATTGATCGATGCCGTTAATGGTTTGCGCCTTTCCTATGGATTGCCTGCTTTGACATCGCATCCCATCCTGATGCAGACCGCCCAATCGCAGGCGGATTACATGGCCGCCACCGGCCAAGTGACCCACACCCGCCCCGGCGGAATCACCTACACCCAGCAACTGCTCTCGCTTGGTTTTCCGCTGGCAGGCGACCTGTCGCTGGGCGGGTTTCGCGCCGAGAATATTTTGATGAGCAGTAACCCGCTCGTGTGGGATGGAGTCCCGCCGGCCTGGCAGGATGACCTGCACATGAATACCATGCTCTCGCAGAATTACACCAATATCGGCGCGGGAATTTCACAGGGCGGCAACGGTTATTATTACGCAGTAGACACCGCCGCTACAACCAGCGACGGACAGATGCAGACTAACGCATTGCAAAATGGCGGCTCAGGGGAGGCGGCAGGGGTCAGCCAATATATGGTGCCAGTTGCAAAAAGCACCGCTCGCGCGGATGGGGATGTGATTCACGCAGTTCAGTATGGCCAAAGCCTGTGGAGCATTGCCATCGAATATGGCACAACGATCAAGAATATTCAGGCGTTGAACAACCTCGGTGAAGACCTGGTTGTGTTTCAGGGCCAGGAGTTGCTGGTGCTGAAAGGAGCTACGCCTCCTCCACTTGATATACCCACACCGGAATTGACCACGCCGTTGCCTCTTTTACTTCCGACAATCCCAACCCTCACTTCTACGGCAATCTCATTTACCCCCGCATTGAATCTCACAGCCACCCCGTTGACGGAAGAGCCGCGTTCCAGCGACACCTCGTCTGCGCTATTGTTCAGCGTATTGATCATCGCGGCCTGCGTCATCGGGGGCATGGCCGTCTGGCTCATCCGCGACCCGGATTAAGTGGGGAACGCGTATTTTGACAATTTGCATTTCAAAACCTTTACCACAAAGTCCACAAAGGGGCACAACAATCAAAACCTTTTAACGCGAACTACGCAAATTGGGCGAACACTTGCGCTGCGCGCCAGCGCAGTGTAACGCGAATTTTTTTCGCGTCATTCGCCTCATTCGGAAAATTCGCGTTAAGTTTTTTGCTCTTTGAAAGTCCGAGCATTCAGCCTGCACACTCTTTACACATGAGCCAAGGTAAAATCCTTTTCGTTCAGCTTGTCTATACTGTGCGCGGTTACAAACTGCGGTTTTCTGCCGCCCGTTTCGCGGGGATAAATCCCCTGCTCAGTACATGGAAGTCCGCTAAAGTGGACTCAGACTAGTCGGCTTCAGCCGACTTCCACGTACTGCCCACAGGGGGCTGTGCCAGGCAGGGCTTTGCGAAGCACCCTGTGGGTCAGCCCGCCGAATCCCTGTTGAATAAAAGCGCAGTTCCTGACCGCGCCCAGTCTAGCTACATGGTTCAAGAAAGGCAATTTCAATAAAAATGGATATCACACTGGCATTAGGCGGGGGCGGCTCCAAGGGTAACTCTCACATCGGCGTGATTCGCCGCCTTGAAAAAGAAGGATACAAAATACGTTCTGTGGCCGGTACCAGCTTTGGCGGGCTTGTGGGCATTTTGTACGCCGCCGGCTATTCTCCGCAAGAGATTCAGGCCGCCTTTGAAGGCGTGGAACAAAGCCGTTTATACGGGCGAACTTCAGAAGACGGCCCATCCCTGCTGGGTTTGGATGGCGTTCGGAAATTGCTCGAAAAACTGCTGGGAGAAAAAACATTCAACGATCTCCGCATCCCTGCCGCCGTACCCGCAGTGGATATTAACAGCGGCGGCGAAGTTATCATCTCAAGCGGATGTTTGAAAGATGCCATCCTTGCCACCATTGCACTGCCGGGGATTTTCCCGCTTCATCGCATGAACGGCTGGGATTTGACCGACGGCGGCGTGCTCAACCCCGTGCCCGTCTCTGTGGCGCGGATGCTCTCGCCCGGCCTGCCCGTCGTTGCCGTTGTGCTCAACGACCCCATGGATAAACCCTTGCGCCCGCATAAAATCCCTGTGCCAGGCATCCTGCCGAAAACCATCGCGGAGCGTCTCACCCGCATGACGCTTGCCCAATCCCTCGACATCTTCCTGCGTTCCGTCGATGTCAGCAGTCGCGCATTGGCTTACTATCGTCTGGAACTCGAAAAGCCTGAAATCATCATTCGTCCCGCCGTGCATCACATCAGCCTGCTCGATAAAATCGTGGTCGCAGATGTGGTACAGCTTGGCGAGCAGGCCACCGAAGAAATTCTGCCACAGCTCAAACGCGCCGTCTCCTGGCCGGCGCGGATGGGCAAAAAGATATTTGGAGCAAAATGAGCCGCGACCTTCGTAAATATGTCAAAGACACAAACACGCGCATTTTGATCGGCGCGATTCTTTTGTTGTTCGTTGTCGGCATCGCTTTAATTTGGATCATCTATGGCTTTGGCGCGGCAGTCACGGGCTTTCTTTGCCTGCTCGGCGCGCTCGTGCCAATTGCTTTAATTTTTTTCGCCCTCTTCGGGCTGGATTGGATCGTCAAACGTGCAAACCGCGATTAACACCGAACTCATTTCATTCAACGGCTGGACCTTGCGCGCCCGCCCCTCATCCGCTGAAAACCCGCGCCTGCTGGTAATGATCCACGGCTGGACGGGCGACGAAAATTCCATGTGGGTTTTCACACGCCGACTCCCTTCCGATTATTGGATGATCGCGCCGCGCGCGCCGCACCCCGCCGAATCCAGCGGCTTTTCATGGCGCCCGCCTCAACCCTTAACCGACGGCAGGCCCAGTCTCGAAATGCTTTACCCCGCCGCTGAGGCGCTGATCAACCTCATAGACGGGTACTCAGCTTCGGTTAAGTTGGAAGCGCGGCAATTCGATTTGATGGGATTCAGCCAGGGCGGGGCAATGGTCAATTTGATGGGGATGTTGTATCCCCAGCGTGTTCGCAAAATGGGCGTGCTGGCCAGTTTTCTTCCCTCTGGCCTGGATGAATACATTGCGAAGAAGGCGCTGGCTGGGAAAGATATTTTCGTGGCGCATGGCACGCAGGATAAATTGATTCCTGTGGAACGTGCCCGCGCATCCATGGCTTTGCTCGAGCAGGCTGGCGCGCAAGTGACCTATTGCGAAGATGAAGTAGGGCACAAGCTGAGCGCAAACTGTTTGCGCGCTTTGGAAGTTTACCTGCAAGATTAATATATTCTCACTGTGCCGTTGACGCTCATTTTGTTTGCAGGTATGCTTGCAAAGTAAAGGTACTGCACACTTGCCCCTTCGGCAGCGCTCCGCGAATGCGACATTGCTTTGCGATGCGAAGCAATGCAAAGAGCCGATGTGGCGGGCAGTGCCAGGGAGATTTATCTTGCGTTTGTTTTTGAAGTAACTACTTTGACAATGTCACAATTGGGTTTAGCATTTTGCTCTCCTCACCTGCACTGCAACACACCTGCCCTGGCGGGCGGTGCCAGGGAACGCAGTGCGGCGCAAGTGTTGTGCCCCTTTGTGGACTTTGTGGTAAAAGGTTTTGAAATGTGACATTGTCAAACTACACTCGCAAGATAAATCTTGCGATACAATTTTTTCACGAGTCAAAGGTGTATCATGCAAAGACCAATTTCAAGGCGTGACTTTCTAAAACTGGCAGGGGTTGGTTTCGGCGCGATGGCGTTCAAGCCATATAACTTCCCTGAACTTGAAGCGTTGTACACGCCGAAACGTTTGCCGCAGTTCCCCGTCAGTGACATTATTGGCCGCGTGGTGGAGCCTGATATTGACCTTCGCAGCCGCCCCACGAACGACCCTGGCTTGAACACCTCCATTGGCAAGCTGGGCGCGGATACGCTCGTGGAGTGGGGACGCGAGGTGATCGGGAATGTGATCGGCGGATTATCCAACCAGCGCTACGTGGAGACTTCACAAGGTTACATTTACGCATCCATGCTTCAGCCGACGAAGAATTTCCCCAACGTGCCCATCGCAGAACTCCCCGCAGGGCAGACTGGCTTTTGGGCAGAAGTGACCGTCCCTTACATCGAGTTGACTCACGAAGGCGTGGTTGCCTCTCCCTGGCTCCAGGATCACATTACCTATAACTTCCCGCCACGTTTGTATTATGGGCAGGTGGTGTGGATTGACCAAATCCGCCAGAGTAATGGCTTTGTGGAATACCGCTGGAATGAAGATGCCTACGGCAAGGGCTACGGTTACGGCGGCGGCTACGGTGAGTTCTTCTGGGGCGATGGCGCAGGGTTCAAGATTCTCACGGAAGAAGAAGTGGCGCCCATCACCCCAGACTTCAACCCCGATGAAAAGACAATTTCAGTGGATTTGGACTATCAAACCCTCTCCTGCTTTGAAGGCAGTAACGAAGTTTTCTTCTGCCGCATCTCCAGCGGAAAAGCCTACGACCCGATCACAGGTCAAATCTCGGATCAATTTGCCACCCCAGCGGGGAACTTGATTACCCACTGGAAAATAATTTCCAAAAATATGACGGCAGGCTCGGCTCAGGCGGGTTACTCCACCCCTGCGGTTCCGTGGAATACATTTATCAGCGGCGAAGGGATTGCCATCCACGGCGCGTTTTGGCACAATGCCTTTGGCGAGAAGCGCTCGCACGGCTGTATCAATGTAACCCCTGAAAATGCCAAATGGATCTTCCGCTGGACTACTCCGTATGTATCGCTTGCCCAAAGCGAATTACGCGTATCCCTTCCCGATCACGGCACAATTGTGCAATCTACAGAGAGAAAATTCTAATCCCGAGGTTCTAAATCATTATGGAAATTTCACAAATTAGCGTCTGGCTTGCTTTTCTGGCAGGGTTGGCCTCCTTCCTTTCTCCTTGTGTGTTTTCGCTTGTGCCTGCGTATGTTGGCTATCTCGGCGGACGCGCGGCAGGTGCGGGTGACCAGCCCAACCGCTGGCTGACTTTCAGCCACGGAGTTGCCTTTGTGTTGGGCTTCAGCACGGTGTTTATCCTGCTGGGTGTGGCCGCCTCCTTTGCTGGCGGCCTGCTGTATGACCTGCGCTACTGGCTGGCGAAGATTGGCGGCATTGTGGTGGTCATCTTTGGATTGCACATGATCGGGGTATTCCACATCCCATTCCTGGCCTACGATACCCGCGTACAGCAGGCGCCAAACCCAAAGTTAGGATACCTCTCCTCGGCGTTGATGGGTGTGTTCTTCTCGGCGGGCTGGTCTCCCTGCGTGGGACCTGTCCTCGGCGCGATTCTCACGCTTGCCATCAATGGCGGCTCTGTTTCACTTGGCGCGACCCTGCTCACGTTCTATTCGGCGGGGCTGGCGATCCCGTTTCTGGTGGCCGCCCTGGGCATTGGCTGGGTAACCGCCACCCTGAAAAAATACAACAAGGTAATGCGCTATGTTGAAATTGCCATGGGCGTGATTTTAGTAATTGTCGGCGTGATGCTCTTCACAGGAATATTTGAACTGATTGCCCAGCAAGGCCAGTTCTTCTATTTTAATTTTGGGATTTAAAATTAAGGCTCATAAGTGATTTCAAGGAGCTGGGCAATTTTTGTTCGATTTTGCCTCGAAAATACGCCTCTTTTTTGACGAGCTCCTTGAAACGACGCAAGAGCCAAAATTAAAACCATTTAAACATAAAGGACACAACGTACACGAAGGTTAAGTTAAAAAGGCTCTTTGGTATTTAGTGGGGTTGCACATTTTTTCACCACAAAGATCACAGAGTCCACAGAGAAAAACCCTTTAAAATCTCTGTGATCTTTGTGCGCTCTGTGGTAGATGGGGTTTTACCCCACTCAATCCTGAAGAGCCGTTAAAAAGAAGGGTAATCCTTGTGCTTCTTTGAGTTTTTGTGTCAAGTCTTTTTTACAGGATTAATTATGCTCAATGTAACCCTCTTCACCCGCAAAGACAGCAAACCCTGTGACGAAATCAGGGTTGAATTGACTAAACTTCAATCCCAATATCCCCACCGTCTTATCGAAGTAGACATTGATTCCGATGCTGTGCTGGTTGCAAAATACGCGCAGTCCATCCCCGTCGTGGAGGCAGGGCCGTACGCGTTGAAATATCCCATCACCAGCCAGAAACTAAAAATGACCATCGGCGCGGCCTTCGACAGGAAGAACCAGTTGGAAAAATTGGAAGACCCCGAATACAAACAGCGCGTCCAAAAAGGCAGGAGCATCACCACCGGCGACCGTGTCTCATCTTGGATCGCCAGGCGTTACCTGCTCATTTTGAATCTTTTCATGCTCTTGTATGTCGGCCTGCCCTTCCTCGCGCCAACCCTGATGAAATTAAATGCAGTCCTGCCCGCGCAAATCATCTACCGCATGTACAAGCCCTTGTGCCATCAATTCGGCTTTCGCTCCTTCTTCCTCTACGGCGAACAGCCTTACTATCCGCTGGCAGAAGCGAGACTGCAAGGCGTAAAAACATTCGAAGAAGTAACAGGCCTTGCGAACCTAAGCGACCCCTACAGCTTTACGCGTTTTGAAGCCCGCAATTACATCGGCGATGATGCGGTTGGCTACAAGGTTGCTTTATGTGAACGTGACATCGCCATCTACCTTGCCATTCTGGGTTTTGGAATTATCTTCGGGCTAACAGGCCGCCGCTTCAAATCACTGCATTGGATGCTATGGCTCCTCATCGGTATTGCGCCCATCGGCCTGGATGGATTCTCACAGCTCTTCAGCCAGTTCAATTGGGACTGGCTCGCGTCCCTCGTGCCGTACCGCGAAAGCACGCCCTTCCTGCGCGCGTTCACTGGCGCGCTCTTCGGTTTTGCAACCGCCTGGTTCGCCTACCCCAACATCGAAGAATCGATGAGCGAAACCCGCCAGTATTACATCAAAAAATTCGCGGTTCACCAGGCCTCGGACTAATGCCCTATCACGAACACGCCGGCCTGCGTTATTACCGCTTCGATATTTTTTCAAATGCGCTCATGCAGGCGGTCTTCACCCGCCGCGGCGGCGTAAGCCCTGCGCCCTGGCATTCTCTTAATCTTGGAGGATCGGTGGGCGATGACCCTGCTCACGTGGCCGAGAATCGCATTCGCATATTTAATGCGCTTGGACGCGACCCCGCCTCTCTTCATGACGTATGGCTGGTTCACGGCACAGACATTGTCCACGCTGACGCACCGCGCCCGCTCGAAAATCATCCCGCCCGCGCCGACATCCTTTTGACGGATAATCCTGAAGTCTCGCTTTTCATGCGCTTTGCAGATTGCGTCCCGCTCCTCTTTCACGACCCGCAGAAAAAAGTAATCGGCATCTCCCACGCGGGCTGGATGGGAACCGTGAAAGGCGTGGCAAAGACCACCATCGAGGAGATGCAAACGCGGTACGGCTGTAACCCAAAAGATATTGTCGCTGGCATTGGCCCATCCATCGGCGTGGATCATTACGAAGTGGGCGAGGAAGTTGCTTTGCAGTTTCGTGAAAAATACGGCAAAGATGCTGAACGCATCCTCCAAGCCAGGGACGGAAGAATCTATCTCGACTTGTGGACAGCCAATTTGATTCAACTGCAAAATGCGGGCGTGGAGCAGGTGCAGGTCTCTGGCGTGTGTACCGCCTGTCATTTGGACGATTGGTTTTCGCACCGCGCTGAAAAAGGCAAGACGGGCAGGTTCGGTGTGTTGATGGCGATGATTTAACTCCGGGATCCATCAGCCTGCCGCCCGACTCCAGAAATTGTCAGCGTGGCGAATGGTTGGGTTGTTTGAGCAGGTTTGGGTTAGGAAAGATGCGCGGTTCGGTTAAAATAAATCCATGAGCGAAATAGTCGAATCCATCCGTGAAAGATATCTGGCGACGCTGGATAGAATTGCTGTTGCGGCAAAAAAGGCGGGGCGCGAGGCGGGGTCTGTGAAGCTGGTTGTGGTGACAAAATCACAGCCTGTGGAAATTGTGCGCGCGGCCATCGAGGCGGGCGTGAAAATTTTGGGAGAGAATTATCCTGAAGAAGGTGTTATGAAAATTCAATTTCTCCAGGAATTTTCTGCGGTAGAATGGCACATGATCGGTCATGTGCAGAGTCGCAAGGCGCAGCTCGTGGCCGCGAACTTTAACTTTTTACATTCGCTGGACAGTTTGAAACTTGCGCGGAAGCTGGATCGATTTTGCGGTGAAGCGAATCGGACTTTGCCTGTTTTGCTGGAGTTCAATGTTGGCGGCGAGGAAAGCAAAGGCGGCTGGCCCGCGTGGGATGAAACACGCTGGCAGGAATTATGCGCCGAACTTGCGGACGTTTTTTCCCTGCCGCGTTTGAAGGTGCATGGGTTGATGGCGATGCCTCCGTTGGGTGAGACGGCTGAATTCTCACGTTTGTATTTTCAGAAGGTGAAGAGATTGCAGGAATATCTTTCGGGGCAATTTCCGCTGGTGAATTTTTCGGAGCTTTCGATGGGAACCAGCCTGGATTACGAAGCGGCAGTGGAAGAGGGCGCCACACTGGTGCGGGTGGGTACGGCGATTGTGGGCGCGAGAAAATATAAAACGGAGATCGAATGAACTTTGAGTTTTTGGCTTTGGTTATTGCTTCGATTGCGCGGCTTTTTATTTATGTTGTGATTGCATCGGCTTTGCTTTCGTTTTTCCTGCCGCCGTATCATCCGGTTCGCGAGGCACTGGGCCGTATTATCGAGCCGTTTCTGGGGCCGATCCGTAATTTGATGCCGCGGACGGGGATGGTTGATTTCAGCCCGATGATTCTGATTTTGGCTGTTGAGTTGTTGTCGCAGGTTTTGATAAAAATCCTTCTTTCTTTATAAACGAGGTGAACCATGACTAGAAAATTTAATCTTCACGACGGCCAGCGCGGGTCTGCTTTGGCGGTGCGTGTGACGCCGCGCGCGAGCAACAGCCAGGTTGTGGCGGTGTTGGATGATGGCACGATCAAAGTCCATCTCGCCGCGGATGCTTCTGAGGAGCAGATCAATGTTGAGTTGGTGGCTTTTCTTGCGGAGGTGCTTGGCGTGCCAAAATCTCGTGTGGAGATTGTGGCTGGTGAGAACGGCAGGGATAAGTTGATCTCGGTGCTGGATATGGATGTGGAAACTGCGCACCAGCGCATTACGGCGTATATGGATTGATTGGAAAACACATATGAAATGGAAGCAGTCCCGAATGACGGGTAAATGATCCGTCATTCGGGACTGTGTATTTAAGCCCTGCTGTTGCAGGAATTACGCCTTCAGCCTGCCCTGAGTCCTTGCCCTTTGGGAAAGCTCATGAAGAAGGGGGTGTAATTCATCTGGCGCGGTTGTGTCGCTGGTGCGGACGGTGTGCGAGATGGTGTCGGTTACGACGGTGAGGGTGTATTGAAAACCATCCGGGGTGGGGCGGGTGGGGGGATTTTCCGTCAGCGAAAAAAAATTTGCTTCGTCGAGGAGCCTGCGTAAAGTCCCAGCTTGATCGAGGGGCAGTTCGTTCAAATCCAAGGTCAGGCTGGATTTCAATCCCATGATGCCGCCCGAACGTTCGAATATGATTTGCATTATTTCTCCGCGCGTGCTGAAATTCCAAAGACGCCGAGGATGGCGCTTAGACAGCCTGTGGGCGCATCACCGCCGACGGTGATGCCAACTTCGCTCCAGCCTTTTTTGACGGCTTGCTGTTCGAGGCTGTTTGCGCCGAAGAGTTCGCTGGCGGCTTCGTAGGTCAGGTCACATGCCTGTTGGAAGGTGGAGCGTTCCTGGAGTTTGTCTGTGAGGGTTTTGTACCAGATGCGCCCTGCCTTTTCCCAGGCGTTGCCGCCCAACTCGAGCGCGGTGATATAGAACGCGTGGTTGGGGATGCCTGAGTTGATATGCACGCCGCCGTTATCTTCAATGGTGCGGACGTAATCTTTCATGTGCCCGGGCTGGGGGTCTTTGCCGAGAACGGGATCGTTGTAGGCGGTGCCTGGCGCTTTCATTGTGCGGATGCCGACTCCGTTGACATTGGACGTGAACAGGCCTTCGCCGATGACCCAGTCCGCTTCGCTGGCGGTTTGTTTTCGTTGGTATTGTTTTACCAGTGAGCCGAATACATCGGACAGGGATTCGTTGAGCGCGCCGGACTGGTCCCAGTAGGCGAGGTTGGCTTCGTGCTGGGTGACGCCATGGGTGAGTTCGTGCCCGATGATGTCCAATGCGATGGTGAAGCGGTTGAATAAGCGATCGGCGGGGGGCAGGTCTTCATCGCCATCGCCGTAGACCATTTGTTTGCCGTCCCAGAAGGCGTTGTCGTATCCCTTCTGGTAGTGGACGGTGGATTCGAGTTTCAACCCTTTGTTGTCGATCGAGTTTCGTCCAAAAATATCGTAGTAAAGATCGTAGGTTACTCCCGATCCATCATAAGCCTCATTGACAGCAGGGTCGGTGGAGGCGGGGTCGCCTTCGTTTCGCACCAGTGTGCCGGGTAATTGGGAGTCATTCTTTGCGTCGTAGACGGAGCGTTGTTTGTCTCCTGCTGTTATGGCTGTGCCCATAAAGGCGGCCACAGACTTTATCGCGCGCCGCTGACCGCGCATCTGTTCGGAGGTGATCAGGGTTCGCAGGGCAAGATCGCGCTGGGTGGAGGAACCGTTGCGGACAATCTCCTGGAGCATGTGCGGGGGGGTGATACAGAATACAGAATGATGGGTGTGCATGGATTCTCCTTTTTAAAGACGATACGATAAGTAGTACCAGTATACGCTTTGGCAGGGCCATTTTCAACCATTTTTTTAATTTGTATTGAATCTTTCCCCCGAATGTTCTATACTAAATTCAGTAAATTATAAATTTATTCCGCTTTGCTCCTGCGAAAATGCAGGCTAAAGTCTGCATTCCGTTCAATCTGTTTATTTTATTATAGGAGGCTGTGTATGCAAACTGGTGTAGGTTATCTGCTTATTCTGGTGGGGACAGGGATGGAGATCGTCTCGGTGCTCGTCTGGCTGGGAGTCTTGAAGCCTGTTGCGGATGTAAAGACTTTGCAGGCCGCTTCTTTCTGGGACGTGTTGCTGGAACTGGCCCGACGCGCTCCCTGGGCTGCGGTTGTGGGTCTGCTCATGATCTATGCCGGGTTGAAGTTACTGGGGGTGTCCCTGCCGTTTTGAGGTTGGTAACATAAAGAGTATGGTTGTAAAAATATGAAAGCCCCGCTGATATGGCGGGGCTTTCATATTTATTGAATGGAAGCTTGCTTATGGAGCAATATTTGGATCTCCTTCCATTGGAAGAAGCGTTTCGTTCGATAGATCGAATGTCAAGGCGCCTTCTTCTTCCGGCGTAAATTCAAAGGGCAGACCGGTTAGATTAAGTTTGGCCCAATCTACATATCCTATTTCACTTGCGCCATAGCTGCTGTAAAAGCCAGCTCCTACATTCCCGGTTGGGTTAAAACCGGTAGCCGTACCGGAAACCATCATAGAACCGTTGATGTAGAGCTTAATGGAGGTTCCATTTGCAACGATCTTTAGCGTATTCCATCCATTTTGAGCGATGGCGGATGTGGGGGTGAAGTCCACCAATGAATAGTAAACCCCGTTATTAATATACAGGAACTGCCAGTATCCATCATTGGTATACGAGAATCTAAAGGCGGTATTCCAGTTGTTGTTGGACATTAATGGGTTTGGTATGCCACGGAAATAAAGGGAATTCACGCAGCTTATACATGCCCCTGTCCGCATCATTCGGGCCTCGTATGTAAGAGTGCTGTAGCTGTTACTATGCACGGTTGTTACAGCTTTTGAGGCAATACCAGGTGAATGATAATTGCCACCGGATACGCTCCACGAACCGCTCGAAGGTGTCCATCCGGCAGCATCGCTGGTGAATTGGGAGTCGAATCCACCAGTCGACGAGTTTATAGTGAAAGTAGCATAGGTGCTATAGGTACCCCATACCCCGCCCACCATTGCTTGAACTCGCCATTTGTATGTGAAAGCTCCCAACACATTTGTAGGCGTGTTTGTGCAGGTTGCCCCTACACAGGCGCTGGCGGGAACTGTTTTCGTATATATCGTTGTTGCACCTTTCACGAGTTGATAGCGATATTGCGTTGCTCCCGCAATCTTGGTCCATTTATAAGTTGGCGTGGTATCCGTAATTGTGCCTTTAGGGGCAATGGTCGCTGGAGATATTGTGAAGGCTGTATAAGCGCTGTAAGCCCTCCATACACCGCCAACCATTGCTTGAATTCGCCATTTGTACGCGAAAGGTCCAAGCACATTTGGCGGTGTGCTGGAGCAGGTGGTTGCCCCACAGACACTTGCGGAAACCGTCTTTGTATATACGGTTGTCGCGCCTTTCATGAGTTGATAGCGGTAATTGGTTGCTCCTGTTACCTTGCTCCATTTATAGGTTGGCGTTGTGTCGGTAGTTGCGCCTTTAGGGGCGATAATAGTAGGCGTATTGGAGGACACTGGAAGACTCGCGTGGATGGTGAGGTTTCCCCCGCCGGAGTAGCCTGCCGCCTCGATACGATAAGTTTGACCCGCCGTGACAGAGACGATCACTCGCGACTGGTAATTGCCGCCAGCGTAATCAATGTCATCATTGCAACCCACCGATGTCAGCCCGGCCGGAGTGCTACCCGTCCAAATGCCAAGCACGGTATCGAAATTACTGCCGACCGTATCCACGGTAAGCGTGCCTGACGAGGAGGGTGTGACTTGATACCAGACCGAAGTTGTGCCTTTATGCGAAGTGCAGGAGAAAGTAGGATCGTCGCCCGCCGTAGTGGCGCTGCTAATATCCTGGGTGTTGGTGTAAGGAGTAGTGGATATAACGATTGGGCTTGCAAAAGCGTCATTTGCAGGGGCCGCGGGAGGCAGGGGCAGGAGATTCAACTGCGTCGCAAGAACGGCTTCGCCCACTTCCGTACAATCCGCCGCTGTAATGCCGCTGGTGCCGGTCAAAGTGGTGCAAGCCTGTCTCAGCGCATCGTAGAGCGAATGATAATTCGAATTGGAAACAAGGATATTCGTCTGAGCTTCGTAGAAGATTTTGGCGGCCTTCGTGATGCCAATGCCAGTAACGGTGTATCCATTGAAGGTGTCACCATCGGTAATTAAATAAGCCGTTTTATTACCCACGCCACTGTTCGTGTGGACGCCGCCGTTATCCCCAGAACCAGTGTAGTAAAGCGGGCTTCCCATTCGGTCAGGGTCGCCAAACGTGGTGGGATCTTGCATATCGCGAATTGCGCCAATGCTTGTATCTTCACCCATTAGCCATCTGTTTCCGGCTGTGTCGGTGCCGCCTGTAGTGGTGGTCAAATCCACAAACTCACCCCAAATATCTGAGAAAGATTCATTGATGGCGCCAGACTGGTAGGAATACACCAGGTTAGACTCGTATTCTGTTACGCCATGCGTCATTTCGTGCGCCACCACATCATCCACCACGATGGTACAACCGTCGCCATAAGTCATCTGGAATCCATCCCAGAAGGCATTGCAATAGGCAGTATCATAATGCACGGTGGAGATCAGGGACATACCAGCATTATCAAGGCTGTCACGGCCGTGATAAGTGGAATAAAAATTGTACGTATCGCCGCCGAATTTATGGGCGTTTTTCGCATCCGTATCCCCGGCCGCACAAGTCGGGTCGGATTCATTGCAAACCAGGGTGCCGGGTCGTGTAGTGGTGTTACCTGCTGTGTAAGTCAGGCGATTCAAGGCGGTGTCCACCTGGTTGATATCCAACACAACACTGCCATCATGTGCGTTGATCAACACCAGTTCACGGATCGGAGCCAGTTCCAGCGGCGTAACTTCCATCCGCCATACCAGCGCCGCCGGCGCAATCTTGGATTCAATCAACAAAGGGCTATAAACCCACAACTGCGCGTCGCTCACCTTTAAGGCATCCGCGCTGAGGCCGTACTGCTCCGCCACCAATTGCAAAGCTGCCTGTTGCGCGGCGGCAGGGTCAACACCAGCTTGAGTGTTCAACTTGACTCGCGGCAACACACTGCCATTAACCAAAATGACATTATTACCTGCACCAAGCTGCATCAGAAGTTCCCCGCCAAAGACTGGGACGCCCTGAAAATACTGCTGGAAGCGCACCACAGTCCGCCCATCTTCCGTCACCCTTTCGCGGTTCATGACTAAATCGTTGGCCTGATCGGTCAACCCAAACAGGCTCCCACACTCAGACAGATACCCCCGCGCCGCCTCTTCCGGAGAAGCAGATTGTAACCCCTCCGTGATCTGTTGAATTGGCTCAACCGGGCTGGCCCCCGCAAAACTGACATTACCGGTCAATGGGTGGTACGTGGTATTCCCCTCCGCCCCAAGGCATTGATTTAATTTTTGCTGATTTACAGCGTTTGGGAGTGATTCTTGTGAAGGACTTTTTGCCGCTGCGTTTGAACTTCCCCCTGCCGCTAGTAACGAAATGATAATCAATACCGACAGTATGTTGAGCATTGATCTATACTTTGGAAATAGTTTAACTGATTTCATCTTCATCTCCTTAAATTAATATAAGATGCAAACGTATGAAGTTTTTTTTTCGAATAACCGATGGTGTAATTTTTTTAATAGTATCCTCCTCGTCGTGCCAGGCCCGGCAATACACCGGAATTTATTTGAAACACTCATTTCTTTGAATGGAGCAATAAAATAATAACATAACAAAAATGCAAAGTCAATTGAGATTAACAAAATATACTTCACAAAGAGGGTCTGAATTGTTGATGTTGTATTACATGAGTTTTCATAAAAAACCCGACAGGTTGAATTGTTGGATGTATGTTTGCTGTCCACTCTAAAAAACCATTTATAGAAAGATGACTTAAAGGAACAACACGTTTATACTCTTGCAATTACAATTCGAATAAAGGAGATTTATATGTCTAAAATAAAGGTTGACCTTCCAACGCTGATCTTGCTTTCAGCCTTTTCATTTATGCTTGCCACTGCATTGCATGAACACGCGGGGCACGCCCTCGCATGTTACTCGCTTGGAGGCCGCATCAAGGAGCTTGGCGCATTTTATGTAGACTGTAACTACGAGAGTCTTTCAAATATGGGAAACCGCCTCGTAGCTCTTGCAGGCCCGTTGATGAGCTTGATAACAGGCGTTCTTGGTATGGCGCTCATTGATCGTGCTTCAAAATCAAATTCACAGCTCAGGTATTTCCTGTGGCACTTTGCAACGGTCAACCTGATGATCGCGGCGGGATATGTGCTTTTCTCAGGCATAGCTGGCATTGGCGACCTTGGTACAGGCCAATACGGCGCGTTCTATCAAGTTCAGCCTGAGTGGATATACCGTGTTGGTTTGGCTGTCCTTGGCCTTGCCAGTTATTACTGGGTGATTCGTATTTCCATTCGAAAGATGGACGCCTTCATCGGCGGCGAAGGCGTGGAACGGGTCAACCGTGCGCAAATGCTCTCGCTCGTCTCCTACCTGACGGGTGGGTTGGTTGCGGTGCTGATTGGTTTGCTTAACCCTTATGGACTCGTAATCGTACTGGTCTCATCAGTAGCATCGAGCATGGGCGGCACTTCAGGGTTGGCCTGGATGATGCAACTACTCGACCGCAAAAAGAATACGGGCGACACGCCTTTTACCATGGAGAGAAGCTGGGGCTGGATCGTTTCGAGCGCCGCTTTCCTGCTTGCATACACTCTTGTTTTTGGCCCAACCATTTATTTCAAGTAACTGATGTTACGCAGTTTCACGAAAAAACGTAGACTTTCCCTCACCTTAGCCCTCTACCCTACGGGCATGATGTCCCGCAGGGAGAGGGGACTCCCTTCCCCCGCAAAGCGAAGGGGAAGGGTTGGGGAAAGTGCCCGTTAGGGTATGAGGGCGCGTAAGAGACTGTTTCTTAAAGGCTTTTTACCGCAGAGAGCACGGAGAAAAAACCTTAAAAAGCCTCTGTGGACTCCGTGTTCTCTGTGGTTAATGCTCTTTTCTTTCTCAATTTTCGGACTTAAGAAACGCTCTCTAAGGTGAATTAATAAAAAAAATGACGGGTTCTTCACCCGTCATTTTTTTTATACTTCCTTTGTGTTTTTCAGTATCGCCAGGAGGGCTTCGTATTCCTCACAGCATTCGGGACACATGTCCAGGTGTTCCTGAATGAGCGGGGTGATCTTGTCTGCATCTTTGGCCTGGACTTCGCTTTCCACGAATTGATCGAGGCGGGCGTACATCTCTCCGCAGGATAGTTCTTCTTCGCGGGCGTTTTCGAGTACGCGCAGGAACTTAAGTACAACCTCGTCTTTGAGTTCCATTTTTTCTTTCTGTGGATTAAAAGTATGTTGAATGTGTTGAATAATTTTTTTTGTGTTCATTATATAAATGTGACGATTAATCAAATATTAATCTTACTTTTGTTCGAAGGCGGATAATAAATCCTGTGGGGTGAGTTCTTCGAGGGCGAGGCGTCTTTTGAGCCGCAGACGGGCATCATGCAGAAGTTTGTAAAGCGCGTTGCGGTTGGTTTTCATGCGTTTGGCGGCTTCTTCCATGGGTACATCTTGAAGGCTGAGCAGAACGAGGGCTTCGCGCTGTTTTGGAGTGAGTTCCTCTTCCAGGATGCGCCGGACGCGGACGAGCATGTCTTTGCGTTCTGCTGAGGTTTCGGGAGATGCCTGGGGGTCAGCGAGCAGGCCGGGGGGAGGGGGAGCGTCTTCGTTTTCTGTCAACTCGTCGAGGGAGGCGTCCCGCCAGCGTTTGCGGCGCAGTTCGGTCAGCGCAATCCGAATGGCGATTTTGTGTACCCAGGTGGTGAAGAGACTGCGGCCTTCAAAGGTGCCGAGTTGGTCGAGTACGCGCAAAAGGGTTTCCTGGGTCACTTCTTCGACAAGCGGTTGAAAGAGCGGGTCGTCGGAGGAGAGCCAGCGGGAGAGCGCGTAAGGCAGGCCTTTTTGGATAATTTCGCGCAGGTCATTTAATGCTTCGGTGTGGTTTTCGCCCGTGTCTCTCAGGTCTGCCAGCCAGTTTTCGTTTGTCCGAGTTGTCATTGTGGGTTGATTATAAAAGAGAATTCAACAGGAAACCGAATTCTTATGAAAATATGAGATTTGGCTCATGTGTAGACTCTGTGCAATAGATCGAAACCTTTTAACGCAAATTACGCAAATTGGGCGAACAACACGAAAAAATTTGCATTTATATTGGGCGCGGTCATGAACTGCGCTTTTGTTCAACAGAGATTCGGCGGGCAGTACGTTGAAGTCGACTGTGAGTCCGCTTTAGCGGACTTTTATGTACTGAGCAGGGGATTTATCCCCGCGAAACGGCGGCAGAAAACCGCAGTTTGTAACCGCGCACAGTATATATTCGTTTGGTTTTTGGGAGATCGAAAATAAAGGGAGTGGCTAATGTAGTGGGCTTGCCAAAAGATTTAACCACGGAGCACACGGAGGTCACAGAGAAAAACTCTTAGAAATCTCTGTGTACTCTGTGATATTCGTGGTGAGAGGTTTTTTTAGCCCATTCTTTTAGCCACTCCCAAAATAAAAAAAACTGCCGAAAGGCAGTTTTTTTGTGGTCGCAACAGGACTCGAACCTGTGACCTTTCGGATGTGAACCGAATGTTCTAACCAGCTGAACTATGCGACCAGGAAAGCGACCGGGGGAGGTAGATTGTTCGCTGGGCTGTGAAAACCCCTCACCCTGCCCTCTACCCTTACGGGCACACGTCCCTCAGGGAGAGGGGGGAGTCGACACGGCGAAAAGTCTTCATACTTGGGGTGAGGGAAAAGGGGAATGCTGAAACCTTTGCATACACAAGTATTATGGCGGCGGTAAATAATCCCAGGGATTCACTTTTGCGCCTGCCATCAACTCGAAATGCAAATGCGGCCCGGAGGAACGGCCCGTGGAGCCAACCGCGCCTATCCCTTCGCCCTGCCCAACACTTTGCCCACAGCCGACGTTGAGGGCGTTCAAATGCGCGTACAAAGATTGGAAACCATTGCCGTGGTCGATCATAATCATATTGCCGTAACCGTAATCATTCCAGCCTGCGTAGACGATCACGCCCGCATCTGCCGCGTACACACCTTCGCCTTCATTGCCTGCAAGGTCGATGCCATAGTGATTTGTCTTCTCAGAATAATCAAAGCCAGAGAGATAATGCTTGTTGGTAGGGTAGACGTAATACCCGTACCCAACCGCGCCGCCGTTGACGGGATCACATGCGCCCGCGCCAAGCACCCGCGCCGAGGCGGGGTTTTCGCGCGTCACACCGAGCGGGGCGCTCCAACTTACAAAATCCCTTTCGCCGTTCGGGATGATGAGCCACGTTTCCACCGGGATATTTGCATTTTCATAATCACCAATGGATTTGGCGTCAATATTGTTGCCGGGAAATTCAATAATATCTGCGGCGGTCACACCGTAGAATTCAGCCCACGAACCAAAAGTCAGCCCGCCCAGCCATTGCCAATAGACGCCATTCACAGGGAGAATATTCAACTCCTGCCCGGGCCGCAGTGAATGCGGGTCGTCCAACAGGACTTCATAATTCCCCCACAAAACCGTCTCTGGTTCCAAACCAAATTTTTCTGCAATGCCAAAAACCGTATCGCCATCCTGCACTGTATAAATGCTGATTTCTTCGCGCGGGCGGCTGGGGATGTTGGTATGGATTTGGGCAGAGCGCGAAATTCCATCGAGGATGGGGATGTTCAACCCCGGGGCAGGGATAGAATCCACACCCGCGCTCTCGGCTGGACCTGGCGCCTGCCCGCTGTTTTCTGAAAGTGGATTTTCCATCTGACGGAAAAACCCCTGCACGAGCGCAATTACGATTCCAATCGCAATGATCGAAAGCAGGTTTGTGCCAATTCTTAAAAGCGGTTCACCCAGCCCCATATCCACAAGGCCGCTCATCCAGCGGCTTAGAAAACCGCGTTGCGGCAGGGGAGTATCTGTCATGGCCTGTTCCTTTTTTTTGCCATTTTCGGCAGGGTTCGGAACATCTTCCTTGAAGTTGTTTTGCATATTTTTCATCATAACATGGGCAAAAAATCGAAGTCAAGCAGGGCAGGGAAAGACTTATCCTGCCTTAAGCCGATGTTTGCTTCCTTTGCATAAATATCAGCCTCACGAATGCGATGCCGAGCAGGCAGATCGTCCCGCCTGCTACGATGGCGGTTTGCACATTCCAGGTTTGCGCGATCCACCCGATCATAATGCTTCCAAATGGAGCCACTCCCTGCAATGCCCAAAAGTAGATGCTGAATACCCGTCCGCGCAGATCGTTTGGCACCTGCATCTGGATCATCGTATTCATGGTCACCAGTTGCGTCACCGTTCCCCAGCCGATGAAAGCCAGCAATACCAAATCAAGATTCATTTTTGCTGTAACGCCCAGTGCAATGACCGGGAAAATAAAAGCCGCCTGCCCCCACAACAGCATTTTGCTTTTGTTTGCCGAGCTGAGATACGCCACCATAAAAGCCGCCAGCACGGCCCCAACTCCCTGGGCGGTATATAAACTGCTTGTTCGCGCCGCGATCAGGGATTCTGTATCCAGCGCAGTTCTTAATACATCGCGGGCAAGAGCGGGCAGTTGTTGAAGCAATGGGATACCGAAGAATCCCAGCAAAGCAGACATTAAGATGGCAGACAACACCACCGCATTGCGCCTGATGTAGACAAGCCCTTCCCTGAATTCACTGCCCATGCCCTGGGATGGATTCGCTTCATTCTCGAGACTTCGACTTCGCTCAGTGCGGGTCTTGAACCTGGTCCTCGCCAAAAACAGTCCCGCGATCACGAAGATGAAACTGATCCCATTCACCAAAAAGACACTGCCTTCACTGCCTGTGGCAGAGATCAACCACGCGGCGCTGAGCGGACCAAGCACACGCCCAAGGTTGAAAGCGGTGGTTTGCAGGGCGATGGCGCTGGGCAGAGATTCGCGCCCCGCCAGTTCGATGAGCATTGCCTGGCGGGCGGTCACTTCCACGGCGACAGCCGAGCCGTAGAAAAATGCCAGGGTGACTATATGCCAAATCTGAATTTGATTTGTGTATGCAAGATACGCCAGCCCAAACGCCTGAATGGACATGATGGCTTGAAACAGAATAACCGTTTTGCGTTTGTCCCAGCGTTCGACGAGCACGCCCGCAGGAAGCGCAAATAACAAAGTGGGCAGGGTGTTCGAGAATCCGATGAGGCCCAAATCCAGCGGGCGGCCGGAGATGCGATAGGCAAGATAGGGCAGGGCTGTGGCCTGCATCCACGTGCCAATGACGGAGACGAATTGACCGATCAGGAACAGGACATAATCACGCGAGGAAAGGGCGGGGAAGTGAACAACCAACCAGTTTTTTAGTGGGCGCATGTTTTTTGTGTACTACTCTGGAGTCCATCAGCTTGCTGATGGACTCCAGAGTTATCAATTATGACAAAGGCACAACGCATTCGGGGCGGTCATTGCCGGGTTTGTTGACGAGGGTTGAAACGGCGTAGGCGGACATTTTGTCAGCGGGGAAAGGCTTGATGAGCGGGAGCAGGCGTTCGGGAGTCTGAGGCGCGGCGTCCAGCCATTGCTCGTAATCCTTTTGATCTAAAATCACGGGCATCCGGTTGTGCAGAGTCGCCATCAATTCGTTGGGTTCGGTGGTGATGATGGTGCAGGTGAGCAGTGTGCCGCCGTCGGGCGAGCGCCATTCATCCCACAGGCCTGCGAAGGCGAAAGGCTGGCGGTCTTTCATGTGGATGAAGTAGGGGACTTTGGTTTTTTCGCCGCCCTGAGCTTTCCATTCGTAAAATCCATCGGCGGGGATGAGGCAACGTTTGTATTTGAAGCCGCCCCGAAAGGACGGTTTTTCTGCGATGGTTTCGCCGCGCGCGTTGATGAGGCGGTTTGCGATGGTTGGGTCTTTGGACCAGGATGGAATTAAACCCCATGAAAAAAAATCGGCTTTGTTCTTCGCATCGTTCGGGATGGCAAGCACGGGCTGGGATGGGGCGATATTAAAACGCGGCGCGAATTGATTTGGAAAAATGAAATCTCCAAAGGCATCTTGTAATTCGGCTGGGTTAACGGTAAGTGTAAAACGTCCGCACATTATGTTCTCAACTTTCTGGCATCCCCTTCGCGCATGGTCACTCCGATGGAATCCAAATGCTCCAATAACGCCTGAATATATTTTCTGGTCGTATCCAGCATGTCGCGCACTTCGCCAAGCGTCACCTGCCCATTTTGTCGAATGGCGGCTTTTATTTTTTCGACCATCTCATCATAATCCTGTTTGCGGAAGATGACATCCTGCGAGACTGCAATCAGCCTGCCCGTTTCGATCAACGCGTTGACGATTTCCACGCCAGCCTCGGCCTGGCATTCCTTGACGCTGGGTGTGGCATATGGACTCTTCGCAAACCTTCGCATCATTTCCTCGACCCTGGCCTGCTCGGCCCCATGGAAGAGAATCTCATGCCCGGCTTTTGCAATCCAAAGAGAGTGATCAGTGATCACGTGATCGGCAATCAGCCTGTTGATGATGGCGTTGAAAATACGCGGCGTGAGTTTGAGCCTGCTTTTCAATTCCTCGCGGGGAATGCCGCGTCTTAATCGAAATTGCCTGTGAAACTCATCGAGAGTATTTTCAACCCGCCCGCGCAGATCGTTCCAGTGGGGGAGGGCGATGGCAAGCGAGTCACTTTTGGGGTTGGGTTCGCCCGCTTCCAAAAGCACAAGTTGACCACTGCCCAGCAGTTCCTTTATTGCCGTTTCTGTGGTGGATGCTTCCAAGCGAGATTTGGTTACGATTTCTTTCAACGATGCGGCGTTCAACGACATGGCCGCTTCCAACAGCACATCGGCGGGCGAGCCTTGCGCAAGGGATTCCAAAGATTTGAGCACACTCTCGTCGAAACGTTTATGCCTGCCCTTGGGTTGATGGTCGATCACCACGCCGCCGCCGAGGGTTTCACTGGGTGATGGACGCCGCAGGATGTAGCGGTCACCGCGCACGGTGACGAGCGGCTCGCGCAGTTCAAGCTGAATCCAGCCTTCTTCGCCAGCGTTGAGTTCTTCTTTTCCAAGCAGGCGCAGGGTGGCAATTGTCTCACTCGCGCCGACGAAGAATTTCACTTCGTCGCCATGTTTGATGGACAGGTCAATATCTTTGAGCAGACGAAGACGCGCATCGATCCTGCGGGTGGACTGGTATTGATTCGGTCGAACGACCACATCGCCGCGCCGCAGGGATTCTGTGTCCACGCCTGAGATGTTGACTGCCGTGCGCGAACCTGGAAAGGCTCTTTCTTCTTTTTTCTTATGGGTTTGAAGCCCCCGCACTCTGCCCTTTAATCCGCTGGGTAGAATTTCCACTTCATCGCCGATGGAAAGATGTCCGTCGCTGAGTGTGCCAGTGACGACGGTGCCGAATCCGCTCATGCTGAAGACACGGTCAATGGGCAGGCGCGGGCGGCCAAGATCAAGGCGGGCAGGTTTTTCTTGGAGGAGAGATTGGAGATGGGAGATTAGATTGTCGAACCCTGTTTTTGTTTTGGCAGAGACTCTAACGATGGGCGCGTCTTTGAGCGCGGTGTCGCTCACAGCGGAGCGAATGTCTGCTTCGAGCAGATCAAGCCACCCTGAGTCGGAGGCGAGGTCTGTTTTTGTCACGACGATCAATCCAGCGGGAATCTGCAAGAGATCCAAAATCGCGAGGTGTTCTTTTGTTTGCGGCATCACGCCTTCATCGGCGGCGATGACGAGCAGGGCGGCGTCTATGCCGCTGATGCCTGAAAGCATGTTCTCGATGAAATCACGATGGCCGGGCACATCCACGATGCCGACTTCTTCGCCGTTTGGGAGGGTGAGCCAGCCGAAGCCGAGTTCGATGGTCATCTCGCGGGCTTGCTCTTCTTTGAGGCGGTCGGGATGCGAACCCGTGAGCGCTTCAATTAATGTGGATTTGCCGTGGTCTACATGGCCTGCTGTGCCGATGACTCTCATGCCTCAATTTAACCACACTTTGTAAATTTCTCTACCGTACATCCAAACCCTAAAGGTCTCCATTCCCTTCGCAAATTCCTGATTGGCAAGAAAGACCTTTAGGGTCTTTTACGAGGAAAATGTACGGTAGCAAATTGAAAATAAAACAGTGGGATGAAATAAATGACAGATTTCTGTAGTAGCGACTTCAGTCGCTTTTTGCCGTGAAAAGACGACTAAAGTTATCTCTACAATATCATCATCAGTTATTCCGCGCCACTACCGAAAATAAAACAGTGGAAATCATCACGATCTCCACTGTTCACTGATAACTATTCACTGCTCACTTCTTCGTCTTCTTCCCATGCCCCATGATGCGCTGGTAGGATGTCATCCATTCATGCACCACGTTTATCATTTCCTGCAATTGTTTTTCGGTTGTGTCGGCTGTCTGGTGCATTTGGTCTTGCAGAACCTGGGCGGCGTCGTTCAAGGTTGTAATGCGGCTTTCATATTTTTGAACTTCTTTGCGAATATCGCGGAAGGCTTCTTCGGAGGACAGGCTGTACCCCGTCCAGCGTTTTTGATCGTCGGCTTTGAAGCTGACCCATTCCTGTCTCAAGCGGTCTTCGGCGAGGCGCTGCATTTCGGTCACTTCGCTGATGCGGCGTTCGAGTTTGGTGTTGAGTTCGAGGTAGGTTTCCTGGGCTTTTTTCGCGCCGCGCAGGGCTTCATCCAATTTTTGAACGTGGGTATCGAGGCTTTCGGCTTCCTTTTGGAAGGCTTCGTATTTTTCCTTCCATTCCTTCCAGGCGCGGTCACGGTCAATTTGGGCAATGGCCTGCTGTTCGATAAAAGCGGTCTGGGTTTGCTTGCGTTCCAACTCGGAGGCGATCAATTCTGTAAAACGGTTTTCAACATTGCGAATGCTGTCGGCGGTGATGGTGGTCTTTTCGCGGTTTTCGTCCAGGCGTTTGCGGAGGGAGGTCAATTCACCTTGAACATCGGCAACCCGTTTCAGGTCGTTCTTGCGGGTTTCTTCCGATGCTTTCAGGGCGTGTTGAACATCTTCGTTGGAGCGTTTGGCATCCTCCACGCGTGTCTTGAGATCGCTGACGTTGTTGAGCACGCGCTGGATTTCGTCCGAGCGTTCCTTGAGTTGTTTTTTGATCTCGGTTAAATTGGTGGCTGTTTTCAACTGAGTGAGCGTTTTGTTGATCTCGGTAAATTCGGCCTGGACTCGTTTGTCTGTATCCTTTTCCGCTTTTGTGCGGGTTTTCTCGTTTTCCTCGATCAACTTGACGATGTCGTTGCGCTGTCGGGTCAGCATGGTTTCGAACTGCTCCACGCGTTTGGTGGCGGGGGCAATATCGGTCACCTGTTTGCTGATCGTTTTGATCTGTTTGGATACGACATTGACCGACGCTTCAAAGGAGGTCAGGCGTTCGCTTAACGCGCCAAGGGTTTCCTTGTTTTCGCGTTGTTGTTTTTCCAAAAAATCGAGCCGCTTGACGATTTGTTCAAATTCCATGTTGGTCTCCGGTGTTGATGGGAAAATTCAGGTCAATAAAAATTATAGCACGCCGCAAACACGGCTTATTGACGGGTGTGGACTAAAGTTTCGGAAATGTGGCGCAAGTCTCTGACTTGCGAGGCAAACCAAAGACTTGCCCCACGCGGAGTGCCGGAAAAATATTCCACACCCGTTATTGTCCAATGCGATTGAAGAGAGAGGGCAGGTCTGCCAAAAAGGGCTGTAAGATTTGCGGGAACATCCCCAGGATGAAAAGCCCGATCACTCCCAGCCCCAGCATGGTGACTTGTACCCAGGATTCGTTCACCCTCCATTTTTTTTCTTCATCGGCCATCACAAACACGGCCAGACTGCGAATGGCGGCGGCCAGCAAGCCGAGCATTCCGATAAATACCCACAGTGTCATCGTGAGGGATTGTCCCGCCAGTTCCTGCCAGACCGCCAGGCGGGCCGGGAACCCTGCCAGCAGTGGAAACCCAGCCATCGAAAGCTGGGCGAGAAGGAGGGCGGTTACTGCCGCTGGAAAACTGCGGGCAAGTCCCTGCACTTCGTTGAACAGCAATGAATACGCGTTGCGCTTGAGGATGGAAAGCGCCAATGCCCACACAGCCAGCACAAGCCCGCGCGGGATGAGGAGCAGAAAAGTAAGGTTGACGATTTCTGAAGATGGCAACCCCATGATGATGATCAACAGTCCCGTCTCTGCAATTGCCGAGTACCCCATCATGCGTCCGATATGCCGTTGCAGGGAGGCGAAAACCCCGCCGCTTGCCACCATGAATACCCCGGCAAACTGTATGGCGTTGGAAAGCTGTGGGGAGGTACGCAACCAGACATAACGGTCCAGGAAACCGAGCGCAAAGATGACAGTGAAGGTGGGCAATGCCCAAAGCAGAAACCCAGCCACATAGGGCGAGGCTTCATCCATCAACATGGGAATCCAGTTGTAAAGTGGAAAGACTGCAAATAAAAACGCAAAGCCGAGGCCAAGCATTGTGCCGGCCTGTGTGGTTGTACCCAGGTCGCCGGGGCTGGCTTCTACCCCTGCCAGCATCCACCCTGAAAAGAGGATGAAGGGCATGGCAAATGTTTGATAAATGAGGAAGCGCACCACGCCGCGCCCGGGTTTCTGGTAGGGAGGTACGAGCAGGGGAATAACCAGCATTGCGGCAATTTCGATCAGAAGCGCGGCAAAGAGAAACGGCTCCACCGCAATGGATGCCGTCAGCAGGGATACGATCATCAGGCCTAATGAGACGAAACGGTTTGCCGTCCCTGATGCCTCTGTGCCAAAGAACCACAAAGCCGCCAGGCCGTAGATGATGGCTAGCAATGCGCCATCGGCCGCGCTGAATTCGAAACTGCGCCCAAAGAATTGGATGGAAGGTGAGATTTTTAACGAGATCGAACCCAGCAGGAGAGCCTCGTCTATCGGGAAGATCAGGGCGATCAATGCCAGGATGGCGGCGACACTGCCACCGATGAAAGCGGAAAAACGTTCGCGCAGGAAAAAGAGGATCGAAACACCCACAAGGAAGGGAATGGCGATCCAGAGAAGCGGGGCGCTCATAGTTCCTCTCCGTTTTCAATGGGCGTGGAACCAGCCGCCAGCAGGTAGGAGCCGACCATGCCCAGCCCTAAATTGGCGATAGCCAGAAAACCCGTCACGAGAATGGAACTTTCCACGGCGGCGTAAATGATCTCGAACCCTGCCAGCATTGTAAGCAGGCCGAGCGTCACCCGCAGAAGGTTGGAGGTTACGCCAAGGTGGACCACTCCTGCTCCGATCAAAAGCAGGCCGCCTGCAATGACGGGAAGCCCCAGCCCTGGAATGGCCGCTTCGATCCGTGGGGTGGAACCTGCCGTAACCAGCAGAACCATGAATGTAAGAATTACACGAAACCATCGTCCACGCGGCCAGAAGGTGTCTTCCTCTTCTTCGAGGTTGGTTAATCCGAGGCGGGTCATGCCGAGGGCGGCCACCACCATCCAGCCTGCAATCAATTTGACGGAGCCCATCACAAAGGGCAGGTGACGCGATGCCAGCCAGAAAACCGAAATATATTGCGCGGCCAGCGAGCCGAGACTCACACGCCAGTCGCGGGAGATCAACATTGTGGTGGATGTGGCAAGCATCAACCCTACGGCCAGCCAGGAAATAATGTCAGCCGCCATCTTATGGGGATCCCTGGGCTAATAATGAAATGAAAAGGACAACGAAAAGCAAGGTCCACATGATGCCGCCTTCGCCTTCAAGCGTTACGCTGATGGACTGGCTGATCTTTGCCAACCCGCGATACAAAGACCAAAAACCCTGAGAGACTCCGCTCCACCGTGATGTTGTGGAAGTGACCCAGTGGGCGCGAATCGGGTTGAGGATGCGAAAACGCGGGGTGGCCCAGACCAGCCCAAAGGTCAGAAGAGAAGCGAGGAGGGCTTGAAGCCAGGCGCCGACCTGAAGCGCCCCATCCCAGCCGATAAATCCCAATAAAATTTGAACAATGACAAGCAATAAAATTCCTGCGGGGTATACAGCGCGCGCCCAACCCGGCTGTGATTCAAGCGAGTCGCGCCCGCTGGGGCGTAAGGCATGGCGGATGAAGCCTGCAACGGTCAACGCCTGCGCGACGATTACGAATGGCATAAAAAACCCCAGCCTGCCAAGCCACGCGCCTGCGGTGAGTGAAAATGGCAGGGATGAAAGACTCCACACCCCGGCCAATGTGGCGCGGTTGAGCCAGGGGAGTTGCACAGAAGAAAGGAAGAGCGAGCCGCCAACAAGAATCAGGGCACAGCCCCAGGCAATTGCGCCGCTGGGGTTGCCGCTGAGTGCAGAGATAACGGATAAAGAAACCAGGCTGATCGTCCAGTATGGACGGCCATTCAATTCATCGGGTGCGCGCAGCCACATCCATCCGCCGTAGATTGCGGCGACGAGCGCGAGGATGGTCAACAAGGAAGACGCCATCGAATTCAAACTTTCCGTTGGCGTGCGCGCCAACAGCACCATGCTGGATGCCGCCGATATCAAACGCAGTGATGTGCCAAGCCCGCGCCGCAAACTGGATTCAGAGGAATATGGCAAGTGCAGTGGAAATACCCCCAAACGCAAACCTGCCGCCGCCACCAGGTATAAACCAGAGCCAGCCGAAATGGATTGAAAATCCAACACACTTCCCCCGGCCGCGCTCGCCACATTTGCCCACAGCAACAGCCCCAGCCCAAAAGCCCGGGCTGAAAAAGAAACGACCACCTTTTCGTTATTTGATTTTCCATTCACCGAGCGTAATTGCGTAATCAATTCGGTCAAATCCAGCGACGCCCAAACCAACAGCAAGGTCAGGGGGTTGTCGGCGGTCACTGCCAGAATCCCAACGCCGCCCAATGCAAGCGCGCCCACCCATGAAAACGAATTGACAAAAACAGGCCGCGCCGCGGCGGTCAACAAGACAGCCAGAGTTAAAGCCGCCATGCTGATCGAAAACGGCCACGAAATTTCATCTGCGCGAAAAAGGATGGGGGTTGTAAACAAAGAAGCCGGCCGCCAGGCAGGCAGGGCAATTTCAAAAGGCAGTTGAGCCAGCCAAAGAAACACACTCAGCGAGGCTAAAATTCCACCGCCTGCGGCTACCAGCCAGGTATACCGCGCAATAGGTTGCGCCACGCGCAGAACCATCAATGCCAACGCTGTGACAAATAATAAAAGACAGGAAATCAAAATCAACATGGGATGCGCAATTGTATCAGTTTTATTGCGTGCTCCCTTTCGCCAAACGCTTTTGGTACAATCCCCGCATGGTTTATTCGTATCGTAAATTCATCCGACAAAAAATTCTGCTCCCGATCCTGGCCCTCCTCTGGATTTCATCCTGCGCCCCCACCGCCGCCCCAACGGATATAACGCCTCTTCCCTCCCTGCAAGCTGACTCTATTTTCTCCGATATTTCTCCCACGCTGACACCTTTTCAACCCCTGCCCGGCGCATCTCCAGATACCCTTCTTTCCCTGTCCACTCCACAAGCCCAGCCCACCTTTACCCCCTACCCAACCAAATACGTTCTTGGCGACGGCCTGCCCACCCCCGCAGACATCATCCCCTCTGCAGACGTTACCACAACCACCCTCAACAACCCATTGACCGGGCTACCCGTCAACAACCCCAGCCTTTTGCAACGCAGGCCGCTCGCCATAAAAATCGGCAATTCACCGGACTACGTCCGCCCGCAATCCGGGTTGACCCTGGCAGACGTGGTCTATGAATATTACATCGAATGGGGAGACACGCGCTTTATCGCGATTTTCTACAGCAACGATTCCACCCAGGTAGGCCCCGTCCGCTCAGGCAGGTACATGGATGAGCATGTTGGCCGCATGTACCATGCCTTTCTCATGTTCAAAGGCGCCGACCCGCGTGAATTGAACTATCTGCACAACTCTCCGCTCGATGAATTCCTTGTCAGCGTAGGGTTTGGCTCAGCCTGCCCACCCTATTACATCGGCGACTATGAACGAGATTCATACAATAATATTTTCTTCGATACTTCAAAGTGGTCTGCCTGCGCAGAAAAGAAAGGTGTCGATAATTCCCTGCAAACCATCGGCGGCGGATTTTTCACATCGGATGTGCCGGCAGGCGCACAGCAGGCCACACGGATCTATTCCTTTTACTCTGAATATAGCTACAACTATTGGGAGTATGAGCCTGCCACGCAGAACTACTTCCGCTACCAGGAAGCCAACGACATGATCGAGGGAAAACCCGAAGCCTATGCCCCCCTGTCTGATGCAGTGACCAATTTACCCGTTACCGCCTCGAACGTGGTTGTCCTGTTCGTGCCGCATATTTTTGCAAATCCATACAACGCGCACGATGAAGTCTTCAACATTGATTTGATAGATTTCGGAAATGCCATCGTCTTCCGCGATGGACTTGCCATCCCTGCCTATTGGAATCGCACTGAAATGGAACAACCCATCGTCCTCACCAACCTGGACGGAACCCCCATCTACCTGCGCCCGGGGAGAACCTTCTACCAGGTTTTGGGAACAACCTCCACCTACACCCAGAATGGAAGCGATTGGCGATTTGTGTTCCAAACGCCGTGAACGCCCATCCCGCATCAACAGCCTCTTTCGAAATAATGGATTAAAATGACAGCACCCCCGTTTGACGTGGAGTCCACATGACCTTTGACCCCGTTTTTCTCAGCAATCTAACCATCGTATTAACCGCATTTGGCGGAGCCTTCCTCGCCGCCTTGTGGATCAGCCTCGTGGTGTGGACGTATCGCGACATCCGCGCCCGCGCCAGAGACCCATTGGTGCAAACGCTCGCCGCCTTGCTTGTGGCTGTCTTGAACCTGCCTGGCGCGCTGGTGTATCTCATCCTTCGCCCGCCGCGCACATTGGAAGAGGAATACCAGCGCACCCTCGAAGAAGAAGCCCTGCTCCAGGCATTGGAAGACCTTCCGCTCTGCCCGGGCTGTGAACGCCGCGTAAAAGAAGACTGGCAGATATGCCCCAACTGTCACACTAAATTAAAGAAGACCTGCCACAACTGCTCGAGGTTCATGGAATTATCCTGGAACCTTTGCCCCTATTGCGGAACTCCCGCTCCAGGCATGAGACTCGAATCCACCAGCATGGACGATGCCCTGCGCGGCATGAAAATGAACGAAGACCAGGGCGAAGTAAAGGTTGAATAGTTTGACAATGCCACATTTCAAAATCTTTTACCACAAAGTCCACAAAGGGTCACAACACTTGCGCCGCACTGCGTTTGTTGCAGTGCAGGTGAGAAGAGCAAAATGCTAAAACCAAAGGTTTTCTTCGTGTTACTTCGTGACCTTCGTGGTGAAGAACTTTGGTTTCAGCCTAATGTGACATTATCGAAATAGGAATTTCATGAAAATAGAATCGATTACCCTCCATCATCTTTCCATGCCGTTGATCGCGGCGTTTGAAACATCCTTCGGACGCGAGACAGACCGCCAGTGCGTCGTCATTGAAATCCATTCCGAGGGACTCGTTGGCTACGGCGAATGCGTCGCCACCCGCGACCCCGGCTACAACTACGAGACCACCGGCACATCCATGCACATTCTCAAGGATTTCATTGCCCCCCTGCTCCTCGGCAAGGATGTGAAAGACGCCGCAGATTTTCAGGAAAAAGTCTCAGGCATTCGCGGGCATCACCTTGCCAAAGCAGGCGTGGAAATGGCCGTCTGGGACCTGCTCGGCAAACGCGCAGGCAAATCATTAAGTGAACTCTTCGGCGGCGTGTGCGACAAAGTGGAAGTTGGCGTTTCCATCGGCATTCAGGCATCTCCTGAAAAAATGGTCGAGGCCGTCACAGACTTCGTCAAGCAGGGTTATGCGCGCGCGAAACTCAAGATCAAACCCGGCAAAGATGTCGAGGTTGCCGCCGCCGTTCGCAGGGAATTCCCCAGCCTGCGCCTGCAAGTGGATGCGAACTCCGCCTATTCCATGGAAGACGCCCCCAGCCTCAAGCCCTTGGACAAATTGAATCTCCTGCTGATCGAACAACCCTTGTTCGAAGATGACATTTGGGATCATCATAAATTTCAGGCGCAGTTTGAAACCCCCGTCTGTTTGGATGAAAGCATCATCACGCCGCGCCACGCGCGCTACGCCATCGAAATAAAAGCCTGCAAGATCATCAACATCAAAGCGGGCAGGCTCGGCGGCTTGAGTCAGGGTGTGATGGTGCATGACCTGTGCCAGCAAATCAATATGCCCGTTTGGTGCGGCGGCATGTTGGAGACGGGCATTGGCCGCGCCTCGAACCTTGCGCTCGCATCCCTGCCAAACTTTATTTTGCCCGGTGACGTTTCCGCCTCCGACCGATATTACGCGCGCGATATCACCAACGAACGTTTCATCTTGAATTCCGATTCAACCATAGACGTGCCGCGCGGCGCAGGTTTGGGCGTGACGATCAACGAAGAAGCGTTGAAATCATTTTCGCTCGCCCAGATAAAGTTGGATAAAACTTCGTAACTTCAAATTGATTTGATTCTTTTCAGCACGAGGCGTACAACTTGCTTCGTGCTTTTATTTTGAAATTTTCAATGTAGTAACGACTTCAGTCGTTAACACCAAAGACGACTAAAGTCGTCACTACGGAATCATAACGAGATTTGCATGAAAAAAATATTTAACCTGTTCATCTGCATTTCCATCCTCGCGGCTTGCGCGCCTGCCCCAACAGAAACGCCAATTGTTCAGTCAGCCACGCCGCTTCCCACCAACACGGCCATGCCCGATGCGCTGTGGATGAGTCCCGCCGTGCCAGACGATCTGCGCGCCATCGCGCAAACATGGGATATTCCACTCGTTGACGATTCTGCGCTTGCCACACAAAAACTGGATGTCGCTGACTCAGGCGCGTTGTGGATTTATACCCTCGTTGCGCCTTTCCCCACCGTCACAGATGATGTGACCTACGAAGATTTGATCTCCGCCTGGAACGGCGCTCCTTCTGCGCCGATGGCTGGGCACGGTTTACTAATGGCAGACTCCACTCTGGGGGCGTTCACTGCCCTTTGGGGAGAGCCAGCTTCGGGCGCGGTGCGAAGCGTTCCGTCCGATGAGTTGTTGAATGCCGCGTGGAAAGATACATCCAGTTGGGCGATCATCCCGTTCGAGGAAATCCAGCCAAAGTGGAAAGTTCTCAGCGTGGACGGCCAATCGCCGATTCATAAAGATTTCTCTGCGGATGCGTACCCGCTCGAAATAAAATTTGGTTTATCGAATTCAGATTCGTTTGCATTGCCCGAGTCAAACCGCGACGCTTCAAAATTGACCACCGTTGTTTTGACGGGCGTCACGGCTTTGGTGCGCGCCACCGCCTTCACGATGGAAACCAAAGGCGCCACCCGCCCCGGCGAGTTGATCTACGATTGGCTCTACAACGCGGATGTGACCCACATCAGCAATGAAGTGGCTTTCGATGCCAACTGTCCATTTCCCACGCCGGGGTATACCAATTTCATTCTGTGCAGTGACCCGAAATATTTTGAATTGCTCGAATATGTTGGCGCGGATGTTATCGAGTTGACGGGCGATCACTTTATGGATCGCGGCGCGCAAGCCCTGCTCGACACCCTGGAAATTTATAAACAAAATGGTCTGCCATATTACGGCGGCGGCGCAAATAAAGAGGAAGCCCGCAAGCCGGTGTTGATGGAAGTGAACGGCAACAAAATTGCCTTCATGGGCTGTAATGGAAAATTTTCTTATAAATTTGTGAAGGCGACAGATTTTTCCCCCGGCGCCGCGGATTGTGATTACAAGTTTTTCACCAAACAAATTCAGGATGTGACCGCGCAGGGTTATCTGGTGATCTTCACGTTTCAACACGAGGAGTGTTATCACTTCGGCCCGTGCTACAAACACGAGGAGGGATTCCGCGCGGTTGCCGATGCAGGCGCGGCAGTGGTGAGCGGAAGCCAGGCGCATTACCCGCATTTGATGGAGTTTCGCGGCGACTCATTTATTCATTATGGCTTGGGCAATCTCTTCTTCGACCAGATGACTTATGAAATGCCCGACGGCAGTGTGATCGATGAAACCCGCCGCGAATTTATAGACCGCCACGTTTTCTACGATGGCAAATATCTCGGCATGGAATTGTTGACCGCCATGCTGGAGGATTTCTCCCGTCCGCGCCCGATGAATGAGCGCGAGCGCACGGCTTTCCTTTCGGAGTATTTTTTTTACAGCGGTTGGGTTCCGCTTTTGCCCACGCCCATTCCCCAGCCCACAGTCACACTCACGCCGATTGTGTTGCCGTAATTGCCCTCATACCCTAACGGGCACTTTCCCCAACCCTTCTCCCCATGGGGAGGGCAGTCCCCTCTCCTTTCGGGAGAAGGTTAGGGTGAGGAATTTACAACCTTTTTACATCCCCGCCACATGCCATTAACTTCCTTCCCCTAAAATCACAGCATAACCTGAAGGAGGTTTCCAATGAAAAACGTGTTCAAGAAAATGATCCTGGCGGTATCCGCCGCCGCCCTCGTCTTTGCGGCATTCCCAGCTACCAGCGCATTTGCCGCGGACGAGAACCCACCCATAGCGGGCGATGTATCCAGCGAAAAACTGGAACGCATTTGGGCGCGTCAATTGCATAAGTATGAACGTCTTGGCAAGGCGTTTGAAGACACCGATGCGCACATTGCCAAAATTCAGGAACGCATCGATAAGGCCGCTGAAAAAGGCAAGGATGTTACCGAACTGCAAGCCGCGTTGGATGCCTACGAAGCCGCATTGATTGCCGCCCAGCCAACCTATGAAAGCATCGGCAGTATCGTCAGCTCCCATGCGGGGTTTGACGCAAACGGCAAAGTGACAGACGCCGAACAGGCCAGGTCTACTGTGGAGCAGATGCGCACGAAAATGCAGGAAATCAAGTCCGCGATGGGTGGCACGTTCAAGGCTCTGCGCGAGGCATGGAAAGCCTTCCGTAAAGCCAACAAACCTGCCGAGCCGAATTCAGACCGCGATTCGTAATTTGATCTACAACAAGACAGGCGCAATTTAATTGCGCCTGTCTTGTTGGATTGCCTCTTGTTGAAGTTACTTTGGGATGTGGAAGGCTTTTTATATTAAGCGGTAAAATAAAAGTCGTCTCGTTTCAAATTATTAATTTACCTTACGCGCCCTCACCCTACCCTCTCCCGAAGGGAGAGGAGACTCCCTTCCCCTTCGGGGGAAGGGCGGGGGATGAGGGAGAGAAACTGCGTAAGGTGAGTTATTAATGCTCGAAGTTCAATCATCAAAATGAGGTAATCATGAAAAAGGAAATCATCCAAACCGACAACGCTCCAAAAGCAATTGGTCCCTATTCCCAGGCCATTCGCACAGACGCGCTGGTTTACACTGCCGGGCAAGTTGGCCTCGACCCCGCCACAATGGAATTGGTTGAAGGCGGCATCGAAGGGCAAACCCGCCAGGTACTTACCAACCTCCGCAGTGTGTTGGAAGCGGCAGGCTCCAGTTTGGAGCATGTTATGAAGACCACTGTCTTTTTGAAAGACATGAACGACTTTGCAAAGATGAACACGATCTACGCTGAATTTTTTGGCGCCAACCCGCCCGCGCGCAGTACCATTGCGGTTGCGGGTTTACCCAAAGGCGGGCTGGTTGAAATTGAAGCGGTTGCATTAATTGCCTAAACCATGTCCTCTGAATTGATCCTGCTGGTTGACGACGAACCATCCATCATCCAGCTTGCGCGCATGTATTTCGAGCGTGAGGGATTTCGCGTGCAGGAAATTTCAGACGGCGAATCCGCGCTGGAGGCGGTGGCAAAGCAGAGGCCTGCCTTGATCGTGCTGGATGTGATGCTCCCCAAACTGGATGGTTTTGAAGTCTGTCGAAAATTGCGCGCCAGCGGAGACCAGACCCCGATCATCATGCTGACCGCGCGGGATGAGGACATCGACAAAATCCTCGGCCTCGAACTCGGCGCGGACGATTACCTCACCAAGCCGTTCAATCCGCGTGAATTGATCGCGCGCGTCAAAGCCATTTTACGCAGGGGCGATAACAAAAAACAGGCGGATGGCAAAACCGTCCACCGCGGTGACTTGACGATTGACCCCGTCACACGGGAAGTTCGCCTCGCTTCGCGGACCCTCGACCTGCGTACCCAGGAATTTGACCTTTTACTCACCCTGGCAGAGCAACCCGGCCGTGTGTTCACCCGCGAGCAATTGCTCCAGCTTGCCTGGGGATTCGATTACTACGGCCAGACCCGCACTGTGGATGTCCACATTGCCCACCTCCGCAAAAAGATGGAGGGCGGGAGTGTGAAAATTGAAACAGTTACCGGGGTTGGATATAAATTAGTCATGTAATACGTGTCTATTTGTTTTCCTGTTTACCTTTCCCATGCTCTCCTCCCTCCGCTCCCGCCTCTGGTTAAGCTACGCCTTCATCATCGTCACGGCATTAAGCCTGGTGGCGATGATTTTGTTTGTTTACCTGATCCGTAACCCCATTTTGTATCGTCAAACTTTGGAGCGGTTGCGGGCGGTGCAGGCCGTTGTGATGGAACGCGAGAATGTGCCGCAATCCCAGCCTGTTTCGGTATCCGCAGAGAAAGCTTCGCGCACTTTCAAGGTGCGGGTTTTATTGTTCTCCCAGGATAAACAACTGATTCTGGATACCTACGCTGACAGGGAAGTTCCGCTTCCATTCCCAAAACAAAGAACATTGAATCGGCGCACAACGCCCCTTGCCCGCGATGAGAACGGGGCAAACTGGTTATATTCAATCGAGGAACTTTCTGATGGAAGCATTTTAATGGTGGCGTCCCCGCGCCCGCGCATTTCCATTTTGAATGTATTTAATGATGAGTTTTTGCCCATCATCCTGCAAGGCGGACTGATCGCGTTACTGCTTTCGCTGGTGGTGGCTTTCTTTTTCGCGCGCTGGATTGCAGACCCACTGCAAAAGATTGTGGCTGTGACTCGCGCCTTTCCGTCAGATGAGATCAAAGCTGTAGAAACCGGCGGCCCGCACGAGGTCCAGGAATTGACGCGGGCGTTTAACGCCATGATCACGCGGATGCACGCGAGTCAAAAATCACAGCGCGAGTTCGTGGCAAACGTCTCGCATGAATTGAAGACGCCGCTTACCTCCATTCAGGGATTCGCGCAGGCGATCCTGGATGGCACGGCAGACACGAGCGAATCGCGCGAGCAGGCCGCGCAGGTGATCTACACTGAGTCTGCGCGAATGCACCGCATGGTGTTGGATTTGCTCGACCTGGCGCGGCTCGATGCAGGCACGGCAGATATTACAATGAGCCGTGTCAATATGCTGGCTGTGTTGAATGCGGTTGCTGAAAAATTTACGCCGCAGTTGCAGAGGGCGGGCGTGAATATCGAAGTGAATGTTTCAGCCAATTTGCCGCCCATCACAGCGGATGGCGACCGCATGGCGCAGGTTTTTACAAACCTGGTGGACAACGCGCTCAAGTTCACTCCGCGCGGCGGGTTGATCTCTTTGTGGGCGGCGGTTGAAAAAAACACGATGCGCATTTCGGTTACGGATACAGGGGCTGGCATTTCAGAGCAGGCGCAGGCGCATATCTTTGGGAGGTTTTATCAGGCAGACCCTGCCCGCAGGGGCGGCGAACAGCATGGCGCGGGGCTGGGGCTGGCGATTGCGCATGAGATTGTGATGGCTCATGGTGGTAGAATTAGCGTCCACAGCAGGCAGGGAGAGGGTTCGTCCTTCGATGTTTTCCTGCCGCTGATGAAAGCCAGATTGCCGAAGTAAAATTACGTAATACGTGATGCGTATTACGTAATTTGTTGAATGGACCGAAACGATTTAAAGAAACCATGCCACCCTTTGTCTCCATCATCGTTCCCTGCTATAACGAGGAAGCCACCATCCGCCATTTGCTGGATGCGGTTTTTGCGCAGACTTATCCGCGTGGGCAGATGGAGTTGATCGTCTCGGACGGCATGTCCACAGACAGGACGCGGGATGTGATCGCTGATTTTCAAAAGGAGCGCGCAGATTTGGCGGTGCGCGTGGTGACTAATCCAGCTAGGACGATTCCTTCGGGACTGAATCAGGCCATTCGTGAGTCGAGAGGCGAGATCATTGTCCGCTTGGATGCGCATTCGATGCCCATCCCCGAATATGTGGAGCGCTGTGTTGCGGCGCATCAATCGGGCAGGGGAGGAAATGTGGGCGGTGTGTGGGAGATCCGCGCGGGCGCAGAGACGTGGATGGCTGAGTCGATTTCGTTTGCGGCGGCGCATCCGTTGGGCGTGGGCGATGCGATGTATCGTCTCGACGCAAAAGCGGGTGCGGTGGATACCGTGCCGTTCGGTTCCTTTCGCCGCGGGTTGATCGAAAAGATCGGCATGTTCGATGAAACCCTGCTTTCAAATGAAGATTACGAGTTCAACACCCGCGTGCGTGAATCGGGCGGCGTGGTCTGGCTTGACCCTTCGATACGCTCCGTTTATTTTTCACGCAGTACGCTCGCTAAATTGGCAGAGCAGTATTGGCGTTACGGATATTGGAAGTTTCGAATGCTCAAGCGGTATCCGCACACCTTGCGCTGGCGGCAGGCGTTGCCGCCCGCGTTTGTATCCAGCCTCCTTATCCTGATTGTGTTATCCTTGTGGGCGGCATCTGCGCGGTATTTACTTGCGGCGCAGGTATTTATTTATTTTTCGGTTCTGGGGCTGGCTGGTTCAAGACTGGCATTCAATAAAAGGAAAGGGTTTTTGCTGTGGGGACTGCCGCTCGCGATCTCAACCATGCACACTGCATGGGGCGCGGGTTTTTTATGGAGCGGCGTTTTAAATTTGTTCAAAAAAAATGGCTGATATTTATAGACCTTCGTTACGATTAAGACCCAGCGAACAGCGCGCTATTTTACTGGTGGGGGATTTTATCGCGTCTGTCAGCGCCATGGTTGGCGCTATTTATTTTTGGTATCAATACACCCTGTATAAATTAATCGAAAGCGGTTTGCCCCCTGGCAGGGCCGAGCGCCTGATCACAATCGAAGTCCCTTTTTGGTTTTATCTTCTGCCGCTCGTCTGGTTGTTGCTGATGGTGGAGTCGTACGACCCTCATTCCGCGGGCAATTGGCGTAAAACCCTGCGCGGCATTGCGGTGGCTCCCATCGTTGGTTTGCTGGTTTATTCCCTGCTCTTCACGATTAATCTCGACCCGAACTCGCTCCCGCGAATTGCAGTGGGCGCGTTCCTCGTCATCGCTTCCTTCTTAACGTTGGGCTGGCGCGCCATCTTTATCAGGCTCTACACCTCATCAGGGTTGATGCGCCGTGTGCTGATCGTGGGCGCGGGCAAGGCCGGCCACTCCCTTGCTGATATTTACCGCAAGCTCAGCCCGCCGCCGTTTATTCTGCTCGGCTTCATAGATGATGATCTAAGAAAAAAGAACAAGTCTTATTTTGGTTTCGCCGTACTCGGCACAAGCGAACACCTCCTCGACATTGTGGAGGATTATCGTGTTTCAGATATTGTGGTTGCCATCAATGGCGAGATCAAAGGGGAGACCTTCCAAACTATTTTGGATACCCAGGAACGCGGCGTGGAAGTCTCGCGGATGCCGATCATGTACGAAGAGTTGACCCAGCGCGTGCCCATCGAACACCTTGAATCAGATTGGGTCATCCGCTCTTTTGTGGATCAGGTGCGCGTCAGCGGCACGTATGAGTTGTTCAAACGCCTCTTGGATATTCTGGGCGGTTTTATTGGAACTTTCATTTTCATCCTGATCTTTCCATTCATATCCATTGCGATTCTGTTGGAAAGCGGCTTTCCGATTTTTTATTCCCAGACCAGGCTTGGCAAGGGCGGCAGTGTTTTCAGGATTTATAAATTCCGCACCATGCAGCAGGATGCGGAAGCGGACGGAGAAGCCAAAGCCGCCGTGGAAAATGATCCGCGAGTGACGAAAGTTGGCAACTTCCTGCGCAGATCCCGTTTGGATGAAATGCCCCAATTCCTGAGCGTGTTGCAGGGTGAAATAAGCCTCGTTGGGCCGCGCGCCGAACGCTCTGAACTGGTGGCCGAATACCAGAAGCAGATTCCCTTTTACCGCGCAAGGCTGTTGGTGAAGCCCGGCCTCACAGGCTGGGCGCAAATCAATTATGGTTATGTTGCCACAATCAGGGAAACCGTTGTTAAACTCGAATACGATCTGTATTACATCAAACATCGCACCCTAGGCATGGACTTCAGCATTGTGCTGAGGACGATTGGAACTGTCTTAAGAAGAACTGGGAGATAAATTATGAAATATCTAGTCACTGGCGGCGCAGGCTTTATCGGCTCGCATATCTCACGCACTTTACTCGAAATTGGTCACACTGTTCGCATCCTGGACAATTTCTCCTCGGGCAAGCGCGAGAATTTGAAGGGCCTGGATGTTGACCTTCTCGAAGGCGACCTGCGCGATTCCTCCAAAGTCGCGGATGCCGTCAAAGGCATGGACATCATCTTCCACGAAGCGGCTTTTGTCTCGGTTCCCGAATCAATGGAAAAGCCGCTTGAATGTCTTGATGTCAACGTGACGGGCACATCCATTTTGTTTGAAGCCGCCCGCAAGGCAGGCGTCAAACGGGTGGTGGTTGCCTCCAGCGCCGCAGTGTACGGAGATTCGGAAGCCTACCCGCTTTCGGAAGAGACTCCGCTTCGTCAGTTGTCGCCGTACGCCACCTCCAAACGCGTGGATGAAATGTACGCGGAATTATTCACCCAGCAATTTGGTTTAGAAGTTGCCGCCTTGCGCTACTTCAACGTCTACGGCCCGCGCCAGCGGCCTGATTCCATGTACGCCGCCGCCGTGCCGATCTTCATCCGCCGCATGTTGGACAACAAACCCATCACCATCTACGGTGATGGCGGCCAGACCCGTGACCTCGTCAACGTCCGTGACGTGGTGCAAGCCAACCTGCTCGCATCTGAACACCCTGCCGCGCCCGGCAAAATCTTCAACGTCTGCACAGGTGTCGAGACTCGTCTGCTCGACCTGCTCGACATCCTCTACCAGATATTCCCGAACGCTCCCAAACATATCCACGCCGAACCGCGTGCAGGCGACATCTACCGCTCCATCGGCACACCGAAGAAGATCGTGGAATCCCTCGGCTTCAAGCCTCAGGTCACATTGGCGCAAGGGTTGAAGGAAGCCGTGGAGTCAATGAGAAATCCGTAAATAGTAATTGGTAATTTATATAATCAATTACCAATTACTATTTACCAATTCTGCCTTCCTCATTATTCTGCATTCTGAATTTCAAATGTCCTCCCGCCCTCACGTTCGTAACCGCTTTGTCTTAATTGGCGATATTGCCCTCATCATCGTTTCGGTGCTGGGCAGTTTTGCTTTGCGGTTGGACGTCAGCGAATTGCCGTTCTATTTCCCCGCCGCGTTGATGATGTGCGCGGTGGCACTGCTTGTAAAAATCCCCGTTTATTATTCCTTTGGCTTATATCGCCGCTTGTGGGTGTATGCCAGCACGAGCGAACTTCGCCTGATTACCGTGGCTGTGACCACTGCCACGGTGTTGACTTCGGGCGTCATGCTCCTGCTTATCAATTTCAAACTGCTCCAACCCGGTATGCCCCGCTCTGCGCTCGGCATTGACTGGTTGCTCTCTCTCGTTCTCATCGGCGGCTCGCGTTTTGCCTTGCGGATTCTCGCGGAGCAAAATACAAGTTCCCGCGAAGCGCTGCGCGAAACAAAACGCGCCCTCATCATCGGGGCAGGGGACGCGGGTGCGCTCGTCGTGCGTGAATTGCAAAAATCGTCCCAGTTGAATCTCGTCCCCGTTGGCTTTCTCGATGATGACCCCGCCAAGCAGAATCATCAAATTTACGGGGTCTCTGTCATTGGCAGGGTAAACAAGATTGCAGATATTCTCGATAACCAGCGCGTAGACGAAGTCATCATCGCCATCCCATCCGCACCTGGCAGTATCATTCGCCTCGTCAATGACGCCTGCCGCAAAAAAGGGATTTCGTCCCGCACCATGCCTGGGATGTATGAATTGATCGGCGGCAAGGTCAGCGTCAACCGTTTGCGAGAAGTGGATATTACCGACTTACTGCGCCGCGAACCTGTCACGATTGACGATCATTTGGTTGGTTCGATCCTCAGCGGCAAGCGCATCATGGTCACAGGCGCGGGCGGTTCCATCGGACGCGAGATCTGCCGTCAGGTGGCGCGTTGGTCTCCTGCTGAATTAATTTTGCTTGGTCACGGCGAGAACAGCATCTTTGAATCACTGCTCGAACTCAACGAAGATTTCCCGTCCCTTTCCATTCACCCCGTCATTGCCGATGTGCGCGATGTGGGCCGCATCGAAGAGATGTTCAAACTGCATCAGCCGCAGGTGGTCTTTCATGCGGCGGCGCACAAGCATGTTCCATTGATGGAAGCGAATGTCGAAGAGGCGATCACGAACAATGTCCTCGGTACGAGAAATGTTGTAGCAACAGCGAACAGGTACGGGGTGGAAAGACTCGTTCTTATCTCCACAGATAAAGCCGTTCGCCCCGTCAGCATCATGGGCGCAACGAAACGTCTCGCCGAGATGATCGTCCTCGATACCGCACAGCGCACGAAGCGCGCGTATTCCGTGGTTCGTTTTGGAAATGTGCTTGGCAGTCGCGGCAGTGTGGTTCCGAAATTCAAAAATCAAATTGCGCGCGGCGGGCCAGTGACCATCACGCATCCTGAAATGTATCGTTATTTTATGACCATCCCCGAAGCTGTGCATCTTGTTTTGCAAGCCGCGTCGATGGGCGGGGGCGGCGAGGTGTTCATGCTCAACATGGGTCAGCAGGTTCGCATCCTCGATCTTGCCGAAGACCTCATCAAGCTTTCTGGTTTGGAGCCGCACCGTGATATTGAGATCACGTTCACGGGTATTCGCCCTGGCGAAAAACTGCGCGAGGATCTTTGGGAAGAGGGCATGGAATTCAAGCCTACCCAACACTCTGAAATTTTTCGCGCCGTCGAAGAGGAAAAGGTGGATGGCGATTCGCTTGCGCGCGCCATCGAGGGGCTTGCTCAATCCGCGCTTCACTCCGAGACCGACAGCCTGATTCGCCAACTCAATGATTTTCTCCCCTCAGGCTCCATCCGCGCCACCCCGCCGCCTGATATGACATCCGTGGTCTAGCGTCAATGCCTGAAGTTTCCCTCGCTGATTGGAATCAATTTATATCGGATCATTCAAACGCGCATCTCTTGCAGATGGGCGAATGGGGTGAATTAAAAAATAATTTTGGATGGAAACCCGTGCGCCTCCTCCTTAACAACGAAGTTGGTTGCCAAATCCTCTTCCGCCGCCTGCCTTTGGGTTTGACTCTCGGCTATATGCCGAAACCAGTTTTCAGTGGACAGTGGTCAGTGAACAGTGAACAGTTATCAGTGATCAGTGATCAGTTTTGGAAGGAAGTTGATTCTGTTTGCAAGAAGAATCGCGCTGTCTTCCTCAAAATCGAACCCGATGCATGGGAAGACTCCATGACCGAAAACCAATTACCAATTACCAATTACCAATTACGCATTTCTCCCCACAACATCCAACCCCCGCGCACCATCACAATTGAAATTAAAGACAACGAAGAGCAAATTCTCGCTCGCATGAAACCGAAGTGCCGCTATAACATCCGCCTCGCTGAGAAAAAGGGCATCACCGTCCGCGCATGGGACGATATCCCCGCCTTCCACGAAATGATGACCGTCACAGGCGGGCGCGATAAATTTGGCGTGCATTCAAAAGAATATTATCAACGCGCTTATGAGTTGTTTCATCCGAAGGGAACATGCGAATTGCTCGTTGCTGAATTTGAAGGCAAACCGCTCGCTTCGTTGATGGTCTTCGCAAATGGGAAACGCGCATGGTATGTCTACGGCGCATCAAACGATCAGGAACGCAACCGGATGCCAACCTATCTCTTACAATGGGAAGCCATCCGCTGGGCAAAAGCGCGCGGCTGTGACGAGTACGATCTGTGGGGCGTCCCTGACGAAAACGAAGAAGCTCTCGAAGCTCAATTTGAATCCCGCCACGACGGACTATGGGGAGTCTATCGCTTCAAACGCGGCTTCGGCGGTCAAATCAAACGCGCCTCGCAAGCGTTGGACAAAGTGTACAATCCATTGTTATATTGGCTTTATACGAGATTGGTAATTGGTAAATAGTAATTACCAATTACCAATTACTTAACTTCAAATGACCTCATCCTCTCAACCCCCCCAACTCTGGGACCAGCTCATCAGCCAACTGCCCAACCCGCACTTCCTGCAAACCTACGAATGGGGACAGGTGAAGGCGAAGTATGGTTGGCAGCCAATTTATTTGGTATGGGATAAAGATGGAAAGATGAAAGAAGAGAGAACAAATCTTTCTTCTTTCATCTTTCCCGTTCAAGCCGCTTGTCTTGTTTTGAAACGCACCATTCTCAACCGTGGTTTCGCCGCCCGCTTATCTGTCCTCTACGCTCCCAAAGGTCCCTTGCTGGATTGGAAGAATGAACCCCTGCGGACTCGCGTGTTGAATGACCTGCAATCCTTCGCGAGAAAACAAGGCGCGATCTTCCTGAAACTTGACCCCGATGTTGTGCTTGCGCGCGGAGTCCCTAACAGCGAGGGAGATGTCACAGAAAACAGCGGACAGGCCGTGATGTTCGAGTTGAGGCGCAGGGGGTGGGTATATTCGTCCGACCAGATTCAGTTCAGAAATTCCGTCCTCGTAGATTTGACATCCACCGAAGATGAAATCCTCATGCGCATGAAACCGAAGACGCGCTACAACGTCCGCCTGGCGGGGAAAAAAGATGTGACGGTTCGCGTTGGCACAGAAAATGATCTACCCATGCTTTACAAAATGTACGCCGAAACAAGCGTGCGAGATGGCTTCGTTATCCGCGATGAAAATTACTACATGACCGTTTGGAAAACATTCATTCCGCATTCTGCATTCCGCATTCTGCCTTCTGCAATCCCTTTGATCGCCGAAGTGGATGGGGAGGCTGTCTCTGCAATTTTCCTGTTCATGTTCGCAGGCCGTGGATATTATGTCTACGGCATGTCGCGCAATGCGCACCGTGAAAAGATGCCGACCTACCTTTTGCAGTGGGAAGCAATAAAACACGCAAAGTCCAATGGATGCACGGCTTACGATCTGTGGGGCGCGCCAGAAGTCTTTGATGAAAGCGACTCGATGTGGGGCGTGTACCGCTTCAAGGAAGGCTTGGGCGGTGAAGTGGTGCGGACTCTGGGCGCTTATGATTTTGCGCCGAACAAACTTTGGTACAAAGTGTACGCGGATATCATGCCGCGCGTGTTGGATGTGATGCGCTCGCGTGGAAAACAAAAAACGAAGCAAGCGTTGGAGTAGAATCCGCGAAGGACACGAAGAGACACTAAGTTTTTGGGAGACGTGATGACGGAGTTAATTTACAAGGACGAAGTCTTTGCAATTGTAGGTGCGGCAATCGAAGTGCATCGTGTTTTAGGCTCTGGTTTTTTGGAAGCGGTCTATCAGGAAGCAATGGAAATTGAATCTGTTTCAAAGAGAATCCCTTTTGTGTCACAACAGGTTCTTCAAATTCAGTATAAGCAACATGTCTTAAAAAAGGAATATATTGCAGACATGATCTGCTTTGAAAAGATCATAGTTGAATTTAAAGCCCTTGATAAATTAACAGGCAGGGAGGAGTCTCAGATTATTAATTACTTGAAAGCCACTGGTTACAAAGTTGGTGTCTTAATTAATTTCGGCAGTCATGCGAAACTCGAATGGAAGCGCTTCGTTTATTAACCTTTGTACTTTTCGTGCTTCTTCGTGTCCTTCGTGGATAAATAAAGGAGTCAAATGAAAACTATTCCCCGTCTCAACTTCGCCCATCTTCCTACACCCATCGAGGAATTGCCGAACCTCACCAAAACCCTTGGCGGACCGCGTCTTTTCGTCAAACGCGATGACCAGACAGGGCTGGCTTTCGGTGGGAACAAAACCCGCAAGCTGGAATTCCTGATTGCCGAAGCTCGCCAGCAAGGTGCGGACACGTTGATCTCAGGCGGCGCGATACAGTCCAATCACTGCCGCCAGACTGCCGCCTCTGCCGCTCGTTATGGTTTTGACTGCACATTGGTGTTGACGGGTGACAAGCCCAAGCAACCTTCCGCAAATTTTCTGCTTGACCAACTTTTCGGCGCGGAAATTGTCACCGTGGAAGACCGTAAAGATCGTGACCGCATTTTGCAGGATACTTTTGACAAAGCCGTAGCCGCAGGGAAAAAGCCTTATCTCGTGCCTTACGGCGGGTCGAGTCCTACGGGGGCAATGGGGTACACCTTTGCGATGGAAGAATTCATTCAGCAAAATGTCCACGCAGATTGGATCGTCTTTGGTACATCCTCGGGCGGCACGCACGCGGGATTAGTATTGGGTCAGCGGTTGTTCGATTTCAAAGGCAAGGTGCTGGGAATCAGCATCGATGAGCCAGAAGAGGAATTAAAATCCCACGTCTCCGAGTTGGCTTCACAAGCCAGCGAGAAGTTTGGTGAACGAATTCATTTCAACCGCAACGATGTGCTTGCTACGGAAGATTATTGTCAGGCGGGGTACGGGGTCTTTGGGGAAGGGGAGCGCGAGGCGATAAAGTTATTTGCCAGCAATGAAGGCTTGCTGTTGGACCCCGTCTACACAGGCCGCGCCGCCGCAGGGATGATCGATCTCATCCGCAAGGGATTCTTCAAGAAGGATGAGACTGTGCTTTTCTGGCACACGGGCGGTCAGCCTGCTTTGTTTGCAGATAAGTATGCGGGGGATATTATTTAAACACAAAGGGCACAAAGTACACGAAGGAAAAATAAAAGGCTTTTGAAGAATGTAATATCTTCCGAAGCCTTTTTGCATTCTGCATTCTGCCTTCCGCCCTCTACTTTTATTCCAAAATCTCCACTTCCATCCCAATTTCAAGCCTGCCCTCGTTCAATGGGATTACATTCATCCCAAAGATCGCGCCGAGCTTGTGCTTGCGATAGCCGCCCAGAGTTTTGAGCGGTTCTTTTTTTCTCTCAAGAGTGACCTGGTCTGTAGTTGTCACTTCGCAGCGTGCGCAGGGTTTGACGAGCGCCATTTCCACATCGCCGATGCGGATGCGCTTCCATGAGTCTTCTGCGAAGGGAGCGCAGTCTTTGACGACAATGTTCGGGCGGAATCGATTCATCGGGAGAGCAGAATCCAGCTTCGAGTTTAAGTCTTGAAGCGATGCTTCAGAGAGGATCAAGATTGGGTAGCCGTCTGCAAATCCAGTGTGGTCATCTGCGTTGACGGCGTAATCCGAATTCACCTTGCGCAGAAATCCATCGGCGATGTGAACGAGGCGGACGGGTGTGCCAAGCCAATCGGAAAGCCATTGCGCAGACTCTTCGCCCTGATCCACGGCTGATACGCCCTCGCTCTTCCAAATATTGACGGGGATGGTAGCGCCTGATCTTTGAATTCCAAATTGAATCGAATCAAAATTCGGCGCGGAGAGCGTGACCGAATCATTCTCGCTGAGCGGAGCGGAGCGCAGTCGAAGCGTTGGGGTGATGAGCGCGAGTTTGGGATATTCGCGCTGGGTGAGGAATTCACCCTCGGGGGTGACCACCATCATGCGGCGGTCATGTTCAAGCCCCATGCGTTCGACGTTGGATGCTTGCAGGTCGAATCCGCGACAGGCTTTGATGGGATAGTAGGTGAGGTTGGAGAGTTGAATCATGCGCGCAATTTTACTCGAACATCCACAGCCACCGCGCCTTTGCCCAGCACACGCAATGGATTGATCTCGATCTCTGCAATGTTTTCATGCTCGATTGCGAGATGCGATAATTTGATCAAGGCATCGATGACAGATTCCTCGTCAACGGGCGGGATACTGCGAAAGCCTTTGAGTTTTCTCCCAGCCCACGTTCTTCGCATCAGCGACTCCGCCTCGGCCTGATTCAGCGGCGCCAGGGCAAATGCCACATCCTTGAGTCCTTCCACCTCGATGCCGCCTGAGCCGAACATCATCAACGCCCCAAACAGTGGATCGCGCACCATGCCGATGATGACTTCCTGTCCACCAGAGATTTGACGCTGTAAATGCACGCCGTCGATCTGCGGCGGGGGAATGAGTCTTTCAACCCGTTTTATCATTTTCGTGCAGGCGCTCTTGAGAGATGCTGTGTCTTTGATGTTGAGGATGACTCCGCCAACATCCGACTTGTGCAAAATATCAGGCGAGGCGATCTTCATCACGAGCGGGAAGCCGATTTCATTGGCAATGGTGACTGCTTCGTTTTCATCCCGCGCAAGTTTGATGGGTGCGGTTGGAATGCCGTACGCCGTGAGGAGACTATCAACACTATTATCTTTTGGTTCCGAGACCCTAAAGGTCTCAGAGACCTTTAGGGTCTGTTTACTTTCAAGATATTCTGCCCGTTTTGCAAGCACACCCAATGCAGAAGCCGCGCGTTCAGGGAATGGATAGGTCGGAATATTTGCGCGTTGAAATACTTTGTTGGCTTCTTCAACAAGCGTTGAACCCATCAATGCAATGACAACAGGCTTTGATTCAGGAGTCCCGAAGCTCGTGTGCCCGTATGGGTATGCTTCGGGCTTGCCAGACAGCAAGCTGTCCGACTTCAGAGTCTCAACAATTTTTTCCGCAACATCTTCGGCCTTGAACATCGGCGGCGGCGGGAGAATCACCAGCACGCCATTCACATTTTCATCCTGCAATAAAATTTTCAGGCAGGCGGCGTAGGCTTCGGGCGATGCGGAGGCGAGCATGTCTACGGGGTTGTGGATACTGGCAGAGGGGGGCAGGGTTGTGGATAAAGCCTCCAGCGTGGATTCTGCCAGTTGAGACAGTACCAGCCCGTTCGTTTCGAGCGAATCGGCGGCGATCACGCCGGGTCCGCCTGCGTTGGTTAATATCGCCATGCCGCCCTTCGACTGCGGTCTTCGTCTTCGCTCCGCTTCGCTCAGACCTCCGCTCAGGGCGAAGGATGGCAGTGGACAAGTCTCCAACGCCCGCGCCCAGTCGAACATTTGCTCGGCGGTTTCGGCGCGCAAAACGCCAGCTTTTGCAAAGGCCGCGTCGAATGCCGCTTCGGAGCCAGCCAGCGCGCCCGTGTGAGAGGCGGCGGCTTTTTGTCCCGCTTCAAAGCGACCGACCTTCAGCGCAATGACAGGTTTATGTTTTGTGACTTCGCTCGCGGCTTGAATGAATTTTGCGCCGTCCGAAACGCTTTCCATGTAGAGCGCGATGACGCGCGTGTGTTCATCCTTTGCAACTTCGGGGAGCACATCCGTCTCGTTGACATCGGCTTGATTTCCGAGGCTGACGATCTGCGAAAAACCGAAACCCTGCCCACGCGCCCAATCGATGATGGCGGCGGCAAATGCGCCCGAATGAGAAATGAAACCGACGCTTCCTTTTGCGGGCATGGGCGGTTGTAAAAAAGTTGTATCGAGCGGGAGGTGCGTATCGAGCGTGCCGATGCAATTGGGGCCAAGCAAACGCACGCCGTGCTTGCGTGCGACTTCAACACATTTTTTTTCGAGCGCCGCACCCTCTGCGCCAACTTCGCGAAATCCTCCAGTGACAATGGTTACGGCTTTGATCCCGCGCTGACCGCAGGCTTCGATGGCTTCGGGTGTTGCATTCGGCGGGACGATGAGAATCGCAAGGTCAACGGGATCGGGTACATCGCTCAAACTTAAGTAGAGCTGATTCCCAAACAACAGGCCGCTTTTCTGGCTGACGAAGTGAATCGCGCCGCGATATCCGCTGGCGGTGAGGTTGCGCGCCACGCCATATCCCAATTTTTCAGGCGAAGTGGATGCGCCGATAACGACGACGCCGCGAGGTTTGAAGAAGGGGGTGAGGGTGGAGTCCATGCGGCGATTATAACCATGATGAACGGAGATGAACAAAGATAAAAGTCACGCATCATTGGAATTTGCCTCTCCCCTTGTGCCCGCCCGTCAATGCCCTAAAGGATGCTTCGCAAAACCGTCGGGCTATTCCTACGAAGTCCGCTGAAAGCGGACTCATCGTCCCCGTATGGGGAAGTCGCCTTAAGGCGACTTTGTATGGGTAGCCGTGGATTTCAATCCACGGCGATGGATTGGATGCGCCGATGTCATTTTATTCCATGCCCTCCGCCGTGCTCCTCACATCCTTCAACACCCCCTCCTCATCGCACTTGACCAACTCATCAAACAACCTCAACCCGCCCGACGATGTCCTAAAGGATGCTTCGCAAAACCGTCGGGCTATTCTTACAAAGTCCGCTGAAAGCGGACTAACCGCCTTTAGGCGGTTTCGTATGTGTAGCCCAGGACTTTAGTCCAGGGCGATGGATCGGATGCACCGATGCCTAAGCCGCGAGCATCTTTTGCTCCGCACCCTCCGCCGCTTTCCTCACATCCTTTCAAAATCCCCTGTGTATCACACTTGACCAACTCATCAAACAACCTCAACACGGACTTGACCGCTTCGCGCCCGCACGTGGCGCAATCTTGCGCATGGGACTCGGCGGGATAAATCCCTGCCTCAGTTCATGAAAGTCGGCTACAAGCCGACTCGCTCCTCAGCCCGCAGGGCTTCCATGTACTGAGCAGGCGGCTTTAGCCCCGCTCAACCCCCGTCCCGCGATTCGCCCTCCACCGCTTTCCTCACATCCTTTAACACCCCCTCCTCATCGCACTTGACCAGCTCATCAAACAACCGCAACACGGACTTGACCGCTTCGCGCCCGCATGTGACGCAATTTTCCACGTCCAACTCGGTGGTTGAGTAGCCGCGCTCTTGTTCTTCGCGGCGTATCGAAACCACCCGTCACCAGTAAACAGAAATTTCCGTGTAACTGTTGGTTTCGATACGGCAATGGAAGAGCACCGTTGCCTACTCAACCAACGGGTTTCCTTCAATCACCTCTCTCACCCCTTTCAACACCCCCTCCTCATCGCACTTGACCAATTCATCAAACAACCTCAGCACGGACTTAACCACCCCCGCATGTGGCGCAATCTTCCGCGCCTTCCTAAACGTTTCCACTGCATCTGATCGTAAATCGTCCTTCTTCAATCGTAAATCGCAAATCAACAATCCACAAATCGAAAGCCCCTTCGCATCCAGCGCGGAATAATAATCGGGCGTCTTGGCAAGGATTTCATCCGCCTGCGCAATGGACTTGGTAAAAGCCTCTTGCGCGGTTGCCCTTTCCCCTTGCCGCAATGCGATGATTCCGTGCAGGGCGGTTGCATTGTGATTGTATTGCGGCACATCATATTGAAGTGCGGCTTCGATGGTGGCGCGGGCATTGACCAGTTCATTTTGGAAGAGATAAGACTTTGCCAATCCCCAACGTGCCCAACTTGACGTTTCTGGGAAAGAAATTTCATCTGCAATTTGAATGGCTTGCTGATAATTTTCTTTTGCTTTTTGATAATCTTCGAGGCTCAACAAAAGATGACCAATATTTTCAAGGTCAATAGATTCACCACTACGATCACCGATTTCGCGGTCAATTAATAAGGCTTGTTCATAGCGCTCGAATGCCTTACGACCATCACCTAGTTGAGAGTAACGATTTGCCAGACCTGTTAAATTAGCTGCTTCGCCTTTACGATCGCCAATCTCGCGGAAAATGACTAATGCTAATTCTTGGAATTCGATGGCTTTGCGAGCATTACCTAAATCGCCGTAGGTAACCCCAAGGTTGCTGAGCCATGCACCTTCACCAGCACGATTCTTTGCTTCTTGCGCGATTTCAAGTGCTTGGTTGTAATATTGTATTGCCTTAAAAATTTGTCCAGTATTGCGATACGCTGAGCCAAGATCACCTGTACTTTTGCCACGCAGTCGGATATCTTTAATTTTTCCTAGCAATTTTTCATACATATCAATCATAGATCGATAATGCCCCCAGAAAAACATATAATCAAAACCTATTTCGCCCATTATCCAGCCAGCGGTATCGTAATCGCCTGCTTCACAGCGTAATTCAAATTCCGCCAGTTGCGCGGAGAGATCGTCTAGTTTTTTCCATTCCGCGCGCGGCTTGCGGGCTTGGGCGAAGTAATCCGCGGCGCGGTTGAGCAGGTCGTGTTGGGTAAAGGCATTTAACCGCGAAGAGCGCAAAGAATCAAGTTCACGCTGAATGGTGAGTAAACCCTCATCCTCTTCTTGGTTTTCCTTAGTGACCTTCGTGTCCTTCGTGGTTAAATCTTTTTCAGGAATAATACTGAAAGCATATTCCTTATCCGCAGGATGTAAATAATATCTCCCTGCTTCGCGGCGGGCAAAGTGCATGTTCACCAAACGGTTGAGCACCAGCGCGCTGTCAATGCTTGGCAAATGCGGTTGCAACAGGTAATCAATTGCGGCGGGGCTGACGGGGCGGTTGTACACAGCCAGCGCCTGCATCACTTTTTGCGCGCTCAGGTCAAGGCGGTTGAAGGCTTCGCCCACCAGTTTCTGCACCACTTCATCGGGCAGGCTGAGCTCGAGCAGTTCTTCGAGCGTGGTGTAACGGTCAACCGACAGGATGGCATACAACGCTTCCAGCGCGCGCGGGTAGCCGCGTGTCTTTTCGCGGGCTTTGTTCAGCAACGCATCAGGCGCGGTCTTGAGTCCCACGCGTCCGTCCGCGTCCATTTCACGCAGGACGTTTTCCGCGTAAGGCGATTCGAGTCCTTCATCCAAACTCAGGTGATGCTGCCTGCCTGGCTCGCCCATCGCCAGGTCACGCGGCGCGATGCGGGTGGTGATGACCGCTTTCACGGCATGGTGCTGTCCGCCGAGCAGGGCATTCAGTGCGTCGCTCAATTCGCTGTCACGCAGGCTCAGGCTTTCGGGGTCGATCAGGGTTTCAAAGTTATCCAACAGCAGGATCACACGTCCGCTGGGGAAGGCATCCAACAGCGCGCGCATTTTATCGCCTGTGGACGTCTGCGGGTTCTTATAGATTCCCTCCAGCCGCTCAGCGGTCTCCTCCGAAGGAGGCAGGAGTTTGCTCAGATCCGCGAAGACGTTCGCAAAGTTGACCCTGTGACTGCCCGTCTCGCTCAAATAGACGATCCCGTCGGCTTTCATCTCGCCGAGGTCATCGGGAAGCTCGCCTCTTTCCAACGCCTTGAGCAGGCGACAGACCAGTGCGGATTTTCCTACGCCCGCGCGTCCCACGATGGTCATTAAGCGTTGCGTGTCGTTTTCCAAAAATTCAGCAATTTGGTTAGTTTCTATAAAACGATTTTGAAAATATATTGGGGCGATTGCTGGCTGCGGATTGATAAAGCGCGTGGATGTTTTCCTCGCGACAGGTTTCTCTGGCTGACGCTCGCGCTCGAGTCCGCTCTGGATGTTCTTCTCGGTCTTCCCTTCCGCCGCTTTGGGATTCCTAACGATCTCTTCCTGACGTTTAATCTGCTCGGTCAATTCGTCGAGTTCTGCTCTAATCCGAGGCTGGTCATCAGAACGGGCGCGGCGTAAATCGCGTTGTGCATCGGTGAGACGATATTTGAGTTCTTCTAAAATTCCTTGAGGTGAATCAAGATAAGTAAAATACTTGCGTAGTTTGCTAATCCCATCTTCAAAATTTGAAACGAAATCAATAAATTGACGACTTCCCAAACGAAATGGCAATTCAGCTTTTGTGTGCAAACGAATGGGAATGACAGGTTTCTTATATTTCAACGCCCATGTCCATTCATCCTTGCAGACTGAGCCTTCGGATGTGCTGTCTTCGGTCAGCACAAACACGAGACACTTGCATCCACGAATGGCAGATGAAATCTGGTCGTCCCAGTTATCGCCAGGTTTCAAATCGCGCTTATCGAACCAAACACTCGTGAACGGATGTCCGCCCTCAAGTTCATCGGATAGCTTGGTGGCAAAGTCCAACCCATCTGAGTTGGAATAACTGATGAAACAATGTCCGTCGGTCATAAATCCCTCGCTTAAGGTTAGGGTTGTCTCGTACCGGGAATTTTCCTGATTATACCCACTATGTAAGGATTATCTCCAATTTATCTTCAAGGATCGTCACTCGTCATCCAAGCTACCTTGAATTCCCAATATCTACCCACGACCCAACCAATTCATGAACAATTCTTATTCCCGCGCGCGGATAAAACCCGCTCTTGTCAGGAACCGCAAAATCAAAGTGTTTTCTTGAAAACCATTGCGCCTTTGCGCCTTCGCGTTAAAAAATGGATTTTTTGCAACAGCCCTTACGCCTGCCAAAAAGGATTAATCACATGATTAATTCCTGATGGCTTTCTTCAAACTCCCATAACTTCCCCCTGCGTCTTACGACTACTAAATGGAATATCGATCCTGGTGGAAATCCAGGATTTATATTTCCCAATCAAACGAATTGCAAGGAGAAAAAATGAGAGCAAAATGGTCTTATATTCTGATTTGTGTCGGCCTCCTGTTAACCCAGGCAGTCACACCGGTCTATGCGGCGGGGGCAGTGAACGGGGATGGGTTGATGTCCGTTAGCCCGACCAGCGCAACGTACGGAAGCAGCGGCAATACCTTCACATTTACATTCACAGCCGATAATGACTTCCCCAACGGTTCACAGGTCCAGTTGACAATCCCCGCAGGCTGGACGCCCCCCATCAGCACGGTCGGGGCGGGACGTGTCAGCGTGAACGCCGGTACCTGCTCCTTGATTGGCTCCCCGCTCTTTGCCATCGCCGGCTCAACCATCATGGTGGATATTGATAGCTGTCTTTCAGGACAGTCTTTCACGATCACCTATTCCGGGGTGACAATTCCCGCGCCCTCCGTTTCTCCCTACTCGTTCACCACGATGACGGACATCCCAGGCGGCGACGGGCTGTACGAAATTTTTTCAGGCTCCCCCACAGTAACGGCAGACCCAAAACCGATCACCGTTTCTGCGGCCGGCCTGACCCCAAATAACAAAGCTTATGATGGCAACACCACCGCAACAATCACCCTCGGAAGCCCATCCCTCACGGCGGCAGACATCGTCTCCGGCGATGTTGTTTCCCTCGACACCACCGGTCCCATCACCGCCAGCTTCGCAGATCGGAATGCAGGCACAGGGAAAACGGTCGCCATCAGCGGCCTGGGTTTATCCGGCGCAAATGCAAGCAGATACACCCTCATTGCCCCCACCCGCACAGCCAACATTACTCCTTTGTCAATCACAGTCACCGCAGTTGCTGATTCCAAGGTCTACGATGGAAGCACAAGTTCCACTGGCGTTCCAACCCTGTCACCAGGCACACCGCTCATTGCCCCAGACGTTGAACCCGCCTGGACTCAAACCTTCAACAACAAGAATGCCGGCACAGGAAAGTCCCTCACCCCCGCCGGCGCAGTTGACGATGGCAACGGCGGCCTCAACTATTCATACAATTTTGTCCCCAACACCACTGGCGCAATCACCCAATTGCCAATCATCGTCAACGCGGTAACGGATACAAAAACCTATGATGGCTCCACTGCTTCGAGCGGCCTCCCCCTGCTCGACGCCGTCACTCCGCTTGCGGCGGGCGATACCGAACCCGCCTGGACTCAAACCTTCGACACAAAAAACGCGGGCGCTGGCAAGACCCTCACCCCCGCCGGTCTCATCAACGATGGCAACGGAGGGAACAACTACTCCTATACCTATACTCCCGACCTAACCGGCCTCATCACCATTCGCCCCGTCACCATTCAAGCGGATGCAAAAAGCAAGCCAATTGGATCACCCGACCCCATCCTGACCTACCACGCAACCAGCGGATCGCTGGCAACGGGAGATACCCTGACATTGATACGCGCCTCTGGCGAAACCCCCGGCCTGTATGCGGTCTCGATCAACATCTTCCCCGCCTCGGCTAACTACGACCTGACCTACATTGCCGCGAATCTGACAATCACCCCCATCCTCACGTTCAAATCCCAGGCCGCAAATGACGGCTGGATTTTGGAACGCACACAGGCGTCTGGTCTGGGCGGCACGAAAAACTCCACCGATACTACCTTCCAACTTGGCGATGATTCTGCCAAACGTCAATATCGCGGCATTCTTTCCTTCAACACGGGCAGTCTCCCCGATGGCGCGGTGATTCAATCCGCAGTGATTAAGATCAAGCAGAGCGGCGCGCCCGTGGGAGCCAATCCCTTCAACGTGCTGGGCAAACTAATGGTTGATGTTCGCAAAGGAACCTTTGGAGCTTCGACCCTGGCTGTTACAGATTTCCAGGCGGCGCCTTCGGCCTCACAAGCAGGGACGTTCGGCAAGACCCCCATCGCGGGTTGGTACGGCGTCACACTCAACCTCTCTGGCAGGAACAATGTCAATACCATGGGGCTCACCCAGTTCCGCCTCTACTTTTCAAAGAGCACCAACAACGACGCAATTGCCAACCTCATGAAATTCCTGAGCGGCAACTCAGCCAGCGGACAACCCCAACTTATCATTAAATACACACTCCCGTAAAAAAGCATATCAGCGTCTGTAAAAACAAACCCACCCCGAAATCAATCTCATTCGGAGTGGGTTTGTTTTTTTAAGGTTTTGGACTTTTGCAAGAGATCTAATATAAGACTTATTAGCCAATCCACGCGAATTTTTAAAAGGATTAGCGTAAATTTGTGGAGATAAGTGGACTCTATCAAGGTTTTGCGTAAGTCCTGAAATATCCATTCGCTACTCACCTGGAAGATTCTCGAAAACGGGGTCGAATAGATAGGATATGTATCGAGCGCCAAATGTGGACAGGTGATCGTCATCCCGATAAAGCGGATGCCCTTCGCTTACTACCAGGCAGTTTTCCCCGATGCATAATGCTTGCGGTGGATACACAATTTGCACGTTGCCTTTTGCCGCCAGTGATTCGACTGCGCTGGCAACGATTAGATTTCTATCCAGATATTCATCAAGTGAAGGTGCGATAATTTTGTTCAAGTCCCTGCCAGTGCGCTGTGCAATCGAGAAGGCAGACGGGACATCATAACCAATTTCAGGAACCTGGGTGACGATGACAACCTTTCGCCCCATTTCAAGTAGTTTGTTGACAGTTTGCTCAAGCCCCAATTTAAATAAGGTTTCATTTGTGTCCGTTTGCGTTGAACCTGTCAGGGCATTTACCAGTATGACGCTTTTGCCCTCTTCGGTTTTATAGCGGGTTCCTTCCGCTGATAATGCCCATCTGGATACCAAAATTACAGTCTTCAGGTTTGGGTGGCTTTGAATGTAATTTATGACGGCTGTGTTGAATTCGCCGCATGGTTTTTGTCCCTGCCGGTCAATGCCCAATAAAGGCGCGCACCCGGACGTATATGCTGTAACGCCGGTGATTTCTGCCTGTGAAGCCGAGGTTTGAATAGATGTAGCCAGCGCGCGCGCATGAGAATCGCCCCATAATAAGAATACCGGCGTATTTGCATCCGCCCCGATGACGCAAAGTTCCAATGGGGCAGGCAGGTTATTTGCGTCCAAATCACACTTGCCCCAGTTTTTCCATTGCGTGTCCGCGTTTTGACCGGTATCCGCCTGCTTTGAAGAAAGCCGACCGGGAAAACCGCCTTTCAAATAAACGGCGGACCCAATGGAAAGGGTCATTACCATTGTGATTGCCGCAAACGCAAAAATCCATGGGCCTTTGAGGAATGTTTTTTTTCTGAAAGGGGTTTCAACAAACCGCCAGGAAAGAGAAGATAAAATAAATATTGCCAGCAATACCCCGGCTGTTTCTTGTGCCTTTAATTCTATAATTGCATAATACCTGGCAAAAACGATCAATGGCCAATGCCAGAGATATAGGGAGTATGAAATTTGCCCAATAAAAACAAGGGGCCAAAAGCCGAGAATTCGCCCAATAAACGTTTTACTTTCATCACCGCTGTAGATAATCAACGCAGTCCCGAAGGTGGGGATGAATGCCGTTACGCCGGGGAAAGGGGTGTCGTTTGTGTATAAAAAAACGGGAGCCAAAATCATTCCCAGCCCGATCAGGCCAAGTAAATTTCGAACATGCAGGTTGGGTTTTACAGGAATGATCCTTGTTGCAAGAATGCTTCCCATTAACAATTCCCAGACCCGCATGTGGGCAAGGTAAAAGGCGCCGGATGGATCGTGGTTCAATCCGTATATATTTATTGCAAAGGATATCAGGGCAATGCCTGCAAGCGCAGGGGCAAGCCGGGGTCGTATATAGCGCGCGAGCAGGGCAAGGAGCAACGGGAACAAGATATAAAATTGTTCCTCGACCGCCAGTGACCAGGTGTGCAGGAGTGGTTTAAGTTCAGAGGGTCCCTCGAAGTAACCGGATTGCGTCCAGAATAAAATATTGGAGGAAAAAAGAGTTGTTGCGATCAAGCTTTTGCCGAATTCCTGAAATTCGTTTGCGTCGAAAAATACACTGCTGACAACCAGCGTTGCCGCCATGAATGCAAAGAGGGCGGGGAAAATGCGCCGAATTCGCCGTTCGTAAAACCGGGCTAGCGAAAATTCGTTTTCATCCAATTCCTTGAGGAGAATCGAGGTGATCAAATACCCCGAGATCACAAAAAAAACATCAACCCCCACATATCCACCGGAAAAGAGTTTTATGTCTGCGTGATAAAAAATGACGGCTAAAACTGCAATTGCTCTTATCCCGTCTATGTCTGCTCGATACCTTAACTTCATCTAATCTTTCCTCGAGTCTTAGTCGCTAGTCTCCAATCCCCACGCGAAGCGCCTACCCCTCAACCCCCGCCTTCCTATTGAACCCACCCCACGCCATCGAATGGAGGAGGTTCTTCTTTGCGGGGACTTTTTCCACGCGTTTGAGCCATTCGGCTTCGGCGGCGGCGCTTTCGGCGAGGCATTGATTGGTGAACTCGGCGCGTTCTTTTGTGGAAGAAGTTTGTAGTTTCAATGCGCCTTCGATAAATTTCTTTTCAAGCATGTCGCGGTCGGCGGCGTAGGTTTGGATTCGTTCGGGGTAGTTGAGCAGGGTGGCACGGTGCAATTTTTCGTGAGTCCAATAGATGGATGAAGAATCTGCCTGGGATGTTGGAACAGGCCCGAGGTTAAGAGAAGATGCGGTATCCATCCAGAAGGGTTTGAAAATGCTTGTGCAGGGGGCGGATGTGCCAGTGGCGAAAATGATTGGGTTGTTTTTGTCCAAATGAACGACGAGGGAGGCGGTGCTTTGGCTGATGCGGATGGGGCCGAAACCCGCGTGCATACAAATATCGATTTCGGTGACGCCGTTTTGCGCGTTGAAATTTTCATCCTTGTGATGGCGCAGGGTGGACATCATTTGCTCGATGCTGAATTTTCCTTTTTGTTCGCCGAGGGTGGCGAAGGTGGTTTCGCGGCGGATAAGCCCCTTGCCAAAACTGGTGTAGAGAAAATCGTTGAAGTTGCGCGCGAGATGAAATTGATTTTGCGATTTGGTTAAACCTTTTTGTATGGCGAGGTCTACCAGGTTGGAGGAGGCGAGTTCATATTCATTGCCGATGGTGAGGCAGTTGGAGATGGAGTAAACGTCTTTGACCTGACGCGCCGCCCATTGCCTGTCTACGGTTTCGAGCGCCCAGGCGTCTTCGGCGTTGGCGATGAGGAAGCTGTTGTGATAATACATGCTGTTGCCGTGCGAAGCGCAGTTGCCGCCCTGGCCGAATTCTTCCAGCAGGTCGACGATGACCTGCACGGCTTCGCGCGGGGTGACGGCGCGTTCGAGCGCGGCGCGCAACATGTCCATGCCGAGCAGGGCGGGTTTTTTGTTGGCAGGGATTTTGGAATAGATGGCTTCGTTGCCGATCACCAGCCCGTGTTCGTTCACGCCGATTTCCGCGCCCCACATCCAAAACGGTTTGGAGAGGAAGACCGCGTGTGTTTTTTCTACCTGTGGAATTTCAATGTAGGTGCATTTCACTTTGCTTCCCGCGCTGTGTGTGGCGGCGGGAAAATACACCATGGATTGCCCTTCGTTGGGCGGGCGGTCGGAGTTTTTTCCGAAGACCGCAATTCCATTGGCCGTGGCGAGTTTGGTGGCGATCAGAGTGTCACACATAAAATTTCCTTAGAGACCGTTTCTTAAACTCTCTTTTTTGGACACAGACTCTGCGGAACGAACGGATTTTCACGGAAAACCTTTTGAAATATCTTTGTTTGTCCGTGTTGTCCGTCGAATCCGTGTACTTAAAAACAGTCTCTTACACTGCAAAGTTGATGAAGTATAGCATATTCAAATAATCAGTACATGCAGGTCAAATTGACAATTTGACCTGCATCTTATCCACTTCGTGATCAGCATTTTTACGCGCACCCGCACGCGCGCATCCGCGTTGGCAGAGGCCCACAGCGAGCTTGTCTTTCGGAAAACATCCTCTTCGAGTTTTTCAAAATCCTCCCATTCGGCCTCCATGAACTCCTTCATCTCAGACGGGGTATCCCAATAATAAAAGAAGGCAAATTCCTCTTCTTCTTTTTTGATGTACCACCCCTTGGATTCGACCTCCCGCATGGCATTGAACGCCGCCTCATCATCTGCCACCCCCGCAGGCACATCGCTCAACCTACCCGATACCTGCCAGCCCGCCGACGAAACGATCTCCACCGACCAGTTATCCTCCACAGGCCGCAAGTCAATGAGGATGCCGTTTGGCTTGAGCGTTCTGCGAATTTCATCCAGAGCATGGACCATGCTCTCGTGTTGCATTCATCAGAGTGACCATGCCAGGATGGCGATATCGAATGTCTCTTTGGAAAAGGGAATGTGGCTCGCGCTTGCGCTCGCAAAATAGGTATCGCGAGATTTATCTCGCGCATCTGCCCGGGCCACGCGCAATGCCGAATGGTCAGGATCAAACCCAACGGTTAAGGAGGAAGCGGCGGCGTATTGCCAGGTCAACCGCCCCTCGCCGCATCCAACTTCCAGAATGCGTTTATCTTTGAAGTCTAAAAATTTGTGCAGGATTCTTTTCTCAAATCCTTCGGGGTCTTTTTGCAGGCTCATTCATCCTCTGGAGTGCATCAGCTCGCTGATACACTTTTCTTCATCACTTTCACAGACGCGTTGACGAGTTCCTTCAAGACCTTTTTGTCCACATCCGCAAGTTTTTTGATGTACAAACATCCCACGCTTGTTTTAAATTTTCCAAGTTTTTTCAGCAAATCTTTGTGCGGGTCGAAACCGCCCATGATGTATAAAGTCAGGTTTTGTTTGCGCGGCGAGAAGCCCGTCAACGGCCAATCGCCTTCCTGCCTGCTCCTCTCGCTTTTGTAATGATAACTGCCGAAGCCGACGATGCTCGTCCCCCACAACTTTGGCTCGGCTTTCGTCACCTGCTTCATGATCTTCACGATCTCGAAACAGTCGTTGCGGGTTTGCTCATCTTTGATGGCGTTCAAAAAATCTTCGACGCTGGCTTCGGTCATTTTGGTTTTCAACTCGGCCATGGGATTCTCCTTTTGGGACAACACTAAATTGGAGCAATTTATACAAGCACCGTCCCGAAGGTTTGTTTCGAGTAAATTAAGGGTCTGACGATAACCTTCGGGACGTTTTTTCTAATTACCGATAAAGTCTACTAAATTGGAGCAATTTTAGCCCATTTGCTTTAGCTCGATTAAATATTTTTTTACACGGAATACACGGAACGGACGGATTTTTTCTGTTTCTTCAAAAAGAATCCGTGTCGTCCATCAACTCCGCGTACAAAAAGAAACTACAGCATCTTGAAATACACCTGCGGAGCCTTGCGCTCCACCACCTGCTCGGCGGCAAGAGCCATGCGCAGAAGTGTGGATTCGTCCCAGGCTTTGCCCATCACCTGCAAGCCGATGGGCAGTCCCTTTTGGGTGTAGCCGACAGGGAAGGAGATGGCGGGCATGCCTGTCATATTTGCGGCGGTGACGAAGCGCATGATCTCGACGGTGGTACTTAAATCAGACTCGCCGTCTGGCAATGCGCCCTTCTTGATCTCTGGCGCGGGGATGCCTGTTGCGGGGGTGAGGATGACATCCGCTTGTTTGAAGGCGTTGTTGAAGTGATGGATGATCCGTGTGCGGATGCGTTGTGCAGACACGTAATCGGTGGCGGATAGCTTGCGCGCCAGGGCAAGATTGATGCGCACATCCAACCCGTGCTCTTTGTGATGCTGGCTGTAGGTGGCATTCATCCCTTGCGCCATCTCACCCAGAATGCTGACGCTGTGTGCAATGCGATTCGCTTCGAGGTCAGGGATGGTAACTTCTACGATCTCACAGCCCATTTTTTCGTATTCCTTGAGCATGGCTTCGCAGGCGGCTGTTGTTTCCGCATCTGCATGGCGGAACCAGGGCCAGTACACGCCGAGCTTAAGGCCTTTGAGGTTGAGATCGTCCCAGCCTTTTAGGGAGGGCAAAGGCTGATGAAGTGAAATGGGGTCTTTCGGGTCGGGGCCAGCGATGAGGGCGTAGGTCAATGCCGCGTCGGTGGCCGAACCAGCTATCGGCCCGATGTGAGCGACGCTCCAATCCAATGGAAATGCGCCATGCTCGCTGACTCTTGCAAAGGTGGCTTTCAAGCCGACCAGTCCGCAAAACGAAGAGGGGATGCGGATCGAGCCGCCGCCATCCGCGCCGATGGCGATGGGCACAAGCCCTGCGGCAACGGCTGTGGCCGAACCGCTGGAACTGCCGCCCGTGAAATGATTTGGGTTGTATGGGTTGCGGGTTGTGCCGTGATGCGGGTTAAGGCCGAAAACATTGATGCCGATTTCGTGCATGTTGGCCTTGCCAACCAACAGCGCGCCTGCGCTTCGCAACCTCGCAACGACGGTTGAATCTTCTTTTGCGGGAGTCTTTCCTAAAAATGATGTGCCGACTGTGGTTGGGTACGGCGTCATGTTCAATTCATCTTTGACCGCCACAGGCACGCCGTCGAAAATGCTGAGCGGTTTGCCCGCTTTGAATCTCAGCGTGGATTCGCGCGCCTGCCTCATCACATCGTCACGGTTGACTGCGATGAAGGCTTTCAGCGGCGTATCGCCTTTGTTGCTGGCATCGATGGAATGCAAAACTTTTTTGGCAACTTCCTCTGGCGTGGTCGTTCCATTGCGATAGGCGTTTGCAAAATCAAACACGCTTGCAAATTGAAAACCCTTCCCGTTCGGGGCTTCACGCGGCCATTCTTTTTCTGGAACGGCAGACGCTTCCTTTTGCAGTTCGCCCGTGAAATGGATCGGATGATGCGTGGGCGTTTCGTCGAAATTTTGTTTTCTCAGCCAGTGGATGCCCGCGCTTTCGAACAAACTTGGCATGATCAGCCCGCCCAGGAAACCTTCTACGAGAGATGCAAAGAATTTCAACATCCCGCCTGCCAGGTACGGCAGTTTTACAGATTTTAGATCGTACGCGTTTTTGTTTTCCATTTTATATCCTCAACACTTTCGCTCCGTGAATTTTGCCTTGCTTCATCTCGGCCAACGCCCGGTTGGCGTCTTTCAATTCGTATTCTTGAAATTCAGGTTTGATCTTCGCCTCCGCCGCAATTTGCAAAAACTCGCGCACATCAGCGCGCGTCACATTCGCCACCGATTTGATTTCCTTTTCCATCCACAACTGCGAAGGATAATCCATTTTGAGAAAAACATCCTTGTCATTTTCCTCTTTACGAATCGCGTTGATGACCAGTCTTCCGCCTGCCCTCAGGCATTTCAACGCTTCCATGTCTGCGCCCCAAATTGGTGTGGTGTCGATGACAGCATCCAACGCCTCAGGCGGACTCTGATCAATCATCCCCGCCCAGGCCGCTCCAAGAGATAAAGCAAACTCACGCTCTTCAGGATTTCTGCTGAAGACGAAAATTGGAGAATTGGGGAATTTGTGTTTTGCCAGTTTCAATACGAGATGATTCGACCCCCCAAACCCCATCAACCCCAGTGCCTGCCCATTCTGCAAATTGCTCAATCGCAAGGACCGATACCCAATCGCGCCCGCGCACAGCAACGGCGCGGCTTCGGAATCTGAAAGCGAGTCAGGGATGGGGTGCATAAACTCAGCGCGGACTTTCATGTACTCGGCGTAACCGCCGTCAACGTCCCGTCCCGTTGCCTTGAATTGCGGACAAAGATTCTCGCGCCCCGTTTTGCAAAAGTGGCACTCGCCGCAAGCGGATGCGATCCATGCCACGCCTACGCGAGCGCCACTCTGGAGTCCGACAGCTTGCTGTCGGTTTTCCAGCGGCAAGCCGCTGGATTCCAGAATCCCTACCACCTGATGCCCCAAAATCACAGGCAGACGCGGCGGGGGAGTGCGGCCTTCGATCTCGTCCAACTCGGTGTGACAAACTGCACAGCGGGTGACTTTGATGAGGGCTTCGCCCGGGGCGAGGATCGGTTTGGGATGTTGAACCAGCTTCAAGGGCGGATGAAGCGGGGTCACATCCCCAATTGACTCAAGAAGCATTGCATTCATTTTGGAGGGAGAGTCAACGCGAATTCAACGCCTTCTTTGGCCCACGCGCCTAATTGTCTGGCGGTTTTGCATCCATCGGGTTCGACCATCAGCCAGCCTTTCATGGGCCTGCCTGTGATGTCGAAAACTTTTGTGTGTGCTTTTTTCAGGAGTGTTGCGTGTTTCTGCGGGTCAACCCGCACGATCATATCTTCCTTGTACACTCCGCAAGCCATGTTGCCGTAAACCAAAAAGCCAACCCCGCCGAACATTTTCTTTTCCACAAAGGGCAATCCATGTAATTCGGTGCGGATGCGTTCTGCAAGTTTGATATTGTATGCCATTGTTTATCCTGTGAGCTGGTTCAGGAATCCCTGTATGTGGTTTATGTATTTATCAAAAGTTTCATACATTGGAAAATGCCCGCATTGGTCGATCAATACAAGTTGTGTGGCGGGAAGTTTTTCTTTAAATAAATGCGCCTGCGCAACTGGGACAGTACCATCTTGAATCCCAAAGATGACAAGTGTGGGGGCGATGATATTTTTGAGGGCAGGGGTCAGGTCGGTTGCATTGAGCGAATCCCATGCTTTGGGTGTGGATGAGGCAATGCCTGGATCTGAAGCGTGATCTCTGTCCACTTCCCACGAGTCGAAGGGCAGTTCTTTGATTTTGTAAAACCAGGGCTGAAATGTCCGATAGGCGTAAGGTTTCCATTTATTTAGTTTGCGAGAGAGTTGATACAACCATGGATTTCGTTCTGCTATGGCAGTCAGGCGCCGTGTATTTTGCAGACTCTCCGAGAGTTCACCTGTCACCACGCCGCCCACGCTGACGAGTTTGTGTACGCGCTGTGGGGCGAGAGTGGCCGCGAGATATGTGGAAATCTGCCCGCCCATGGAGTGGCCGATGAGGATGAATTTGTCGAAGCCAAAATCGTCGGCAATTTTCAGGATGCGCTCGGCTTGTTTTGCAATAGTGTAATCGCCGTTTTTTGGCTTGTCGCTGTCGCCGAAGCCGGGCAAGTCGGGGGCAATGCAAAAGAAGTTTGCTTTGAGCGACTCAACGGTTCGCGTCCACACACCGCGATGAGACATAATCCCATGTACAAGAATGACAGGCGGGTTGGATGGTGAGCCTGTCATTGTATAGGCGATGCGATGTCCGTCAATTTCGATGGTATCGTTACTCATGTCGCTCCTGAAAACTGATGACTGTTTACTGATCACTGCCTCACCCTGTCCCAAACTGCCTATCTCCTGCGTCGCCCAACCCAGGGACGATGTACGCGCGTTCATTCAAATGATCGTCGATGGCGGCGAGGAAAATATCAATATCAGGGTGGGCGGTTTGCATGGCTTTGATTCCTTCGGGCGCGCCGATGAGACCGACGAATTTAATTTTCTTCACGCCCCAGCGTTTGAGAATATCGGCGGTGGCGGTGGCTGAACCGCCAGTGGCAAGCATCGGGTCGAGGATGAGGCAGACGGAAACACGCGGGTCCACGGGCAGTTTGTTGTAATATTCCACGGGCTTGAGAGTGTGTTCATCGCGGTACAGCCCGATGTGCCAGACTTCGGCGGAGGGCATCAGTTCCCAAATCCCTTCCACCATGCCAAGCCCCGCGCGCAGGATGGGGACGAGGCCGATCTTTTCTTTTAATTCCTGCGCCTTCATTTTTTCCAGCGGGGTTTCGATCTCCACTTCCAGGGTTTGCAGGTCGGCGGTGGCTTCATATGCGAGAAGTCCCGCAATCTCGCGGACGAGTTCGCGGAACTTCTTGGGTTCGGTCTTCCTGTCTCTTAAACGTGAAAGTTTGTGGGCAACGAGCGGATGTTTGGATGCGTAAATGTTGGACATGGTTCCTCCGAAGTGGGTTATTTAATGATTCACCTTACGTAGTTTTTAGAAAATGCGCGTGTTTTTCCCTCACCCTAACCCTCTCCCGAAGGGAGAGGGGACTCCCTTCCCCTTCGGGGGAAGGGTTGGGGAAAGTGCCCGTTAGGGTATGAGGGCGCGTAAGGTGAGCTAATGATTCACCTTACGCAGTTCAATCCCGAAGGGATGGCAGGATTATAGAAATTTCGTGAGGAAAATCAAATCCCGAAGGGATGACATGGATATTACAGGCTACGACACCTCTTCGGGGTCATAAAGCCTTTTGCATAAGGTGAGTTAATTATAGCCGTGAAGGTGATTTTTGACCCATGACTCGCCGCCTCATTTTTTGTACATTTAAAAGAGAGCAAGGAGTCCAATATGAAACTTGAAGGCTTGCATATTCTTCTCACCTATCGCTGTACCTACGAATGCGATCACTGTTTTGTGTGGGGCAGTCCGTGGCAGGCGGGCACGCTCACATTCGAACAGATCGAGCAAATTCTCGAGCAGGCAAAAGAGGCGGGCGTCACTTCGATTTATTTTGAAGGCGGCGAGCCGTTTTTGTATTATGCCATTTTGGTCAAAGCGGTTCGCAAAGCGGCGGAGTTGGGTTTCTCGGTTGGTATTGTGTCCAATGCTTATTGGGCAAATTCCGTAGCCGATGCCCAGGAGTGGCTGAGTCCTTTTGCGGGGCGGGTGGATGATCTCACTGTGAGCAGTGACTTATTTCACTGTGGTGAATGCCTGGGAGAACGTCCGCAGAATGCGCTGGCGGCGGCAAAGGGGTTGAACATTCCAACAGGCATGATCAGCATTGCCCAGCCTGATGCCGAGGCGAAGCAAACGCATGGTCAAATCGAAAACGAAGGCGCGGTCATGTATCGTGGTCGGGCGGCGAAAATGCTTGCCGAAAAAGCAACCAGCCATCCCTGGGAAGGATTCGATTCCTGTCCGCATGAAGATTTGCGCGAGCCGGGGCGCGTCCATCTTGACCCGCTTGGCAACCTCCATATTTGTCAGGGCATCGTGATTGGTAATTTATTCGAAAAGTCATTAAAGAAAATTTGCGAAGAATATAATGCGGATGCCCATCCGATTTGCGGACCACTGCTCGAAGGCGGACCCGCCGCGCTGGTGACTGAATACAACCTGCCGCACGCTTCGCACTACGCCGACGCCTGTCACCTGTGCTACGAAGCGCGGACTACGCTGAGAGATCGCTTCCCTGAATTACTCGCGCCCGACCAAATGTACGGAGCGCTGAAATGAACGGAAATAATTTTATGTCTGCGGTTTTGCGTTCGCCACTGCATGGCTTGTTGAGCAAGGGTATGATGTTGATCACGGTCACTGGGCGCAGAACGGGCAGGCAATACACGACCCCCGTTGGTTATTATCAGTAGTTCACGAAAAGGCTTGAACATGGTTTACTTGGCTCTTACCAAGGAGACCAAACCGCCATGTCCAAGCGCACCGTTAAAAATAACCGAATTCTGAAATCTCAACAAGTGCTGAATGCCTTGATCGCAATCGTG
>JACRLB010000042.1 GCA_016235445.1 Chloroflexota bacterium | reverse complement strand
GAAACCTGGCAGTTCTTGGACGAACATAACCATTGGAGCTATTCGTTTGTTAAGGTACGAAATTTCAAAACACCATTGGGTGCAAAATGCCGATTCAATTCAGCCGTTCAATGTCATTTCTGAGTTTTGCACCAGAAACTAGCTAGTCAAAAACCAGCTTTTCGAATAAGCTCTTCCACTTCTTCAATCGTTGTCACAAAATAATTCACCTTTTTATGTCGGATCGATTTGTCCAAAACTTCCATCGCAATTTTTACATTTTTAGCGGCAAATGTATTTTTTGTCAGGACAATGGTGAATTTCAAATTCTGTGGAATACTTCTTGAGCCATCCGAATACAACGAATCCTTGATGCGGCTGATTTCATAATTTGAAGGCGTATGTTCGCTGGCATCATAGAAAATGATCACATCATTGGTGATTTCCTCGATCATTTTTGTTGCAATGGCATTCGCCTCAATCGCATCCTGCCATTCAAAGTCTTCGATATATTTCACTTCAAGAATATTTTTTTCGGGGCTGCGCCAGCGAATTTCATATTTGCTCATACTGTGACTCCGCTACATTACAGGCCATAAATGCACAAACTAAATTTACTCTTTTTCGCCAATTCCAGTTGTAGCAGGAGACGCTTTTCGCATCTGGTCTTCCTGCACCATGCGAACCCCGTTGCTGACCTGACTGCTTAATTTTGCGATCTGATCCTGCAATTGCATGAGCGTGTCGATCACGTAGTTATCGGCGTCCACGCGGGTGGCTTCGGCTTCGGCGCGCGCCTGGCTGACGATCTGATCGGCGCGGCGTTGCGCCTCCTGCACGATCATATCCTTTTGAACGTATTGATCGGCTTTATCGCGCGCGAGCTGGAGAGTGCGGTTGGCCTCCTCCTGCGCCTGCGCCATGACACGGTCACGCTGGGCAACGACCTGCTGGGCCTTTTTCACTTCTTCGGGAATGACAATTCGCATCTGGTCGATCAGTTCCAGCATTTTGTCTTCATCCACGATGACGTTGTGCGTAAAAGGCACGGCCTTCGCGTCGTTGAAGAGTTCTTCCAATCGGTCAATAAGTTGCAGAATGTCCATAGTTTCACTCCTTCAGGCAATCTTATGTTTTAAGAGCCTGAAGCATTTCCTTGTTGTGGCGCAAAATATCGTTTACGGCCGTTTGTATATCAGCCTTCTTTTCTTTTGCGTATTCTTCAATAAAGGCCGCCAGGTCGTCATCAAGATAAATCGGCAGTTTCAAAACCACATCCGGGTGATAAAACTTGCCCTGTTCGCCTTTTGAGAAATCATATCTTTTTTTCATATATTTTTAGCGCCTTTCGTGATATTGCTGCGCTTCTTCACGATCTGCTTTTCTTGCAGAAATAATCCGAACAATTGCGGATTGCACGTCAGTTCCTCGAAATGTATGAATAACCACTAATAACACTTCATTTGCCTCTGCACCTATAGTAACCCAACGGTCTTCATTTTCACTGTGTTCATCATCATAAATTGATATGGCAAACTGGTCTTTGAAAATTCTGGCTGCACGCTCAAAACTAACGCCATGTTTCTGAAGATTTTGCCTTGCTTTTACAGGATCCCAATCAAAATTATATTGCATTTATCCTGCCTGCTCAAATCAAAGTTTAAGTAATTCTAGCACAAATTAATCTCGCAACGCATTCGGGGGAGAATGTTCTCCCATGTCAATTACTTTTTCCTTCAAAGCCTTTTCCACAAACGGCGGCACCATGCTGGAGACATCGCCGTTCAACGTCGCAATCTCCCGCACAGTGGACGATGACAGGAAGGTGTGCTGTTCCGCCGTAATGAGCGCAACCGTCTCCACGGCATCCTTCGCCAGGCGTTGATTCGCCAGCGCCATGCGGAACTCGAATTCAAAATCGGAGAACACCCGCAAGCCGCGCACGATCACCTGCGCATCGATCTGGCGCGCAAAGTCAATTGTCAGCCCGCTGTAGCCTGCCACTTTGATCTTGGGGGTATCTTTAAACGCCTCATTCACCAAAGAGATACGCTCTTCAGGAGAGAACATCAAAGATTTCAACGGCTTGTCGTACACAGCCATCACCACTTCATCGAACAATTTGGACGCGCGCAAGGCAATGTCCATGTGGCCGTAGTGGATCGGGTCGAATGTTCCAGGGAATAATGCTCTTACCATTTTTCAAAACCTTTAACCACGAAGGACACAACACTTGCACCGCACGCAAGTGCAGGTGAAGTCACCAAGGTTGGAAGCCTTAAAAACTTTGTGTACTTCGTGTCCTTTGTGTTTAAGATACATCCCCTTTGCCGCCGCCCCAGAATCGTTCAAAGGCTTCAGCAAGCAGGGCATGTTCGGGCTGGCTTAATTCGGGGTCGCGCTCGAACAAGGCTTGCGCCTGTTCGCGGGCTTTTTCAATTAACTTCACATCGGTGATGTTCGCCATCTTCAAAGTACTGGCATAACCCGCCTGACGCGTTCCTAAAAATTCGCCGGGGCCGCGTAATTTCAAATCCAGGTCAGCGAGTTCAAAGCCGCTGTTGGTAATCGCCATCGCTTGCAGGCGTTCGTTCTCGATTGCATCTTCACGGGTTGGAATCAGCAGACAAGTGGATTGCACCGAGCCGCGCCCCACACGTCCGCGCAATTGATGGAGTTGCGCCAGACCAAAACGATCCGCGCCTTCGATCATCATCACCGTCGAATTCGGCACATCCACGCCCACTTCGATGACCGTGGTCGAAACGAGAATATCAAATTCCTTATCGCGGAACTTCAACATCACTTCATCTTTTTCGGCAGGCTTCATCCGTCCGTGCAGGAGGCCAAGTTTCAAATCAGCGAACACTTCTTTTGAAAGCGTTTCAAAATCATCCACCGCGGCAGGCGCATCGATCTTCTCGCTTTCATCAATCAACGGATACACAATGAACGCCTGATTGCCAGTTTTGATCTGCGCCCTCAGCAATGAATACGCGCGTTCGCGTTCCTGCGGACGAAGCACATGGGTGGTAATCGGCTGTCGTCCCTCAGGCATCTCATCGATCACGGAAATATCGAGGTCGCCAAACACCGTCAACGCCAGCGAGCGCGGAATCGGCGTGGCGGTCATCACCAGCAAATGCGGGTTCGTGCCTTTACTGCGAAGCTCGGCGCGCTGTTCCACGCCAAAGCGATGTTGTTCATCGATGACCACGAATTGCAAATCTTTAAACAAGACGTCTGGTTCGATGACCGCGTGCGTGCCAATGACAATTTTGATCGAGCCATCTTGCAGACCCTGACGGATCGCTTCTTTCTCACTTTCAGTTGTACTGCCCACCAACAAGCGGATCTCACTCTGTGATATTGTGCCGCCATCCCCCGCCAGCAAGTTGACGAAGTTGCGATAATGCTGTTCCGCCAAAATGGACGTGGGCGCCATGATCGCCGCCTGCGCTCCCCCATCGACGACGATGGCGGCGGCTAAAGCGGCCACTACGGTTTTGCCAGAACCCACGTCGCCTTGCACGAGTCGGTTCATGGGCTGGCCTGAGTCGAGGTCTTTGCGAATGTCTGCGAGTGTGGTTTGCTGGGCAGATGTCAGGGTGAAGGGCAATGCTCCTAGTCGGGCAACCAGCCACTCGTCTGAGGAAAAGAAGCGGCGGCCGTCCACCGATTTCCAATCCCGTTTTTGGCGCAGAACTCCCATTTGCAGGTAGAAGATTTCGTCAAATCCCAAACGCTCGCGCGCAAGTTTGAGGCGGGCTTGCGAATCGGGGAAGTGAACCTGGGTCAGCGCTTCGCCAATCGAAACGAGTTGCGCGGCGCGTTTGATGGCGTCGGGCAGGGCATCTACAACGGCGGGCGCCCAATAGGTGATGACGCTGTTCATTTGCTTGCGGAGCCAATTTTGCGTGATGCGTTCGGTGAGCGAATAAATTGGAACGATGCGATTGGTATGCAGATTTTCAACTTCGACAGGTTCCCAATCGGGGCTGTTCATCACGAGGCGGCCAAGGTATTGATCGATCTTGCCAGAGACGGAGATCGCATCGCCCTGCTTGAAACGATTCGACAACCAGGGCTGGTTGAAATAAGAAATGCGCAATGAGCCAGTTCCATCCCCGATGATGACTTCGATGATGGAAGATTTGCCGCCGCGAATGGGGCGGGTATGCACGCTTTGAATGGTTCCAAGAACCGTGACCACGTCGTTGTACATCAGGGCTTGAATGGGTTTGAGCTGGCTGTAGTCTTCGTAACGGCGCGGGAAGTTGTAGAGCATGTCGCCGAGAGTTTGCATCCCCAGCTTTTCAAGCGACTCGGCATTCTTTGGGCCGACGCCTTGAAGCACGGTCAGCGCTGCGCTCAATGCGGCGGGCGTCTGGCTGTGCTTTGCGCCCACCACCGATTCAGATCGCGGCGGCGGATTTTGGCGCGGTTTCTGCGGCTGGGATTGTTGTTGCGAAGCAGGGCGCGGCGCGGCTCCCTGATTTTCAGGGCTGGCTTCCTGCGCAGGCGGTGGGGTTTGCGGGCGTTGCTGTTGTGGCGGCTGGGCTTGCTTTGGTTTTTGTCCCGCTTCGGGGTAGGTTTCTGCAATTCGTTTCCAAAGTCCCTTGAGTGATTCAGCCCGTCCATCGGGGCTGATTTTTTCGTAGGAACGCAAACGCGCCACCACAGCCTGAATCACCTCTTCGGTGATTCCATCTGCGCGGGCTTCCCCTTCCCAATAATCCAGCATTTTGGCGAGTCCGCCGATGATGGCGGTATTTTGATATTTATTCTCGTGTTCAAGGCGAAAAAATTTACGTAGTTTTTCGAGGGATGGTTGCATTGGTCAATTTTATCATGGGGAGGAATAAAAGAACTCCGAAGCGCCGATTGCACTTCGGAGTAAACTTCACCTGGCAAGAAAATTCCTTGCCGTTTCCAAAAACTCCCATGCCTGATCGATCATTGTTTTTACCGAGGATGATTGGAATTTTGCGGCGGCGTCATAGTCGCTGGCTATCCTGCGGCTGAACGCTTCAAGAAGCCATTTATGATACTTCTTGTCCAAAATTCCAGTCTTGATAAAATGTTCGCCAAATGCTCCATGAACATTGCCATGCTTGCTAAAACTTAAATCCTTTTCATTCAATAAAGCTTCTGCAATATAAAACATCGCATAATAAGCGCGGCTAATAGAATCTGCCAAATATCCCTGTTCCAACAGCAGATCGGCAGATTCAATGGCTTCTTCTGCCCTAAACAACAGCAGACTGCTTTCTTCTTTCATATAGTTTAATTCCCTCGGTTTTTACATTTCGAAGCAATGGTTTTTTGCCTGCCAGCCAGTCGCGCTCGCGGATATACATGGGGCTGACTGTAATAAGATATTCCAGGGATAAATCACTGACGAGGTCGGCGGTTCGGCTTATTTCAGTATTATGGAACCTGAAAGTATCCAGTATCACCAGCACATCCAAATCCGAACCGTCTTCATAATCATCGCGGGCATAGGAGCCGAACAAATATACGCCCTTAAGGCGGTTGCCATACAACCGCTTAAGTTTCTGTTTGAATTCATTTAGGATTTTTCTAACCTTTGTTGGCATTTCTAACTCGACCTTAATCTTACCTTATTTCCTTACTGCCGCGAAACCGAGGCCGTTCGGGCCGAGGTGTGTGCCGATGACAGCGGTGACGTTCACGAACAAAATATCGCGGGGGATGGATTTTCGGGCGCGGTTCATTAGCTCATCCAACAATTGTTTGGCGCGCGGCTCGGCGTTGGTGTGTAAAACAGCGAGGCGTTCCATGTCGCCAATTTCAAGCAGAAATTTCAACATGCGTTCATCGGCCTGCTTCGTGGTGCGGACTGCGCCAATGGCTTTCACTTCCCCATCTTTCAATTCGATCATCGGTTTGATGGACAGCAGACCGCCCAAGGCCGCCACCGCACCGGGGACTCGTCCACTGCGTTTGAGATATTCCATCGTATCCAGCGCGGCGATGACTTGTAATCTCTTTCTCGTGGATTCAACCGCCTCCAACGCGGACCGTAAGCCTGATCCCCCTACGAGGGCTTCGTCAGATTCCTCAGCAGCGGCCAACACTTGGAATCCGAGTCCAAGGGAAAGCGAGCCGCTGTCTACGCAGGTGACTTTATCGGGGAATTCTTTTGCGGCCTGGCGCGCCACGTTGACGATGGTTGTCAATTGCGAGGCGGCGTGAATGGAAAGGATATGGTCACAGCCGTTCGAGAGCAGAGTCTCATACGGGGTGGCAAAATCTCCAATGGAAGGGGCGGCAGTTGTCGGCGGAGTCTGGAGCGAGGGCAGGCGGTTATAAAATTCTTCGCGGGTGATGCCGCTCCCGTCCGCATATTCTTTTCCATCCAAAACAAGCAGGGTGGGCACAACGTGAATATCGTGTTGCTCGATAAGATAGGCGGGCAGGTCGGCGGTTGAGTCTGTGACGATTCTGATTTTCATGGGGGGAGTTTGACCTAATAATTCGTAACGTTTTTATTTTCCGCGATAGAGTTTGTTTTCTTCGATATAGTCGTACACGGATGGGGGCACGTAATAACGGTACATTTCTCCTGCGGCGATTCGGCGGCGTAATTCGCGGGAGGAGACGGGCTGTAAAAGCGCGTGGATGAAGGTGAGTTTTTCGGTAAGGCCGGGGAGTTTTTCCTCGAGCGCGGGCAGGTTGAGGGAGTCTTCCGGGCGGCGCATCACGCCGATTTTGGAAACAGCAGTTAGCAGGTCGGGGCTGAGGCGCCAGGTGGGCAGGTCTCGTAACGAGTCGCCTCCGATCAAAAGAATGATGTCGGCTGAAGGTTCGTGTTGGGCAAGCAATCTGACTGTGTCTATGGCGTAGTGCGGGCCGGGGCGGTCGATTTCAAGGCGTGAGAATTCAAAGATGGAGTTGTTTGCGATCATGCTTTTCAGCATGGCGAGACGATGTTCGAGCGGGGTGATGGCCTGCTTTTGTTTGTGCGGAGGCTGTGGCGTGAGCGCCCAATACAGGCGGGAGAGTTTGAATTGATATGCGGCTTCGCTGGCGAGGATAAGATGCCCAATATGTGGAGGGTCGAATGTGCCGCCAAAATAGCCGATTTTTTCTCGTGACATGCGTGGAAGTATATCTCAAAGTTTTACCTAACCGCCCGATACTTTGTTTTTTTGGACGCAGATGAACGCTGAAAACGCTGATCTGATTTAAACCGTTTTTGCTTATGTTTTTCGAGAAATCCGCGTTCATCTGAGTTTATCTGCGTCCCATTTTTAAAACTGTCAGGGGGTAGAGTTTTACAAGCTGAATAAATTTCGAGGTGGTATACTCACCAAACACAGGAAATTAATATGCCAAATCTTACTGTTATCAGTTCATCCTCTCCGCTTAAACGAATCATTCATGCCATCAACGCAGTGGAAAATGGCGAGTACACCACCGAGCTATTGAGCGACATTGCCAAAGATTCGGGAGACCTCGGGCAGATGGCTCGAATGCTGGATGCGATGGCCCGCAGTGTTACTTTTCGTGATAATCAGTTGCGCCTTTTGCGAAAGGTGATTCCCATTGGCGTTTCGCTCTCTGCGGAAAAGGATTTCAACCGCCTGCTCGAAAGCCTGGTGATCGAAGCGCAAGCGGTGACCAACGCGGATGCGGGCACGCTTTACCTCGCTGAAAACGATGAACTTAAATTTGTGATCCTGCGGAATACATCGCTTGATCTGGCCATGGGCGGAACCAGCGGAAATGAGATTCCTTTTTACCCGGTACGATTGCACAATGCCAATGGAAGCGAGAATCGCGCCAATGTGGCTTCACAGGTTGCTTTGACTCACAAACGCATCAACATTGCCGATGCATACCAGGCCGATGGCTTTGATTTTTCGGGCACTAAAAATTTCGACGCGCGCACAAAATACCGCTCCAAATCCTTTCTCACCATTCCGCTTCAAAATAGCGAGGGACGGGTGATCGGCGTGCTTCAACTGATCAACGCCAAGAATGCTGAGACGGGGGAGATCATTCCATTTGCAGATGATGATGCGCTGGAAGCTTTGGTTCTGCTTGCCACCGCCGCATTGGATGGGTACATTCTCGAAGCGTCATTGAGGCAGGAAATTGCCAAACTAAAAATCGAAATTGACGAATCCCGCCGCGCCCATCAGGTGGCGGAAATTACAGAGACAAGCTATTTCAAAGAGTTGAAAGATAAAGCAAATCAAATGCGTTCAAGGGATGAGAAAAAATAATGCCGCAAACTTTTGATGCCATTGTCATCGGCGCGGGGGTGATGGGCGCAAGCATTGCCTTTCACCTCGCCGAGCGCGGACTGAAAGTTGCCATTCTTGAACGCAAGGTTACAGCTTCAGGCGCGACAGGTCACTCGAGCGGACTCGTCCGTATGCATTACGACCTTGCCGCCGAATCTGAATTGACCTTCGCCAGTTATAAAAATTATTTTAGTAATTGGAAGGAAAGAGTTGGCGGCGGCACTTCGTCTCCGCTCAGCGCAAGTTGTGGATTCATGCAAACGGGTTTTATGCAAATCGCAAAACGTGAGCATGAAGATAAACTGCGCGGCAATGTCGCCAACCAACAGCGCATTGGCATAAACACGTCTGTCATCTCGGCGGACGATGTGAAGAAACTCGTCCCTGATTTTCTCACCGACCAGTTCGACTTCGCCGCGTACGAACCTGATTCGGGCTACGCCGATGCGACCCTCACCACCAACTCGTTCATCGAAGCGGCAAAACGAAACGGCGCAACGTTGATTCAGAATTGCGAAGTGACCGCCATCCACACATCGGGCGGTGCGGTAAAAGGCGTCAGCACCACTCAAGGTGAATTTGCGGCGCCCATAATTGTCAGCGCGGCAGGAGCGTGGGCGAAGCATGTCGCAAAACTCGCCGATGTCGAAGTCCCGCTCGTCACGTGGACTCACGATGTGGCGTTCCTACATCGCCCGCCGTCGCTTGGCAAGATCCCCGCGGTGATCGACGATACCATCAACTGCTACTTCCGCCCCGAGGGCAGCGCGCTGATCCTTGCGGCGGGCGAAGATGAAAGCCTGCGCGGCGAAGCGCCCGATGCCGAAGACCAAACGCCCACGCCCACCTTCGTTGAAAAATTAATTGACGCGCTTGTTCAGCGTATTCCAAAAATCGAGCAAAGCGGCTTGCACTCCATCCACGTGGGGCGCGACGGCATCACCCCCGACCAGCGCGCCATCTACAGCGCGGCAGGCCCCGACGGTTTCTATCTCGCCTGCGGCTTGAGCGGCACGGGCTTCAAGACCTCCCCCGCCGCGGGCGCAAGTTTGGTGGAGTTGATCCTTCGTCACGGTGAGCGACAGACGAACCGTCAGGACGATGGCTCGCCCAAAACCGTGGACATCACGCCCTTTCGATTCAGTCGCTTCGCTGAAGGGAAGTTGCTTGAAGGTGAATACGGGTATGGTAATATTTGGAAGTAGAGGAAAGACTGCGGAGGCATTTTTCTAGCTCCGCAGTTTTTATTTAACCCGCATCGCTTCGGACTCAGGGGAGGGTTGGTTCGGTTTCGAGGGGCAGGTTGCCACTCTGTTAGCCCGCACGGAATGCCGATAAAATAGAAAAGTAAGATAATATATATTTCGACTTACTTTTTATAATGTGGTAGAATTTTTTTGAACTTCTGAAAGGAGAGAAAGCAATGGAAACTGTTGCCACTTCAAAGGGGCAGGTTGTCATTCCGTCCAAGATCCGCAAGCAATTGGGAATCAAGGATGGTACCTATCTTCAAATTGACGTAGATACGATCACACGGCAGATCATCCTCACCCCTGTAACTCGTGAGTATGTTCGCAGTCTGCGCGGAAAGTACAAAGGCAGGGGCTTGATGAAGGCTTTGATGGTGGACAAGAAACGCGAAAGGGAGTTGTAATATGGCAAAGAAGGCAAAAGCATACGTGTTGGATACATGGGCGGTGATTGCCTACCTTGAAGACGAGCCTTCCGGGGAACAGGTGGAAGAGTTGATTGCCACAGCGCATGAAGAACAAATTCCCATTTACATGAGCGTGGTCAATGTGGGCGAAGTTTGGTATACGCTGGCGCGGGAAATCTCGGAAGAGGAAGCCAACGCCAGCGTGAAATCCCTGCGCGATTTACGGATTCAATTTGAAAATGCCGATTGGGAATTAACCCAGGAAGCGGCGCGTTTCAAATCACAGCACAAGATGTCCTATGCTGATGCTTTTGCCGCCGCGCTGGCAAAAATCAAGAAAGCGGATTTGGTCACAGGGGATAATGAGTTCAAGCCGCTGGATGGTGAAATCAAGATTTCGTGGGTGTAAAGTGGGAAACATGCCGTCAAATAAATGGACTCGTGAAGAATTGATACTTGCATTCAATCTATATTGCAAAATCCCTTTTGGCACAATTCATATCCGCAACCCTCAAATTATTTTACTAGCAAAGATTTTGGGGCGCTCACCTTCTGCCGTGTCGTGGAAATTGGCAAACCTTGCAAGCCTTGACCCAACTTTGAAAAAAAGAAATATTGCTGGAGCTTCGCACGGAGCAAAGTTGGATGCGGAAGTATGGGGGGAATTCAATAATAATTGGGACTTGTTGAGTTTTGAAAGCGAGAGACTATTAGCTGAAAAGACGGGCAAGCCAGTTGAAGAAGTCACAGATATTGAAATCTTTGATTTACCCAAATCAGGCAAAGAACGTGAAACGATTGTCAAAGTTCGCGTCAATCAAAGCTTCTTTAGAAAAGCCGTGCTTGCGGCTTATGATTTCAAATGCTGCATTACTGGACTTGGAGTTCCTGAATTATTAAACGCAAGCCATATTATTCCTTGGTCAAAAGATGAAGCAAATCGTGTAAACCCACGCAACGGACTTTGCCTCAACGCAATTCATGACAGGGCATTTGACAGAGGATTACTCACAATTACGCCTGATTTCAAGATAAAAATCTCAAAATCAATCAAACGCAATGAAGTAGATACAGCCTTACAAGATTTTCTATTTCGGTACGACGGCGCTGAAGTTAAAACACCAACAAGATTTTTGCCAGAAGTTAAATTCCTAAAATATCACAACAAAAATATCTTCAAAGCATAAAATTGCTTTGTTTGTCGATGGGCGCTTCTGGCATGGATGCCCCAAACATTCAAACATGCCGAAGAATAACCAGGAGTTTTGGGCAAATAAATTAAAGCAAAACAAAGACCGAGATAGATATGTCTCTCGTGAATTGAAAAAAGAAGGGCGGAAAGTTGTACGAGTGTGGGAGCACGAGTTAAAGTATCCAGCAAAAGTTGTTGTGAAGTTGAAAAGACAATTCAAAAAATAATACAAAAACGGGAGTGTGGGTGAAGGGCGGTGACCCCTTCTGTCCTTCGGACATCTACCACTCGCTCCGCTCGGGTACGCGTCCCCCAAATACGAAAACGAAAATTTGGGATGCGGATTCAACAGTCAACTCGTCGGATTTGGGGGAGAAATTCCCTCACCCCGATTCAGTCGGCTTTTGGCAGGACGACTTCCCGCTCTCCCGCTGGGAAAGGGCAGGGTGAGGGTGAATGGCTCCAGCAATGAGTCTTCGCTGTATAATCACGCCTTATGCAATACTTCTTTGTTGACGAATCAGGCGATGCGGGGTTGGAAGGGCAGGCAAGTTCATCCAGTCACTTTGTGGTTGCAATGGTACAGTTGCCCGAACGTGCGCCTCTCAAACCGCTTGTGGAACTTAGAAAAGCGCTCTATGTTCCCCCAAATTTTGAATTCAAATATCATCAATCCAAGCCCCTGCAAAAGGATCGCTTTTTCAAGGAAGTGCTGGCTGTTGATTTCCGCATCCGTGCTGTAACTGCGGATAAAGCGCGACTCGGACCGAATTTCAATACCTTGAACCCCCAAGCGCTGACAGTTGAATTGATCATTGGGCTAACCATGCATGCCAGTGAACTGGATCTTGCAAATGAAGTCTTAATCATTGATGGCGCAACGCCCTCCTTCTGCCGCCATCTGCGAATTCAGTTTTCTGAGCGGAGTAAAAGGGGGGAGCGTATTCGTCCGTTCAAAAATATCATTGGCGGAGATTCTAAACGTGAGGATGGCTTGCAATTGGCAGATATGATTGCTGGCGCAATACGATTGCATGTAATGGGAATAGCAAGCAATCATTTCGACATCATATCCCCGCGCCTTGTTGACCTGTGGAATTTGCCCTAAATAAAACACCCCCGACTATCTCAAGTCTTGCTTGAGAAGACAGCCTCATGTGGCTACCTTGTCGTCGGGGGCGGGTAAAACGGTCGAACCGTTTTATTGATAAGTGCATTATAACATCTGTTGCAGGTATATGTCCAAATCAAAAACGGGAGTGTGGGTGAAGGGCGACCTCACCCCGATTGTGACGGCTTTTCGTCGGGACGACTCCCCCTCTCCCGCTGGAAGAGGGCAGGGTGAGGGTGTTAATTCGGTATAATATATCCAATGGTTACTCCTGTCTTAACCCATGACCTTGAAGCCACGAAAGAAATCGTGCTTGAACAATTAAAAGCCTTTCGAGCAAAAGTCTATTTATTTGGCTCACAGGCAACTGGCAAAGCGCGGTTGTACTCAGATATTGACGTTGCCATTTTGCCGCTCGAACCTCTGCCAATTCATATCATTTCTGAAATTCAAGAAAAGCTGGATGAAAGTAACATTCTCCGCGAAGTGGATATGGTGGATTTGTCCATGTCAGACGATGTTTTTCTCCAACGCGTGGAAAGGGAAGGCATTCTATGGAAAGAATAAAAGAACGCGCACAAGTTGCCCGAAAAGCATTGTCCACTTTGCAAGAGTTGACCAACAAACCCGAACTTTCGCTCATTGAACGGGATGCAACAATTCAAAGATTCGAATACACCTTTGAAGCGACATGGAAAACCGCGCAACTCTATCTGGCTGAAGTTGAAGGAGTGTCGGTTAATTCACCAAAAGGCGTTGTGCGCGCAAGCTGGCAGGCTGGTTTGTTTGATGAAGCTACTTCAAAACTTGCATTGCAAATGTGCGACGCTCGCAATATGACAGTCCATACGTATAACGAAAAGATTGCGATGACAATTTATCATCAAATCGAAGATTACGTCGGTGTTTTCGAGATTTGGTTAAACGCTATAGAGAAAAAACTGGCGAGTTGATTGCGCTGATGTAAAAACTAAACACAAAACGGGACTGTGAACAAACACAGTCCCGTTTTTGATTCTAAAGATTATTTCGCTACCGTACATTTTCCTCGCAAAGAAACCCTAAAGGTCTTTTCGGTGTATCAGGAATCTGCGAGGAAAAGGAGACCTTTAGGGTTTGCGTGTACGATAGAGAAAAGATTATTACACCCCAATGAACGTGTGAAAGTATAATTCCTGCAAAAATTTACCAACCAAGGAGCATTCAACATGATACGAGCAGGGTTTACTTTTGAACATCCCGCCACCAGGACCAAAACAGTGGTTTTAGAAAGTGACGCAGAGACAAACGGCATGGGCTGGCTGTTGGAGGTCACCCGCTATTCCAAAGTCGGTTCCGATCTTGGGGAACATCTCCACCAAACATGGACGGAAACTTTTGAGATCATCAAAGGCACCGCCAAATACAAACTCGATGGGGTTGAAAAAACCGCGAAGGCAGGCGAGTCCTTTGTGGTGGAACCGAATCACTTCCACGTCCACCCGTGGAATGCCAATGACGATGAACTTGTCTATCGTCAGCGGAATCACTTTGAGAAAGCGAATCCCGCCGCGGTGCAGGATATTCTGGGGATTTTTGCAACACGCACAGGCATGGCCCGTGACGGCGTCCGTTACAAGGGATTTGCAAAATTATTGTTTCAATCTGCAACCATCCGAACAGCCATCAAACACGGGAATTATGTGGCGAGTCCATCCATGACGATGCAAAAAGTACTCGGCGCTACGCTGGGCTTGCTCGGTGAAATGCTGGGGTATAAGGCAATCCATCCGCAGTATGTGGGCGAATAAACCAAGCTCAAAGCGCCGTCCCCGAAGCGGAGCGAGTGGGAGGGCAGGTGTGCGAGGAAATCCTGCGCCGAGGACGGCGCAGGGAGCAGATTACCTGGCAAGGTTTGCGCACACACTACCTATCAAATTGAATTTTCAAGGGAAGTTATTCAAGTATAATTTTATCCATGCTTCCCGAGTCGCCGCTTACTTCGATTGAAAGCCGCTTGCGGTATTTGCTCCCTGCAGAGATGTATGCCTCCATGTGGGGCAACCCCTCTGTGGAAATCATGATCGATGTCCACAAACACTTGCGGACGTTACAGCGCATATTGCTCGATTACACCTCGCGGCAGATTTCGATCAACAAACTAAAGCCGGGCGATGTGAGAACCGAATGGCAGTATGGGACGATGATGTTCACAGACCTGGCTGGCTTTACAAAACTGATGGAAGCGAACGCATCCAAGGGGCGCGATGGCGCGGAAAACCTGCTAAAACAACTGACAAAATATTTTTCGGAAATGATCGGCGTGATCAGCAAGTCCGGCGGGGAACTGGTTGAATTCACCGGCGACGCCATGCTCGTTGTCTTCCGAAAGACTGAAAAGCACAACGACATCTCCCGCGCCATACGAGCCGGACTGCGAATGCAAAGAGCCATGAAACAATTTGCAGAGATCGAAACCCCGGCGGGCATTGTCAATTTGAAAATGCGCATCGGGATTCACAGCGGCAGATTCCTCACCGCGGATATTGGCACGCCCAGACGCATGGAGCACGTTCTACTGGGCAAAGATGTACAGCAAGCCAAATTGACCGAAAGCAACGGCCGCAATGAACGCGTGAATTTATCTCAAAAAGCGTATGAACGGATCGCGGCTGATTTTCGTTTTGAAGACGGTACCCCGGGATACTTCCTGGTGATCGACGATCTTTCCGACGACAAACTCGGAGAGTACGAAATCACCCCCGTGGGACGGCGCATGGCGTCCAATGTTTTACTCACACGCGACAAGAACGAAGTACTGCTCAACATCATGGACTTACTCAACACCATCGAGCCGATGGCAAGCTACATTCCCTCACCTGTTCTGTCCCTGCTGGTGGAAAGCGCAGCGGATAGGAAAATTCCGCCTGATTTCCCACAACCCACCATCATGTTCGTCAACTTCATCGGCCTGCCCGAATCTGCGGACCGCGCCCTGCCCGGTGAAGAAACCAAACTTGCGCTTCACTTTTCGCGCGCGTTTTCGCTCATCAATGCCGCAGTGGAATCGCGGGGCGGCGTGTTGAAAAAGGTCACCTATCATCTGGCTGGTTCCGATATTGTCATCTATTTCGGTGTGCCAAACGCCCACACCAATGACGAACTGCGGGCGGCCTCTGCGGCGCTTGCCATTCGCGAAGTGATAAAAACCATCAACCAAAAAGCTCCCACCATTGGGAATGTGCAACCAGATATTTACTGCCAGATCGGGATTAATTCCGGCCCGGCCTTCGTGGCTGAGATCGGCGAACCGCGTGGGCGGCGGGAGTACAACGTGCTGGGGGATACGGTCAACACGGCGGCGCGTTTGATGAACCGCGCTGAAAAGAACCAGATCATCGTTTCAGAGCGGGTGCAGGGGGCGATCCAGGAAAAATATGAATGCAAGCCGCTTGGCGAAGTTCCTCTTAAGGGGAAAAGCCAGCCGATGCAGTTATTTGAACTAATGGAACAAAAGAAGGACAGCTAAACAACGACGGGCTTTCGCCCGTCGTTGTTTTTTCATTTATCTTTGGGTCTGTCTTTCAATTTCGCATCCAGCGCAGACCAGATGCCAGCCGAAAGTTTACTGCCCTCTTTGCGGCGCAGGTTCACTTTGTAAATGGCCTTCTCCCCTTCGCCGATTCGAATCAGCCAGAATTGTTGAGTCAACATTGAAAGAGAATCATCCAACCCGTCAGGGGTGAGGCGGTCTTGTTCGGGCATTTCATCAACAGCCTCACACAAGCGCGGATAGGTCATCTGCAATTCGCGCAGCATCAAGCGCATGATCTTTCGCAAGGCAGGCGGCAGGTCAGCAAGATCGAGTGGCGTAATACCGCCCTCCTGCTGTTTATCTTTTATCTCTTTATTTAACCGATCGAAGACTCCAGGCATGGCGACCTCTCCATCTCAATAAAGTTCGGGCATACTGATCGGTTCCGGCTGGGGTTCACATTCGCCGCACCAGATGACGTTTGCAACCGCAAGCCCCTTGGGCGTGTTGTTCGCGCCCACAAACATCGTAATAAAAGTGGACATGGTTGCGGCATGATCCTTGCACACAAAACGCCCGCAGAAAGCGCACGATGCGCGCGCGGCTTCTTCACAATGCCAGCATTTCATCGCATCCTCCTAACCTGTCGCAAGAACGGCATCCGCCACGCCGCGCAAGGCCTTCGACCATTCATGGTCTGGATAGCGGAGTGAGAAAAGATCGTTGCTGGCATTATCCGCCAGGTCGAAAGAGAGCGGAAGAACACCGGTAACGGGAGCGTTGAATTTATCTTCGATCTCTTTTTTGAGTTCCACAAAATCATATTTGGGCAGGGCTTTGTTCACCATCAACAAAAGATTCGGCACATCCAAACTGCGGGCAATATCCACCGTCACCGACGTGCCTTGCAAATCCTGGTTATCCGGGCGCAGGATGATGATCAAAATATCCGAGGTGGCAATCGAAAGCAAAGTCTCTTCATTCAAGCCGGGGTGCGTATCTATAAAAAGATAATCCAGGTCAAACTCTGTGATCGTTTTTTGCAGGCCTTCATTCAGGAGATTAAAGTCAATTCCTTCCTTCAAGATTTGGCTGATCTCACGCCCGCGAATGCTGGATGGAAAAAGCCAGAGATTCTGCCCCGCCAGTTTTGCGCGTCCCTCCCCGCCGACAGCGTTTTCGCCCACTGAAAAACCAATCTCGCGGATGGTGGCTTTGCCATGCAGAAAATCATTCATGGTCTTGCCCATTTTATTTTCATCGAGGCCAAACAGAACGTGAATGCCAGGGGATTGAATATCCGTATCCACCACGCCCACGCGTTTGCCCGCCAGGGCAACCTGCGCCGCCAGGTTGGCGGTCGTGTTCGATTTGCCCGTCCCGCCGCGAAACGAATGGATGGAAACGATTTTGCCTTTATTCATCATGCCTCCAAATTTTTAAATTCGACAGATTCTTTTACCACAGAGATCACGGAGTTCACTGAGGTTTTTAAAGGTCTTCTCTGTGACCTCTGTGTGCTCAGTGGTGAAATCTTTTATGAGTTCATCCCTGCGCGCGTTTCTGGCGCAGAGTTTTGGCCTGCTCTTTCAGGTTTGCATAAAATTCCGTGCCCGTGATCTCTTCGAACTCCTGCTTGCGGCGCGCCTGGTCGATCTCAATCGTCAATTTTTCCAACTGCTGTTTCAAACCATCTTCGCGTTCCTTCACCCTGCGAACCATTGTAAAAAAAGTGGAGAGCAACTGCGCGGCTTTATCATCGTTTGAAGCCGAGTCATTCATCAACGGCTGAGTCTGCTCCACAAATGAGTAATCGCCTTCGGCAGTCTTTTGCGACCAGTCAATGGCCTTCTCGATATACGTTGTGGCAAAACGAAGCCGCTCCGAATAACTGCGAATAATCGCCAGCGAAACATCCGTACGCTGGTCGAGAATTTCCTCGAACACATCCTGCTTCAATTCAAATACTTCAGAAGCGGTTAATGCGATAACCGTCGCCGAGCGCGGACTGCCATCCAACAAAGACATTTCACCGATGGTTTCGCCCGGCCCACATTTATTGATGATCAACTCATCGCCTTTTGAATCTTCCGTCACGATCTTCACCCAGCCATCATGAATCAGAAAGAGCGAATCGCCCCGCTCCCCTTTGCGCATCAGAACCTCATCCTTTTCCAATGTACGGGTGGAAGCCTTAACCGCAAGATCCGCCAGCGCCTCCTCTGAAAGATTCATGAACATGCTTGTCTTCTGTAATTGATTAAGAATATCGCTCTTCATGACGTATCATCCTGTGACGGGGATTGCTTCACCCGTTCATTGACTCGCTCCCACAACCCGCCTCCCTTTTGACCTGTGCTTGATTCTGTCACCCGTGCATGGATCGCCCCCCAAACCTTTCCATCCTGGTCGAGATAGACAGCCCGCACAAACATCATACAATAAAAGCCCGCTTGCTTTCGCAGGAGTTCCATATCTTTTGCAAGCTGTTGGATGATCGATTCGATTTCCCTGCGCTTGCTGTCGCTCGGCGTCGACTCGATCAATTTTCGCTTGATCCCAATCTCCGCCTGCTTGAGGATCATCTCCCTCACTACAGGGACCTTTGCTTCACCGAATTGTTTTGCAACCGGCTTTAACAACTCATCCAAAGTCTCGATTTTTTTAACAGCCTTCGTCTCTTCCTTTGTGACACGGTCTTCCATGCCCAGCTTTTCCCCCACCCATTCCTTTTGAATATTCAAGCCGCGTTTGATCACAACCCAGATCGACGCCATGCCCGTCAACCCAAAAATGACCGCGACAATAAGAAAAGCCCCGGCGCTCACCATGGTATTAAAGATCATGTGAATCGACATGGAAAAGACATACCCAAACGCTATGGCCAGCCAGCCCCGCCAAGTGGAATCGCCCCGGCGATACGCCAGCGCTGTGCCAATCAACCCGCTTGCCGTAGCGTGGACGAGGTTGGTGGAAAACACGCGCGCAATTGCAACCGTCAACGCAATTTCGGGGTTGCCAGTCACATATTCGATATTCTCGATGATTGCAAAACCGATCCCCGCGCCGAAGCCATACAGCGCGCCATCCACCACGTAGTTAAAGTCTGCGCGCTGGACGAGGTAAATGAGGATAAGGGCTTTGAGGGTTTCTTCGATAATCGGGGCGGTGATGCGGGTGACCTGGTCCCATGTGACCCAGCCTGTGTTGACCATGGCTGGGTTGATCTGTGCCGCAAGCATGTACGCAATTAGTCCCCAACCGAGGGTGGCAATGTTCCCCTTCAACTGGCCTGTTTTGTACAAGTCAAATTTATTTAAATAGTACAGGAATAAAACGGGGACGAAAAAAGCAATGGCGAGCGCAATCAAGACTACCATGCAGGAATAATACCGTAACTGGATAGGCCCTGCAAGGAAACAAAAACGGTGACGCCGCGAGGGGTTTATCGAAGAACAGGGGTTATTTCCTGCGCGATACCCAAAATGCGATGGCTACCATCAACAGCAAACCACCTGCGATAAAAATATTCACCGGCGCAGATGCGGTTCCAGCGGTGGATGAGCCGGAGGTTGTCAATGACGGGGCGCTGATAACCACCACAACCAATATGGCAAGAACGGCAAACGCCAGCCCAAGCTGGGGAGAAACATCTCTGCCAAACCACTTCTTCCAGAAGGAGGGTTTGGCGCTCTGCTCTTCACGGCGGATGCGGGCTTTGAGCCGCACGTGCATTTGTTTGACGGCGGCATCGTCCAATGGGTTGGGGGGGAAGGAACTGCTCAGGCGTAGAATCGTTTCTTCGAGGCCGGGCAGGGTATCGGTCGGGGGAGAGGCGGGGTACTTCATCTTTCCTTTTAATACCTGGTCGGCAAAGTCGGCCAGTTGGTCATCTTGTTGTGAATGGAGAGGTGTGTTTGTTTGATCCATTTTATTTTTCCAGGTGAGTGCGTAGCGCGGCAATGGCTCTGCGAAAAAGGGATTTTGTGGCTTCAAGATTCTGGCTGGTCAGTTCGGCGATCTCATTGAATTGAAGGTCTTCTGCAAAACGAAGCAGGATGATTTCTTTGTAATTTTCGGGCAGGTTTTGGAGCGCGCGTTGAAGGTAGACTCTTTCCTCCATGGTTTTGGCGGCGCTGTCAGTTGTGTAAGCGGCGGCGTCCGAAAGCGGGGAAAGCGGCGGCTCCTGTTTGCGGCTGCGCTTTCTGTAAAACTCGGCTACTTTGTAGTTCGTTAAAGTGCGCAGCCAGGTGCTGAATTTGGAGTCGCCTCGAAAAGACGAAAGGGAGTTCAATGCCGCGATAAAGATTTCCTGGGTCACATCTTCCACATCGTTTTCAGGGATAACGTAACGAACCCTTTTGTATACTTTTGGAAGATGGCGGTAGTAGAGCAGGTCGAATGCGTCTTTGCGGCCATCTTTGAAATTCTGGATCAGGAGTTCGTCGGTGGAGTCTGGAAGGGTTGGATTGAATGTGTTTTCCATATAGTTTGTGGTTGATAATGACGAAAAAGGGTTGATAATTTCAATCGAATATAACATACATCAGGGGTGATTGACTTTCAAATTAGATGGGCTATAATCCTGGAAAAGCTATGATGCCACTGCAAAACCTTTTTTAACCACGAAGGAAGTTCAAAAACGCAAGACCTTTTTGCAGTGGAGTCAGCCATCGTTACGAAATTAAAAAACTCTGGAGAGAAGATGTCCAAAATCATTTCGATTCACTCTTTTCGCGGCGGTACGGGAAAATCAAACACCACAGCAAACATTGCCGCGCTTCTGGCTGTGGATGGTTCACGCGTATGCGTGGTGGATACGGATATTAATTCCCCTGGAATTCATGTGCTTTTCAATCTCGATGAATCGGAAATGGTTCATTCGCTGAATGATTATTTGTGGGGCAAATGCGGCATCGAAGACGCCGCCCATGATGTGACAGGCCACATTGGCGGCGAGATTAAGGGACAGGTCTTCCTGATTCCATCCAGCATCAAGGCAGGCGAAATTGCCCGCATCCTGCGCGAAGGCTATGACGTGGGACTGCTCAACGACGGCTTCCGCGATGTGGTGGAAAAACTGAAACTCGATTATCTTTTGATCGATACCCACCCTGGTCTAAATGAAGAAACCCTGCTTTCCATTGCCATCTCCAATGCGCTGGTCATCATCCTGCGCCCGGATTCACAGGATTATCAGGGCACAGCCGTAACCGTGGATGTTGCCAAAAAATTGGACGTGCCGAAGATGCTGATGCTGGTGAACAAAGTTCCCAACACCCTCGACCCTGAAGATGTGCGCGCCCGTGTGGAACAAACCTACGGAGCCAAAGTGGGCGCGGTGCTCCCCCACTCTGATGAAATGATGTCCCTTGCGAGTTCAGGTATTTTCTCGATCCGATTCCCCGATCACCCGGTGACGAAGGGCTTGCGCAGTCTTGTGGATCAACTCAAAGACTGAGGCAGTCTCTGGCAAGGAGTAAGCCATGAGCGAATCACTTTTTCAGACAGCCCTTAAAGAACTTGAAGCGCGGGAAGAGGATATTCGTCCCTCGGATGTTGTCCTGTTTTCCGAGCCGCTTCGTTCGGCGTTGAATGCCGTCATCCGCCTGGGCCGTTTCAGCCTGACGGAGTTCGCGGAAAAACTTGAATTCACACGAGACCAGGCCAAAAGAATCGCAGACATCCTCGTGGAACGAAAATTATTTACACCCTCGAGATTTTCGAACGCAGACGAAACCTTTTACGAATCCCGCCTCTCGGCAATGACCCGTCCGCTCTCGCGCCCGCCTTCCGATATTTTGAAAAAAATAGATTGAGTTTCACCCGCCCGCCCAGGGCGGGTTTTCATTTCGGCTATAATGCAAAACATGGCAGATAAACTCCTTACCCGATACGAAGAATTGAAGGCGCAGGTCAACTTTCACAATTATCGTTATCACGTGTTGGATGCGCCCATCATCAGCGATTTGGAATATGACCGCCTGCTTAACGAACTGAAAAAGATCGAGACGGATCATCCAAACTGGATCACACCCGACAGCCCCACGCAGCGCGCCGGTGCCCGGCCTGCTGACCGTTTCGAAAAAATTCGCCACCCTGCGGCCATTCTCTCGCTCGCCAATGCCTTTGGCGCGGACGATGCCCGCGCATGGCTGGAGCGAGTTAAAAAACTGGATGACAGAGTTGAGAAAGCAAAATTTGTCGTCGAGCCAAAAATTGACGGGTTATCCGTTGTCTTGCATTACCGCGACGGCATGTTCGTGCAAGGCGCCACCCGCGGAGACGGTGAAGTCGGCGAAGACATCACCTCCAATTTACGGACGATACGCACGATACCGCTAAAAATTCCAGTAAATAGTGAATTGGTAATTGGTAATTCTCGAAGCGCCCAATTACCAAGTACCAATTACCAATTACCTAAGTACTTGGTCGTCCGCGGCGAAGCCTTCATCCCCATCAAAGAGTTCGATGAATTAAATAAGAAGCTGGAAGAAGCAGGGGAGAAAACCTATCTCAATCCGCGCAACACAGCGGCGGGATCGTTGCGCCAGCTCGACCCGCAACTGACAGCCTCTCGCCCATTGACTTTGCTTGTCTACCAGATCGTACATTCCGAAGGCGGCAAAGTGCCCACCTCGCAGTGGGAGATATTGGAATACCTCAAAGCTCTGGGCTTCCCTATGGCAGATGTCGCCAAACGATTCAATGACCTTGACTCCGCGATTGCCTACACCGAAACATGGAATGAAGGCCGCGACAAACTGGCTTACGAAGCCGACGGCATGGTCATCAAAATTGACGACTTGAACCTCGCCGCTGACTTGGGCTTCGTGGGCAAAGACCCGCGCGGGGCGATTGCCTTCAAGTTCCCTGCCCGCGAAGTGACCACGACATTAAATGACATCGGCGTGGCGGTTGGCCGCACAGGCGTGTTGACTCCCTATGCCATGCTCGAACCCGTGGAAATTGGCGGCGTGGTTGTGGAACGCGCCACCCTGCATAACTTTGACTTCATCGCTGAAAAAGATATTCGCGTGGGAGACCGCGTGCTGGTCAAACGCGCGGGCGAAGTAATTCCCTACATCATCGGCCCCGTGGTGGATGCGCGTTCTGGAAAAGAAAGAAAATACAAACCACCGACGACATGTCCCGCGTGCGGCCAGGCGGTGGAACACTTTGAAGGTGAAGTGGCATGGTACTGCGTCAACGCGGCCTGCCCCGCGCAGTTGCTGCGGAACGTGGAGCACTTCGTCTCTCGCGGCGCGATGGATATTGTGGGACTTGGCTATAAAATAGTAGAGCAACTCATCGAAGCGGGCTTGGTCAAAGACGTGGCAGATTTGTTCACGCTGACCAAAGACCAGTTGCTCGAGCTGGAAGGGTTTGCAGATAAAAAGGCGGAGAATCTGCTCAAGTCGTTGGAGCAGGCCAGGGCGCAGAGTCTGAACCGTTTGATCGCGGCGTTGGGAATCCACGGCGTGGGCGAAGTCACAGCGGGTGATTTAGCGCGCGCGTTTGGGGATTTATCCGCCTTGTCAAAAGCCAGCGCGGAGGAACTTCAACTCATCGAAGGCTTGGGACCAAACATCGCCGAATCGATTGTGGATTGGTTCTCGCAGTCGGCGAATCAAAAAGTGTTGAAGAAGTTGAAGGCGGCGGGCGTGTGGCCTGAAATGCAGAAGTCAGAAGTCAGAATGCAGAATGGGGCGCTGAGTGGATTTACTTTTGTGGTAACTGGCACACTGCCCACTTTGTCACGAGATGGGGTGAAAGAATTTATTGAATCCAACGGCGGCAAGGTGATCGACAGCGTCAGCAAGAAAACGAGCTACCTTGTGCTGGGCGAAAACCCTGGCTCGAAATTTGAGAAGGCAAAATCACTGGGAATAAATATCATCAGTGAAGATGAATTAAAGAAACTGGCGGGTTAAAAGCGGACAGCTTTCAGCCATCCGCTAGACAGAAAGCATCCCCTCGGCTAAACTTACGTAACTACTCGGGCGCCTTGCTCCGCCGTAGGCTAAAGCCCACGGCTATTTTACAAAGTCGCCTAAAGGCGACTTCCCCATACGGGGACGATGAGTCCGCTTTAGCGGACTTTGTAAAGATAGCCTGGACGTTTACGTCCAGGCGGGCACGGAACACACAGGTGCTTGCCTGAGCAGTTACAAACTTACGCCATTCTGCTTCGGAGGCTTTTACATGGATTTCCACAACACGAATGATGCCGTGACACGCCGCATCAAGGCGATGACTGACCGCATTCATTATCTTAAGACAAATGATCTGTATTTCTACAATCAGCCCATAGAAGAGATGATGGGCGGAGCGAAAGTGCGCGTGCGCGGACGCGAAATGGGCATGTACGCTTCCTACAGCTACCTGGGGCTGGTCGGCCACCCACGCATTAACGAAGCCGCCAAAAAAGCCGTGGACAAATTCGGCACTGGCACAAACGGCGTGCGCACGCTGGCTGGCACACTGACCATTCACAACGAACTCGAAGAAACGATTGCAAACTTCAAGCACGAAGAAGCCGCCATCACCTACACTTCAGGCTATGCCACCAACCTGACCGTCATCTCCACTATGATGGGACGCGGCGACTACGTTTTCTCAGACAAGATCAACCACGCTTCCATTGTAGATGGCTGTTTGATGTCTGGCGCAGAGTTCCGCCGCTTCCGCCATAATGACATGGAGCACCTCGAAGGCCTGCTCAAAAACGCTCCCGCGGATGTTGCCAAAATGGTGGTCGCGGACTCGGTCTTCAGCATGGACGGCGACATCATTGACCTGCCCAAAATGGTGGAGTTGTGCAAAAAATACAGCGCCTGGCTGATGATCGACGAGGCCCATTCCCTGGGTGTGCTCGGTGAAAAAGGCACAGGCATCGAAGAATATTACAACATGTACGGCGCCATTGACATTAAGATGGGCACACTCAGCAAGACCATCCCCTCTGTGGGCGGGTATGTGGCCGCGAAGGAAGACATCATCACCTACCTGCGCCATGCCAGCCGCGCGTACATCTTCTCTGCGGCCCTGCCGCCTGCCCAGGCCGCCGCCGCGAACGAAGCCTTCAAAGTCATTTTGGATGAACCGTGGCGCATCGAACGTTTGAACGAAAACACAAAACAATTCATCGGCGGTTTGAAGAGCATGGGCTTCGACACCCTGTTGACCGAGACCGCCATCGTCCCCGTGCTATGCGGGCAGGATGATGTGGCTTTCGAAATGACTCGCGAAGCTCAGCATCAGGATGTCTTCGTTCTCCCCGTTGTCTCCCCCGCCGTGCAGGAGGGATTGGCGCGTTTGCGTGCCACCGTCACCGCCGCGCATGACCCAAGCGAGATCGAACGCGCAATGGACATCATCGGTGAAGCGGGCAAAAAGCTGGGCGTCATCAAGTAGGTCACGCTTACAGCCTGACGATTGACCAATCGAAACTATCGCGTACAAACCAAACCTCCAAGTTCTTGAAGAACTCGGAGGTTTTTTAATAATTCACCTTGCGCAGTTTTAGGAAAATGCGCGTGTTTTCCCTCACCCTAACCCTCTCCCGAAGGGAGAGGGGACTCCCTTCCCCCGCAAAGCGGAGGGGAAGGGCTGGGGATGAGGGCGCGTAAGGTGTATTAATAACCCCCCGCTCATGTTTTTCTTGTAAAATCCCCCTATGACAAACTGGCACATTACCGATATTTCCCAAATTTTGGCGGAACTCGACTCCTCTTCCGAAAATGGATTAACCTCCACGCAAGCCGCCGAGCGGCTCGCGCAATACGGTCACAATGAACTCACCGAACGCGGCGGGCGGACGGCCTTCCAAATTTTGTGGGAGCAAGTGACCGCCACGATGGTTTTAATTCTCATCGGCGCGGCGCTTGTGGCAGGCCTGCTCGGCGACACAAAAAACACAATCGCAATTCTCGCCATCGTTGGGCTGTATGCCCTGCTTGGTTTTTCGCAGGAATACCGCGCCGAGAAAGCAATTGCCGCGTTGAAAAAAATGTCCGTGCCGAATGTGCGGGTGTGGCGCAACGGCGACTTGCAGGAAATCTCTGCAAACGAACTTGTGCCCGGCGACATCATTCAACTCGAAACAGGCAACGTCATCCCAGCCGACTTGCGCTTGCTCGAAGCCGTCAACTTGCGAATTCAGGAAGCCGCGCTCACGGGCGAATCGGAATCCATCGAAAAACATACCGCCGCTCTCTCCAATGAAGAACTGCCTCTCGGCGACCGCCGCAACATGGCCTACATGGGAAGCATCGTCACCCAGGGGCGCGGACTCGCGCTGGCGGTTGCCACCGGCATGAACACCGAACTCGGCAAGATCGCAGACCTCATTCAACAAATAAAACATGAACAGACTCCACTGCAACGCAGGCTGGGTGCGCTCGGCAAAAACCTTGCGCTGATCGGCATAGTCATCGCCGCATTAATTTTTATTTTGGGCATCCTGCGCGGCGACGAAATCCGTCACATTCTGCTCACGGCGGTCAGCGTGGCCGTCGCCATCGTCCCCGAAGGCCTGCCCGCTGTCGTCACCATCACCCTCGCGCTCGGCGCGCAACGCATGTTGCAACATGAAGCGCTCATCCGCAAATTGCCAGCCGTCGAAACGCTCGGCTCGGTCACGGTCATTTGTTCCGACAAAACAGGCACGCTCACCGAAAACAGGATGACGGTCGTTGTGCTGGATGTGGCCGAACATGCGATAGATTTAACAGAAACGATGGAACGCTCCGGCTCGCTTCGCACTACCCGTGGGCTGGGTGCGCCAGTCCAATCATCCCTTTCGCTGGCAGTGATCGGCGGCGCGCTCTGCAATGACGCGAAGTTGATCGACACCGGTGACGACCGCTTCCACACCCTGGGCGACCCGACCGAAGGCGCGTTGGTGGTGGCTGGCGCAAAAATGGGCTATTGGAAAGGGACTCTCGATTCATCCTTCCCGCGCGCGGCAGAACTTCCCTTTGACTCAGAACGCAAACGCATGACCACCGTCCATCATTTGGGTCAATACGACCCGACCGTGTTATCTGGCCTGGAGATCGGAGACAAACGATACATTGCCTTCACGAAAGGCAGTGTGGATGGGTTGCTCGACGCGGCGAGCCATGTTTGGATGGAGGGAAAGTCCCTGAAACTGGATGCAGAATGGAGGTTAAGAATCGAAGCGGCGAATGATCGCCTTGCCAAAAAGGGGATGCGAGTCCTCGGCGTGGCATTTCGTCTGATGAACTCCATCCCTGAAATCATCCAAACTGACCTTGAACAGAACCTGACGATTGTTGGCTTGTTCGGCATGATCGACCCGCCGCGCAACGAAGTGAAGGATGCCGTGGCGGCTTGCCGCGCCGCTGGCATTCGGCCTGTGATGATTACGGGCGACCATCCGTTGACGGCAATCGAGATCGCGCGTCAATTGGGCATTGTTTCTGCTCCAGCCGCCATCTCCGGCGGCGAGGATGCCGCTTCAAGCATAAAAGCATTGACGGGTGTTGAACTCGAAAGTTTATCTTTCGACGAATTGAAAAATGTGGTGGACGAAGTAAATATTTTTGCGCGGGTTGCGCCAGAGCATAAATTGAAGATCGTGCAGGCTTTGCAAGCGAAGGGTCACATTGTTTCGATGACGGGCGACGGTGTGAACGACGCGCCCGCCCTCCGCAAAGCGGACATCGGTGTGGCGATGGGCATCGCTGGCACGGATGTTTCCAAGGAAGCCTCGGATATGGTTTTGCTCGACGACAATTTTGCGACCATCGTTGCCGCCGTGCAGGAAGGCCGCACCATTTATGACAACATCCGCAAGTTCGTGCGGTTTAGTGTGGCGGGCAATATCGGCAAAGTGTTGGTGATGTTGATCGCTCCATTTTTAGGAAAGCCTTTGCCACTGCTTCCCTTGCAATTGCTGTGGCTGAATCTCCTCACCGACGGCCTGCTCGGCCTCGGCATGGGTGTGGAGAATCCCGAACCTGATACGATGAAGCGCAAGCCACACTCGCCCACCGAAGGAGTCTTCTCGCGCGGCGCGGGTGTACAAACGATTTGGGTTGGCGCGCTGATCGGCGCTCTCGCTTTGGGACTCGGCTCCTGGTATTTTTTCACCGCCCGCTCCGAATGGCAGACGATGATCTTCACCTCGCTGGCATTCATGCAGGTCTTTCAGGCTTTGGCTTCGCGCTCTGCAAAGGAGTCATTATTCAAGATGGGTCTATTGAGCAATCCAGTGATGGCGGGCATGGCTTTGCTGGTGGTTGCTTTGCAACTGGCTGTTTTATATATCCCGGTGCTGGCAAATTTCTTTGAGGTGATTCCATTGAGCGGATGCGACCTGTCCATTGCGGCGGGGGCGGGTGTGGTTGTGTTTGGGGTGATGGAGTTGGGGAAAAAATTGAAAAAGTGAAAAAAACAAAGCAAAAAATATGCTGTATTTTTCAAGCATATCATTGCAGAAATGGGTTTATAATGAGCAAACTTCGGAAACAAGGAATCCTCTGTGAGCAGAATCTCTGAAATCCGCGCTTTGGTTCAAAACGGCCTTTATTATTTGACCGAGCACGCAGACGATGAAGCCATGCAGGATGGATTTGATATCTATGATGTCGAAAGCGGCATTTTGACAGGCAAGATCAGAAAGACCTGGCCCAAAGAACAAAAATTTGAAATCATCGGCAAATCTTTGGATGGACGCGCAATTGGAGCTGTCTGTCGCTTTACGAATGGCGGCAAGATTCGCGTCATCACTGTGTATGAAGATCAATCGAAATAAAAATCCTATGGAAACTACAAACTTTTGGCAAGACGAAACTTGCGAATATTGCGAAGGTCGAATCGTTGAAAAGCGCGTGACCTTGTATCGCAAAGTCAAAGGCGAATACGTTTTAATCGAAAACGTCCCTGCGGGGGTGTGTATGGAATGCGGCACGCGCTATTTTGCCGCAAACGTGCTGAAAACCGTCGCGGAAAACATTCGTGGGCGAAGAGCCGCCGCTCGCAAGGTTGTTGTGCCTGTATATGCGTTTTAGCGTGACGGTGATGGAGTTGGGGGAGTGGTGGAAGAGGTGATCAGTTATCAGTGAAGAACCTGTTTCGTGTGAGGCGGGTTCTTTGTTTTTAGCCTGTAATTCCCTTCCACAATTGATACACACCAAACCCAAACAATGCAATGGACGATATGCCCAGCAGGGCGCGATTAAATTTATTACCAATTTTCCCCGCAATTCCAAACACGATGATGATGGCGGCAAGGCTGGAAATCATGGCGGCATAAAACCCCGCGAGAAAACCCAGCCCATTGACAGGGGATTCGCGCCAACCTCTCACCAAAATGGGGCCTGTCACCAATGTCCAAAAAATATATGCGCCGGGGCTGAGCACATTCGTCATGGCGGCTTTAAGGATGTTTTGATGGTTTGATATTTCAGGCAGGGTTTGATTTTCATCAAAATTGCGCCATGCTTTAAATGCGCCGTACGAAAGGTACAGAATAAAAACTCCCCCTGCAACGTTAAGGATTCTTTGCAGTCCATCGGGAACCTGACTCAACACCAAAACACACAGGAGAATGATGGGGCCATCGCTGACCAGCGGGGCGAGGGCGGCGGGAAGAGCGCGCTTCCAGCCGCGGGTCAATGATTGGGAAATCAGGTAGGTTTGAAATGGCCCCGGTTGGGAGGCGGCGGCGAAACCGTATCCAATGCCTTGCAGGAGATAGATCCACATAATTTTTTTATGTCACCTTACACAGTTTCTCTCCCTCACCCTACCCCTCTCCCGAAGGGAGAGGGGACTCCCTTCCCCCGCAAAGCGGAGGGGAAGGGTTGGGGAAAGTGCCCGTTAGGGTATGAGGGTGCGTAAGGTGAGTTATTAATCATCAAAAACAAACTTTGTCGGGTTCTCGAAGAACTTCGTCCACGCCAGGCATTGACGGGGGGTGAAAACGTACAAGCCGCCTTCGTCCCACTGAGATGGCTTGGGGGCATAGCCGTCCGATTCGTATTTCGCGCAGTAAACTGCCGATAGTCGTTGGGCCAGCTCAAAGTCAGGTTTGGAGGCGGGGTGTGTAGTCCCATCCATGATGACCACGTCATTTCCGCTTTCGAGGTGCAACGTCATGTTTGGATTCTTTTCCAGATTTTTGGCGTGACGTGTTTCAGGACTGCCGTCGTAATAAAATTTGCCGTCCAAAAATGCGCCCCAGCGTGGGATGACATGCGGGCGGCCATCGGGATAGACCGAGCACAGCCAATAGTTAATCGATTCGGCCAATCGCTTTTCGACATATTCCCACGGCACTTCGGCGATGGGGTGATCCACATAGCCTGTGGGAAGTTTGGGGCGTGAGATCGTTGGCATTTTATTTCTCCAACGCCTGCTTCACAGCTTCGTACACATCCACAACGCCATAGCCGTAGGCATGGCTGGGAGAAGCGCCCGTAAAACATCCAATGGATGTATCGCCTGTGTAGGGCTGGGCGGTGTCGATGATGAGTTGTTCGGTTGCGTCGATGTCGCCGATCAAATCAGGCTGGGCAGACCAGATCAACGCCACCACACCCACCAAATGCGGACCCGCCATCGAAGTGCCGCTGTTCGAGCCGTATGTATTTTCAGGAAGCGCGGAGAGAATATCCACACCAGGGGCGACGATGTCTGGCTTGTTGCGACCTGAGCCATCGGCGGTGACAGGGCCGCGACTGCTGAACGGGGCCATGTTGCCAGATTGGTCAATTGCGCCAACGGAAAAAACAGAGTCGTACAAAGATAAAGGTGACTCAACCGTTTCGCAGGATGGCCCATCGTTGCCAGTGGATACGACCACGAAAATACCCGCATCGCGCAAATTATCCACCGCGTACAACAGGGCGTTCGGGTCACAGCCTTCAATGGATGGACAGCCCCATGAATTATTCATCACGTGCGCGGCTTTGGATGGGTCGCCATCAAACAGCGGATCGCCACCCAGTGGAAACGGCGCAAGCATGAATTGCATACAATCCAAATACAAAGCGGGGTTGGCAAGATTTCTATCGAGGTTCACACAACCGATCCATTGCGCTTCGGGAGCGACGCCGATGCCGCCACTGCCTAAAATCGTGCCCATCGTGTGCGTGCCGTGCCCGCCTTCATCGTTCGGGGATGTGGTCGCATCCCACGGATCGAACCAGTTGTAATCATCGCCTGAATTGACTCCGCGATATTGTTTTGCAATCGCGGGATGATTCCCATCCACGCCCGAATCGGACTGCCCAACGACAATGCCTTTGCCCTGCACATTGAATTCATCCCACACTCTGTCCGCGCCGATCATGGAAATGTTCCACTGCACACTGCCATCCACCGTAGACTCAAACCCAGGCGAAGGAGAATCTTCGGGAGCGGCACGCAGGCGCGGGCTTGGAATGACGCGCTCCACTTCGGGGCGGGTCAGCAGGTAGAGCCGCACCAGCGTCCCGCCGCGCACTTCCATCGCGTTCTCCAAATAATACGGCGTGTACTCAATTCCAACCGCGTCAAAAAATTTTCGCATTTCAGCCTGGGTTGTGTTTGCATGTTCGGTCAATTGCTCGTAGGCCAGAGCCAGCCTTGTATCGCGGTCTTCGATCTCGGCCACAGCAGAAAGTTCCGCCTGATCTTTCAAGATGACGAAGAGCCTGTCGCCATAATTCCCTGGGTTGCCAAATATAAAGAAAATGGCGATGACCGAGAGCCACATGACGCCAGCCCCCGCCCAACCCACCGCTCGCTTCACGCTGGACTTTGAGCCTGCTCCTGTTACCTGACGCAGAATCAACGCTGTGACACTTGTCCCCCACCCGATGAGCAGGGCAATGCCAACCGCTTTGACTGCCAGCCCCGCAATATCGCCGAGGACAATGGTGAGTTCAGTGGGGTCAAAAAATGCGAGCGCCGCAAATGCAAGGATGCCCGTCGCCACGCCCGCCGCAATGCGGGATGGCAGGACAGCCGTGATTGCGCACGCGAACGCAGGCACAAGCACGAGCAATAAAAGTTGTGAGCCGTCGTAGCCAAAAACAGATGCGAGCAGAGCCAACGCCGCGCCCACGCCGATGCCATCCAATAAAATATTTTCAGTCGAGTCGAAAATCAACACCGCCGCGAGAAAACCAAACGCCAACCCCGCCAGCAGACTTAAGAGCGCATCGCCGAGCGAACCGAAGGAACCATAAATTGCCAATGGCGCAATGCCAATGCCCGCCACCACCAACCCGAACGGAATCGCGCCGCGATCCCAAATGATTTGATTCCTGCGAAGGCGAATCACGATGAAGACCGCAACCAGCGCGATTCCAATTTGAATGATCGAGCCGAGTTGATCGTTGTTCGGGCCAAGCGTGCGCAACAGCAGGGTGGGGAAGGTCATCAACGCCGCGCCGAACAAACCTGCATACACAGGCTTGAAGCGTTCATCATTTGTAAAACGCCACAATAAGCCAGTAACGACGGACATCACGATGCCTTGCGCCGCCAACCCAATCGGCCCAGCCCACGCGAGGTTTTTTGAACTCAATGAAATGATCGCGCTCTGTTCCGTTGACCACAATATAAAGTGATAGATGAACAAACACAACGGCATGGGCAACGCAAAGAGCAGAAAAATCACCAGCGCGGCTGTGCTTCTGTTTTTCGGTTCAGCGATTGGAGTGTTGTCAATTGACTCGATCATTGTTCTCTCCTTATAGGACTTACACAGAACGTTTTTTTGTCCACTAATCTACGCCAATCCACGCGAATTTTTAAAAGGATTAGCGTACATTCGTGGAGATTAGTGGACTCTTTCAAGGTTTTGCCTAAATCCTGCCTTACTAAAATTTTTCACTACAAAGGACACCAGGTTACACGAAGGAAAACCAACCCTGGGTTTTGCCTACCTTTGTAATCTTCGTGTACTTCGTGGTAAAAGTTCTTAATACTTGCCTAATTTTATTCCGCGCCGCCTTCAACGCCTGCCACAACTTCCTCTTCCATCGGCTTATGCGGCTGGACATTGAATATTTTAAACCCCCACTGCACCGAAGGCCCCACCAAAATGGCATACGCCAGCGTGCCAAAACCCACCGGCCCGCCCAACAGCCAGCCAATGGTCACCACGGTCACTTCGATGATTGCGCGCGCCGCGCGGATACTGATGCCCGTGGTGCGTTTGATCGCCAGCATCATACTGTCCCGCGGACCCGCGCCCGCATCCACACCAATGTAGATCGCGCTGGCGAGTCCCATCAAAAAGATCGCCAACAGCAACATGCCTATTTGCAAAGGCAGGTTCTCCTTCACCGTGGGAATGATCGAAAGCCAAAAATCCTCCCACGGCCCAATCGACAAAATATTCCCCAGCGTGCCCCAGCCGATTTTTTCGCGCATGATCAACGCGCCCGAAAGCACCAGAAACCCCATCAACACCGTCATCGTCCCAATCGTGATTCCGATTCGTTGCGCGAGCGCAACTTCCAACACCGCCCACGCGCTCGTCCCAATACTGCCGCGAATCATCAGCGTAATTGCCAGCCCAAATAAAAAGAACCCGATCTCGATGCGAATGAAGTCCCGCACAAACGTATTCCAGCGAATTGGTTTTAACATTATTCTCCTCAGAAATCCGTCACACCGCACTTGCGTGCTGTGCAAGTGCGGTGAGCAATCTCTTACACAGTGACGGAGATTGCTTCGGGCAAAGAGCAAGAGCGCCCTCGCAATGACATAACTTTAATGATGATACCATGCACAGCATATATGCTGTGATACACTCGATTTATGAAAATCACCATCAAACCCGGGCGTGAAAAAAGTTTATTAAGACGCCATCCCTGGGTCTTTGCCAGCGCGATTCAGCCGTTTGACTCACCCATCGCCTCAGGCTCGACCGTTGACCTGCTTGCGCCAAACGGCAGTTTCCTCGCCCGCGCATCCTACTCCCCCACCTCGCAAATCCGCGCCCGTGTGTGGACGTTTACCGACGAGTCTGTTGATAAGGAATTCTTCCGTAAAAGAATCAAAACTGCGATTGAAGTGCGTCGCAGGTTGAAGGTTGAAGGTCAAAGCGATTCGTATCGTTTGATTCATAGCGAATCCGATGGCCTCCCAGGGTTCGTTGTTGACCGCTACGATGAAGTCCTCGTTTTGCAATCCACAACCGCTGGCTCCGAATTCTGGAAGGAAACCATCGCCGATATTCTCGTTGAAGAGACGGGCATTCAAAACATCTACGAACGTTCTGATGTGGATGTGAGGGAATTGGAAGGATTGAAGCCCATCATCGGAAACTTACGCGGCACTCTTTCTTCTTTCCTCTTTCCTATCACCGAACACAATCTCAAATTCAACATCGATATTCAGCACGGCCACAAAACAGGTTTCTACCTCGACCAGCGCGAAAACCGTCACCGCGTAGGGGAACTCGCCAAAGACCGTGATGTACTCAATTGCTTCTGCTACACAGGCGGATTCTCCATCCATGCCCTGGCGAATGGAGCCAAGTCTGTGCTGTCTGTGGATTCCTCCGCCGACGCGCTTGCCTTGCTCGAAGAAAATATCGCCCTCAACCGCGTCCCTGCCGACCGCCACACCACGCTCGAAGGCGATGTCTTTCAACTGCTGAGAAAATTCCGCGACGAGAACCGCTCCTTTGACATGATCATTCTCGACCCGCCCAAATTCGCTCCCACCGCCGCCCACGCCGAAAAAGCCTCACGCGCCTACAAAGATATCAACCTGCTGGCGTTCAAGTTGTTGCGTCATGGCGGCATCCTTGCCACCTTCTCCTGCTCCGGCGGCGTAGATGCGTCCCTCTTCCAAAAAATCGTCGCCTCCGCCGCATTGGATGCAGGCACAGAAGCGACGATCATCGAGCATTTATCACAGGGAGGCGATCACCCTGTCAGCTTGCATTTCCCCGAAGGTGCGTATTTGAAGGGATTGGTTTGTGTGAAGGGGTGAGGGTTGGCCTTAAGATTTTAGTATTAGGGCGCAACACCCAAAATTAAAACTGGTATGTCAATATCTGAAACCCCGCGTTGCTCCAAATCCCAAACGAATTGTTCAAAGTAAGAAACGCCCGAGGACATATCTTCCGCTAATTCTTTCACTGGAACAATTTCGATACCAACATCAATAAATCCCATGTTGTGGAAAATTGTCATTTTGGCGCAAACGTTATAGACCATGAAAGAATACTTGCCAAATTGCACTTCAACACCAAGTTTATTTTTGATGAAGTCCATTTCCCTAAAAGCGTTTTTTGCAACTTTGGGCGGTTCGTATCCTTCACTGTAGTATTGTGTTGGATAGTCGCAATGAACTTTTTGTTTACGCCATTCCAGTTTTAGAAAATGATCGCTCATGGCTTTATTCAATCCACGAGGGCTGTACAAAACCTTGCCAGGCATGATTTTTTCTTCACTACGTTTGGTCTTGTATTTCTTCGTATTAATACCAGCAAGAATTTGACGCACTTCATCCAATTCTTTTGAGTATTTCCTGTTTACAGCCTCTGCGCCGCCATTGAAAGAATAAATTCCCGCAATTTTCATTTTTTATACTCTCCCTTTTCATCCAAAAGTTGATTTTGCAGATAAGCAGATTTCCACTCATCGGGTATTTGTGACACGCTATCCTTGCCTGTAGGCTGATAAACGGGTGTGCCAAGTTGACGATATCCAAGCGTTCCATTGAAATAGGCAAGAATTCGATCATGGGCTAATTGGCAATATTCTTTTTCCTTGTCACTCCCTACTGCGCGCCTATTATTCTTAATTGCCGCAAGCAGGGATGAGCCAACGCCAGCAAAAGGATCTAAAACCCAATCGCTTTCATTCGTCAACGCAAGCACACATCGTTCAACCAATTCAATGGGATACTGACAAGGATGGTCCGTTTTTTCAGGATGATTGGCTTTAACATTTGGAATATCCCAAATTTCTTTTTCCCAATCCTGTAAAACAACTTCCCAAACATCAGAAGGATTTTTACCCAGTGGGTTTCCAGATAGTTGTCCTTTTTTCCCGCCTTTGAAATGGCGTTTTCCAGGATATTTAGATGGAACACGAACGCTGTCAAGATTGAATAAATATTTATCGCCTTTTGTGAACCACAAAATGGTTTCATATCTTCCCGAAAATCGTTTTGACGCATGAAGCCCATGCCCGAAACGCCAAATGATTCGATTTCGTAAATTCAAACCAAGTTTTTTGAATATTCCATAATACAAAATGTCCAAAGGATAAACTTCACCGCCTTCAACAAAGTTGCCCACCTGCCAGCATAAACTACCGCCGTCTTTCAAAACACGATATAGTTCAGCGATAATTTCAGTTTGCTGTTCAAGATATTTTTCGATATCAATCCGGTGTTCATAGTCTTTCCCAAGGTTGTAAGGAGGAGATGTGATTATTAATTGAATTGTCTTATGCGGAATTTCAGCAAGCAAATCTTGAACATTTCCATTAAATAAGACAATATCGGCATCACTTTTAAAGCGCTCTTGAATTGGTTTAGGGGATTGGAATAATGGCAGGCTCATAAGGTTATTTTACACTAATCAAGGAAGGAGAATTGACGCTCTAAACTATTCCATTTTTTTAATTTGGATAGATGGACCAGGCAGTTCTACTTCTTCCCCTCCCCCATCCCCGGCACCCCGCCAGCGGACTTTGCCATTTTCACGGCTCGTAAGATTGCCTCAGCCATCACCTCCGCGGCGAATGCGCCGACAGTGGAGACATCGGCTTTTTTCGCGCCAGTGGACAGGGCGAAGATCACGTCGCCATCCAGCATGGTGTGAGCGGGGCGGATGGTCCGAGCGATGCCGTCTTGTGCCATCTGGGCAACTTTGGTGGCCTGAGCTTTGGTCAGCTTTGCATTTGTCGCCACGGCGCCAATGACTGTGTTGCCGCGGCCTGCAAAACCGAGAATCCCGCGCCCGATTGGGGATTTCATCATCGCGAGCGTATCCGCAAATTGAGTCTTTTTGCCAACCCGTAGTGGACCAACTTTGCCAGAGCGAAGACCTGCGATGATCTCACCTGTTCCTGAATCAACTACATCGCCAAAGGCATTGACCGCAACGATGGCGCCGACGATCACGCCCCCGCCGATGTCCATGCTGGCGGTTCCCAGCCCGGACTTCATCGCCAGTTTCATGCCGAACATCTTGCCAACAGATGCGCCTGTGCCCGCGCCGACATTTCCCTCGGCAGGCGGGGCGGACACTGCCGAGGCGGCGGCGAATGCTCCCATGGCAGAATCAGGCCGAACGTCCGCGCGACCGAGGTTCAAATCATAAAGAATCGCGGAAGGCACAATCGGCACTCTTGCGGCGCCGGTGTTGAATCCAATTTTATTTTCTTCGAGATAGCGCATGACGCCGCTGGCCGCATCCAAACCAAATGCAGAGCCGCCAGCCAAAACGATGGCGTGAATTTTCTGAACGAGGTTGATGGGGTTGAGCAGATCGGTCTCGCGGGTGCCGGGCGCGCCGCCGCGCACATCCACGCCAGCCACCGCGCCTTTGCGGCAGAGGATGACCGTACAGCCAGTCAGCGCCTCTTCATTCTGCGCGTGCCCAACTTCGATGCCGCGCACATCGGTGATGGAATTTTTTCGTTTCATGATTTCAACTTCTTCTTCAAATACGAACGTAATTTTGTTTGCGTGATTCCGCCCAGGTCAATTTTTTTTGCGCCGATCATATCGGCAAATCGTTTCAAGCCATTGGCGAAGGCATTCGCGAAGGCTTCATCTTTCGGGGCATCGTCTTCGAGCCAGAAGCCGAGGATGTGCAGGGTGTTCGTGGCGCGGTCGAGCTTGGGGTCGAGGCGGGCAACGAGATCGTCGCCGTATAAAATGGGCAGGGTGTAATATCCCCAGCGGCGTTGATGCGCGGGCTTGTAGACTTCCCACAAATATTCGAAATCGAAAACTTTTTTTGCGCGCCCTCTTGCGCTGACAATTTCCAACGGCGCGAGGAAGGTGACCTCTTCATCGGTTGTGACGCCTTTGGGCTTCCATATTTTTGGAACACGCCCCGCCTCCAGTTCAGACAGGTGGGGCTGGTCGCTGTTCAAGATGAGGAATCCATCCTTTGAGCTTTCCACCCCCACCCGCGAGACAATGCCCTGCTCAACGAGTTGATGGATTATTTTTTTTGCATCCTCCCGCGGCACATCCTTATGAAGGTAATACGAGAGTTCTGTTCCCAGGCGGCTTTCACGCATCATCCCCAGAAAGGAGATGATCTTCCTGCTCATGAATTCGATTGTTTCCTTTTCCGTGACCGCATAATCAAACTCTGACGGCAGAACGCGTTCGCGCAGGTCGTAGATGCGGTCGAAGCCTTTGCGGGTGGAGATCATCACTTCGCCCGTCAACCAGAGGTAGAAGAGGGCAACGGAAGTTTCCTTGCGCCCGCGATAGCTCCAGGCTTTTACTTTTGTGCCTTCGAAATCACGGTTGCCCAGCGGGCCGCGCTCGCGCAATTCAGCGAGGATGAATTTCAACAAATCCTTTGGGGGGTGTTTGAAGGATTCGTAATTCAAGCCATTTTGTTTGCGGTGTTTCATGTGCAATCGCCAGTAGGGGAAATCGCTCATGGGGTACATCATCAGCCAGCCGCCGTAGTCGAAGGCTTTGCGCTCTTTGTACGCCATTTGATAGAGATGTTCGGGCTTGTAATTCAGCACGCGGCCATACATGGCAATGTCCTGACTGCGAGCGACCATGGTGAGCGGGTCGAGTTGCAGAGCCTGCATCTGTTTCAAAGCGGATTCGGCGCCGAGCGGCCCTTCGAAACGGCGCCCAGGCCAAAGGGCTTGTGAGGCGAGCAGGAAGCGGCGATACGTCTGTTTTGAGATCGAGTCGATTGTCATGGTTGAATGTCAAATTCCTTGATCGTCTTTAAAAATAATTCCACAATGTGCGGGTCGAAATGTTTGCCGCTTTGCTGTTTGATATATGCCAGCGCTTTCTTTTTCGTCCATGCCTTGCGGTAGGGACGCGAACTCGTGAGCGCGTCCCAAACATCCACAACGGCAAAGATGCGCGCCACGAGCGGAATCTGTCCGCCTTTCAACCCACGCGGGTAGCCTGTGCCGTCCCATTTTTCGTGATGGCAATAGGGAATGTCCAATGCCTGGCGCAGATACGCGATGGGTTGCAGCATTTGAAGAGCCAGCGTGGGATGCAGGCGCATGGCGATCCATTCCTTTTCGGTCAATGCGCCTTTTTTGAGCAGGATTTTATCGGAGACGCCCATCTTGCCGATGTCGTGCAAAAGCGCGCCGCGGCGGATATGCTGAAGCTCGATATCTGGTATCCCGACCACCTTTGCGAGCGTCATGGTCAATTCGGTGACGCGCCGCGTGTGGCCTTCGGTTTCCTTGTCGCGCAGGTCGAGCGCGCGCGACCAGCCTTCGATGGTGGCTTCGTAGGCAATGGCGAGTTCCATATTCACGCGCTGGACGTTGTCGAACATTTGGGTGTTGTCAATAGTGATGGCGGCCTGCCCCGCGAGGGTTTCGAGAAAATCCAGCCATTCATCGCTGGGCGTAAACTTCGAGCGATGATAAACCTCCATCACCCCTTTTACCTCTCCTTTGGCAATCAGCGGGACGCAATAACAACTCTTGAATTCCTCTTCCGCCCATAAACGGGCAAAAGGCAGGTTGTCGGTAATTTGAGCAGAGTCGAGGATTTTAATGATGCGGCGCTCCATGACACAGCGCCCGGCATATTTATCGTTCAGGTGAACATCGGCGCCTTCGATCATGCGCGTGCGGAATCCGCGCCCGGCAGAGTAGCGCAGGGCTTGTTCATCCTTGCGAAGCATCAGCACGTCGGCGGCATCCACATCCAATTGGGAGACCACGTGATGAAGCAGGATGTTCAAAGTAATGTTCAAGTCAAGGCTGGAGGTGATGGCCTTGTCAATCGTGCGCAGGGTCTGCAAATGCTGAAGGCGGTGAAGGGCTTCATCGCGCAGGCGCGCCGAGTGGATGGCCCCCGCCGCCTGCGATGCAAACAACGAAAGCAGGCGTTCGTCCGCTTCGGTGAATTGGCGTTCGGAGTCTCCCATCTCATCCACTGTTAGCACGCCGATCAATTCGCCGCCGTACAGCATGGGCACTTCCAGCACAGCGCGGATGGGGAACTCCTCATATTTTGACGAACGGCCTTCCCAGGCTGAATAGTCGTTAACGCGCAGGGGCTTGCGGGTTTGCGCCACCCGCCCTGCCACCCCTTCCCCAACTTGCAGGCGGATACCGGCAGGGATATAGGATTCAGTATCAATCTTCAATTCAAGTTCGTTCGCGGCGGGAATGAATAAATACATTCCGCTGGATGTTGAGTTAAGCAGTTTTTTGGCGGTTCCCGTAATAACCTGCATCATCGTATCCAATTCCGTCTCGGCAGAGAGGGCATTGCTTGTTTCGTACAGGGAGGCAAATTCTCTGGCGCGCCGCGAGGTTTCATCGAACAGCCTCGTGCGGTGCAATGTAACCCCTGCAATTTCAGCCAGTGAATTCAACAGTTTCATTTGCTCGGCGCTGATCTGGCGCGGCAGTTGCACAGAGACAAAAAACACCCCCACAATTTCAGAACCTGTCCGTATCGGCAGGCAGGCCCCGCCCCACCCTGACGGGATTTTACTGCGAGAAACGGGATGAGTCAGAGGGTCTTCCACAAATTCGACAGAAAGACGGGGCTGGCCTGTTACAAAAACTGTCCCAGCAATGCCTTCGCCCGCCTTGATATTAATATCCTCGATTGTCGTAAACCAGCCGCGCGGATGGGTATCCCGCAAATCGTCGGTCTCCGGGTTATAGAGCAGGATCGTGCCTGTATCCGTCCCCACGGCGGCGAGGGTTTGATCGAGCAAAACGGGCAGGGCTTCATCAAAGGTCTGCACAGTCCGCAGGGAAGCAGAGACGTTGTACAAAGCTTCCAATTCCAGCAACCGCTGGCGAAGAACTTCTTCAGCCCGCTTGCGCTCGGTAATATCGCGCAGCATCCCTTCGTGGTAGATAATATTCCCGCGCTCATCATGCACATAATAGCCGTGGTCTTCCACCCAAATCTCGGAGCCATCCTTGCGGCGCATCCGATACGCCTCGATCTCCTGCTGGCCCGTATCCAAAATATGACTGCCCCGCTCTTCGGGCAAAAAATAAAGTTCCTTCTTGATATCGATTTCCAGCATTTCCTCCCTGCTTGAATACCCGAACATCTTCACCATCGCAGGGTTAACGTCGATGAACCTGCCTTCGTGCGTACTGCGATAAATCCCATCGATCATATTTTCGAACAGCGAGCGGTAACGCTCCTCCGACTCGCGCAGGGCGGCATCCATCTGCTCGCGCCCGCTGACATCGTGAACGACGGAAAAATTGACAACCTTTCCATTTATGTGGATTTGGGAAACATGCGCCTCGATCATGCGGATTTTCCCATTCGCCAGTTTATGCTGGAAAACAGGATGCTTCCGCTCTCCCCCCGCCGAAAGTTGCCCGGGCAAAAGGGCATTGATCTTCGCCCCATCCATTCCCCGCAATTCGGCGAGGGTATATCCGTAGAATTTTTCTGCCGCCGGGTTTGCATTCAAAATCCGCCCTGTCTCTGGTTCGATCAGAAGCATGACCGCATCATGTTTCCTGAAAACATCAAGAAACGTATCATCCTTCTCTGCGGGTTCTCCATCGGACATTAGATTCTCCTACTGACACTACTACTTTCCTTTATCTCCTCCATCCTGTCAACCGTAAAAAACGGGTAGTGGTCATATTGTAAGTGATGACAATTTTCAAGTCTGCAACAGAAGCGTTTTTTAACGCGAATTTGGCGAATTTCGCCAATAGTTTCTGAAAATTCGCGTCATTGGCCCATTAGCGAAATTCGCGTTAAGAACTATCACTTACTTTTTATCCACTACCAAAAAACGGACAAAAAACCGACAACCCAATCAATCATCGGTTTTTCGAGAAACCGAATTAATCATCGTTCAGCGAAGCAATCGCCCTCAAGAGACCGAAGACCAGTACGCCCAATTTCAAGCCTTCGCCGGTGGTGATGGCCGTTTCGCGTTCATTCCGTTCGGCGCGGCGGGCGAGGAGCATCGCGGCGATGAGACCGGTCAACGCGCCGACCAGTGTGCCGCCGAGTATGATTCTGCTTTTGTTCATGATGTCATCCTTCCGAAAAATGCTTTGATGCTTTCCAGCCAGCCATCCAACGCAAGGATGGGTTTGGCCGCCATATCCGCCGCGCGGACGATGTACCCGCGCGCCTTGTAGACGTAATCCTGCGCGATGCCAGTGTAATACGGCAAACCCTGCAAAGCGCGCGCCATCAAATAAATCAGCCCGATCAGAACGGCGAGCAATATCAACCCCGCAAGCAGAATGGGGATGACGATCCAGATCGTGGAAATCGCCGCCCAACGGCCCACGTCCCCACCCTGATTGAAGGTGGCGAGGCTGATCAACACAATCATGCCGACGAAGAACAGGGCGCTCAGAATCATGGGCAAAATGATTTGCGTGTTACGCTGTTTGCGGTGCAGTTGATAGGAGTAATGTTCGGGCTGGGGGAGTTTGGCTTTCATTGGTTGTATTTTAGCATGAATCAAAAAAGTGACAGTCACCTTGAAGGTGGGCTGAAAGACCTCTCACCACGGAGATCACAGAGTACACAGAGATTTTTAAGAGATTTTCTCCGTGATCTCCGTGTGCTCTGTAGTTAAATCTTTTGGCAAGCCCACGAGATTAGCCACTCCCGAAGGTGACTGATAAAAAAAGACCCTAAAGGTTTTTGAAACCTTTAGGGTCTGCATCTATTATGGTTATCGTCTATTTCTCAAAAATGTCGGGACGTCCAAATCGTCCGCGTTGATGCTGGGGGGTTGGGACGCAGATTTTGCATCCACCGATGACCTGGTTTCCGCGCCGACACTGACGGATTCGCTTGGGCGTGAGAAAGGTGTGTTGGCAACAGAGACAGGCTTCTCGTTACGAGGGAGGCGTTCCAATGCGCGGCGCGGGACTCCACTGCGTTCAAATCCAGTGGCGATGACCGTACAGCGAATCTCGTCGCCCATTTCAGGATCAATAACCGCGCCGAAGATCATGTTGACATCGGGGTGGGCGGTCTCGCGGATGATGGCCGCGGCCTGATTGACCTCGAAGAGAGTCATGTTCGAGCCGCCGGTCACGTTGAAGAGCACGCCGCGCGCGCCGTCGATGGTGATGTCGAGTAACTGGCTGGAGATGGCTTGCTCGGCGGCGGTCTTTGCGCGGTCATCGCCTGTGCCGCGGCCAACGGCCATCAATGCCGCGCCGCCCTCGGACATGATGGTGCGGACATCGGCGAAGTCGAGGTTGATCAAACCAGGGATGGTGATCAACTCGGAGATGCCTTGAATGCCCTGATGCAGAACTTCATCGGCCATGCGGAAGGCATCTTGCAGGGATGATTTTTTATCGGCGAGTTGCAGAAGGCGGTCGTTCGGAATGGAGATGAGGGTGTGCGCGTGCTCCTTCATCTTTTGCACGCCTGCTTCGGCAGACTGTGTGCGCTTGCCGCCTTCGAATGTAAATGGACGGGTGACGACGCCGATGGTGAGCGCGCCGCATTCCTTGGCAACCTGAGAAATAACAGGAGCCGCGCCTGTGCCTGTGCCGCCGCCCATGCCCGCAGTGACGAAGACCATGTCTGCGCCTTTGAGCACGTTGTACAGTTCGTCGGATGATTCTTCTGCGGCTTTGCGGCCAATTTCAGGGTCGCCGCCTGCGCCGAGGCCGCGGGTGATCTTGTCGCCGAGGCGCACACGAATAGGCGCGCGTGAAAGAGTCAACGCCTGCGCATCTGTATTGGCGGCGATGAATTCAACGCCTTGAATGCCTTCTTCCATCATGCGGTTGACGGCGTTCTGACCGGCGCCGCCCACGCCAATCACTTTGATGCGGGCGAAGGCTTCGGATTGCAGATTTCTTTTGTTCGAGTCCATGTGTTCCTCCTGGCAAGGAATATGCCATATCTTAAACGAGAATGCGGAATTTTAAAAGGTTAAATAAGAGATTCGTTTTGGTAATTCGTGCTCCCGAAGGATATCGGGACGATGTGAGCGGAGGCGCGCTCTTTCTTTTCGCGCCGTAGTCGAAGCACAGGTGAGACATGTCCTTCGACTTCGTTCCTCGAAGTACACTCGTCACTCCGCTCAGGACGAAGATATTACGGCAACAACCGTTTCATCCAATTCTTGATTGCGTCAAAATTCATATTGCTCTCTCCTCGCGATCTGCGGCGTTTTTTATCGCCGCTTGAATGCGCAACGTCATGTCCGCGCATGGTGGTGGCCCAGCGCAACAAGCCCACGCTGGTGGAATATGCGGGTGAATCCAATTTATCCACCAGCCCGGTCAGGCGTTCGGGTTGTGCGGTTCGCACGGGCATTCCCAATACTTCACTGGCAACATGTTTGATGCCGGGCAATGCGGATGTGCCGCCCGTCAACACCATGCCAGCGGGAAGGAGGCCGTCATAACCAGAGCGTTTGATCTCTTGCAGAATCAGGCCGAAGGTCTCTTCGATGCGGGCTTCGATGATGTGAGCCAAATCCTGCCGGTTGATTCGCACGTCATGATCCTCCCCAAACGGGCGGATGGAGAAAAACTCCTCGCTTCCAATCTGGGACCGAATGGCATGTCCCTGTTGCTTTTTCACTTCCTCCGCCTGAGACATGGGCAGGCGCAAGCCATGCGCAATATCCTGCGTCACGTGATTGCCGCCAACCGCCAGCACCATCGTATGCCAGACATCGCCATCCACGTAAATTGCCAGGTCAGTTGTGCCGCCGCCAATATCGCAGACAGCCACGCCCATCTGACGTTCCTGCTCGGTCAACACCACTTCTGCCGAAGCGAGCGGGTTCAAAACGAACTGTTGAATATCCACGCCTGCCGCACTTACGCACTGACGGAGGTTATCCACTGTTGCGGCGGCGGCGGTGATGATGTGCGTTTCCACTTCCAGCTTGTAGCCGTGCATCCCGATGGGCGTCTTCACGCCTTCCTGTCCATCCACGGTGATGCCGCGCTGGATGACATGCACGATCTCGCGGTCATGCGGGATGGCAACCGCCTGCGCCTGTTCGAGCGCATGGGCAATGTTCAACGCGTCGATAATTCCGCCGGGGACGCCCGTCGCGCCGCGGCTGTTGACCGATGACACATGCGCGCCCGCCAGGCTGACCAGCGCGGTGGTGATCTCCAAACCAGAAGTGCGCTCCGCTTTTTCCACGGAACGTTTGATGGCCGCCGATGCGGCGGCCAGGTCCACGATGATACCTTTGCGGATTCCATCCGAAGGCTCGATGCCCACGCCAAGAATGCGAATGGACGCGGCGCTTGCATCCTCCACGCGCCCCACAAGGGTACACACCTTGGTCGTTCCAACATCGATGCCAACTACGATCTCTTCCATCTTATTGTTCGCCATCCACTATTTCTTCTTCGGTTGATTCTTCGGTCTCGATGAAAGCCATTCGATAGAACGGCGCATCGGCATACACCACGCTGATTATTTCGGGGTACAAACTGCGCGCCATCAACGAATCAACCAGCGATTGATACACGCGAATTTTCAAAGGCATGTCGTGCGCGCTTGTGCCGAAGGCGGCTTTCCATCCGCGCGGGTCTGTCCAGCCGAGGCCGTGGGCTGAGTCGAATGTCATCGTAGAGCCAGCAGGCAGGAGCGGGGAAAGAGCGAGAACCGCATCCACCAATTCCTTTTGCATGTACGGCGGCGGGCTGAGCGGGTCGGTCAAATCGGGATGCCCTGCGGGCGGTTCATCCACAGCGACGACTGGCACCAGCCCCGCTTCCAATCCACGCGGACGGAAGGCCACGCCCGTTGCGTCGATCCATGTGTAGCCTTCGCCTTTTTGCCAAAGGATGACGGGCACGCGCTCGCTGACCGTAACGTAGACATGATTCGGCAAATAGACTTTTACCTCCGCTGAGAGCAGTTCGGGATAATTCATACGCAGGCGGGTTTCAAGTTCATCAGGCTGGACGGTAAAAATAGATTGGCCGACAACGCCCATGACGTTGGTGATCTCGTCCCTGTTCAAGCGGACGTTGCCAAGCACGGTTGCGCTGGGAACAAAAAAGTACGGGAGCGTGAACGCCAGATAAATGACAGCGCCAAGCAAAAGTGAAAACAGAATGGATGCCAGCCGCCAATTTGCATGAAGGCGCGGCATGGAAATTTTCGGTTTGTGAAAATGAAACTCCGGCAGGCCCAGCGCAATGTTGAATTTGCGGGGTTTCGCCACCAGCCGCGGCCTGGATGATATCGGCGCGCGCGAAGTGACTGCCACCATCGGTTTGACGGCGCGCTTTGTGGTTTGCTCCATCTCTTTGGCAGTGCGCTGGGCGCGGCGGCGGCGGGCAACCTCAGCGCGGGAAAGTTCGCGTCTGTCGCTCATGCCGTTCTCCGATGTTCGGTGCGGTCACGCTGGGCTTTGCGTTGTAATGCGAGTTCGATCAGGCGATCCACAAGCTGGGGGTAGCTCACTCCGCTGGCCTGCCAGAGTTTAGGATACATGCTGATGGATGTGAATCCAGGTAACGTGTTCAATTCGTTCAAGTAAATTTTGTGCGTGTCGCTCTCGACGAAAAAGTCTGCGCGCGCCATGCCTGCGCAATCGATGGCTTTGTAAGCGCGGACGGCATATTCGCGGATTTTTTCGGTGACTTCGTTCGGCAACTGCGAAGGGATGATAAGCCCGGAGGTGCCGTCGATGTATTTTGATTCGTAGGAATAGAATTCGCGGCTGGGCAGAACTTCTCCACAGACGGAGGTTTGCGGGTCTTCGTTTCCAAGCACGCTCACTTCCACCTCGCGGACGTTGCCCACGCCTTTTTCAATGACAATGCGGCGGTCGAAACGTGCCGCTTCCATCAGTCCTTCGGAGAGATCGGAGCGCGAGTTGCATTTGCTGATTCCCACCGAAGAGCCAAGGTTGGCAGGTTTTGCGAAAAAGGGATACGCGCCCATTTTTTCGACTTGTTCGATCACGCCGCTCATATCGTTCTCGATGTCGCCGCGCAAAACGAGAACCGATTCCACGATGGGAATATTGTTGGCGCGCATGACATCCTTGAAGATGCCCTTGTCCATGCCAACGGATGAACCCGCGACACCCGCGCCCACGTAGGCCACGTCCGCCATTTCGAGCAGGCCTTGCAGGGTGCCATCCTCGCCAAAGGGACCGTGCAGAACGGGGAAGAAGACATCGATGTCGGCGAGTTTGGTAATGGTCTCACCGTGATTTGTAATTTGTAATTGGTAAATGGTGGAATGCGAGGGATCACCGGGGAGAATTACGCGATTCAATTCATTGAATTTTCCACTATTAAAGGCTTCCAGTGTATTTGCGCCGTTCAGCCATTCGCCGTCGAGGGTAATGCCAACTTGAGTCACTTCATATTTTTCAGGGTCGAGCGCCGCCAGCACCGAGCGCGCAGACATAAGCGAGACATCATGCTCACCTGAACGACCGCCAAATAATACTGCAACGCGAAGTTTCTTTTCTGTCATACAACTCAATCTCTAATTACCAGTTACCAGTCTCCAACAAGTTCGATTTCCAATTCCAACTCAACGCCAAATTCCTGCTTCACTGTGGCATGGGTTAAATCGATCAACTCACGAACATCGCTTGCGCGAGTCTTGCCGTGGTTTATAAAAAAGTTTCCGTGCATCGTGCTGATTTCAGCGTTGCCGATGCGCGTGCCTTTCAGGCCTGCGGCTTCGATCAAGCGCCCCGCATGGTCGCCCTCCGGGTTTTTGAACATGGAACCCATGCTCGCACCGGGCGGCTGCGTGGCTTTTCGGCGTTCGCTGAATTGTTCGATTTTAACCGACACTTCCTCTTTCGTTGAATTTTTTAACCTCAACAAAGCCGAAAGTACTATTGCCTTTATTTCACCGCGCTTCATCACGCTGGTGCGATAGCCATACCCCATTTGTTCCACAGAAAATTTTTCGCGGCCATTCTTCGTCAACAACTCGGCATACATTAAATTAGCAGACACGTCACCGCCGAACGCGCCAGCATTTCCGTACACTGCGCCGCCCACCGTGCCGGGGACTGTGGCCGCCCACTCCAGACCTGCCAATCCTTTGGATGCACAGCGATTCGCGAGATTGCTAAAGACGACACCCGCTTCGCACTTAACTGTGGGGTTGTCACCCGTTTCGAAAAGCGTTTCCTTCGCCTTGTTCAAGACCACCACCCCGCGCACGCCTTTGTCGCTGACGAGAACGTTCGAGCCGCCGCCCAACACATAATGCGGGAGATCATGTTCCCAGACAAGTTGCATGGCCGCCGCAAATTCATCCGCCGATTTGACAGTGACCAGAACATCCGCAGGGCCGCCGATACGCGCAGACGTGTACGGCGCAAGGGAGATATTCTCCTGCACGGCGTCGCCAAAACTCTGGCGAAACATGTCCACTGCATGAACGGAACTGGTCATCACCATCACAATCCATCTTTCTTTTCTAAATGTTCGATAATCTTCTTCAACGCATCTGTCTGCACGCGCTCCTGCGGCTCGGCAGATTGGATCACCGCCGCCAGCGCGCGCTCGCGTTCGTCCTTTGCGTGGACGAGGATCATCTTCAACGGAGGCAGGGCAATCACCTCGGTCCGCTCTCGAGGCGGGTGTTTTTCATCAGCCATGCCCGTTTCACAATTCCTTCAAAAGCTCGGAACTGATTCGGTCTGCATCGCCTGCGGAAAGGACAATAACAACGTCGCCTGAGCGGGTATGATTCAATAAATATTTTTTCGTTTCATCCAACGAACCTAAATAGCGCGCGGATGGATGCGGCATGGCGCTGACCACCTCGGCGGAAGAGAAACCCTGCGGGGCTTCACGCGAGGCGTAAATTTCGGTGACGAGCACTTCGCTGGCATCGGCAAACGCGCGCGAGAATTCAAAGAACAAGGTCTGCGTGCGGGAGTAGGTATGCGGCTGCCAGACGGCCCAAATGCGGCGGTTTGGATAACGCGCTTTTGCGCCGGCCAAAGTGGCGCGAATTTCCGTGGGATGATGGGCGTAATCATCGATGACAACCACGCCATTGCGTTCGCCGCGCACTTCAAAGCGGCGGCCTGTTCCCGTAAATTCACCCAACGCATCGGCAACTTCCTGCAAGGGAAGCCCGATTGTTGCCGCAACCGAGAGCACAGCCAGCGCATTGCGGACATTATGCTCGCCCGGCACCTGCAAGGAAACCTGGATGGAAGAGGCAGACGATGTGCCGATATTGGTCATTGCAAAAAAATCAAAGCCGCCGCGGTCATTGGGTTTGACCGCGCGCGCCTGCATCCATTGCGGGCTGTTGATGGTCATTTCACCCTGCAAGCTGTAGGAGACGACATTCAATCCCTTGCGGCGCGCATGAGACAGCAAAGTCACCGCGCCTTCATCCTCCGCGCAGACGATCAACGAGCCGTCGGGGGGAAGCAAATCTACAAAACTTTGAAATGCCGAATACATGTCATCGAATTTCGGGAAGATGTCGGGGTGGTCGTGTTCGAGGTTGGTGACCACTTCGATTTGCGGTTTGAGGCCGAGGAACATGCGGTCGTATTCGTCCGCTTCGATCACGAAGAGATCGCCTTTGCCAGCATGGGCATTGACCTTCAAGTTGTTCAGCGTGCCGCCCACGATGAAGGAGGGGTCGCGCTTCATGGCATACAAGACCCAGGCGATCATGGCGGTGGTGGTGGTCTTGCCGTGCGTTCCAGCGACGGCAATGCCCGTTTTCTCAGACATCAACTGGCCGAGAAAATCCGAGCGTTTGTAGACGGGGATGCCAGCGTGCTTTGCCGCTACAACCTCGGGGTTGTCATCCCCGACTGCGGAGGAGCGGATCACCAGGTCCGCGCCGCCCACGTTGCGCGGATGATGCCCGATGTAGATGGCAACGCCGTCATTTTGCAAATCCACGGCGAATTGGGAGAGGGCGCGGTCTGAACCTGTCACTTCATAGCCGCTCTCTTTGAGCAGGCGCGCGATGGCAGAAAGCCCTGACCCGCCAATGCCAATGAAGTGAATTCGTTTCATAAGTCAATTCTTTCTATTTCATTCGTCCTGAGCGGAGGGCTGAGCGCTTTTGTTCGTCGCGAAGCCCGTAGTCGAAGGACAATCTTCACGTAAAGTTTAAGTTCCATTCAACGCGCGCTTCGACTGCATTCGGACCCCTTCGGGAGAGCTGTCCTCACTCCGCTCAGCGAGGATAGCTTTTAGATATAAACCACAATAATAAAAATAAGGATGATGATGACGGCAAAGTAAATGCCCGGCTCGCCTAAAAAGCGCGGGGGCATGTAATTCATCATCCGTTCGATGGTCTCGACGATGGCTGGGTCTGTGGCGCGGCTGACGATTTTGCTGTAGGGATAGTTTGCCACATGGTTGTTGTAAAGAACCGTACCTGCAATGAAATAGCCATTCAGCCCGCCCAGCACCGCGCCGAAGAGCGCATCCTGCAAACGCTCACGCGCCGCCTTGGATGCAAGCCGCGGAAGCGAAACGGTTTGATATCCGAAATACACCAGCGCGGTCAGAATGAGGGTGCGGATCCAAAACACGGAGCTGGTGGTTTTATCCAGGTCGCGGACGAGGGGAATGTATTTTTCCAAAAGCAAATTGACAGCCAGTGCGGTGATGACGCTGAAGGCGACGAGCAATTCCTTTGCCCAGCCGCGCATGGCGCCGATCACTGCAAACAGCAGGACGTACATCCAGAAGATATAAACGATGCTCATCATAGGGGTTGTTCTCCTGCCAGTTCAACCAACTGGCTGGCGATCACTTTCGCCGCATTGGGGTTGGATAATTTTTTCAGCGCGGCGCGCATGGCTTCACGTTTGTTTTCATTCATCAACAGGTCTTTCAACACTGGCAGGAGTTTATCTTCCAATACTTCATCCTGCAAGATGACTGCGGCATTCTTTTCGGCGAGATAATCTGCATTTACTTTTTGATAACGCCAGGCATACGGATATGGCACAAGCACGGCGGGCAGTCCAAAGAAGGGATACTCGCCCAGAGACGATGCGCCTGCGCGTGAGAGGACCAAATCTGCGGCGGCGAGGGCGGCGCCCATTTCATGCGAGTAGGGCATGGCATGATATTGAGACTGCAACTGCGCGGGCAATGCCTGCGCGGCTTTTTCGACAACAGGCCAATCCAACGAACCTGTGAGGTGAATGACCTGCGCAAGAGCCAGAATTTCTTCGAGATGATTCAAGACGGCCATGTTGATGGAGCGCGCGCCTTTGCTTCCACCTGTGACCAGCAGGGTGGGTTTCGCGGCATCCAGCCCAAAGTGTTGAGTCGCTTGTTCGCGGGACCAGTTTGAAAGGTCGGCGCGAAGCGGATAGCCTGAGACGGTGAGTCTTTCGGGGCGTGAAAAATATTTCTTCGAGCTGGGAGCGGTCACAGTGACGACATCCGCAAAATTGGAAAGGAACTTGAGCGCAAGGCCTGGCTCGATATCAGGCACGTACAATACGGTTGGAATGTTTCGGCCAGCCAGCGCCATGGGCGCGGCCACGAAACCGCCGGTGAAGAAAAGCACATCGGGTTTGAACTCGCGCAAGATACGGCGGGATTCAACAACTCCGCGCGCGAGTTTGGCAAGGTTGCCGGGCAGGGCACGCAGGCCAACGCCATGCACGCCCGCGGCAGGGATGGAACGAAACGCAATGCCTTCGCGCTTCACGAGTTCCTCTTCCATGCCGCCTTCACCGCCGACCCAGAGAAAGGATGAAGGATGAAGGTTGAAGGTTGAAGGTTGAGCAGGTGAAAGGTTATCAACCTGCGAACCTTCAACTTGCAACTTTTTCAACGCTTCGAGAACGGCGAGAGCGGGGTACACTCCGCCGCCCGTTCCACCAGCGCAAATTAGCAACCGCACTGTACGACCTCCATTCTTCATCTGTTGTTGTGCCATCGCCAGCCTGGCGCGAGATATTAAATAGAATGCCCAAGGCCGCAAGCGTGGTGACGAGGTTCGAGCCGCCCGCGCTAACGAAGGGCAACGCGTTGCCTGCAAACGGCATGAGGCCGACCATCACGGCCATGTTGATCAGCGCTTCCATGCCGATCCAAATTACCAAACCTGAAGCAAGCAGGGTGCCGAGCATATCTGGCGCGCGGCGGGCAATCACCAATCCGCGCCAGACGAGAAAGCCATATAAAGCGATCAATCCAACAGAACCGAACCAGCCAAGCTCTTCAACGACAACTGCAAAAATACTATCCGTCGGCGGCACGGGCAAACCCGTTAATTTGGATTGCGATTGTCCAAGCCCCACGCCGAACCATCCGCCGTTGACGATGGCCTCGAACGAACGGCGCACATGATACGAAGCCTGCAACGGGTCTTTGAGTCCGGCAAGAAAATCGCCCACGCGCTGTTGGCCTGTCAGGCTGATGGATGCCACCAGCCACGCGGCAATGAATGCAACGATCAGCAGGCCGCCGATCTGTTTCAAATCACCGCCTGCCAAAAAGAAGAGCAAGCCGCCCAAAACGAGCACGGTCGCGGCGGCGCTCAAATCGGGCTGTTGGTAGATCAACCCACCCACCACACCGAGGATCACGCCGAGCGGAATCAAGCCGAAAGAAATATCGTGCAATTGCTGGCGTTTGGCATACAACCAAACCGCGAGATATAAAATCGAAATCAACTTCGCCAATTCAGAAGGCTGAACCGAACCCGCAATGAAAGAACGTTTTGCGCCGAAGCGAATCTCGTTCATCAACAGCACGCCCATCAACAAAACAATCGTCAATGCCAGGGCAGGCACAACCAGTTTGCGCCAGTAATGATAATCAAAGAAGGCAAGGAAAATCGCAACGACCAGCCCCAGCCCAAGCCACGTCAACTGGCGGGTGAACATCAACATCGGGTCGTTGTACGCGCCGAGAGAAAAATCCCACGAAGCCGAGTACAACATCAACAACCCAAAGACCACCAGCGCCACCACTGCAACCAGCAGGGGCATGTCAAAGCCGCGCAAAAATCCCGCGGGGCTGTGCGCAGAATACGAGTGTTGCTCTTTTACGAAAGTTCGAGTACCCATTTTCTAAAAAATTCTCCTCTCTCTTCAAAATCCTTGAACTCGTCATAACTCGTGCCGCCCGGCGAAAACAGGACGATGTCTCCTGCGCTGGCAACTTCCGCGGCAAGGATGACAGCCTGCTTAAGAGTCTCTGCGCGATGAATGTCCACGCCTCGTTCCCCGCCGACGGCTGATACGGTTTTCTGAATCATATCCGCCGCTTCGCCAAAAACCACCAAATGATCCACGCGTTCACAAATCAATTTTGCAATGTCACCCCACGGCAGATTCTTGTCCCGTCCGCCGAGCATTAAAACAATCGGCTCATCAAACGCATGGATATCTGCCATGCTTCGTTCTGGCGCAGTCGCAATCGAGCCGTTGTACCAGCGCACACCATTCAACTCACGGACAAGCTCCAGCCTGTGCGGCACACCGCGAAATTCCTCCACCGCTTCGAGCATGTCATCCAGTTTAAATCCCGCGGCATGTCCGATGGTAAATGCGGCAAGCACATTCGCCACGTTATGGTCGCCGGGCAATTTGATTTTCTCGCGCACCAGCAAAGGCAGGTAGGCGTTTCCATCGCGCAGGTTCAACAGTCCATCATGCAAATATGCGCCGTTCAATCCTTCTTCGAGATCATCCAGGCTGAAGGTGAGCAAATTGCCTTTTACTTTATTTCGCAAATTCCACGCGCCTTTATCGTCCCTGCCGAGGATGGCGGTATCGTTTTTAGTTTGGAATTCCAAAATACGCGCCTTGGCATGGGTGTACGCTTCCATCGTGCCGTGACGATCCAGGTGATTGGGCGTGATATTCAAAATGACGGCGATATTTGGCGAGATCGTCATCTGTTCCAATTGAAAGGATGAAATCTCCAAAATTGCAAGATCATCGGCTGTCATGTCATCCACGTAGTTGATGAGCGGGTCGCCGATGTTGCCGCCGACGAAGACCGAAGGATGAATTATGAAGGATGAAGGATGAATGTTTTCTACAGCGGATAAATTTTCGCTCTCTTCATCCTTCACCCTTCCGCCTTCATCCTTTGCCTTTTTTGCCATCTCACCCACCAGCGTCGTTGTCGTGGTCTTGCCAGCCGAGCCAGTGATGCCGATGGTTTTGCAGGGGGCGACTTCCATGAAAATTTGCGAATCATTGGAAAGCGGAATGCCGCGTTTGACGGCTTCCTGCACGATGGGCAATGTCAACGGGACGCCGCCGGAGAGACAGAGCACATCGGTCTTGTCGAGCAATTCCAGCGGATGACCGCCCACTGCCCAGGTCACATCCGTATCCGCGAGGGATACGCGGGCGGCGGATAATTCGTCCGCATGGCGCAGGTCACTCAAGGTCACGTGTGAGCCGTGGCGGGAGAGCCAGCGGGCAAGGGCAAGGCCCTGGCGGGCGGCTCCAAGAATGAGGGTGTGGGTGTTGTTCCAGTTGGTCATAGTTGGTAATTGGTAATTGGTAATTGGTAATTGGTAATTACTGTTCACCAATTACCAATTACCGTTCTTTAAACCTGCGACAATCCAATTCCGATCAACGCGGCCATCAGGCCGATGAGCCAGAAGCGTTGGACAACCTGGGTTTCGCTCCAGCCGAGCAATTCAAAATGCAAATGGATGGGCGCCATTTTGAAGAAGCGTTTGCCGCCTGTCCAGCGGAAGTAGCCGATCTGAATGACCACGCTGAGCATCTCTGCGAGCGGGATGATGCCGATCACCAACAGCATGGGCCATTGCCCGGTCATCAACGCGATGACCGCCAGCACAGAACCCAGAGCCATCGAACCCGTGTCACCCATGATGAGTTCCGCGGGATGGACGTTGAACCACAAAAAGCCGAAGAGCGCGCCGACCAGAATAAAACAGAAACGCGCAAGGTAGACCTGTTCCTGAATCAATGCAATGCCGCCAAATGATGCAATGGCTGTGGCGGCGATCAGACCTGCCAGTCCGTCGAGGCCATCGGTAAAGTTGACGGCATTCGATTCGGCAACAATGATGAAGGCGGCAATCGGCACATACAGCCAGCCAAGCTCAACTTCAAAGAACAGGCCGGGGATGTATACATCCGCCACTTTGAACACATATTTCAAAGCATAGGCTGTGGCAATTGCCAGCACAACCTGAACCATGAACTTGGTGCGGGCGCGCATTCCATCACCTTTGCGCTTGCCGTGGATGCCCTCCCAATCGTCCACCGCGCCGAGGATGGCAAAACAAAACATGACAGCCATCGGCAAAAGGATGGAACGCCCCACCCCGCCTGTGGAGACGCCAATCAACGCGACGGCGTTCAATAAACCAGTCAGCAGAAGCACCGGCAAAATGAACATGACGCCGCCCATGGTGGGCGTGCCCATCTTTATGCGGTGAAAATCAGGTTCTTCCACGCGGATGATCTTGCCTACTTTGAAGTGACGTAAAATGCGCAGGAGCGGCCCGCCCCAAATGGCGGTCATAACGAAGGCCAGCCCGGCCAGGCTGAGGGAAAGCGCGATCTGTCTCATGACTTGACCTCCAGGGCGGCGGTGATGCGGTCCATGCGCAAGCCGTGAGAGCCTTTGATAAGCACGGCATCGTTCGAGGTGAGGTTTTTATTCAACCAGTCCACGATTAGATCGGGAGTTTCAAATTCAAAAATATGGTTCGATCTCATGCCAGCACGGCGGGCGGCATCTGCGATCATGTGGGCGCGAGCGCCCAGGGTGAGCAAAGTCTTTGAGACCTGGGCGGCGCGCATGCCTACCATTTCGTGTCCCTGCTTTTCGTAGGGACCGAGTTCGAGCATGTCGCCCAGCACGGCGATCTTGCGTCCGTCCATTTCATCGAGCAGGTTCAAGGCGGCCAGCATGGATTCGGGGGAGGCGTTGTAGGTGTCGTCGAGAATCAACGCGCCGTTGCCACTGCGCACTGCCACGAGACGCAGTTGAGCATGTCCATGCGAGAGGCCTTCGAAAATTTCCTGCCAGTGCAAGCCGTCGTTCAACGCAACAGAGGCGGCGCGCAGAGCGGTGTGAACCGAGTGCCGTCCGATCATGGGAATGTGTGTGTGCAGGGTCTCGCCTTTGTAGTGCAGGCGGAAGCGAATGCCATCGAGGCCGAGTCCTTCGATCTGGTCAGCCCACAGGTCGGCTTCGGGAGACAGGCCGTAGAAGAAGACCCGCGCTTTGGATTTCTCTTCCATTCTGCGAACCCAGGGATCGTCGAAGTTAAGGATGGCAACCCCGTCTGATGGCAGAGCCTGAATCAATTCGCTTTTTCCTTTTGCAATGGCTTCCTGCGAACCTGCCCGCTCGGCGTGGACGGTGCCGACATTCGTGACCACCCCAATTTGGGGCTGGGCAATATCGCAGAGGAATTGAATTTCGCCGGGGATGTAAAACCCCATTTCGAGCACGGCGCGTTCATAGCCACTGCCAAGTTTTAGGATGGTGAGCGGCAGGCCGATTTCGTTGTTCAAATTGCCGAGGTTTTTCAGAGTGCGGTAGCGCACTCCAAGCACTTCGGCGACCATTTCTTTGGTGGTGGATTTTCCGACACTGCCGGTAATGCCGATGACTCGCAAGTCCAATTTGCGGCGCCAGAAGCGGGCGATCTGTTGCAGGGCTGAGACGGTGTTGTCCACGCGCAGGCAGAGGGCAGAGTCAAGTTTCAGCGGAGAATCAGCCGATAGGCCGGCGCGCAGGTCGAGGGTCGGGAAGGAGGCGGGAGCATCCTTTTGGATTAAAGCAAAAGATGCCCCCCTCTTGAATGCATCGGCAATAAAATCATGCCCGTCCACTTTTTCACCGGGGATCGCCACAAAGAGCGAGCCGGGAATCACCTGGCGCGAATCGATGGCGGCTTCGGTGATGACCGCGGCGGCGTTTGGAACGCGAACCGATGTGAGGGCTTCGAGGGCTTCGGCAAGTGTGAGCATGTTATTTGGCTACGAGTTGCTGGCGAATATAGTCCGGGGGAATATCCAAAAGGATGACGGTTTTCTCGGCCATTTCAGCAAAGACGGGCGCGGCGGTTTCTGAACCCCAAATGGATTCGGACGGGCGTTCGAGCCAGACGTAGATCATGAACTGCGGGTCGTCCACGGGGCCCCAGCCAACGAAGGAGGTGTTGGTTTGGGCGCTGTCGTAAAAACCATTTACCGGGATTTGCGCGGTGCCTGTTTTGCCGGCAATGCGGTAGCCGGGCACAAGCGCAAGCGAGGCTTCGGACTCAAGCGAGACGGCCAGCATTTCAGAAAGCGTATCTGCGGTGGCTTCGGAAACGGGCGAGCCTGCAAATTGCGCGGGCACGTTGTATTGGCGGCCATCGCGCACCATGGCGTAGAGCGTATGAGGCATGACCATGCGTCCGTTGTTTGCGATGGATGAGACTGCCATCATCATTTGCATCGGTGTGGCGGTGACGCCCTGACCGAAGGAATTTGTGCCGAGATCAACGGGATACCAATCCGCATCGCCCGGGACTTTGAGCCTGCCGCTGACTTCCCCTTCCATATCCACGCCTGTGAGATGACCAAACCCAAAGGCGTTCATGTAATCGTAAAATATTCCCGCGCCCATTTGCGAGGTGATGGTGACCATGCAGACATTGAGCGAGTGCTGTAAACAGCCAACCATGTTCTGCACGCCCCAGGGTTGTTGATCCCAATTCTGGATGGTGACTCCGCCAATGAGGATGGAGCCGGTATCGAGGTAGCTTGTATCGGGGGTGACTGTGCCGCTGTCGAGCGCGGCGGCCATGGTGAGGATTTTCATCACCGAGCCGGGTTCGTACGGTTTTGAAATGGCAGTGTCGAATTCGCTGGACTTGTCGAAGATGACGTTGTAATTCCAGAACTGATTCAAATCCATGCGGCGGGAGGCGGCCATGGCGAGCATTTCGCCGTTGCGCGGGTCCATCACGGCAATGGCGCCGCCCTGTGCTCCGTAGGTCAGCAGGGCGCTATCCAATATTTCTTCCGCCGCAGATTGCAAATCACGGTTGATGGTGAGGATGAGGGTGGTGCCATTTTGTACGCGGGGAATCTCGAAGGCTTTGTTGGGGTCTGTGGGGACGAGTACCTGCACGGCATTGCCCGAAAGCAGTGTGTCATATTTCCCTTCGATGCCAAAATAGCCGCGTCCTTCGCGGGTGACAAAGCCGATGACGTTCGAGGCCAGCGCATCTTCGGGGTAACTGCGTTGGGGATGCGCTTTGAATTGCAGGCCGGTCAACCCGCCCAATGTGCCTTCGGCGGCCTGTTCCTGCAAAGCCCTTTTCAATTCCTGAAGGTTGAAGGCCTGCTGTGCTTCGATAAAATCTGCAATGACGATGTAGGAAAGTCCCTGCGGCGGATTGTTGATTCCATCCAGAATCTGGTTGTAATCCATGTTCAGTTCCGCGCTGACGGCGAAGGCAACGGCGTGTGGGTCGCGCACGGTGTTCAAATCCACGCCGATCTCGTAGACGGTTTTATTGCCAGCCAGTAAACGTCCGTTGCGGTCGTAGATTTCGCCGCGGTCGGGGTAGAAGGTTTTCAATTCGTAGGCGTAGTTTTGCGCCTGCTGGCTGAAAATGACAGCCTCGGCGCTGTTTTGAATGCGGGTCATCTGCACGATGATGGCAAGCGCAATGAAACCCAGCACGCTGGTCAACGCCTGGGTGCGGCGCGCATATTGTTGCCTCATTGCATTCCCTGCGAGGAGGAAATCTTTTCATCCATCCAATCCAACAGCGATTGGTTGTATTGCGGGGCAATGGTGAGCGCGCTCAATTGCAAGCCCTGCGAGGCGCTCAAGATGAACGGATCGGGTTCAGAGTAGCCAGGCACCACCAGATATTCCACTTCATCCGATTCCATCGGGCGGAAGCCAAGCTCGAGCGCGCGGCTTTCCATGGCGCTGGCGGATGTCAATGACGCAAGCTGGGTCTGCAAGTCACCGCTCACCTGCTGGCTGAGGGTGATCGAATAGGTCAGGTCTTGAATCTCACGTCCCGCAATGGCGGCATGGGATGTCACAATCAGGTAAAGAGCCGCAACCATGGCAAGCGTAACCACCGCCAGCAAGGCAGAGCCGATCCACTGGCGTTGAATGCGCCACGGAGCGACTTTGTAAGCATGAATATAGTGGGTTACGTTTGGTATGTTCATAGTTTTTCTACAACTCTAAGTTTGGCGCTGCGTGCTCTTGGGTTATCTTTTATCTCTTCATCCGTCGGCAAAATCGGTTTCTTGTTGATCAACTGCACAACAGCCTTGCGTTCCACTTCATAAATTCTTTCGTAAGGCGGGTTGACGAGTTCCCTGCTCTGCTCTCGAAAATATTCCTTGACGATGCGGTCTTCGAGCGAATGAAAAGAGATGATCGCGCATCTTCCTCCGACTTTGAGGCTGGTGACTGCCTGCGGAAGTGTTTTCTCCACTGCGGCTAATTCGTCATTGACAGCGATGCGCAGGGCTTGAAAGGTTCGCGTGGCAGGGTGGATGGAGCCGCGCGCCGCCCTGAGCCTGTCGAAGGGTCGGGGGGATGCTTTTTCGATGACAGCCACCAGCTCACGGGTAGTGCGAAGCGGTCTGTTCGCCACAATCGCTTTGGCAATCTTGCGCGAGTCGCGATCCTCACCGTAGCGGAAGATGATGTCGGCGAGTTCCCGTTCATCAAACTTGTTGATGATGTCTTCCGCGCTCATGGTGGCGTTGATGCCAAAACGCATATCGAGCGGGCCGTCCTGCATGAAGGAGAAACCGCGTTCGGCGTTATCGAACTGCATGGACGATGCGCCGAGGTCGAGGACGATGCCGTCAATCGCATCCCATTTCAATGAAGCGAGTTGTTCGGCAAGAGTGATGTGGGAGGCTTGCACGAGATGAATGCGCTTTTCGTAAGGAGCCAAGGTCTCACGAGCGAGCGCCAAAGCCTGCGGGTCTACATCGAGACCGAGCAAAAGCCCATCTGGCGTGCAAGCCTCCAGTATCCCGCGAGCGTGACCGCCCGCGCCCAGAGTGCCATCCACATACCGCCCGCCATTGCGGGGTTGCAGAGCGTGTATAATCTCTTGGTAAAGTACAGGTTTGTGCATGATAGAGATTAGAGATTAGTTTCCAGTCTCTAGTTATCGTGTTTGGAAAGGTCCAGAGTAGAGAAGCGGGCGTTGTTTGCTTCGGTGTCTTGCAGTTGAGTCATTTGCTCGCTCCAGGTTGCAGGCATCCACACTTCAAAATACTCGCCCTGCCCTGCCACGATTAGCTCACCGTTCTCGATACCAAGAAAGGCGCGCAGGTTTTGCGGAACGAGGATGCGCCCAACCTTATCCACTTCGATGGGATAGGCGTTGGAAAGGATCAAGCGGCGCAGTAAACGGGCGGTGGGGTCGGCCAGGTTCATGGCTTCGATGCGCTCATAAACCTGTTTGAAGTATGCCTCGGTCAACACCATGAGGCATTTATCAAAGCCTTGTGTAATGAAAGACCCGCCTTCCAACAATTCACGAAAGCGCGCTGGAATCATCAAGCGCCCTTTGTCATCGAGATTGTGTTGGAACTGGCCTAAGAACATATGTGCTAGTTATCCTTTTAATGCGACGAACGCCGGGCATCCCGGCGTCCTTACCACTTTCTACCACTTCTTCCCACATTATACGCTTTTCGAGGGAAAAATCAAGTGGACTAGTACTTTTTTTCTCATATCAAAGGCATTGCTGACTCATGAAAACCTCCCCCACCTTCACCCTGCTCGAAGCCAGTAACTGGCGTGATTACGAATTACTTGATTCAGGCGAAGGCCAAAAGCTCGAACGCTTTGGCAAATACATTTTTTCGCGTCCTGAATCCCAAGCCATGTGGAGCCGTGCGCTCCCCGCCTCAGAGTGGAACAATGCCCATGCCGTGTTTCAACCCTCGGGTGAAGAGAGCGGCGGTCATTGGGATTTCAAGAAACGAGTCGACGAGAAATGGGAAATGAGTTACCCCCTCACCCCAACCCCTCTCCCAAAAAAGGGAGAGGGGCTATTGAAATTCTGGGCGATGACGACGCCTGGGCGCCACCTCGGCGTGTTTCCTGAAGTCGCCTCTCACTGGGACTTTATGGCTGATTCCGTCCGAAAGGCAGGTCAACAACCGAACATTCTCAACCTATTTGGTTATACGGGGTTGGCGTCTCTCGCTGCTGCGGCGGCAGGCGCGCAAGTGACCCACGTGGACGCATCCAAGAAATCTGTAAGTTGGGCACGTGAGAATCAAGAGCTATCTGGATTAAAAGAAAAACCCATTCGCTGGGTCGTGGAAGACGCGATCAAATACGTCCAACGTGAAGAAAAGCGCGGCGTGAAATATGATGGCATCATTCTCGACCCGCCGAAATTCGGGCGCGGACCCAAAGGCGAGATTTGGGAAGTGTACAAATCCCTGCCTGGCTTATTGGATATATGCCGCGCGTGTTTGAGCAACAATCCCCTCTTCGTGATCGTGACAGTTTATGCCGTGCGCGCATCCGCCATCCACATCGCCCAAGCCGTGGATGAGATGATGAAAAAATACAAAGGCGAGACCGACAGCGGCGAACTGGTAACGCGCGAAAAAAGCGCAAACCGCCTGCTTTCACAGGCGGTTTATGCGAGATGGTCTGGTCAATCAAATGGATGAACTGGGTGTTTATGAGAATAAAATTTCTTCCCCTTTTATCAAATAATGAGATTGTGATACATAGTATAATCTCGTCATACTTCCCCTGGAGAAACTATGACCGATAATAAGATTCGAGTATTGGTTGCCAAGCCCGGTTTGGATGGGCATGACCGCGGCGCGAAGGTTGTGGCGCGCGCCTTGCGTGACGCCGGCATGGAAGTGATCTACACCGGCCTGCGCCAGACTCCCGAAATGATCGCCGAAGCCGCTCTTCAGGAAGATGTTGATGTGGTTGGCTTATCCATTCTCTCCGGGGCGCACATGGCGTTAACTCCGCGGGTGATGGAACTGCTCAAAGCCAACGGCCAGACTCACGTCAAGGTTTTCATCGGAGGCATCATTCCCGATGAAGACTTGCAGAGTTTAAAAGAAATGGGAGTGGCGGGCGTCTTCGGGCCTGGCGCTTCCACCGAAGACATTATTCGTGACGTTCAAACCGCAGTGGCAGGATAGCCGCTTCATCCACACAGAGCACAGGCTCTGTGTTTTGTTGTTAAGGCATATCACCTCGCTGAGCGCGAGCATAGCAAAGTCGAAGCGCAGGTTGCACAGTATTTTATAATTTTCTAAATCATTGTCCTTCGACTACGTTCCTCGAAGAACACTCGTCACTCCGCTCAGGACGAAGAAACTATTTATGATCTATTCCCAGGCAGTTCTCAACGGTGATCGTCTTGCATTGGCGCGCCTGCTCACGCAGGTGGAAAACAACACGCCCGCCGGACGCACTGCATTAATCGAATTATTCCCGCACACGGGCAGGGCGCATCTCATCGGTGTGACTGGCGCGCCGGGCACGGGCAAATCATCTCTCGTTAATCAGCTTGCTTTATATTATCGCAAAGTGGAAAACAAGCGCGTGGCGATTGTGGCTGTCGACCCATCCAGCCCGTTCACGGGCGGCGCGGTGCTCGGTGACCGCGTGCGGATGCGCGATCTTTCCGGCGACCCAAACGTGTTCATCCGCTCGATGGCGACGCGCGGTTCGTTGGGCGGGCTGGCGCAGGCCACGGCAAATATGGCGCAGGTCTTCGACGCGGCCGGGTTCGAGATCATCATCATCGAAACGGTCGGCGCGGGCCAAAGCGAAGTGGACGTTGCCCGCCTCGCGCACACCACTTTGGTTGTGGAAGCGCCCGGCCTCGGCGATGATATCCAGGCCATCAAAGCGGGCATTTTGGAAATTGCCGATATTCTCGTTATCAACAAGGCGGATCGGCCCGGCGTGGAAAATACCGAGAAGGCATTAAAGTCGATGCTGGATTTGGCGCACCCGACCGAGCGAGTCTTTCAACATCACGGCTCAGCCATGCGGACAGTTGCTCCTGCGCAAGATTCATCCGCCACGCTGATGTGGATTCCTCCGATCCAAAAGACAGTTTCGATAGAAAGCAAAGGTATTGTGGAACTGGCCGAGTCCATTGGACGGCATGTGAATCACCTCCGTCAGGGTGGGGATTGGGCCGTTCGAGAGCGCACCAGGATCGAGGTCGAGTTGGAGGCGTTGATTCGCGAGGCGTTGTTGAATCGCTTCCGTGAGGAAGTCCCGCAAGAAAAGTATGATGATGTTATTGAGAAAGTCATCCAAAGAAATATTTCACCGTGGGAAGCGGTGAAGAGGTTATTGAAAGGCAGGTAAACATGAGCATCTTGTATGGCAGGCGGATTCGTTTGCGCGCCGTGGAGCGCGAGGATGTGGCGAATTTCCACGAGTGGGTCAACGACCCAGAAGTGACTCGCGGGCTGGCGATGTATCTGCCCATGTCTATGGCGGATGAAGAGAACTGGTTCCATTCGCTTGCAAGCCGCGATCAAAAAGTACGGCCGCTTGCAATTGAAATTCACAAGGGCAAAGGCTGGAAGTTGATCGGCAATTGCGGCGCGTTTGATTTAAATTCCGTGAACCGCTCTGCCGAGCTGGGAATTATGATCGGCGATAAATCGGAATGGAACAAGGGCTACGGCGCTGAAACGATGACCCTGCTCCTGCGCCACTGTTTTGAAACCTTGAACCTCAACCGCGTATCCCTGCGGGTATACACGGAAAACATCCGCGCGGTGCGTTCGTATGAAAAAGCGGGCTTTGTGCTGGAGGGACGTCTGCGCGAAGCGGTTTATAAATTTGGAAAACACGGTGATGTCCTGATCATGAGTGTACTGCGCTCGGAGTGGGATACTCAAACCAAGGAGAAATAGTTTTATGCATCATGTAAATCGCGATTTGAAAGTGTATGGGGGGATTAAACTTTTTGCAGGCAGTGGCGCGCCAGAACTGGCCCAAAAAATTTCGGATTATCTCGGCCAGCCTTTAAGCGGGCGTGAAGTGATCGAGTTTCCGAACGAGAATATTTTTGTGAAGTTGAACGGCAGTGTGCGCGGGCAGGATGTGTACGTGATCCAGACCACATCCTCCCCCGTTCACCGCAACCTGATGGAGTTGTTGATCATGATCCAGACCCTGCGTTTGGATTCGGCGGCGCGCATCACTGCGGTTGTGCCGTATTTGTGCTATGGACGTTCCGATAAAAAAGACCAGCCGCGTGTGCCGATCACGGCGCGTTTGGTGGCCGACATGCTCGAAGTGGCGGGCGCAGACCGTTACATGACCCTCGACCCGCACGCCGGGCAGGTGCAGGGATTCTTCTCGATCCCCGGTGATGTGCTGACCGCCTCCCATTTGCTCGTCAGCCACATCAATGAAAACATGCGCGCAGACATGCACGAGCCTGTGGTTGTTTCGGTGGACCTCGGCTTTGCCAAGAAAGGCCGCAACTACGCGGCCGATATGGATACCCCCATCGCTTTCATCGAAAAACGCCGCCACGGCAATAACGCAAAAGCCGAAGCATTGACATTGATCGGTGATGTGAAAGACCGCGACGTGATCATCGTGGATGATGAAGTGGATACGGGCGGCTCCATTGCCCAGGCGGTGGATGTGGTGAAGAAGAACGGCGCGCGGGATATATACCTGGCATTCGTTCATCCCATCCTTTCGCAGGATGGCGCGAAACGCCTCGCCTCCCTGCCCATCAAGCAGATCATCACAACGGATTCTGCGCCGCTCTCCCCTGAAAAAATGAAACATCTCGAAGGGCGCATCACTGTGCTGTCTGTTGCGGGGTTGCTCGGTGAAGTCATCAAACGCGCCCATGAGGGGCGTTCGGTGGGAGAGATGTTCAACGAGTAGTCACCAGTATCACTCCACGCTCAGCACCCCGCCGAGCGCATTGAGTTTGAGCGTCCACACACTGCCGATCTGAAATTGCTGAAATTCGCTGAGCGTGGACGGGGTGTAGGTTTCCTCTCCATCGGGTGTGCTGAAGGTAACGGTGAGAGTTTGCGTGGATGTGCCCAGGCGTTGGTCGCTGGTGATGCTGGGGTCTTCGTACACGGGGTTGAGATCATTGCCTTCGAGTGGATAGGTTTGGATGGTCGTCCATTCGTCCACGGTGTAACTGCAATATTCCTGGGTCTCGGTGTGGCATTCCTCCACCACTTCTGCGAAGCCGTTGCCTTTGTCAATTGTCTTTTCTTCGCAGACTTCCTGGCTTTCCGTCTGGCAGGAGACATTGTAGGCGTCCGAGGGAGCGCTTCCGGCCTGGTTGGAATAATTGACTGCCTGCACCTCCTGCACAGGGACGGAGGTCTGCCAGCTTACGTCGGTCACTGTCCCTTGCACTGATTTGGAGGGAATGACAAACATTAAGATGGCCGCCACACAACAAAGCATGAAGAACGTGGCGATTCCGCCTACAACGAACCAGTTCGTTTTTTTGGCTGGCTGGGCCTTTTGTGCCGCAACCGACTGCCCCTGCATCGGAGCGGGTTGTGGTTTTGTAGTCTTTGGCAACGGCGCGCCGCATTGGACGCAGGTGTTTGCACTGCCCGGGTTTTCAGCGTTGCAATTCGCGCAGGTGACAGCTTTCAGCAGAGTCGGAGGCGCTTGCAGAATTTGTCCCGCTTCACGGGCTTTGCCTTCCTTCAAATCGCCGCCGCATTGTGAGCAGGCGCTTGCAGTGGCGGGGTTGCGTGTGCCGCAGAATCCGCAGTGGATATCCGCGCCTGCCTTGGCGGCTTGCACGAGTTTTTCATCGGTCACAACCTTTTCATTTGCGGCGCGCTGAAACTTGATATTCTCCGGCTGGGGCGCGCCACAGTTCTGGCAGGTTTTGATCGAGCCTGGGTTGCGCCCATCGCAGTTTGGGCAGACCCATTCAAGCTGTACGAAACCTTTGCTTTCTTTTCTTGCCATCTTTTACTCCTGTGATTTCTCTTCTTTATATAACTTACGCAAGACTATAAGAACTGCCGCGAATTCGCACGAATTATTAACTGATGTTATGCAAAAGTCCTTATGACCCCGAAGGGATGTCATCGCTCGTAAAATCAATGTCATCCCTTCGGGATTTGGTGATTTCGCGCTATTTTCTATAATCCTGCCATCCCTTCGGGATTATAGACTGCGTAGCATCAGTTATTAAGAAATTCGCGAAAATTCGCGGCTAAAAGATTTTGAACTGTGTACGTCTTGCTTTAGTGTACAACGATTTGATTTGTTGCGGTTAATTTAGCGCGTCAGGTTGACGGTTTCTCCATCGAGTTGGCCGGTGAGGGTGGCGGTGCTGGTCTGGTAATTATAGTTGTAGATGAGCGCGCCCTTTTGTTCTCCGCTAACCTCGAGGCTGGAGGTGAAGATGCCGAGACCTGAGTTATATGTGCCTGTTCCCGTCACCGCGAGACCCGGCATCATGGAGCACTGGTCATAGGTGTATGCGGCGCCATCATCGGTGGGACCAAATGTATACGTGCCGCCAAACGTACAGCCGACGGTTTCATCTTCCTCCCAATCTCCATAATAGACCTCAGGCAGGTAATAGAAGTTGTCGTCCAACAGGGTCATCATTTCCAATGGGTCGGCAAAGTCGTTGATTTTAGCCGGTAGATTGGGGGAATAAAAGGAATACGGCTCCGCTTCCCAATCTGTGCAGAGGGTTTCTCGCTGGGCGGGGAGTTTTCCTTCCACCAGAAAATCGGTGATGGTGTTGTCCGGGCAATCATATCCCCAGCCGTAAATGGAGTGGATGCCGCCTTCCACGTAAATGTGATATCCATCCGCCAGGTTTTTGTAGACGGCCTCGCCTTCTTCGAACGGGGTGGCGGGGTCGAGGGTGGCGTTCAACACAAAGGTGGGCACACCTTCCAAGACAAGCGGTTCGCGCCGCACGGTCTCTTTGGGTGAGGCAGGCCAGAAAGCGCAGGGCAGGCCGGTGTAGACGCTTCCGTCAACGCGTGGCACCGTGCCATTCGAAGCCTGACCAGCTTCGATGGTCTGAGCGATGCGCTCTTCCTGAGTCCCGCTGAAGAAGGTATCGTCTGTGCATAGCACGCCGAGGAACATCGTATCGGAAAATGTCGGGTCGCCGAGATAATCAAAGGTTTCGGGGTCGATGACAGTGTTGATGTACATCAAACGCATCATCGGAATGAGGTCGCCTTTGTTGGCGGCGGCCAGCGCTTTCAAAAAGATCATGCGGCTGGTGAGTGTGTACATTTGATAGGCGGTGGTGTATTCCAACTGGTTGAAGGTAAATGTGCCTTTCACCTTTTCGCCGCCCGGCAATGGGAACTCGTATGCAATCGGCGTATCGGCGGCCTTCGCCGCCAGTTTGTCATAGACGGCAACGGCATCCTCGCCGCCCATATCTTTGGAACAGGCTTCATCTTCATTGCAGGCGTTCAGCACGGCGAGCAAAACTTTATCGAAAGCCTTTTCCTGTGAAAGGGCGCTCTCTTCACCAGTCTGAGTCATGTTGATCGTGCCATCGAGGATCAACCCCGCCAGACGGTCTGCGTGCGCGTACGCATAGGTCTGGGAAACAGCGGTTCCATAGCTTACGCCGTACAACCAGATTTTTTCGTCGCCGATGATCTCGCGGAACGACTCAATATCCTCCGCAACCTGGTCGGTGCCGAAGAACGCCAGCTTGGCAGGTTCGATGCCGATCTCGGCAACGCACTCCTCGATGTAAGTCCGCGCTTCATCGATGGCATCCTGCTGTTCTTCGGGAGTGTCGTAGCCTTCTTCCCCAACATTATCCACGTCGGTAAGATAACGAATGAAGTCCTTTTCAAAAGCAATCGGACACTCCAGCGGATTGGAAAGGCCGATGCCGCGCTGGTCGAAAAAGACAATGTCGAAATGCTCCAACACACTGTCGCTGAAATAATCCAGGTAGGCGCTGCTCAGGCCTTCGCCGCCGGGGCCGCCGGGGAAAGCCTGCACATACATGCCATAGCGTGTACCGGAAGCAGGCCGCACCCCAAAGACCACGTTTATCGTTTCGCTGTTCGCCGCATCGAAATGATTTAATGGAACTTGAATACTCACGCAGGTAAGGTCGGGTGTCTCTTCACAGGGCGCGCCGCCCAATTCCTCCAACTTGGTGGCAATGCTGGGCAGTGTCGCTTCGATGGGTTCCTGTGTTGGGGGGATGGCAGGGGTTGGCGTTGGCGCCAACGCCTGGCAGGCCAGCGATACCAAGCCGAATACCGATAAAAATACAAAAAGTCTTTTCATGTCTCTCTCCTTGATCGAATGGATTAAAGTGTACGCGAATGCCGATTTTTAAACACACCCCAATTTGTCCTACGATGCGAACCCCTGCCATTTGCGAATCTCTGCAATGCGCGACTCGTGATCCGGCTCATCGTACGGAGACAGATCATCCGCCTCATTCTCAAACCGACGGCTGGTCAATGCGCCGAAGACAGCCCCCGCCCCGTGAGCGACGTTGCGCGGGTCATAGCCGCCTTCGAGCACAAAGACAATTTTTCCGCCGCAATATTCCTCCGCGATCCCAACCAACTGATTCGAGATGTTGAAAAATCCCTGCGTGGATACCCCCAGCGAAGTGATCGGATCATTCCAATGCGCGTCGAAGCCCGCTGAAATCAACAGCATCTGCGGACGGAACGCCTCGACCATCGGCTTGAAGATTTCAGCGCCGATGCGCGCAAAGGTCTCATCCCCTGCGCGGGCATACAGCGGGACATTCACAATGCGCTTCCTTGCCTGCGGCGCATCATCGATCCAGCCTGTGCCGGGGTAAATTCCCCATTGATGGGTGGAAATAAAGCCAGCCCGCTCATCGTCCATGAACGCGGCTTGCGTGCCATTGCCATGATGCGCGTCGTAATCAACCACCATCACGCGCTCCATCCCGTTTGACAGAGCATCCTGCGCGGCGATGGCGATGTTATTGAAAATACAGAATCCCATCGCACGGCGCGGCTCTGCGTGATGCCCCGGCGGACGGACGATGGCAAAGGCGTTCTTTGCATCTCCGCGTATCACCGCCCGCGCACAGGTGATGACTCCGCCGGCGGCGAGCATGGCATCCTCAAATGATGTTTGCGTTACAAAGGTGGGCGCGTAATCAATCACCCCCGCTCCCTGCTTGCAGACTTCTTCAATCGCCCGAATTAATCCCGGTTCATGTACCCGCGCCACCTCCCCCACTTCTGCGCGGACTGGTTCGATGCGTTCCGCACCAAATGAACCCAACTGCGGCTCGAGGATTTCCAGCCTGCCCGGCCGTTCGGGGTGATCGGGATATTCATGGCTTCGCGAAGGCACAAAGGTGAAGACGGTATTCATCCCCAAATTATAGCCGTATGTAAGGGGCTGTCTAAAAAGGGACGGCCCCTATTCAATTTAAAAAGAATTTAATACAATAGGGGGATGAAGAATGGACAAATCACCTTCAAGCCATATAGCATGGAGCAGATGAAACTGCTGCCGCCGAGTCTGGAAGAATTG
>JACRLB010000037.1 GCA_016235445.1 Chloroflexota bacterium | reverse complement strand
CACGATTGCGATCAAGGCATTCAGCACTTGTTGAGATTTCAGAATTCGGTTATTTTTAACGGTGCGCTTGGACATGGCGGTTTGGTCTCCTTGGTAAGAGCCAAGTAAACCATGTTCAAGCCTTTTCGTGAACTACTGATAGTAAGATTTGACAAGACAGCAACTACTGAAAAAAGGATACATTTCTATTTTACATCCAATTCAAGGCAATTGACACAAAACACCATGAGCCAATCACAACGAATAACCCTCTACATCCTCATCCTGATGGCAGGCGCAGCATGGATATCCATCAGCGCAGGCACATCCACAGTTGGAACGACCTCCGCCCCACAGGCAGGTTTCACCGCACCAGACTTCACCCTCAAAACCCCCACAGGTGAAGAATACACACTTTCTGAACTCAAAGGCAACGCCGTGCTTGTCAACCTCTGGGCAACATGGTGCCCGCCCTGCCGCGCAGAAATGCCCGCCATTCAAAAAATGTACGACGAGTATAAAGACCAGGGCTTCATCGTTCTCGGCGTAAATATGACCTACCAGGACGATCCCTTCACAGTCACCCCGTTTGTCGAAGAACACGGGCTTACATTCCCCATCCTGCTCGATGAAATCGGAAATGTCGGCACAGCATACCAAATCCGCTCATTGCCATCCTCCTACTTCATCAACCGCCTGGGCGTCATCACCGAAGTTGTCATCGGCGGCCCCATGTCCGAAGCCCTGCTCCGCACCCGCATCGAGGAAGCCCTAAAATAACATGCTCACATTATTTCGCAACCTCTTCGCCCCTCCCCGCCACATGATCCTGCTCGTCATTGCCGCATGGCTCGGCCTGACCCTCGCCGAAAAACGCGCCAAACAATACGGCCTCAGCAAGGATGATTTAAACAACCTCATCTTTTACGGCCTGATCGCATTCGTGATCGGCGGCAGGCTTTCCTTCGTCCTGCAAAACATCACCACCTTCATCAAGAGTCCAGCGGGCATCATCTCCATCAACCCCGATATCTTCGACCCCATCGGCGCAACCGCCGTCGCACTCATCATCGCGCTGGTTTACGGCCAGCGCCTCAGCCTGTCCCTCTGGCCCACCCTCGACGCGCTGACTCCATTCTTTGCCATCCTCGCCATCGGCATCGGGTTAAGTCATCTCGCCGCTGGCACAGCCTTCGGGAAGGAAACCAGCCTGCCCTGGGGAATCGATTTATGGAACGCCGCCCGCCACCCGACTCAAATCTACGAGACGCTCGCCTCACTCTTAATCTTCGGCCTGCTCTGGTTCCAAAAACAGAGTCCCCGCCCGGGCATTCACTTCCTCACCTTTGCCGCATTCACAGCCGCGTCCCACCTCTTCATCGAAGCCTTCCGCGGGGATACCAGCACGTTGATCTTCAACAGCCTTAACCCAAACCAGGTCATCGCATGGGTTGCGCTTGCGCTATGTTTCCTGGCTCTCGAATCAAGAATCACACAATTAAAAAAAGCGGGCTGAGAAAATTCCCAGCCTGCTTTTTTATTTCAACTAACCAAGCTCAGGTTCGATCAACCCATAACTTCCATTGCGGCGGCGATAGAGCACATTGATCTTGCTCGTCTCCGCATTGTAAAACACGAAGAAGTTATCATGACCCAGGTTTCGCATTTGCACGATCGCCTCATCCTCGCTCATCGGATACAGCATAAATTTCTTTCGTTTCGCAAACAATGGGGCAAGCTCACCCGTATCTTCATCTATAATTTCATCCGCCACTTCCGCGGCAGAACGCCCGTCACCGCGCCCGCGATAATGCTTCCCTTTATGTCGTTCGATCTGGCGCTGTAAATTATCCATGGCCTGATCGAAAGCGGCAAGCGCCTCATCTGCGCGTTCCTCCGTGCGCAGGGTAAAACCCTTCCCAAACACGGTAATCTGCGCCACGTTGCGATCCCTCGCATCGCGCGCCGCCTTATGATGAGACAACTCCACACGCGCCTCATCGATGGCGGGCAGGTAATGATCGAGATTACCCGCCTTTTTATTGACATACTCCTCGATCTTCTCGGTCAAACGAATGTTGCGTGTCTGAACTTCCACTTTGTTGGACATACAATACTCCTTAAATTGGGGTGTCGAGTCACAAACACAAAACGCTACGCGTGCATCAGTCCATGCTGAGGCAGCGCGCGTGCGACTGTCAACGCATAAACATCCCTGGCGCCCGCGGAATACAACGCCACCGCGCCAGCGGATAAAGTTGATCCTGTTGTCGAAACATCATCCATGATAAGAATTGATTTTCCATGCATCCCCATCCCAGCTTGAAAAGCATTTTGTACGTTTGTTTTGCGCTCAGCTTTTGTCAGCCCCACTTGTGAACGCGTCTCTTTACGCCGCACCAAACCTTTCGGTGCGTATCGCATACCCAGCGCCAATGCCAGCGGCTTTGCGATCATTCCAACCTGATTATATCCCCGTTCCCTGAATCTTTGTCTCCCCAGCGGAATCGGTATAACGATATCGATTTGCCAATTCAAACCTTGCACAAAAGGCGCCATCTCTGAGGCGAGCATATCGCCCATCGAAACATCGCGGCGATACTTCAATCTATGCAGTGCAGATTGTACAGGGTCAGAAAAAACCGCCCAGGCCCTTAATTCACGAAAATGCGGCCTCTCAGCAAGACAAGACCCACACATCCCCGGCTTATCCTGCGGCAGGCCGCAAACTTCACATAAAATTCCGTTCAAAACATCTACGCGATTTTGACAATCCACGCACCAGCGGTGGCCGGGCTTATCACACCCGCCGCAAACGGGGGGAAAAAGCAAATCGAGCATGTTCCAAAACGAACGATAACTGGCATATTTCCAATTCATAATACAGCCCCTAAAACAAAGATTTATGCGATCTCTCGATCTAATTGCCCAAAAATGGCCCGAATGCGCCCGCAATTTGGAAAGCGGCGGGAGCCATCAGGATGATCATAATGGATGGGAAGGTCAATAGCGCCATTGGGATGATCATCTTCACAGGAGCTTTATGCGCCAACTCTTCGGCAAACTGACGTCGTTTCACACGCATCTGGTCAGATTGAATTCGTAATACCTTCGCCAGACTTACGCCAAGGATCTGGCTTTGGATCACAGCCGCAACAAAACTCGTCAACTCAGGGAGACCAATGCGGTCTGCCATATCACGCAACGCCTCGCGCTGTGTCTTCCCTAATTGAACTTCACGTATGGCGCGTCCAAACATGATCGAGAGCTCATTTTCCCACTTTTCACTAACTTTAGACATGGCAGCATCAAAGCCAAGGCCTGCCTCCACACATATTGTCAATAGATCGAGCGCATCTGGCATGGCCTTGCGTACTTCGTTTTGTCGGCCATTAATTCGGCTTTGCAGCCATAATTGCGGAAAGAAAAAGCCAAGGGCAGTGAAGATGCCTACAACCAGAACAACTCTGGCAAAAGGCCAAATGACCGTCGGCAGGTTTGAAATCAAAAGCAAGAGTCCGCCAAATACCGCGGCACCAACAAAACGGGTTGCTAGAAACGTCGAGGCATCAATTCGTCCGGGATTCCCAGCCAATTCCAGTTTCAGCGTGGTCTCTTCAAGGAGTTTCTGCGGTGTAAAGCGTGTCGAAAATTCCCCAATTCTTTTTATCACCGGTATGGCGACACGCTGCATAAATGGTTGCTGCAACTCTATATCTTCGAGCGAGACGGTCTCGCCCCGTTGAGTGGCCTCAGCAAGGCGGGACATAACCAAATCTACGTCATCCTCCTGTCCCTGTCTTGCATAACGCATTCCAACGAGAATCAGAAGGACCGCGCCACCCAGGATGGCTCCCCCCACAATGATACTTATGATTGTGCCTGTCATGCTACACCTCGATATCCGCAATCTTCATCATAATAAAATAGCTCGAGCCGATCAACCCAAGAACAGTGCAAATGATCCCCGCCGTACAGTACACTCCGCCCTCCGTCACAGACAATAGATAGTCTGGATTAAGGAACCATAAAATAAGAGTAAGGAAAAATGGGATCAGGGAAAGGACCGAGCCAGAGGTTCGCACCTGGGAAGTAAGAACCCGCACCTCGCCTTTAATGCGAACGCGCTCGCGTATCGTAAATGAGATATTATCCAGAATTTCCGAGAGATTACCGCCAACTTCGCGCTGAACATTAATGGCGGTCACCACAAAGTCAAGGTCTTCGCTTGGAATGCGCCGCAAAAGATTTTCAAGAGCAGTTTCCATTGGAATTCCAATTTGCATTTCCTGGACGACGCGGCGGAATTCATCACAGATCGGCGCCGGCAGTTCCTTGCTGATCGCTTCCATGGCCTGCATGGTCGAATACCCGGCGCGCAGGCCATTCACCATCAGGTTAAGCATGTCCGAAAGCTGTTCATTAAATTTGCGAAGTCTTTGCTTTTGCTGGTATTTCACATAAAAGCGGGGGGCAAAAGCGCCTCCAACCGCGCCCAACAAGGCCGAAACAGGATGGCGGCTTCCAAGAAGCCAGGCCAGCAACCCTGCCACCAAAATAGAAAGGGCGATCAATACAAAATATTCTGCTACTTTAAATTTCAAATCCGCCCGCGCAAGTTCACGGGCCACACGATCCCCAAAAGAGGTTTTTTCGACTCGCCTGGAAACCCAGTCTGTTAACACCGTCCGCTGGGCTTCACGGTCGATATCCTGCTTGTCATCGCCCAGATACTGGCTGAGGCGTTCTTCAACCAGCGCCCGTTCGCTGTTTGAAGAAACGATAACGCCAATGATCAAAATAACGATCAGGATTGTGCCGCCAATGATAATGATCCAGGTCATTTTATTCCTTAAATAAATACGCTCTACATTAGCAAACTAATATCTGCGCCGTTCGCCAATTCCAAAAATGGATGGGGGCAGGTGGATGCCAGCGGCTTCGATTTTATCCATAAATTTTGGGCGCAATCCAGTCGGCCTGAGTCGCCCAACAATTCTGCCATTTTCCATGCCCGTTTGTTCAAAAATAAAAATATCGGTCATGGTAATCACATCGCCTTCCATGCCGCTTACTTCAGCAATCGTGGTCACCTTACGCGTACCGTCACGCATACGTTCCTGTTGGCAAATAACATCCACAGCGCCAGCGATTTGCTCGCGAATGGCACGAATGGGCAAATCCATACCGGCCATCAAACACATGGTTTCGATACGTGATATTGCATCACGCGGCGAGTTGGCATGGGCTGTCGTCATTGAGCCGTCATGGCCTGTATTCATGGCCTGTAACATATCCAGGGTTTCACCGCCGCGGCACTCCCCAACGATAATCCTTTCTGGGCGCATACGGAGGGCGTTGATGACCAGGTCACGGATGGTGATTTCACCGCGCCCTTCAATATTGGGAGGGCGGGATTCAAGCGTGACCACATGTTCCTGGCGCAATTGTAACTCGGCCGCATTTTCAATGGTCAAAATACGTTCGTCAGAAGGAATGAAACTTGACAGGACATTCAAAAGGGTGGTTTTACCCGAGCCCGTACCGCCAGAAATAACGATATTCAACCGAGATTCAACGCAAGCTTTCAAGAATTGAATTGATTCATTGGTAACAGAACCAAATTGAATCATCTGTTCGACAGTGATTGGGTTCTTTGAAAATTTACGAATTGTCAAAACCGGCCCAACCAGAGAGATGGGTGGAATGACAGCATTCACACGAGACCCATCCTGCAAACGAGCATCGACATACGGGCTGGACTCGTCAATACGACGGCCCAAAGGCGCAACGATGCGATCAATGATACGCATCAAGTGTTCGTTGCTTTCAAAAGTTACGGGCACACGATGAAGTTTACCTTTGCGTTCAATATAAATATTCTTCGGTCCGTTCACCATTATTTCTGTAATTGTGTCATCTTCCAAAAGAGCTTGCAATGGGCCAAGCCCAAGGATTTCGGCAGAAATTTGCTCGAACAAGCGCGCCCGCTCCGGCCGCGAAAGAACGATGTTTTCTTCCACAAGGATTTGTTCAAATAAGCCTTGTATAGTACGGCGAACTTCATCTGTTCGCGAAACATCCATCGAAGGGTCGATTTCAGCAAGCAGTTTATTTTGAACTCTTGTTTTTAAATCAAAATAAGAACCTGCCTGGGGAGATGTAATTGGCGCGCTGACACGCCTGGCTTGCAATGAAGAAAGCCGGGACGAATCTCCTCCACCGCCGCCTGTTTGCCCGCCCCCGCCACCCGATTGCTGCTGCGGCGCAGGTGGCGGGGTTCCACCTTCCTGGCTGCCCCCCCCCTGTCCTTTTTCAATACGGCGAAGCAACGACATAACAAATCTCCTTAGTAATTTGAATTAAATAACTATCGAATTAGGAATGGCGCGATAGTTCCAAGCAGGTAAGAAGTCGTCAAAGACAATGCGCATGGTTTGTTTAAAGTCATCGGCGACTTTTCGTCCAGTTTGGTAAATGGTTTCAAT
>JACRLB010000036.1 GCA_016235445.1 Chloroflexota bacterium | reverse complement strand
AGGCGTTTCTCGGCTAATTTTTGCATCACTTCCAACCGACTGATTTCTTTTGTGCTCATATTCAACGTCTCCATTTCGCGTCCTCCGAAGGGGACATTTTAACTTTGGCGAAAAGTGACATTTCTACTTTGGGCTAACATACCAAAATCCCCAGTTGACAACCGCCCCCAAATTCGCTAAACTATACGAAAAGACTATGCGCTACCAGCAAGGATAAACCATGGCAAAAATATCTGACTCCGCACACATCAATTCAAAGACCCTCCTCCCCGCCGCCATCAGCGGCTGGGAAATGTTCATGTACGATCAGGGACGTTCGCCCAACACCGTTAAAGCATTTCTTTCGGACGTGCGCCTGCTCAACCAATTCACCCCCCCAGACCAGTCCATCGGCGCGATCACCACAGACCACCTCAACCGCTTCTTCACCTGGATGGAAAAAGAGCGCGGCATCCCTTGCAGTCCCAAAACCCTCTCGCGGCGCATCACATCCGTCAAATCCTTCTTCCGCTGGCTGCACCAGCACGGCACACTCGCAATGGACCCCGCGGAAAAAGTCCTGCAACGCTCCGCCATCAGCCCGATTCCGCAAGTGCTGACAGAGAGCGAGTACGAAGCTGTCCTGCTCGCCGCAGACCGCCACCGCCGCGAAAAGAAACCCGACGCCCGCCCCTACACCCTCGTCTATCTATTGCTTACCACTGCCATCAAAAAAAGCGAGTGCCTCGGCATCCACCTCAACCACATCGACCTGGATGCAAAGAACGGCCCGCACCTTTTTGTCCGCTACGCCAGCCCGGCCAACCGCTACAAAGAACGCAAAATAGACCTGGCCGAAGATTGGATCGAAGCCTACAAGGAATATCTCATCCAATACCAGCCCGCAGACCAGGTCTTCGCCTGGTCGCCGCGCAGGCTGGAATACCTGCTCGAAGACGTCGGCGAAGAAGCCGGCCTCACCAAACACCTCTCCTTTGACATGTGCCGCTGGACATGCGCCCTGCGCGATTATCAATCCGGCGAAGAAGCGGATAAAATCCGCCAGAAACTCGGCGTTTCCAAAATCCAATGGAGAGAGTTGTTCATAAAACTCAGGCAGTTAAATGGCGAAATCAAATAAGCGATGTGGTTTCCCTCGCAAGATAAATCTTGCGGTACAGAATAGAAAATCCCCGTCAATGACGGGGATTTTCTATTCTGTACTTTTCTCAGGCGGGCGCAGTGTTGATAAATAAATGATCTTCCTGGTTGCATCCGTCAAACGGTAGGGATGCGCAGGGCGGTAACCCGGCACCCAAATGATCTCATCCCCCGCACACAACAAAGGCCAGCGCTCGCGCGCGCGCTGTGGAACCTTCTCGTTCACGAAGAAATCGGAAAGTTTTTGGGAGTGACCATCCATACCCAGCGGCGCAAAATGATCGCCCTGACGACGCGGCCGCAGTTCCAGCGAATCGGGTAAATGCTCCGCATCCAACCAGACCTGAAACTGGTCGTCGTTTCGTTCGGCCTGTTCCCTCGCGAGAGCAGGCAGATGCCAGCGTTCACAGCCAATCTTCCACCCGCCGGCCAGCGCGGCCTGCCCCGGCGGAGTGATGATGATGGGATTCTCGTCCATCAATTGAGGCCATAGATCGAATGGCAGTTCCGCATCCAATGTGCCGATGTAGATGTGATTGGCCTCACGGAACATGCGCAGGCCGGCTTTCAGGTCCACACGCAGGGAAGGCGCGCCCTGGCGGATGAGGTTTGTTGCGCGTTCAAGCACGGAGAAGGTCACATCCACGCCGGGGCGAAGAATCTGCATGGCGTGTTTGATCAGGTTGCGTTGGAGTCCGAGCGAGCAGACGGAGAGGAGGGAAAAGTCAAAGGTGATGGACTCCTTATCGGCGGTCACCACGGTTTGCATCCAGGCATTTTCCAGCGTTTCCATCACAAAGGTGTAATCGCCTTTCAATGACTGTGACATGCGTAAAATGGCTTCGCGGAATTTTGGGTTGTAGGTTTCGAGGTTGGGGATCAAAAGGTGGCGAATGCGGTTGCGTTGAAAATTCAGCGAGTCGTTGCTTGAATCGTAATGCGGGCGCAACCCGTTGACCGCGCAATACACCACCGTTTCCTCGCGCCACATATCAAGGAGCGGGCGCACGATGGGAAGCTCCGCGTCAAAGACGGGGATGATGGAGCGATAGGACATGCCTTTCAAGCCTGTGATGCCGCTTCCGCGCAAAAAGTGCATCAGCACGGTTTCCACCTGGTCGTCGGCAGTATGTCCGACGGCAACCGCCTGGGCATTGTAGCGGCGGGCAAGATCGAACATAAAACGGTAACGCAAATTGCGAGCCGCCTCTTCGACGGATAATTTTTTTTCTTCGGCATGGGCGCGCACATCGGCGCCATCCACAAAGCATGAGAGCATCAGGCGGTTGGCGGTCTTCTCCACCATGCGCGCATCTATCCCGGATTCAGGCCGAAGCTGGTGATCGAAATAAGCCACGATCACGGGATAACCCGCCTGCCGCAAGGTTTCCATCAGGCACAGGCTGTCTGGCCCTCCGGAAACGCCGGCAACAATGGGGCGGCCTTTTACAAGGCCGCATTCATTCTTCAGGATATCGTCAATATTTTCTGGCATTGCTGTGTTCTACGTTTCTCTATCCTACATGGAAACCCTAAAGGCTCCCCTCCCTTCGCAAAAACACCAATTAACAGAAAAGACCTTTAGGGTTTTCACGAGAGAATTGCGCGGCAGTAAATTCTATTTTAAGCAAGCTGGTAAAGTTCGACCAACACCCCGCCCGTTGACTCTGGATGAATAAAGGCATATTTTTTTCCATCTTCGGCAGTGCGCGGTTCTTCATTGATAAGGCGGATATTTTTGCTTTTCATCTGGGACATCATTCCAACAATGTCATCCACTTCAAGGCAGAGGTGATGCATACCGGGGCCGCGTTTGGCAAGGTATTTGGCAATGCCTGAATCTTCTGTAGTCGGCATGACCAGTTCAACCTCGGCGCCGGCAATCGGCAAAAAAGCCACCTGGGATTTTTCAGCGGGAACATCACGCAATTCGTGGAGTTGAATTCCAAGCGCGTCCCGCCAAAACGCGAGGGATTTGTCCATGTCGTCCACTACGACGGCAACGTGATTGATGGCTGTGATCCTAGGCATGTTGATTCTCCGTTAAATTTGGGTTGCGTTGATTTTACTCCAGTATCTTCATTGCAATGGGCAGGGCAAGTTTTGCCCATTCGGCGTACATTTTACCTGAAGGATGCAATCCATCCGCGGCGACCAAAGCAGGGTCGTTCACTGCCTCGCGTGAGACGGGGGTTACATCCACATAATGGACGCCTGCATTTTGAGATTCTTCCAGGTTGACGGCGTTGAAGGCATCGATATCCTTTGCGATCTGTTCACGGTCTCTGCCGGACGCAAACGGCGTAACGCCCCAATCTGGGATGGAAAGTACAAGAACATGACTGGCATTCCCGTCCGCATATTCGATGGCTTTTCCCAGCAAAAATCGAAATCCCTCGCGGTATTCGTGGATATCATATCCACGGTACTGGTTGTTGACACCGATCAGCAAAGAAACCATATCATAGGTCCCCTGCGGGTTTGCTTCCTGGATACCCTCCCAGAGTTCGCTCGTCGTCCAGCCAGTGCGCGCGATGACGGTGACTTTGATCCCTCTCCCACTTCCCTCAAATTGAGGGGAGAGATTTATCAACTCTGCCAGTTGATTAGGCCAACGTTCGTTTTGATGGACGCTTTCGCCAATGGTATAGGAATCGCCGAGGGCAAGATATCGAATCTCTTTCATAGGTGTGATCTTCTCCTGTGGCGGTTGAGAAATGAGCACGCAGGCCGCCAGCATAAAAAATAAAACAAGTTGAACCCAAATGTTGCCCAACTTGTGGTTTTCGAGATGTTTTGGATGTGGGGTCACGCTCAAAGTGTACCCGCACTATATCAATTGCGCTACGTGTCTATTGATTTTGTTTTACTACTCTTGTTGGTCTTTATCCCCATTATTGGCGGGATGAAGTTCGGAGGTGGCCCTCTCGTCTAACACTACACCCTCCGCTTCATCCTCGCCCGAAACAACCTCCTCCCGTGGAGACTTCGTCCCCTTCCTCGACCACTGCGTTGACCTGATCTTCCTGCGCCGCATCGGTGGCGGGTATATCTTCGTCCACCGCCTGTTGATGGAAATGTACGTGAAACGATAAAATGGAATTTACACTCTGCGCGAACTCCATGCCCTGCTCAAAGCCAAAGACCCATCCTTCGGATTCGGCGGTCTCGTCCGCGTGATGAACAAACGCCAGGAGTTCCTCTGGGTACACGAGAAGTTTGCGGGTAAGTATTTTGACAATGTCATATTTCAAAACCTTTACCACAAAATCCACAAAGGGGCACAAAGGAGAGCAAAAGGCTAAAAACGAAGGTTTCCTTCGTGACACTCACCTGCACTGCAACAAACGCAGTGCGGCGCCAGTGTCGTGCTTTTGTGGTTTTGTACTTTGGTTTCAGTCTTAATCTGACATTGTCAAAGTATTAACATGTCACTGCGAGGCATTCTTAGCAGAAGCAGTCTCCTTGTGCAATGGGATTGCTTCGTCGTTCCGCTCCTCGCAATGACATTTGTGCAATGATATAATCGCTTTACGATTTCTTTTCGATAAGGAGAAAGTAAAATGGAAGCATTAACAACCATTTCCACAAAATATCAAATTGTCATCCCACGCGAAGTCCGCGAGCAATTTAACTTGAAACCTGGGCAGAAAGTCGTTTTTATTCCCTACAAAAATTCCATTCGGCTGGTGATCGTCCCCTCGATCAAGGAAGCGCGCGGAATGTTCAAGGGAATGAACACCGAAAATATCCGCGAAGAAGTTGACGAGGAGCGCTAATGAATGTCGTGGATTCATCGGGCTGGATCGAATATTTTATAGAGGGACAAAATGCAGGTTTCTTCGTGCCGCCTATTCAAAACGTAGCGCAGTTGATAATTCCGACGATATGCATTTACGAAGTCTTCAAGCGTATGCTGATTGAGCGTGACGAAGACTCAGCCCTGCTTGCAGCAGGTCTCATGGCACACGGGCGCGAAGTGGAATTGGATCGCAAGATTGCCATTGAAGCGGCTCAAATCTCTCGCGAAACCAAACTCGCCATGGCAGATAGTATTATTCTTGCAACTGCGCATTTGAATAACGCCACTCTCTGGACGCAGGATGAACACTTCAAAGACTTTGATGGCGTGGAATATATCGAGAAGAAATATTTAAAGTAAATTTCCATCCATTCCCACCCCCTCTGTCCTTGCGAACATCTCCCCCAAATACGACATTGGAGCGCTTACAAAATAGATGTTATCGGAAATAACGCACAGGCACCGTCCCGAAGGTTTTTCTTGAGGAACTTGAACTCCTGACAACAACCTTCGGGGCGTTTTTTCTAATTACCGATAATGTCTAATGATTCGGAGTTTGAATCGTCGTATTTGGGGGAGACCGAGAGGGGGCCGCGTGATGAACAAACGCCAGGAGTTCCTCTGGGTTCACGAGAAGTTTGCGGGTAAATATTAGAAAGGGAATATCACAAACATCTACATCGGCGGGGATGTCACAGGCGGGAACATCATCTCAGGGGAGGGCAATCAGGCTACAGTTAAGCCAGAAGCGAAAAATAAATCCACGCGCACACCATAAAACAAAAAGGATTGGCAGTCGCTTGACTGCCAATCCTTTTTCATTACGAATTACGCTCACGAATTACGGGTTCCTCTGCTGCCATGTGCCGCCGCCGTTCATCATTCCGCGGCCTTGACCATTGCCCATCATTCCGCCGCCGTAGTTGCCCTGCGGGCCTGTGCCAGCGCCAGTGCAATTGCCATTTCCCACGTTGTGGGAGAGCATCCAATCTGCCTGCTCCTGGGTGATGACGTTGGCTTTGACAGCCTCGGCCAAAGCTACAGCACGGATTTCGGTCATGAGGGCGGGGAATTCGTCAGCGGTGACGCCTGCCGAGAGGGCGATGCTGTACATGGTCTCGCCAGATGCGAGGCGGGTGTTGATGTCGTTCACGTTCAGGCCAAGCTTCTTCGCGAACTCGACGGTCATGAAGGTGTGCATGGGGCCTGTCGTGCCGCCCTGCATCATGGATCCATGCCCATAGGGATAGGGAGTGGGCGGATTTTCATCCTGTGCAAAAGCCGCTCCCACGCCAACCACGGCCAGCGCCGCCAAAACCAAAGCTACGATCAAAATTGTCTTTTTCATTTCATACTCCTTTTGAGTGAATGTTCAGGGTTATTCCTGAGTACACCCAAAGGATACAACCGCAATGTAAAGGTTCTATAAAGAAAGCGAAAAGAGTACAATAAGGCCGCCCGGGAAAAAACTGCAAAATTGTTGCAAGGTTACCCAACCGCTGAATAAAATATAATTTTGCCAATATTCAGGAGACTCATATGTACACACCAAAACGCCTGGAATGGGAAAACGCCCTCAGCACTGGCGATGAAACTCTGGACAACCAGCACAAATACCTCGTTGACACTCTCAACAAACTTGGAGACGCAATCAACGAAGGCTACGGCAACAAAAATATCGCCAGAATTCTGGGCATTCTCAGGTTTTATTCAGGCTGGCATTTTGGGAAGGAAGAAGACTGCATGGAAACCTACCGCTGTCCCGCGGCAGGAAAAAACAAAAAGGCTCATGCCGTCTTCATCGAGAAGTTCGATAAATTCCACGATGAATTCACCAGTTCAGGCGGCTCCAATGAGCTGGCCTTGAAAATCCACGAAGAGATCACGGATTGGATCGTCAATCACATCCTTATCGTGGACGGCGAACTTTATCCCTGCATTCATCACAAACCAAAGCCAACCACAGAAAAATTAGATTAGACGTTATCGGAAATAACCCACAAGCTTTAATGGGACGCAGATAAACGCTGATTTTCGCTGATTTAAAAGAATGGCTCTCCCGTTTCTGGCGGGATTGAATTTCAAACAACAAACCAATTTGCGAAAATTCGCGGAATTCGCGGCAGATTTTTTTAGTTGGCGATAGTTTTCCCGTTAAAAACTGTAGCGCCAAAAGAATTTATCTGTGTTTTTCTGCGTGAATCAGCATCCTAATTTTATTTCCGATAACGTCTACTGAATAAAAACTCTCAAGAGCAGACTCTTGAGAGTTTTTATTCAGGATCACTCATCCCCGGTCATCAACTTGATCCGCTCCCAGGGCTTCAAACTTTCATCCTCCGCCAGCAGGGTCTTTAATTCATATAACTCGTCACGCAGGGCGGCGGCTCTCTCAAACTCAAGATTCTTCGCCGCCTCCTTCATGTGTACCTCCACCTCGGCAACGATCTTGCGCAACTCGGTACGCGGCACGCCTAGCGCATCCATGCCTTTCACTTTGTATTCGCCGCGCATCTCACTCACGGCCTTCGCCGTCATACCCTCCGTGAGATCGTGAATCTCCTTGTGAATGCTGATCGGCGTAATTCCATTCTCTTCATTGAACTTCACCTGTTTGGCGCGGCGGCGCGTGGTTTCATCAATCGCTCGTTTCATCGAATCCGTCATGCGGTCGGCGTACATGATGACGCGCCCATTCACATTACGCGCCGCGCGCCCAATCGTCTGGATCAACGCCGTACCCGAACGCAGGAAACCCTCCTTGTCCGCATCCAAAATCGCCACCAGCGAAACCTCGGGCAAATCCAACCCTTCGCGCAATAAGTTAATTCCCACCAGCACATCGAAAGTCCCCAAACGCAAATCACGCAGGATGCTGACGCGCTCCAGCGTCTCCACTTCCGAATGCAAATATTGGACTTTAATTCCCAGCTCTTTCATATACTTCGTCAGGTCTTCGGACATACGCTTCGTCAGGGTCGTGACTAAAACCCGCTCGCCTCTTCCTACCCGTTGGCTGATCTCTCCGACCAGATCGTCCACCTGGCCTTTAGTAGGACGCACGATCACCTCAGGGTCCACCAGCCCCGTCGGACGAATGATCTGCTCGACAACCTGCTCGGCATGTTCCAACTCATACACAGACGGAGTCGCAGACGTGTAAATCGTCGAACCCATCACCTGCTCGAACTCCTCGAACTTCAGCGGACGATTATCCATTGCAGAGGGCAGGCGGAAGCCGTATTCAACCAGCGTCTCTTTGCGCGCGCGGTCGCCGTTATACATCCCGCGGATCTGCGGCACGGTCATGTGACTCTCGTCGATGATCATCAGATAATCGCTCGGCAAAAAGTCGATCATCGTCCACGGATGCGAGCCGGGCGGGCGTCCATCCAATTGACGGGAGTAATTTTCGATGCCAGAGCAATAGCCTACTTCCTTCAACATCTCGAGGTCGTAGCGCGTGCGCTGTTCGATACGCTGTGCTTCCAAAAATTTACCGTTGCTCTTGTAGAAGGCCAGCCGCTCTTCCAGTTCTGTTTCGATGTTCTTGATCGAATCCTTCAACCTGTCTGCATCGGTCAGGAATTGCTTGGCAGGGTAAATGGAAACTTCGTTCGGCTCCTCGAATATCTCCCCCGTCAGCGGGCTGAACTGCATGATGCGTTCCACTTCATCGCCGAAGAAGGTAACTCGATAGCCTAATTTCGATTCGTACGCAGGCACGATCTCCAGCGTATCGCCGCGAATACGGAAAGTGCCCGGGCGCAGTTCCATGTCGTTGCGCTGGTACTGGCTTTCGATCAACTGTCTCAGCAGGGCATTGCGGCGGTAGATCTCACCCACTTTCATGGTGACTGTCCCTTTGCCGAATTCTTCAGGTGAACCCAAACCATAAATGCAGGAGACCGAAGCGACGATAATCACATCGCGGCGGGATATTAATGCCGTCGTCGCCGCCAGCCGCAGACGTTCGATCTCTTCGTTGATTTGCGTTTCCTTCTCGATGAAAAGATCATGCCTCGGCACGTAGGCTTCGGGCTGGTAATAATCATAGTAAGAGACGAAATATGAAACCGCGTTCTCAGGGAAGAATTCTTTGAACTCTGCATACAACTGCGCCGCAAGGGTTTTGTTGTGTGCCATGATGAGCGCAGGCTTTTGCAATTCCTGAATGACAGACGCGATGGTAAATGTCTTGCCAGTGCCCGTCGCACCGAGCAAAACCTGGTGCTTGAGTCCTTTGTTTATGCCATCCACAAGTCCGCGGATGGCTTCGGGCTGGTCGCCCATAGGGATGAAGGGTGCTTGAAGTTTGAAATCCATGGTTTTTTCTATTGGGTCAATTGGGGGAACGTGTGTTCTATTTTACCGCAAATCCCAAAGCGTTGTACTGCAATTTATATTGTCTTTACGGCTTTCTCAAAGTCTGAAAATCTTTAACGCGAATGGCGCGAATGAAACGAATGGCGCGAATTTTTCTGTACTTTCGCGAAATTCACCCAGTTTGCGTAATTCGCGTTAAGCCTTTGCCATAAACTTGTAAAATGGCCAAGCTACTTTGAGAAAGCCGTAATGTTGTCTTTCAGCGTGGAAAAAAAATCAGAAAGCAGAATCAGGCCGCAGATTAAGCGCGAAGCGGGGGTTTACGTCGAGGGTATAATCACGGGCGATATGAACAAAGTCAGGTCATTTTTCCAGCGAATATTTTTTTCAGAAAAAAGCGCGCCGCTCGCTTTTTTGGCCGCGTGCATTTTTGGTTTTGGGTTGCTCATCCCGCAACTGGGATTTTACATGGATGACTGGCCGTATGTTTTTTACGCAAAGCTAAAGGGGGTTGAAAGCCTGCGCGAAATGCTGGTTTATGACAGCAGGCCGAACGCGGCATGGCTGTATATGCTTGGCTTTAACGTATTGGGGTTCAGGCCGATGGCATGGCATATTTCGGCTTTGCTTTTGCGGTTTGGGACAGTGGTGACGTTTTGGATGTTTCTGCAGGCGATGTGGAACGAACGAAAAAAGGAGGCGATTGCCGTTTCGCTTTTGTTCGCGATCTTTCCATTTTTCATGCTTCAACCGTTTGCGGTGGGGTCTACACATCATTGGTTTGGGTTTCTTGCTTTCAACAGTTCGTTGATTTTGATGGTTCTTGCCTTGCGGGAATCCTCCGTTAAAAAGTGGCCGTATGTTGTTTCTGCGCTTGGGCTGGAAGCGGCGCATCTTTTCACGAGCGAATATTTTGCAGGGCTGGAATTGGTCCGCATCTTCATCTTGTGGATTTTGATCTCGCGCAGTGAAATGAGATTTACAAAAAAAGCAGGGCATGTTTTTCTCAACTGGGTTCCTTATCTCGTTGTACTTGGCTTCTTCTTTTATTGGCGGGTGGTTCTGTATCAGAACCCAGAGGGCGTGACTCGCAACGATCCAATCATTCTGATGCAGTTGTTCACAGAACCATTCAAAGCCATCGGCTTTCTCTTTAACGCCTTCCTCACCGATGCCATTTCTGTGCTGACGATTGGCTGGGGAAAAGCAGTGGACGCCTCCGCGTTGAATATTTCATCGCCATTCGCGCCGTTCAAATTTGGGGTTTGCGCGTTTGGGTTTGCGCTGGCCTATTTTTATTTCAAAAGACTGCTCCCCCACTCCAGCGAGACCAATGAAACCAACTGGGGGAAGGATGCCCTTCTTCTCGCCATCGCCGCATTGATGACAGGCGGCCTGCCGATCTGGTTCATCGGGCGTTCGATTGTGGAAAGCAAAAACCTGCTTTCTGCGTCGCGCTTCGGAATTCCCGCCATGTTCGGCGCGTCACTGCTCACCTTCCTGCTGGTTGATTTTTTCATCAGCGACCAAAATAAAAAAAATCTTTTTCTTGCCTTTGCGCTGGCGCTGGCAATCAACTTCCATTTGGATAACACAAAGGAATTCCAGTACTCGTGGGAAAAGCAGGAACGCTTCGCCCAGCAATTGATCTGGCGTGCGCCTTCCGTTGAAGCTGGCACAGCCTTCCTGACCGATGAAGAAGTGTTGGGCGTGATGGGTGAATATGCCGTTTCATTTTCCATCAACACAACGTATCAAGCCGAAGATTTCGGGAACACGCCGCCCTATTGGTATTTCCCTTTCTATTACACCAACCCCAATGTGGACAGCCTCTTGCAAGGCGCACCGCTCGAATATGAAAAACTGAGCATGGCATTTTCAGGCAACAGCAGGCAAATGCTCCTGCTCGATTTCAACCCCGAATTGAATCGCTGTCTGTGGATTTTACAGCCGCAGGATGTAAACCTGCGTCTCGTCAGCGACGATGTGCGCCAACTTGCGGCAGGCTCGGATATCAGCCTAATAAAACCAACTGAAAGCGAGCCATCCCTGCCCAAAGATATTTACGGAAAGCAAAACAGGCAAGGCTGGTGCTATTATTTCGAGAAAGCAGACCTCGCCCGCCAGTATGGTAAATGGGATGAGGTAGTGCGGCTTTGGAACGAATCGCAATCCGTCGGCGAGCGGGCTGATAACGGCTTTGAATATATCCCCTTCATCGAAGGGTTCGGTCACACGGGAGATTGGGAGCAGGCCAAGTCACTGACGAAGTTCTCGAAAAAAATTACAGCGGGGCTGGAGCCGAGTCTGTGCAGTGCATTGGACAGGCTCGCCGCAGATGCGCCTGAATCGCAAGATCGGGACGAGACGATCATCAACTTGAAAGATGATTTGAAATGCAGTAATTATCAGTGAACGAAAACAGTGCGGACGTAGACAAGTAAACACGATGAACCTGTTTACCTGTCTACCTGTTTACCCTCCGCAATTTGCGCCAGCACATCCAACAATTTCACCGTCCAGACTTCATCTTTCGAGAGGGTGATCCAATAAGCGGACTTGCCTCCCCGAATGCCATTCGGAAGATCAGGCAGACGCTTCGCTTCCGCGCTTTCGGCTGGTTGCGCGTACTTGAGCAGAATCTGCCCTGACGATTCCATCCCCACCGAAATCAGCCCCGCTTTTTCGGCGCGCAGTTTCACCCGCATTTGATACAACAGATTTTGAGTCATCTCTGGCATGAGACCAAAACGGTCGCGGAACTCGGAGCCGAGCGCGTCCAACTCGGTTTCGTCGCGCAGATCGGCAATGCGGCGGTAGAGACGCAGGCGCAGATCCTGGTCTGAAATGTAATCGGCAGGGATGCCAACCGCGAGGGGCAAATCCACGTTGACGGGCATGGAAAGAGGCAAATTGAAGGATGAACTTTGAAGGATGAAGGATGAAGAAGAATCAAGGTCGAGATTGTCTTTCATCAGCACACGAATGCGGCGAACCGAATCTGCGAGCATTCTCGTGTACAGATGAAAGCCAACGGATTGAATAAAGCCATGCTGACGCGTCCCGAGCAATTCACCCGCGCCGCGGATTTCAAGATCGCGCATGGCAATCGAATAGCCCGCGCCAAGCTGGGTATTCTCGGCAATGACTTCGAGCCGCTGTTGACCGTCCTGCGTGGGAGACATTTTGTTGTGGCGGAAGAAATACGCGTACGCGCGCATCGCTCCGCGCCCGACACGTCCGCGCAGTTGATAGAGTTGGGCGAGGCCGAAAGTATCGGCGCGGTCCACGATGAGCGTGTTCGCGTTGGGGATGTCCAATCCTGATTCGATGATGGTGGTACAAAGCAAAATATCAATCTCGCCTAGATTGAAGCGGTGCATCACGCTTGCCAATTGAGTCTCGTGCATCTGCCCGTGGCCAATATCCACCCGCGCTTCGGGGACGAGTTTGTTGAGATGCGCCTTCATCGCATCGATGGTGTTGACGCGATTATGGACGAAGAAAATCTGTCCGCCGCGTTCGAGTTCGCGCAAAATAGACTGTCGCACCAAACGCGGAGAATACGGCCCAACGTGAGTGATGATCGGCAGGCGTTCTTCGGGCGGGGTATTCAAATTGGAAATATCGCGCACGCCCGTCAACGCCATGTACAGCGTGCGCGGAATCGGCGTGGCGGTCAGGGTCAACACATCCACTTCGGTGCGGAGTTTTTTGAGATGCTCCTTGTGCGTAACGCCGAAACGCTGTTCTTCGTCAATGACCACCAGGCCGAGGTCTTTGAAAATCACATCGGCTGAGATCAAGCGATGCGTGCCGATGACAATGTCCACTTCACCGCTGGCAAGTTTAAACAGAATTTCGGTCTGCTCGCGAGGGGTGCGAAAGCGTGAAAGCATTTCCACTTTGACGGGGAAGGCGGCAAGACGCTGCGAGAATGTCTCAAAGTGTTGCTGAGCCAAAACAGTAGTTGGCACAAGTACAGCCGCCTGCCTGCCGCTCATCACAGCCTTGAAGGCGGCGCGCAAGGCAACTTCTGTTTTTCCATAACCCACATCGCCGCAGAGCAAGCGATCCATTGGGCGGGCACGTTCCATGTCCCGTTTGATGTCGGTGATGGCGCGCTGTTGGTCGTCCGTTTCCACGTAGGGGAAGCTGTCTTCCAATTCCTTTTGCCATTGGGTGTCTTCGGAGAAGGCATATCCCTGCACAACCTGACGATGCGCATACAGATCGAGCAAGTCTTCCGCCACTTTTTGCACGGCTTCTTTGACGCGGGACTTCGTCTCTGCCCAGGCCTGCCCGCCAAGATTATCGAGGGAAGGCTTGCCGCCATCCGCGCCAACGTAGCGCGTGAGTCTGTCCGCTTGATGGACGGGGACGTAGAGAGTGTCACTGCGGTCGTATTCAACAGCTAGATACTCTCTTTCGTGGCCGTCCAACTGTCGCTGAATCAGACCCGCGAAGCGTCCAATGCCGTGATCCACGTGGACGATATAGTCGCCAACCTGCAAATCCGCATACAACGATTCGGGCGTATCTGCAACCTGCCGCTGGCGCGCGCGGGGTTGGGGGCGTTCCCAGCCGAAGATTTCGGAATCGGTGATGAGGTGAGTTCTTGGTACATGAAGACTGGAGATTGGGGATTGGGGATTAGAGATTAGAGATTGTTTGGTTAGGACAAAGCCTTCGGATAGGGAGGCTTCGATAAATTCCAAATTCTTGAAATCGGAATCGGGATAATGTTCGTTCCACATTTCGTGCAGGCGCGGCGACTGGCGAGAGACGATGAAGACCTGCTCGCCGCTCTCCATGATGGAAGCAAGATAATCAATGAATGGCTTGAGCCTGCCGCCAAATCTTTCATCGTGAGCAAAACACGTTGAAAGGGAATTCTCCAATTCTCCGATCTCAGGCCTGTTCGAATCGGCCAATTCCAGATTCGTAAATTCTCCAAGCGAATCATTTAATTCCGACCAGGGAAGATACGGCACGGGAAAATTCGCAGAAAGCGTTTGCTCTTCGATGCTCTCGCGCCTGAACTTAACCGCCTGCTCTTCGATCTCATTTGCCATCATTTCCACAAGGCTCAGATCGTCCACGATCATCATCGTTTTTTGCGGGAGATAATCCAGCAGAGACGCGGGCTGTGGGTGAAGCAGTGGAATGTGAAATTCAGAAAGTCGAATTGCATCATCCATCGTCTCGGCCAAAAATTCGCGTGCAGGCGTAACGAGAACATTCTCCAGCTTCTCAAGCGTGCGCTGGGTGGCTGGGTCAAAACTGCGGATGGTTTCGATTTCGTCGCCAAAGAAATCCAGGCGCACGGGATTTGATTCGATGGAAGGCCAGATATCAAGGAGACCTCCGCGATGAGAGAATTGACCTGGCTCGAGGACCGTGTTCACACGCTGGTAGCCGATCCTCGCCCATTCACGCATCAGGCCATCGGGTTGGCTGTTCTGGTTTACTGACAGTTTTTTACACGCTTTGAGAAAGTCGCGCCGCGGCAGGGTGCGCGTCATCAACGCACGGGCTGATGCAACAATGATCGGCGGGGATTCGGGTTTTTTGGTAAATGGTAAATGGTAATTAGAGAGTGCAGTGAGGACTGACAAACGTTCGCGGCGGGTTGTGATTCCCCATGCGGCTTCTTCATAGAAAAGCGGATTCGGCTCCGCAAACAAATAGCGCGGAGATTTTGTCCAAAAACCCAGTTCATCGAACATTGCCAAAGCATGGTCGGCTCGGTCTGTGATGAGCAGAACGGGCTGGTTCAAATCCGCGTGCAGGGATGCCAGAACAGGCAAGCGCGCAGAACGCGGCAGGCCCAGCCCTGAGGCTGGTTTGCCAGCGGCGAGTTCGGTCAGCAGTTTTTTGTACTCTGCCAGGCTTTGGATGGAAGAAAGAAGATGCATTCGATTTACGATTTACGATTGGAGAATTACGATTCGCCTGTTCCATTGAATTGATTCATGGCTTTGTTCAGGCCGTGAGTGACGAAGGTGAGAGCGGCATCCACTCCGCGGTCTAGAATTTCGGGGAGGAGTTTGATGTCGTCTTTGGAGAAATCCTGCAAGACATAATCCTTCGCGTCCATGCGGCCGGGGGGGCGGCCAATGCCGAGGCGCAGGCGGGGGAAGTCTTTCGTGCCAAGCTGTTCGATGGTGGAAGCCATGCCGCGCTGTCCGCCTGGGCCGCCAGTGGGACGGATGCGGATCGTGCCGAAGGGCAGGTCAAGGTCATCGTGTGCCACAAGCAGGTTTTCAAAGGGAATCTTGTAGTAGTGCAACAGTCCCTGCACCGATTGACCTGATAAATTCATGTAGGTCTGCGGCTTGGCAAGGATAATCTTCCGCTCTTCGTAAAGCGCAGAAATGACAATGGCTTTGGATTGCAGTTTCATCCCCCGCGCATTCAAGCGGACGGCGATGTGGTCAACGAGCATGAAGCCAATGTTGTGGCGGGTGTCTTTGTATTCGCGGCCAGGGTTGCCGAGGCCGATGAGGAGGTAGGGTTCGGTCATGGGTGTCAAGTTCCAAGTATCATGTTTCAAGTTTCAGGTGTTTTTGCGGAGGCGGAGGATGAGTGAGAAGAAGATGAATAAAACGAGGACGATTAATGCGGCGCGGGAAAAAGTGGAATAGATGGATGAGGTTGTGACGGATGCAGGGTTGGCGGGCAAAGGCGCAGGCGATGGATAGTTGATGGCGGCTGTGGCGGGCGGTTTGGTTAATGCAGGGAGTGAAGTTGCGGCGTTGAATTGGGGAAGCGGCGTTTCGGTTGGAATCACTTCTGTTGGGACGGGAACATCATTGCGGATTTTCAAATCGGAAACGATGGCATCTTGAAACGAGCCATCTTGCAGGAAGACTCGCAGGCGCAGGGTGTAGCCGCCATCGCTGATAGTGGTAGTGTCCCAGACAGCGAGGGCGGGAGCGGACACAGGCTGGGGGAATGTCTGGATGGTGAACCAGTTATCGGCGGAGGAAGAGGCGGAATATTGGAAAGCAAGTTCAGCCGAAGAAAAGTTCGGCGCGGTCATGTTGCCGGCGATCTGCACCTGTCCGCGCAATTCGTCCCCTGTTTGAGGGGAGGAAATGCTGACAGGCGAGTCTTGAATCAAAAAAAATAGGAAGACGAAAAATAAATTTAACATGGCAACCGTTGAGTCTAACATGAAGGAAAAGACGGGTCAAATAAAATACCTCACCCTGCTCTCTCCCACAAGGAGAGGGTTCTCTTTGAATCACGAAGGCAATTCTCGAATGTTTCATTTTCTGGTAAACTCTAGCCGTTCAATCACATTTATGGCGGGGAAACCCGCTTCCCTAGGAGACTGAGTTATGGCAAAATCCCGCGCAGACCAAATGGTGGATCGCCTCCGCAATTTACAGGCGGCCGCACCCGATATCGAAGCCTCCGCCGTTGTTTCTGTTGACGGCCTCATCATGGCTTCCGCCTTGCAACAGGGCGTGGAAGAAGACCGTGTTTCAGCCATGTCTGCGGCTATGCTCAGCCTCGGCGAGCGCATTTCTGGCGAATTAGGACGCGGCGGCCTGGAGCAGGTTTTCATCAAAGGCGATAAAGGCGCCATCGTGCTGACCGCCATCGGCGAAGAAGCCGTGCTAACCGCAATGGCGCGTCAGGATGCAAAACTCGGCATGTATCTGCTGGAAATGCGTCGGGCCGCTGAAGATTTAGTGAAACTGGTCGGATGAGCAAGATACGACATTCACTTCAAAAAAGTACGCAACCCCAAATGGGGAGGGCTTAAAGCCCTCCCCATTCTCTTTGTCAATTTACACCGTCATTGCGAGCCGCGCTCTTCGCAATGACGAAGAGGAGACTACATGACCACAAAATATTTATTTTTCACTGGCGGCGTTGTTTCATCCGTAGGCAAGGGTGTGACCGCCGCGGCAATGGGACTCCTGCTCAAGGAGCGCGGTTTCAAAGTTGCCGTGCAGAAACTTGACCCGTACATCAATGTAGACCCTGGCACGATGTCGCCGTACCAGCATGGTGAAGTGTACGTGCTGGATGACGGCGCAGAAACCGACCTGGATCTTGGCCACTACGAAAGATTCATCGACAACCGCCTGAGCCGAGTCAGCAACTTCACCACGGGGCAAGTCTATGCCGAGATCATCGCAAATGAACGGCGTGGTGATTATCTCGGCGGGACGATTCAAGTTATTCCGCATATCACCAACGAGATCAAACGCAGAATTGGTTTGGTCGGCAAAGAAACAGGCGCAGACATTGTCATCCTCGAAGTCGGCGGCACGGTTGGCGATATTGAATCACAGCCATTTCTGGAGGCCCTTCGCCAGCTCCGCAATGAGGTGGGGCGCGAGAACTGTCTCTTCGTGCATGTCACCTGGCTTCCCACCATCGGCGCGACGGGCGAGATCAAGACCAAACCCACACAGCATTCGGTGGCCGCCCTGCGCTCCATCGGTATTTCACCGAACATCATCATCGCCCGCGCCGACCAGGATGTGGATAAAAGCCTGTGCGAAAAGATCGCGCTCTTCTGCGATGTCGAAAAAGATTCCGTCATTCCCATGAAAACCGCAGACGTGTTGTACGAAGTGCCATTGCTGTTGGAAAAACTTGGCGTGGGCGAATTGATGCTCGACAAGCTCGGGTTGAAATCCACCCGCAAGCCGAACATGCGTCCGTGGAAAAAATTGGTGGATGAAGTCCGCAAGCCGAAACCATCCATAAAAGTTGCGCTCGTCGGAAAATATGTTGAATTGCAGGATGCATACATGTCCGTCCGCGAGGCGCTCAAACACGCGGGGCTTGCAAACGGCGTCGAAGTTGAAATCAACTGGGTGCATTCTGTAGACCTTGAAAAAGATAAAAGCTGGGATGTCGTCAAAACAGCGGATGCGATCCTCGTGCCTGGCGGTTTTGGTTCGCGCGGCATCGAAGGCAAAATACTTGCGGCCCGTTATGCCCGCGAAAATAAAGTTCCTTATCTCGGTTTATGTTTGGGAATGCAAGTGATGTGCATTGACTTTGCCCGCCATGTTCTGGATTTGGAAGACGCCAACTCCTCCGAATTTGACCGCAGTGCCGAACACCCCGTCATTGACTTGATGCTCGACCAGCGCTCCATCACTGATCTGGGCGGAACCATGCGCCTCGGACTGTACCCGTGCCTGCTCCAAAAAGGGACGAAGGCTTCTGCCGCCTATGCAGTTCCCAAAGTGGACGAGAGGCATCGTCACCGCTTTGAGTTCAACAACGCCTACCGCGCCGAATTCGAAAAACATGGCATGGTCTTCTCCGGCCTCTCCCCTGATGGGCGTCTGGTGGAGATCGTCGAACTGGCAGACCATCCCTACATGGTCGCGAGTCAATTCCACCCTGAGTTTTTATCCCGCCCGATGAAGCCGCATCCGCTGTTCGTGGGGTTGACCAGGGCGGCAAAGGAACGGGGGAAGAAGTAACCCACCGTTTCAACCCCGCAGGGGTGTCATTGCTCGTAAAATCTATATCATCCCTTCGGGATTTGGAATTCGTTCACGTAATTTTCTATCATTCTGCCATCCCTTCGGGATTGAACTGAGTAAGGGTGTGCATGCAAAGGTTGTCAGCATTTCCCTTTTCCCTCACCCCAAGTATGAAGACTTTTCGCCGTGTCGACTCCCCCCTCTCCCTGAGGGACGTGTGCTCGTAAGGGTAGAGGGCAGGGTGAGGGGTTTTCACAGCCCAGCGAACAATCTACCTCCCCTGACAACCTTTGCTTGCACACGAGTAAGGTGAGCAGGTAATTGAAATTAATCTTTAGCTATCGCCCGCCTGTTGGCACGGCATGGATTTGGCAGTTGCTGTCAAATCCATGCCTTTTTTAATTCCATTTAGAGCTATAATAAACTCATCCCCCCTTCGTCGCCAACAAAATCCAGAGGATTTTTTATGACTCGATATATCAAGGTTATTTCGGTAATCGCGTTAGTTTCCATTTTATTTACTACAAACCCCGCACAAGCCGCACAACAAACTGGAACTGCTCAAAAAATAATGAATGAAACTTTAGATCTGTCAAAGATCGTCTTCCAGGAAATCGCCAGCGGATTTATCAACCCGGTATTTATCACAAATGCAGGCGATGGCTCCGGGCGTCTGTTTATCATTGAACGCGCCGGACGGATACAAATCATCAAAAACGACATCCCTCTGCCAGCGCCTTTTCTCGATATTCAAGCCATCGTTAAATCTACCAGCGGCGAACAGGGATTGCTGGCCCTCGCTTTTCATCCATCCTATTCCACAAATGGAAAATTTTACGTAGCTTACACCACCCCAAGGAATGGAGACAATGTCGGTTCCAATCTTATTCTGGAACAGTTCACAGTTTCCTCAAACCCGAACATTGCCAACCCAACCAGCGGCTTAATTTTACTCACCATCGCTCATCCCACATATTCCAACCACAACGGCGGCGGGCTGGCATTCGGTCAGGATGGATATCTTTATTGGACGACAGGAGACGGCGGCAGTGGCGGCGACCCAAACAACAATGCGCAAAATCTAAACAAGCTCCTGGGCAAGGTCTTGCGAATCGACGTGGACGGCGGTTCCCCATACGGCATCCCAACCACCAATCCCTTTTATTCCAACCCGGATCCAAACATCCGAAAAGAGATTTGGGCATACGGTCTTCGTAATTCGTGGCGCTTCTCCTTTGACAGCCTGACGCATGATCTTTATCTTGGCGATGTAGGCCAGAGCGCCCGTGAAGAAATAGATTTTCAACCTGCCACTAGCGCAGGAGGCGAAAATTACGGCTGGCGGGTAATGGAGGGCAGTCTATGCTACAACCCGTCCAGTGGATGCGACCAAAGCGGGAAAACCCTGCCAGCGGCTGAATACGATCATTCCGTTGGATGCGCGGTAACGGGCGGTTACGTGTATCGCGGGTCCACGTTCCCATCGCTGTACGGCCATTATTTTTATGCAGATTATTGTACGGGTATGTTTTTCAGCATTTACAGAAATTCAACACCCGCATGGGACCCTGTTCAATCCATGGACACGCCTTATTACGTCTCCACCTTTGGCGAGGATGAACAAAAAGAATTGTACCTGGCCGATTATTCCACTGGAAAAATATATGGCATCGGGTATCAAACCACGCCGCCCGTTACAATCACTTATAAATCCAATGGAATAAATGATGGCTGGGTGCTCGAATCCAGCCAAACCAGCAGCAAGGGAGGCTCATTGAACAGAACTGCAACGATCTTCGCCGTCGGTGACAACGCCGCGAACAAACAATTCCGCGGCATCCTGCATTTCAACACCTCCAGTTTGCCGGAGACAGCCATCATCACTTCAGCCACGCTCAAGATCAAGAAGCAGGGATTGACAGGCACGGATCCATTTGCCACACATGCCGGCCTTCGCGTGGATATTCGAAAGCCCTATTTAGGTACAGGCATGGGTTTGGAACTGGTTGATTTCCAGGCAACCCCAAGCCGATCATCGGTTGCCTCCTTTAACTCAACGCCATCCGGCGCCTGGTATAGCGCATCCCTGAATTACATTGGAAGGTCGAGAATCAACCTCGTGGGCACAACCCAGTTTCGGCTGAGGTTTGGAACCGTCGACAACAACGACAATAACGCAGATTACATACGATTTTTCAGCGGCAATGCAAGCGCGGCAAATCGTCCACAGTTATTGATTATCTATTATGTGCCATAGGCCAATATTTCAGATGTGGCCAAAAGGCGAAAACAAGCAAAAACATTTGTAAAATTGCAACTTTGATGCAATAAGGAATTCATTCAATTGGTATTAAAGTATTATTAAACAATACCTTCGCCAAAAGCGAAGTAAGAAAGTAGGGCTTTTCGAGTAAAGTTGAAGTCTACCAAACCCAACTTACACCGAGAAGCCCATGACAGAGATTTTAGCACTTTTACAAAACATTGCACCACTATTAGAGAAAACGACCTTTCGCCAGATGAGTCAAAAGAAGAAATTGTACTCAATGCTGAGTTGTTGCGGATTCAAAAAGCGTTGAAAAGCCTCTTGGAAACGATTGGGACGAGCATCAACCTAAAATACGTGGTGCTGGATGGTCATTTCGGCAATTATCCAAGCGCCTTCATGGTCAAACAGACCAAGTTGGATCTGATTTCTAAAATGCGTTCCGATGTAGCGCTCTACCCAGTTTTTGAAGGTGAATACAGTGAAGCGGGTCGTCCGGCAAAGTATGGCGAGAAGATCAATGTCCGTCAACTCAATTCAAAATACTTGAAGGAGACCTCGACTGAAGATCGCTTGCGAACCGAAATTTATCAGGGTCAGTTCTACAACAAAGAGTTTGCTTTTCTCTTGAATGTCGTGGTTATCCTGAAGACCAATCTAAAGACAGGAATTCAGGCGCATATTGTTTTGTTCAGCACTGACTTGGAGGCTGCCTATGACAAGATCGTCAAGTTTTACAGTTTGCGATTCCAGATCGAATTCAATTTCCGCGATGCCAAGCAATATTGGGGTCTGGAAGATTTCATGAACATTAAAGAGACCGCAGTCACCAACGCTGCCAACCTTTCATTTTTTATGGTCAACCTCAGCTATGCACTATTACAGCCATTTCGGAAACAGCATCCTGCATATAGCATCCTGGATTTGAAATCGCACTATCGTGGCTGCCGATATGCCTTCGAGACAATTAAAATGCTTCCGGAAAAACCTGATGCCATTTTATTGGCTGATATTTTTCAACAAATCGCCCGGTTGGGCGCTATTCGCTCGGTTTTTCAACCTTCCGCTACTCCATAATTGGCGAAGGTGTTGATTAAAGGGAAAGTTCTAACTGAACTATTATTCAACCTCGGAGGTGAACATATAATAGAAAAACCTCAACACTCTTTCAAAGTTTATTAATTTCAATTATTCATTCTTTTGGAGTAGTAAAAATGAAGAAATTCAGTATGGCATCTCTTCTGGCACTTTTCAGCGCAATACTCGTCGTCACATCCGTGCTGGCATTAATCAGCAATGGCAACTTTGAAACCGGTGACTTCACCGGCTGGACTAAAACCACAGGGATCAACAATGGGTTTAGCTCGGCGCTTGGGGCAGGCGGTTCAGATTTAAGCGTAATTGTCGGTACTTCCGGCGCAGGGCCATTGAGTTTATCCGACGCACACACCAGCGGGAACCTTCTGTACCCGGCCTACGGAGATTTCTCAGCCCGCGTCAATAGCGACGCCTCTTACACGGGCGGCGGGTTTGCGAAAAATGCAAACATCATTTCTCAAACGTATTCGGCAGTGTTGCTCCCTGGGGATGGCCTGGCGCATGTGCGCTTTGTTTATTCCGCGGTTATGGTTAATCCTGTTGACCAACCTCACACCTCCGAACAAAAACCTTACTTTCGCGTGCGCGCCATCAACACTAGCAACGGAAACGATGTATTGTATGATTTCTCCTCTTACGTTGGCGAACCCGGTAAAAATTGGCAAAATGGCCCAACATTCGCCGGGGCCGATTTCTGGCAATATTTGGATTGGACCTATGTAGACTTGGCTTCCAGTGTAGCTCATCCGGTCAATGCTGGCGACAGCATCAGGCTGGAAATTACAGCTGCGGGTTGTTCTCTTGGGGGTCATCCTGGCTACGTTTATGTGGATGAAATCTCCGATGGCAACATTGCCGGCCCAACCATTCAAGCAAGCGGACCAGCAACCGCGACTGCCGGCTCAACGATTGCTTACACATATACATATAACAACGGCTCAAGCAGTTCAATTGACCCAACTATAGTTATCAACCCGCCCACCAATGTTACCTTTACAACCCTAGGCGATCCAATAAATTGCAGCGGCCTGGCCCCGGTTACCTGTAACTATACCGGCATGGTTGCAGGTGGCTCTGGTAGTTTCACAATCTCTGGAGACATTGCCTTGGCAGCTGCTGGGACAACCATTGCACATGGTGATTACAACATCGCTGCAACCGGCTTCCCTACAGTGGGCGGCCCAACAGTGTTTACAGATGTACCGTCCCTTCCAGTGACTGTCACCATCAATCAGTCCACAGGTCAAGTTGACCCAACCAACATCCGCCAGTTGCACTTCACCGCCGTTTTCTCCGAAGCCGTGACCGGTTTTGATTCCACGGATATAAATGTAGTTCTCTCGGTGCCGTGCGCGCCCACGATAACGGTCACCGATTCCGGAGACGGAATAACATATTACGTATCGCTCACTGATATGAAAAGGGAGTGTCGGGCAACGGTCACTATTCCGGCTGATTCAGCGGAGAGCGCCGGCAGACCAGGTGTGCTCAATCAGGCTTCCACCAGCACAGATAACAGCCAGCGATTCCGGTACGTTCGGAAGTTTTATTTCTCGCTTCCCAATTCCGATGGCTGGGTACTAGAATCAACCGCCACCTCCAACGTTGGCGGCAGTATAAACAGTAGCGACACCACCATGAGTGTGGGCGACGATGCCAACAACCGCGACTACCGCATCTTCAGCCGCTTCGATACCCGCACCGACCCGGTACCCGCGGATGCCGTAATCGCAGTGGTAAACTACCGCATTAAGCAAGTTAATGTTACCGGCACCAATCCCCTCACTACGCACGGCGATCTCATTACTGAACTCAACAAGCCCTATTACGGCACCAATTCCAGCTTAGAATTAATCGACTTCCAAAACCTAGCCGACAAGGGCGCCTGCAAGTTTGACACCATCCTCTTGCCTGATGGCTTCTATCGGTGTGTATTCTTCAAAGTATCTCTAAACTTATTTCCAAAAAATGGCGTGATTGATCTGCGCTCCCGCTTCGAATTGGATGACACGGACGGTGTATCCGACCTATTGACCGTCTACAGCGGCAATTATGCCTTCCAGTTCTCGCGGCCCGAACTGTTCGTCGCTTATTATTTCCTGCCCACTCCTTAAATTATTCAGTGAGATATGCAAGTCATGAGGTAATAAAAGCCTGAACTCATGTGAAAGAAATAAGCAGATACCCCTCGAAATTAATCCTTCGAGGGGTATCTGCTTATTTCTTTGTTAAAATTTTTCTCCCCCGATGATAGCAACACAGGGAAAGAAAATCTCCGACGATTAAAACCATCCTCTATTTTACGAACGATTACTATTCGGGTTAATCCTGTCGTATGCATGCAAGACCACAAACAAAAATGTAATCATATCTATCAATTCTGAAAGTAAAAAACGAGAAGAAACCTGATAAATTGAAACTTAAGTACTGTCTAATTTTTAAGAACTTTATTATCGGAGGTAAATCTACAAGAAACGTCTATGAACTTTCAGTTTCAATATAATCGTTCAAATTCAATCTATTTTTTTTCTTTGGAGAAAGTATGAAAAAGTTGAGTTTTTCAACACTTTTAGCGCTATGTAGCGCATTGCTCGTAATCACAGCCGCGCTTGCGGCAATCAGCAACGGCAACTTTGAAACTGGGGATTTCACCGGCTGGATCAAAAGCACATTCATTAACAATGGATTCAGCGCCTCTCATGGTGTGGGTGGAACCGACTTAAGCGTGATTGTCGGCACTTCAGGTTCAGGACCCTTGAGCTTTTCCGACGGCCATACTAGCGGCAATCTCCTTTACCCAGCGTATGGAGATTACTCAGCAAGGGTCAACAGCGATGCTTCCTACTCCGGCGGTGGTTTTGCGAAAAACGCAAATATCATTACCCAGACCGTCTCCGCAGCGCTTGATCCCAGCGACAGTTTATCTCACATACGCTTTACTTACGCGGCGGTCATGGTTGATCCGGTTGCCACTCCGCACACAGCAGAGGAAAAACCTTATTTCCGCGTACGGGTCATAAATACTAGCAATGGCAATGATGTGATCTATGATTTCTCATCCTATGTGAACGAGCCAGGTAAGAACTGGCAGGATGGACCAACTTTTTCTGGTTCAGATAGTTGGAAATATATCAACTGGCAGTATGTTGATCTAGTTTCCAGTGTGGCTCACCCCGTCAACGCCGGCGACAACATTACCATCGAGATCACCGCCGCAGGCTGTTCATTGGGTGGGCATCCCGGTTATGTGTACGTAGATGAAATCACTGATGGCAATATTGCCGGTCCCGCCATCCAAGCCGCAGGCCCAGCCACCATTGAAACTGGAACAACCATTACTTATACTTACACATATCATAATGGGTCGGGAAGTTCAATTAACCCGACAATCACAGCCACCCAACCCACCGGTGTCACCTTCACCTCGGTCTCAGACGCGGTAAATTGCGTCCTGAGTTCAGGCACAGTCACCTGCAATTACACCGGCGTCTCCGCTGGCACGAACGGCTCCTTCACCATAGATGGCACAGTCACTGCACCAGGTGGCTCTCAAATTGCACACGGCAACTACAATATCGCTGCCTCTGGCTTCCCTACTGTGGGCGGCCCCACGGTCTTGACAGATGTTACAGATTCCACCCCGGTAACAGTCACCATAAATCAATCCGTGGGTCAGGTGGATCCAACCAACACCCGCCTGTTGAGTTTTACCGCCGTTTTCTCCGAAGCAGTGTCGGGCTTTGATTCCTCCGATGTAAATGAATCTTTCAACACAAACTGCGCTCCGACAGTGAATATCAGCGGCAGTGGGACAACCTATACAGTAACCTTCCTCGAAATGACCAAGGAATGTACAGCCACTGTCACCATTCCCGGTGATGCGGCAGAAAGTGTCGGCCGGCCTGGTGTATTCAATCAGGCCTCCACCAGCACCGACAACAGCCAGCGCTTCCAATACATCCGCAAGTATTACTTCTCGCTTCCCGCCTCAGACGGTTGGGTACTTGAATCCACCAGTACAGCCAACCTGGGCGGTAGCATGAACAGCAGTGACATCACAATGAGCGCCGGTGATGATGTTAACAACCGCGACTATCGCTTCTTCAGCCGCTTCGACACTCGCCCCGACCCACTGCCGGCCGAGGCTGTGATCGCTGCTGTGAACTATCGCGTCAAGCAGGTTAGTGTCACAGGTACCAACCCGCTCACCACTCATGGTGATTTCATCACAGAGCTCAACAAGCCGTACTTTGGCAACAGTTCCAACCTGGAATTGATCGATTTCCAAAACCGAGCGGATCAGGGCGCCTGCAACTTCGAGACCACCATCCTTGTCGACGGCTTCTATCGCTGTGTATTCTTTAAAACCGCCATCAACCAGTTCCCCAGGAACGGCGTAATTGACCTGCGTTCCCGCTTCGAATTGGATGATACTGACGGTGTATCAGACCTATTGACCGTCTACAGCGGCAACTATGCCTTCCAGTTCTCGCGACCCGAATTGTTCGTCGCTTATTATTTCCTGCCCACTCCATGAGTGGAGCAACAAGACCCTAAAACCTTGAAGCGCTAAAAAATCCAACCTGCTAAATGCAGACAACAATAGACCTTCTGTTATCAGTCAGAAGGTCTATTATTATTTTAGGATCACGCAAAGGTTGTTACTCACAGGCATTCCCACTGCTTTTGATTGGAGTGGCTACCTGAGGCCAAAGTTGCAAATTTCATCTACAAACTTTTTGTGCGTCCTGTTTTTATAATCAGGGCAATCGCATCTAATTTTGCGTTCAAAACAGCCAGATATTAGGTAAAAGCATAATCCGAATCGGTTTTTCTTGAGATTGATCCCAGTTTGCTTGACTCGCTTGTCACAAAAACTCCTATTCGATTATGTTCCACATCCGATTTACTCCGGAATCTTCGGCTGTAGAGTCGAAAATCTCGGAGCGAAACAAGGATGTGACAAAGCGTTACAAAAATTTGACAAAATTTCAATTTAGATGCGATAGCCCTGTTTTTTATAATTGAAATTGACATTCATATAGTACGGGTATAATCCCTCCATCCTACTCCACGGACAAACAATGAAACGCTATCTCCTCTTCACCGTCTTTATCTCAGGCATGACCACCCTTGCCGCCGAACTCACCGCAGGCCGACTCATCGGCAATGTCTTCGGGACGAGCAACCTGGTTTGGGCGAGCATCATCGGGTTGATTCTTATCTATCTCACGCTGGGATATTTCCTCGGCGGCAAATGGGCAGATGCCAACCCCACCCCCGGGGCCATGTACCGTATTCTCGCGTGGGCGGCTTTCACAGTGGCGCTCGTGCCCTATATCGCGGGACCAGTTCTCAGGTCGGCGGCGAGCGCGTTTGAGGCGTTGAGTGTCGGTATCATGGCGGGGTCATTCATCGCTGTGTTAATTCTGTTTATTATCCCCATCACATTACTGGGCGCGATCTCACCTTTTGCAATTCGCCTCTCGGTGGACGATGCGAGCAAGGCGGGTCAAATCTCCGGGCAAATTTATGCCACATCAACGCTCGGCTCATTCATCGGCACGTTCCTGCCGACCCTCGTCACCATCCCGACCATCGGCACAACGAAAACATTTTTAGTCTTTGGTTTGTTTTTGTTATTTGTTGCGTTGGCAGGTCTTGGAAAATTCGCAGGCAGAAATGAAATGCTCAAACTAATTTGGATGCCCATCGCGCTTGTGCTCATCGCAATTCTTTCCGCAGGGCAGGCGCTCAAAAATAACACCGGGCAGGTCTACGAAGCCGAGTCTGCATACAACTACATTCAAGTGCAGGAGATCAACGGCTTCACACTTTTGCGCTTGAACGACGGGCAGGGCATTCATTCCATTTATCATCCAGACACGTTATTTTACAACGGCCCGTGGGAGCAGTTTTCGGTTGGCCCATATTTTTACGCGAACCGCTCGCCCGACGATATTCAACGCATGGCGATTGTTGGCCTCGCCGCTGGCACAGCCGCAAGACAAGCCACCGCCATCTACGGCGAAGACCTTCTCATCGATGGTTTTGAACTCGATGAAAAAATTGTGGAAGTGGGTGAAAAATATTTTGGATTGAACCTCCCAAACTTAAATGTTTTCATCGGCGACGGCAGGCTCAATCTTGATCGAAGTCAAAATAAATATGACATTATCGCCATTGACGCATACCGCCCCCCATACATTCCCCCACACATGACCACTCTCGAATTCTTTGAAATTTGCGCCTCCCACTTAACCGACGATGGGGTGCTGACCCTCAACGTTGGCTCCGTCCCCGGCGACCGCCGCCTGATTGACGGCCTCGCCACCACGATGGCGCAAACCTTCCCGTCCGTGCATGTGATGGATATCCCTGGCACCTTGAACACCATGCTCTTCGCCACCAAACAGCCAACCACAGTGGAGAACTTCGCCGCAAACATGACAAGGCTTTCGCAAGACACCCGATTGAATCCCCTGCTCATCACCACCATGGCAACCACGTTTACCAGCATGAAACCCGGCTACGAAACCACCACCGTCTTTACCGATGATCTCGCCCCCATCGAATGGATCGTCAACGACATGGTCGTCAGCTTCGTCCTTCAGGGTGGGTTGGAATTTTTGCAGTAGACAAATCTTATCGTCATTGCGAGCCGCGCTCTTGTTTCTGGCGGCGAAGCAATCTCGGAGATTGCTCACCTGCACTGCAACAAACGCAGTACGGCGCAAGTGTCGGGCGAAAGATCATCGCCCTCGCAATGACGAGCGAACCTAAATCATGAAACTCAACTTCCCCAATATTCTTTCCTTCTTCGTTTCCCTCCTCACCCCTCTCGCCTTGATTGGGCTGGCATTACGCATTTTACTCACGCCCATTTACTTCACCGTTGAATACAACATGCCATACTTTCCAGCGGATGAATACGGCTTCACCAAAGAAGACCGCCTGCAATGGGCGCCCTACGCGGTTAAATACCTCGTCAACAGCGCAGATATTTCCTATCTCGGTGACTTGAAATTTGCAGACGGTTCTCCGCTTTATGGAGAGCGTGAGCTTAGCCACATGGCAGATGTCAAAAGAGTCGTGCAAGGGTCGCTAATAACTTGGTATATCGCGCTTGCAATTCTCCTAATCCTCGCCCTTCTTGCATGGAAAGGAAACTGGCTTCCGCAATATCTGGCAGGCCTCCACCGCGGCGGCTGGTGGATGATTGGTTTGGCAGTCACACTCGGCCTCATTGCGGGCGCGGGCATTCTGCTCAACCCTGATATCTTCTGGACATTTTTCTCCTGGTTTCACAGCCTGTTCTTCGAAGGCGACTCCTGGCTCTTCTATTATTCCGACACCCTCATCCGCCTCTTCCCCATCCGCTTCTGGCAGGATGCATTTTTAGCGGCGGCTGTCATTGCCTTGGGTGGGGGCTTAGGGCTGGCTTTCGGAATAAAACCAAAACTTTAGGTTTTCATTACGCAAGGGCGCGAAGGAAAAGCTACGGCTTTCTCAAAGTAGCTTGACCCTTTTACAAGTTTATGGCAAAGGCTTAACGCGAATTACGCAAGCTGGGTGAATTTCGCGAAAATACAGAAAAATTCGCGCCATTCGTTTCATTTGAGCTATTCGCGTTAAAGATTTTCAGACTTTGAGAAAGCCGTAAAGGAAAAGCCTTTGAATCTTTGCGGCTTTGCGGCTTTGCGGCATTGCGTTATAAAGGAAAACCGCAATTCATGACCGCACCCAGTATAAAACCGCAATTTACAACCGTAACGGGTATAATTTCATTACAGGAGTTCCTTCATGTCGTCCATCCTATCATTAGAAAACAAAGTTGCATTAATCACCGGCGGCTCGCGTGGAATTGGCCGCGCCATCGCTCTCGAACTTGCCGCCCGCGGAGCGGCAGTGGTGGTAAATTACAACAAATCACCCGAATCTGCCGAGGAAGTCGTTAAGAAAATTCAGGAAGCAGGCGGGAAAGCCGCCGCATCCCAGGCGGATGTTTCCGATTTCAAACAAGCCGAAATTTTGGTCAAGTTCGCCATTGAAACCTTTGGCGATCTGAGCATCCTCGTCAACAATGCTGGCATTACCCGCGACCAACTCATTATGATGATGCCCGAAGCAGACTGGGACGCCGTCATCAACACCAACCTCAAAAGCTCCTTCAACTGCTCGAAGGCCGCCGTCAAGCACATGATGCGCAAACGCGTTGGACGCATTATCAACATCGCGTCTGTCGCCGGGCAAATGGGCAACCCCGGGCAGACGAATTACTCCGCATCCAAAGGCGGACAGATCGCCTTCACGAAAGCCCTTGCACGTGAAGTTGCCTCTCGAAATATCACCGTCAACGCCATTGCGCCAGGCTTTATTGATACCGACATCCTCGATGCCATGACACCCGAAACCCTCGCAGTCTCCCTCAAAATGGTGCCGCTTGCGCGCAAAGGAAAACCCGAAGAGATCGCCTACGCCGCCGCATTTCTCGCCTCCGACGAAGCCGCCTATATTACCGGCCAAGTTCTCGGCGTGGATGGCGGCATGGCGATGATGTAATTATCGATAAAAACAGAGACTGATAAAAAGAGACTAGAGACCAAAACTAATCTCCAATCCCCAGTCCTCTCTCGTCATCACAAGGAGTCGCCATGTCAGAAACCACCCAAGGCAAAACCACCGTATCCCCCGAAGTACTAACCTCCATCGCACGCCTCTCTGCTCTGGGAGTGCCCGGCGTCAGCAGGCTTGCACCCGTTACAGGCGGAGTCAATCGCCTCTTCAAACGCGGAGCAGGAGACGGAGTGCGCATCGAAACGGAGGAGAATACTGTCTACATAGATATTCATCTCATCCTCCAGGAAAATATCAACATTCGCGAAGTCAGCCGAAACGTTCAGCAGAATGTGGCGCGTGCCATCCAGGAAATGGTCGGCATGGATGTCGGCTACGTCAACATCCACATCGAAGATATCGATTACGAGGATAGTGAGGCTTGACCATGAAACCCCGAACCAGGGCGCGCTCCATCGCCCTGCAAGTATTGTACGAAACCGATATTGCAGACAGCCACCTTCCAGGCGACGTATTGAAAACACGCCTGGAAGATACTTTGCTTTCGGATGACCTCGCCGAATTTGCAAGGAAAATAATCTTCGGCGTTCTGCCCCTGCGGCAAGACCTTGACCAGTTGATATCGAAATATGCGCCCGAATGGCCGCTGGACCAGATCGCCGCCATCGACCGCAACATTTTACGCATTGCCTTTTGGGAATTCGCAGTCTCGCGTGAAACACCCGTAAAGGTAGCCATCAACGAAGCGGTGGAACTGGCAAAGTCATACGGCTCCGATTCCGCGCCGCGTTTTATCAACGGCGTGTTAGGCACGCTCGCAGACCACGAAAATGAAATCCATCAGATCATAAAAAATAGAATCAACCACGAAGCAAAATTGGAATCGTAACTCATGGAAATCCTCGGCGTTGGAATGTCTGAACTGGTTTTTATCCTTATTATCGCATTGATCGTGCTTGGCCCCAAAGACATGCAAAAAGCGGGCAAGACCATCGGCAAATGGATGCGCAGTATCGTCACCTCCGATGGGTGGAAAATTTTCCAGAAGACTTCACGCGAACTGCGAACCCTGCCCAACAAATTGATCCGCGAAGCAAACGAGGAATTGAGCCAGATCAACTTCATCGGAAATCAAGTTGGGAAGGAAATCAAAAACGCCTCGAACCTGACGCCTCAGCGGATTCACACCCCAAACACGCCGCCACACTCCCAGCCTTTTACCGCCACTCCCACGCCTCCAGAGCCAGCTAAAAAAGCAAACACCCCCACCACCCTCGAACGAAAAGAAAACGAAAGCGGCCAGCAAAACGATGCGTAAATTTTTCCTGGGCTTGTGGCGGGTGGTGACCTTTCCCTTCCGCATGGTCTTTAATATTCTCGCCTTCCCATTTCGGATGGTGTACCGATTCCATAAATTTCTCAACACCGAACCGGACGAACGCCCAATTGCCGATGTCTTCGTTGACCTGACCAGCAACAACGACACCCGTCAGATGCTGTGGGACCAGATCGAAGCCCTGCGGATGCACATCCTGCGGGCTGTGGTGGCGCTTTCCGTTGCGGTCATTGCCGCGTTTTGGGTGGCGCAGGATGTGATGGCATTCCTCGCCATTCCCATAGAGGGGTTGGAAAAACTGCAAGCCATCCAGGTGACGGAAGAAATCGGCGTTTTCATGCGCGTTTCGATGACTGTAGGAATCGCGGCGGCCTTTCCGTACATCGCGCTGGAAGCATGGCTCTTTGCCGCGCCAGGCCTGAGACCACGCGAGAAAAAATTTGGACTGGTGGGAATTCCGTTTGCCTCCCTGCTTTTTCTCACAGGCATGGCCTTCACCTATTATGTGATGCTCCCCACCGCGCTCCCCTTTCTGGGGAGTTTCACCAAGATCGCGCAGTTCTGGTCGGCACGCGAATATTTTACATTTGTCACAGGGTTGATGATCTGGATCGGCGTCTTCTTTGAGTTTCCGCTGGTTATCTTTTTGCTTTCCTCGATGGGATTGGTACAGCCAAAATTCCTGTCCGAGCAGTGGAGGCTGGCCGTGGTCATCATTGCCATCCTCGCCGCCGCTGTCACGCCCACCATTGACCCGGTCAACATGGGGCTGGTGATGCTGCCCATGATCTTGTTATACTTTATCAGTATCGGTTTGAGCTACATCGCCTACGCCGGGCGAAAACGAAAGAATGCCGGGGATGAAGCCGATGCTGATGGTGAGTCAGCAGGATAGGGCGGCGCGCGAAGCGAACGTCATATCCGAGGAGAGAGCATGAAAAGGCAATCCTTATTATCCCGCCATGTGATCAGTGCGGCGGTTGCGCTTGCCCTCGTTGGGCAGGCTTGTACTTTATCGTTATTTAATTCCAACCCATCCACGCAGGAGCCGGGGGAAGTTGTTCCATCTGCCACGCCGCAGGCCATGGCGCAGACGAATTTCACCGTCACCCTGCCTGAGCCGCTTCAAGCCAATGAGACTCTTACCATTATCGTGATGGATGAAATCACCGGGCTTTCGCTAAACCCTGTTGAATACCCGATGAGCGCGCGCGACTCGTTGACCTACACGGCGACATTGCCGCTCCCCTACAACTCGGTTGTAAAATATCGTTATGGCCGCCGCGGCGCGTCCATTGCCGTGGAAGATACCACCCTTGGCGCGGCCATTCGTTATCGAATGCATTTTGTGGCGGGGCCAGGCGATGTGCGCGACATCGTTGCAGATTGGGGGGATAAATCTTATTCACGCCCCACGGGCATTGTTCTGGGGCAGGTCTTCAACACAGACACAGGCGCGCCCCTGCCCAACATGCTGGTGACGGCTGGCGGCGTTCAGCACATCACCGACTCGCTGGGGCGCTTTGAATTAAACGGCCTGCCCATTGGCACGCACAACCTGCTGGCCTACAGCCCAGACGGGATGTACCAGCCGTTTGAACAGGGCGCATCCGTGGGCGATGGACAAACAACCATCGTTGACCTGCGCGTGAAAGCGGTGAAGCTCGTAAGCGTTACATTTACGGTTGCGGTGCCTGCCTCCACCGTGCCGGGCGTGCCAGTCCGCATTGCCGGTAATTTATTGCAGTTGGGCAACACCTTCGCAGACCTGCAAGGCGGGGTGAACACAAACACAGACCGGATGCCCATCCTCAGCCTGCAAGCGGATGGACGTTACGCCGTCACGCTCGGCCTGCCGGCTGGCGCGTACATCCAATACAAATACACTCTCGGCGATGGTTTTTGGAACGCAGAGCACAAGGGGGATGGTCAATGGGTGATGCGTGAATTCATTGTTCCAGAGCAGGATCAAACCATTCAAGACGCTGTCGTCGCATGGTCCGTCGGCGATTCGGCCCCCATCCTTTTTGAAACCATCATCCCGTCGGTTACCCCGCCCGGAGATATTATTTATATCCAATTCAATGTCAGGGGATGGATGGAACCCATCCCCATGTGGCCGTTGGGGAACAATCGCTGGGCCTACAAACTGTACGGCCCGCTTAATTTCCTCGGCTCCTTTTCCTATCGCTATTGCCGCAACGGACAATGCGGCAGCGCTGACGACGGCCAGACGATTGGCTTTGCCCCCACCGGCAGACAGGCACAAACCAGCCTGATCGCCCAGAATTTGCAGGATACCGTTGGAATATGGAAATGGTTTGAAAACCCCGAGCCAACCACCCTGGTTGGGGCAAACATCACAGCGCGCGCAAATGGTTTTGTCGCAGGCGTTGAATTTCAACCAACCTATCGCCCGAACTGGTCCTACTACGCGCCGCAGGCATTTGCAAACACACAGGCGCTTGGCTCCAACCTGGCAGTGCTCACCCCAACCTGGACCTACACCAGCGTTTCGCCACTGCGCTTTGCCACCCTCCCAGGCCAGGACCCGCTCTGGATCGATTCCGCAATCATGATTTCGCAAGCCCGCGCTTTGGGACTCAACGTTGCCCTCTTCCCGACTCCCAACTTCCCCGCCAATGCGGACGTATCCACGCCTCCTTCCTCAACCTTTTGGCTGGGCGCTCCACGAGATGCACAGTGGTGGCTGACGTGGTTTACCCGCTACCGCGCATTCGCCGTCAACTATGCAGACCTCGCCGCCCAAACAGGCGCGCAAACCCTCATCCTCGGCGGTGACTGGATAACTCCCGCAACCCCCGGCGGAACCCTGCCCGATGGCAACCCATCCAACACACCCGCAGACGTGGAAGCGCAATGGAAAGCCATCATCGCCGACGTACGCACTCATTTCAAGGGACAGATATTCTGGGCCATGCCATTCACACCCTCTGCCGTTGCCACCCCGCTAAATTTTCTACAGGATGTAGACGGAATCTACCTGCTCTGGTCTGCGCCGCTCTCCACAAATCAAACCGCCACCAAAGCAGATTACGCCGCTGAAGCCGGCCAGCTTTTGGATAATGAAGTTGCGCCGCTGGCCTCCCTGCTCAACAAACCGCTCATCCTCGCTGTAAAATACCCATCCGCCGCAGGCGCCGCCACCGGCTGTGTATCCGACGGAAGCGGCAAATGCCTCGACTGGAACGCCCTGAACAGGCCGAATGCCGATATCAACAACGTCAGCCTCAACTTGCAACACCAGGCCGATATTTACGAAGCCATCCTCAATGCCGTAAATGGAAGGCCGTGGCTCTCCGGCTTCATCACCCGCGGATATTACATGCCAGCCGCCTTGCAGGATAAATCCTCATCCATTCACAGCAAACCCACCGCAGATATTCTATGGTATTGGTATCCACGGCTGTTGGGCAAGATCAAATAATGGTAGTGTCATTGCGTTAATAATGTAGCGCGAGATAATATCTCGCGCTACGGTTGCCAACATTTATTTCGACCCACTACCCAAATAATAAATACGTTTGGCAACAAAATTTGCAGACCGTCAAGGAATTTATACTCAGTACTTCACGATTCTGGAGTCGATCAGCTTGCTGATCGATATTTCAGGCAGCAAGCTACCTGACTCCAGAGGCTTTCGTGAACTACTGATATCGATTGACTGCAAATTTATACTATGTACGGCGGAGGAGTTATGAAAAAAGCAGGCAAGTTGATTGGAAAGATTCTCATCGGAGGGTTAATTCTGGTACTCATCGCAGGAGCGGGAGGAGGATTTTATTTCAAAAGCTATTTGCCAAACGACGTGGCAAAAGAATCCTTCCCGCAAATCGACGGAGAAATCAAAGTGGACGGCCTCGATGCAAAAGTGGATGTGTATCGTGACGGCATGGGCATTCCACACATTTACGCAGAAACATCGCACGATCTGTTCTTTGCACAGGGCTACGTCCACGCGCAGGAACGCTTCTGGCAAATGGACTCCTGGCGGCACATCGGTTCGGGGGAACTATCCAAAATGTTCGGTGCGGGGCAGGCTGAAACGGATGCCTTCCTCCGCACGCTTGGCTGGCGCCAGACCGCCGAAGCGGAATACGAAGCTCTCAACCCCGAGTCTAGAGCCACCCTTCAATCCTACGCAGACGGCGTGAATGCCTATCTCAAAGATCACAAAGACACAGCCCTCAGCCTCGAATATGCCGTTCTCGGTTTGCTCAGCCCGGACTACGAGCTTGAAGCGTGGACTCCCGTCCACTCACTGACATGGGGCAAAGCCATGGCCTGGGATTTGCGCGGCAACATGGGCGAAGAAATCGAGCGCGCCGTTCTGCTCAAGACCTTTACGCCAGAACAGGTGAGCCAACTCTACCCCGAATACCCAGCCGACCATCCCGTCATCGTGAATCAAATTCCTGCCGCAGGTCAAACGTCAATTATTAATCCAGACCTTCCCCCTTCAGTTTTTGACTATTCATCCCTGCCGCTGGATTCACTCAGCTACAACGCTTCATTGCTGGACGCCTCGCTTGGTCCGTGGAGCGATGGAATCGGTTCCAACTCCTGGGCAGTCTCCGGCAAGCTGACCGACACAGGCATGCCCTATCTTTCCAACGACCCACATCTTGGAATTCAAATGCCATCCATCTGGTTTCAGATCGGCTTGCATTGCGTGGAGAAATCCGCCGACTGCCCGTTTGAAGTGGCAGGCTTCTCCTTTGCGGGTGTGCCCGGCGTCATCATCGGCCACAATGACAAGATCGCCTGGGGCTTCACCAACACCGGCCCCGATGTGATGGACTTGTACATCGAAAAAGTGAACCCTGAAAACCCCAATCAATACGAAGTGAACGGCCAATGGGTAGACTTTGAAATTCGAGAAGAATCAATCGAAGTCGTCGGCGGCGAAGCGGTCGCGCACACGGTTCGTTCCACGCGCCACGGCCCGGTCATCTCCTATGATTACGGCCAACTCAAAGATCAGGGAGATCCGAAAGACGCTGAATTTGAGGCTTTCAAAGACCGCGCTGGCATTGAACTGCCTGAAAATTACGTTATCTCGCTTGCGTGGACGGCGCTGACTCCATCCACCCCATTTGAAGCGATCTGGGGATTTGACAAGGCTCAAAACTGGGAAGAATTCCGCACAGCCGCCAGTGGCTTCCACGTGCCTGCGCAAAACCTGCTGTACGCCGATGTGGATGGCAACATCGGCTATCAAATGCCTGGCGATGTCCCCATTCGCAGTAAGGGTGACGGCACACTTCCCGTCCCCGGCTGGACGGATGAATATGAATGGACAGGCTTCATTCCTTTTGATGAACTTCCCTACGCCTTCAACCCCGCCGAGGGCTACATTGTCACCGCAAACAATCAAGTCCCGCCAAATGATTATCCGTATCTCATCACAAAAGATTGGGATTACGGCTTCCGCGCAGACCGCATCGTGAATATGATCGAAAGCGCAAACAGCAAGATCGACATCCCCTACCTGCAACAAATGCACGGCGATTCGTACGACGCAAATGCCGAGACCTTCGTACCATTATTGATGGAAATCGAGAACGTATTTGAAGATGAAACCGCCATCACCGCATTCAACACGCTCAAAGAATGGGATTATCAAGATCGCGTCGACTCAACCAGCGCCGCCGTGTTCAACGCGTTCTGGCGCGCCTTCATGAAAAGCACCTTCAATGACGAACTCCCCGAACGCTACCAGGTAGACGGCGGCTCCCGCTGGAATGAAGTTGTGCGGAATTTGGCGAAGAATCCCAACGACCCATTCTGGGATGACAAGTCTACACCTGACATAGCCGAGACAATGCAGGATATTATGAAGAAGTCCTTCTCTGACGGCGTGGTTGAACTCAAAGATATGTTCGGCAGGGATGTTTCAAAGTGGACATGGGGCGATATGCACGCCGCCACCTTCCGCAACGGAACATTGGGCGAATCGGGTGTATTCCTGATCGAAGACCTGTTCAACCGCGGGCCATTCCCCACGGGCGGCGGAGATGCCATCGTCAACGCCACAGGCTGGTCGGTGCGCGATGGCTACGAGACCAACTGGCTCCCGTCCATGCGTATGATCGTGGATTTCAGCGACTTGAATAATTCATGGACGGTTCACACCACCGGGCAATCCGGCCATGCCTACCACCCGCACTATGCGGATATGGCTCCGCTCTGGGCTGGCGAAAAATACTATCCCATGTGGTGGGAACAGGAATCCATCATCAAAGATAGTGAAGGGCATTTGGTGTTAGCGCCGTAAAATATTTATACGAGACCCTAAAGGTTTTGAAAACCTTTAGGGTCTTTTTATTTTGTACGCCGCCCAGCCTCCGACAAGCACGCCCAGATAGCTTGCCAGCAAATCCAGCAGGTCAAATGTGCGGGCGGAGAAAAATTGCTGCGACCATTCTTCGAGGGCGATGCCGAGGGCAAGAATCAGACCCACTGAAAGAGTCACCCAGCTTCGAGATTTGGAAGGAAGCGGGGAGAGAAATACGCGGGTGATGAAAAAGGTCAGGAGGCCGTAGAGGATGAGGTGTCCGAGCTTGTCCCCATTTTCAAAATCATACAGTGAACGAATGAAAGGCGGAATATTTCCGTTATCGGCAAGGACGATAATGGTAATGATGAAAATAAAAAAAAGTATGCTGAGATATTTCATAATTCAACTTACGCGAAACGTCCCGAAGGTTCCTGTAAAACAAGGTTGTTTTTCGCCCAAACCTTCGGGACGGTGTGATTGAATTAAGCCTGCTTCATTTCGGCTTTGGATTCTCTTCTCGCCTTCCACCACTCGAACACCATCGGCAAGATGGAGACGAGGATGATGACGATGATGACGTATTCGAAATTTTCCTTCATAAAGGGGATGTTGCCGAATAGATAGCCCGCAAAGGTGAAGAGCAGTACCCAGACCACGCCGCCGACGATGTTGTAGGTGATGAAATAGCCGTAGGTCATTTTGCCGATGCCCGCCACGAAGGGCGCAAAGGTGCGGACGATGGGAACGAAACGTGCAAGGAAGATGGCTTTGCCGCCATGCTTTTCGAAAAATGCGTGGGTCTTGTCGAGGTATTCCTTTTTGATCCACTTGATGTTGTAGGCACGTTCGCCCAGATAATGGCCGATGGAGTAATTGACCGTGTCGCCGAGGAAGGCCGCCGCGATCAACAAAGTGATCAAGCCCCAAATATTCAACGAGCCTAACGCGGCAAACGTGCCTGCCGCAAAGAGGAGTGAATCGCCTGGCAGGAAGGGCATGATTACCAGCCCCGTTTCGACAAAGATTACCGCGAACAAGATGCCGTATGTCCACATGCCGTAATCTGAGATGATCTGGGCAAGGTACTCATCCAAATGCAGGAAGAGATCAACAAAGCTTTTTACAATTTCCATATTTTTTTACTCGCTTTCAAAGTGTAGTAAGTGACAGTCACCTTGAAGGTGACTGTCACTTTTTCATGCAACGGGCGGGGATTATACACCGCTTTTATTTTTCGTCTCGATGCGGCTGAGCCAATCGCCAGCCGCCAAAAGGAGGATGCTTCCGATGACACCCAGGCCAACATCCAGCGCGCCAAGCAGGTACAACTTCCAGCCGCCCGCCATGCTGACCCACTGCCCAAGCGCAAAACCTAAAACGCTCAAAGCAAGATACAAAAGCAGGCGCAGGCCGCTTCCACCGCGCAGGGTGTGAAATAAAAACCCAACCAACAAGGCAATGACCAGCCCAAGCAGAACGACTGGAAGCGTCATTTTTTATCTACTTTGACGAATTCGCAGTTTGGCATGGATTCAAAACCTTTTATCACAAAGTTCACGAAGGGGCACAACACTTGCGCCGCACTGCGTTCCCTGGCACCGCCCGCCAGGGCAGGTGTGTTGCAGTGCAGGTGAGGAGAGCAAAATGCCAAACCCAAAGGTTTCCTTCGTGTTACTTAGTGACCTTTGTGGTTAAGAACTTTGATTTCAGCTTTAATGTGACATTGTCAAAGTAGTTACGACGAACTACGGTTTGAGGTGCTTCGCAAAGAAATCGGTAATGGCGTTGTAGCAGGTGACGCGGTTTTCGTATTTCAGCACATCATGGCCTTCATCTTCAAAGACCAGCAATTCGATCTGCTTGCCTTTGGCTTTCAACTGCTTCACGAGGTCTTCAGACTCTGCCGCAACCACACGCGGATCGTTCCTGCCTTGAATGACCAGCATCGGCGCGGACATCTTATGCAAATGCGTCTTCGGTGAGCGTTCGATCAAGTCTGCTCTTTCCTTTGGTTTGGCAGGGTCGCCGATGGCGATCTTGAAATACGGCTTCCACGTTTCTGGGATGCGCTCGGAAAAGGTGATCAGGTCATACGGGCCGAACATATCGCACGAGGCTTTCCACAGATCGGGGTGCTTGCCAGCCTGCATCAAGGTCATATACCCGCCATAGGAGCGTCCCACCACCGCCGCGCGTTTGGCATCCACGCGCTTGTCTTTCGGCAAAACCTTCGTCATCGCGTGGACGTGGTCAAGGCGATCCTGGCCGCCCCAGTCTCGATCCACATGTTTGACGTATTTCAAGCCATAACCTGTGGAGCCGCGCACGTTCGGCACAAAGACGGCAAATCCGCGCAGGGTGAGATATTGAATCAACGGCATGGAGAACCATGCGAAGTCCGGGCGTTCCTGTCCCTGCGGCCCGCCGTGGATATAATACACGACCGGGCGCGCGCCTTTGAATCCCAGCGATTTGGCTGGCAGATACATCCGCGCCGAAACACGCAGTCCATCATGAGAGATGAACGAAGCATCCTCACCCTTCGAGAGATGCGCATCTGGAATGCCGAGAATTTTTTCGTTCGTGTGCAATGAAAGGTCGTTGCGCTTCGAGTCTTCGATCATATAAATTTGTGTCGGCGAAGTGGCAGTGGAGAAGGAGAAGGTGAACACATCCTCTTTGGCATCGTAATCCATGTGCTCCAACATGCCGCCATCGAAAGGTTCCTGCCCCACCAAAACATGCTTGAGATTCATCACAAGTTTTGCTTCGTCAAAAATCCCTTCGTACGCCCAGGAACAGGCATCGATATTAAAGGTGACAAGATAGCGGTCATCTTTCAGACGGGCGATATTTTCCATCTCACCCACGCCCGTGTGAGCCACACCCTTCAACTTCACGGGCTGTATCTCACCGGGCTTCTTGAGGTTGATATAGCCAAGACCAAACGTATCTTCAAATACGGCGCAAGTTACAACGACACCTTTCCCACTCTTTGAAAACACAGCATTGCCCAGTCCATTCAGCGGAACCTGCTCGCCAGCCTTGCGTTTTTCCAATGGCTTGCCATACAGCAGGGTCTTCTTGCCCTTCACCCACGAGTACAACACACTGTCACCCACGCCATAGCCTGTGCCAAGCAACAGCCTGGAGTGATCCTTGCTGTGCGCCGACACGCCAAAGCCCCATTCGCTTTCGGCGATCTTCGTCAGCTTGCCTGTCTTCAAGTCACCGCGATACGTTTCATTCATGGGCTTGTCACGGCGTTCGGCGAATAAATACACAACCGCCTTGTCACGGTCACATTCGCCGAGATGCACGCGGTAATTCTTGAAGAAATTATTGAAAGCAGGCTCAGGGAAACCGCCATCCAGCGAGATCGTCATCGGCTGATAATTTTCATCGCCGTTGTTATCAACCATCACCAGAATTTTTTCCAGTTCAGGAAAAACATAAAACGAATGCCCGCCAATCAAATGCGGGTTCTGCAAAGCGATATTCGGCGGAAGCAAAGGCTCAGGCACACTGCCGCCATAAAACATGGCATACAAACTCAAATGACCTGAAAGGTTGCTCAAAAAGTAAATGCGTTCATCCGCAAATTGCGGCACAACGAACAAACGGGCAGACATCAGTGATTCAATTCGATAGTTCATGGGGTAATCTCCTGTGTTTTATGGATCGCAGACTTCAGTCTGCGGGTTATCGCAAAAGCGGATTGAACTCCGCGCTCCGTAAATTAGATGATGATTCCGCCGCCGAGCATCACCTCGCCTTGATAGAAGACCGCCGCCTGGCCTGCTGTGGCGTCCCGCACAGGCGCCTCAAACTTAACCGACGCCTGATTGCCTTCCATTGGGCTGACCCACGCCTCAGCCTCCTTCGCCGTGTAGCGGATCTTCACCTCCGCGCGGAAAGGTTCGCGAGGCGTTTCTCCGTTCATCCAGTTGACATCGCGCGCGGTGATTTCGGTTACGCCAAGTTCTTCCTGTGTGCCGACGATGAGCGTGTTGCGTGGTGCGTGTTTCGTAATCACATAAAGCGGGGCAGGCGACGCAATGCCCAATCCTTTTCTCTGTCCAATGGTGTAATTTGCAAGCCCATTATGTTGACCGATCACCGTACCATCACGGGTTTCGATGTTGCCAGGCTGGAGTATCTCTGCGGCATTGCGTTGCAGGAAATTACGATAATCGTCTCCAGCGAGAAAGCACAGGTCCTGGGAATCTGCTCTCGAAGCAGTCGGCAGGCCAAAGTCAGATGCGAGGCGGCGTATTTCGGGCTTGGGATACTCCCCCACCGGAAAAAGCGCATGGGCAAGCTGATCCTGTTTCAAGACATGCAAAACATACGATTGATCTTTCGAGTGGTCAACGGCGCGAAGTAACGTGCGGAGTGGCTGGTAAGTGGTAATTGGTAATTGTTGCGTGGAACGTGTTCCGTATTCCGCCTTCTGCATTCCGCCTTCTGCATTCCGAATTCTAACATAATGCCCCGTTGCCATATATTCCGCGCCCAAAGCCAAAGCATGATTCAAAAGAAACGTCCAGCGGATCTGGCGGTTGCATATCAAACACGGGTTGGGCGTTTCGCCGCGCGCGTACCCATCCAGAAAATATTGCACGACGGTTTCCTTGAAAACATCTTTTGCATCGATTACGTAAAACGGGATGTCGAGAATGCCTGCAACCCGCCGCGCCTGCGCCATCGCATCAGGCGTACAGCAACGGTTGGAATCCTCCTTGCCAGGCTCGGACCACAACCTCAGCATCATACCGCTAACATCATAGCCCTGCTGTTTGAGCAACGCCGCCGCAACAGACGAATCCACGCCGCCAGACATGGCGACAACAACTTTTTCTTTTACCATTATGAAGGCGATTATACCGCTTGCCTTCACACCTTACTTAATGTATATTCGAGACGTGTGCAAGCAAAGGTTGTCAGGGGAGGTAGATTGTTCGCTGGGCTGTGAACACCCCTCACCCTGCCCTCTCCCTCAGGGAGAGGGGGGAGTCGACACGGCGAAAAGTCTTCATACTTGGGGTGAGGGAAAAGGGGAATCCTGACAACCTTTGCATGCACACATTCGAGACACTATCGAAGTAAAGAAAGAGAGAGTGACATGCCAACCACAGCAGACTTTGTTATCGAGAACGCAAAGATTTTCACCAGCGACGAAAAGAAGCCTTACGCGCAGGCGCTCGCTGTAAAAGGCAATCGCATCGTATTCGTGGGGACGAACGAAGAAGCAAAAGAATACAAGGATTCATCTACGCGAGTTGTGGACGGGCAGGGACGCACAGTGACCCCCGGTTTCATCGACTCGCATTTTCATTTATTGTGGGGTTCCATATCCATGGGCGGCGCGCAGTTGTACGAAGTGAGGGATTTCGACGGCTTAAAAGACGCACTGCAAACTTTCGAGAAGCAAAATAAAACCAGCCAATGGGTGGACGGGCGCGGCATCAAATACAACATCATTTCAGGCCGCGAGGAGTTGGATAAAATCGTCCCCGACAAACCCGTTTACATCAACGCGTATGACGGTCACACATCATGGGCGAATACGAAGGCCCTCGAAATGGCGGGTATTTTCCAGCCCGGGGTGGATGCGCCCGGCAATGGCGTGATCGTCCGTGACGAAAACGGGCTTGCCACAGGCGAACTGCGCGAGACGGCCATGAGCCTCGTGGAAAACCTGATTCCCGAAGCAAGTGAAGCCCGCAAGCGTGAACTGCTTTTGAACACCATCAAAAAGATCAACGCAACAGGCGTCACCAGCGTTCACAACATGAATGGCGAGATGGAAGAGATGATGGTCTACGCCGCGCTGGAAGATGCCGGCGAACTAACCTTGCGGGTGTACGTTCCGTATTGGGTCAAACCAGAAACCACCGAAGAGATGTTGAAAGAGGCCGCCGAAATGGCGCAGATTCAGGGAGACTTTGCACGCGGCGGCGCGGCCAAATTCTTCATGGACGGCGTCTGGGAATCCTACACGGCGCTCAATGTTGAGCCATACGCCGATGACCCCGACGCCAAACCTGATGGCATTTACTCGCTGGAGCATTTCACCCGCATGGCAGAGTTGTGCGACAAAATGGGCTTGCAGATCTTCGTCCATTGCTGTGGGGATGCCGCAGTGAGGCGAACGCTCGATGGGTACGAAGCAGTTCAAAGGTCAAATGGGAGGCGGGATAGTCGTCACCGTGTCGAGCATATCGAGGTGATCCATCCCGATGATATTCCACGCTTTCAACAGCTTGGCGCGCTTCCATCCATGCAGACCAGTCATTCACCGTTCAGCATAAAGGAGGGCGACGTGTGGCCTGCGCGTGTTGGAGAAAAACGCTGGCCGCTTTCGTTTGCATGGCGCGATATCAAAAATGCGGGCAACAACATTGCCTTCGGCAGTGACTGGCCCGTTGCGCCCTACGACCCGATGATCAACCTGCACGTCGGCATGAACCGCGAGAAGTGGAATCCCAGCGACCCTGACCAGACGTTAACTTTGGAAGAGGTCATCATCGGCTACACCCGTGATGCGGCGTATGCCGAGTTCAAGGAAAATGAAAAGGGACAGATCAAGGAAGGCCGCCTTGCCGATATGGTTTTGTTCTCGCACGATCTTTTTGCTTTGAAGAAGGAAGATATTTTGACCGCCAAACCCGTGATGACGATTGTGGATGGCAAGGTTGTGTTTGAGAAAAAAACAAGTAATTGGTAATTGGTAATTTTGAAATTACCAATTACCAATCTCTCGCCCACGTACACAAAGGTACTCATGACCAATTACGCCATCCGCCGTGTTTTGCAAACCATTCCCATTCTCTTCATCATCAGCGTACTGCTTTTTATCATGGTGCGTTCTGCGCCCGGTGGGCCGTTGACTGCCGCGCGCAGAAACCCCAATATCTCGAAGGAGCAGATCGAAGCAATTGAAGAAAAGCTTGGGCTGAACGACCCACTGCCCGTGCAATATGGGCGTTGGCTGGGCGATATGTTCAAAGGCAACCTGGGCGAATCGATCAAGTTTCGCCGCCCCGTTTCCGAGATGATTGGCGAACGCATCCCCAATACCCTTTTGCTGGTCGGCGTTTCGTTTCTTGTCACCCTGCTGATCGCCATCCCGATTGGGATTCTTTCGGCACGCAAACCGTATTCGCTCTTTGATTACATCACAACCACGGTTACATTCATCGGACAATCCATCCCCGTCTATTGGCTGGGGCTTGGGCTGATCATCATCTTTTATGTGACGTTGAAGAATCCAATTTCAGGCGAACCGTTTTTCCCCGTCGGCGGGATGAACACGCGCGGCAAGGAAGGCGACCCGCTCGATACGATCTGGCATTTGATTCTGCCTGTCACCGCATTGAGTTTGGGCTGGATCGCATGGTACTCGCGTTTCCTGCGCTCGAGCATGTTGGATGTTCTGCACGAAGATTACATCCGCACGGCGCGGGCAAAGGGATTGAAAGAACGCACAGTCCACTACAAACATGCTTTGCAAAACGCCATCCTGCCGCTGGTCACATTGATCGCGCTCGACCTGCCGAGTCTCTTTGCGGGCGCGTTGTTTGTGGAAACCATTTTCTCGTGGCCCGGCATGGGGCGTCTCTTTTGGGATGCCGCCAAAGGACGCGATTATCCCGTTCTGCTGGGCGTGGTTATGATTACCGCCACGCTCATCATCTTCTGCAACATTCTCGCCGACCTTGCGTATGGCTGGCTCAACCCGCAGGTGAAATATGAGTGAGTTGAACGCCGCGCCCATGCGCGAACAAAACATGGCCCTGCTGATCATGCGCCGCTTTTTCAAACACAAACTGGCGGGCATTGCAATCGCGGTACTCACATTTTTTGTGTTCGCGGCCGTGTTTGCAAATTTCAGTCCATACAGCCCAACAGACCAGGAACCCACCAACAGTTTCGAAAAACCAAACGGCGCGCATTGGTTTGGGACTGACGAACTCGGCCGCGATGTTTTCTCGAGGATTTTATACGGCGGTCGGGTCTCCCTGACAGTTGGTCTGCTTTCAACATTCATTTCCATCGCTGTGGGCGTTTTGGTGGGCGCATTGAGCGGGTACTTCGGCGGCTGGGTGGATTCTGTCCTCATGCGCGTCACCGATGCCTTCCTGACCTTCCCCACCATCTTCGTGTTGATTCTGCTTGGCGCGTTTCTGCGCGAGCAACAAGTTCCGTGGTTGAAGAACAGCATTGTGGTGGTCATCGTCATCATCGCCGCGCTTTCGTGGATGTGGCCTGCCCGCCTTGTGCGCGGGCTGTTCCTTGTTCTGCGCGAGAAGGAATTTGTGACCGCCTCGCGCGCGCTGGGCGGAAACCATGCGCGGCTCATCGTTCGGCACATCCTGCCAAACTGCATCGGGCCGATTCTGGTCAGCGGGACGCTGCAAATGGCTTCGGCCATCATCACTGAATCAGGGTTGAGTTATTTGGGATTCGGAGTTCAACCGCCCACCCCCACCTGGGGCAGTATTCTGGCAACCGCGCAGAACCAGGTCTTCCGCGCCCCATGGATCGGGTTCTTTCCAGGCTTTATGATCTTCGTCACCGTGATGGCGATCAATTACATCGGCGATGGATTGCGCGATGCGTTTGACCCGTATGTGATTCATACGCAGTAGTAGATAAGACCCTAAAGGTTTTCCTCCAAAATTAAGTATCTGTTTACAAAGGAAACCTTTAGGGTCTCTTGTAAAATCAAAAAGGAGAAGAGAGAATGAAACTAAAACTGTTGACCCTGTTTGTGATTCTGGGACTCGTCCTCAGCGGGTGCGGAGGCGGAGGGAATGCCGAAGCAACGGAACCAGCCGCGGGCGGAGGTGGAGGCGGGACTGTGACCCTCATCCTGCCGGAAGAACCGACCACGCTCAATTATTATCTGGCTGATGCGGCCATTGTCCGCCAGGCTGCGGATTCTACATCCATGACCGGGCTGGCGACGATTGCCGAGAGCGGTGATTTTGTGGCCGTGCTGGCGCAGGAATTGCCCACGTTCGAAAACGGCGGGCTTTCGGAAGATACCCTGACGGTGACGTGGAAACTGCGCGAGGGATTGAAATGGTCGGACGGTGAGCCGCTGACTTCGGATGATGTGCGCTTCACGATTGAAGTTTTGTCGAACCCCGATTCGGGCGCGCTGGTTGGCACAAGCGGGTTTGATTTGATCGCCAATGTTGAAACGCCCGATGACCTGACTACAGTTTTGACATATTCAGCGCCTTACCCCGGCTATCTCGATCAATTTTCCTACGGGCTTTTTCCGCGCCACGCCACAGGCGAACCCGCCGATATGGCGAATTGGGAATGGAACCGTAACCCTGTTACGGCTGGCCCGTTCATTTTGGATAATTGGGCATCGGGTGAAAGTATTTCGTTCAAACGCAACCCGAATTATTTTGAAGAAGGCAAACCCTATCTGGATGGGCTGGTCTTTGTCATCGTGCCTGAACCCGCGGCGCAAACCGCAATGATGTCGAACGGCGAGGCGCAGGTGCATTTGTGGCCCGGTGAATTCAAAGCCGATTACGATGAGTTTCTGAAAGGCAAAGCCCAGCAGTATCTCATCCCCGGTATTTGGAACATGGCGATTGACTTCAACCTGAGCGCGCCTTTCGATGGCGACCCAACTGCCGCAACGCCGCACCCCATCCTCGGCGATATCCGCGTGCGCCAGGCCATTGCAAGCGCGGTCAATTACGGTTCATTGCAACAGGATGTTATGCAAGGCAGTGTTGGCGATTCGACCAATCCATTTGCGTATGGCTGGTACAAATGCGAACTGCCGCGCGCCTTTGGTTATGATGTTGATAAAGCCAATCAATTATTGGATGAAGCGGGCTGGGTGATGGGTGATGACGGCATCCGTGTGGCGAAGGGAGCGATGTATGCCAAAGATGGAACGCGCCTCTCTCTCGAACTGCAAGGGTATACGGCTTTCGATCCACTGCAACTCACCGAGGAATTCATCGTCGAGAACCTGAAAGCCGTCGGGGTTGAAGCTCGCATTCAGAACTATGATTTCTCGATCATCTTTGGCGCGTATGAAGACAACTCTCCGCGCGCCGTGGGCGACTATGACATGCTGATCTTCGACCGCGGCTTCACCACCGAGCCGCAGGGGTATAACTTCGATGCCTATCATTCCTCGCGCATCCCCACTGCTGAAAACCCCACGGGCGGAAATTACTTCCGCTGGGTAAATCCCAAAGTAGATGCCGCGCTCGAACTGGCTGGCAGTAGTTTTGACACGCAGACCCGCAAGGACGCCTATTGTGAAGTGGGACAGGCCGTGCTCGACGATCTGCCGCAGGTGTATCTCTATCTCTTCCAGGATAGCTACGGCATTGCAGACAGCCTGACAGGTTACACCCTCAACACCTGGGGCAGTATGAGTTGGGGCGCACAGAATTGGAAGTTTAAGTAGTGGAGCGAAAACAGGTAGAAGGGTAGACATGTAAACAAGTAAACAACTCCCCGCTCATAAGAACGGGGAGTTGCCATGGTGTGCATGTAAAGGTTGTCATGGGAGATAGATTGTTCGCTGGGCTGTGCAAACCCTCACCCTGCCTTCTACCCTTACGGGCACACGTCCCTCAGGGAGAGGGGGGAGTCGACACGGCGAAAAGTCTTCATACTTGGGGTGAGGGAAAAGGGGAAGGCTGACAACCTTTGCATGCTCCCGTTGCCATGTTTGTGAACAGACAGGAAAGCCACGTGCGTTATAATCCGCACTCGTTATTAAAATTTTGCTACCGTACATTTTCCTCGCAAAGAAACCCTAAAGGTCTTTTCGGCGAATCGGGAATCTGCGAGGGAAAAGGAGACCTTTAGGGTTTGCGTGTACGGTAGAGAAATTAAAATAAAAAAATCAGGCATATAAAAAGGCAGTGAATGGACAAACTCGACAAATTCAAAGCGCATGCAATTATTTTCGACAAGGACGGCACGCTCATTGACTTCGACGCCATGTGGGGCGGATGGGTGGTTTATCTGGCGGAACAGTTACATTTGGTCAGCGGACTTAATGTCCGTGAGCCTTTGTGCATCGCCATGGGGTACGATGACGAGAACAAGAAAGTGTTGGCGCATGGCAAACTGGCGGCAACACCCATGCACCTGCTCTACCGTTTGACCGTCGAGGTGATGCAGTCTCTTGGATTGAACGCAGAAAAAGCGGAAAAGGCGGTTGAAGCAGGCTGGTGTATCCCCGACCCTGTGATATCGGCAAAACAGTTCACCGACACGCGCGCGCTGTTTGGTCAACTGCACAGCCAGGGAATCAAGATCGCCATCGCCACCACCGACGACCGCGCCCCCACCCAGGCGATGATCGAAGCCTTTGATATCGAAGAATACCTGTCCACCATGGTTTGCGCGGACGATGGCATCAAAGCCAAACCCGCGCCAGACATGGTCTTGACGATTTGCGAAAGAATACAAGTTGACCCCGCCAGGGTAATGGTCGTTGGCGATACCACCGCCGATTTGAAAATGGCGCGCGCCGCCGGCGCGGGGTTGGTTGTCGGAGTGCTTTCGGGGGTGTCATCCGCGCGGGATTTGGCCGAATACGCGGATGTATTAATCGAATCAGTGGATGAAATTCACGCGTACGCTCATGCGCTGGCAGATCACGGGGCGTCCTCGCATACGCAAACCGACTTCAACCCCGATTTCGCATTCTAAAATCCAACACACTCACAAAGGAAAACAATGGACATCCTCATCAGCGCCCCACCCACCTCGGTGGAGGATCACAGCGCGCAACTGGATTCAACCCAGTACACGCGTGAATCGATTCTAAAGTACGAAAAAATTTTTGGGCACAACTTCATCAGCACAGGCGGGATAGACACCACACGCGAAATCGTCAAATCACTTAATCTGCAAGCAGGCATGAAAGTTCTGGACGTGGGCAGTGGCATCGGCGGCTCTGCCTTCCACATGGCGCAGGAATATGGCGCGCACGTGCATGGGTTGGACCTCTCCCACAACATGCTCGGAATTGCCCAGGAACGCCTGCAAGAATTAAATCTCAATTCCCATGTCATTTTTGAATTTGGAGATATTCTGGAAAGCGCCGCCGATTCAATCTACGATGTCGCATACAGCCGCGACGCGTTCCTGCACATCGAAGATAAAGCGCGCCTGTTTGAAACGCTCCACCGCGCGATCAAACCTGGCGGCTTGTTGTTCTTCACAGATTACTGCTGGGGCGAAGGCGCGCACAGCGTTGAATTTCTCGAATACGTGGCACAGCGCGGGTACGATCTGCACACGGTAAGGGACTACGGCAAACTTATCGAACAGGCGGGCTTTGTAGAAGTACATGCCATGGACAAAACCGAACTCTTTGGCGAGTACCTGCATATCGAGCTGGATAAACTTCCAAAGGATGGCTCCATGCCTGAGATCCGTAAATCATGGAACGAGAAAATCGTCCGCAACCAGCGCGGGGAGCAGGGCTGGGGCTGGTTTATGGCGCGGAAAATGTAAGTTCGAAAATTCATCAAAACGCATCCCCGTATTTTACGGGGATGCGTTTTGATGAACACAATCAATCTCTCAATCTGCGGGCTTCACGAACCAAATCCACAAACTCCTCCATCGCGTCATCGCGATAAAGATATTCGCTGACACGGCGGGCTTCATCGTAGACATCGTCCATCGAGCTTTCCTCAGCCCAATAACTATCCTTCAAAATCTCGGCATATTCGGCAACCACCACGGCGCGTTGGAAATAGGGGTCAGCTTCCTCGAAATCAAACGCAATCTGGCTTGTGTTGAAATCTTGCGAGATTTCAACAATCTGATGCGTATCGGGGTCTTCCCAACGCATGAAAACAGTGGCGACACGCCCACGCGCATCGGGATACAACTTGACTTCATACAAGGCAGTCACGGAATGCCCTGCGCCGATCTCGCCCGCATCCACTTCGTTGTCGCGAAAATCTTCGTCAGCCACGGCGCGGTTTTCGTACCCGACAAGGCGATAGCGCATCACTACATCGGTGTTGAATTCAACCTGCACTTTTGCATCCAGGGCAATGGTCTGCAATGTGCCCGTAATCTCATCAATGAACAACTTGCGGGCTTCGTCCATGTCATCCACGTAGGCATAGAATCCATTGCCGTTATCGGCGAGTTGCTCCATCAGGGTGTCATTGTAATTGTCCATGCCGAAGCCGATGGTGGTGAGCGTGACTCCGCGTTCGACGTGGCGATGAATCTCTTCGAGGATGGCTTCCGCCTCTGTCTCGCCGACGTTTGCCACTCCATCCGAGCAGAGGATTACCCGATTGATTCCAGCGGGCTTGAAGGCTTCCATCGCCATGCCGTAGCCGAGGCGCAGACCTGCTTCCGCATTCGTGGAGCCTTCGGGCTGGAGGCTGTAAATCGCGTCGAGAATTCTGTCAGAATCAGAACCAGGCGTCGGGTCGAGAACGACGCGGGCTTCTGATCCATAAACTACAATGCTGACCGTGTCGCTTCGATGCAGTTGCTCGACGAGTAATTCCAGTGAACGCTTGACAAGCCCGAGGCGGTTGTCCATATCCATCGAGCCAGAGACATCGATCACAAAAGTGAGGGCGGCATCCTTGCGATCAACCTCGTCCACTTCGTAGCCTTGAATACCAACGCGCAGCATATCGTAGCGTTCCGTTTCTGTGAACGGGGATGGGCCGCCATCGATGTAAATTCCAAATGCCTGATGAGCAGGCGGGCTGGCATAGCCTTGATCAAAGTAATTGACATATTCCTCCACGCGCACAGATTCCTGCGGCGGGAGATTTCCGTCTTTCAAATAATTTCGCATGACGGTGTACGAACCTGTGTCCACATCCAATGCAAAAGTGGAAAGGTTATCATCTTCGGTGTCTATGGACGGGTTGACGCCATAGTCCTGGAAGAACATGTCATACGGCTCGTTGGTGGAAGGGGGTTGTCCGCTATTGTGTTGGGCAGAAGCAGGGGCTTCAAAAGCGGGGGCTTCGGTTGCGACGACAGGCGGTAAATAATCATCCGTGGAAGCTGGCGCTTCCGTTGCGGCTGGCGCACTGCCGCAGGCAGTTACAAACAACAGCAACAGCAGAACACTAAAGCCAATGACTTTGCGTAAGGTTTTCATTTTCTTCTCCTATGAAATTTTTATTTTGAATACAGGCAAACGAGGAAGACCAGCAGGCGGCGTCCCGCTGAACTTCAAAAAGGTTTACGTTAAGTCATAGGTTCTCCTTTCGATGGACGGCGTTTCCAAGAGCCGCCTATTGTTCCTGCCGTGTGGACGGTTCGCTTGCCGAGAATGTTCCCCCGTTCAAAATGACATGAGTCATTGTGATACGAATCCGCCTGACAAAATTCAACGTGTGCAAGCAAAGGTTGTCAGCATTCCCCTTTTCCCTCACCCCAAGTATGAAGACTTTTCGCCGTGTCGACTCCCCCCTCTCCCTGAGGGAGAGGGCAGGGTGAGGGGTGTTTGCAGCCCAGCGAACAATCTACCTCCCCTGACAACCTTTGCTTGCACACAATTTAACTTGTAATTTTACCGGGCGGATTCGTCTGATAAAATTCCTCCTGTAGTTTATTGAAATTATGATACAGAACCGACTCAACCCACGCATAAGGTGCTATAGTCACTCATTAGATTATGAAAATACTTATCGTTGAAGATGAACTGATTTTCAGGCGGATGGTCAAAAAGACCTTGCAAGAGGCGGGGTATGATGTTGTGGAGGCAGAGGACGGCCAGGCCGCATGGGAGTTGTTTCAGCGCGAACCTTTTCAATTCGTCATTACAGATTGGATGATGCCAGGGTTGAGCGGGCCGCAGTTGGTTCAAAAGATTCGGACAAGCGCGCAGACAACGTACACGTACATCATCATGCTCACTGCCATGGACGACAAGGACAATGTGGTGCTCGGCCTGGAAGCGGGCGCAGATGAGTATTTGACCAAACCCTTCAACAGCGGGGAATTGAAGGCGCGGGTTGCCAGCGGTACGCGCATCCTCAAACTCGAGGAACAACTCATTCAGGCGCGCGAAAAAATGGAGATACTCGCCATGCACGACGGGCTGACAGGTCTGCTCAACCGCAGGGCTATCGAGGAGTATGCCGAGGCGGAATTCAACATGGCCGCTCGAAAGGACCGTCCGCTGGGGATCATCCTGATGGACATCGACCATTTCAAAAGCGTCAACGACCAATACGGGCACAAAGTTGGCGATGACACCTTACGGCAGGTGGCGCAAGCCCTAACCGCAGACCTGCGTAAATATGACCGCGCCGGGCGCTGGGGCGGCGAAGAGTTCATCCTGGTATTGCCAGATGCCCAGCCCCAGCAGTTGATTTCGGTGGCAGAACGATTAAGGGTTCGCATTGCCGAAACAAAAATTTCATTGGAAAACGGGGAATCCTTCTCAGTGAATATCAGCCTGGGTGTGGCCTGGGCCACCGAACAATTCCCAACCCTGCCAAAACTCATAGACGCCGCCGACCAGGCTTTGTACCACGCGAAACAAGGCGGTCGAAATCAGGTTTGCATTTTCGAGCCTTTGCAGTAACAGCCATCACTCCCGAGAACCCCGCCAAAGAAAAAGCCATGGCTCATGTGTAGACTCTGTGCAATTGATCAAAACCTTTTAACGCGAATTTTCCGAATGAGGCGAATGACGCGAAAAAAATTCGCGTTATTCGCCTCATTTGCGTAATTCGCGTTAAGTTTTTTGCTCTTTGAAAGTCCGAGGATTCAGCCTGCACACTCTTTACACATGAGCCAAAGCCATTCGATTGAATGGCTTTTTCTTTGGCGGATTGATTTTATAGCAGGGACACAGCGGCGCTGTATCCCTGCTATTTTTATTTCAATTTCTCTTCCACAACCTTGGCCAATTTATCCAGCGCATCTTTGACATTTCCATCTGGCAAACTTCCCTGCGCCAGGTTGGGACGTCCACCGCCTTTGCCGCCGATGCCTGTGATGAGATCGCCAGCCTTGAGTCCGCGCTTGACGAGGTCCTCGGTCACGACCGCGATGACGGTTGATCCCGTTACGAGGACAGCCGCTCCCGCTTTGGGATATTTCTCGCGGAACTTGTCGGCCAGCATTCGCAGGGTGTCCACGTTCGAGTCGGGGATTTCGGCGGCGAGGACATGGATATCTTTAACAAGTTCGAGATTGGAGATTAGAGACTGGAAGGTGGTGAGGGCATGTTGTGTCCGCAGGTTGGCGAGTTCTTTTTTGAGTTCGGAGATTTCATCTTGCAAAGATTCAACTTTGAACGGGACTTCTTCGATGGAAGACTTCAACGTGCCTGCGGTTTGTTTGAGGGTCTTGAATCTTTTCGCGATCAATTCATACGCGCCGCGGCCAGTGACGGCTTCGATGCGGCGAATGCCCGCCGCCGCCGAACCTTCGCTGACGATGATGAACGCGCCAATGTCTGAAGTGCGGTCGAGGTGTGTGCCGCCGCAGAGTTCGTAGGAATATTTACTCTGAAGTGCAGGAGCTTGCTCCTGCGTTTTGTCGGACAGCAAGCTGTCCGACTCCAGAATAGAGACCGTCCGCACCGTCTCGCCGTATTTTTCGCCGAAGAGCGCCATCGCGCCTTCTTTTTTGGCTTCGTCAAGAGACTTGGTCACTTTGACCACGGGCATATCTGCGGCAATCGCTTCGTTGACCATCTTCTCGACGCGCTCAATTTGTTCGGGGGTCATACCTTCGGGTTGGGTGAAGTCGAAGCGCAGGTGTGTGGGCGAGACCAGGGAACCCGCCTGACGGGCATGGTCGCCGAGGATTTCATGCAATGCCTTGTGGAGCAAATGCGTGGCGGTGTGATTGCGCATGATATTGTGGCGGCGGATTTCGTCCACTTCGGCGATGGCTTTGTCCCCCACTTTGGGTTGACCAGAAATGACTTCGCCAATGTGGACAATCACGCCAGCCGAAGCGCGGCGCATTCCTGTCACTTCGATTTGCCAGCCCGCTTCGACTGCACTCCCGCTCGGCGCGAATCTTATGAATCCAGTGTCGTTGACCTGGCCGCCAGACTCAAGATAAAAGCCAGTTTTCGGCAAAATAACTTCGACCTGATCATCGAGGGAAGCGGAGGAAACCGATTCGCCATTCACGATCAATGCGAGCACTTCCAGACCTGTGTACTTGTCTACTTGTGCGCCGTTATACGGGTCATACTCCACACCATCTTTGCCTAACTTGCCCTTCGCTTGCAGGTCTTTCAGGATGTTAGCAAAGTATTCAGAATCTTCGCCGCCGAGTTTGCCCATGGCTTTGCCACCGCCAGAGGCTTTGCTGTGTTCGTTCTTCGCGGCAGTGAAACCTGCTTCGTCAATGTCGAGTCCCTGTTCGCGGGCGATGTCACGGCTGATTTCGAAGGGCAGGCCGTAGGTGGAGTAGAGGTCGAAGGCGCGGTGTCCATCGAGGGTGAGAGATTGGAGATTGGAGATTGGAGATTGGGAGCGAAGGTCGGAGAGTAGATTCTGTAGATGGTTAGTGCCAGCTTCAACGGTACGCGCGAAGCGGACTTCTTCGCGAGTCAGGTTGTCTAAAATGGTCGCCTTGTTCTTTTCGAGTTCGGGATAAAAATCGCCATATTCTTTAATCACCGCTTCGGCAACTTTGGAGAGGAACGGTTCGTTGAGTCCGATCTTGGTTCCGAAGCGCGCGGCGCGGCGGATGATCATGCGGGTGACGTAGTTGCGGCCGCCGTTGCCGGGGACGACGCCGTCGGCGATGAGGAAGGCGGCGGAGCGGGCGTGGTCGCAGATGACGCGGTAGGGCGTGAAGTTTGCTTCCATCTCGGAAACTGAATTACCTGTGAGTGAGCGCAGAACGTCGAGCGAGCCTGTGAAGAGATCGGTTTTGTAGTTGGAGTCGACGCCTTGCAAAACGGAGACGATGCGCTCGAAGCCCATGCCCGTATCAACGTGCTTGGCGGGAAGCGGTTCGAGGCGGCCATCTTCGAAGAGATTGTATTGAATGAAAACGTTGTTCCACAGTTCGAGGTAGCGCGTGCATTCGCCGTTCACGCCGCAGACGTGGTCTGTGCCGCGCAGGTTGTCGCGCTCTTCGCCGAGGTCAAAGTGGATTTCGGAGCACGGGCCGCATGGGCCGAACTCTGCCATTTGCCAGAAGTTTTCCTTGCGCCCAAAGAAGAGAACATGCGCAGGGTCGAAGCCAGGCTGTTCCTTCCAGATGTTCGCAGCTTCATCATCTTGCGGCACGTTGCCTTTGCCCACAGGGTACGCTACGCTATCATCCTGAAAACAGGTGGCGTAGAGCCTATCCTTGGGCAAGCCCCAGACATCGGTCAGCAACTGCCATGACCAGGCGATGGCATCTTTTTTGTAGTAATCGCCAAACGACCAGTTGCCGAGCATTTCAAAAAAGGTGTGATGCGTGTCGTCGCGCCCCACGTCTTCAAGGTCGTTGTGCTTGCCTGCCACGCGCATACACTTCTGCGAGTCGACGGCGCGTTTGTAGGGTTTGGTGTCGGTGCCGATGAAGACATCTTTGAACTGCACCATGCCCGAGTTTGTGAAAAGAAGCGTAGCGTCGCCGCCCGGTACAAGCGACATGGACGGCACGGCGGTATGTCCGTGCTCGACGAAGAAATCAATGAAGTCCTGGCGGATCTGGTTGCCTGTTAGTTTTTTGCTCATGAGCGCTCCGAAAAAATTTTTAGTTGCGGAATTATACCAATGGAAAGGATGAAGGATGCAGGGTGAAAGTTGAAATAAAAAGTCCCGAGCCTGTTTCAGATTCGGGACTTGAAGGAAACAAAATCAATGTCACGCCATCGCAGGTTCGTAATGCAAGACCAATAACTGGTCTGCGCGCAAAGCCAATTCAGCGAAGGCGCGTCCTTCGTTATCGGTAAATTCCACTTCGTACACATCAGGCGCAAGTAGCTCCACCACAGTGCCAACCTGCCCAAGGGACAAGTCGCGGTCAAGGATTTCCTGGGTTAATGCAACAACATCGAGTAAATTAACTTTTTGTTTCATATCAACTCTCCTATAAAACATAACAACTGGTCAAACGCGGCATATCTTCGCCTTGCCGAACAATCCACACACTACGGACAACTGCTTCGTTGCCATGCCGCCTCATGGAAAAATCCACGATATAGCGTTGACCATATTCATCACGTTCGCCGGCAACCGCTTCTTCCGTTTGAACGGCAGATAAAACAGCGTCTCGCAATTCCAAAACATCACTTGCGGTCAAGCCCAAAGCCGTTGCAAAAACGCGCGCCTTATGTTTTCCACGCGGATGACTTTCGCTCAAACAATAGTCTCGCAACTTTTCGATGTCCACAACAGCGCGGATGGCATTGGTCAATCTCATAAGAAAATTATACCTCTATCCGTACTTGGCAAAGAAGTTTATGAGTCCTGGCGAATCTGGTTGCCTCTTAGTTTTTTGCTCATGAGCGCTCCAGAAAAATTTAGTTGCGGAATTAGACCAATGGAAAGGATGCAGGGTGAAAGTTGAAAAGTTGGATGTCGGAAAACGCCTCGCGCCCCGCTGGAAGTTGATTCGGTTTCGAGGGGATATATTCCAAGCTGGCTCAATTACGCCTAACCCGCTCCTTGAGCGTGGAAGAATGCCAGAAATATTTGCATCAGGCAATATGTCTATAAAAAAGACCTGACAGGTTTTGAAAACCTGTCAGGTCTTTTTTGCGGAGAGGGAGGGATTCGAACCCTCGGTAGACCGGAGCCTACAATAGTTTTCGAGACTATCCCATTCAACCACTCTGGCACCTCCCCAAATTTTGAAGCGGGCGAAATTATAACCGAAAATCTTCCTTACAAATCCACGCCTTCGTGCAGGTCAGGGTAATGCACCTGATCCATTTTTTGCTCTTTCAACAGGCTCTTCAAAGTCATGGCTTGTTTTTCCTCGCCATGCACAAGGAAGATTTGCTTCACGGTGTCTTTTACGCCAGTCGCATATTTGACCAGCAGGTCCTGCCCTGCATGGCCTGAAAGCCCGCCGATGGTGGCAACGTCACATTTGCGTTTATATATTTCGCCAAAGATATTGACCTGCGGCTCACGGTCTGCCAGCCTGCGACCCATCGTGTTGGGAGCCTGCCACGAGACAATGCAAATCGTGTTTTTCGGATTCTCGATATTGTTGCGGATGTGATGAACGATCCGTCCCGTCTCCGCCATCCCCGAAGCAGAGATGATGACCATAGGCTCCGTGCGCTCGTTTAGCGCCTTGGATTCCTCCACCGACTTCACATACGTCAGCATCTTGAAATCCAATGCGGGGTGGCGAGCTTCCCGCACAAATTGAGCCGTCTCTTCATCAAAACACTCCAGATGATTCTTGAAAACCTGCGTGGCATTCACCGCCAGCGGACTATCCACATACACAGGCACACGCGGCACATCGCCATCTTCCATCATCTGATTTAGATTGAAAACCAACTCCTGCGTGCGTCCCACCGCAAAAGCAGGGACAATCACTTTTCCGCCGCGTTCCACGGTGCGCTTCACAACATCACGAAATTCACTATAGGCAATCTCAGGATCGCTGTGAGATTTATCGCCATAGGTTGATTCCATAATCATGTAATCAGCGGCATCAGGCAAAACAGGGTCACGCAATAACGGCATTTTATATCTGCCAATATCACCAGAAAACCACAGGCGGATTTTCCTGCCCTTCTCTTCGATTTCGAGAGAAACACCCGCCGAGCCGAGAATATGCCCCGCTTCGTAAAAACGCGCGATCACACCAGGAATGGGTTCAAACGCTTCAACATAATCCACGCCTTTGAACATCCCCGCAACCTCTTCCGCATCCTGCTCCGTATACAACGGCTCGATCGGTTCCTCACCGCGCTGCGCACGTTTCCTGTTTACAAATTCCGTATCCGATTCCTGAATGCGCCCCGAATCGCGAATCATCAAACTTGCCAGGTCTGCCGTTGCGCGGGTGGCATAGATCGCTCCTACATATCCCTGCTTTGTCAGGTTGGGCAAATTACCCGCATGGTCAATATGCGCGTGCGAAAGAATCACCGCATCCACTTTTCGCGGATCATGCTTGAAATTCAAGTTGCGTTCATACGTATCCGCGCGCCTGCCCTGATACAACCCGCAATCCAGCAACAGCTTCGACCCATTGATCTCGATCAAATGCTGACTGCCCGTCACCGTATGCGCCGCGCCGTGAAAATTAATTCGCATGTTTCACTCCCAACACCTTTAAGATTTGCGGGCCGTATTTTTCCACGCGCGAAGGCGTATCCTTCATCAAATCACGCAGTTCATCCAAAGATTTTGGCGGGTTATCAGATAACAATCCCAAATACGGTTTGGGCAAAATAATATCCGACTCAACCTTCATCTCCAGCCCGGCATTTTTTCTCCACGCCTTTAATTTTTCAAGGCGACGAAGAACCGCATCATTCTTGGGTTCGGCCTGCTTCCGTTCAACAAGCGGAGCCTCCGCCCCGCGCCGGATCGCTCCTAAAACCTGGTCGCCCCACAGCTTGATCTGTTTCTCACTCAAACCCGCGGCAGAAAGATCCACCTTTTGCTCGGGCGGGTTTTTAGCCAGCGCCACAAAGACATCATCCATCACCACCTTATACGGCGGGCGGTTCAACTTCTCCGCTTCCTTATCGCGCCATTTGCATAAAAAAGAAACAACTGTCAACTCGCGCAGTGACAAATCCTTGCGCCCTGCAAACCGCTCCCATGATGCGCCGCCATTAATTCTTTGTCTTTGCTCATCCGCCAGGCAGGCGCGGGAAAAATCCTCCAGGGCAAACTCAAGTCTTTCCTTCTCGCGTAATTCCCGTTCCAGAGCATCCCGCAGGTTAAAAAGATAATGCGTATCCAAACGCGCGTAATGGATCTGCTCCTGGCTCAACGGACGCGCCGCCCAATTTGCCTTTTGATGGCGCTTGTCCATTTTTACGCCAAACTTATCGCCGAGCAACCGATCCAACCCCACCGCGGGATACCCCAGCACACGCGCCGCCTGCATCGTGTCAAATAGATTCGCAAAGGAAAACCCAAAATCACGCCGCAGGCAGATTAGGTCATATTCAGCGGCGTGAAATATTTTTTCGATCTTGGGGTTTGCAAAAATTGGGGCAAGCAAACTCAAATCCCGCAACGCCAGCGGATCCACCAAATAATCCGCATTGCAGGATGAAAATTGCAGCAAACAAACCTGCTCGCGGAATGCGTGCAGGCTGTTGGATTCGGTGTCCACTGCCACGCGAGACTGCGCGGCAAGATCGTCCACCATTTGTTTCAATAATTGTGATGTATTCACCCAAACGGGCGATGGGAGTGTTTCAGACATATTAGCCGATTATAAACCCGATAAAGTGGAATGAACCACCGTCTCTTGCATTAGTATGCATGCAAAGGGTGTCAGGATTCCCCTTTCCCTCACCCCAAGTATGAAGACTTTTCGCCGTGTCGACTTCCCCCTCTCCCTGAGGGAGAGGGCAGGGTGAGGGGTGTTCACAGCCCAGCGAACAATCTACCTCCCCTGACAACCTTTGCTTGCACACCTTGCTTCATCCTTTCAGGCGCAGTATGGCAAGCAAACGGGTATAGCCCACTTGAAGGAAATACCCAACGACCAACGCAATCATGGCGCCAGGGATGAGGTTAAAGAATATCTTTTGTATGCCGGACTCCAGACCCAATGCCGAGTCTAGAGCATACCAGATGGGACGATGATACAAATAAGTAAAGAAGGATGCGGTGGAAAGGAAGGCCCAGCCCTTCCAACTCCCTGCCCGTGTCCGAAAAATGGACAACCACATCAGCGACCAGCCGAGGATAAACAAATCCGCGCTCAGGATAAAAAGCCAATGCAGCACACCATAACCAGCAGAGGCCACCCGCCAGAACAGGACGAGAACGATCAGCGCAATAACCGCCTTGTATAAAAAATTCATCCCCAGCAGGGTGTTTCGTTCCCTTTCGAAACGATAAAAATATATCCCTGCCAGAAATACAAAGTAGTATTGAAAAAAACGTGGTTCGAACAAACCAGTCGCAAAGTTCGTTGCATAAGCGGCCGCAAACAAAATGATCGACCAAACCAACATGCCACGGTTGGATTTGACCCAAAACAGCAGAACACCAAAAATAAGGTAATACCCCACCAGGACGCTGATATACCAAATGGTAAGAACCGGCTTGATAAAGACAGGCGAAAACAACCATTGCAGGTTGAACACATACATCAGGGTGTCAAAACGCTTGAGCGTGTATTGAATTACAAATATGAATAAAGCCAGCGCAAACCAATAGGGTGGAAAAATGCGGATAAATTTCGACTTCATGAAAGCAATGATATTCCCGTCCGTTTTTAGGCGGGAATATTCGGCGAAGAAACCCGCCAAAAAGAAAAACGAACCAAGCAAAAATGACGCCACCACCTGGGCCAGGGGGTCCACTTCAAAGCCAAACACGCCTGCATCGAACACTTCGCTGTGCAAGGCAAGGAGTAAAAGGATGGATAGCCCGCGCAGCGCCTCGAATTCCTGCAATCTTGATTTTTTCTCCATCATAATTCCTTCTCCATTAACATGGCGTCCTCGCCATCGTTGTAATATCCCTTCCAAAGATCGATGGACACGTAGCCTTCCTTCTCGTACATGGAAATCGCGGCATGGTTTGATGGGCGCACGGTTAACCTGGCTTTGGGGACGCCAAGCTTGTTTTCACAGGCATATAACAAGGCACTCCCAATGCCGCGTCGCTGGTAGCGGGGATCAACTGCAATGGTGGCAACCCAGCCCCACCCGTCGTGAGGACGCGGGTCTCCTGCGATGAAGCCCACCATTTGGCCATCCTTCACCGCTTTAAGTCGAATCACTTCAGGGAAGGTCAGCACGGCAATTAAATCAAACAGGGGCCAGGCATCTTTTGCAAAGGATTCGTTTTCCAGTTTGCGAAGGGCATTGAGGTCGAAGATGGATGCTTTGATGATTTCCATAAAAAATAAGGTCTCCCGATTTGGGAGACCTTATTGTATTACAAATTTCTGCTACTTCTTGCCGAGGAAGTTATCCAACATGCTGGTGAATTCCATCGGGAAGATGAACTTGGTGGATGGGCTTGAGCCGATGGATTTGAGGGTTTCAAAATACTGCAAGGTCATCGTCTTCTGGTCGACGCTCTTGGCGGCATTGAAGATGGCTTCCAAGGCGACGGCAAAACCTTCTGCGCGCAACGCCTGTGCCTGCTTATCGCCTTCAGCGCGCAGGATGTTGGACTCGCGTTCACCTTTGGCTGACAAGACAGCGGCTTGCTTGGTACCTTCGGCGCGATTGATTGCGGCTTCCTGATCGCCCATGGATTCGGTCACAAGCGCGCGGCGGATACGTTCCGCGGACATTTGGCGGTTCATAGCCTCCTGCACTTCGCGCGGCGGGACGATCTCGCGGATCTCCACGTTGGTCACCTTCACGCCCCAGCGCTCGGTCACTTCATCGAGGCGGGTGCGGAGCATGTTGTTGATATGTTCACGTTCTGAAAGTACATCGTCCAACGGGATACCGCCGATCACCGCGCGCAGGGTGGTTGCGGCAATGCCCGCCGCGGCGGATTCAAAATTACCGACTTGCAACACTGATTCAGTGGGGTCAAGAACCTTGTAATACCACAGGAAGTCAATCGAGATCGGGGCGTTATCTTTTGTGATCGAAGTTTGGTGCGGGATCTCGCGCACCTGCTCGCGCAAGTCCACTTTTACGGCGCGGTCGATCACGGGGATGAGAAGCACAATGCCAGGGCCTTTTGCTCCGACAGAACGACCAAGCCTGAATACAACCAGACGCTGATATTCAGGAACAATCCGAATGGCATTGGCAAGAAATATAAAGCCAATGACCAGCAACGTTCCAACAAAGCAAAAAATAGTGCCGCCAGTCGCTAAAAAATCCATGTTAATTCTCCTTGTTTAGGTTGCTATATGATTAGGCGTCTTTTTCAACAACGAGGATAAAACCCTCGCGACGAACCACACGAATGGAACTGCCAAGAGGGATGGCCTTATCGCTTTTGGCAGACCACATCTCCCCCGCAACATACACGCTTCCTTCTTCATGGATTTTCGACCTGGCTTCGCCCAATAATCCAGTCAATGCGTCAAGATCATGCACAGGGCGCGCTCCTGCGGCCTGCATGGTCTTCCGCACAACGATCCATAAAAAGGAGGACAAAAGCCCCGAAGCTACCAATGCAATGAAGGGATTAACGGCGGGCTTCCAGCCATCCACTTTAAATAAAAACACAGAACCTATCACCAGCAGAAGAATGGACAATCCGAGATAGGGTTCGCGTTTTGGTTTTTGAATGGCATAGATAAAGGGGATAATGCTCAATGTGAGAACGCTCAATGCCCATCCATTAAAGGAGAGGTTGTAAACTGCATAGCCCGCCAATGCAAGGCAAAAAAACGCGCCCACTTCAAACAAACCCGTGCCCGGCGTAACAATCGCCATCAAGCCAAGTAAAACGCCGCCCAGCAGGATCAAATACGCAATATTTGGTTCGAGTAGAAAGTCCATTGTGCCTCCATTTGATTATACAACAAGAAGATATGCTTTAACTGATGTTACACGATTTACCGCAGGGGCAACCCGTCCGGGCATTACAAGAGGTTTATTCTCAAAGGGAGGGTTGCCCCCCAGTGCGGGAAGGCGCTGTGGGAACAGGGCGACCCGCCTTTTGCGCAATCAGGTTTTCAAGAATATGGATGGGTCGCCCCTACTGTTCGTAACATCAGTGCTTTAACCAAATATACGCGGGACGATATTCAAAAGTCGCTTTATAGAAACCAGCGGGCTGGTTGTATAATAATCGGGCTAAATTAATACTCCTGGAGCCACTGTGAATTTTCAAAAAATTTGTGTCATCGGCCTCGGCTACATTGGCCTGCCCACCGCATCCACCTTTGCCGCGCACGGGATCGACGTTCTCGGCGTGGATATTAACCCACACATCATCGAAACCCTCAACCGCGGCGAAATCCACATCCACGAGCCTGGCCTAAAAGATGCAGTCACCAACGCCATCGCATCGGGCAACTTCAAAGCCGCCGCCCAACCCGAAGAAGCCGACGCCTTCATCATCGCCGTGCCAACCCCATTTCAGCAAAACAATTTCGGCGAATACAACGGCGTGAAATACAAACTGGCAGACATGCGCGCCGTCGTCTCCGCCGCTGAATCCATCCTGCCATTTTTGAGGAAGGGAAATCTAGTCATGCTTGAGTCGACTTCCCCTCCCCGCACCACCGTGGATTTAGTGACGCCCATCCTCGCTCGTTCGGGACTGGTAGCTGGGTGCGACTTCCATTTGGCTTATTCTCCCGAACGGGTTTTGCCCGGACAAATTATGCGCGAACTCATTGAAAACGCCCGCGTCATCGGCGGCGTCACCCCCGAATCTGCCGAAGCAGGCCACGATCTTTATGCCATCTTCGCCAAGGGACAAATCGTTCAAACCGACGCCACCACCGCTGAGATGGTCAAATTGATGGAGAATACACACCGCGACGTAAACATCGCGATTGCAAATGAATTCTCCCGACTTGCCGATAAATTCGGCGTGGATATCTGGGAGGCAATTTCCCTCGCAAACTTACACCCGCGGATAAAGATCCTCAGCCCCGGGCCTGGCGTCGGCGGGCACTGCATCAGCGTGGACCCGTGGTTCTTCGTAGAAGCCGCGCCCGAACTCACCCCGCTCATCTATCATTCAAGGCAGGTCAATGACGCCCAGCCGCATTTCGTAGTGGACATCGTCAAACGTGCGCTCGGCTCCCTGAGCGGGAAAAAAATCGCCGCCCTCGGCCTCGCCTACAAACCCGATGTGGATGACCTGCGCGAAAGCCCCGCCAATGAAGTGATTCACATTCTTCAAAATGAAGGCGCGCAGGTAAAAGCGTGGGAGCCTTTCAAGCCCGATGCAAACATGCAGGGAATCAATATGGCGCCTTCACTCGAATCTGCGCTACAAGATGCAGACTTGATTCTCCTGCTGGTTCGGCACACAGAATTTGCAAATTACGACCCGCAGGAAATTGCAAGGAAAACCAATGCGCGGATCGTTGTGGATACCGTCAGCGGCTGGGAAGGCGAAGCATGGAAAAATCACGGCTTCCAATTCCACCGCCTCGGCGACAACAAATCCAAAATCGTAAATAGTTAATTGGAAATCTAAAATTGCGAATCCTCTCCATTTTTGGCACACGCCCCGAAGCTGTAAAAATGGCGCCCATCGTCCGCCTGCTGGCTAAAACCGAGGGCATCGAATCGCGAGTCTGCGTCACCGCCCAGCACCGTCAGATGCTCGATCAGGTTCTGAATCTATTTGAGATCAAACCTGATTACGACCTGGATTTGATGCGCGACGACCAATCCCTTGCGCAACTCAGCGCGAACATCTTCACCCACCTCGACCCCGTATTAGCTGACTTTAACCCAGATTGGGCGCTGGCGGTTGGCGACACAACCACAGTCGTCACCACTTCCCTGCTGGCATTTTACCGAAGGATCAAATTCGGGCATGTTGAAGCAGGCTTGCGGACTCACAACAAGTGGCATCCCTTCCCGGAAGAAATCAATCGCCGCCTGGCAACTGTCACCGCCGACTTGCACTTTGCGCCGACTGCATGGTCGCAGGGAAATTTATTGCGCGAAGGCGTTGATGAAAAGGCGATTTTCGTGACTGGCAACACCGTCATTGACGCACTGCAATATGTGTCGAAACAAGCAGAGCCAGATGATGTAACAGAACTGCTTGAAAAATTAGGTTTAAGTAACAAGAAACGAGAAACGAGTAACAGTTCATCACTCGTTTCTCGTCGCCTGATACTCGTCACCGCCCACCGCCGCGAGAATTTTGGCAAGCCGCTGGAAGATATTTGTCAGGCGCTGATCGAGCTGGCGAAGCGCGGGGATGTGGAGATCGTCTACCCCGTCCATTTGAACCCGAATGTGCAGGAGCCTGTTCACAGACTGCTCAAAGGTGTGGAGCATGTCACCCTTCTGCCACCGTTGGATTACCTGCCGCTCATCCACCTGATGAAACACGCCACATTGATTCTGACGGATTCAGGCGGAATTCAAGAGGAAGCGCCCGCCTTCGGCGTCCCAACCCTTGTGTTGCGGGAAACAACTGAACGCCCGGAGGGAGTGGAAGCGGGGACGCTCAAGCTGGTAGGAACAGCAACCAGCCGCATCGTCGAGGAGGCGAAGCGGCTTTTGGAGGATGAATCCGCTTACGCAAAGATGTCTCAGGCGGCCAATCCTTATGGCGACGGTCATGCGGCAGAAAAAATCCTGCGCGCCCTCGCTTAGTACTTCCCCCCATTGCCAAATGAAGGTAAAAATGCTATCAAGGAGTTGGTTTGCAGATAGTTGTTTGTAATGTCGTGAGAAAATATTCTGGGTATAATGAAACGGGTGAATTATGCTGCGACGATCTTTTACTTTTTTTGCCGCGATCTATCTGCTCAGCGCGAGTTGGGCGCCTGTCTTCGCGCAAACCCAGGATTCCAAGTATTTTAGCGAGACGGGTCACAACGTAAAAGGGGATTTCCTCAAGTACTACAACGCCAACCCCAATGCAACCTTCCTGTATGGCTACCCCATCACTGAGGAATTCACCAGCAGAGATGGGAAAACCGTGCAATATTTTCAGCGCGCCCGTTTTGAATATCGCGGTGAACTGCCCGAGGGACAGCGCATTCAGTTAACCACGCTGGGAGAGCTTACCTTCGTCTCGACGGGGCCGTTGAACGTAAATAATACCTTCGCCTGCCGCGTGTACGCACAGACGGGCTACTCAGTTTGTTTTGCATTCCTGGAATTCTTCGATCAATACGGCGGCCTGACCCAATTCGGCTACCCGATCTCGGGGTTCGAATATCACGAAAACAAGATCGTGCAATACTTTGAAAAAGCGCGGCTCGAATGGCAGCCCTGGAAGAACGAAGGCCAGCGGGTCGTCGTCTCTGACCTTGGGCGCATTTACTTCGACAAACTCAGCGAAGACCCCGGCCTGCTGGCCCCGGTCAAACCGATTGACAACTCGCCGCAGGTGACAACCAATTTACAAGTCCGCGCGTTTGCGTGGAAGGCGGTTACGCTGGCAACGGACACCCAGCTAATCTTCGTGATCGTGCAAGACCAAAACCTGCAACCCATCGCCAATTCGGGCTGTACTGCCGTTGTGCATTGGCCGGATGGCCGCACCGAGCCAACCAGCATCGCAACCAACTCCAATGGCGTGGGCATTGTCTCGCTGTCCTTCCTCAACCAGCCATACGGCAGTCTCATTTACATAGATGTGACATGCACAGCCAACGGGTTGAGCGCCACCACCACAACCTCATTCAGGATCTGGTACTAAATTCAAAAAGCCCCCGCAAATTGCGGGGGCTTTTTTATAATATTTCCTTCAACTCGAAAACAGGGCCATCCTTGCAAGCCATTTCCCAATGATGATGAATCCTCACCGCGCAGACGCCGCATTCGGCGAGCGCGCCGCAAGGCATTTGCGTGCGGATTAAGACCTGCGCCTCGCCCTTCGACTGCCGCTCAGGACGCACCTTCGACTGCCGCTCAGGACGCACCTTCGACTGCCGCTCAGGACGCACCTTCGACTGCCGCTCAGGACGCGCCCACGCCTGATTCTGTCTCCCAAACTTTTCCTTTAGCTGATTCAGGTTCCCGCGCGCCACATCCACGGCGGCGTAATCTGCCCAGTGGAAAATATCCAGCATGGCTTGCAGGGGCTGGACTTCGACAAGCTCTGGCAAATCATCAACTTGCGAATCGCAAAGCAGGACGACTTCGGCATTTTGTTTGATGGCGGGGGATATCAATCCGCGCAGGCGGGCGGGGGAATCGTCGAAGGCGATGAGCGCCACTTTGCGGGCAGATGCAGGGATGGAGAATCCGTGCCCCAGCGGGCCGCGCAAATTGAGAACTGTGCCTGGCATCCATGCGGTTGAGGTAGGGGCGGAGAAAAAACCTGTCGGCGCTGAGTGGCTGAAGAAAAGAGGATCAGCTATCGGTAAGTCAGAGGCGTGTGCGTGGGCGAGGAGGTATTGTCCGGGGGCGGGAATCAACTCAGGCGGGCATTCGATGCGGGCGGAGCCATCCAAAAAAATTTCTTTAATAAAACCTTTGCCGTTTTTCATCGGAGAAATGTTAACACGCATTGGGGGCGCGGGCAAGCGGGTTATAATCACAAAAAATGTTTCGGAGGAAACCATGAACATATCCGGTGTAATTCAAGGTATTGCAACTCTTGCATGGATCGCATTTCTTGGCGTGATCGGCACAATGGCGGTACGCGCCAGCCGCAACCAGCCTGCAAAAGGATTCGGTTCGCTGGCAGTCATCCTGCTGGTGGCGGGAATTTTGTTAACCACCGTTGGCGCAGGGCTCGTTTTTATTCAACCTGAAGAACGAGGCATTGTAGTTTCAGCGTTTGCGGCGAAGGGCTACCGCGAAGAATCTTTACAGCCTGGCCTGCGTTGGATCATTCCTTTTGCGGAACAAGTAACCCTGTACCCGATTTCGCGCCAGACCTATACCATGGCTTCGGCCGCGGGTGAAGGACAGGTCGTTGGCGACGATTCGATCCGCGCGCACAAAAGACGGGCAGGAAATTTTAATTGACGCGTCTGTGATCTATTCGATTGACCCAGCCAAGATCATCGAATTGCACATCAACTGGCAAAGCCGCTTTCAGGATGAATTGGTGCGCCCCGCCGCGCGCAACACAATTCGCGATGCGGCTTCACAATACAGCGTGGAAGAAATCGTCAGCACGAAGCGCGCTGAAATGGAAGAGTTGATAAATTCAACATTAACCGAAGCGTTTGCAGAAAACGACCTGGTTCTTGTGAGTTTCCTGCTGCGCGATATTCATTTCAGCGAGGAATACGCCGCCGCTGTGGAACAAAAACAAATTGCCGAACAGCAGGCACAGCAAGCCAAACTTGTCGTGGAGCAAAAGAAACAGGAAGCCGAGCAGGCACGCCAGGTGGCGCAAGGCCAGGCTGATGCGGCGGTGATTGCGGCGCAAGGCGCGGCGGAAGCGCGTTTGATTCAGGCAGGGGCAGAGGCGGAAGCCAACCGTTTGATCGCTGAATCCATTACGCCTGAATTGGTGCAGTATCAATATGTTTTGAAACTCGCGCCCGGCGTGACCACGATCTTTATCCCCACTGGCAACCAGTTCATTTTGCCGTTGCCTGGCGCGCCTGAAATTCCGCAGTAATTAAAATAAGTGACAGTCACCTTGGAGGTGACTGTCACTTGGATTTTATATTATGCCAATTCCACAAACTGGACGCGAAATTCGCCTGACGACTCTTTCGGCCTGTGCGGGCTGAGCGTCCAAACTAAGCGCGGATGCGCTGACGCAGGTTCTGCGTCCCATCAAAGACATCTTCGACCCCGCCTCCTATCCTGACCTGATAATTGGTCTGGACTCCCCGGATGATGCGGCCGTTTGGCGTTTAAGCGATGACAAAGCCATCGTAGTCACCACCGATTTCTTCACCCCAGTTGTGGATACGGCTTATGAATACGGCTCGATTGCCGCGGCCAATAGTCTCTCGGATGTGTATGCGATGGGCGGGATGCCTTTTCTGGCGTTGAACATTGCGGCTTTGCCAGATGATCTCCCCATTGAAATCTCCACTGAAATATTACGGGGCGGGGCGGAAAAGGCGCGTGAGGCAGGGGTGGTGATTGCGGGCGGGCACACTGTCAAAGACAAGGAGCCGAAGTACGGGCTGGTGGCAATCGGCTTTGTGGATCCGCGCAGGGTCATCAGCAAAAGCGGGTTGCAGGTTGGCGATGCGCTTGTGTTGACAAAACCTCTCGGCGGCGGAGTGACGACCACAGCCTTGAAACAGGAAAAAGTGGAGGAGGCGCACATCCACGAGGCGATTGAGTGGATGTCCCGTTTGAATAAGACCGCCAGCGAATTGGCATTGGAATTTGGCGTGCGCGGCGGGACGGATATTAGCGGCTTCGGCTTGCTTGGTCATGGGCTGGAGATGGCAAAGGCTTCGGGAGTTTCCCTGCGGATTGAATATTCAAAACTTCCCTTCCTGGGCGGTGCGCGCGGTTATGCCGAAAAGGGCATCTTCCCCGGCGGCGCGTTTGACAATAAAATGTATTTTGAAAAGTCGGTGAAGTTCAGCGAAGAAATAGATGAGCCTGCTCAAATGTTGTTGTTCGATCCGCAGACGAGCGGGGGACTTTTGTTTGGCGTGCCGAAGGAAAAGCTGGATGCGTTTGAGAAGCGGGCGCGGGAAATGAATCAGCGGGCGTGGGTGATCGGGGACGTTCGATCAGGCGTCGGCGCGGAGGTCGAGGCGTAATGTTCCGCATCGGCGTTTTGGAATTGGCGTTGACTTGCGGGTTGATCGTCCTGGCAATCATCATCCCTTTGATCGTCTCACGCGGGTATGCGCGTTTGAACAAGCGGCTGAAAGGCATCGAAAAGAAGATTGATAAAAGGAATGGCTGACATGTGGGACACGCTTTCGCCGCCCTGGCAGGCGGCGCTGGAAATGGCCTGGGAGGCCTATTGCAATGGTACGGTTCCAATTGGGGCGGTGGTGGCGGATGCGCGTGGAAATGTCGTCTCGCGCGGGCGCAATCGCATTCTCGATACGTCCGCTCCGCATGGGCAGGTCTTCAATAATGAGTTGGCTCATGCTGAAATCAATGCCTTGTTATCATTATCCTTGAATCGTGAAGAATGTAATCAAGCGGCGCTTTATACAACCATGGAGCCATGTCCGCTTTGCATGGGGGCTTTATATATGTCCAACGTAAAGGCTGTGCATTTTGCCGCGCGCGATCCGTGGGCGGGCAGTATCAACCTTTTGGGAACAACGCCCTATTTGAGCCGCAAGCCCTTCAAAGTTTTCATGCCACCTGACACCATGCTGGAGAACTGCCTGACTGCGCTGCATATCGAGTACGAGCTTTTCAACCGCGGTGAAGAATTTTTGTCTCATAGTTTTTTTGATGTATTTCGTGAAGTTCTGCCAGATGCGATTGAAAAAGGGATTGGACTCCACCGCTCCGGTGAACTTCGCAAAAAGCAAAAAGAAGGCTTGCCGGCCAAACCGGTCTTTAACTGGCTCACACATCAGGTACAATAAGGGCGGAAAAACCTCACGCAATAAATATCATGCCCGAAATTCCCATAGAACCCGATCCAAACTCTCCTCTCGATCCACCCCCTATTATTTGTTCATCCAAATTGATGAGGCTGTCTTCTGCCGCGAGTCCATTTTCGCGCCTGCAGGGCTTTAATAATTTTTTGATCTCCCATATTTAGTAAAAGGAAACCATGAGTATCGGCAATGAGATTTTAATGATTTTTATTCTGATCCTGGTAAATGCCGTTCTTGCCATGTCAGAGGCCGCGCTGGTCGCATCCCGCAAGGCACGCTTGCAGCAGCAGGCAAGCGAGGGCAATAAATCATCGGCTCTGGCCATCAAGTTGATCGAAGATCCGAATATCTTCCTGTCCACCATTCAGATCGGTATCACGTTGATCGGCGTTCTGGCGGGTGCGGTCGGCGGTGCGACCATTTCAAAGTCACTGGCGGCGGCACTGCAAAATGTCCCCTACATTGGCGAGTACAGCGTTTCGATCTCTTTGGGCGTTGTTGTGGTGTCCATCACGATCCTGACCATCTGGCTGGGTGAACTGGTGCCAAAAAGACTGGGGCTTAATAGCCCTGAGAAAATTGCGCAGGTAGTGGCCGGGCCAATGCTTTTTCTTTCGAGAATTTTTTCACCCTTTATCAAACTTATGAGCGGAGCAACAAATTTTGTCCTGCGCTTAATGGGGGTCAACCCGTCCACAGAACCGCCCATCACGGAAGAAGAACTGCAAATGCTCATCAGCCAGGGGACACAGGCAGGCGTGTTTAAGGAAGCCGAACAGGATATGGTCGAAGGGGTATTCAGCCTGAGCGATCAGAGGGTCTATTCACTGATGACTCCGCGCACAGAAATCGTCTGGCTGGATGTGGAAGACAGCATGGAAGATATTCGCACGAAGATAGCAGAGAGTGACTACTCCCGCTTTCCCGTACGGCAAGACTCACTGGAAACCATTCTGGGGATCGTCAAATCACGCGACTTGCTGGTACAGAGTTTATCTGGCGATGACATAAAATTAAAAAATCATCTCAAGCCTGCTTTTTTCATCCCTGAAACCATGTTCGCTTCCCGCGCTCTGGAGATCTTCAAGGAAAAAGGCACAGAATTACTTCTAGTGGTGGATGAATTTGGCGGGTTACAAGGTCTGCTGACCATTAACGACATCATCGAAGAGATCGTGGGTGAGATCGAATTGGAAGAACCACAAGCAACCCAACGGCAGGATGGCTCCTGGCTTTTGGACGGAATGCTGCAAGTGGATGAATTCAAAGATATTTTCAACCTTGATGGTCTCCCTCACGAAGATGAATATGAGACCCTGAGCGGATTCATGATGGTATCCCTTGGACGTGTGCCACAAGCCTCGGATCACTTTGAATGGCACGGTTTACGCTTTGAAGTCATCGACATGGACGGACGCCGAGTGGACAAAGTCCTCGTCACCACCATGCCAAAACCACAAACGGCGTAGTTGAATGCATTAAAGTCCTATAATTGTTCAATGGTATAATCCCCGCCCGTATGACACCAGAACCCACTTCCAGTAATAAAACCAAGGTCTGCCCCACTTGCGGAACGCGCTTGAGCGAAAACGCAACGCGCTGTCTCGTGTGCGGCACGGAATTCAACGCCCAGCCTGCGCCGAACGTTGTAAAGAAAGCCGAAAAATCGGTGCAAGCCAGCCGAATGCCGGAGATTCGCCTGAGCCTTCCAGCCGCATTAGGTGTGCTGGCCACAGTCATCATCATTGCCGCCACCGTTACATTCTTTGCAGTGCCAAAAGACCCAAACGCATTAGCCCCTGAAATCACAGGCACTCCAACCGAAACCCCAACGGCAACCATCCCCCCCACCGCAACCCTGCCCGCAACAGACATCCCCACCGCCACACCCCAGCCGCCTTTTGAATACATAGTTGCCGCAGGCGATAACTCCTGCTCCCAGATCGCATTCAACTTTCAAATCTCGGTACAAAGCATCATCATCGCCAACAATCTCGCTTCCACCTGCCCGATCAGCGTGGGGCAAAAATTGTTGATTCCATTTCCAACGCCGACCATCCCGCCGCCAGCAACCAACACCCCACTGCCATTGGATGCCACCCGACAAGCCTGCGATACCGTCCCCGTGACAGTTCAGGATGGCGACACACTTTCCAGCATCTCATTAAACTACGCCGTTCCAGCAGACGCCATCAAAGCATGGAATGGATTGACAACCGACAACGTATTCTTTGGCACGACGATAGAGATTCCGCTCTGTATGCGCGCCGCCACACCCGGGCCAACCTCCACTGCGACGCTTCCGCCTCCCTACCCCGCCCCCAACCTGCTCCTGCCTGCGGACGGCTCTGCCTTCACCCTGGCAAATGACGTGGTCACCTTGCAATGGGCATCCGTCGGCGTTCTGCTCGATGGCGAAGCCTACCAGATCACCGTGGAAGATGTCACCGCCAGCCAGACCCGCCGCATCACAGATTACGTGACCGACACAAAATACATCGTGCCAACATCCTTCCGCCCGAAAGACAACGTCGCGCACGTCCTGCGCTGGTGGGTCACCCCCGTCCGCCAGGCCGGCGTGGACGACCAAAACCAGCCGATCTGGGTTGCATCTGGCGCAGTCAGCGCCAAACGAGTCTTCACCTGGGTGGGAGTCGCCGTGCAAGGAACGCCCAATCCATAAGTCCAGATCGAAGCGAAAGCTTTTCATCCAACACCCTGTCTCAAAAACGACAGGGTGTTTTCAAAGCCAAATCAAAGTGGAGAAATCATGTTAAAAAGAATTATAAAAATCCTTGCAATCCTGCTCATCCTCGCTGGCGGCATATGGATTCTGCAAGGCGTCAACATCCTGCCTGGCAGTTTTATGACCGGCGACCCGCAATGGGCCATCAACGGCGCAATTACTGCGCTCATCGGGGCGGGGTTATTCTGGTTCGCACATCGAAAATAAACGATGGACGATGTCATTCAAATCGGCGACAAAGTTAAAATTTATCTTGACGCGAAGTTCGGGGAAAACGAAGGCTGGCACGAAGGCACGGTCTTCAAAATTGACCCGTACTCCGAGCATCGCAGTTTCTACTGGGTGGAGCTAAACGCCGAAGCGCAGGCCCTCCTGCAGACAAAGCAAATCTCCATCTTCAACCCAAAAAATATTCAGAAGATCAAAGTCTGACGCAAGTCGATCCTTGCGCCGTACCCATATCTGGGCATACATCCTCGGCGCAAGATTACTCGTACACCTGACAGGTTTGTTCATCAAGTACAATCAAAGCATGGCAACATCTTCCATCCCATCCCTGCTTGAAAAAGCCATCGCCTCCCGCCTGAGCCTGATGGACTCACAACACGAATCAGCCTTCCGCCTCTTCAACGGATTCACCGAAGGCTGTCCTGATCTCATCATTGACATGTACGCCGCAACGGCCGTCCTCCACAACTATGCCGACCATCCAGAAGAAGGCGCATCTCTCGTCCAGGAAGCCATGCAGTTCTTAACCACCTCCCTACCCTGGTTGCGCGCGGGAATTGTCAAAACACGAAATGGCGCAACGCAGGAAGACAAACGCGGGAAAATTCTCTTCGGCACAGAGCCAGATCGAAAAATAAAAGAGCGCGGCGTCTGGTATTCCATCAACCTGACCTTGAACCGCGACTCGAGCCTGTATCTTGACACCCGCAATCTTCGCAAATGGCTCATCGAAAACTTGAAGAACAAATCCGTGCTGAATACCTTCGCCTACACGGGCAGTTTTGGGGTGGCCGCTCTGGCAGGCGGAGCAAACCGCGTAGTACAAATTGACCTGAACCGCGACTTCCTCAATATCGCAAAGACCTCCTACACGCTCAACGGCTTTCCCATCCAAAAAGGAAATTTCATCGCCAGAGATTTCTTCGAGCAAGTCAGCAATATGAAGCGGACAAATACCTTCTTCGATTGCGTCCTCATCGACCCGCCGTTCTTCTCGGTCACATCCAAAGGCAGGGTGGACCAGGAAAAGGAAAGCGCGAGGCTCATCAACAAAGTCCGCCCGCTCATCAACGATGGCGGCTATCTTGTGGCGATCAACAATGCCCTTTACGTGAGCGGACAGGAATACATGCAAACGCTCGAAGAACTTTGCAAGGACGGCTATTTGAAAATCAGGGAATTGATTCCCGTACCGCAGGATTTCACAGGCTTTAACGCCACCGGCAATCCCATCACCGACCCCAGCCCGTTCAACCACTCGACGAAGATCGCCATTTTGGATGTGAAAAGAAAGTAAACCATATCGTACAAGGATGACACGGAAGACTGTACTGAAAAACCCTTTTTTTAACCACGAAGGGCACCAAGTTCACGAAGGAAGTTCAAAAGCGAAAGACCTTTTTTCAGTGAAGTCACGAAAATAACGGATGGCTTTACTGAAAAAACCTTTTTTAAATACGAAGGACACAAAGGTTTTTGAATTTATCGTGCGTCAAACTTCAAGATTCTAAATTATGCCTTTCAGATTTCCTTCGTGTCCTTTATGGTTAAAGGTCTATTTTCAGTACAGCCACGGATCAATCCGTCAAAAAAGAAAAATCCGTAAACTCTGCGTGACCCGTGTACTAAAAACTATGGCCTCCACGATGGCGCGTACCAATCGTAATCGGTGGAGAGGCTGGGGGCTTGCAAAATTTTCTGTTCCAGCGTGGCGAGGTTGATCAAAAACAAATGACCGCCTGAGATCGAGGTTGTCTCTTCCACCAGTAAATATTTTCCATTCGGAGAAAAAAGCAGGCGTCCCACCGTCCTGCCTTTGTAAACCAGAGATTGGTTTTGACCAGTCCGCGTGACCGTGTACACCTCCGCAGTTGGTTCGCCGCTGGTAAAACTGCCGTAATAATTGAACGCGATCAAACTGCTGTCCGGTGACCAGACCAGCGGGTAAATGGAACCGCCAGCGAAGTTTGCAATCGTCACTGCATTTGCGCCGTCAGGCTCGATCACTTTCAAAATATGATTTTGCGTGTTGGCATCATACTCATCGTAGGCAAGGAAGCCCGCATCCGGTGAGGCCACAAATTGCGCCTTTGTCAAAAGCATCTCGAACATCGGGCGCGCCTGCCCATTCGCCGCGTTAACCAAATAAATATTTCCAACACTGCTGGGCAAAGCCGAACGTATGATGATATTTTCTCTGTGCCAGCCATCCATGATGTAGGGGCGGCCTTCCACAGGCAAAGCCGCCGAAACGCTCTTCAACTCAGAGCCATCGGGTCGAATCACATACACGTCCTCACTGCCCAACCCATCCTGCGTGCGGATGGCGATCCATGATCCATCTGACGACCAGAAGGGCGGGTCGATGTATGGGAACTCTGCCAGTGATGCCCATGTTTTTGCGGCGGCATCGAACAGCCATAATTTCGTGGGCGTGCCGCTCGGCTGGTCGGAATACGAGAACGCGGCAAACTTCCCATCCACTGACCAGCTCAACGTGTTGATGGTGAAGTTGAACGGGAATGGAACGGGGATGACTTCCAACGGCGGGCAATTTGCAGAATCAAAAACGCAGACGCCAGATACCTTCACCAATTGAATGGATTGTCCCTGCTGGCGCGGCTGATAAAAGAAATACAACTCCCCCGCTTCTTCCTTCAACCCCGGGGTTGATTCTGTTCCAACAGGCAGAGCCTCAGTTTGAATCTGCCCGGGCGTAGCATCTATGCCGGGGGTGGCAGGAGCAGGCGTCAGATTAAAGAAGGAGGCGGGGGTTGGAGTCAGGGCTGGGGAACAGGCTGTTAGAAAAATCAGAATCAGAATCAATAGTCGCTTCATGAAATCTCCTTATCAAAAAAAAGAGGGATTCACCTAATAAAAAGTTCCCGCTGTCTTGCGACAACGGGAACGATTTTCAGCGCCCAATATTAAGGTGTGGCAGTTCCCACAACACTGATCTTCACCCAGAATGATTTTTGACTGCCGAGGAGACAATTCCCAAATGGACACAGCCCAAAGACGACACCTTTGTCGTTCTTAAGTTTCCAATAGCCTGTGTAAGAGCCAGCCGTGCCCGGCGCGGTGAGGTTGACTGAAATTTTCACGCTCTCCTGAGGGGCAACAGTAATTGGGATGGCCGCTGAATCGGGGCCGCCCATTTTGTTGCTATTCGCAGTGGCGGAGTCGAAGACCAGGCTGTAATTTGTCCATGAGCATGTGCCTATGTTTTTGATTTGCCAGGTCTTTGTAAAAGTTGCGTTCGGGCCAAATGAAGTTCCATCAGGAACGGTGGTGTCTTCTTCAAAACGGGCAAGGTCTGTGCAACTTGTGGGCGGAGGGGTTGTTCCGCCGCTTCGGGTGATGCGGGGGTTTCCCCACAAGGCGCGGTCGCCCGAAGAGGAGCCGTCATAATCAGTAACCGAGAGGATGAATTTTACATTTTGCCCGGCCAGTGAATTGAGATTGATGTTGACGGGATATGTAAGGCGTTCGTATTTTTCACGGAAGGGGGGCTCCTTCCAGAAGGTTTTTATTTCGGTCGAGCCGTCAATTTGATATTGAAGACGAAATGCAACGTAACAGCCGGTGGCGGCATCCTGGCATCCAATTCTGGATTGGAAGCGGTCTCCAGTTTGAACTTTGAATGTGGGGTAAACCGCCTGGATGTACCCCTTGGCCGTATTATTCGGCGCAACCAGAAGACCCGCGCCGTAGGTGTCAATGCCATCTTCAAATTTTGGCTTGTCCATTTTAAGGGCGAACCCACTTGTGTTGCCGTCGGTGCCGGGGAAGGTCAGCGCCCCTGCGCCGCTGGACCATATTGCAGAGGCGGCGTTGGCGGTGAAGTCATAGTCAGTGGCGATAACGATATTTACCCAAATGGCTTTATCTGCGGTTGTGCCAGTGCCAAACAAAGCCCCTGCTGTATTTTTTAATTTCCAATAACCGAAATAGTTGCCCAGCGCAGTGGGCGCGGTCAAATCTACAGAAAGGTCTACGGTCTGGCCTGGCGCCACATCCGCCGTTAAATTGACAGACGCAGGCCCGCCCATTTTCTCGCCGCTATCGAATACGAGTGAGTACGTTGTGGCCCAGGTGCATGTGCCGATATTCTTGAGCCGCCATGTTTTCTTGAAGGCAACGCCAGGGGCAAAGTTCGTGCCATCCGGTACGGTGACATCGGCGACGAGTTCGGCCTGGTCACACACTGTCGTTTGAGCCGCATATCCAACGCTTATTCCAGCGGGCATGAACGAGAGCATAAACGCCAATAAAAGAAATGTCGATGCGAATTTCATTCGAGGCAGCATGGGGTCCTCCATAAATTGCATTGATAAGACGGTTTGGGTGTATGACGATATTACGACAAGTTAACACCAGTATATCTTCTTCTTATGTAATATTCAACTCGTAGGTCAAATTGGCAATTTGACCTGCATATGAATCAAAAAATCCCGCTGTAATTCAACAGCGGGATTTTTTTAGTTCAGGCACATTATGGGGTGGATGTTGCGGTTGGGGTAGCTGTGCTTGTAGATGTCGGGGAGGCCGGGGCTGTGGTGATGGTTGGTGTGGCGCTTGGAGCAACTGTCGGCGCGGAGGAAGAGGCGTTGTAAATGATGGGAGCAACCCAGAGCGCGCGGTCGCCTGCGGGCGAGCCGGTGGATAGCACGCTGAGGATGAATTTCACATCCTTGCCAACCAGCGCGCTGAGATCAATATCGGCTGTGTAGATGCCGCCTTCGTATTTTTCGACAAAGGCCCAGAAGGTTTGGATGGATGAACTGCCGTCCAGCGAATAATCCAGCCTGAAGACAACGTAGCAGGAGGTCGCGCCATATTCACAATTGACAATGGTACGGAATTTGTCGCCGGCTTTCACTTTGTAGACCGGGTAAATGCCTTGAATGTACCCGTTGGTGATATTTTGCGGGTATGTGATCAAACCGGAGCGGGGATCGTTTGTGCCGTTCTCCAGTTTGGAGGGGTTGGTGATCAACACAAAGCCTTTCGCGTCGCCGTCTGTGCCGGGGCATGGCAGTTGACCCGCTCCGCTGTACCAGGTTGCCGCGCAGACGTTGGCAACGAAGTCATAACTTGTGCCTGCCCCCGGAGTTGCAGGCGTAACTGGCGTACTTGGGGTGGATGGCGTATTTGTGTTCGTTGCCGTTGTGGGAACTGTCCCTGTGCCAGAGACCTTGATCTCGACCCAGAAGGATTTTGTGCCAGCCGAGCCGATACCAAACGGGACGCCGGTGTTATTCTTGAGTTTCCAATAACCGCGATACGTGGCCGCTGTGGCTGGCGAGGTGAGCTGGATGGTGATGTCCACGGTTTGGCCGGGGGCAACGGATGCTGGGATGAGCGCAGAGTCAGGCCCGCCCATCTTTTCGCCGGAGTCGAAGATCAGGCTGTAATTTGTCCATGTGCAGGTTCCCACATTCTTCAAACGCCAGGTCTTCGAGAAGGCGACATTGGGCTGGAAGACGGTTCCATCCGGCACGGTGACATCTGCAACAAACTGGGCGCGGTCACAGGTGGAAGGAGCAGGCGTGGCAGACTTGGTGGGCGTTGGCGTTGGGGGCGTGCCGGTCACTGTCGGTGTGACGGTGGGAGGCGTGCCTCCGCCGGGGCGTGAGATGATGGGGTTGACCCACAGGGAGCGATCCCCTGTTGGAGAACCATAGGCCGAAATGACGAGGATGAACTTCACATCCTGCCCGGCCAGCGAATTCAAATCGAGGTTGGCGTTGTATGTCAGACCCTCGTATTTTTCACGGAAGGTCCAGAAGGTTTTAACAGCGCCAGAGCCGATCTGATAATCGAGGCGGTAGGCTGTGTAACACGTAGTCGCGCCATATTCACAGCCAATGGTCGCCTGGAAGCGGTCTCCGCTTTGCACTTTGAATGCGGGGTAAATACCCTGAACATAGCCGTTGTTCACATTGTTGGGGGCAAGCAACAAACCAGCCTGAGCCGATTCGATTCCGTTTTCGAGCCTGGGTTTATCCAACTTCAAGGCGAAGCCGTTGGCGCTGCCATCCGCGCCGGGGAAGGTAAATGTCCCTGCCCCGCTGGACCAGGCGGCAGATGCGGCGTTGGCGGTAAAGTCGTAACCGACGCTGGAAGTCGAAGAGACATTGATCTCGACCCAGAAGGTTTTGTTTGCCGTTGAGCCAATGCCAAAGACCCCGCCCGCTGCGCTCTTGAATTTGTAAAAGCCAAAGTAATTTTTGGCAGTGCTGGGCGCGGTCATATTTACAGTGACGTCCACTGTCTGGCCGGGGTTGACAGTTGTCGACAAGGGAGAAGAGGCGGGCGCGCCCATCTGCTCGCCGCTATCGAAGATCAACGAAACGTCACTCCACGCGCAGGTGCCGATGTTTTTCAACCGCCAGGTTTTCACGAAGGCAGTGCCGGGCGCGTAGGTTGTACCATCCGGCACGGTTACATCGGCGATGAATTGCGCCCAATAACAGGTGGCGGCTTTCGCAGGTTGTGCGCCTGCCGCGGGCATAAAGGACACCATCAATGCAAGCAACAGCAAAGCGGTGCCAAGTTTGGTTACATATTTCATTTCTTCCTCCATCAAATCAAATGCAAAATAACGACGCGGCAAAGCCCGAAAAGTTCCTTTTGACTATACGCCGCACCAAGTATAACTTTTCTTTAACAAATGTTCAATAAGAGAAAAGTGCCTCTTTCTGTTTAATTACACATGAAATCAAAACCTCAAATCATTGCACTATAATTACAGGTATGCCCCGCACCATTCTTCATTTGGATCTCGATGCCTTCTTTTGCTCAGTCGAAGAGACTCAAAACCCCGCCCTGCGCGGCAAGCCTTTCGCAGTGGGAGGCAGGCCAAACGAACGCGGCGTGGTCGCTTCGTGTTCGTACGCGGCGCGCGCGCTTGGCATTCGCAGCGCCATGCCCATGTCTCGCGCACTGCAACTTTGCAGGCAATTGATCATCGTCCCCGGCAGGCATAAACTTTACAGCGAATATTCCGAAAAGGTGATGGATAAATTGCGGGCATTGACTCCCTTTGTGGAACAGATTTCCATCGACGAAGCCTTTCTCGACATCTCAGACATTCGCCACCCCCCCGCCCGCCTCGCCCTCGACCTGCAAGCTGATATCAAAAACGAATTGCATTTACCCAGCTTGATCGGAATCGCATCCAACAAACTCGTTGCAAAAATTGCAACCGAGGTTGGTAAAAAATCCGCCCGCCCCTCCATCCCGAGCGGAGCGATAGCGCAGTCGAGGGACAAACTCATCGGCCCTCCCTTCGGCCTCACCATCGTCCCCGCAGGTGACGAAGCCAAATTCCTCGCTCCCCTGCCCGCGGATATGCTCTGGGGCGTAGGCCCAAAAACGTACGCGAGATTGACCGAGCTTGGCATCCACACCATTGGCGATATTGCCAACTGGCCTGAAAAAGAACTCGTCAATTTATTCGGCGAAAATGGACGCGAACTTTGGCGTCACGCGCAGGGGTTCGACAACCGTTCCATTGTCACAGAATACGAGACCAAATCCATCAGCCAGGAAACCACCTTCAACGTGGATGTGCGCGATGAAAAGACTCTCGAAAAGACATTGCGCGAACAAGCCCGAGATGTGGCGCGTCAGCTTCGCAAAAATGACCTGGCGGGCAAAACGGTCAAATTGAAAATCCGCTGGCCTGATTTCACCACGCTGACAAGACAAGTGACTCTCCCCACCGCCACAGACAGCGAAGATGAAATTTACAAAGCTGTGTTGAAATTGTTACACACCGTCCGCAAGCCGAATCAGGCCGTTCGGTTGATCGGAGTCGGCGTCAGCGGAATCGGACCTCCGGTACGGCAACTCAGCTTGTGGGACGCAGGAAGCGAGAAGTCCCGCAAACTGCAAGAGGTTGTGGATCAACTTCAAGAAAAATACGGGAAGGATGTGATTCATAAAGGGGAATAAAGAAGTAATCAGTGAACAGTTAAAGGAGATTGATATGAAAATTCTCGACCTCAAAAAGCAATTCAAATATTTGTATCAGCCATCTGCAAAGAAGATCGAAACCGTGCAAGCGCCCAACCTGCAATTTGCGATGGTGGACGGCGCAATTGAGAAAGGTTCCGAGCCGGGCAAATCGCCATCTTTCGCTGAGGCAACCATGGCATTGTACGGCCTGGCTTACACGCTCAAATTCATGCTCAAGAAGCGCAAGACGAACGCCATTGATTATCCCGTGATGGCGCTCGAAGGATTGTGGTGGGTGGAGGATGGTTTCTTCGACATCACCGTCAAAGACAATTGGTTCTACACACTGATGATTATGCAACCCGAAGTCATCACCAAAGAATTGTTCGAGGAAGCGCGGGAGCAAGTCCGCAAAAAGAAAGGGGATAGCGAAATGCTTTCAAAAGTAAAGCTCGCCCACTTTGAAGAAGGTCTGTGCGTGCAAACCATGCACATCGGGCCGTACGCCACCGAGCCAGCCACCATTGTCCGCATGAGAGAATTCATGCAGGAGAATGGATTGAAGGATAATGTCGGCCCGAACGGCAAGCACCACGAAATCTACATGAGCGATCCGCGCAGGGTTGCACCTGATAAAATGAAGACGGTGTTGAGACATCCAGTGACAAAAATAGACAGGTAAACAAGTAGACACGTAAAAAGAGGAAAATGAACTGCTTCTACCACCCCGCCTCCCCCGCCGTTGGAGTTTGCAAATACTGCCAGCGTGGATTGTGCTCAGACTGCGCCGCCGTTGTGGACGATGTGCTGGCGTGCAAGCATCGCCATGAAGATGAAGTCCACAAATTGGAACAGCTCACGGCGCGCAACCTGTTCCAGTCCAAACGGGTGGCTTCGGGGTACATGCGCAACGCTATTTTCTATGGCCTGGTGGGAGTGGTATTTGCAGGCTTTGGTCTTTGGCAATTGAAATGGCTTGGCTTGCAGGCGGCATTGTTCATCATGCTGGGAGTCTTTTTGCTCTACGCGGCGGGGGCGAATTACTTCGAGGGAAGAAAACATAAATAGCGCAACTCCTTTCGTTTTTATGCGTAAAGTAAACAGACAAAACGAAAGGAGTAAAAATGACTGAAGTAAAAACCCTCACCCGAAGCAAATCCAACCGTATGGTCGCGGGCGTGTGCGCAGGCCTCGGAGATTATCTCAACATCGACCCCACCGTCATTCGCCTGTTGTTCGTGCTTGGTTTCTTCACCTTCAACGGCGCCATGCTGTTGGTGTATCTCATCATGGCAATTGTGACGCCGGAACAGTAATAAAAAGTACCGCGAGATAAATCTCGCGGTACGAAAATCAACGAGCCAATGCGAGGAAGACATCCTCCAGAGTCGGCTCTCCCCTTTCGATTTTTTCAACCTGAATCTTATTCTTTCTTAAGAGGCTTTGCAGCGCCTCTTTTTTGACCTTTGAGCTGACCACTCTTACATGGTCGCCCGCCAACCCGACGCGTTCGACTCCGTCCAGCCCGTGCAGAATTTCCAATCCCTGCTCCAGCGGATGCGCATACACTTCCCACACATCGCCTTTGATAACGGTGCGTTTGAGATTCGTGGGGGTATCCATCGCAAGGAGTTTGCCATCGCGCATCACGCCGACTCGTTCGCAGTATTCGGCTTCGTCCATGTAATGGGTGGTGACGAAGATCGTCACGCCGCTTTCCGCGAGTCGATAGATCAAATCCCAGAAGGCGCGGCGGGCGGTGGGGTCTACGCCGGAGGTGGGCTCATCGAGGAAGAGCAATTTGGGTTGATGCACCAATGCGATGCCAAGCGATAGTCTCTGCCGCCAGCCGGTGGAGAGGGCTCCCGTCAGCGTATGCTCATGCCCATTAAGGCCGACCAGTTCCAAAGTCTGTGTGATGCGGTTTTTGTCGGTGATGCCGTACACGCCGCCATAAAAAGTCAAATTTTCGAGCGCGGTCAGGTCGTCATAAATCGCAAATTTTTGAGACATGTACCCAACCCGCGCGCGGACTTCTTCGCTTTGGCGATGCACGTCATAACCGAGAACCGTCGCTTCGCCTTCGCTGGGAGCGAGCAGACCAAGCAACATGCGGATGGTGGTGGTCTTGCCCGAACCGTTCGGGCCGAGATAACCAACCACTTCGCCTGCGTTGATTTCAAAATTGATGTGATCGACAGCGACAAAATCGCCGAAGCGGCGCGTGAGGTTTTCAACGTAGATGACAGGCAAACTCATAAGATTTCCTTTAAAAAAATTCTTTACCACAAAGGTATTGTCTTTAAGTTTGTTTCCTTCGTGACTTTTGTGTACTTCGTGTTTTAAAAAATTATTCTTTTTCCAGCACGGTTTTCAAGCGGGAGAGGTTGCCTTCCATGATGGATTTCACCTGGCCTGCCATGACGCCTTCGGCAAGTTTGAAAATTCCGCCGGGGTTGCCCTGTCCATTAAGGCTGACTTTCGTGCCTGTGCCAACCGTTTTGAAGGTGATCGCGAGATTCATCTGCATGGGACCTGCATTCAATTGGAAACCACATTTTGTATCTGGCTCGTACGCAGTGACCTGCATCTCACCTTCGATGCGGCGCCCCATAGCCTCGCCGATGCTTTTGAATTTTGCGCCCACGCCCACTGCGCCCGGTGTCACCTGTTGCAGGCTGACAACCGCAGAATTCCACTGCGCCATGTTGTTGGGGTCGGCCACAAACGCAAAGACATCTTTCATGGGACGGTCGATCAATATGCTAAAGTCAAAATTAATCATTGCAGTACTCCTTTTGTGAGTGTTTTAAGTTTCTGCTGTTTTCTTTTTTGTACACGGATGACGCCACTGTAAAAACCTTTTTTAACCACGAAGGGCACGAAGTTCACGAAGGAAGTTCAAAAGCGTAAGAGACTGTTTCTTAAAGGCTTTTTACCACGGAGATCACAAAGAGCACTGAGAAAACCCTCAAAAAAACCTCAAAAAAACTCCGTGGACTCCGTGTTCTCAGTGGTTAATGCTCTTTTCTTGTATAAATTTTGACTTAAGAAACGCTCTCTAAGGCCTTTTTGCAGTAGAGTCATCCGTGTACAAAAGATTTTAAGAAACAATCGAATGGTTTTTATCTTCCGACAAGGCGATGAAGACATCTTCGAGGGCGGGCGGCACAACGCGGAGTTCATCCACATGGCCGCCTTCGCTTCCAATCCCAGACATTAGCCTGTGGATGACCTCCTGGGCTTTACCCTCGCGGACGCGGATGTGCAGGCGATCTCCAAAGGCTTGAACGTCTTCCACTTCGGCATCTTCGTACGCGACATGGCGGAGAAGATTCAACGGCGAGCCGCGCAGTTCGAGAATGCGTCCGTTGAGGCGGGCGCGTAAATTGGACGGGGTGTCTTCAGCAATGATCTTTCCGTTTTTCATAAACCCAACGCGGTGACAGCGCGAGGCTTCATCCATGTAGGGGGTGGAGATGATGACGGAGACGCCGGGAGTAATTGGAGACTGGTAATTGGTAATTGGTGCGTGGTGCGTGGTGCGTAGTGCATTTTCCGTTTGGGTGATGGATGTGTCGTCTTGTTTACCTGTGTACTTGTCTACCTGTGTATCCGCTTCGCGGTGCGAAACGAGCCTAATCACCAACTGCCAGAAGTCTTGCCTGGTCACGGGGTCGACGCCTGTTGTTGGCTCATCCAATAAAAGCAGGCGCGGGCGGGTGACGAGCGCGGAGGCGAGGCCAAGTTTTTGCTTCATGCCGCCAGAGAGTTGCCCTGCGCGGCGGTCTTTGAATTTGCCCAAGCCCACGAAATCGAGAATCTCCATCGAACGCGGCAACCATTCGGACGAGGAGAGTCCGCGCACCTCGGCGAAGAAGCGGATATTCTCCAGCACGGTCAGGTCTTCGTACATGGAAAAACGCTGAGACAAATAGCCAACCGCCGAGCGCGCCTGTTCGGTTTGCTTCAACACATCATAGCCGCAAATATCCACGGAACCTTCATTGGGCAACAAAGCGCCCACCAGCAGGCGCAGGGTGGTGGTCTTCCCTGCCCCGTCCGAGCCGACGAGTCCGTAGATTTCGCCTGATTTGATGTTCAGGTCAACGCCATTGACAGCGCGAGTTTCGCCGAAATGTTTATGTAAATTTTCTGCTTGAACTAGATAATCATTCATTATGCACTGCCTTTAACGTGGCGGTTTCGATACGCTCGCAAAGAACTGTCCTTCGACTACGGGCTTCGCAACGAACAAGAGCGCTCAGCCCTTCGCTCAGGACGAAGAGTCCTCGACCACTAACTGTTCACTGTTCACTGTTCACTTAAAAACCACATCCGCAGGCATCCCGATCTTCAACTTGCCCTGTGGGTCATCCACACGGAGTTTGATGGCATACATGGTTGCGCTGCGTCCCTCCACGGTCTGCACGTTGCGCGGGGTAAATTCAGCCTGGTCGGCCATGTGAACCACGGTGGCAGTGAAGGTAACATCTGGGAACGAGTCTACTTTTACTTCGGCAATTTGCCCCAGCGAAATCAACCCATAGCGGTCTTCGGGAATGTAAACGGTGATGGTAAGCTCGGTCAGGTCTGCCAGGGTGAGCGCAATCGCGCCAGGCTGGACGAATTCACCAGGCTCCACATTGCGGGTAAGGATGACTCCATCCATCGGAGCATTGACCCCAAGTTTGACGATTTGCGCCTCGATCAACCCGACGCTTGCCTCTGCCTGCGTAAGAGCAGACTTCGCCTGATCGACTGCCCTCGCGGCAGAAATCACAGCAGGAGACTCTGCGCCTGTCTGCAAAGAGAGCAGACGGGCGTAGGCGGCATCGTAACGCTGGCGTGCCACGAGGACTTGTCCGCGCGCGTATTCAATGTCTGCCGCTTCTTCCGTATTGAGCAGGTCGTTGTATTCTGTTTCGGCGTCATCGAGTTCGGTGAGGGTTTCATCGTAATAATCCTGGGCGGCATCAAGCAGGCCGCCACTGTCCGAGGCGTTGCCGGCCTGGTCTTTCACCTGCTCTGCAATCACGAATGCGGCGCGGGCTTCAGCCAGCCGTGTTTCAGCGTTGAGGTAATCGGCAGAATCCAAACGGTTGATGACTTTATCGAGCTGGGCCAGCGCATCGTCGATGGCGGTTTGCGCGGCGGTCAGTTCGATTTGGGCGGCGGCAATTTGCTGATCTTGTTCGATGAACCAGTTGGGCTGGTCAAATTCACTGGGAGCGGCGGCCTGCCAATCTTTGGAGCGTTGCGCGGCTTGCGCGGCGAGAGCGGCTTGCAGGGTCTGGTCATATTTGGTTTGGGCCGATGCCAGGGCGGCGGTGGCAGAATCCATTGCGGCGGAGGCAACTGCCTGTTGGGCAATCAGCAGGCTTGGGTCAAGGGAAAGAAGCGGTTGGTTTTTCGTCACCATGTCCCCTTCACCAGCGAGGACTTGCGTCACCTTGCCAGACATCTCAGGCGAGACGTTCACAATGGCGGCTTCGATGGTGCCTGAAGCGGATAAGATATCGTCGCCGTTTTGGGCGAGGGATTGAAACCCGAAATAGGCGAGCGCGCTGATGACAAGCACAGCCACCACAATGCGGACGGGAAGAGGGGGAAGTTTGGGTTGCATAAGGTTCTCCGTTATTGAAGTATTCTTTTTCTTAAGTTCTTATCGCTCTTCTTTTGGTACATGGATGTTAGGGAAAAGACCGCTTTTTTATGGTTTCTTCCGTGAATTTCAGTGTAATCCGTGCTGTCCGTGTCCAAAAAAAAAGAGTTTATGGTAGAGAAGTTAATCCAGACGTTTCTTAAATCTCGCGGCGGCGGCGCCCATGATGACCACGGCGAAGATGGTGAGCGCGATGATCTCATTTTGCAAGGCGGCGGCGCCAACGCCCTTTAACAGCAGGGCGCGGATGATGACGAGGAAATATCGCAGTGGCACGATGGCAGATACATATTGCAGGAAGACAGGCATGGCGGCAATGGGGAAGAAAAAGCCCGAAAGAAAAATGGTGGGCAACATGGTGACCATGACCGTGATGAAGGCTTCCTGCTGGGTATTGGCGATGGTGGAGGCAAACAAACCAATGCCCAGGCTCGAGATGACGAACAAGCCTGAAAGCGCAAAGATGAGGCCAATATCTCCGCGCACTGGAACCTTGAACCACCAGTGGCCGATGACCAGAATTTCGAGGGTATCGATAAAAGCCAGAATGGCATACGGCAGAATTTTGCCCACCACCAATTCCCACGAGCGGATGGGCGTGACGATAAGCTGTTCGATGGTACCGCGCTCGCGTTCGCGCACAATGGCAGAAGCGGTCAGCAGGGCGGTGATGAAGTACAGGATCATGCCGATAACGCCCGGCACATTGAAGTACGCCGCGTTGAGATCGGGGTTGTACCAAACCTGGGTGCGGACATCGAGAGGCGGTGTGGTGGATAATGGCCGGCCTGTGAGCGCAGATTGCTCGGCCAAAATCCTGGTGGCATACGACTGACCGATCAACTTTGCAACCGAGAGCGCCGTGCCGCCCACGGTCGCGTCTGACCCATCCAGCACGAGGGAAACTTGAGCCTTCCCCTCCAAAAGGCGGAGGTCATAATCTGGCGGGATGATCAGCGCGGCGCGGATTTTGCCCGATTCGATCAACTGCCTGTATTCCTGTTCCGAGTAGACGGGATAATCAATGCTGAAATAATTCGCCACGCGAAAGGCATCCAGCAGAGCGCGGGATTGCGGCGAACGATTCTGATCCCACACTGCCATGGAAATATTCTTCACATCAGAAGTGGCCGCGTACCCAAGCAGGAACAACTGCATGATCGGCATCAGAATGATCAACACCAGCGTGCGCGGGTCGCGGATGATCTGAATAAACTCTTTGCGAATGATCGAAAATAACCTTGATCTCATGCGGTCTCCTTAATGATGCCGTGCATGTAAATATCCACATAGGCGCCCACCATATTTTTAGGCATGAAGCTGTTGAGGATGGAATTGGCCATGACCATGTCTGTAATCATGTAGGAAAGAACCATGCCGATAAACGAGCGCATCAGCACGGCGGGATGGGTCACGCGCAGGTTCTTTCGTGTCTTCACAAATTTTTCAAAAACAGGCAATACCTTCGGCGCAATTTCCTTGATCACAGACGCCCCATGCACGCCGTTGAATTCAACAATCTCGATCAACATCAATTTGACATAATAGGGTTGGGAGGTCAATTCCTTGATGACCACATGCGCGGCATTGCTGAGAAAATCCTCTGTGGTCTCCCCTTCCGCCTCGGTAATCAAGGGCAGTATCTTTCGGTAGGGATGCTTATCCACGATAATAGCTTCAAAGATTTCCTCCTTGCTCTTGAAGTGATTATAGATGCCTCCCAGCGCCAGCCCGGTGCGTTCGGCAATCTGGCGCATGGATGTGGCATGATAGCCCTTCTCCATAAACAACTCGATGGCCGCATCCTCGATTTGCAGGCGGGTGCGCTCGCCTTTGGTCTGTACGTCTTCCGTCATGAGGTCTCCATAAAATGAACGAACGTTCGTTTTTATTTTAGACCAAGACGGGAGATTTTGTCAAGAGTTTTCAGGCACGAAAATCAGCCAGCCCCCTGATCCCAAATTCGATTTTTTTGGAGATGACTGCGCCCGGGCATTCCCAACCCAAAGACAGAATCGCCACTGCTAATTTATCCCTGCTCCCAAACAGACGCTTCATCCCCCTCCCCAACCTGATTCTGTTTCGACAGACTCTCCCCCACTTCCCTTTTAGAAATACCTCTGTACGATCCTGCTGTGGGTCAAATTGGCAATTTGACCCACAGTCTCAATGAACCAAAAATTATTCCAACACTTCAAAATTTGAAACCTGATAGGAGATTTCATCGTCGATGGCTTCGATGATATAGTCGATGGAAACGTTCGAGGGGAAGCCGTAGACGGGGTCGTATGTCACAGTGACGTTATCTGCCTCTCCTGTCAGGTCAGCTTCCAGCTTAAGAAAGAGGCGGTTCATCGTCAAGTAGGGTTGGTATATCTCGGTGAAGTTGTCTGTTGGGGCAATGGCAGTTCCGTCAGAACGAGTCATCGAAACGACTTCCCCATTCTTCACTTCGATGGTCAATGGCATTTCATCGCTGAATACGCAAAAGCAACTGATAAAAAGGGTGTACCGATAATGCGGGATGTTTGCGTCTTCCCACCTGGAAAGATTCCCGTCAAATTCTGTGCCTGCTCCTGCGGAACAGGCGCTGAGGACAAGGGCAAGCGCCAGTAAAATTATTTTTTTCATTTTATCTCCTTGCGTAGTTGACGATAGCGTTGTGCGAATTGTTCCGTTATAGGACTTACACAAGACCACAAGAACTGCCGCCAATTTCGCGAATTCGCACGAATTATTCAAAAAATTAGCGGGAATTCGTGCAATTCGCGGCTAAAGATTTTGAACTGCGTAAGTCCTGCGTTAAATAAAAACTCCCCGCCATTGTTGACGGGGAGTTTTATTTGTAGAATTTTACGGGGCTGGTTCGGCGGGATAGTACGTGCCTGTTTCAAGCAGGGATGTGTCGCCGATGGATTGTGCGGCGAGCATCTGCGCCTGGCGTGCAAGGTTCGCGGATTTGGCAAGCACTTCCAACGCATATTCAGGGTTGTGGAAACCCGTGCTGTTCTCGGCAGAGATAAAGTCCCACATGAATTGCGCTTCGCGATGCAGTTTGCGGGCTTCATCGAGCAGGGCGGCATCGGCCGTGCCAGCGGCAACCGCGGCTTTGATGGCATTCACCGCATCGATGATCGCATCTTCGGTATCAAGCTTTGTATCAGCAACCTGCTTTTGAATGCTCGCAACTCGGTTGATCACATAATCGGTATCTGTGTGGCACTGTCCGCAAGCCTGTTCAGGGTTGAGCAAGGGGCTGTGAACATCGTGCGAGGAATACTTGCTCGCCCCGTCACGGACGTATGGCATGTGGCAGTCGGCGCAGGAGACGCCCGCGTTGTAATGTGTGGAACCAGCAGTGAAGAATTCGTATTCAGGGTGTTGGGCTTTGAGCATGGGGGTATCAGTATCGGGGTATGCCCAATCTTTGAAACCAGATTCTTCGTAGTAGGAAATGATCTCTTCGACCTTGGTGCCGTTATCCCACGGGAAGGTCAGGTATTTGCCGTCGCCCTTGAAATAATATTCAACATGGCAGTTCGCGCAAACAAGGGAGCGCATTTCCTGGCGGGTGTATGTTTTCCAATCCTTGCCCTGGCGTTCGAGGGCTTCGATCAAAGCGGGGTTGGTCGCGATCAGGCGCATGGTCTCTGCTTCGTGGCAGTTGGAGCATCCAATCGATTCACTGATGTTGGGCGTCATCTCATTGAATGACATGGCATCGTAGGCTTCCATGCCCAACTCATCCCACAAGCCAGGGTTGGCCGATGATTTGCATGAATAGCAGGTAGCGGGAGTATGCTTGGGATTCGAATCATCCAAATTCAAACGCTTGGTGGCGCGCACGTCATCCAACGCATTGGCATGGCCGCGATCATCGTTGTAATCCTTGCTGAACGGGTAGCCCGCAAACAGAATCACCTGACGCGGGTCGCGTTCCAGCCATGAGAACTGGGATGAACCAGCATAGGTTGTATCCGTATTATTGGTTTCGGTCTTCATGAACGAGTCAAACTGGTTGGGGAAGTTGACGCCCCACAATGATGAATCGGGTTCCATGGCGGCGATCTCAACCAACGGCTCAACGGTGCGCACTTCAGCAGGCTGGTTTTTGACATAAGTCAAAACGCCCACCAGGGCGGCGGCCAAAACAACCACCAGGCCAGCCAGGATAAGAGTAGTGTAATTTTTCATAGGTTCATTCTCCTTATTTTGTCGGATAAAGGGTAGAGTCTTGATAGGGAAGCCCCGAACCCCCGCGGGCGTTGTGGGCAATATCACGGTGACAATCCCAGCAATAACGGTCAAACGGCTGTGCGCCCATCACAATACTTTCCACCGAATCTTCATGGCAGTGGATGCAATTCTCCTGCACGATCCCCTTGGTCTTGTCACTCGCGCGGATTGCAATCGGAATGTTCCCCGTCACAAAGGCATACGTATCCTTCGCGCCCTGCCTGCCCTTCTCGGCATAATACGCCACAAAATTATCGTGCGGCAAATGGCAGTCGGTACACTTGGCCCACTTCTCGTGCGCGCCGTGATACCAGCTTTCATACTGCGAATCCATCACGTGGCAGTTCGCGCAGGTCTCTGGAGCGCTGCCACCATACGAGGCCGCATCCGTGACAAATGCAAAATACCCCATGGCAAGGACTGCAACCGCAATGGCAATAATAGGAATTTTCGACATAGGCTCTCCTTGGATAAATTAACGTGCGCTTAATATAAATTAACTATCGAAAATATATTGTGATTTTTGTCACAGTTTCAGGATGAAAACTTAATTCTCAATTAGGGATAAATTTACCTGCAATTATCCAATTCAATAAGTGACATTATTCCTTTTTTGGATGTGAAACCCCGCCCCCGCTTCGCTTCCGCCCCCGTGCCTGATATCAATCAAAGGGCAGGTTCCCCGCCCAGGCATTTTCCACCAACAGAAAACATCCTACCGCGTTATGCGGCAGGATGTTTTGAGGAGAACGCGCTGGCGAAAGCGCTAATTCTTACGGCATCGTGTTTTGACCATCCATACCAGAGCCGCCCATATCTGCGGCCTCTTTCACAGGGATAGTCAACGTAATATCTGCATGATTCTTGAAGTGCAGTGTCAGCGAAATGCTGTCACCCACGTTCAAATCCTGCGTGAGACCGATAATCATGACGTGATAACTGCCAGGCTTTAATTCCAACCCGCCGCCTGAAGCAATCGCAACCGACTCCTGCGGAATCATTTGCATCATACCATCCGCGCTCATTTGGCTGAGGTGAATCTCAACCGCCCTCGCCACATCAGAAGAAGCGCCGATCAGTTCATCGTCCTGCACTGTACCATTGGCAAGCCGCATGTATGCCGCGCTGTTGCCGTCCTTTAATCCAGAGCGCGCCCAATAATCAACCGCTTCAATCGCGCCGCTTTTTGGAGCGCCGCAAGCGCTCAACAACAACATCCCCGCCAAAACAAACATAAAAGTTTTTTTCATATTTCCTTCTTCCTTCGTGTGTGATATTCCTGAATCATGCACCCTGACCGTGTACATGCATCATTCCATGTAAATGACGAATGGCCTCTTCCATGTTCATCAAACTGCCGCCAAATCCTCTTTGAAATTTTTCCGCTTCCTGTTGCAAGCCAAAACTCAACACGCTTGGCACACAGCAAATATTCAATTCACTTCCCAGAACATAAATAGCCTGGTTTGCACTGACCATGTAACCATGCAAATAATCCACGGTAAGCGACTGCAACACATTGCTGGACTGGCTTTGGATCATCAGCCCGCAGTGGGCGCAACAGGCTGGCTTTTTCTCCCCAGTTTCAAACTGCACAATGAACACCGTCCGCTCGGAGGTGGGTTTATTACACATCGCGCACGAAGCCTCACCCATCGAAACCGTTTTACCTGCCAGTGTCACGCCGCCATGCTTCTTTTGGATTTGTCCCGCTTCCATCAATTTGTTCAAGTCACGGTGAATCGTCATGGTAGAGACCTCAAGAAGCTCTGCCAATTCTTGAATGGAAGCATTCCCCTGCTTTTGCAGGAGTTCCAATATCTTCTTTTCCCGGTCAATGGATGAATAAGTCATTTGTTATGATTTGTTACCTTTAACAAGAGATGACAAAATATAACAAATTGGGGATTAATTCGTCAAGTTACATTCGTCACTATTTTGGGCGGTAGTTTCTGCCGCGCCACGTGACCCCCTGCCCCGAAAGCACCTTCCATGCAGATGTCAACATCATGGCGGCGAACACGCCCGCGCCAAGCGGAGTGGTCAGTGCGTACCACCCTGAGATTTTCATTTTGGATGCCATCTTCGCGCGGATGGTTATCAAATACCCCCAGACAAGAATTGACTCAATGATCACACCCAGCGCCAGCCATCCGCCGCCTTTGAAATACCAGTTCAACCCAAGCAAAGGCCAGGCGGGCAAAAAGAGCGCCGCGATTAAAGCAAGCAAAGCCGCAAATGCGCCCAGCAACAACAAGGCAGGGTGGCCGCGCAGACCCAGATAAATATTCTTCGTCCAGCCTTCCCACATCGTCGCAAGGGATGTGTACATGCGCGTGCTTGCAACCTGCATTCCATCGGCAATGATCAGGCGATGCCCATTCCATTTCACTTGTTCCGAAATGGCTTTATCTTCCACGATCTGGTCTTTCACTTTTTCATGCCCGCCGATCAAATCGTAAACACTGCGCTTGATGAGGATGAATTGTCCATTGGCAATTGCATCGCGGCGGGAGGGGTCGTTGACTTTGCGGGGAGAGAATCCAACCGAGAGGGCGGTCATCACCAAAGGCATGACGACTTTCTCCCAGAACGATCCAAGGATCTGCTCGTTCATGATGGTGAACAGGTCTGCTTCTGTTTCGAGGGCTTTGGCATACACGGACGAAATGGCCTGCGGCTTGAGAAAGGTGTCTGCATCCACGAAGCAAAGCCATGCGCCACGGGCTACTGCCGAGGCCTGGAACAATGCATGGGGTTTTCCAGCCCAGCCCACAGGCAGGTCTGAGCCGTGGATTGGGATGAGACGCGAGTCGCGGGACGCGATCTCTGTCAATTGAGTCAGAGTCGCATCGGTGGAGCGATCATCCAAAACAATGACTTCGATATTCGGGTAATCCTGCCCAAGCGCGGACTCGACACATCTGCGGATGTTATTTTCTTCGTTGCGGGCGGGGATGCAAATGGAAACGAGCGGCGCGCCTTCGGCGGGCGGCGGCTTTGGCGTGACGACGATATCAAGGTGATATTGGTTGTGAACCCAATAAATGATGACGAGGCCGAGGACGAACAAAATTGTCGATGTGATGAAATAGGGCATGAGAAATACAGAAGGCAGAACGAGGAATTTTTAGAGGACTTTGACTGTGGAGCCGCGCTCGGTTTTTTCGACTTCGATGCGATTCGGGAAGGCGTCTTTGAGTTCGTCGAGATGGGTGATGACGAGGATTTTTGCAAAATCATTTTTGACGAGATTGATGGCTTCGATGAGTCTTTGCCTGCCTTGAAGGTCCTGCGAACCGAAGCCTTCATCGATGACGAGAGTTTGCAGGCGCGCGCCTTTGCGTTGCGCGAGAATTTCAGAGAGCGCGAGCCGAATGGCAAAGTTGACGCGGAAGGCTTCGCCGCCTGAATACATTTCGTAATCGCGCGTGCCTGCCGAATCGCTGATCTGAATATCGAGCGTTTCTTTTAGGTCGTCGCGTTTTTTATCTTTGTACTCGGCCTGTGTGACAAAACGAATGGACATGTGCCCATCACTTAATCGGTCGAGCAGGTCGTTGGCTTTTTGTTCGATCTGCGGCAGAGATTGCTCGATGAGCAGGGCAGGCACGCCGTCCTTGCCAAAGGCGCGCTCAAGGTTTTTATGACGGTTGACGCTTTGATTCAGTTCTTCGCGTTGAGTTTCGTAATCCGCTTTGCGTGCGCGGAGTGTGACCAGCGCTTTTACCTTTTGTTCCGCGCCGCCCAACTCACCGCGCACCTGGTTTTCATCTTCGCGCAGGCGGAATAACTCCCGTTCGGCATCGTTGAGATTTGGCGCACCTATTTCAGATTCAGCCAATATCTTTGCGGCTTCGCTGTAACTATTTGTCTGTTCTTCCACTTCCTCTTTCTTCTTCCCTCTTTCCTCTTTCAACTCTGCGCTTTCTTTTTCGATGCGCTTGTTCACTTCACGGGCCAATTTTAAATTGCTGTGTTCCTCTTCCACACTGCGGCTTTCGATCTCCTGCCTGCGGGCGGAGTCATGCACGGATGAGTCGTAGCCGAGCCTGGCAAGTTCCCTGTTCAATTTAGCGAGTTCCTTTTGGGCATCGCCCGCGTATTTGCCGCTTTCCAATAATTTGGTAATTTCCTTCAATCGCTTTTCCCCAGTGGATTTCCAGTCCTTTGCAAGCGCCTGCAAGGACTCGATGCGCTGGGTACGTTGGGAAATCGAATTTGAATAGTGCAGGCGTTCATTTTCTGCGTTGGCAAAATTCACAATTCGCGATTCGTAATTTGCAATTTCTTTTTCAATATCTTCGATCTCTTTTTTGTTCGCGCGGAACTGGTCGCCTTTTTGCCTGCCGTCCTTGTTCAATTCCTTGAGTGTGGACTTGCGATGCGCCTCGCTCAACTCCTGCCCGCAGAGTGGACAATTTGCACCGTCCGCTTTTTCGAGCGAGTCGATGCGGATCTTGAACTCATCCATTTCCCTGCGCAGGGAATCGTTTTCAACTTTCAGCGCGGCGTGCTTTTCGCGCGCCTGATTCTTTTTGGTTTCCAGTTCAGCGCGCTGGCTGATTTTCTCTTCCACGAGTTTCAAAGACTTCTGCGCTTCTTCAACCTGCCCCTCAAGTTCCGCTATTACTGATAACTGTTCACTGATCACTGAAAACTGCCTGCTCAGCTCACCTTGTTCCTGCTCCAGCCTCGCCTTTTCAACTTCGATCTCGCGCAAGAGAGGCTGGAGTTTTTCATCATACTCACGGAACTGCGCCGCAACCTCATCCATTTTCTCAACTTCGTCACGCGCCTTCCTCCACGCCTTGTATGCGGATTCAATTTCCTTCGCGCGGTGGATGAGATCGGCATGTTTAGCCAGCTCATCTTCATTTTCCGCCAGCCTGGCTTCAAGCCCTGCCAGAGATGAACGTGAATTCCCCAGCGACCGGGCAAGAGTCTCCACCATTTTACGCTGTTCGTTCAAAACTGCCGCAGTCTTTTTGATATTTTCAAGAATTCTTTCCTGCGCGGCGCGCGCGTTGGCTAACTGCTTGAGACTGCTCTCAAGTTCCTGCAAACGTGATTTGCGGATATCCTCTTCCGCAAGCTCGGCATCAATCTCTGCGATGCGTCCGTCAATCGAATTGACTTCATTCTCGATGGCTTTGCGTTTGTCTGCGGTGCGTTCCTTGTAGGTGTCCCAAATCTCCAACCCAAGGATGGCGCTCAGCACGGCCTTGCGTTCACTGGCTTTTTTCTGCGTGAACTGGTCTGCCTTGCCCTGCAAAAAGAAGGATGCGTTGATGAAGGTCTCGTAATCGAGGCGCAGTGTCTGCTCAATGCGAGCCTGAGTGTCGCGGGTTGTCTTTTCAGTTAATGCCTTCCACTTTCCACTTTCTGCCTTCTGATTCCCCCCATCCAACACCTGAAACTCCAACACCGTGCTCTTCCCGCGTGGAAGCGTCCTCTGCACGCGGTAGATGTTGCTTTCATAGGCAAAGGTCAACGCAACTTCGGCGGCTTTCACATCCAAATTCAAATTGATCACATCCGCGCTTTTGCCGCGTGACTCGCCGAACAACACCCACGTGATCGAATCCAGCAGGGACGATTTCCCCGCGCCGTTCTGCCCTGAAATGCAAGCCAGCTCAAAAGATTCAAAATCCAACTCAACGAGGTCGAGATACGATAAAAAGCCTGAAATGCGAAGATGAAGGGGAATCATTTCAGCAATTCCAAATCTGAAACTATAAAATTCACGATTGGGCGATTCGAGCCGCCAACCACCCACGAATAAACCGCGAACAAACGAATTTGCGCCCCGATATTCGAGCATTCGTGAAAAGTTCGTGGATGGTTTAAGAAATCTCGCATAATCTCCTCTTTCGGCAGTATCAAAAAATTTAGATTTGGAATTGCTTGAATCATTTTGATGAAGTATCTTGTAGATGATGGATTATAATCGAACCGTTATGACCGATTCCGAAGCGCCCCGCACACGCCGCCGCATGAGAATTCTTGCGGTCATCATTGCCACCATCCCTTGCTATTGCGCTGGTTTTATCGCCCTTTCCTTTGCGCCCGATACCCGCGCAACCGCTACACAAACCCCAACCCTTACCGCTACCGCCACTCTCATCTCTCCCACTCCAAACCTCAGCCTCACACCCGTCATCGTAACGGGAACCAACACCCCCACACCTACCATAACCCAAACACCCACCCCCACACACACATTCACACCGACTGTCACATTTACGCCCTTCGTGCCAGCCACATTCACGCCAACCCCCACCCTCACACCTTCCATTACCCCGTCGCACACCCCGTCCAACACACCTTCGCCAACAGACACACCGTCTGCCACGCCAACTTCCACGCCCACGCAAACCCCATCCATCACGCCGTCCATTTCTCCAACTGCCTTTGGCGGGTAATGACATGGCCGACATCCTCCCCTTCCTAAAATCGATCATCTCTGTTTCAGGCTTATCTGGATTTGAAACCCCCGTTGCGAATCTCATCGAACAAAAGTGGACTCCGCTGGTGGATCAACTCACGCGAAGTAAACTCGGCTCGATTCACGGACTGAAAAAGGGTCGGTCAACTACAGGCATTCGCCCCGCTGATAAATCTCCCCGCCCCTCCGTGCTCATCGCCACCCACATGGATGCCATCGGCCTGATGGTCTCACGCATCGTGGATGGCTTCATCTACGTCACCAACATCGGCGGCATAGATGCACGAGTTCTGCCAGGCTCGCCAGTCGTTGTCCACGCTTCCAGCGGAGAAGATCTGTACGGCGTGGTCGTGATGCCGCCTGCCAACCTGCTCCCTGACGGCGAAGGCAGTGGCGCTATCGCCTTGAAATATCTCCTGGTGGATACAGGACTCACTCCCAGCGAAGTCTCGAAGCGAGTCCGCATCGGGGACAGAGTGGCCTTTAACACGGAACCAGTTGAAATGTCAGGAGGATGCGTCAGCGGTCACACGCTCGATAATCGCGCATCCGTCGCCGCGCTCACCATCTGCCTCGAGGAATTGCAATCCAAATCGCATGTGTGGGATGTGTGGGCGCTGGCTTCGGTGCAAGAGGAAGTTACGCTTGGCGGCGCGCAAACATCCGCGTTTCAAATCAGGCCCACCATCGCCGTGGCAGTGGATATGACTTTTGGCAAAGGCACTGGCTCGAGCGGCTGGCAAACTTTTGGAATCGGCAAAGGCGTGACGCTTGGCATCAGCCCGAGCATTCACCCGTTTTTGTACAAACGCTTCAAGGAAGTTGCCGAACGCATCGAAATCCCTTTCGCGAATGACATGATGCCCGAATATTCATCCACCGATGCAGACGCGATGCAACTGGTTGCCGAGGGCATCCCCACCATGCTGGTGAGCATTCCGCAAAGATACATGCACACCCCCGTGGAATTGGTTGCGATCAAAGACATCCGACGCGCTGGGCGTTTGCTGGCCGAATTCATCGCCTCACTCGAAGCGGATTTTATGGAAAAGATTATTTGGGAATAACCCCCTCATCCCCAACCCTTCCCCCGAAGGGGAAGGGAGTCCCCTCTCCCTTCGGGAGAGGGTTAGGGTGAGGGAGCGTAACTTCGTAATGTGAGAATAAACATGCTCTCCATCGGCAAACCACAAATCAACCTGCTCGAAAAATTATGCAACGCCATGTCGGTCTCGGGAGACGAGGGCGAAGTGCGGCGCATTGTGCTGGAAAAAGTGAAACCCTACGCCGACGAAGTGAAGGTGGATGCGCTTGGCAGTGTACTCGTGCGGAAAAATGGCGCGGGCAAAAAACCGTTGCGCGTTCTGCTCGATGCCCACATGGACGAAGTTGGCTTCATGATCGTGGCGGATGACGGCGAAGGCTTCTTCCAATTTGAAACGGTCGGCGGCATCGACCCGCGTCATTTGGCCGGCAAGCAGGTTGTCGTCGGCAAAGATCATACGGTGGGCGTGATCGGCGCGAAACCCATTCACCTGACCACCTCCGAGGAACGTTCACACACCATCGAAGTGGACGCCATGCGAATTGATCTCGGCCCCGAAGGCAAGGCAAATGTCGGCGACCGCGCCACCTTTGCCACGAAGTTCAAAATCGCGGGGCCGTCCATCCTATCCAAATCCATCGATGACCGCATCGGTGTGGCGATCTTGATCGAGCTGTTAAAAAATGCTCCCAAAAATATTGAACTTTGCCTGTCCTTCTCCGTGCAGGAAGAAATTGGCCTGCGCGGCGCGAAAGTTGCGGGATATTATTTCGAACCTGATCTCGCAATCGCAGTTGATTCGACTCCTGCGCGCGACCTGCCCGATTTCGATGGACACGAAAACTACACCTACAACACGAAGCTCGGGCTGGGGCCTGCCATTTACATGGCGAACTCATCCACCATTGACGATCCGCGGCTTGTAAAATTTTTGGAAGAGACAGCCATCAAAAACAAAATCCCGTATCAGTTTCGTCAGCCAGGCGGAGGGGGGACGAACGCGGGCGCAATTCAACAGTCCCGTGCGGGCGTGCCTGTGGTCTCGGTCTCTGTGCCGCACCGCTACACCCACTCGCCCATCAGCGTTTCGCGGGTGGAAGATTGGAAGAATACATTGAATTTATTGCATACGGCGTTGAAGAATTTGACGCATGATTTGGTAAAAGGTAGACAGGTAAACACGTAGACAGGTTAAAGGTAGACATGAATGGATTAATCGCCTTATTGGGTTCCGGTGAATATTTGCCCATGATGAATGACGTGGATGCGTATCTGCTTACGAATTGCGGGGCGGAGGGGCGCAAGCCGCGGGTGGTCTGCTTGCCGACTGCGGCGGGACAGGAAGGCGATGCGAGCGTGAGTCGCTGGTCTGGCATGGGGGTGGATCATTTCTCCCGCCTCGGGGCGGACGTTCGAGCTGTTCCTGTTACAGATGCAGAATCTGCCCGTGAGCAGGATCATGCGTCGGCGGTGGAAGAGGCGGATGTTGTCTATTTCTCAGGCGGCAATCCTGCGTATCTTCATCAAACCATGAAGGATAGTCTGGTGTGGAAATCTGCCCAAAAAGTTTGGGAGCGCGGCGGGGTGTATGCGGGTTGTTCGGCGGGCGCGATGATTTTGGGAAGGGAAATCCCTGATTTTCGCGCGATGGGTTTGCGTTCGATTCCTGCGTTTGGAATTTTACCCGTCGCATTTGTGATACCGCATTTCGATGCGATTCCGATCTTTGGAAAGCCGCTGGTTGCCACTCTGCGCAAACGATTGAGAGAGGGTGAAATGATGATCGGCATCGATGAAAGCACTGCCATCATCGGCAAGCTGGGCGGGGAATGGACTGTGATGGGCAAGGCAAAAGCGCATGTGTTCATGAAGAATGAAAACAAAAGTTTTGCCGCTGGTGAAAAATTTTTGTTGGGAAAATAATCAATGAAGCAATTACTGAAAACACTCACTGAAACGTTCGGCCCTTCGGGGCATGAGGATGAAGTCCGCAAGGTGATTTTGAAGGAAGTAAAACCGCTCGCCGATGAAGTGCGCGTGGATGCGCTCGGCAGTTTGATCGTGCGTAAGAAGCCTGCGGCGAATTCCAAAAACCCGAAACGCATTATGCTCGCCGCGCACATGGATGAGATCGGCGTCATCGCCAGCCATATTGATAAAAAAGGATTTGTGCGATTCACCAATGTCGGCGGGACGTTTGGCAGATACACGCTCGGAGCGCGAGTGCGTTTTATGAATGGGGTGACGGGCGTGGTTGGGTATGATCGCATGGAACAGGTGGACAATGCCCTGCCGATCAATAAAATGTACATTGATGTGGGCGCAACGAACAAGGAGGATTGCCCAGTCAGGGTGGGCGAGTTTGCCGCATTTGATAGATCGTACCTGGAAATGGGAGATCGCCTGGTCGCCAAATCCATGGATGACCGTACGGGGGTGGCGGTGTTGATCGAAACATTGAGGGCAATCAAGTCGACTGCAAATGATCTGTACTTTGTCTTCACCACGCAGGAGGAAGTTGGCACACGCGGCGCAGGCGCGGCGGCCTATGGCATTGACCCTGAGATCGGCATCGCAGTGGACGTGACCGCCACTGGCGACACCCCCGCTTCGATGAAGATGTCCATGGAACTCGGAAAAGGCCCGTGCGTAAAATTCCGCGACCCTGGCATGTTGTCTGACCCGCGTGTTGTAGATTGGATGATTCAGACGGCAGAGAAGGCGAAGATTCCATATCAGCGCGAGGTGCTGTTGGCAGGAACTACAGACGGACGCGAGATTCAAATCTCGCGCGCAGGGGTGATGACGGGCGCGCTGTCCATTCCATGCAGATACGTCCACTCTGCTTCGGAGATGGTGGATTACAACGATTTGAAGAATTCTGTGAAACTGCTGACCGCGATGTTGAGTAAGGTGGTTTCGTTTTGATAATGAGTTTAGACCCTAAAGGTCTTAAAGACCTTTAGGGTCTATTTATTTACGAGGTATCTATGGGTGACTACAACCGTTCTACAAAAGAAGTACCCTTCGAGCAAATTTCTCCTGATGTGATGCAATCCATCAACAAATATATCGAACTATACAACCTCGGAGATATTCTTGCGAATGTTTCCCTCTGTATCGTTTCGACCTCCGAAAAAATCAAAAAGGGACTATTCAGCGGAGCGGGTCCAAAGCTGTTGGTGGAGACCGTCCTCCTCACCCACCGCTGGCTCATCCTGGCTGACCGCGTTGACCAGAACGCCATTTTCATCAAATCCATACAGTTGAGGGATATTGTGGTGGAGGATTACGAGAAAAGCCTGTTCCATTCCAAAATCCCTGATACGGGAATGAACGTCACTGGGATATTCACAGATGCAAGCGAAAAAGGGACGGTGTTCCTGCCGCTGGGGAAGGATGCGGCAGGAGAAAAGTTCAAGAAGATGTTGATCGAAGCCACACAAAACGCGAAGAAATAAAAAGAAAGCGAAATCAAAAAGAGTTTGACAGATAATTGTCAAACTCTTTTTGTCTAATTCGTACTTGTATTACTTCTTCGGCTCTTCGCCATCTCCTTCTTTTTTTGCCATAAAAGAATTGAGCACAGCCGCACCCGCCGCAACAGCGAACAAACCCACGGATGCGGGGCTGGAGTACTTGGTAAGCCCCACAAGCAGGCCAAAGAATCCAACTGCCAGAGCGGCTTGAACCTGCCAAACGGCTTTTTTATAGGCATCCATCGTGAAACGCCCAACGGCAAACCCCAACACTGCAAAACCTAATGCGCGGATGAAAAAACCGATAATCGAGAGAACTTCTGCAAATGTACCCATTTGAATCTCCTTTTTTATAATTACAACCAGGCCCAAAGCATCCAGAATACAATCATGACAACACCAATCCCCAAACGGGCGGCAATCGCCCAACCCCAGCCCGTCATCCATGCTTTTGTGTTGGCCAACGCGGCTGGGCGGTCTTTCAACCTCTGCCACTCTGCAAGGAACAACCCAGCGGGCGCGGCGACCATCCCACCCACGGGCGTGAAGATCAGGCTCACGATGATCCCCGCCCCAAAGGCCAGCAAAATCGAACTCCACGGGACATTTTTATCGCGCACGTGCTTGGCGATGATGATGTTGTCCATGACGTTGCCGCCGATCATCAACAGGGTGATAAGTGTAAACAGCGTCCAATCCACCCAGGTCATATTTTCATTGGCGGATTGCACAATGGCATAGACCAGCGTGCCGATCCACATGATCGTCAGGCCGGGGAAGATGGGAATCAACAGCCCGAACAAGCCTGCCAACAGCACAAACAGGGTTAACGACTCTAAAACTACCTGTCCAAAAAATTCCCAAGAGGCGGGGTCCATTATTATCAGGTCTCCTTATTATTTACTCACCTTACTCAGCAGGGGCGACCCCTTCAATGTTCATCGAGATACTTTGCTCTCGCTGGGCGGGTCGCCCTGCTTCTGATGTCATATACGGACAACAACCCTCAACAGTTTTTCAAGTTAGGGCTTGATGACATCAATGCCGCCCATCCACGGGCGCAGAATTTCAGGCACAACAATCGAGCCATCGGCTTGCTGATAGTTTTCCATCACCGCAATCAACGTGCGCGGCAGTCCCAACCCTGAACCGTTCAAGGTATGCAAGAACCTCGTCTTGCCGCCATCCACGGGGCGATATTTGATATTCGCGCGGCGTGCCTGAAAATCAGTATCATTTGAAACCGATGAAACCTCCAGCCACTCGTCACAGCCAGGCGCCCACAGTTCAAGATCATACGTCATGGTTGCCCCGAAGCCAATGTCACCGGTGCAGAGTTGTTTTACTCGGTACGGAATACCGAGCAAAGCGCAAGTCTCCTCCGCATCTTTCAACATTTTCTGGTGCAGGGCTTCCGAGTCTTCGGGCTTGCTGTAAATGTACATTTCAACTTTATCGAATTGATGCCCGCGTTTGATGCCGCGTACGTCTCGTCCCGCGCTCATTTTTTCGCGGCGGAAGCAGGGGGTGTAGGCGGTATAAAATTTCGGCAATGATGCTTCATCGAGAATTTCATCCATGTGCAAACCCGTCAATGGAATTTCGGCAGTCGGCACAAAATACAAATCCTCTTCATGGTCTTTGTATAAATTATCCGCAAACTTGGGCAATTGACCCGCGCCATACACAGCGGCAGTCTTCACCATGAAAGGCAAATACTCCTCCTGATAATTTTGCCTGATATGCAGATCGAGCATCCATGCGATCAGAGCGCGTTGCAGGCGCGCACCCGCGCCCTGCAAAACATAAAAACGCGAGCCGGTCAACTTCGTGCCACGCTCAAAGTCAAGGATGCCGAGCGCAGGCCCGAGGTCCCAGTGCGGAAGCGGTTTGAAATCGAATTTGCGCGGCTCGCCAATCATCCGCAAGATCACATTTTCATCTTCACTTTTTCCAAAGGGAGTTCGTTCATCGGGAATGTTTGGAAGCGTGGAAGTAATTCCATTTAATTCAGATTCGACTTCCGTAACCAGCTTATCCAACTCTGCAATCTTATCGCCAACGAGACGCATCGCCTCGATCTTCACCCCCCGGGCTGTTGCCTCTTTCATTTGCCCGATCTCCTTTGAGACAGTGTTCCGCTCCGCTTTGAGCGTTTCCACCTGCCCGAGCAGGGCGCGGCGCTTTTCATCCAACCCTAGAATCGAATCCACAGGGGATGCGTTCATCTGGCGGTCAGTCAACGCCTTGCGAACCAGATCAGGTTTTTCACGAATGAGATTGATATCCAACATATTGCACCTCCATGTGCAGGGATTAAAATACGCCCCGATCCATTTGCAGGACGAAGGGGCGTTCGTGGTGCCACCTGCTTTCATTGCTTTTCTCCCCTCTCCCTCTGGGAGAGGGGTTGGGGGGTGAGGGCAATCTCGGAGTACGCGATAACGGGCGTTTCCCGATTCTCTTATGGAGCGCAGGCTTTAGCCTGCGCATACCTCTGCGAGAATGACACGGACGAAGGGGATTTCACCATCTGGCTGATCGTCTCGCACGCACCGACGACTCTCTGAACAGTTGCCTGATTACTTGTCTTCGCGCTGGCCTTGATTGAATGAGATTATACGCAACTAAGTAATAATGTCAATATGGTTTAAAACAAAGGGTGTGGAATATTTTTTCGGCACTTCGCGTGGGGCAAATCTCTGATTTGCCTCGCAAGTCGGAGACTTGCGCCACATTTCCAAAACTTTAGACCACACCCAATACAAAAGAGCCGCGTGTGCGACTCATTGCTTAGTGCCCCCACGGAGATTCGAATATCATCCCCCTGCGGGGACTACGGTTTTAAAACAAAAGAGCCGCGTGTGCGACTCATTGCTTTGTGCCCCACGAAGATTCGAATAACATCCCCCCTGCGGGGACTACGGTTTTAAAACAAAAGAGCCGCGTATGCGACTCATTGCTTAGTGCCCCCACGGAGATTCGAACTCCGGTTTTATCCTTGAAAGGGATGCGTCCTGGGCCTCTAGACGATGGGGGCTTGTCACCCTGAGCAACTTGAAGAGTAGTCGAAGGGTTTAGAGCGGGCGAATTCTATCATCCCCTTTTAGGAGCGTCAAGCAGAATTCAAGACTAATTTTCAGGCTTCACGCGCTGGTTCAACAACGCCATAATATCCACCAGCCTGCGGTTGACCAGCATCCCGGCGCCTTCCACACGCAGGTTCGGAATCAAGATCGCCGTCAGCGTAGCGTTGAAGACCGGCACAAATTCACGCGAGCCTTCCGCCATCAACGCGGTGAAATCAAAGCGGCCCGGTAATTCCATGGTGCCTTCCACTTCGAACATCTGCGTGGTAATCCGCACGGGGTACTCCACCACGCTGGTATACCCCCCGCGCACCAGCGCATGTGGACCGAGGTCTTCACGCCGCGTCATGCAAATTGCATGAACCTGTCTCTTCATCATGCGCACGATCTCAAAATGATCCACCAGCTTCGTCGGCATGTGCAGGCGCGCCATACGCGCATCGTTGACCTCCAGCGCCGAATGGGTCGGGTCATTCATAACTCCCATGGTGCCGTGGCTTGTCACCATGATCTTGCCAACCACGCGATATCCGGAAGTCAAAATATCGGCTGGAAGAAAGCGGTACGTTCGGGGGGAAGAATCAAGTGACATGCAGTGAAACCTGTCGGCTTATGAATCCTGTATCGGGCGGGGGAAACCAGCCCGGGGTCGGGGAAGAGGCGGGGTGCGGCGCTGGTTTTTCGTCGGCTTCCCGGCGTTCGGGTCCAAAATCATATTCAGCCATTGGATGGCCTTCTCATCATATTCGCGCCTGCCGCACACATCACAGATCCAGGCAGGGAAATGCGGAACCGTAATCAACTCCTCACCCAGCCACGTAAAATACGTGATCTGGCGCGGCCGCATTACACCTGCGTGGCATTCAATGCACAAACCTACATCCTCGGCCGTATGTTCCAGTTCGCTCATATCAATTCCTTATTGTGAAGCGAATACATTCGTATGTTCCAGCACTTCCCATAGCGGCGGGGGCCAATAGATCAAAACCGCCTTGCCAACAAGGTTATCCGCAGGCAAAAGCCCCCAATCTTTCGAATCATTCGAGTTGTTGCGATTGTCGCCCAACACAAAAAATTGCCCTTCCAAAATCGTCCACTCATCGGCGTATGAAGGAGCCTGGGCAATGTACGGTTCATTCAACAACTGCCCGTTCACATACACCTGCCCATCCCGCACCTGCACGTGGTCGCCGGGCAAGCCAATCACGCGCTTGATCAGCTCCTCCTTCGGGTTCAAGGGAAAATGAAAAACGATAATGTCGCCGCGATCCACTTCGCCAATGCGGTAACTCATCTTATTCACGAGCACAAACTCGCCGTTCTCGAGGGTCGGCAACATGCTGGTCCCATCCACCCGCACACGCGCAGAAATCGCATTGATGCCCACAAATAAAACCACAGCCAGAAAAAGAGTTTCAATAATATCGAGCGCAAACCGCCCCCAATTTACTTTTTCCTGAACCACTTCGCTTTTTTCGATATTTACATCTTGCTCTAATGTCTCCAAACGAGCCTCCAAACTTTCCACAAAATTATACTTCCATTTTTTCGAAGCGCGCCGTCACCCGGCTCTTACCTCGCAAAACCTTCATTTTTGAGATGTCTCCGCCCGGGACAGAATCTTCCAAACAAGCCTGATTCCAACCCCGCGCATTTTCCACATCAACAAAACGCCTCTCCCCCTGCCCAGAATGGACTCTGTTTCAATGAGCATCTCCCATCCTGATAAATGTTCCGACTCCAACCAATGTTAACACATTCCATCCCGCCCACTCCATTCGCGTCAAACCTGCAATGCACCGCGCACACTGAACGATCCATGCCTCAACCCTCGCAAAAATTTTGCCTGGACTGATGCCCGCCGCCCGGAACCTCACGCCAACTGCGGACAAACTCGAATTGTTCAGGCGTCTCAGGCGAGGTGGCAAAATAAGTTTGCGGGCGCGTCCTGAAAAGGATATGCACCCGCTCCAGCGCCTGCTGTGGAGTAAGACCATGCCGAACAAGATAGCACGCTACCACGATGCCCGTCCGCCCCACCCCGCCCCAGCAATGGACAAACACCCCGCCGCCATTCTGTATCGCCTCGTCAATCGTATCGAGGATGATGGTCATCGTCTCACGCGAAGGAATGCCGTGGTCGCGAATGGCAAAGTGATAACAGGAAGCTGTGACATCGAAAACGAGAGCCTGCTCCTTTAAGATGGCTTCATAGGAAGCAAGTTCATACGGCTGGGTCAAGTCCACAAAGGTGTTAATGCCCGCCTCGAGGAAGGCGTCCATGCGGCGGCGCGTGGTTTCAGGGTTGTAACTGCCAGGGAATTCGCCCGCAAGCAAGCGGCCTTCTTCAACCCAATAGGATTCAGGGATGGGGAGGTTGGTCATTTTATTTTCAGCCAATTGACTATGGAAAAGACACGCACATGTTGCTGAGAATATTTGCGCGTAATTCGATCAGTTCGGGATATTGATAGAAGAATAGCGTTTTCTCTTCGGCAATGGTATCCCCCGCTGGTTCAGGGCTAAAGACGAAGAAAGCGAAGGCTTCGGCAATATCCTCTTCGGGGTTGGTGGCCGCATAACTGGTGACGAAGCGGTCTTCATATTTAGCGTAGAACCCATCTAATTTTTCGTAATAGATGTCTTCATCTTCCTCGTAGTTGATTTCGTTCCACTCCTCGTAAAGATCGGCCCAGAATTGATTGTAAAAATCGTCAATGTAAGAATCAGGGTTGGCACAGCCTTCACCGGGGAAATAGTCCGGGCAGGCGGAGGCTTCGTCAAAATAGACATCGTCATCTTCGGGGTTGTTGAACACCGCGAGGCTGGGCGCAACCTGCCGCGGACCCAGAGTGAGCAAATGACCAAACTCATGCACGAGGGTATAAGTCAATTCGTAGTAATTACCCGTGTCGGCGATATCCACCTGCAATGACCAGAGATTGGGGTCGCTCTGTGTTTGCGAAACGGCGGCCAATGTGCCGCCCCGTCCATCGGTGATGATGGAGTATTCGGCGACTCCATCCCGTTCGCGGGCTGGGATGAAAGAGCGGAAATATTCCCAAACCTGCTGGTGGGTCTGCTCATCGTCCTGCTCATCCTGCAAATCGGGGGAGACGCTTTCGTACTGGGGGTCGGTGATTTCTTCGCCAGAGACGCTGTACGTGACGATATAGATTTCCTCGTCGAGTAAATTTTCTTCCACATCTTCACCGTCTGAAACAGCCAGCGCAAGAATTTGATCTGTGATGAGGGGGCAGGATGCCGCCGCCTGAGGGACGGGTATTTCTTCACTGGGTTGCGCCTGTGTGGCGGGAGGGTTGGGAGAATCAAGCGGCGGGGAGTCTGTGCCTATTAAGGTGGAGCAGGCCAGGGCGGGGAGAAGAAGCGCAATAAGGGAAAGAAAAAATTTCAAGCGTGTCATATTAATCCTAAAAAATTAATTGGTTGGGATGACGATCCAGCCCGCGTCGAGAAAATATAAATAAAGATAGCCAAAAAGCATAAACAGCCACAAGGCAAGCTGTACCCGATCCATGAGGTTTTCCCAGGAGACGAAGAGGTTGTCTTTGATGGTTTGAACAATGCTTTCGAGGTTGTCCAGTTTCGTGCGCAGGCTTTCCTTCCAGTCTTTGAGATAAAACTCGGATTGAATGGCTTCATATAATTTTGCGGTGTACCAATCGCCGATGAGGAGCAGGTTTTGCTCGGTGCGTTCGAAATCAAGCATGACCTCGAGTTTGTGTTCCACGATCTGGCGAATCAACCCGCGGGTTGCACGCGGACGGCGTTTGTTCTCGAAAAAAGATTCATTGATCTTGTCGAGCATGATTTCAATGGACTGATCCAACATGCGGTAACGCAGGAGTTGATAGTTGCCGATCTTGAGCAAAACAATATCGGATTGATAATCGGCATTGGGCGCAATGATAACCGCACCTTCCCAATCCACGAGGGTGAGTTCGACGGCAGAGTAGCGCGTGCGCGACATGAGGATTTCATCGATCTCGATCTTGTCCAGCGTATCGCGCTGGGAACGAATGAACCTGGAAATCTCAAGTTCGTTTTTATCGATCCATTTATCAGGCGCGGGCCTGGCCCCATCCACCAGCAGGATGGTGTATTCCTCGAACAGCCCGCTCTGGCGGTGTTCGACGGGAACGTATTTGCTTTGCAGGGAGTTCTCGATCTTGGAACGTTCCTGCAAAGCCGATGGGTCGAAAGGATTTTTGAGGGCGAAGCGCGCTTCGATCATCTGCACATATTCGTCATATTGATGGCGGATGACAGAGACGGCATGTCCTTCGATGACGATGGTCTCGTCGCCAAGGCTGATCAGGTCAATATCCACTGGCTGGAAGTAGGGCGCATCCTTCAACCCGCTGATGGATTCTTTTCTGGGCGCTGTTTTTTTTTCGGTATCGGGGAAGGCGATCAGGTAGCAAATTTCCATGAGAATATTCCTCGTTCAATGCGCTTAAGTGTACTACATCTAATTTGGGGTTGGCTTTATACTTGAGGAAAATCTATTAACCACAAAGGTACACAAAGGAAAAACCTTTAATCCCTTCGTGACCCTTTGTGACACTTGGTGGTGAAAATGTCTTTTAACGATCAATACAACAAATGGAAAGAATCCACGCTCAAGAAATCTTTGGACAAATTCAAGGAGCGCAAGGAACGCTTTGAATATTCATCTGGGATTGAAACCCCGCGCCTCTCTCTCCCGCCCGAAATTGATTCGGCTTACGAAGAGAATTTAGGCTACCCTGGAGAATACCCCTACACCCGCGGAGTCCAGCCGACGATGTACCGTTCCCGCTTTTGGACGATGCGTCAGTATGCGGGATTCTCGACTGCGGAAGAATCCAACAAGCGTTATCGCTATTTGCTCGCGCAAGGTCAAACGGGGCTGAGTGTCGCTTTCGACCTCCCCACCCAAATTGGGTACGATGCGGACGACCCCATCGCGCAGGGCGAGGTCGGCAAAGTCGGCGTGTCCATTTCATCCATCAAAGACATGGAACAGTTATTCGATCAAATCCCATTGGATAAAGTTTCCACATCCATGACCATCAACGCGCCCGCGGGCGTTTTGCTGGCGATGTACATTGCGGTGGCGAAACGACAGGGCGCGGACATGCACCAATTGCGCGGCACGATCCAGAACGACATCCTCAAAGAGTATGTGGCGCGCGGCACGTATATCGTCCCGCCCGCACCTCCCATGCGGCTCATCACCGACATCTTTTCATTCTGTGCAAAGGAAGTTCCGTATTGGAACACGATCTCGATCTCGGGCTATCACATCCGCGAAGCAGGCTCCACTGCCGTGCAGGAAGTGGCGTTCACGCTGGCGAATGCGATTGCATATGTAGGGTCAGCCCTCGCGGCTGGCCTGCATGTGGACGATTTTGCCCCTCAGCTTTCGTTCTTCTTCAACGCGCACAACAACCTGCTCGAAGAGGTCGCCAAGTTCCGCGCCGCGCGGCGCATGTGGGCGCGGATCATGCGCGAACGTTTCAAAGCGCAAAAGCCGTCTAGCTGGCAGTTGCGTTTCCACACTCAAACCGCAGGCTCCACGCTCACCGCACAGCAACCAGAGTGTAACGTTGTGCGTGTTTCGTTGCAGGCGCTTTCGGCGGTATTGGGCGGCACGCAAAGTTTGCACACCAACAGCATGGACGAGGCTCTCTGGCTTCCCACCGAAAAATCCGTGCGCGTGGCATTGCGGACTCAACAAATCATCGCCTATGAATCAGGCGTAGCTGATTCAATTGATCCGCTGGCGGGTTCGTATCTAATCGAACATCTCACCGACGAGATCGAAAAAGGCGCGCTCGAGTACATCACCAAAATTGATGAGATGGGCGGCGCATTGCAATCCATTGAACGCGGATTTATGCAGAACGAGATTCAAAACGCCGCCTACGCCGCACAGCAGGAGATCGAACGCAAAGAGCAAATCGTCGTGGGCGTCAATCAATTTCAGGTGAAGGAAGAAATGACGCTCGAACGCCTGAGCGTTGACCCTGCGATCGAGATCGGGCAAAGAGCGAGATTGAAGGAGTTAAGAGAGACTAGAGACCAGAGACTGGTGGACAGGTTGCTCGGGCAGTTAAAAGACGCGGCTCTCGGTACTCAGAACTTACTGCCGCTCTTCATCGAATGTGTCGAAAACGACATCACACTGGGTGAGATTTGCAATACACTGAGAGGCGTGTGGGGCGAGTACGTGGCGCAGGGGTTTTAATTTTATGAAAATTGACGGCTTGGCCTGACAACCATGGGCTAAAGCCACTTAACACTAATCGAGGGATTGCAACATGCCATATTGGAAACTCTATTACCACTTCGTTTGGGGTACAAAGAACAGACTGCCCTTGATCGACTCGACCCTTGAGCCTGATCTGTATCGCGCCATTGCGGCAAAGGTAATTGAGATGGGAGGTTTCGTCCACGCCCTCGGCGGGGTTGAAGATCACGCTCATCTTGCAGTTTCCATTCCGCCCAAAATTGCTCCCTCAAAATTCATTGGAGATGTGAAAGGAAATAGCTCGCATTACGTCAATCACGTGACCAAGCCTGATTTTGAATTTTATTGGCAGGACACATATGGCGTGTTTAGCTTTGGCGAGCGGAATTTATCCGCGGTGGTGCGATATATTCATGACCAGAAAAAGCATCACGCGGAGGGAACGTGGATTCCTGAGATGGAAATGATGGCTGATGAAGAATCGAACTAGGCGGCTTCAGCCGCCTTCGTACTCGTAGCCGTGGGATTCATCCCACGGCGGGTCATAAAGCGTAGGCTTATCCAATCGAAACGGAAAATGCCAACGCGCAAAACAACCTCGCTGAAAATTTATCTCATCCATCAAGCATTACTCTCGCCGTTACACCGCGGGGTGGTAAACCACCCCGCTACATTTACAAAGCCCGCCGAGGCGGACTAGGCGGCTTCAGCCGCCTTCGTAACCGTAGCCGTGGGATTCATCCCACGGCGGGCCATAAGCGTAGGCTTATCCAATCGAAACAGAAAAATACCAAAGCGCAAAACAACCTCGCTAACAATGTGTCTCGTCCATTTGGCATTCGTCTCGCCTTCACACCGCGGGGTGGTAAACCACCCCGCTACATTTACAAAGTCCGCTAAAGCGGACTAGGCGGCTTCAGCCGCCTTCGTAACCGTAGCCGTGGGGTTCATCCCACGGCGGGTGATGGTAATAGAATAAAATAGTAGTGACAATGCTGAAAATGTAGTAAAGTCTGGGTTGCTATGAACAATAAAACTGGCACCGATAAAATATCAACAAATCAAGACTTGCCCTCCCAAGTAAAAAAATGGGTAGAAGAGCAAGGTTATTCACTTGAAATGAGAGTGGCCAAAAAATTCCAAGAAAATGGTTTTGACGTCTCTCAGTTTGACCATTTTGTCGATCAAGAGTCTCGCTCAGTTAGGCCAGTAGATGTTGTTGCGTCACTGTCAAGAGATATAGGAAACTCTAGAATAGTTGTAAAGCTCTTTGTTGAATGCAAGTATTCGGCTAAAGATAAACCTTGGGTGATAATAGTAACATCAGATAAATTTGACAAGTTCTCCTTTTTTTCAAGAATATTACGAGGGCGACATCCTTCCAATTGGCTAGATATCGAATCGCTACAAGGACGAATTGTCGCAAAAATTATTCAAGCAATTGACAGTAACTCAGATCTCGATTTATTCTCAATAAAAAACCCTGGTTATGTAGTAGCAGAATCATTTGCAAGTCAAAAAGATCACGCATATGAAGCAATAGTTCAAATAGGCAAAAGCGTTGAGGCTCACGATATAGAAATAGAAGAAACTTACAAACAAACTACACAAATATTTGATCATTCAAATGATTTAAACATCTCTTCAGAGCTTGGCTTATTTTTCAGCATAGCTATTCCAATTGTAGTAATAAATGGCCAATTATTTGAAAGCTATCTGGGAATCAATAACGAAATAGAAGCTTCTGAAATTCAGAATGGCACAGTATTAGTGCCTTATCGTCATCGCGAAATAAACCTACACTCTCAAGTAATTTTAAGTCCCGTTACTGTTGTTACAGAAAAATATTTAGACAACTACATATCCTTGATAAAACAGGGAATAGAATCAATATTATCTCAGACTGAAGCCATAAAAGATGTAATCGAATTTGAAAAATCTAAATTTATTAAACCAACAGACGAAGTTGATTTTTAACGGAGCATTTTTGATGGCTAGTTTCCCCTTCACCCTCCGCCCCTCCCAAACAGACATCCTCCGCTATCGCGGCGGCAAGCTTGGCATCTCCGCAGTGCCTGGCTCTGGAAAGACCTTCACCCTCTCGGCGCTCGCCGCGCAGATCATCACCAGCGGCGCACTCGCCGTAGACCAGGATGTGCTCATCGTGACCCTCGTCAACTCGGCGGTGGACAATTTCTCGGCGCGCATTGGCAAGATGATCGAAGCGCGCGGACTCATTCCGCACCTCGGCTATCGCGTGCGCACATTGCACGGACTCGCGCACGACATTGTCCGTGAGAAGCCCGCGCTGGCTGGGTTGGAAGAACGCTTTCAAATTGTGGACGAGCGCGAAGCGGAATTCATCCGCAAGGAAGCGGCGAATGCGTGGCTCGCATCTTTTCCCAACAACCTCGATGAATACCTCAACCCTGAACTCGACGAATCAAGGCGCGATTGGATTCGCCGTCAACAACTGCCCGACCTCGCGCATAATCTTTCGCTGGCCTTCATTCGCTCCTGCAAAAATCTCACCACCACACCCGAAGATTTGCGTCATAAATTAAACAATGCGCCCGCACCACTTCCGCTTGCTGAAATGGGCTGGTGGATCTACGATAAATATCAACAAGCCCTGCGCTATCGCGGCGCAGTGGACTTCGATGATCTCATCGCGCTCGCCTACAAAATTCTGCAATCCGATCCCGAATATCTCGCGCGCCTGCAATATCGTTTTCCCTTCATCCTCGAAGATGAGGCGCAGGACTCGAGCGAAATTCAGGAAAATATTTTGCGCCTGCTTTCTGGCAGCCTTCGCCCTGAGCGGAGTGACGAGAGTACGCCGAGGAACGTAGTCGAAGGGGCGCTTCGACTACGGACTACCTCCTCCGCTCAGCGCGAATCGGGGAACTGGGTGCGCGTCGGTGATCCCAACCAGGCTATCTTTGAAACCTTCACCACCGCGAATCCGAAACTGCTCAAAAATTTTATTTCTCACGAAGCGGATTATAAAAATGAATTGCCTGTCAGTGGACGTTCCCAGCCGCGCATCATCGAGCTGGCAAATTATCTGATCGACTGGACGAACGCCTCACACCCAGCCCAAGCCTGCCGCGACGCCTTGAGCATTCCCCACATCCAAGCGACATCTCCCGAAGACCCACAACCCAATCCGCCAGCAGACCCTGAAGCCATCCGACTCATCAGCAGGAAATTCACACCCGAAGAAGAGACCGAAGCCATCGTCAACTCGATCAAGAAGTGGCTGCCAGACAATCAAGATTCGACGGTTGCTGTTTTAGTTCCACGCAACACCCGCGGATTCGAAGTCATCGAAGCGTTGAAGCGACACAAGATCGAATACGTGGATGTTCTCGCCAGCACGAACAAAACACGAGTGGCGGCGGGCGCGATTGCCAATGTCATCGCGTATCTGTCCGACCCAACCTCCCCCGCAAAATTATCCCGCGCCTATCAAGTGTGGAGACGGGAAATTTTCGGTTCCGATAATCGATCCACCGTAGGGGCGGGGCTTGCCCCCACCCAGGACTCCGCCCAGGGCGACCGCCAGGGCCGCCCCAACATCGTCAAGGAAGATGCAATTACCGTAGCAACCTTGTTGCGCAAAATCGGAGAGGCGGAAACTTTCGTAGCGCCGAATCAAGACCATGACTGGCTGGCAACTCTCAGTGAGTCTGAGGCGGACGAAGTTGTCCAGGAATTAAGCGAGTTTCGAGTCGCGGTCAATCGCTGGTTGAATGCGGTCACTCTTCCCATCGATCAATTGATCCTGACCCTCGCACAGGAATTATTCACCGACGCGGCAGACCTTGCGCTGGCGCATAAACTCGCGCTGGTGCTTCGCCGCGCTGCCGAGGACCATGCAGATTGGCGTCTGCCTGAGTTGACCGCAGAGCTGGGAGTCATCGCGCGCAATGAACGCCGCTTCATCGGTTTCTCGTCGGACGATTCGGGATTCAACCCTGAGGCGCACAAAGGCAAGGTGGTGGTGACGACCATGCACAAAGCCAAGGGGCTGGAGTGGGACCGCGTGTATATGCTGAGCGTGAACAATTATGATTTCCCGTCGCTCCAGCCGTATGACCGTTACATCTCGGAGAAATGGTTTGTGCGGAATAGTTTGAACCTCGAAGCCGAAGCGCTCGCGCAACTCAAAGCCGCGCTATCCACTGGCGAATTCGACTGGTACGAAGAAGGTACCGCCAGCCTCTCTGCCCGCGAGGATTACTCCCGCGAACGCCTGCGGCTGTTATACGTGGGTATCACAAGAGCCAAGAAGGATTTGATCGTCACATGGAATTCGGGAAGAAAAGGCGATGCGACTCCGTGTTTAGCGTTGTCGGCGTTGATGGGATAATTGGTATTATATTTTCAGCGAGGTTAACCATGACGAAAGAAAAAGAAGATTTAACTGAATCTGTAATCAACCACCTCAGGAATTTTGCTGGCTTCATCGGTCTTATCGGTGCGGCAAGCTACATTGCAGGTTACTTGATCTCAAATTTCTATATCGGAAAATTTGGCGGCTCCGCATTTAACCTGGTGCAATCGCGATATTTTGCCACAGGCGGACTATTTCTAGTTCTCGCATCTCTAAGAGACTGTTTCTTAAGTACACGGATTTGACGGATTACACGGGCAAACACGGATTTTTAAAAGGTTTTTCCGTGAGACTCCGTGAAATCCGTGCAGTCCGTGTACAAAAAAGCACTTAAGAAACGCTCTCTAATGCTAATCGGGCCAGTTGTCAGCCTTACGATCATCGACAGAGAGGCGAAAAAGGATTCTCGCGGATATGCAATCAAGAACATCATATTAGCGCTGCTGGGTTTTCTATTGTCCGCCATAACCATCTGGTACTCAGGAACTATATTGGCTAGTATAAATTCCACAGCCAACTTCGTACTGACTGAAGAAGTTCGTCGAATGGGAATTTGGCTGGGGTTGATGATCACAGGCATCGCTTTATTAACTCCTGTGCTTCTTTTCTTTACATCAAAATGGATTTCGCTAAAGTGGTTCGACAAAAAGGCTCAATCCATCCCCGCATGGTTATCCCTGGTGTTTGGCAGCCTGGCCGTTTTTCTTTTTATCATCAGCTTATGGCTATTCAGCGGATTTGCCTATCCTTATATTCCTCCAGCCTTCGGCGGCAACGCCCCAACAAAAGTACAGATTGTTCTTTCCGAGTACCTGTCAGACATGGAAAATTTCCCCATCAAGAACAATCATGGTATTTCCGAGCCAGTGGCCTTGATAGACCAGACCCCTACATCGATTTTGATCATGCTGCCCGATTCGAGTATCGTGATCGAAATTCCAAATTCTGAGATCAAAGGGATTATCCATTGACAAGTATTTCGATCCCCTTATCAACCGTGAAGGATTTGATCGTGACGGGAAACTTAGGTCGTCAGGGTGATGCTTCGCCATCCCTAGCGTTGAGTGAGTTGATGGGGTTGTGGGAGAAAGGACTATAATCGATGTATAACATTAAACGGAGGGTTTTATGAAACTTCGAACTCGCTTAATATTTCTTGTTCTATTTACACCAACACTATTGGTCATTGGTCGACTAATCAGCGGGGATTTCAAATTCATAGTAAATGATTTTTGGTTTGCCGCAGGATTATTACTGCTGATATTAATTTCCCTTATTGACCAACCTTTCTTTTCTACAGATGGCAACATTTTTCTAAATGGCACATCTGCGCTTTCACTTATATTAGTACAAACCACATCGAGGGATTTCTGGTGGTATTTATTTCTAATTTGGTGTATTTGGTTAATGATATCTAGTTTTGCAGCAATGGCTTTGAATAGCCTCAATCATGGAAGACCTAATTCGATAATATCGCTTGTTCCAAAAATCAATCGTGAGATTGGTCGTCCCGAAGCAATATTTTCTGCATACTTTATTTGGGGTGCAGTTAGGCAATTCGGCTTGGATTCTCCAAAAATTGAACCGTTATTTGCTTTTTGGATATTTTTCATGATCTTAAACATTCCATCGATTGCCAAACACATTGACACTACGGTTGACAAATTATTCGAAAAAACTAAAGCCTTAAATGATGTAGCAACCCTTTATAGAATTTCCGACCCAAGAGTAATGGAATTGACGATTAGCAGAGACGCGCCTAGAAATATAGTTGGACAATCAATCATCATAAAGACTCGCGAAGGCAAGAAAATTGGAGCTGCAATTGCAATCGATGATAGAACGGTGGCAGGAAACAGAATAGCAAAAGTAGCAATATTTGAACAGACATCTGATTGGAATTATGTAGCAAACGAGCCTGACAAGACCGTAATTGAAATTCAAGAACAAACATCAAAACCTTTGGATACTCCAATAAGTGTAGTGGATGTTGGCTCCACTATTCCGTCATTGAAGTTTTTTGTTCATCCTGATATTACTCTGCAAAGAGGTGAAATTGTTTGGTGCTCAACTAGCGATCAAGTGCGGATTCATTATCAAATTACGTTAGCAAACATAATCGAAAACTCTGCTCCAGATGGGAACGTCACAAAAAGTGTCCTTGTCACAGCGGGACAACTGGGAACTTGGGACGAGGTAAACCTTCGTTTTAGTCCTTATCCTTGGGTAGCACCAGCAGGAACCTTGATTTATCGAGTATCACAGCAACAAGGAAATTATACAATTCCATCCACAAGTGCAAGTGTAGGTTTAATTCCCAACTCGACATTTCCAATCCACGCTTCTATGGATGACCTTGTTACACACAACACGGCAATTATTGGGGTTACGGGTAGTGGGAAATCATATTTAGCGTTTCATGTAATAGAGTCCTTGATGGCGGCAAATATCAAGGTGTTAATACTTGATCTAACCCGTCAACATATTGTGTATTTGGCTCACCATAATCCCACACAATTAACTGGAGCCAATCAAGTACGACCCTGGATTCAAAGTAATTCTATGCTTGCTATTCATCAATTTGCAGGTAACCAAAGCTATCCAATGATCACTAAAGATTTTGTGAAGGAAGCATTTGATGAGCTAAATCTGACGCAATTAAGAGCAGGCATGAATATACCAGCAAGACTGTGTATAGTCTTTGAAGAAGCTCACTCTTTAATCCCAGAGTGGAATCAAGTAGTTATCGACTCTGATAAAAGCCATGTAAATACTACTGCAAGGACTATTCTTCAAGGGAGAAAATTTGGATTAGGAAGCCTTGTGATTACACAAAGAACGGCAAACGTCACGAAAACGATCCTAAATCAATGTAATACAATAATTGCGCTCAGATCTTTCGACCAAACGGGTTTAGATTTTCTGAGTAACTATATGGGAAGCGATTACTCGCAAGCCATTTCAACACTTCCAATTCGCGATGGGATAATTGTTGGAAAAGCATCATCGTGTTTGATGCCAGTTATTTTTAGAATTCCTGATTTTGACGGTAGATGGAATCAAAATCCGTAACAGGAGAATGTAAGCAAGTCATAAAATTATCGCCAAAGCTACCTCAGTGAATAGGCAAGAAAGTTTCTTTTATGTGTTATTGTTGATGTTGGAAGCGAAGAGATTGATATCACTAGTAGTATGAATGATTAACTTATATGGTTTACTGTAAATTTTTTCAAGTATCGGTTCTAATTCTTTTAAGCGCTCTTCCAAACCAATTATTGATGGTTCTAAAATATCTGGAACTAGCACAATAACGTTAGAACCGTTTACATCAAATGGCTCTGCCATAGTTAAGATATTGGAAATTGCGGTAAAAGAAATATTGGCTGATAGATATTCTAAAAAGACAGTCCATTTTTCTCTAACAAACTTCAGTTCGGCTTTTTCTATCTCCGTTAATCTGCTAACGACTGACGCTAATTTGATTAATTCTTGATTTGCTCTCGTAAATTTTTTTTGAAAACTTAGGTGAAGAAAAAATACCATCAAAAACATAAAAATTAGCAAAAGTCCAAGCAACAAGACTAATTTCAAATCAATTAATTTAAAAATACGAAAAACGACTAAGATCAACCATTCGCCAACAAGAAGGACAAGGGCTTGGTTTACGTAATTCGACCATGTTTCAGTGATGAATTTTTTTAGTTTGTTTGCTCTTTCAGAAATAAATTTCCTCCCCTCGTTCACAAGCAAAATGGATATAATAATACCGACAATTGAGATGACAATATTTAATATTGTTGGAAAATCAATCCCTCCAAGTATTTCTGACATGTAAATTCTCTTTAATTAAAATACGCTATCTTCTGAAGTTCCATATTAAGAATATCAACCCTTGTTTTCATGTCTTGTGTTGCAGTAATTAATTTATCCAACCTTTTAAGAGCATCTTGCATTATCTCTTCTGGCAATTGCTTTGATTCAAGGAATGCAACTATTTCTTTTGCAGTATTTATTACCTTTGTATTTTTCTTCTTGTTCATAATATACTCCATAATAAAACATCTTACTTAAACAAAAAAAAGATTAGTCAATCACGTTTTTCAAGTAATCTTTTGAGTAACTCATTGTTTTTCTCTATATCCTCTGATAGCTTCTTTAAGTATTGAGCTTGAGTTTCATTCGCTTGAACTAAACCTCCTATTACGCCGGTCTGACCAGCCTGGACTTGACTCACTTTGTCTAGCCCAAGCGCAAAACTCCCCAAAGCGTTTTTTAGGAGATTAATTTGTTGCTCTAAAGCTTTTATACGAGCCTCGTTATCAGTATCATTGGACATGGGAAATGCCCCTCTTATTATAGCAAATTTATATAGTCACTTTCAATACTTTACATCATTTTTAGTAAAAATGCAAGCATTTTGCAAAGCTTATAGAAGCCTTGATAGCGTTTGAATTTCCTGCCAAGAGAAATTTTCCTTGATCACAAGTTTGAGGAAAGGGGAAACAAACGGGGATAAATCCAAATGCTCAGATCAGAGCATGTAGCCGCCTCGGGGTTATGGTTAAGCTCGGTTATACCTCCCCTCCCGCCCTATCGGGCACGCGTCCCCAAATCCGCGAGGGAGAGTACACCTAACATTCAAAGTATATAGTTCGGATTTGGAGAGGGAAAAGCGGAGCACATTAACAAGCGGCCTCGGACGTAATGTCCACGAGGCCGTTTTTGTGTTTGTTCGGAAAAGCGAGTAACAGAAAACAGGGATATAATTCCAATATTGAGAGGCATCTATGAACAAAACAATTAACCAATTATCTACCAATGAGTTTGAAACTCTTGTCGAACGCGTCGTGGACAAACGTCTCGAAGTGTGGATGACGCAGTTAATGGATGCGCTCACCAGTATTGACGAGCCTGCCAACGAACTGCGTCCTGAATTCGCTGATTCATTGCGAAAGGCAATCAAACAATCCCAGGCGGGCGAAGGGTTGGATTTAAAATCCTTCCGCGATGAGATTGGGGAATGAAAGCATATCAAGTCATTTGGGTGTGTTTCAAATGAGTTGAAGGATAGAACGTCCCGAAGGTTTTCTCGAAGACTTTGACCCTTTTTCAAACCTTCGGGACGGTTGTTTCAACTGAAATGAAACACACCCAAGTCATTTTGACGCCCGAAGCGCAGTCAGATTTACGGAGTATTGCGTCAGCGACAAGGACGCGTCTACTCGACAAATTAGAATGGATTGGGGAAAATGTGGAACTTATTCAACATCAGGCAATGCAGGGCGATGAATGGAAGGGATGTTACAAGTATCGTGTTGGCGATTATCGAATTATTTATCAAATGGAGCATCCTGCAACGAAGTTGATTGTGAAGTTAATTGTTTTGAAAGTGGGTCATCGGCGCGAGGTGTATAAGTAAAATAAAAGACTCGGAGAAATTTCTCTCCGAGTCTTGGTTTCTTAAGCGGGCATGTAAGCTGTCACTTCCACTTGCCTGTGGCGTTGGCAGATGGGAAGTGGGGAATGCCATTTTTACAGGAGCAGGTTCGGGCGGGGAAAAGAGGCGGGGTTACTTCCTTTTGCCTGTGCGGGCGGGTTTGTGTTCAATATCGATTTGCGCGGTTTTCAATTCCACCTGCCGCGCGCGGACAGACTGTAAGGCGCTCTCGAACCATTCTTCGATCCATTGTGGTTTTTCGGGTTTTTCCGATTTCAGGTAGCGGATGAAGCCTATTACATCGATGAGCCTGATGTCCGGAAGGGTGGATATTTCCTCCATGATGATCGCTTCCAGTGAGTTCATGTGGGGTACTCCTGTGTGACGGGTCAGGTTTCGTTTTGCTGTCTGGGGCTGCTCATGTGAGTATCCACCTGTTCCAGCAGGAGCAGAATTTCGTGCCTTTCGCTGGTGAGGTGCTGGAGGGATAAGGCGAGGTTTTCTTTTTCTGTTTCTTTCAGGGTGGGCAAGATGCTTTCGGCGCGGGCGATGCGTGCGTTCTTTTCGGCCAGTTTGATTTCAAGGCGTTTGCGGTAGCCTGCGTAGAATTCTCTTTCGCTGAGCGGTTCCACCACCAGGGGCGTGGATTTGTTGAGCAGTTCTTCGACGAGCGGCAGGAATTCTTCAAGGATGACGGGCTTTTCCATGAAGCGGGTGGCGCCGATGGTGAGGGCGAAGGCTTTGTCTTCGGGGGCCACGTAGGTGGCGGAGAGAAAAATAACGGGGATACTGCGGGTTTCAGGCTCGATGCGCAGGCGATGGACTAGGCTGAAGCCGTCCATGCGGGGCATGAGGATGTCTGTGATGATGAGGGCGGGGTGTTCTTTTTGGATCTGTTCCAGCGCCTCCTGCCCGTCTCGCGCTGTGAGCACGCGATAGCCTTTGAACTTGAGGGTGGTATCCAGCAGGGTGAGGATGTCGGGAACATCTTCCACGACCAGCAGGTAGCCTGAGTTTGTGTTCATGGGACTATTGTAGTACGAAATTGCTTTCTTTGGTGTAATTAAATAATTGCGGATTTCTTCCTGCTTTGACAATGCCAAATTAAAACTGAAACCAAAGTACAAAACTACAAATGGCGCGTACTTGCGCCGTGCGGCTTAAGCCGTACCAGTGCAGGTGAGTAACACGAAGGAAACCTTCGTTCTTAGCCTTTTGTTCTCCTTTGTGCCCCTTTGTGGACTTTGTGGTAATGGTTTTGAAATATGACATTGTCGAACTACAAGCTGGGGGTGTTTAGCAACTCTTTTAAGGCGGCCAGTTCTTCTTTTGAAAGCGTCACTCCCTTGCCCATTTTCGTGTGGTCGGCGGACCAGTCGCGCAGATCGTATTTCGGGTCGCGGTCGTTCCAACTGATGAGGTTGAGTTCTTTCGACCAGCCGCTGGCAGAGGTGGACAGTACGCCGATTTTTTGGATGATTTCGTATTTGATTTCAGACATGGTTGAGTTCTCCTCGTTTCATTGTTGTTTCTTCAAGTTTACCATTGTGTGCAAACCGTAAACCATCCCCTCCAACCTTCCCAAATGGGAATGCTTTTTTGTACCAATTACTTAGCTGGACTTTATCCGTAATAAGCGAAGACCTTTTTTGGACGCAGATAAACGCTGATTTTCGCTGATTCAAAAGAATTAATCTGCGTTTGTCTGCGCGCTTCGCGGTCAGCGTCCCAAATTAATTTCGGATATTGTCTACTATACAAATACGTATTTTTTACTCCTCTTTCTTCGCAGCGACTCGCTCCTTCTTCCGCTCCAGCATGGCGCGGACTCGAGCGTGCCGCTCGCGAGTCAACGGGTAGAACCATGCCATCGCCACAGCGCCGAATAAAAGCAGGGCGCCAAACGGGCCGATCAAAAAGCGAATGGCTTGCAATGTGGGCGCGGATTGAGAAAACTGTATCGCCCCAACGGGTGGGGATTGATAGCCGAACCAGCCCAAAGTTTGCAATGCGATGAAGATCGCCAGCGCGCCTGTTAATTTCCGCACAAAATTTTTGACTCCATAATAAATTCCCTCACGGCGGCGGCCTGTGCGTAGTTCATCCCATTCGATCACATCGGGGAAGATTGCATCGGGCAGAACATGCGCGGTGGAAACGCTGATCCCTGCCAGAACCGCCAGTACAAGGATGTATGTGACCTGCCCCGGTTGAATGGAATAGATCAGCAATTGCACAACCGCCCAAAAGGTCATGCCAATGATGTAGGCGCGTTGTTTGCCAATTTTGCGAGCCAGCCAGACCCAGAACGGCAGGACGACCACCGAAGTCACAAGCAGGCAGGCAAAGACAGCCGAGTCAAGTGGAAGGCCGAGAGCCTTTTGGAGCAGGTTCCCATTCGCAACCCAATACGCAAGGAAAAATGGGAGCGCCAACGCGACCAAATCGAAAGTGATCCAGTTGAGCATGTAGAGCGCGGTCGCAAATCGGAATGGGATATTTTTCCATGCGGTGCGCAAGGTTTGAAAAAATGGAATTTCAGGTTCGGCGGCATCGGCGGCATTTCCGCGTTCACGCACAACCGCAAAGATCACAAAGAAAGGAATGACTGCCAGCCCGCCAAAGAGAGCCGAAACAATGAAATATCCCTGTTGTTGGGTGGCGCCACCTGTCAGCGCAGAATCCACTATCGCCGGGGCGGCAACTGCGGTGGCGAGTGAAGCGAGTAAATTAAAAAACATGCGGTATCCGCTCAGGCTTGTCCGCTCATCATAATCCGATGTCATTTCAGGGGTGAGCGAATAAAACGGAATGGAAACCAATGTTTGTAATGTGTCGCTCAGCATATAGGTCAGGCAGACCGTGGCCGCGAGCAGGTATTGGTTTTGAAACGGCGGCGCCCACCAAAGCGCAACAAAACTCAATCCAAATGGAATTGAAAATAATAAAAGAAATGGGCGGCGGCGTCCCCAACGCGAACGAACGCGATCACTGATTGTGCCGACGATGGGATCGTTGATCGCATCCCAGACGATGCCGATCAATGCCGCGAAAGAAGCGAGGCGCGGTTCCAACCCGACCACGTCTGTGAGAAAGATGGCGTAGAACACCTGACGGAGAGTGCCAAAACTTGCCAGGCTCCAATCGCCTGTGCCGTATGCCAGTTTTGTCCAAAACGAAAGATAGCCCTGTTTTGTGGTGGTCATGAATTCTCCTTTGGCGCATGAGTAGTTGCGACTTCAGTCGCTTTTTTTTGCCAAGCAACAACGACTGAAGTCGTTACTACTTCTTGTAGCGCGTCATTCCATCCAATAAGTCCAACACCATTTCCTTCAAATCGCCACGATTGGGAAGCGAGCCGATTAGCCCATACATCGGGGCCATTTTGCTGGGAAGTCCGCCTCCTCCGCCCATCAGGCCTGATACTTTTTCCATCAGGCTTGTGACCCATGCTTCGGGCAGAATCCGCACCAGAACATTGGCGATCTTGATCAACCACGCATTGACTGTCTTTTCAAAACTCGGCTTGCGGATGGCATTCGCCGCATCAGACAAATCGCTCAAAAATTCAGCCACAACATCGACATGTCCAAACTGCACAGTCATGTGCAAAGTGGGCGGGAATTGCTGGCGGTCAAGATGCCAGTTGCGCTTCGTTAATTCATCGGCGAGAGAATAGACATCCAGCCCTGACGCGAAGCGTGTCGAAGGGTTGGAGCCAATTGCAAACACGCTCATCTCAGGGTTACTGACCACCTTCAACCCTGGCGTGGCGTTCACCCCTTCCTGCAAACGGCGCGCGGCTTTCATCACCAGGTCGGTCATTTCGAGGTAACCAGATTCGCCGAGATAATTCAACACCGCCCAGGCCGCCGCAATCGGGGCGCCGGGGCGCGTCCCACCCATTGAAGGTGACGGATAAATTCCACCGGGCCAATCAGTATGCACGAACATTTGATGCCGGCGCAATTCCGCCGATTTATATAAAATGACAGATGCGCCTTTGGCGGCATAGGCATACTTGTGCAAGTCCGCAGAGATCGAAGTAACGCCGGGCACGGAGAGATCGAAGTCTGGCACGCTGTAGCCGAGCTTGCGGACAAAGGGCAGCATGAAGCCGCCCACGCAGGCATCCGTGTGAAAGAGGATGCCATGCTCCAGTGCAATCGCCGCCAACTCGCGGATCGGGTCCACCACCCCATGCGGATACGCTGGCGCAGAGCCGATCATCAGGATGGTATTGGCAGTGACAGCCCTTCGCGCCGATTCGGCGTCGGCGCGGCAATCAGCCCGAACGGAGATATGAACCGCTTTCACTCCAAAATATTCCGCCGCCTTTTCAAAGGCGGGATGTCCAGTGATTGGCAGAATCATCTCCGGTAGTTTGATCTCAGGGCGATGTTTGCGCGCCCAATCCCGCGCGGTCTTGACCGTCATCAAAAGTGATTCTGTTCCCCCGGAAGTGACCGTCCCTGCGGCATTGTCATCGCCGCCCAAAAGCGAAGCGGCCATTGCAACGATCTCTGTTTCAAACTTTCGCAGGGATGGAAAAGCCGTTGGGTTCAGGCCGTTCTCGGAGAAAAATAAAAGAGACGCTTCCTTCAGCAGATCATCCACATCTTTGCCGGCGTGATAGACCAGGCTGAACGCGCGTCCCCTTTGCCATTGCACATCATGGTCGCGCGCGGCGCGCATGGCGGCAAGGACTTCATCTTTTGATTTTCCAGTGGTGGGGAAAGGAAGTGTCATGCGAATAGTTTAGCCATTTTACAAGTTTATGGCAAAGGCTTAACGCGAATTACGCAAACTGGGTGAATTTCGCGAAAATACAGAAAAATTCGCGCCATTCGTTTCATTCGAGCCATTCGCGTTAAAGATTTTCAGATTTTGAGAAAGCCGTATTCAACAGAAATCATTCCATTCAAAACCTTCGCAATTTATAGTAAAATTACGCGCGTTGGGGCGATGGCGGAATCGGCAGACGCAACAGACTTAAAATCTGTCGTTGGTAACAACGTGAGGGTTCGACCCCCTCTCGCCCCACAAGTCCAATGTCATTGCGAGGGTGCTTATTCCCGACACCTGCACCTGCACTGCGTTTGGTGCAGTGCAGGTGAGCAATCCCTCCTCATGATGCGGAGGTTGCTTCGTCAGGTTCAGGCTCGTAATGACATCATTATTAAAGGCAGACATGTTCTTTACCCGTCAGGAACTGGAAGAGACCGAAGACAAAAGCCTTGCCCCTTACGGAATGCGCAGCAGGGATACGAAAGGCCGCGCCTATCTCGACGGCGAGCCTGAATACCGCACCTCCTTCCAGCGCGACCGCGACCGCATTTTGCACACCACTGCCTTTCGCAGGCTGGAATACAAGACGCAGGTCTTCATCAACTTTGAAGGCGACCACTTCCGCACCCGCCTCACCCACACGCTGGAAGTTGCCCAAATAGGCCGGACATTGGCCCGCGCCCTGGGCGGGAACGAAGACCTTGTCGAAGCCATTTGCCTTGCACACGATCTGGGGCATTCGCCCTTCGGCCACTCAGGCGAAATTGCCCTCGCAAGGCTGATGAAAGATTATGGCGGGTTCGATCACAACAAGCAATCCCTGCGCATCGTCACCGAACTGGAACAGCGTTACCCTGAATTCCCTGGCTTGAATCTAAGCTGGGAAGTGCGCGAAGGCATGGTCAAACACGAATCAGAATATGATATTTCCGACGCCCGCGATTTCAGCCCCGACTTGCGCGGCAATCTCGAGACCCAAATTGCCAACGTGGCAGATGAACTGGCCTACACCACGCATGATCTCGATGACGGCCTGCGCTCTGGCATGATCCGTCCGCAAGTTTTGGAAGGGGTCGCGCTGTGGGAAATCCTGCGCGAGACCTACAACTGGCATGGCGCAATCCTCGATGATATGGAAAGGCATCGGATGATCCGTCAACTGGTCGGCATCATGGTGACAGATATGATCAAGGCCACCGATAAACGCCTCAAGGAAAGCAAGGTTAAGACCGCGGCAGATATTCAAAAAATGAAGCACAATGTCATTGGATACAGCGAAGAGATGCAGCGCCGCAACCGCGAACTCAAGGATTTGCTCTACAGCAAATTGTACCGACACTACCGCGTGGTGCGGATGCAGGTCAAAGCCGAACGCATCATTTCGGACCTGTTTCATGCCTACCGCGCCGAGCCAGCCATGCTTCCCGACCACATTCAATTCTTCGTCGAAAAGCGCGGGCTGGAACGCACCATCTGTGATTATGTTGCAGGTATGACGGATCGTTTCGCAATCGAAGAACACCAGAAGCTCTTCAATCCCTTCGAAAGACCCTGACTGGGTTTTACATGAAAGGGGGCGCACAATGTATAACTGCCCCTTTTTTATAAAATATTATTACAGCAACCACAAACAAGAAAGGAGCAAGCCATGTCCCAACCCAATTATCTGACCCCCGAAGGTGAAGCCAAACTCCAGGCCGAGTTGAAAGACCTAAAAGGTCCACGCCGCGATGAATTGTCAGCCAGACTGCGCTCCGCCATTCAAATGGGCGATCTTTCCGAAAATGCAGATTACCATAAAGCCAAGGAAGACCAGGGCTTCCTCGAGGGACGCATCCAGGAGATCGAAGCGATCCTGCGCAACTCGGTCATCATCGAAAAAACGCAAAGCAGAGGGATTGTCGTAATAGGCTCTCACATCACCATTCAGGAAGATGGGTTTGACCCTGAAACGTATCATCTTGTCGGCCCCACCGAAGCAGATCCGCGCAAAGGCAAAATCTCCCATGAATCCCCCATTGGCAAGGCGCTGATTGACAAAAAAGTTGGCGACGTTGCCGAAGCGGAAGCCCCCGGCGGCAAGATCAAGTTCAAAATTGTGGCAATTGAATAAACACATACTGCAAGATAAATCTTGCAGTATGGTGAATAAAAAATCCCGTCCAGTGTTGGACGGGATTTTTACTACTTGTTGCCCTGCCTGGGCCAGATGGCCAATTCCATTGTAATTCGTTCGAAATAACTATCGGCTGGCATGGGACCCTTTCCATACTCAAGGTCGATCACGGTGGCAAGTAATTGCAGGGTGGCTGTCTCGAGCAACACCTGTGCCTGGGGTTCCACCACCACAAGCTCACCCTTGCGCTCGAGGCGGCCGCGGATCTCAGGGTCGTTGAACGCATGTTGAGACATCAATACTTTTGTTGCGGTCTTGATATCGTTCTTGTCGAAGAGCCAGATTTCCAGCGCGGTCACCTTCTTCGGGTCGCCCACGCCAATGGCTTCTGAAACGCCTACGCCGTATTCACCCATGAATTCGCCAGCCTGCGTGTCTATGCTGAAAGACTCATCGTACAGGTCATCGCCCAACACATAGGTCGTCATGGTTTGCGTAATCGGCGGAGCAAGGCCGAGGTCTTCAAAATTGGTTTTTTCCGCGTTGCGGCTGATCTCATTGGCCTGCATGACAGCGGTCACTTCACCACTGCCGCGTTTGCCCAACAGACGATAGGCGTAAAAACCGCCCGCGCCAAGCACGCCCAACAAAACAATTCCCAAAACGCCAATGATGATGGGGCTTGAAAGCCCCAACCCGCCAGTTGTTGTTTCGGACGGTTGAGCGCCGCCTGCGGATAGCACTTTCGTGATCACATCCCCATACACCTTGACTACATTCGGGTCGGTGTTGCCAGGGTTCGCCTGGATGTTGGCATAGGCCTGCTGGGCGCCTTCGCCAAGATTCTGCCAACGTTGGACGGCCAGGTTCGGGTCCGCGTTGAGGCGAAAGGAGTCAATTGCCATTCGCAGGTAATCCTCCTGCAAATCCGTTCGTAGATAGGATGGGGTTGCATCCACGAATTCCACAGGTGCGATGACATACCCAAATAACAGCCCCAGCAACAGCCCCGCAATAAACAGGACAATCGGCAGGATGGGAATTTTTTTCAACAAGGCGACGATAAAATCCATACAAGGCTCCTTTGCATGACAACTTTCATTCGATTATACAACGTATTTTTCATCCCCCGCATGGCAGAAATGTTACCGAGTTTCCATCAGGTAAAGCGTTCGCTCCGAATCGCGGACGGGTTCAGCATTATGGATTGTGAAGCGTTCTGAAAAGGCGGCCTCAAAACCTTCACGGGTATAGTTTGGGAAAATATCCCTGCGGGAGGCGAGCAAACGCCTCACCTGTGAATCAGACTTCGGCACAAACTCGATCACCAGCCATTTCGTGCGCGCCGCAAAAAATTGAGCAAGCTGTGCGAGCGGCACATTATTCGAAATGGCAAGATGATGAATCACCGCCAATGCCAAGGCCATATCCGCGGGGCCGCGCTGGCTGAAGGAATCGCGCTCGGCATGGTCCCAGCCAATGGATGGGCTGGGATTGGTGAGATCCAAAACAAGCGGCAAAAGATTTTGCTCCCTGTTCTTTTTCACAACCTGATAATTTTGTTCCACCGCCGCCGGGTCAATATCAAATGAAACCGTGAACGCGCCAGAAGCGGCGGCTTCGCGGCTGAACACACCTGTGTTGCCGCCCAAATCCCAAACTAAATTGGGGGTCTTTTCAGCCGTCCACTCGCGCACCAATTGCTTTTTGTGTTCAAAAGCCGAGTCCGAATAATTCGTGGCTTCGTAATACGCGCCCCATTCGGTGCCGGCGGGCTTCCAGGTTAATTTCTTAATCGTAGATTCAAGGCTCTCGATCAAGCCAATCATGGCTTGCTGGCTCATCATGCCTTTGCGCGGCTCAACGGTTTTATCGGCATAGCGTTTTTGCGAACCCGCGTGAATATGAATATGCGTCAGCAAACCAAAATTAAACTTTGTTTTGAAAGGCAGTAATGCGCTGGCAAGATCGAGCGGCACACCGTCGATGTACACACGCAGAAGCTGGCTCAGGCGCACATCGCGGTAACTCATCAACGCAAGCGGCGCGAGAAAGTGCTGGCAGAACTGCTTGTACGCCGTCCACGGCTCGCCTTCTTTGTACGTCTCGAACGAAAGCGTGTCGATCAACATCGCCTTGCCGCGCACGAACTGGATGTTGTACGCGCTCGCATCTTTCAACGACATACCCAGTTTCAACGCGCGTTTGTGAATGGATAGTGTCGTTAGCGCGGCATCCTTCATTTGACTGAACGACCATTCATACGGATAGGAGATGAAAGGTACGCGCTGTGGCTGGATGACTTTAAAAGCCGCTTCGCTCTCCGCCGCAACCTGCTCGGTCTCCACATGCGGAATCAACGCCCCAGCTTTGACCAGCTTCTCGTACAAGCCAGAATCCATCAACCGCGCGTAATCTTCGGCATAGGCGCGGTTGATCTGTCGGTATAAGATTCCATTGTCAGTAAACAGGAACCCGCTTGGGTCGCGGAAAGAGGCGGAGAGTTGCCTGCTTGCAGAATTAGTTGGAGTCGCCATCGGTGTTGTCGTCATCCGCTTTGGGTTTGATTCCAAACAATTTCTTGATGCTTCCCCACGAGGCGCGAATAGCAACGCCAATGCCCAGCAAGGCGGCAATGAGGATTTGGATGATCAGACTCCCTGAACCAGGGTCGAGATATGGAAGTGGTGAAAAGTGCATTATGTTTTCCTCTCAAGTGACGGTCATCTTAAAGGTGACTGTCACTTTATGAATTTACGCCATTTCAGGCATGATCTCTTCCAGCAGGAAGGATTCGGAACAATTGAGGCATTGCGCCTCGCGTTTGTTTGCGATGACAAGCAGGCCGTTGCACTTCGGGCAGGGTTTGGCGATGGGGCGCTTCCACGAAGTGAACTCACAATTCGGGTAATTGATACAGCCGAAGAAGGTGCGTCCCTTGCGGGTCTTGCGTTCGACGAGTTCACCGCCATCCGTTGGGCAGAGCACGCCGATCTTTTCCAGCCAGGGTTCGGTGTAGCGGCATTCGGGAAAACCACTGCACGAAATAAATTTTCCGAAACGCCCGTAACGGATGACCAGTTCCCTGCCGCAATCAGGACAGGCGCGCCCAATGGGTTCAGGCCCGCTTTTGGTGACAGGCATTTCAGCCTGCGCTTTTTTTATGTCTTCCGAAAACGGTTCATAAAATTCGCGGATTGCGTCCGTCCAGGTCATTTCACCATCGGCAATTTTGTCGAGGTCTTCTTCCATGTGCGCGGTGAAATTCAAATCCACAACTTCAGGGAAATACTGCACCATCAAGTCGTTGACCTGAATGCCAGTGTCTGTGGGGATCAAGCGTTTGTCCACGCGTTCTACATATCCACGCTGTTGAATGGTGGAGATGGTCGGCGCATACGTGGAGGGACGCCCAATGCCGTTTTCCTCCAGCGACTGCACCAGCGACGCTTCGGAAAAACGCGGCGGCGGCTGGGTGAAATGCTGTTCGGGAATCAAACGAATCAATTCCTGCTTTTGTCCCTCGGCAATGCCCACAGGGATTTTCACATTCTCTTCTTCGTCATCCACTTTCACGTCTTCGTTTTTGGCTTCTTCGTACACGACCAGATACCCTGCGAACTTGACCGCAGAGCCAGAGGCGCGCAGGAGATATTCATGTTCGTTTGTTTTGCCTGTCACTTCCACCTGCAAGGTATCGTACACAGCAGATTCCATTTGTGAAGCCACAAACCTCTGCCAGATGAGCCGATACAACTTGAACATGGCAGGGTCGAGAAAGTCTTTCATTTTCTCGGGGTCACGCATCACAGAAGTTGGGCGGACCGCTTCGTGGGCTTCCTGCGCTCCAGCAGATTTGGTTTTGTAAACAGGCGCTTCGGCGGGGAGATAATCTGCGCCATATTTACCAGTGACGTATTCACGCGCTTCATTTTGAGCCAGCGTGGAAACATTCATCGAGTCGGTACGCATGTAGGTGATGAGGCCTGTCGTGCCGCCTTCGCCTACATCCTGGCCTTCGTACAATCCCTGCGCGAGGCCCATCGTGCGCTTGGCAGTGAACCCAAGTTTGCGCGAGGCTTCCTGCTGTAATGTGGATGTGGTGAACGGCCCAGCGGGTTTGCGCCGGCGCTCACCGCGCTTTACTTTTGTGACGGAGAAAGCCGCGGTTTCCAAATCATAAAGAATTGGCTTCACTTCGGCTTCGTTGGACAAGACTGGCTCTTTCTCGTCAATGCGAGCCAGCTTGGCAATAAATGTGGATTTGAGATGATCTGGCTTAAACTCGGCGTGGATGGACCAATATTCGACGGGTCTGAAATCGTCTATCTCGCGCTCACGATCGACGATGAGCCTGAGAGCCACCGATTGCACCCGCCCCGCTGACAGACGTCCGCGCACCTTTTCCCACAGAATGGGGCTGATGCTGTAGCCGACGATACGGTCCAATATGCGGCGCGCCTGCTGGGCATTGACCAAATCCATATTAATTTCACGCGGGTGTGAGAAAGCATCCGCAACGGCAGGCGCGGTAATTTCGTGGAAGACCACGCGCTTGGTGCGCGCAGGGTCGATCTCCGCCGCTTCCATCAAATGCCATGAAATAGCCTCGCCTTCGCGGTCAGGATCGGTTGCGAGGAAGATTTCTTCGGCTTTCTTTGCAAGCTGTTTGAGTTCCTTTACAACCACCTTCTTTTCATTCGGCACGCGATACTTCGGCTCGAAATTATTGTCCACATCCACAGAGAGTTGTGACTTCAACAGGTCGCGCACATGCCCCACCGAAGCGCGGACTGTGTATCCCTTCCCCAAAAAACGCCCCACTGTTTTTGCCTTCGCTGGAGATTCCACGATCACCAGTTTGCCGTCACGCACTTCCACCTTCTCGGGCTTGGGCGGCGGAATCAAACCAGCATGAGCTTCGGTTTTGCCCATGCGAAAAAGTTTCGTGCCGCAAACAGGGCAAGTCCCTGTGGTAACTGCGGAGCTTTTGGCATTAAAAGCCGCAACAGGGTTTTGTATCTCCCGTTTTGTCTTGCACTTCATACAATATGCTTCCATTAAACCTCCAGCGCAGAATGCGCGAACTTTGTGAGAGACGGTTTCTTAACTCTTTATTTGTACACGGACAGCACGGATTAGACTGAAATTCACGGAAAAAACCATAATAATAAAAGCCGCTCTTTTCTGTACGTGAAGCGTCCGTGACATCCGTGTACAAAAAATAAGGCGATCAGGACTTAAGAAACGCTCTCTGAGAGTAACACAAATCTATCCCGTAAGGATACGGGATAGGGCATCATTCTACGCAATTTTTCGTTTTTTTACAAACACCAATTTTACAGGTACTTTTCCTGCCTGTGTTTTTTGAGGTGTTCGACCACTTCCTTCACCTTTTGGGATTGGTCCGTCTTACACACCAGCAGGGCATCGCCCGTATCCACGATCACCATATCGTCCACGCCAATGGTGACGATGAGACGGTCTATCGAACCGCCATAGACCATGGTGTTATGTGTTTCGTGCGCGAGATGCAGGCTGGAATTGGTGGCAATGTTCCCGTTCATGTCAGGCAGTAAAACCTCGAACAGGGATGACCACATCCCCACATCGCTCCAGCCCAGTCCGCCTGCCGGCAATACGGCCACGCGCTCGGCTTTTTCCATCACGCCATAATCCACGGTTTCGTTTTCCAGGCGGTGCCAGCGTTCGTTCAAAACATCCTTTTGCTTGGGCGTTCCCCAGGCGTTGCCAATCGTTTTCAACTCCATGCCCAATTGCGGCATGTGCTTATTGATCTCATTCACGATTGCATCGGCGCGCCAGATGAACATGCCGCTGTTCCATGAATGGTCGCCAGAGTGCAGTAATTGCTGGGCGGCCTGTTCGTCGGGTTTTTCCTTGAAGCTTTTTACCACATACGCGGGATATTTATACTCGCCTTCCAGCGCCTTGCCCTGCTGAATGTACCCGTACGCCGTGGAGGGCGCATTCGGCGTGATGCCGAGGGTGACAAGGTAGCCGTTATCTGCAACTTCGAAAGCGGCCTTGAGCAGATAATGGAAAAGATCCACATTGCGGATGAAATGATCAGACGGCAAAATCGCCATCGAAGCCTCGGCGTCGCGCTTTTGCAAAACCATCGCCGCCATCCCCACCACAGACGCCGTCCCACGCGGGGCAGGTTCGATCAAATAATTATCTTCAGGGATTTCGGGCGCCTGCACCCTCATCTCGCGCGCCTGCTCTTCAACCGTCACCACCATAATTCGTTCAGGCGGAAATAAATTTTCAAGCCGTTTTACCGTGCTTTGGAACAACGTCTCCTGCCCGAGCAGGGGCAGTAATTGCTTTGGACGTTCCTTCCTCGAAACAGGCCAGAGGCGGGTGCCGCCTCCGCCCGCCATGATAACTGCATACATGTGCGAAAAATCCATAGCCATTAAATCTCCTAAATGTTGTAATCTGACTGCGCCTCGCGCATGGCAACGTAATTCATACCGCCAACCTGCCGCACCATCCCCTTCAATTCCATCATTGCAAGGGTAGCAGATATTTTCTCGATTGGCAAACCAGCCTGATTGCGAATTTCATCCACGTGCAACGGCTCGCTCCCCAAAACGTTCAACACCCGCGCTTCTGTTTCATCGGCGGGCAAAATCTTTCGCGCAGATTTTTGTGCGCCGATCCGAGTTAAGTCCAATGCCTGCATAAGGTCATCGGGGGTCAACAAAGGCTGCGCGCCTTTTTGAATCAAGCGATTCGTGCCCTTTGACTGCGGCGCAAGGATACTGCCAGGCACGGCAAAAATTTCACGTCCCTGCTCAGCGGCAAACTCGGCGGTGATCAATGCACCGCTGGTTTCTGCGGCTTCCACGACAACGACTGCCAATGACAAGCCTGAAATGATTCGATTGCGCGGCGGAAAATTGGATGCTTCGGGCGGAGTGCCAACCGCGTAGTCACTGATGATCGCGCCGCGTTCCATCATTTGTTCGGCGAGGCCGCGGTGCTCAGGCGGGTAGATTTTATCTACTCCAGAGCCGAGAATGCCTATCGTCCGCCCGCCAGCTTTCAGCGCGGTTTGATGCGCAATCGCGTCCACTCCGCGCGCGAGGCCGCTGATCACCGTCATCCCATTTGCGGCAAGAAACGATGCGATTTCTTCCGTCACCTGCCTGCCATACGGCGTAACTTTGCGCGTGCCGACGATGGCGACGGCAAAAAGATCATCGGGCAAATATTCGCCGCGGATGTACATGACGGGCGGCGGCTGGTCGATTTCTTTGAGGCGGGCTGGGTAGGCTTCATCACCCCATGTGAGGATTTTAATTCCCTGCGATTCGATCTTCTCCCAGACTTTATCGAGGCTGACAGTTTCTCTTGCCGTGAGGACTCTTTCGATCACTTTCGCGCCCAGGCCTGCTTCTGCCAAACTGGCAGGGGGCGCATTCCAGGCAGTTTCCATGTCGCCGAAATAAGCGACCAGCCCTTGCATACGGACTGCGCCAATGCCTTTGATGAGGTTGAATCCGATCCAGAATTTTTTGTCGTCCATAAAAACCATTTAACCACAAAGGGCATGAAGTTGCACGAAGAGAAAATAATTGGACGCAGATCAACGCAGAAAACGCTGATTTTTTTTCTTCTTATCAGCGTGAATCAGCGTTTTCTGCGTCCCGATTTTTAAACCAAACCGTCAATTAAGTGAGTTGTAATTCGACGGGCTTCCATGTCTACACTTAGAATGACCGAAGGAATGGCGGGGAGGAGTATTTCTTTTCCCGATTCATCCCGCACGATGTATACATCGTTTGCGCCTGTTTCCAGAATTTCAACCAGCTTGCCAAGCGCATTGCCGTTATCGTCCACCACATCGAGGTCGATCAATTCGTATTTGTAATGCTGGCCTTCGGGAAGCGGCGGGACGTCTTTGGCTTTGACATAGACCCACTGATTGCGAAAACGCCCTGCTGTTTCGGGGGTGTCGTATCCACGCAATGAAACGAGCAAGCCATTGCCATGCACGCGGACGCTTCCAAAGGTGGCGGCTTCGTGATCGTCCCCGATATAGATTTTGCGCCCCGCTTTGATGCGTTCGGGAAAGTCGGTGTGCAGATCCATGATGATTTCACCGCTGACGCCATGCGGGCGGCGCAGGAATCCGATTGCCAAATAAATAGACTCGCCTTGTGGCGAGCCTGCTTGTTTTTCTGTTGCCATTTAGGGTTCCGTTACATCAAGCGTGGCTTGTTTGCCTTTGCGTTCGGCGGCCACCCTTAGTAATGTGCGAATGGAGTTCGCCACCTTGCCGCCTTTGCCGATGACACGTCCCATGTCATCTTTGGCGACGCTCAACTCGATGCGGACGCGACTGCCGTTGCTTTCGCTGACTTGTACTTCGTCAGGATGCTCCACGAGGGACTTGGCGATGTATTCGATGAGGTCTTTCATAATGATTTCTTTCAAAGACCCTAAAGGTTTTAAAAACCTTTAGGGTCTCATGAGTTAATCCTTGCGGGTTTTGAGCGGCGCGGCGCGCTTGGTCTCAGCTTCGGCGGCTTCGGCTACGAGGGCTTCGAGAGCCTCGCCCTTCTTGAGGCGTTCAAAGCGTTCCTGTGTGCCAGAGGTCTTGAATATCTGCTCCACTGACTCGGTGGGCAGGGCGCCGTTTTTCATCCAATGGAAGATGCGGTCTTCCTTTAAGTGAATTGTTGCGGGGTTGGTGCGGGGGTTGTAGACGCCTAGAATTTCCAAAAAACGGCCATCGCGCGGGGACTCTTTGTCAGCGGCCACCAGGCGGTACGTGGGTTGGCCTTTGAGACCAATACGACGTAAACGAATTCGAACCATGTTTAACTTACTCCTTTAGATTATTTTGCGTTTCAGACAGGCAGAATAGGGTCTGCGGGCTAAAATCACAGGGGCATATTTTACCAGAGAAAAAGGGGGATTCTGCGGATACTTCGATAGGCTGAGTATGGGGGATTGGGGATTGGAGATTGGGGATTGTTCGCTGGTTTTAGGTCAATGGTTTATAATGAAGATATGGAATATAAAAGGGATTATACAGCAAAACCGCCGTCTAACGCCCGCTTTGGAGGTTTATCCCGCAAGGCGACTTATACAGCAGGCTGTATAAACGCTAGTTAGGTGCTTCGCTGAAAAGCAAGACCAAGAGCAAAGACAAATCAGGTTTTGCAAAAGTTAAAATTTATCAAGTTGGCAAAAATCTTTTTTTAGCGGTGGTGTGGCAGGTTTTTCTTTTTCGTTCACTTCGGTTCTGGTTTTCAAATTATCGGTTTTCCAAATTTAGTTTTGTCTTTTCAATTTTCGTTTTGCCATTGGTCAAGGTTCTGGTTAATTTCGGCTTGTGATTATTTGGCGTTTCTTTTTGTCAAGTCAGTTTGGCAAAAGTTCTTTTCTTCGGCTTTGTTCGTGGTTGGTTTTGTAAGTTCTCAAAATCGGCGCATCTTCTTTGGCAAAGGTTTTGGTAAAGGTAGTTTGCAGTTGGTCAGCAAGTCTTTGAATCAATCTCGTTTTGGTCTGTCAAAGTTGGCTTTTGACTATTTGGCGTTTTGGTAAATCGTGTTTTTTTGGTCATTGCCAAAAATTAAGTTGTGTGCAAAAATTTGTCAGGCAGTTGCCAAGTTTGTCCAGGTAAAATGGCGCAGTGTCTTTTTTCAGCCAATGAGTCTTCAAGTTCAACCGCACCTAACAAAGCGTGCACCCGACGCTGGGGAGTCTGGCGCGATTCCAAGCCTTTTTCTACGCCTCAGCATTTTCCCAGTCGGACGGCATTCCGCCGCCCGCCCCAGCGCGGGTAACGCAAACCGTTGGGCGTTTGGTCGAATTCAGAAAACAAACGGAGTTTGGTGATGGCAAACCTTGTTACATTGGCACCAACTCGAAAAGAGCGTTTCCTTGCTGGCATTTCTCACTTGTTCGTTCTCATACCTTTTCTGGGTTTTATT
>JACRLB010000034.1 GCA_016235445.1 Chloroflexota bacterium | reverse complement strand
TGCCAAACCCGCACCTGATCACCCCTGGCGCAATTACCCTCTGCCTACTTCGCGGTAAAAAAGTAGAAATGTCACCGCCCTGCAGGGCGGTGACATTTCTACTTTGGAATTCAGGGGACATTTCTACTTTGGGCTAACAGGTGAAGATTCCTTTCAGGGGTATGGAATATTTTTTCGGCACTCCGCGTAGGGCAAATCTCTGATTTGCCTCGCAAGTCGAAGACTTGCGCCACATTTCCAAAAAGGCATTGACATAATTCAGCGGTTGAATTATGATTATATTCAATAAAGTCTATTGGACTAGTAGGAGTTGTAGATAAAATGAGACTTTCCAAACGCGGCGAATACGGCCTGCGGGCAATGATCGCACTGGCGGAACCCGCCGAAAAAGGCAGCGCCCCACAGATGATGCAGATCAAGGAGATCGCCCTGCGCGAACAGATCTCCGCCAAGTTCCTCGAGCAGATTTTGCTGGCTCTCAAGAACAATGGCCTGTTGCACAGCAAGATGGGCGTCGGCGGCGGGTATTACTTGGCCAGGCCTGCCAAAGAGATCACTCTGGGACAAATCTTCCGCGTATTGGACGGCCCGGTTGCCCCGATCAAGTGTGTCAGCCAGATGGCGTATGAGCCGTGCGGTTGCCCAGACGAAGAAACCTGCGGCCTGCGGCTTGCAATGGGCGATGTCCGCAACGCCATTGCCGATATTTTGGATAACACGTCGCTGGCTGATGTGACCAAACGTCAGAACGCCGTCCGTAAAAAGATGGGTAGATAAAAAGCGTGGGGGAGCGCATTTTTTATTTACCTTGAAAGTATACTGGTACTATAGACTTTATAATAAATCAACGGTCCAAAGAAACGATAAAAGGAGTATCTGATGGAACTGAACTTTCTTCTGTATATGCTGGTGGGATTTCTTGCTCAGATGATCGATGGCGCGCTGGGCATGGCGTATGGCGTCAGCTCGAATACATTTTTGCTGAGTTTAGGGATTCCCCCAGCGGCGGCTTCCGCCAGCGTTCACATGGCGGAGGTTGTGACCACGGGTATCTCGGGGTTTTCTCACTGGAAGCTCGGCAACGTGGACTGGAAACTGGTGCGGCGTTTGTTGGTCCCAGGCGTGTTGGGCGGATTGCTGGGCGCATACGTGTTGACATCCATCGATGGGAATATCATCAAGCCATATATTGCCGTATACCTGCTCATCATGGGCGGCATCATCATCTATAAGGCCTTCACCATAAAACTGCGCAAGAAGCCGGATGAATATCACGGGCCGCGCATCAGCCTGCTTGGTTTGTTCGGCGGATTCTGCGATGCCATTGGCGGAGGCGGCTGGGGACCGGTGGTGACCTCCACCCTGGTGGCTCGCGGAAAGAATCCGCGCATGACGATTGGCTCTGTGAATTTCTCGGAGTTTTTCGTAACGCTGGGCCAATCCATTTTGTTCGTGCTTACTTTAAATTTCAGCGAATACTGGCAGGTCATTCTGGGACTGCTGATCGGCGGGGCGGTTGCCGCTCCGATTGCGGCAAAGGTATCTCAAAAATTGCCCATGAAAACCTTGATGATCTTTGTGGGGATTCTGATCATCGGGCTGAGCGTCCGCACAATTTACCTTGCGGTGAAATAAACTGCTACCAGATTCCAGGCAGTAAGCGATAGCGGGTTTTCTGGGCGAATTCCTTGTAGCCGGGTAATTCTTCTTGAAGTGTTTTATCTTCCAATGCGGTGCGGACGATCATTACAATCAAAAGAAAAATGGCGGGAATAAATGCCCAGAGCGAATCCAATAAAAGGGGGATGAAAAGATATCCGAGCAGGCCGCCCGCGTAGCCGGGGTGACGGACAATGCGATACGGGCCGCTGGAAACGACGTGATGTCCGCGCTCGGTTTGGATGCGGACGGCGCCGGAGAAAAAGCGATTCTCGATCAGCGCCCAGGAGGAAAAGCTGTAGCCGAGGATAATGCCGAAGAGCGCAACCAAATTACAGATTAAGGAAGAGGCGGGAGCCGGGGCGCGTTTATCCAAACCAGCGGCAATCAAAATCAAGATGGAGCCCAGTCCAAGCAGGGGTGCGAGGATTTTGTCCCAGGGTTTGGTGTCTTTGGCTTGCATGAAACGGGCGCGTTCTTTGATCAGATCCGGGTGGCGGCGGTTGGCGATGATGCGGCTGATGACAAATGACAGGATGCTGACCACAGCATAGGCCCAGGCCTGCCACCAACTCCATTGGCCTGAAACGATCAGCGGGAGAAATGGCGCGACCAGCACAACGATGATGAGTTGAACGATGACGCGCAAAGTAAAGGTTTTCTGAGTCTTGTTCATAACATCCTCCTTAACCAGTATAATGACCAGCAACACTGGAAACAACCATGAAACTTACCCGTAGTACCGTTTTAATTCTGATCGCGCTGGCTTTGTTTCAACCCGTCTTTGCGCAAAGTAATGAGCCGCTGGCTATTGTGATGACGGCGGATGGGCCGATCATGCCGCCGATGCTGGAGTATTTCAAACGCGGCATCGAAACTGCGGAGCAGAGTAATGCAGAGGTTCTCGTCGTTCAGTTGAATACGCCGGGCGGAAGCGTGGAGACCATGCTGGAGATCATCACTGAAATCCGCGCGAGCAAGGTGCCGGTGGTGGTTTATGTTTCACCCAACGATGCGATTGCAGGGAGCGCCGGGGCGTTGATTACGATGGCGGGACATGCCTCTGCGATGGCTCCCCGAACGGCGATTGGCGCTTCCAGCCCGATTGACTCGAGCGGCGCGGATATCGAATCCACGCTGGAGACGAAGATAAAAGAGATTCTCAAAGCGCGCGCGCGCGCGCTGGTGGATGAGCGCGGGGAAAAAGCGATTCAACTTGCCGAGGCGATGATCGATGATGCAAAAGCCGTCACGGCCAAGGAGGCGCTGGAGGCGGGGTTAATTGATTTCATCTCCGACGACACCGAAGACCTGTTGCAATCTTTGGATGGTTTCACTGTTCAAATGGAAGAGGGCCAACATACCTTCAACACAAAAGACATTCGCACGCAAAACCTGAACATCAGTTTCATCGAGCAATTGCTGTTGTTGCTCACCGACCCAAACATCGCATTCCTTTTGCTTGCCATTGGTGTGCAAGGGATTCTCATTGAAATCTCCAGCCCCGGCGGTTGGTTCGCGGGCTTCATTGGCGCGGTCTGCCTGACGCTGGCTGTGTATGGCATGGGCGTGTTAACCGTCAACTGGTTTGGGTTCATCTTCCTCATCATCGCCTTCGTGTTGTTCATCCTTGACATCAAAGCGCCCACGCATGGCGCGCTCACTACGGCGGGCGTGGCTTCGTTTATTGTCGGCGCGCTGGTTTTGTTCAACTCGCCGGGCACGCCGCAATTCCAGCGCGTATCGGTTCCCCTTGTTATCGGCATGGGGCTTTTCCTGGGCTTGTTATTTTTTGCGATCCTGCTGATTGCATTGCGCGCACAACGCGCGCCGATCCGCATCGGCGTGGAATCCATGATCGGGAAAACAGGAACAGCCAAATCGTTCAGCCACGAAGCGGGGCAGGTGCAGGTGGGAAGCGAATTATGGAGCGCGGAAAAAACCGCCGAGTCGGAATCCATCCGTAAGGGTGATTTCATCGAAGTTGTCGAAGTACGGGGATTGAGATTGATTGTGAAGAAGAAATAACATTCGCGCTGAGAGGAGGGATTTTATCCCGTAGTCGAAGCCTCGCGGCGATTGTTCTTCGGCTCCGCTCAGGACGAAACGCATCAAAAGGACCTTATGCCTGCCACCCCTACGAGAGACAGAATCTCCCCTCAAACAGATTCGCGCCCGCTGAGGCGGCCGGATTGGATCAAAGTGCGCGCGCCATCGGGCGAGACCTTTGAACGCCTGCAAGTATTGATGCGCTCGAAAGAGTTGCATACCGTGTGCGAAGAAGCCATGTGCCCGAACCTCGGCGAATGCTGGGGCAGTGGCACGGCTACATTTTTGATGCTCGGCGATGTTTGCACCCGCACCTGCGCGTTCTGTGACATCAAACATGGCAAGCCCGCTTTATTGGATTGGGGCGAAGCCGAGCGCGTGGCACAGGCTGTGAAATCGATGGAGTTGAAACACGCGGTCATCACCTCGGTCAACCGCGATGAAAGACGAGACGGCGGTGCGCCGATCTTTGCGATGGTCATTCGCCGCATCCGCGAGTTATTGCATGGCTGTTCCATCGAAGTATTGATCCCTGATTTCAAAGGCAGTATCGAAGCCTTGAAAATTGTGATGGATGCGCGCCCTGAAATTTTGAATCACAATGTCGAGACCGTGCCGCGTTTGTTCAAGACCGTTCAGCCGCAGGATAATTACGAATGGGCGGCGGCGACCTTATCCAACGCGAAGAAGCTCGACCCCGACGTGCTGACCAAGAGCGGCATCATGCTCGGCCTCGGCGAGACGATGGACGAAGTCAAAGCCGTGATGCGCGATCAGCGCAGTTGGGGCGTGGATATTCTGACCATCGGCCAGTATTTACAGCCGAGCAAGAAGCATCTTGCCATGCAGCGCTATTACACGATGGAAGAATTCGCTGAACTGCGCGATTACGGCAAAGAGATTGGTTTCCAATGGGTGGAGTCGAATCCGCTGGTGCGGTCTTCGTATCACGCCGCAGAGCAGGTGCGTGCGTTGAGTGTGGTGCATCGGAAGTTGTATGGGGGAGGGTAAGTGAACAGTAATCAGTAATCAGTAATCAGTGAGCAGTTTCTCCCGTTGCCCCAGAGGCAGTGGGAGTTTTTTTATGGGTGTGGACTAAAGTGTCGGAAATATGGCGCAAGTCTCCGACTTGCGAGGCAAATCAGAGATTTGCCCTACGCGGAGTGCCGAAAAAATATTCCACAACGTTTTTTATCCTCAGGGTGAAATCGTGCTATACTTTTTTTACTTACACAGTTTCAGATACGAACAGCCTTTCGGAAGTCTTCAAAGATAATGGTGAAAAGGAGACAGCAATGGCAAAGAAAACAACCCCAAACACACAAAAAAACGATGAAAAAGAGGAGACTGAGGTCATCCTTGTGGTCAAAGGCGCGGGGGAGCAGGAGGAGGATGTACACCTGAACCTGTTTTTGCGCGGATTCTGGCCGGCGGTCAAAGCGCTGGACGAGAATGCAACCATCGCGCAAATCATAGATGACACGCGGGATGCCGCCTCCTCGCCGCACAATGAAAAGGCCGGCGTTCATAAACATCTCACGGAAATTCGCGCCAAATTCAGCGACCCCAACGACAAAACCCGCAATTACCTCAACAAACGCATATTGATCAAAGAGTCCTATTGGGAGTATGAGGTCTTACCGTCCACCGCGCTGGGGAATCTCGCTAAAGAATGGCAGATGTCTTCCCACGTGTTTGTCAATATGCTTCAGGATATCTTATTTACGCGACATTCAAAAAGAATTAGAAAACTGCGCGAAGGGACAATACAGAAGACGAAATATCCAACACCCGGTGTGTTGGATTATGTGGGCAACTTTGTATCTTATCTACTCCTCTTCCTGCTCCTGCTCCTGCCGTTGGGAGTGACAGCCTTCGTGGAGGAAAATCTTTTCAAAGAGGCTGTGGTCAGGATACTGCCCGCAACGCTAACCTCCGCCCTGGGGAATTTCAACGGGTTTTACGGGCTGGGGTTTGTCCTTGTCCTCGCGGCTATTTGGGCGGTTGCGCCGTGGTCTGAAATCTCCAAAATGATTTCCCTGCGGGAAAAAATACCCCTCAAGACTCTGCCCGGATTGCCAGCCTGGACCTTGATTCTTCTAATCCTACTGCTCCTGTCAAACCCAGTTAGTTACTTTTACGTTTTACTGGCCCTGCTGGCCTTGCAGATTGCCCAGCTTTTCTCACGCCGCATTCTGTGGAACTACCGAAAATATGCGAACAGCGATGTGGATCGGGCATCCTATTATTCATACAGGCAGAGGGTGGGAAACGACGAAGTGAAATGGCGTATTGGAAAAGTGCAGGAAGGAGGGTTTACACGGCTTGCCTTTTCGCCGCTCATCTATCGTTATTTCATTTTTCTTGCACTGCCCCTCGCGTTCGTAATAACGGTCCTCGCCAGCATTCTCAAATGGACAAAAATCCTCGGAGCGTTCGGCGAAGCGCTGGACAAATTTGTGAAATTCCTGCTGGTTGGATATATGGATGATGTGGTTAACTATGCAACCGACCCGGCACAAGCCCATCGGGTGCGAAGCGTGGTCATGGAAGATATCAAGCATTTTCACGATCTCAACGAGGGATTCGAAGTACAACGAATCCATATCGTTGCACATTCGCAAGGAACACCGATCACATTCGAGGCGCTATTCCACTTCCTTGAGCCAGAGTACCAGAAGAAAATCTACACCTATGTGACGCTTGGCAGTATATTAAGTTATTATCATCAGGCGCGGGGCATCCTGGATTCAGTCTATTACAACCGCTTTCAAATGCCCATCCGCCAGGATTCTTTCCCAAAGGAATTTAAGTGGATGAACTTCTGGAATTTCACCGACCCAATTACAGAATTTTATGGGCTGGACGAATACACCTGGTTCAAGGATGAATGGAAAGTGCTGGATGCACTGACGGGAGAAGAAACGCCAAAGCGGGAATTCACTGGCCCGGTAAATATCCGCACCAGTTCCTCACTGCTGAAAAATCACGGCGAATATTGGGACAACTTTGAAAAATTCCAAAGACCCCTTGCAAAACGCATCCTTGGCAAGGCAAAACCAGAGGAATGGGACCCCGAGGAACGTGGCAAGAGCGACTTGCATCACGCGGGCGTGCTCATATTATGGCCGTTTTTGCTTTTGCTTGTAGCTGGTGTGGCGTATGGGGTTTATTGGATATCGCAAAATTTCCTTGGCAATTACTTCCATGCAATCAACGAAGGCACACAGGGCGTTTACACGGCGCTTTTCCCCCCAAAGGCAGGAGCAGAAAAGAGTTTATTCGAAAAAATTACCGACCCTGTAACACTGCCCATGTTAAAGGAAGGCATAAAAGAAATCTGGCGAAACATCCTTTCCCTTTCTCTGCTCATCCTCACGGCCTGGGCGGCGTTCGATTGGGCAGGTCAGGTACGCAGAGCGTTCAAGTTCGGGCGTTGAGTGCGGCCCGTCTTATATGCTGTACAAAACAGAGACTGGCGAACGCCAGTCTCTGTTTTATTTTGGGGTATGATAATCAAACCCTTACCCATCTGGGTCTTATCTACCCCTGAAAGGATTCAATGTCACGTAACCGAATCATTCTTGTCACCATCGGCATCATGCTCAGCTTGTTCCTCGCTTCGATGGAAGCGACTGTCGTTGCAACCGCCATGCCGACCATCGTCGGTCAACTGGGCGGGCTGGAACATTACGCCTGGGTCTTTTCGGCGTACATGCTGGCCTCCACCACGTCTGTTCCGCTGTATGGAAAACTCTCGGATATTTATGGCCGCCGCCGAATTTACGTCATTGCGATGGCGCTCTTTTTGAGCGGTTCGGTGATGAGCGGCCTGGCAAACAGCATGACCCAGCTCATCTTCGCGCGCGCGTTGCAAGGACTCGGCGCGGGCGGCATCATGCCGCTGGCGTTCATCCTGATCGGCGAGATGTTCAATTTGCAACAACGCGCCCGGATGCAGGGATTTTTCTCCGGCGTGTGGGGCTTCTCGTCCATTGCGGGGCCGCTTCTCGGCGGCTTCCTCGTGGATCAGTTCACCTGGCGCTGGGTCTTCTACATCAACGTTTTTCCCGGGCTGGTTGCCGCAGCGTTGGTCGCTCTTGCGTGGCGGGAGCAGGCCCAGGGTCACGAAAGACCCGCGGTGGATTATCTCGGCGCGGCGTTATTAACATCCAGCGTCGTCTCGCTATTGCTTGGCCTCATGGAGTTCGGCACAGTCAACAGTTGGATATTGATCGCAACCGCCGCAGGACTCTTCATCGCATTGCTGTGGGTCGAGAGCCGCGCCGCCGATCCGATTCTGCCGATCCAACTTTTCCGTGACCGTCTGTTTGCCACAGCGGTTTCGCACGGCATCTTCACAGGCTGGGCTTTGTTTGGGAGCATCTCTTTCATTCCGCTCTTCGTGCAATCGGTGATGGGAACCAGCGCAACCCAGGCTGGCATCACCATTACGCCGCTGTTGTTGGGATGGGTAACCGCCAGCATCATCGGCATGAGGTTGATCTTGACGGTCGGCCATCGCAGGCTGGGCGTGATCGGCACAGCCGTGTTCGCAACGGGCGCATTCCTGATGACGCTGGTTGGCGCGGGGTCGAGCCAGATCGTGATGATGATCTTCGTCACCATGATGGGCATCGGCATGGGGCTTTCGATCCCTTCGTTTTTGGTGGCCGTGCAAACCAACGTGGAACGCCGCAATCTCGGCACAGCCACCTCTATGCTCCAATTCAGCCGTTCGATGGGCGGGACTTTGGGCGTCAGCGTGATGGGCGCCGCGTTGAGCATTCGACTCACTTCGAACTTGCGCGCCTCTGGCCTGGACCCGAAGCTGGTGACTGCTTTACTCGATCCTTTACCTGGCTCTGAAATTGTCGTGGATGCCGGCGTGCGTCTCGCCATGGCCGACTCGATTCACCTTGTCTTCGTCATCGCCTTCATCTCCGCCGCGCTGGGGCTGGCGGCAGTCTTCTTCACCCCGCATCAGGAATTGAAAGAGAAGCCACCCGAAAGTGAATCTTTATTGGCTAACACGGATTGAGTGTGGCGCAAGTTGTATGGGGAGAGCGAGCAGTACTCAGTGAACAGTAATCAGTATCTCCCGTTGTCCCAAAGACAGCGGGAGTTTTTTATTTAACTCATCTTACCCAGTCCATAATCCCGAAGGGATGGCAGGATTATAGAAAATGGCGCGAAATAACCAAATCCCGAAGGGATGATATTGATTTTACGGGCGATGACACCCCTTCGGGATCATAAAGCCTTTTGCGCAACATCAGTGATTTAACTGCTGTTACACGGTACAACAACATTCATGTTGCTCTTGTGCAAGAAGCGCCTAAAACGCAAAATAAATTTTGCGGTACGGGCGCTACTGCGTACGGTGAGTTAATAAAAGAATAGCCAGCGCCGCGAGAGACAGCCAGATCAGAATGATGATTACGGCGGCTATTCGGTTGACAGGCTTGCCCCGGCGGATAATCTCCTGCGCTTTTTCGCGGCTCTCGGCCATGACATGTGCAGGGATCATGGAAAGCGCAATCTTGACTCCCAGTGGAATCAGAACAAAGTCATCCAAATATCCGAGGATGGGGATGAAATCGGGAATCAGATCAATTGGGCTGAAGGCATAGGCCACCACGCAGGCGGTGAAGACCCGCGCCGCCCAGTGGACTCTTGGGTCTCGATACGCCAGGTACAAAGCGTACACTTCAACCTTGAGTTGTCTGGCGCGCTCTTTCCATGCTTCGATAAAATTTTCCATTATGCCTTCCCGTGCAAATCGGATGGGTGTGTTTCAAATGAGTTGAAGGATAGAACGTCCCGAAGGTTTTCTCGAAGACTTTGACCCTTTTTCAAACCTTCGGGACGGTTGTTTCAACTGAAATGAAACACACCCAAATCGGATTCTGTATACTGCCATCGCTGTAAGCGAATATAGTACGATGCATCTCACGGGCATGTACAGTGATGGACATACCCAATTTTTAAGAAAAGCGTACTTGTTCATACATATAAATTGCGTTATCATCTTTGCGTCAGGGGTGACATCACCCCATAAACCCTTATATATCTCTTAAGAGGAGAAGATATGAATAAACGTATGTACTTTGTATTGCTGACCCTCATCGTAACCGCTTCGATGATCCTCAGCGCCTGCGCCCCCGCGGCGACAGAAGCCCCCGTTATGACTGAAGCCCCCGCCACCGAAGCTCCCGCTACCGAAGCTCCTGTTGCCACCGAAGCCCCCGCTTCCGATGTCGGCACTCCCGAGCACCCCATCAAAGTGTTGTTCGTCCCCTCCGTGGATGCGAACATCATCACAACAGGTGGTGAAGTTATGGCGGCCGCCTTGAACGAAGCCACCGGCCTCACCTTCGAAGTGACCGTCCCCACTTCCTACGCCGCCACCATCGAAGAAATGTGCGCCTCCCCCGCCGACACCATGGCCTTCATCCCCGGCCTCGGTTATGCCATCGCCAGCCAGTTGTGCGGTGTGGATGTTGCCTTCAAAGCCATCCGCTTCGGCTACCCTGTCTATTGGGCTGAGTACATCGTCGCCCGCGATAGCGAATTCCAAACCCTTGCCGACCTCGAAGGCGCAACCTGGGGTTATGGCGATCAAGGCTCCACCTCCGGATACATGGTTCCCTTCGTCGAATTGACCGAAGCTGGCATCACCCCCGGTGAGCAGGTTCAGACCGGCGGCCACAACCAGACCGTTACCGCCGTCTACAATGGCGAAGTTGATTTCGGCACCGTCTTCTACAGTGTTCCTTTAAGCCCCGAAAGCGGCCCCATCTTCAGCTATGACGAATACCTGGCTGGCGGAATCACCACGTTGGAACAGTATGAAGTTCCCGCCGAGTCCATTGCGAATTGCGCCCCCGATGCAGAAGGCAAGAAACTCTTCTGCGACGGCTACCGCATTCTCGATGCCCGCGCCAACGTTCGCGTGGAGGCCCCTGATGTAATGCAGAAAGTCCGCATCCTCGCTGTCTCCTCCGCCATCCCGAACGACACCCTGTCCTTCGGCCCCGAATTCCCCGCTGAGCTTCGCGCCCAGATCGAAGAAGCTCTGCTTGCCTTCGCTGAGACCGAAGCCTGGGGCACCTCCATCGGCTCCGCTGACTTCTACGGCTGGTCTGGCATTGCGCCCGCCGAAGATGCCGAATATGACATGGTTCGCGCCATGGTCGAAGCCACCGGTTACACACTTCCCGAATAAGTTCTGCCGTTCGTAAAAATCAGGGGCAGGGTCAAAATCCCTGCCCCTGATTTTTCTTAAAAATGAAAAACCCTAAAGGTCTCTTTTGCAACCATAGATGCTTATTTTGCAAAGAAGACCTTTAGGGTTTCAGATCAGAAATTGGGACGGATATATTTTATAATACCGTTGAAGACCTCAGCGCAGAGACGCGCTGGCATCAAAGTTTTCAGGATATCACCATGCTTCAAATCAAAAACCTGACCAAGATTTATGACGGCGGGGTCAAGGCTCTCGACAACGTCAGCTTTGAAGTGCCCGATGGACAGTTCCTGGCGGTCATCGGGCTGAGCGGATCGGGAAAATCAACCCTGTTGCGTTGCATCAACCGTCTGATCGAACCGACCGCAGGGCAGATTCTCTGGAACGGAGAAGATATCACCGCCGCCTCGCAGGAGGAAATGCGCCGCATCCGACGCAAGATCGGCATGGTCTTTCAACACTTCAACCTTGTGCATCGCTCGAAGGTGATCACGAACGTACTTGCGGGAAGGTTGGGCTATGTCAACCCCGCCTGGAGTCTGTTGAACCGCTTTCCAAAAGAAGATATGGAAAAAGCCATCAAGCAATTGCAACGAGTGGGGATCGCGGAAAAGGCCTATCAACGGGCGGATGAATTGAGCGGCGGACAACAACAACGCGTTGGCATTGCCCGCGCGCTCATGCAAGACCCGAAGATGGTTCTGGCCGATGAGCCTGTTGCCAGCCTGGACCCTGTCCTCGCGCACAGTATCATGAGTCATCTGGAAGATATCAACAAAAATGACGGCGTCAGCGTGCTGTGCAGTTTGCATTTTCTCGATCTGGTTCATCGCTATGCAGACCGGGTGGTTGCGCTCAATGAAGGCAAATTAGTGTTTGAAGGTTTGCCAAAAGATATTGACGACAAGAAATTCAAAGAAATCTATGGCCGCGATGCGGAACGGGTAGGATGAGCCGCCATGAAAAATAATAAAAAAGCATCCCCCTGGAACTCCATAAAAGTCGGCCTGCTCTCGCTTCTCGCGATGGTTATTTTTGCGTATGGCTTTCAGATCACCAAAGTGGATCTGGAGGAACTCCGCAGTGAAAACCGCCAGCAGAGTCTGGTACGCGTGACGCGCGCGCTGGCACAACCAGAGATATTCGAATACGAGCAGGTCGAAGAGATCGTGAACTACCCAATCTACGTCCCCTGCCTCTCGGACGGGAATCAGGCGTCCGCACCGGAGCGAAGCGCATCTGATCCGTATCTCGTCATCACCCCGGCTTGCGCAAATCCCGGTGAAGTGATCCAGGTGGAAGGGTTCAACTTCGCGCCCCTCACGGTTGGGCCTGTTCGATTCGTGCCCGGTAATGACCCGGCCAATGTTGTGTCACTTGGCCGCGAAAATGCCGAAACCGATTCAGATGGGCATTTCATCGTCAGCATGGAAATCCCCGATCGTGTCAGTGACGATGTCCAATTTATCCGCGCCACGCTTCGCAGGAATATCGGCGCTCCTCATTTTTCCAAAACAGCATACGATACGTGGAACAAGATCGTTGAAACAGTATTCCTCGCGCTGTTGGCAACCGTATTTGGCACCTTCCTTGCCATCCCGCTTAGCTTTATCGCCGCGCGCAATTTGATGAAGACCGTAAAAAGCCCGTTGACCAGCATTTCCCTTTCGGTTTTGGGATGGCCGATTGGTATTTTGCTTGGGTTTGTGGCAGTGCGCGGAGTTGGAAATTTTAGCGCAGTTGTTGGCTCGAACGTTTGGGTTAACCTGGCGGGTATTATCGTTTCTCCTGTATTGGCATGGCTTGGTTTACGCTGGGCTTTGCCTCAGGAGGAAATCACCCGTCCGAGTCAGAACATGCGGTTTGCCCGCCTGGGTGTAATTCTTCTGGCGGTATTGGTCAGTTTTTATGGGCTGTTCCAACTTGCAAGCCTGGCCATGAGCATCGGGCAAACACTTGAGGCAGTTCTTGGCTCGTTCAGTTTCCTCGGATATTTCCTGTTCCAGGTCGGAGACATTGTCGCCATCATTACCCCTGCATTGGGAGGATTGGCCGCTGGCGGCACACTCAGCAGTATTTTGGGAAGGATGGGTCAGCTTGGCTCGGAAAAATTGCCTGTCTCTGGAATAAAGAGCCTGAACCTGATCCTGACCTTGATCGCCGGAATCACGATCATGGGTCTGCTCGGGCAGTTGATCGAATGGCTGTACGAAATTGGCGAACCCATGTACACCCTTTGGGGGCCAATGGCAGTTGGGGCAATTGCCGGTCTCCTGCTTGCCGTTTTGACAAAACCAAAAGACGCCCTGCCCATCGGCATGGTGGTCTATTCCATCACCCGCACATTTCTCAATGCCCTGCGTTCAGTGGAAGCTTTGGTGATGGCGATCGTGTTCGTGATCGCGGTGGGCATCGGCCCGTTTGCAGGGGTGATGGCGTTGGGCTTGCACACCATCGTCAGCCTGGCGAAACTTTATTCCGAACAGGTGGAAAGCATTCTGTCCGGTCCGCTGGAGGCGATCGAGGCGACGGGCGCCAATCGTTTGCAAACCATCATCTATGCGGTCATCCCGCAGATCGTGCCCCCGTACATTTCCTACACCATGTATCGCTGGGACATCAATGTGCGCATGTCCACCATCATTGGCTTTGTCGGCGGCGGCGGTATCGGCTTCCTGTTACAGCAAAACATCAACCTGCTCAACTACCGCGCGGCGAGCGCCCAAATGCTTGCCATTGCGGTGGTAGTTGCAAGCATGGATTACATCAGTTCGGTACTGCGCGAAAAGGCGATATAAAGTTTTTGTTTATGCACTCACGCTTCGACTACGAGCGGGAACGAACCCCCGCTCTCCGCTCAGCGCGAATTTCAGTTATTAACTCACCTTACGCGATTTACTCGAAGACCCCGAAGGGGTCAAATGATTATAGATTTTGGGATGTGCCAAATTCAACCCCGCAGGGGTGTCATAGCTTGTAAAATCAATAGGGTGTGTTTCAAATGAGTTGAAGGGTGGAACGTCCCGAAGGTTTTTCCGAAGACTTATGCCGTTTCCAAACCTTCGGGACGGTTGTTTCAACTGAAATGAAACGCACCCAAATCAATATCATCCCTTCGGGATTTGGAATTCTTTCACGTAATTTTCTCACGCTTCGACTACGAGCGGGAACGAACCCCCGCTCTCCGCTCAGCGCGAATTTCAGTTATTAAACAAAAAGGACTGGCTTTTCGAAGCCAGTCCTTTTGATTTACATCTTATCGCTTTGCATTTGCATTTTGTATTTTTTGATGGCGCGCCAGCCGACCAGCATTTTTTCTTTTTCATCCCACAGGCGGAAGTAGAGTGATTTCAAACTATCCCGAAAAGTAAGCGGTTCGATCTGGAAGATCGGATTCTCGTTGTGGCATTCCTCCAGCTTATAGTTGGGAATCTTCGGGCTGAGGTGATGAATGTGATGGAAGCCGATATTGCCCGTAAACCATTGCAAGACCTTGGGGAGTTTGTAGAAGGAACTGCCATCCATGCCAGCCTTGAAGAACTCCCAATTCTGGTGACGTTCCCAATAGGTCGGCTCGAAATTATGCTGAACATAGAACAACCACACGCCCGCGCCACATGCCATGAGCAAAATAGGGATTTCAACCAACAGATAGGCCTGCCAGCCAATGTGATAAACCGTCCAACCGACGAAGGCGAACAGGGTAATATTCGTCCAGATCACGCTGTTCTTCTCGCGCTTGCCCGCGTTCTTTTCCCAAAAGCGGTGGCCAAACACAAAGACGATCAACGCGCCAACGGTGAAGAGGATGAGCGGGCTTCGCATCACACGATAACCGAACTTCTTATACCAGGGCGCGGCAAGATATTCCTCCACCGTCATGGTGTAGACATCGCCAATGCCGCGGCGGTCGAGGTCGCCGGCGGTGGCGTGATGGATGGCATGGGAATGCTTCCACGCATAATAGGGAGTCCATACCGCCGCGCCGAGGAGAAGTCCCAGGCGGTTGTTTGCCAGCGGAGTTCGGAAGAAGGAACCGTGACAGCAATCATGGAAGATGATGAACATCCGCACCATGAATCCCGCCGCGGGGATCGTGATCAGGAAGGTCAACCAGAACCCGATTTCGAGACTGCGGTATGCCAGATACCACAGCACAAAGAAGGGAATGACAGAATTGAACACCTGCCACAAACTACGCCACGTTTCAGGAAAGGCGTATTTTGAAACTATGGCCTGCCATTTTATTTTTCCAATACTCATTTTTTCTCCATTTCTTTAATCAACAAGAACACCGGATCACTATCACGGATGTTATTTTGCGCCAATCATACTTTGATATTCCAAATAGGCAGTCACTCCGTTGATCCAGCGCTGTACTCCATCCACCCGAATGGACGGGTCTTCGCAACTGCTGAAAATGCCGCCCTGGTAACTTAAGATCATGTCGTTGCTGAGATCGAAATTACAGTCGTTATCCGGCAGTTGCCTGGCTCTCACAAAAGTGATGAAGGTACTGATCTCCCGATCCAGCCAGGTATGTTCGCCGCCTGAAAGATAAAATGCCTGCGCCAGCGCCGCCAGCGACTCTATCTTCGCAGACGTGGAAATGCTGGTGTTGGTTTTGTTCAGCGAGCGTACCTGTCCCTCGATGACTGTTTCCGCAATTTTCACGGCATAATCTTGCCCGTCTTTGCTCAGCTTATCCAAACGGGCAAACATGGCGAAGGCGTAGCTGTGCCAGTGGTCTTCCGTGACAGGCTGTGTGACCATAAAATCACCAGCTTCGTGCGCCTGCTCCAGCCAAAATTGATTGCCCGTCATCTCGTGCAATTCCAAAAGCGCGTACAGGCTTTCACCGGAAAAATAAGCGGCAAAGTAATCCGCGTCCACTGCACCTTTGAGATGCGGGTCAAATAAATGATAGAAACTGCCGTCTGGTTTGCGCATGGAAACGATGAAATAGCCGAGGTCCATGGCGGTGGTGAGCAGGTTGCGGCCTTCGAGGATGAATCCGCCGGTGGCCTGCCAGCGTTTGTAGATCGCATCCACGGTCAGCGCCGCGCCGCCCAATGGACAGCCGCCGTTTGTGTAAAGACAGGTTCCGGTAAAATTTTGCGGGTCGCTGATCAGCTTTTCCAAATAATGATCGAGAGCGCGGTCGCCCGCCTCGCAATATTTTGTGTCGCCAGAAACGCGGCACACGGTAAAAAGCGACCCTGCCCCTGCCATCAGACGAATGTCCGAGGGGGTGTAGGCCCGTTCGCCGTTCAAAAAATTTACCTGATACGAAAGCTCGCCGTTCGCAAGTTGCTGGCGGACGAGATAATCGCCCGCGGCAATGATCGAATCCTTGAGCGGGCCATCGTCGATTGGAATTGTTTCAGGCACAAGCGCGGGGGTGAACGTGGGGGTTGGCAGAAGGTTTGATTCAACGGGTGTGGAAACAACCTCAGGTGGATTGCCCCTTGCCCAAAAAAATGCGGCGCCAGCAAAGGCAAACACCCCCACAATAACAAACACAATTTTTTTAGGCATATATTTTTATTCCGATGCAGACTTGAAAATTGTCATCACTTACAATGGAACCACTACCGCGATTTTTTTAGATATGTAACTTAATTTCTAGCCACCTGACACTTTGTTTTTTTGGACGCAGATGAACGCTGAAAACGCTGATTCAAACCGTTTTGCTCTTGTTTTTCAAAAAATCTGCGTTCATCTGCGTCCCATTGTTAAAACTGTCAGGTGGGTAGACTTAATTTCAACTTCCAGGAATCTTCCCTTGCAGACCCTGCAACGACAAATCAGCCAGCGATGAAACTGTCAGGTCGCCAGTGACTCCCATTTTCACAGTCAGCGGGTTGGGGACAGCCACCACAAAGATGCCGGCGCGGCGGGCGGCCTCCACGCCGTTGAGTGAATCTTCGAAGACTACCGCTTCCGTGTTCTGCACCTTGAGCATATCCAGCGCCTTCAGGTAGATATCCGGGTTGGGCTTGGTCCTGCCGGGCGGTACATCGTCCTGACAAATAATGTGCTTGAAATAATGAAAGATGCCAAGCCGCTTCGCGTGCGCATCCACCCAGGAATGCGGCGAGCTTGAACCGATGGCGGCTTGAATACCCTGTTCGCGCGCCTGCTCGATCAGGCGGGTTACGCCTGGCATGATGTCGCTGGCGTGGATGAGCAGGTCTGACTCTCTTCGGTAGCGAATGCGCATCGTGGCAGGATCCAGCCGTCCCTGAGAAAGAAGCGAGAGGTGTTCGGCGGCGTCAAAGTTCGAGATGCCGTATCCGCCAATGGTCTTTTCCCACTCGTCGACCGGGAGTTTGAATCCATGCTCGCGATAAATGGATTGCCAAACCAAAACTTCGGGCGTCTCGGTGTCGAGGATCAGCCCATCGAAATCAAATAATAAAGCTTTCAACATTTACGGAAACCGCCTTACGAATTCTGAGATCGCTTCCCAAATTTTTATTTCCTTCACCCCGCTCATGTGGATCACATCCAGCGCGGTTTCGAGCGCGGCCTTCATCGTCACATACTCGCGCTGGGCATCGGAGACCGTGCCAAAAAAACGGGTGTGATCCATCCAGCCATAGATATTGCAGGAAACCGAAACGTAGCCACTGCCGCGTTTGAGGGTGATGCGCGCGCCGCTGGAGTTTTCATCGTCGCGCAAAATCACGCCGCCCTCGGCGCTTATTTTTCCAATACTGCGGCCATCGTCGAACGCGAACCAGTTACTCATCCACATCCATCCTGCTCATGCGCGAAGGCTGTACGCCCACGTTCGTTGGAACCGCGCGCACCGTTTGATCGTTTCGGACCAAACGCGCAAGGTGTTTCACCATCACGGCCTGCCGCGCAGAAGCCTTTGCACCGAGGTCTGCCAGCACAGGCTCGAGCCATGCCTGGTAGGAACGCACGTTCAAATAAACGGCGCGCGCGCGGCGGTCTGGCAAATTCGTCACAAGCGAAATAATTTTTTCGCTCACATGCTCTTCATCGGGGTGGATGAGCGGCGTCAACACCATGCCGTACATGCCCGCGGTTACATTCGCAAAACATTTCATATCTTCATGCACAAAACCAGTGACGCGATTCGGCGCAGGCTCGACGGGATGCAGTAACTGCGGCACGATTTGATAATGCAGACTCTGCACCGCAGGCAGGTCGATGGATTGCATTCGCTTCCACTCTCCGCCGTTGCCTGCTCCTGTTTTCTCCAGCAGACTCGCATCCCAAACCCTTTGCCAGGCATAGACCGAGAACCCCGCCATTCGCAAGGCGGGGAAAACATCGCTCGTCTCATCCACTTCTGCGATGACATGAAACGCCTGCCACTCGCCTGCCTGCACTGCCAGATGCTCGATCAATGCAGGCAGTTGCGGGTCATGCAATTGGGACGATGGCGCAAGATACAACAGCTTCGCAAATGTATCGCCATGCGTGTGGATGATGCCGCCCAGCAGGGCCGTCTCGCCGCCGTTTGAAATGGCCGCATACAAATGCCGCGCAGGGTTGATGTAGGCCAGCAGTCCCATCGCGCCGAGGGGATGTCCACGCGTGAGAGCACGCGCGCTATCGAGGGTCAACACATCGTTTCGATAACGTGCAATGGTGGGGATGTCGAGCAGGTCAAGGGATCGGATGGACATGATAAAGTTAGGGGTTATGGGTTACGGGTTACAAGTTACAGGTTACAGGTTACGGGTTGGGCTTGCAACCTTCAACTTGCACTTGCACTTGCCAGCGAAATAAAATATTCGTGAAAGCGCGTATCGCCTGTCAACTCAGGGTGGAAGGAGGTCGCCAGCAAATGACCCTGCTGTGCCGCAACGATGCGTCCATCTTCCAAAGCCGAAAGCACCTTCACATTTCCACTGACAGACTCAATGATCGGTGCACGGATGAAAACGGCATGATATGGATGTTCTGTGCCAGTGGCCTTCATCAACTCGTCAATTTCGAGATTGGTCTCGAACGAATCCACCTGCCTGCCAAACGCATTGCGCCGGACTTTGATATCCATCAATTCAAGCAGGGGCTGGTCGCGGCCAATATCCTTTGAAAGAAAAATCGCGCCCGCACATGTTCCCCAAACCGCGTGGAGTTTTCCAAACTCACGCAACGGTTCCATCAAACTGTAGGCCACAGCCAGCTTGCCAATCGTCGTGGATTCACCGCCAGGCATGATCAACCCGTCCAACCCATCGAGATGTTTCGGCAGGCGCACTTCCGCCGTCTCCACGCCGATTTTTTTCAGCATGGAAATATGTTCTGAAAAATCGCCTTGCAAGGCGAGGACACCTATTTTCATTGTTTATGTACACAGGTAAACAAGTATACAAGTAGACAGGTAAACAAGTACGCAAGGCTTTACGCCTGTTACCCTGTTTACGTATTTACATGTTTACGTATTTACATCAACCTACCAACCACGTACCGCCAATTTCTCGCCTTCGGGCATGTGCGCGGCATTGCGCCCGACCATCGCCTCGCCGAGATTCTTGCTCACTTCCGCGAGAATGGAGGCATCCTGAAAATGCGTCACCGATTTGACGATGGCCGCCGCGCGCCTGGCAGGGTCGCCGCTCTTGAAGATGCCAGAACCAACGAATACGCCATCCACACCGAGTTGCATCATCAACGCCGCATCGGCAGGGGTTGCAACTCCGCCCGCCGCAAAATTGACCACGGGCATACGGCCAAGAGTCTTTACTTCCTTCACCAATTCATACGGCGCGCCGTTGTTCTTGGCAAAGGTCATCAACTCTTCATCATTCATCACCTGCAATGCACGGATCGAACCAATCACCGAACGCGCATGGCGGACCGCTTCCACCACGTCCCCTGTGCCCGCTTCACCTTTTGTGCGAATCATCGCCGCGCCTTCGCCAATTCGGCGCAACGCCTCGCCGATGTTGCGGCAACCGCAAACGAACGGCACTTTGAAATTATGTTTCAAAATATGATGCTCTTCATCCGCAGGCGTGAGCACTTCAGATTCATCGATGTAATCCACGCCGATGGATTCCAAAATCTGCGCTTCCACAAAATGTCCAATGCGGCACTTCGCCATCACAGGAATGCTGACCGCATCCATGATCTTCAAGATCATGTCAGGGTCAGACATGCGCGCCACGCCACCGTCCGCGCGAATATCGGCAGGCACGCGCTCCAACGCCATCACCGCACACGCGCCCGCATCTTCTGCGATCCTGGCTTGCTCGGCATTCACCACATCCATGATGACGCCGCCTTTTAACATTTGCGCTAAACCTTTTTTCTCAGTCCATGTACCGGTCATTGCTTCCATTTTTATTTACTCCTTTATTGAATGCGGACAAATTCTACCATGCAGACAATCTTAAATTCATAAGAGGACTGTAAACACAAAACGCCTCCTGCTTAACTGAAAGTTGATTCCGTTTCGAGCGCCATTTCCTTCCCCTTATCCCCGCCCGATGATTAACCATCGGGCTATTTTACAAACCCCGCTGAAGCGGACTAAAATTCACGCCCTACTTGACAAAACGCATTTAAAGGCTACAATTATGACAATGATACAATTAGTACAATACAAGGAAAGCCTATGACAGAGAAAAAGCCACCCCTTCAACTCGACTTCCACTCCGGACTGCCCATCTACACCCAGATCGTCAACCAGATTCAAAGCCAGTTGGCGAACGGCGTTTTGAAACCCGGCGATCAATTGCCCACCGTCCGAGCATTGGCGCAGGAGTTGAGAGTCAACTTCAACACCGTGGCGCGCGCCTACCGCATGTTGGATGAAGTGAGGATCATATCCACGCAACAGGGACGCGGCACATACATCACCGAAATCCCGCCGCCTGAAGTCCGCGAAAAGTTGAGGCATGAATCGCTTGCCGCGCTCGCGCATCGATTCATCAGCGAGGCATTTCGGTTGGGCTTCTTAGAGCGTGAGGTCAGCCAGATGGTGAGAGACAGCCTCAAGTTGTGGAAAGAAGCGAATGACGAAGATAGTGAATAGTGATTAATCAGGAGAATGTAAAATGAAAAACAAGTACCTTAATTCAATCATCAAAAAAGATGATCAGCACATCCCGCCAATTGCAGGGTTTGTATTTGGCATCATCTTGATCGGAGCCATAAAGGTGGCGCTGTTACTGGATGCCATGAATAGTTCTGACTTTACAATCGCCGCAACTGTGCTTGCGCTGACAGGCATCGCCACATACTTTTTGTTCGCAATGAAGGTCGCATCGCAATGGGAAAAAGTGATTGTTCTGCGGCTCGGCAAGTTCACGGGGCTGAGAGGCCCCGGCCTGTTCTGGATCATCCCGATCGTTGACACCGCCGTGTTGTGGGTGGACCATCGCGTGGCAGTGACTTCATTCTCGGCAGAGAAGACGCTTACAAAAGACACAGTGCCCGTGGACGTGGATGCAGTTTTGTTCTGGGTTGTGTGGGACGCGGAAAAAGCCGCGCTGGAAGTTACAGATTACAACTCTGCGATTTCATGGGCGGCGCAGACAGCATTGCGCGAGATCATCGGGCAAATGTCTCTGGCAGATATTCTGATTGGCCGCGGGAAGATGGACGCTGATTTGCAAAAGATCATCGATGAGCGCACAACTCCCTGGGGCGTGACCGTTCAATCCGTTGAAATCCGTGACGTGATCATTCCGCCTGACCTTGAAAACGCAATGTCTCGCCAGGCCCAGGCCGAGCGCGAACGACAATCCCGTGTGATTCTGGGCGAATCAGAGCAACAGATCGCGGCTTCATTTGCCGAAGCTTCGAAAGCCTACGTCAACAATCCCACCGCATTACACTTGCGCGCAATGAATATGTTGTTCGAAGGCTTGAAGGAAAAGGGCGCGCTGGTAATTGTGCCTTCCTCCGCAGTGGATTCGATGAACCTCGGCGGGTTGAGCGGCATGGTCGCGCTCGCGCAGAATAATATGCCGAAGGAAGAAAAGTGATCAATCATCAGTTATCAGTGATAGTGGTCAGTTTCATGTGAAACGTTTTCAGAAAGGAAAAAGAATGACAACTAAACTTACGTCTATTATTACATTGAGCTTGATCTCCATAGCTTTGATTACGGGTCTGATGTTTTGGAATCAACTGCCCGAGCAAATGGCTTCTCATTGGAATGTCAACGACCAGGTGGATGGTTACATTTCCAAATTCTGGGGCGTGTTCCTGATGCCGCTCGTGACGCTTGGAATGTTCGCGTTATTCCTCGTGGTTCCAAACATCGATCCGCTCAGGGCAAACATTGCGCAATTCCGCGAAACCTTCAATGTCTTCATCGCGTTGATCGTGGCCTTCATGCTCTACATCCACGGGCTGACGTTGGTCTGGAGCCTGGGCTATCAGGATTTCAAAATGAGCGCCGCCATGCTGCCTTTCATGGGCATCCTGTTCATCGCCATTGGCTATTTGCTGAAGCAGGCAAAGCGCAACTTCTTCATCGGGATTCGGACTCCCTGGACTCTCTCCAGCGATTCGGTCTGGGACAAGACGCATCAACTCGGCTCGGTGCTGTTCATGCTTTCAGGAGCATTCGCCATGCTTGGAGGATTCTTCGGCGGCACAGCGGCCTTCTGGCTGATGTTCGTTCCGCTGATCGGGTCTTCATTATTCCTGGCGGTCTATTCGTACGTGTTGTACAAAAACGAGACAAAGATGTAATTCGCGATACGCGACTCACAAAGCGCTGACGGCCGCACATTTGGGTTTCACGTGAAACGAAAGGAAAAGCCATGAACAATGAAATGCCGAAATGGGAATATCGTGTGCAGACGGTCGGCGGGTTTTGGTCTGGGGTGAAGGCGGAGGAATTGGAGCAACTGCTCAACGCTTGGGGCGAGGAGGGCTGGGAGGTTGTTTCCACGCATGTCATCGAGAATGCGAACAAGATCAATGTGATCGCCAAACGCCCGTTGACCCGTGAAACGCTCCGCAAGCGTTCAATGCCGTCGTTCTAAATGGAGTAAAAATGCTTGAAGCCATCTTAATCATCAACTTTTTAGGAATGATCATTCTCCCCTCCATCGCAGGGATATATTTCGCACGCAAACTCAACTTGTCATGGAAGCTGTTCCTCGCAGGCGGTTTGACATTTATCGCATCACAAGTCTTGCATGTTCCGCTTGTACTGGCATTGACGCCAACGTTTCAATCCTGGGGAGTCGTCGCATATGCTGTGATTCTCGGGTTGCTTGCGGGACTCTTTGAAGAAACAGCGCGTTACATTCTGTTCAAATTCTTTCTCAAGAAAAGCAGAACATGGAATCAAGGCCTTTACATTGGAATTGGACATGGCGGAACGGAAGCGATCGTCCTCGGCTTAATTACCGCGTTGACGTTTGTCAACATGATGGCGTATCGCTACGTTGATCTGTCTACGGTGACAAGCATTCCAGCGGGGCAGCTTGAGCTGGCAAAGCAACAGGTTGCAGCGTATTGGTCAACGCCGCCTTATCTTGCGATCCTTGGATTTGTGGAACGCATCTTTGCCATATGCCTGCACGTCGCGTTGTCGGTCATGGTGTTGTTCGGGCTTGTCAGCAAAAAGCCCGTCTGGTTCTGGCTGGCAGTTTCATGGCACGCGCTTGTGGATGCACTGGCTGTATACCTCGGGCAAAAGATCAGCATGCTCGCATTGGAAGGCATTGTTGGGGTGTTCGCTGTCATCAGCCTGGGCATTGTGATTTGGATCAAGCCAAAGTTTGCGGGCGCGGTAAATGCCGAGGCGCAGAGTCAGGTGGAGGAAACAGGAGCAGGTATCGGCTAGGGAAGAGGCGAAAAACCGCCTAGAACATTTGTTCTGTATTATAGTCAATAAAAATGGGCGACTCATCATCGCCCATTTTTTATTCCAGTTGCGCGGGGGATGCTTTGTTTGTAATTTCATCCTCCACTTTCTCCACTTTTGGTTTTTTCTCTTCCACCAGAAATGCAACGGCGCGGCTTTTGTTCGCGTCCATTATTAAATCCATGTGATGATCGGGCCGATAATCATGGACGGCGATCAATCGCAGGGCCGCAAGAACGCGGGGATTTTCAACGGAGATAAATTCTTCAAGCCGGTTTGGCGTGGCGTAGAAAAAATCGCGATTGAAGCGGGTGTCTTTGTCGTCGAGAAAAACGGCGATGGGATAAATTTGCGCTTCCATCAGATCCTGAAAAAAGTGCGTTCCAAAGGATGGTTCAGGAGATGCGCCAATGGCCTCGCCTGCAAGTTCAACCAGCGAGCGCGCGTTGTAAATATCGCTGTACGAAACGTGGACGCCAAGGTCCGGCGTGGATGTGCCCCAGCGCCCCGGGCCAACCGCGATGAAGGTTTCGCCAAGCAACGCGGCATTGAGTTGGCCAATGGCTCTTTCAAGCTGGGTGCGTTCGGCGTGGGATGTGAGCCTGAAATATCCTTCGGATGGGACGAAAAGAATATAGCGAATGTTTTGCACCGCGCCCTGTGGAACCATGCGCTGGGTGGAGAAAACAATATTTTCGTTTTGCAAATCAACCGGCAATTGAACTTCGTTGGATTCCTGAATATGGCTTTGCGGACGGCACTGCAAAAGCGTGATGCGCACGTTGGGACGCTGTTCTTCGGGGTTGAGAATTTCAACGGTAAATTCGGTATCCACGGGAGAGTCGTAATGGGTTTCCAATAATTTCAACGCGTCGCGGATGTTTGCCGCGAAGGATGTGCGCGACAGCAAGCCGTCAAAGGTGATGACCATTTTTTCAGGCGCGGCCAGCCGTGAGCGGATCGTGGCGAGATAGCCATCCTCTTCCACCTGGGCAATGTAGCGGACGGGGTCGTAATCTGCGTGGATAATATCGTGCGCAGAAACGGTGATGAATTGATTGGCTTCAAGATCGATCACATCCACGCTATGCTGGGAGTAGCGCTTCGTGGTGCGGACATCGGACGAGGAGTGCAGGCGCGGATGACTGAGCGCGACGAGGCGCGGATAATCATCTGCCACCATATCCACAGCGCGGGTGCCCAGCCCCCACACGAGGCGCAGGAATCCATCCTCCTGTTTGATCTGCGGCGACCAGCGATACAAGTTGCGGCTGAATGCGACTCCCGCCGCGTGCGGGAAGTAATGCCGCCCGACTCTTTCCCCTTCCACAAATTGAATGAGGATGCCGATGCGTTCGTCGTAATCTGCCAGTTCTTTCAGGTGACGATAGAGCAGAGCGTCGGGGTCCATGACGCTGGCATAGATTTTGGAAATGGCATTCGTCAACGCGGAGAGTTTTTCGTCGGGCGTCCCTTGATTCGGAAGGAAGATGCTTTCATATTTCCCAGCGAAGGATGTGCCGAAGTTATCTTCGAGCAGGCTGGAGGAGCGGACGATAAGAGGCGTGCCGCCAGCTTCCGTCACAATCTCTTCGAGGCGTTCGATGATCTCGGAGGGGAATTGTCCTTTGGAAAAGTCGATGCACAGCGTTGGGTAATCGGCGCGCATTTGTTCTTCCGTTTTATATTTTTGGTCGTTCCAATGCACCAGCCCATTGAAGGTTAGGAAGTTGTAGAAAACATCCGAGCCGAGATAATAGGAAGTGGGGATTCTGAAACTATCACGAACTTCCGGTGGAGCGGTTTCCTTGATGATGCGCATGGCCAGCAACATGCCCGCCGCCTTCCCGCCGATCTTGCCGCCGCCGATCTTGCGCCTGCGGATTTCCTGTAAATCTTCCACGGTGAACCACTGCCGCGCCGTCTTGATATATTTCAACTGGTCGCTGACCATGGTGCGGATGAGCACCACGATGATTTCCTTCAAGCGCGCTTCATATTTGTTGCGCTCCTCCGGCGGCATGGATTCGATGATCTCCGCCTGTTCAAAGAGCAGTTCGCGCGGGGCCAGCTCCGGGTTGAACCAGATAAAATCCGAATCAGCGCTGCCGCGCTCGTTCAACACCTGACGGACGATGCTCTCGAATTCGGAATAAGGCAGGTTGTAGGAAAAATAAAAATCGGTGAGCGAGTCTCGTACGCGGGCAAGGCGGGTCTCCCAAACATCCGTTCTCTCCTCGATGTACGGGTTGTGCAATCCTTCGCGCTCCTGAGACTCGACCGCCTTGCGGCGCGCCTCATCATCGAACGCATCCCTTGTGATGATGCCTCGTGAAAACAGCGATTTCCTCATCTGGTGACGGATGCGCGTGCTGAGAATGGGATACTGACTCAGCGCGAGCAATATCTTGATTACATTGTCCATTGAAATGCTGGGGAAGGTCATATCTCACCTGTCGTTTTTTTGGACACGGATTTAACGGATTGTACGGAAGACTCCACTGCAAAAACCTTTTTTTAACCACGAAGGGCACGAAGGAAGTTCAAAAGCGAAAGACCCTTTTGCAGTGGAGTCACGGAGGAACACGGAGTTTTCAAGAACCATCCGTTAAATCCGTGAGTTCCGTGTACAAAAGGATTGGGCTCATGTGTAGACTCTGTGCAATAGATCAAAACCTTTTAACGCGAATTTTTTTTCGCGTCATTCGTCTCATTCGAAAAATTCGCGTTAAGTTTTTTTTCTTTGAAAGTCCGAGCGTTCAGCCTGCACTCTCTTTACACATGAGCCAAGGATTGTCGCAATGATAACAAAAAATCCGCCAGGCAAATTGCGCTGGCGGATTTGTTTTTCATTTTGACTATCCCAAATGCATCGGCATGATGACGTGCAGGAAGTTATCATCGCCCACTGGTTTGACAACACCTGGCGCATTCGCGGCAGATGTTTCCAACGCCACGTTCGGGGTTCGGATGACCTCCAGCGCCTCACGCAGAAATTTGACATTGAACGCGATCAGCACACTGCCGCCGTCCACCGTAGCTTCGACAATGGTCTCGTTCTTGCCAGTCTCTTCGGATGTGGCCGAGATTTCAACTTCGCTCGGCTGCATCTCGCCTTTGGATTCTTTGATATCCAAACGCGCCACGTTGGAACCTTCACGCGCAAAAATCTCAGCCTGCTTGCAGGCCTTCAACAGCGAAGCCGTGGAAACCAGCGTTCGTGATTTGTAATTGCGCGGAATGATCTGGTGATAATCGGGGAAAGTCCCGTCGATCAATTGCGAAACGACTTCCACATCCTTCACGCGGAAGAGAACCTGTCCGCGCTGTTTTGGCACCACCATATAAATGGGCTCTTCGCCGTCCGAAGCAACACGCGCCAGTTCATTCAACGCGCGCGCAGGAATGATGATATTGATCGGCTGGGAAACAGCCTGTGAAAGATGCGCCTTGCGCACCGAAAGACGGAAGCCATCCGCCGCCGCCATCGTCACTTTATCTTTTTCCACATTCATCAACACGCCCATCAACACCGGGCGGGCTTCATCCGTCGAAGCGGCAAACGCCACCTGATGGATCATCTCTTTGAAATCCGCCACGTTCAATTGCACGGCGTCTTTCATCTCAGGCGTGGGCAGGGGCGGGAACTCCTGCGCGTCGATGCACTTGATATCGTTGTTCGACGCGCCGCCCTTCACATGCAGATTTTGCGTTTTCACATCGAGGGTCAACTGCACCTGGTCGCTCGGCATGGAACTCACCAGGTCAGAGAATGTGCGGGAGGGCACTGTCGTCGAACCTTCTTCATCGATGCGCGCCGCGATCCAACAGGTAATGCCCAACTCAAGGTTGGTGGCAGAAAGCCTCAGGCGGCCTTCATCGGTCGCGATCAAAATATTCGATAAAACGGGAAGAGTACTGCGCGGCGACACAGCGCGTGAAACGACGCTCAAACCGCGCGCAAGGTTTTCTTGAAGGACAGTGACTTTCATGGTTGTTCGCCCTCGGTTTCCTTTGATTAATTTTCAAAAGTATATCATTAAGTTCCATGTCATTGCGAGGGCAGTGTGCAAGCAAAGGTTGTCAGGGGAGGTAGATTGTTCGCTGGGCTGTGCAAACCCCTAACCCTGCCCTCTACCCTTACGGGCACACGTCCCTCAGGGAGAGGGGGGAGTCGACACGGCGAAAAGTCTTCATACTTGGGGTGAGGGAAAAGGGGAATCCTGACAACCTTTTCATGCACACCGAGGGCATCGTCCTGAGCGGGTGTGGAATATTTTTTTCGGCGCTCCGCGTGGCGCAAATCTCTGATCTCCTCGCAAGTCAGAGACTTGCGCCACATTTCCAAAACCTTAGATCACACCCTACCTGAGCGGAGCGAAGTCGAAAGATGCCGCACTCGCAACTAAAACCCCGTCACCATCGAAACGCCAAACACCAACAACCCAATCAGCAACTGACAGGCAAACAACGCCGCGAACACATAGGCCACATACGTCCAAACAGAATTCATTCTCGCTGTAGATTGCGGGCGGATTTCCTGCCCCTCTGCCAATGCCTTCGCTGAATCAGCCGCCTGCCCGAAATCATTCACCCACCAAACGCCCGCCGCCTCATCCGGGACGATGAGCCTGCTCCCGTTAAATGAGCCGATCCAAGCTGACACATTCTCCGCCGGATTCACAGTCAGCGAGCCAGGCAGGATGACCGCGTCGGCTTTTACATCAGCAGGGATTCCATCTTTGACATTGACCACAGTCAACGGGACCTTCGGCGCGCGTTTTGCGAACACCGCTTTCACAGCTTCCCCAAATTTGCCATCGCTGTTATCCAACACAACCAGTTTGAAGCCTTCCTGTTTTGCTTCCAAAACATCGGCGTGCGCCGCGCCATCCTTCCGAAGTGCAGAGAGGTGATACACCAACAGCACCACGAACAACACCAACATCTGCAACGTGTCGAGGATGGCATTTGCAAAGTCGCCAGTGTTGCCGCCCAACGCGGCGTTGATTAAGGTGAAGATCAAACCGCCCGCTGAAACCATCCCGCCGATGACCGCAGTGAACAGCACGAGATACAAATACGTCTTGCGGATGACGGAACGGCGGGCATGATCTCCTAAATCTCCATCGGCGAGGGCTTCTGCCTGCAAGGGACGCCAGGTCATCAACCAGAGCGGCAGGCCAACTGCCAGCGTAGCCAATGAGCCAGAGATCGGCTGGCGAAATCCACTGCCGCTGAGGTAGGAATCGCCCAGCCCAAGGTCGATGATGAAAGCAAGCAATGACGCCACGCCGATAAACGACGCGGCGAGGCCGATCAACGCAAGGATGTAAAAATAGACTCGTTTCTTGCCCGCGCGTTTTGGAGCCTGCTCTTCAAACCCGATCTGTTGATTCAGCCAACTGCCAAAATAAGCCCACATCACACCGAAGGGCAGGCCAATCGAAATGGGGTCGCCGATCTTTTGCAGGAACTGCGCGCCTGCCATCTCTTCGCCGAGCAGACGGTTGAGGAGCATGTAGAGCAAATTGCCGCCAGCCGTGAGCACGATGATGACCCCGCTCAACGCGAGCAGGTAGAGAATGCCGAGGCGTAGGTAAGATTCCCTTTCAGCAGGATCAGGCAAAACGTCTTGCAAGATGCGCCAGGAGAAGTACCAGATCGGCGAGCCGACCACGAGCAAGGCAATCGCATTAACGGCGGTCTCGCGTCCAATCTGCCCAAGCACGCGGACGGGCAATGTGAAGGCGAAGTCCAATGCCTGTTGGGAGCCGTAGATCACCATCATCAAGCCGTAGAGCATCCAAATGAAACGGGAGAGGCGGCGGATTTCGGCGAAGTTTTCGGTTTCGGGCAGGGTGCGCCATTCTGCTTTGAGGATGTTCCAAAAGTATGCGGCGATGAGCAGGTTGATGGCGACGGCGATTAGATTATCCACCCAGGTTTGCGAGCCGCCGAAGACGGCGCGCTGGGCTTGTAAATTTGAGATAACGAGAAAGGTGCGGTTGATGAAGGCCAGGAAATTCTGCACGGCGGGAATCAATGTGCCGAGCAAAACGCCATATAAAAAGATGGCGCGCAGGCTGGCGGTTTTCTCTTCGTCATCCTTTGCGGAGGCGCGCTGTGCCCACAGCCAGTGGAAGAGAAAGATCGGCACGCCCACAAGGATTAAGGAAAGCGCCTGTGCGAGCGCCTGTGCATTGTCCACAACATTGTCGGCATCGAAGATCGAACGGAGCAGGCCGATGACGCCCCACAGCACAACTTCGAGGCTGATGAAGGCGATGGCGTAAAAATATAGTCGTCGAATGGTTTTCATGTCAGTTCCTTTGTACCGCAAAATTCATTTTGCGCCTGGTTTTAGAGGCAATCCAGCAACTCGCAAGATAAATCTTGCGGTACGGCATTACGGCTTGTACGGTTCCTGATACCAGTTGTAATCCCAAAAATTATAGGGCATGGAATTCAATTTCCAGTCGCCGTTTTGTTCCACCAGCAGGGCGCGGTCTACGCTTTGGGAGCCGCTGGAGAACGGGTCGCTGTAGGAATAGAACAGGGTGAGGGTGACAATCGCCTCGTCGCCGTTGATCTCAGACTCGCCCACATCCACGCCGGTGTTGTTGGGGTTGACCGCGCCGTTGAAAAATGAACTGCGGAAATCTTCGTACGTGGGTTTGTATTTCAGGTCGGCAAGGTAGCCGTAGGCTTTTTCGTAATCCTTGTTGAGGATGGCAAGCACATAATTATGGGCCACGCCTTCGGGTACATTATCTGCAATGTACTCGCGCTTGTCCTGCCGCGTGAAGAACAGCCCCAACGCCAGCAGGATGAGCGCGCCAACACCGATGAGTATGCCTGTCAGAAATTTATCTTGTTTCATAAAACGCCTCCAGTTTATATGTTAACTTTACTCCAAAATTGACTGAAAAACTCACGAAAAGTTCCTGGAAATATCCCTTCTTCAGCAGGGTTTTCCCTTAAACCAATCACGGTATACTTGCCTCATCTTTTCACAAGGAGATCACTCATGACCGTTTCCGCAACCCGCTGGGATATGACCAACGTCTATCCCTCGCTTGATTCAAAGGAATTCAAGAACGCCATCAAAAAGTACAAGTCCGCGCTGGATGAAATGGAAGTGTTTTTCAAGAAAGCCAGCAAAGCCGATTCAAAGGCCGACCCGAAGAAACTCGGCAAACTACTCGGCGAATCCGTGGACAGGTTCAACGCGCTCTTTGAGCTTTCGGGAACCATCAATCCCTACATCTACTCCTTCGTCACCACCGACTCTCACAACCAGGACGCCATGCGCGCCCTCTCGGAGTTCGAGCAAATGTCGGTGCAGGCCAGCGTACTCAACACCAAATTCCAAGCCTGGGTTGGAACCTTGGGCAAAGCCGCCATCAAGAAAGCCGCGAAGACAAACCCCTCGGCAAAGTCACACGAATTCTCGCTCAACGAAGCCGCAGAACAATCCAAATATTTGATGAGCGAAGCGGAAGAAATCCTCGCCGCCGAACTGACCTTGAGCGGAGGCAACGCCTTTGGCAAATTGCAAGGGACGGTGACTTCGCAACTCACCGTGGACTTTGAGCTGGACGGCAAAACCCAAAAGATGCCCATGCCCGCGCTGATCAACCTGCGCTCGCACCCCGACGAAGCCACCCGCCGCCGTGGATACGAAGCCGAGAACGTCGCCTGGGAGGGCATCAAAGAAACATTGGCGGCCTGCATGAACGGGGTCAAGGGTGAGACGCTTACCCTCGATAAAAAACGCGGACGCGAAGATGCCGTCCACGCCTCGCTGGATTTTGCCCGCATCGACCGTCCCACATTGGACGCCATGCTCGGCGCGATGAAAGACTCCTTCCCGATGTTCGAGCGTTATTTCAAACAGAAAGCCAAATTGATCGGCAAGGAAAAACTCGCCTGGTGGGATTTATCCGCCCCGATGGGCAAGACCGACAAAGTCTACTCGTGGGACGAGGCGCGCGATTTTATCGTCAGCAACTTCAACAAATTCTCACCCGAACTCGGCGCCTTCGCCAAACGCGCCTTCGACAACAACTGGATCGACGCCGAACAGCGCGAAGGCAAACGCGGCGGCGCGTTCTGCATGGGCGTTTCCAGAGTGAAGGAAAGCCGCATCCTCTCCAACTTTGACGGCTCGCTCGACCAGGTCAGCACGCTGGCGCATGAACTCGGCCACGCCTTCCACAATGAATGCGCCTATCAGGCGAACAAAACCGAATTGCAACAAGCCACGCCGATGACGCTCGCCGAAACCGCCTCCATCATGTGCGAGACCATCGTCACCGAAGCGGTGCTGGAGCAAGTCACCGATCCACAGGAAATTCTGGCCGTGCTCGAAGCGCAGATGAACAACGCCTCGCAGGTGGTCGTGGATATTTACTCCCGCTACCTCTTCGAGAAGGAAGTCTTCGAGCGCCGCGCCAAATCTGAACTCTCCGCCGACGATCTCAACGACATCATGGAGCGCGCGCAAAAAGCCGCCTACGGCGAAGGCCTGGACGAAAAGTACCTGCAAAAATTCATGTGGACCTGGAAACCGCATTACTACACCAGCGGATTCTCCTTCTACAACTATCCCTACACCTTCGGCTTGCTCTTCGCCACTGGCTTGTACGCCATCTATCAAAAACGCGGCGCAGAATTTGTCCCCGCCTACAAGGCCCTGCTCGCCGCCACAGGCGAAGCCCGCGCCGCAGACCTGGCCGACCAGTTCGGCATCAACATCCGCACCAAAAAATTCTGGGCCGACAGCCTCGCCATCATCGGCAAGCGCGTGGATCGCTATTGCCAGTTGTAAAAAACGCAGGGGCGACCCTTCAATAATCATCAAGGCGCTTTGCCTTCGATGGACGGGTTGCCCTCTGTAAAATTGAGGAGAGATGAAAAAATATAAACCGCTCGTAGCGTTTTCAATTCTGTTGCTTGCCGCCCTCGCCTGCAACTCTGCGTTGCCGCAAACAACTTCCACCGCCATCCCAACGCAACCAACGCCGCAAACCGAAGCGGACGTTCCGCGCATCAACGTGGAGAACGCCAAAGCCGCATTCGACTCAGGTCAGGCCATCATCGTGGATGTGAGAAGCGTGGAATATTATGCCGCAAACCATGCGGGTGGCGCGATCTCGATTCCATTGGCAAATATCGAGAACAACCTCGGCAGTCTCTCACTCGAAAAAAATCAGTGGATCATCACCTACTGCACCTGACAAAATGAACACACGAGCGCCCGTGCGGCGTTCCTCCTCTTGCAAAATGGATATTCAAAAGTGGACGCACTCCTCGGCGGACTCGCCGCCTGGGCGGATGCAGGATATCCCATCGAACCATAACGCCTCTTCCCCCGCCCCAGCCTGATTCTGAACTACCGACACGGTCATCGCTTTGGCAACCGTAGCGCGAGATAATAGACTTTATCGGTAATTAGAAAAAACGTCCCGAAGGTTGTTGTCAGGAGTTCAAATTCCTCAAGAAAAACCTTCGGGACGGTGCCTGTGCGTTATTTCCGATAACGTCTAATATCTCGCGCTACATCATTTACTCAATACCACTACCCAAGATTCATGTTGCTCATCGCAAGATAAATCTTGGGGTACGGTTTTTTACGAAAACGCCTGAATGCCTGTTTGCGCCCTCCCCAAAATCAAGGCATGGATGTCGTGCGTGCCTTCGTAGGTGTTGACTGCTTCCAAATTCATCACATGCCGAATGACATGATACTCGTCCGAGACGCCGTTGCCGCCGTGCATATCGCGTGCGTGACGGGCGATCTCCAGCGCCTTGCCGCATGAATTGCGTTTAACGAGTGAAACCATCTCAGGCGTGGATCTGTCTTCATCCATCAAACGGCCAACCCGCAATGCGCCCTGCAACCCCAGCGTAATCTCCGTCATCATATTTGCCAGCTTGAGTTGAATGATCTGGTTCGCCGCCAGCGGACGCCCAAACTGTGGACGATCCAATGTGTATTGCCGCGCCGCGTGCCAGCAGAATTCCGCCGCGCCCAACGCGCCCCAGGCAATTCCATAGCGGGCTTTATTCAAACATCCAAACGGCCCTTTCAAGCCAGACACATTCGGAAGCAAATTTTCTTCAGGGACAAAGACTTCATCCATCACGATCTCGCCCGTCGCACTGGCGCGCAGGCTGAACTTGCCTTCGATATTCGGCGCGCTTAAACCCTTCATCCCTTTTTCAAGAATGAAACCACGGATTTCGCCATCCAACTTTGCCCACACCACAAACACATCCGCAATCGGCGAGTTGGTGATCCACATTTTGTTGCCGTGGACGATATAGCCGCCGTCCACTTTTTTAGCGTGGGTTTCCATGCTGGCGGGGTCACTGCCGTGGTTGGGTTCGGTGAGGCCAAAACAGCCGATCCATTCTCCGCTGGCGAGTTTGGGCAGGTATTTTTTGCGTTGTTCTTCATTACCGTAGGCGTAGATGGGGTGCATCACCAGCGAGCTTTGCACGCTCATCGCACTGCGGTAGCCGCTGTCCACGCGTTCCACTTCGCGGGCGATCAATCCGTACGAAACGTAGTTCAACCCCGCACAGCCGTATTCTTCGGGGATGGTGGAGCCAAGAAAGCCCAGCGCGCCCATTTCGTTCATGATCTCGCGGTGGAAAATCTCTTTGCGGTTCGCTTCGAGAATGCGCGGCATTAACTTGTCCTGGCAATATCTCCGCGCTGTGTCACGGATCATGCGCTCTTCGTCGCTGAGCTGGTCGTTGAGCAGAAAGGGGTCGTCCCATTTGAAGGTTGGTTTGGACATAAAACCTCTAGTAATTGGTAATTGGTAATTGATTGCGCGGTGATTGTATCAAATGTCAGAGTGAGAGAATGCCGCAGAAAGCAATATCAAGCATCGGCTAGGAAAGAGGCGGAAAAAAAAAGAAGAGGATACGCCTTTCAGCACATCCTCTTCCAATTACGAATTACCGATCACCAACTACGCGCTTCCCGTCAACCAGCCGCGCAGTTCCATGGCTTTCACTACGCGGTCGATGGCGACCATGTAGGCGGCATCGCGCATGTAGACTTTTTCCTTTTCACTGCGTTCGAGTACGCCGTGAAAGGCGGAGGTCATTTTCTGGTCGAGTTTTTCCAACACTTCCTCTTTGGACCAGTAGAAGTTCATGTCGTTCTGAACCTGTTCAAAGTAGGAGGTGGTTACGCCGCCGGCGTTGCAGAGGAAATCAGGGATGTTGAAGACCTTGTTTTTCTTGAAGGCTTCGTCGGCTTCGGGGGTGGTGGGGCCGTTCGCGCCTTCGGCAACGATGCGGACGCTTTTGGAGACCTTGCCAACCGTATCGCCGTTGACCTGTCCTTCGAGCGCGGCAGGGATGAGCACATCGGCTTCGAATTCGATCCACTTGTCGCCGTCATCTACAGCGTAGCCGGAGTCCATGGCTTTCTTCTTATCGATGGTTCCGTACTCATCCACGATGGAGAGCAGGAAGCGCGGGTCGATGCCGCCCTTCTTGCTGTAGGTGTAGGCGGTCTTGTCGTGGCGGTCGTAACAGGAGACGCAGGCCACAGAGCCGCCGAGGATTTCAACAAAGCCGATGGCCGCATATTGCGAGACGTTGCCAAAGCCCTGAAGAGCCGCAACAGATTTTTTGGGATCCATGCCGAGGTGATTCATGGCTTCGCGCACGGTGTAGATTACGCCGTAGCCTGTGGCTTCGGTGCGGCCCAATGAACCGCCGCCGCCAAGGGGTTTGCCCGTGAACACGCCCGGCGTGTATTGACCGACGAGGCGGGAATATTCATCCATCATCCAGCCCATCATTTGAGGAGTGGTGCCCACATCCGGAGCGGGTACATCATTGCGCGGGCCGATGTTCTTCCACATGGCGCGCACCCAGCCGCGGCAGACTTCTTCTTTTTCGCCAACCGAAAGCGTGGAAGGGTCGACGATGATGCCGCCCTTGCCGCCGCCCAGCGGAATATCGGCCACGGCGCATTTCCAGGTCATCCACGTGGCGAGCGCGCGGACGGTGTCCATCGTCTCTGCGGGGTGGAAGCGAATGCCGCCCTTGTTGGGGCCGCGCGCATCGTTGTGCTGGACGCGGAAGCCCTGAAAGACCTTGAGCGAACCATCGTCCAAACGAACGGGGATGCGGAAGGAAAATTCGCGCATCGGCCAGCGCAGAACTTCAGCTACGCCTGAGTCGAGTTTCAATTGTTTGGCAACAGCGTCGAACTGTTTCTGCGCCATTTCAAAAGCATTGATCTGTCCTGACATGTTATTCTCCTGAGTAGGTTTTTCGAGTTATGCAACAAGTGGTAGAGAAAATATAAGCGGGCACCCCGGATGGGGAGCCCGCTCTAAGCACAAGTTATGTCAATCATTTGAGCCATACGCTTAATCCAATAAATCACAATTGCCCTCAAACTTTACACGATAACGATTTCTGCGTCAATATGACAAAACTCCGATTATTTTTTGGTAAAAAATGACGGTTTTTGATTACTTTTATTAACCGTGTTCGCGGCGAAAAGATACGTCAATCAAAGCGCGGGATGCGCTTTTCAAAGAAGGCCGCTACACCCTCGCGATGTTCCGCCGACCGGCCCGCTTCATCTTGCAGGATTCCCTCATAATTGAGGACTTCCTCCAGATTGGGCAGGATCGCCTTGTTGAAGGCTTTCTTCCCTGCCGCAAACGCCTCCCGCGGACCTGTGGCCAGCTCCCCCGCAACCTGCATGACCATCCGCTGATAGTTGAATCCACCCACCTGATTAACCATGCCCCAGGCATATCCCAATTGCGCGGGTATCTTTTTGTTGGAATAAAAATATTCCTGCGCGCGCGCAAGGCCGATGTATTTTGGCAGGAACAACGAAATGCCAGAGTCAGGCGCGAGGGCAATGCCGCTGAAGCCAACCACAAAATACGCGCTGGATTTTGCGATGCGCAAGTCACAGGCCAGGGCAATGCCAAAGGCGGCGCCGGCGCACGGTCCATTCACGGCGGCAATGACAGGTTTGCCCATACTACGGATTTGCAGAATCAACGGGTTGTAGGTTTTGTCCAAATGTTCGCGGTAGGAAATCTCTCCGCCGCCTTTTTTCATTTCGCCGATATCCTGCCCTGCGCTGAAGACATTGCCCGCGCCGGTGATCACCACACACTTCACCTGCGGGTCGTTCTCCGCATCCGCAAGGGCGCGTTGCAATTCATGGGTCATTTCGATGTTGAAGGCGTTGGCGCGTTCGGGGCGGTTAAGCGTCAGAATAACGGAGCCAGCTTGCAGGTTCGTACTGAGCGTAGTCGAAGTGGTGGAAAGAAGCGTTGTCATGAGAGTCAAAAAAGGTGACAGTCACTTTGGAAGTGACTGTCACCTAATCCTTTCTATTCGTCGGGGAAATCGTCCATCTGGTCTTCGTCGCCGGCATCCATTTCGTATTCCACGCCATCGCCATCGAGATAAACCCACAACAGCAAAACGTGGCCGTCAGAGGTTTCCACGTTGCGGGCGGCAAGGATGGGGGCGGTTTGCTCGAGGCCCATCTCGTTGCGGTAATGCAGGTGGATGGAGGCCTTGCTGTGCCAGGCAGAGTAACATCGCTGAACGAGCGCGGGACCGTTAAAGGTTCGCAGACGCGTCAGCGCAGGGACAGAGAGTGTCGGGCTTTCGTTCAAGCCCATTGCCCAGCCATCATTTACGTGCTCAAAGACTGGGGGCGGTCCTTCAATGATTGTGATTTTATCTTCCATAAGATTACCTGTTGTATGCGGGAATATACCACACCCACACAGGGGAATCGTTTCAGAGTTTCATTAGAATTCCGTATCAGTACGGATGGGCTATTATCGAGGTATTTTCTCAGGACTTACGCAGTTCAAAATCTTTAGCCGCGAATTGCGCGAATTCCCGCTAATTTTTTGAATAATTCGTGCGAATTCGCGACATCGTGCCCGTAGGGTAAATTAGCGGCAGTTCTTGTGGTCTTGCGTAAGTCCTATTCTTACAAAGTCTTTGCCACAGCCCACAGGGTAATAAGGCCGCAGAGAAAAAAGAGTTTCAAGTTTGACAATGTCATATTTCAAACCTTTACCACAAAGTCCACAAAGGGGCACAAAGGAGAGCAAAAGGCTAAACATGAAGGTTTCCTTCGTGTTACTTCGTGCCCTTTGTGGTTTTGTACTTTGGTTTCAGTCTTAATCTGACATTGTCGAACAAGTGGTACTCAAAAATCTCTGTGTTCTCTGTGGCTGAATCTTGGTTGTTTGGACAAGACTCAAATATAATTGCCTCATGCCCAAGCTTACCCCCAAGATCATCCTCGAAGGCACACGCCTGACCTTCAAAACCGACATCGCTTTTGCGCTGAACGAACATCCGCGCATTGTGGGGCCGCGCAAATATAGATACCACTCGCCGCTTGTTTCAGGGGAGTGGTGTGCGTTCACCAACTTCCCCTGGGGACGCGGGTTGATCAACTTCGAGCCGCAGGAAGAAGCGCTTGCCATGGAAACCTACGCCGCCTGGGTCAAACTTTTTGAACTTCAAAAATATTATTCATGGATCGTAGATCGCTTTCACCTGTCCACGCGCATGTATCAGTTGAACACCTACAACAGGGATTATGACTTTCGCTGGCTGGAGGAAAGACTTCTGCCGCTGAACTTCCGCCTTGTTTTGCTCACCCGTTCATCAGAGTCTTTTGAAGCGGCGCGGGCCGAACGGCTGAAAGTTTCTGGCAATCCTTCCCAATACGATGACTTGAATCTTTTCATCGAGGAGCAAAAACTCATCCGCAAACTGGCAGACGAATCGCTTCTTCCCAGGCTGGAAGTTGATATTTCAGACAACAACATCGCCCCCGCTGTGGAAAGCATCGCAGATTGGATGGAATCCACGGGCGGGTTGTATATGTCGTAATATTGCAACACTTTTTTCTTGCACTCACTCCATTGGATAGGTATACTTGCCCTATGAAGCCAGACAAGATCGGACGCTACGATATCAAAGACGAACTGGGACGCGGAGGCATGGCAACTGTCTATCGCGGGTACGATCCGCGCTTTGAACGCGAGGTTGCCATCAAGTTTCTACCACCGGAGTTGATCCACGCGGACCCGCAGTTTCGGTTGCGCTTCGAGCGGGAAGCAAAGATCATCGCGCAGTTGGAGCACCCCTCCATTGTGCCAGTGTATGATGTGGGCGAGGAAAACAACCAGCCCTATTTTGTGATGCGCTACATGGGCGGCGGGTCGCTTTCCGAAAGAATCAAAGCCGGGTTGTTCAGCATTGAAGACGCGGTCAAAATTCTCGATCAAATTGCGCCCGGCATGGATGAAGCCCACGCCAAAGGCATTGTCCACAGGGATTTGAAGCCCGGAAATATTTTATTTACCACCAGGGGCGTTGCCCTTATTTCAGATTTTGGAATTGCAAAATTCACCCAGGGTGAAGCCGGCAACATGACCGGTAGCGCCATCATTGGCACACCCGCTTACATGGCGCCTGAACAGGCCGCCGGGGAAGCCGTGGATGGGCGCACCGATATTTACGCGCTGGGCGTCATCCTCTACGAAATGTTGACGGGCAAACAGCCCTATAAAGCCGACACCCCGCTTGCGGTAGCCATCAAACATATGACGGAACCCGTGCCGCGCATTTTGGAGGCAAACCCAAGCCTGCCCCTGTGGATGGAAAAAGTCATTTCCACGGCGATGGCAAAGAGCAAGGACGACCGTTTCTCAACCGCCGTTGAAATGGTGGAAACGATCAAGGCCTTTCTGCGCGGCGAACCCCTGCCTGAAACCGTGCAGAACAGCAAGCCAACCCTGAAAGTCTCGCCGTACAATAAAACGTCCGCCGTAAAAACCACTGCTGTGCAGGCTCCCGTTGCAAAGAAAAATGGCTCCCGTGGGCTGGCGGTAATTGCAGGCTTGCTGGTTTTGACCGTGCTCGGGAGTGGCGTCTTTTTATTGGGCAGTAACCTGCTCCCGTTTGGGAAGGAAGCGTCCACATCCACGCCCACCACAGAGCCGACAGAAGCGACATCCGCGCCGCTGGTTGAAGTCACAGAGACTGAAACTGAATCCGTTGTTGAAACCGCCACGTTGGAACTGCCCGCCGCCACCGAAACGCAATCCTCCTCTGCCCGCCCCGTCATTGGCGGCGCAGACAAGATCGCGCTATTGCGCAACAATGAAATCTTCGTTATGAATCTCGATGCCAGCGAACCCAAACAAGTCACAAGGGATGGCGTGGCCAAGTTCAACCTGCAATGGATTCCAGGCGACGGCAATACCCTGCTTTACATGAGCGGCAAGACCGTCAAAACGGTGAACATCGAAACCGACGTGGAAGAGATCATCATGAGTTTCATCTCTGCTGAATATTTCGAAGCCTTCAGCGTTTCCCCGGATGGCACACAGGCCGCGATCGTTGTCAACCGCGAAATGTACATTGTTCCATACGAACCCAAAAAATTAATAGAGATGGGCAAAAAGAGCGCCCTGCTCGCCTTTGTGGAATCGGAAGGCTGTCTTTTCTACAGAGACCTGGCCGTTACCGACGCGCTCTGGTCCGACGACAGCAAACAAATTGCCATCAAATACCATGCCAACCTCAATGGAATCACCGGCGACGCCATTCGCATTTTGAACATCGAAAATTGCAAAGACCTGCCGCCCTCCCGCCTCGATGAATTCCCCATCGGGCGATTCCAATTCCCCGATACAATCGTCAACTACGACTGGGACGGCGACCTGCTCTTCTTCATCAACAGCGACAGGCGCAATGACGGCTTCGGCGACCTGCTGTTCTACAGTTCCTTCACCCACAAGTTCGACTACTTCAAGCCCTTTGAAAACAACTGCTGTTACCGCGACGCCACCTTCAGCCCCGACGGCACCTACGTCCTCTTCGCCTTTCAAGATATCCGCCTCGGCAGTGACAGCCCAATCAACCTCTACTACATCCCCTCCGACTCCCTCTCCTCCCAGCGCTTCCTCGAACCGCTCCTGGCAGATGACTTCTTCACCAAACGTAACGAAGCTCCCATGCCCGCCCTGCGCCCAGCCCAGCCTTAGGGTTTGTTTCTTAACATCTCTTTTGTACACGGATTTGACGGACGCTTCGCGCACGGACAAAGTCAGAAGTTCTTAAAAAAATCTAACGCAAAGGCGCGAAGGCGCAAAGCAAAACTTCATGTCCTGGCGGCTTGGCGTTAAATTTTCGGCAGGGAATTCATCGTGACTTCACTGAAAAAAGGTCTTAAGCTTTTGAACTTCCTTCGTGCCCTTCGTGGATAAAAAAAGTTTTTTCAGTAAAGTCATCCGTGTGTTCCGTGTACTTAACTTAGACAGATTTTACAATCTCCCGCGCCAGCCCCGGCCCGCGAAAGATCAACCCCGTATACACCTGCACCAGCGCCGCCCCCATCTCGAGGCGGCGTTTTGCATCTTCGGGATTCATGATCCCGCCCGCGCTCACCACAGGGATTTCTCCATTCACAAATTCCAAGGTTTGACGAAGAACCGCTTCGCTCTTAACGGTCAGCGGTTTGCCGCTCAACCCGCCTGATTCTCCCTTTTGGTTTGACCGTAATCCCTCGCGCCCCAGGGTGGTATTCGTAACGATGACCCCATCCATCTTCGCATGGAGGATGGCTTCGATGGCTTCGTCTAATTCTGACTCACTTAAGTCAGGCGCAAGTTTCACGAGAATGGGAATGCGCTTCTTGTGCTGTGTCTGTTCGAGCAAACGCTGTTGATGCAATTGAGCAAGCAATTTCTCCAGCGCTTCGCGTCCCTGCAAATTGCGCAGTCCCACTGTGTTCGGCGAGCTGACGTTGACCGTCAAATAATCTGCAAGCCCCGCAAAATTTTGCAGAAGGGCAAGGTAGTCGAACACGGCTTCTTCATTCGGCGTGTCTTTATTTTTGCCGAGATTCACGCCGAGGATCGTGCCCCATCTTTGTTGATGTGTGCGCTTTTTTCGAGGTGAATATCCCGTGATCCTCTCCACCAGATTCGGGCGCAGGCTTGGGTTCAATTGAATTTGCACGAACTCGGAGCCTTTGCCTGGAAAACCCATGCGGTTGATGACGGCTTCATCTTCCAGCAGGCGGAAAACGCGCGGGGACGGATTCCCAGCCTGAGGCTTGGGCGTGACCGTTCCAATTTCCACGTGACCAAAGCCCAGGGTGGAGAGTCCCCTGATTGCCAGGCCGTCCTTGTCATATCCCGCCGCAAGCCCCACGGGATTTTTAAAATCCAGCCCGAAGACATGCACGGGTTTTGGGGGCGCTTTGAACTGCTGTGAAACGAGCCAACTCAGCGGAGCGAAATTGCCCGTAATGCGTAATGCAGAAAGCGTGAGCGCGTGCGCGCGTTCGGGGTCGAGGCGGAAGAGGATGAGGCGGAGAAGGTTGTACATCATAACCACTGCCTATTTTTCATTTTTTCGTATTCCCGCAACTTCAACCGTCTCTTTCAATTCTGCCTGTTCAAATAGGCGCAGGTAAAAATCCTGGCGGGATAATCCTGAATTATCTCGGAGTTCCATCAACTCTTTCCTTGACAAGCCCTTTGACATTTCGGGCAATTTAAATTGCTGTAAAACTGCCACGCCGCTTACCCCGGAGATGGCATCCTCGATCCGTCTTTTATGTCCCGCCGAAAGCGGGCTTGGCAGTTCATCAAACGCGAACCATTCCACGGCAATCGTTTCGCCTTCCTGACATTTTATTTCCCCGCCAATGGGTCTGGCAGTGAACAAAATAGCGTGGACGGGGGACATGTTGCTCAGACGGGAATACACTCCCACCAATCCTGTCAATTCCACATCCAGCCCGGTCTCCTCTTTTGTCTCGCGGATTGCGGCCTGGGCAATGCTTTCTCCGTCTTCAACGCCTCCGCCTGGCAAAATCCATGTTTCAAAATCTTCTCGCTTTGTAAGCAGTATCTTCCCTTCATGAATAATTGCTACATTGGCAGCGACTCCGGGCATATGTATCCTCTTTTTTCAACATCTTAATGGCATTTACTATTCGGAACCGTCCCGCTTCTTCACTCCCTTTATTTTGGTTCAGTAGGAGTTGCAGTGATTGGCCGCTGCATCTGGCGCAAGGCGTAGGTCAAATTGGCAATTTGACCCACATGTACGAAGGCATCACGGCAATTCCCAGAGAACCTTTATTTTATCTCCCAATAGATGATGGTTTCGCCCGGGGTGTACGGGATTTCTATCGCGTTATTCCCATGCTCATCATCGCGGATTCTGCCCGGTTCACTGACCGAGTTGGTTGCAAGAGCGCCTTTTAACCAAAGCACGTAAATGGTGCCGCAGGAATTCCCCAGGTTGATATCAAACCAGCCATTATCGGATTCCTGGACGAAATTATCTTCATCAAAAGGACTGCCCTCCACCTCTCCGGGGATTTTAAACGAGACGCTTATCTTTTCGTTTATCACCTCTTCCTGAGGGTCACGCATCCCGTTCGAATTCAGGTCCGTCCACACCAAAACCTTTACCCGAGATAACTGATCGTCCGGGGTGGCGGGAAAGAAACCAAACTCAGCTTTTTCTGCGCTCGTCATATCCTGAATAAGCGGGGTGGTGGAGTAATACCCGCAGGGAGGTACCACGCTGACAGAGAAAATGTGGGTGTACCCAACGGAAAAATTTGCCTGCCCGTTTTGATCTGTCAGTTTAACTTCCCGAAACCTGCCTCCATGCCGGTTCCAACTTGCGATAACCAAGGTGTTTGGCAAAGGCGGGTAGGCCTCGGTCAATATTCCTTTTCCACTTTCATCCACAAATGTAATGACACTGACATCCTTGGTTGTCACGCCTGGGCCACACGCCAGTATCGCGGCTAATAAAACTCCCAGAGCAAGAGACACCTGTTTCATACTTGTCATCCCTTCAGGAAATTTCTTGTTTCTACAATTTTGTTCTTAGCTACCCTGCCATTTTCTTCCCAATAATCCAGTAACTGCGTAATGGTCAGCACTGCATACATGGAATATCCCGCCTGCTCCAGTGACTCTTTCGCGCCCGATTGACGGTCCACCAGCACAACGACATCCTTCACGAGCAGGCCTGCGCCTGTCAGTTTTTCGATGGCTTCGAATTTGCTTCCGCCTGTGGTGGCGAGATCGTCGATGACGAGGGCTGTTTCACCTGCGTGGAATTCGCCTTCGATCTCGGCTTTTGTGCCGTAGGCTTTCACTTCCTTGCGCGGATAGATCATGGGGTAATTCCCCGCAAGGCTGATGGCGGTGGCAATGGGAATGGCGGCGTAGGGCAGGCCGGCGAGGCGGGAGAACTGGAGGCTGGAGACTATGGGAAGATAGGCTTGCGCAACTTCCGCAAGAAGTTTGGGATAGGTGATGATCTGGCGCAGGTCAATATAGATGGGGGATTTGAGTCCGGACTTGAGGGTGAAGTCGCCAAATTTGATACAGCCAGCGGCGAGCAGTCCATCAGCAAGGGAGGCGAGGCGGGTGTCGAGTTGTGTCATGGTTAACCTTTTTCTGGTAGTGGTTATATTGTAAGTGTAGGTCAAATTGGCAATTTGACCTACAGCTTTTTTGTCCTTGTTATCCGTGCCCGAGGATATTTCTTTTGATATTCACGATCTGGTCGCGCATTTCTGCGGCGGCTTTGGCTGGGCCTTCGGCGGCGCGCGAAATGGCGCGCGAAACGGGCAGTAGGATTCCCTTGCCGTCCTTTCGCAAACCTGCCTTGAGCGCCAATTCCAGTTCACCGCCTTGTGCGCCGACGCCAGGAGATAGAAACCATAAATCGGGCGCGGCGGAGCGGATCATTTCCATAATTTGCGGATGGGTTGCGCCAACGACAAGGCCGATATTTTTGTTCACATTCCATTCCTGGGCCATGTATGCCACATAAAGATATAAGGGCATGGGGCTGTCGGAGCCCGAAGGCAGGACGAGCAAATTCTGCAAATCCATCGAACCCGCGTTGGACGTTTTGCACAACAGAAAAACCCCTTTCTCGCGGTCTTTGATGAACGGCTCGATGGAGTCTTTGCCGAGGTAGGGATTTAGGGTGATGCAATTCGCGCCGAGCGTTTCAAATGCGGATTGGGCATAGGCATCGGCTGTGGAGGCAATGTCTCCGCGCTTCGCATCCAGGATGATGGGGATGCGCGACCCCATTCGGTCTGATTCTTCGCGGATGGCTTCGATGACCTGCTTGAGGGCGGTCCAGCCTTCTGCGCCGAATACTTCGAAGAAGGCGGCGTTGGGTTTGAATGCCGCAGCGTAGGGAGATGTCTGTCGAATCAGATTCAGGCAAAAGTTTAGGGCGGAGGCGGCGGTGGGTTCTTTTAAGTCGGGGATGTGGGGGTCGAGTCCAATGCACAAAAGGGAGGATGAGTCTTCGACTCTTTTTTCAAGAAGGGTGAAGAAGGTTTCCATGGAGTGTCCTTGTTTTAAAGTAAGACCCTAAAGGTTTGAAAACCTTTAGGGTCTGCGTTTTATTCGATGAACGCTTCCCATTTACTGGCGTTTTGCGGAATGTACCGCGAACCTGGGATGCCGGTTTGGTCCCAAAAATAAGCGTCCCAGATGTTGGCGCCGAAGCCGCGGCATTCGGCGAAGAGAAAATCGGCGGGGAGGGTATCGGGGAGCTGGCAAACAAGGGATTCGACTTCTCCGCCTGGCAGGGATGGGACGGTGCCTGTGCGGGTGTTGGTGAATTTTGGGGTGGGGGTGCAGTCGTCGAACCATTTGTCCAATGCTGTGCCATCGGGCAGGCGGCAGATGGAATGATCCTCGGCTCTTGCGATGGGGTAGGTGTATTCGTCGTAGATTTTTCCGTTGGGGTGGATGAGGCGGACGGTGTCGCCGCCATCGCTGAGGAGGAGTTTGGTTTGGAGTGCGTAAAACACCATTCGTTGGCCGGGTCTTAATACAACATCCGGAAGCGAATATGGGCTTGGGTTTTTAATTGTCATCAGCCTCCAGCCTTTCATGTTGAAATCGACGGGGCCTTCGTTTTTGATTTCGATGAATTCGTCGTAGACATCGACCCTGCCGTCCTGGTTCCAGTCGAAGCCGGGGCGGGGGAGGATTTCGTTGATGTAGGGGCGCGGGGGCGGGGGCGGGGCGGAGGGGGTTCTGCTTGGAGTGCGGCTTGGGGTGATTGTGCGGGTTTTGGTAGCCGTACGGGATGGGGTTGGGGTGAGTGCGATGGAGTTGCTAGTTTTAGGGGTTCCCAAAATGTTCCCGCCGTTTGCGGTGGTTCCATTGCGTTTGACGCCTGTGTTGGAATGCCAGGAGCCGTCATTTTCAGCAGAGGTTCCAGTCCGCTCCATGGAGGCGTAGTTTGTTGTGCTTCCGGCGGGCCAGGGGCCGGCGTTGACATTGGCGGTATCTATGACGCGGTTCGAGCCGTCATATAACGTGAGGGTTTCGCCTTCGTTTTCGAGGGAGTTTCCGGTGTAGATTTGGCTTGCGGCCATGTTGGCTACGGTGGTGTTATCGGTGGCGGTGGCGCCGCGTTCGAGGAGGAAATAGCCATCAGGGCCGATACTGCCGCTGAGGAGGATGTTTGGGGTGCCGTCTGCCGCGGTGAGCCGCCAGCCGGTTAGATTAATGGATTTGTTGCCGGGGTTGTAGAGTTCCATCCATTCATCGTCGCTGAGGCCGGAGGCTGTGCCGCCCCAGGCGATTTCGTTGATGATGACGGACCGAACAACGGCGGAGGTGGGGGTTTTGGTTGGGGTGCGGGTGACGGTGGAAGTACGGGTGGGGGTGCGGGAGGGAGTTAATGTATTTGTAGGGGATGGGGTGATGGATGGCGTGAAGGTAGGCGTGATGTTCAGCATGGCATTCGAACTGCCGGGCGTGCCGTAGATGGGGTTCAAGCCGCTGGCATCTGTAACAAATAATGGATCAGTCCCTACTCCTTCGTAAGTTGTCCAAGCCAGGTTTCCATCGGGGATTACACCAACCCGCTCCATACTGCTGGCAGGGGATGTGATTCCTGCGGGCCATGCGCCGCCGTCATTATTTGCGGTATCAACAATGGTGGCGTCTGCCTTTGTCAGCGTAAGCGTTTCGCCTGTGTCAGAAAGTTGCCCTGAAAAAATTAGGTTGGCGGGAATTCCTTGAACTACATTATCATGCGTGCGCTCAAGAAGGAAGTATCCACCAGCGGCGATTGTACAATCTCCCAGAGTGCAAGTTGAAGAGTTGAAAATGATATCCGGGTCGCCATCATCTGAAACTAAACGCCAGTCGAGAAGATTAATGTCACTTATGCCGGGATTATGTAATTCAATCCACTCGTCGTTGGGAGAGGCAACTGTCCCTGCCCAGGCAACTTCGTTGATGAGTATTTCGATGGGGGGAGGCAGTGCAAATACCGAATTCTGCTGTTTCGGTGTTCCTTGAATTAGGTTACCGCCTGAATCCTGTCCATTAATAATAGACCCATCATTACTTGCCCATGCAAAGGAAGAATCGTTTGAAACCCCTTTTCTTTCCATGCTTACGAAACCAGTAACGCTTCCGGCAAACCAAGCTACGCCACCTTGATTTGCTGTATCAATTAAAGTAGCGCTAACGTCACGTAACTCTAATACTTCTACTGTATTATTAAGAGCACCAGTATAAATCTGGTCAGCAGGAATATCATTCACTGTTGTGTCAGCAGTGCGCTCCAACAAATAGTATCCATTGGCAAGTATCGTGCCAGTTAAGGTAATGTTGGGGGTTCCATCAGTTGCAGTTAATGTCCACCCATTCAAATTAACGTCCACGCCACTTGGGTTATAAAGTTCAATCCACTCTGCATTTACGTTTGCAGTTGTTCCTGACCATGCAATTTCATTAATAATAATTTGCATAGATCCAGAATAATTTGTACTCGCCTCCACCTGCCCCATGCGCGGCACGAATATCCCTGCGCACAAACCGACCAGCAGGGATACAACCAGGAAAACGCGAGGGAACTTATTCCATTTTTGCATGGGTCTGAAATGGTAAAAAAGCATCAGGCGTGGATTCTGCCTCCGCAACGGAGCCAGCCAGGGGCGGGGCACGAAGCGGAAACATCCACACGAAGATTATACGCCACCCTTGCTTCACTTGTCTATAAGTTAAAGCGGCAATCCGTCTCGAAATGGACTGCCGCCTTCTTTACGGGTTTGGGATTCGCGGCTCGACCACCAGCTTAATGGCCGTGCGCACTTTATCCTCGATTTCCACATCCACAAACTCAGGGACGCACACCACATCGATCCCATCGTTCTTGAGATAACTGGTGGCGAGCACCAGCGCCTTGACAGCCTGGTTGACTGCGCCAGCGCCAATGGCTTGTACTTCCGCCCGTTTATGCTCGCGGATCACTCCGGCGATAGCCCCGGCAACTGCAGAGGTACGGGAGTTGGCTGAAACTTTGATAATATCCATGGCAACCTCCCAAGGTTGGCTAAGTGGGGACAAACTTTCTTGTATGTGGATTGTACAGGAATCTCTTAATAGATTCAAGCATTATATAAGTATGATAATGATTTAGTAATATTAGTAGGGGCTGTGGATAATGTGGATAAGTGCGATTCACCCCCATATACGGGATGAAGTACAACGCCTCCCACCAAACCTAAGGCTGGTTGCCCTTTTTGAAAATTCGCTCCCCTGTGGAAAGATTCTGGATAACTTCCCCACAAAATTGACGCCTGAAACTTGCCTGGAGTGAGTTTTCCATATATTGGGATTTTTGAAAAACACCCCCCATATATGGGGGTGGCTATTTTTTAGTTGTCAGACCAATTTTCCGAAAAGGATGGGTATTGTCCACAGGGGAGGGGAGTTTTCCACAGTTTTAGGGGACTTATCCACAGTTTTTGGGTCTGCTGAAACTTCTTGTCTAAACAAGTACCCCCAAATGTGGCCTTTGGATTGGGTATTTCGGATAGCAATCATGGGAAATGTAGAGCGAGATACTATCTCGCTCTACATTCTCGCTCTACATTTATCTCGACCCATGCTCATGCCTGTGATGGATATCGGGCATGTGATCGTGTTCATGCTCTTCTGCGGGATGCTCGTGCTCGTGGGAATGTGCGCCTATCGTGGTCGAATCATGATTGTGAGCGGGGTCATCATGTTTGTGGCTGTGCTCATGCAGTAAGGGCGTATGCACATGCAAATGCGAGTGATCCTCATTGATAAGCAGGAGCGCGCCGCCAATCATCAATATCCCTGCAAAAATATACGAAATGGACGGGGAATCGCTGAAAATTAAAATAGATAACAACACCCCCGCCAGTGGAGCCGTGCCAAACAGGGCGCTTGTCCGCGCCGCGCCCAGCCCGCGCATGGACAGAATGAATAACATGGTGCTCATCCCGTAGCTGATGAAGCCCAGCCCCATAGTCAGCGCAATGGAAGTGAAGGATGGCAGGGAATTCCCAAGCAAGGTGGCGAGAATGAACGAGAATGTGCCGGCGGCCAGTCCCTTCCACGCCACGATGACGAGCGGGTCTTTGCCTGAGATGTTGCGCGTCAGGTTATTGTCCAAGCCCCAGAGCACGCAAGCCAGAATAATTCCCAATGCTCCAATGGAAAGACCGAATCCTTCGGAAAAATTGGTGGAGAGGAAAATACTGGCAAGTGTGATGACGAGGATCGCCATCCACGCCCTGCGGCTGATGGCCTCCTTGAAGAATAACAAAGCGATCAAGGTTGTGCCCACGCCTTCGAAATTCAACAACAACGAAGCCGTGGAAGCGGGCGTGTTTTGCAGGCTGACCATCAAGACGATGGGAGCCATCACCCCGCCAGAGATAATCGCCCCCGCCAGCCACTTGATATCTGCTTTTTTGATCCCTGCTTCCATCTGTTGGGCGGGGCGGGTTATCCTTTGCCCCAGTTTCAAGAGCGAAATCCCCGTCCCACTGCCGAGGTAAAGGAAGGCCGCAAGGTAGACGGGTGAAATATCGCCAAGCAGTAATTTTGCAAAAGGAGCGCTCGCGCCGAAGAATATGGCGGCGGTTAGGGCTTGTAAAACGAATGGGAGGTTGGAGGATTTCATGGGTTTAATTTACTCATTCACCTTAGAGAGTGTTTCTTAAGTCCGAATAGCGGGCAAGAAAAGAGCATTCACCACAGAGAACACGGAGTCCACAGAGGTTTTTTTAAAGGTTTTTCTCCGTGATCTTTGTGATCTCTGTGGTAAAAAGCATTTAAGAAACACTCTCTTACGCGCCCTCACCCTAGCCCTCTACCCTACGGGCACGATGTCCCGAAGGGAGAGGGGACTCCCTTCCCCTTCGGGGGAAGGGTTGGGGATGAGGGAGAGAAATTGCGTAAGATGAGTCATTTATTGAACAGATGATTTGCCAGCGGGAAAATATTGATCATAGCTTCCTCGTATGGATGAATGCTTTTGATTACTTTGATCGCCTCGTTTACCAATTCCGGCCTGCAATTGACTTCGATCTTGTATTCGATTCCCTCGCTAATCTTGCCAATCTCCCCTTCAAATGGATTTGCCCCCTCCAGCGGACGGTAATATCCCTGCACAGGATAGATTGCCACGCAATGATCGTAATTTCCGATTTTCCCCACGCCGATCTTTGCAAGTTCGTCGCGTATCTTTAGCGCATATTCCTGCGGGACGAAGATTTCCAGTTTTACTTCGCTGAAGTTTTCCATGAGTTTATCCCCTCACATTTCTTCCGAACCCCGGCTGGACAAGGTTCTTCCCATTCTTGAAGGCTTCAACACCGCGAAGCACAACGCGGATTACCTTACCCTTCACCTTCCACCCCTCAAACGGAGTCCAGCCACAGCGGGTGAATTGCTCGGAGGCTTTGATTTCATAACGGGCATTCTCGTCCACTTCGACCCAGGTTTCAGGTTGTTCGGGCAGGTTGAAGATTTTGCGCGGGTTGGTGTGCATTTTTGTGATGAGATCGGGAATCGTGAGTCGGGATTCGGAAACGGCGGTTAATAGCAGGGGCAAGGCAGTCTCGAGGCCGGGGAACCCAGGCGGCGGATTGTCCGAATCTTTTTCTGCGAGGGTGTGCGGGGCGTGGTCGGTGGCGAAACAGTCGATAACATCCATATTTGCCCACAGGCTATCCACATCTTCTTTTGTTGCCAAGCGCGGACGGACTTCGCCTCTACCCGGTGTTAGACCTGACAGGTCTCCTTTATGTAAAAATAAATGATGCGGGGCAACTTCACAGGTCACTTTGATGCCGCGTTCCTTTGCGGCTTTGATGATGAGAATTTCTTCTTTCAAGGATACATGCGCAATATGAATGGGACGGTCATATATCGCCGCAAACAAAATAGCGGCGGCCATGGTTCGGCTCTCGGAATGTGCCACGATGGGCTGGTTGCGCGGGTACTTCTCGAAATGCGGCATCCAGAGCGACATGTCATCGAGGCGGAGCTCCCCGAAGGTGGAATCAAGGTACATCTTTAGCCCGGCAGTTGTCCCTGAGAGCGAAGCGGCAGTTTCCGCGTTATCCGGGCCTGCGCCGATGTATTGTCCATAGTCACAGTGCGCTTTTCGTTTCGCAGCGTCTAGCGCAAGAGCGAGTGTTGATTTATCAAAAATCGGTGGTTTTGTATTGGGCATGGACAGCACGGTCGTGAATCCGCCGGCCAGCGCCGCGGATGTGCCGGAATCGAAATCTTCTTTATGTGTTGCGCCAGGTTCGCGCAAATGGACATGGGGGTCAATGAGGCCGGGGAGTTTAAGCATGGTGAGAGTTGGTAGTGGAAAAGCAAGGTGAGATTTAACTCGCAACCCCCAAGGGCAGAATAAATTCTGTGTTACGAGTAACTGAACAAATTGATCCCGTCCCGCTCTACATTTCGGCACAGGGAAAATCTTTCCGCTGACATTTGCTTCCAGCGTTTGTCGGCGATCAAGAGGGTGTTTAGGAGAACATCGTAGTCCAGGTCCACCTGGGAGGAAATTTTACTGATCGTTTTTTGCAGATGACGGTCTTCGTTTTTTACCAGAATAAGCAGATCAACATCCGAGTCTGATGTGCTGTTGCCTCGCGCCTTTGAACCAAAGAGAATCACCTGAACGACTTGTTGCCCAAGTTCCGTCAGAAGGCGCTGGATGAATGTTTCCAGCGCTTCGCCTTCTTTTTTTGTAACCTGTTCTAAAGCCAGTGATTTCGTTGCAGCCATTGTTCCACCTCATCAACAAATTGACGGGCTTTTTGAAGAAGTTCCGCCGCTGTTTCAGGGTCAATGTGAGTGTTCAAATCGTAATCGCCGCGTTGCCGCGAATTTATCAAATCCTCGTAAATTTCGCTCAACGGGGCAGGCAGTTCGCCAGTTTTGATAAATCGCTGGCGAAAAACACTGATAACGCCACTGTGTTTACTCCGCGCTTCGCCTAGCGTAGCGAGAAGAGCATTAGCTGCGAACCGACAGTACATAAGCGTATCTATATTGCATGAAATTACCGACAGTACATCGTATAGATTTTCGAGTTACGAAATACGCAATTTGAACGTGATGGATTTTATCAAACGTCCATTACAATAGACCTTAAGCCGT
>JACRLB010000033.1 GCA_016235445.1 Chloroflexota bacterium | reverse complement strand
GCTTAAGGTCTATTGTAATGGACGTTTGATAAAATCCATCACGTTCAAATTGCGTATTTCGTAACTCGAAAATCTATACGATGTACTGTCGGTAATTTCATGCAATATAGATACGCTTATGTACTGTCGGTTCGCAGTTAGGTTTTTATGTATGGATAATTTTTTCTCCCTAAATTTGAAAAAAATCTTCAAACCGCCTCGTGGAAGTGAAGAAGGGTACTGCAATCATCGCATCCTTCGTCTATGACGGGGACGGCAGACGAGTCAAGTCCACAGAATACCCTTCGACAGGCTCAGGGCAAGGCATAACCACAACCTTCGTCGGCGCTCATTACGAACTGACAAATGGCACAGTCACGAAATACTACTTCGCAGGGACGTCCCGCATTGCCATGGGTAAATACACCACCCCTGAAATCATGAAAGTGGAGTATTTCTTGAGCGATCATCTCGGCTCCACCAGCATCAGCACGGACACTGCTGGAGTGAAAGTCTCTGAGATGAGATACAAGCCCTGGGGGGAAGTGAGATATGCGTGGACAAACGCTCCAGCGAATACAAGTCCCGCCTACGCGTTGACCAGATACACCTTCACGGGACAGTACTCCCACATGGACGACCCGTCCACCCCCGCGAGTGAGGGATTCGGCCTAATGCATTACGGCGCAAGGATGTACGATCCCGCGTTAGGACGCTTCACCTCCGCTGACACCATTGTCCCTGGCGGGGTGCAGGGGTATGATCGCTATGCGTATGTCAATAACTCGCCAGTTAATTACACAGACCCGAGCGGGCATGAACCCAAGTATGGTGAAGGCGCATGTTATGAAATAAATTGTAAAAACGCGAATGGGACTGATGTAGTACATGGCAATGGGAAAGGGGGCAAACCAAAGGGAGTTGTTGAGGAAGTTCCAGAGGGCGAAGAGATTCGCATTGGAGATGAGTTGTTTCTAACACAAGATTATGACGGGAATTGGTTTTACAATTCTATTCAATATACATACAGCAACATATCTGGTGAAAATGTGGATAAATGGATTAGTAATTTGTCTAGAAGAACACCATTATTTGAATTTCTTTTCGATATGGTTTTTGACTTATCACCGAAAATACCAAATGGCACTGGCACAGCTACAGAATTAGTAGAAAGACCATCTCGTGTGTTTACAATAGCTGTAGAAGATTTCTATTTTGAGAGCAATAGAAATGGTGAATTTGATGTGGTTTTTACTACACAACTTGCTGACAAAGATGGTTTAGATAATGGCAGGTATGCTGTAAGTATACATGAGAACAGCACAGGTCACAGTCAAATAATTGCCATGTATGAATTTTATTTTTCATACACAATAAACACTCTTAATGATGTACTCAAATAAAAGGTTTTTATGAAAAAAATAAATATTCCACACGCACTTCTCTTAATGTTGCTATGTTCTTTCTTAATTGGTTGTTCAGTGCAACCTCAACAAGAGCAAATTTATAGCATAGTAAGAATTGAAAATAAGAACTCGCAGTTGCTTCCAGCTATGTTAACTGTTGAAGATTTTTCACCAGAATGGCACTGGTATTCTGCGCAATTAAAACAAGTTAATAATAGCTCCGTAGATAATACTCATGGTTTGTTAGAAGAATCTATTCTTCATATTACTGCATATTACAAAAATAAAGATATTCCTGTAACAATATGGCAAATACTTTCTCGCTATCAGGAGGCGGCGCCTCAAATCTCCTCTGAAAATATAAAATTCAGAACCAACGGGCAAGTATTCCCATCCTTTGATTTGCCAGTGGAAAATAGCGATGCTACTCAATGTATTGATATGGGAGATGATACAACATGTATATCACTGTTAAATTTAAAGGAAATATCTATTCACCTGGAAATTACTGCGCCCACGAAAGTAAAGAAAGAAACAGTTCAGATGTGGCTAAGTTTGTTTATGTATAGAATTTTAGAAGAGCTGCACTGATTGCATTGTATTACACACCACCTTTACCCACCCACTCCCCATCACCATCTTCGTCTATGACGGGGATGGAAGGCGAGTCAAAGCCACAGAATACCCTTCGACAGGCTCTGGGCAAGGCATCACCACCACCTTCGTCGGCGCTCATTACGAACTGACAAATGGTACAGTCACGAAATACTACTTCGCAGGGACGCCCCGCATCGCCGCCAGAAAATACACCGTTCCACAACTCGGCGTCCTTACTGACCTTACGCAGTTCAATCTCGAAGGGATGGCAGGATTATAGAAAATTGCATGAAAGAATTCCAAATCCCGAAGGGATGATATTGATTTTACGAGCGCGACCCGACAAGGCTTAACTGTGTACCAGTCTTACAAGAAAGGATCGCCCCCACAAGTTTCACACAATTCCTTCACCGTCTTGTAATTCTCCAGCGGGATAATACAATCAATAAAGCATGGCTTTATGAACCACATCAAAAAATTACTGGAGAAAACAATGAAAAGCAAAAAATGGTTAACGTACACGCTGGGCATTTTGCTCACGCTGATTGTCCTCGCCGCAGTTGGCGGATTTGGCTTCCGCATGGGTGTGACGCAAAGCGCATCCTTCGCCAAACTGACAGATGGTCAGTCGGCCCATTCGCCTTCCTTCGCCCAAGGTCACGGCTTCGACGGCGACTTCAACCGCATGGAACGCGGCAACTCGTCCCACGGGTTTGATCGCGGACGCGGCAGAGATCGCGGCGGGTTCTCGCCCATCTTCGGACTCATCCGCCTCGTGGTGTTGGGCGCGCTGGCCTGGCTGGGATACAAACTCGTCCGGAACAGCGGCTGGAAGTTGGTGAAGGCCAACGCAAGTGAAAGCCCTGCGTCAGTAACCGAACAACCGTCCGAAGCGGCGGCTGGTGACGAGGAAAAAGAAACAGAGTAGGAAAAGCTCTTTCGAGCAGAATCAAGCGCCCGTCTCGGTTGAGGCGGGCGCACTTTAATCCACATGATTTCTTCACAACCTTATGAGATAATCCAAACATGCCACAGACCATCCTAATCGTCGACGATGAAAAAAGACTTGTCTCGCTTGTGCAGAGTTATCTGACGCAGGAAGGCTACCGCGCGCTCGCGGCCTACAATGGAAAAGACGCGCTCGCCGTTGCCGAAAAAGAAACCCCCGACCTGATCATCCTCGATATTATGATGCCCGAAATGAACGGGTATGAATTCATGCGCGCACACCGCGCCGAAAAAGACACGCCCATTATCATGCTCACCGCCAAAGTGGAGGATGATGACAAGATCATCGGGCTGGAACTCGGCGCGGATGATTACGTGACCAAGCCATTCAAGCCGCGTGAGTTGATGGCGCGTGTGCGCAATGTGCTGAGGCGCGCAGGGAAAAACGAGCCCAAAGGTAAAACGCTAAAAGTTTCAGACATCACCCTCGATCGCGACAGCCGCGAAGTGTTTGCGGGCGCGCGCTCGGTTGACCTGACCCCCTCTGAATTCGATTTGCTGGCCGCATTGATGAGCGCGCCCGGCCGCGTTTTTTCACGGCTCGACCTGTTGGATGTCATTCAGGGTGTGCGCTACGAAGGCTACGAACGCACCATCGACACGCACATCAAAAACCTGCGCGCAAAGATCGAAGCCGACCCGCGCAAGCCGCATTACATCGAAACCATCTACGGGGTGGGCTACCGTTTACAAAAAGGCCAAAAGTGAAACTGACCGCAAAATTGATTCTCGCGTTTCTTTTGGTAAGCCTCGTCAGCGCGGGCATCATTGTGCTGTTCACCAGCATTGCCACCAACCGCGAATTCGAGAACTTCATCAGCCAGCGTTACAAAGCCGAGCTTGCCGAAGACCTCGCGCGGTATTACCAGGAACGTCAAACCTGGGATGGCGTGGAAAATGAATTCGAACGATTCGGGCGTGAATTCGTCAGGCACAACGAAGACAAACATCCCCCCTTCTTTTCCATCGCCGACCCAAATGGAAATATCCTCGTGGCAGGCCCCGACCATCAACTTGGCGAACTCCTCAGCGCCGAGTCGCTGGGTCACTCCACCCCCATTCAAGTTGACAATGAAACCGTCGGCTTTTTACTGCTTGCCATTGCGCCCGGCCAAAACCCAATGGAAGATGAATTCCTGCGCCGCCTGAACGGCTCCATTTTTCTCAGCGCGGCTGGCACAATCGCGCTTGCGCTCGTCCTCGCCATCATCCTTTCGCGCAGTATCACGCGCCCCATTCGCGAACTCACCAAAGCCACGCGCGCCATGGCTGGCGGAAATCTGCATCAACAGGTAAACGTCCGCTCGCGCGATGAGATCGGCGAACTGGCCGAGTCCTTCAACACAATGAGCGGCGATCTCTCGCGCTCCTTCAACCTCCGCAAACAAATGACCGCCGACATCGCCCACGAACTTCGCACCCCGCTCAGCCTCATCATCGGCCACGCCGAGGGCGTACATGACGGCGTGCTCGAACCCACCCGCGAAAACTTCGAGATCATCCGCGAAGAAGCCGAACGCCTCGAAAAACTCGTCAACGATTTGCGCACCCTCTCGCTTGCCGATGCGGGCGAACTCTCGGTGGATTTCCAACCCGTGAACATCAACGACTTAATCAGCGACATCCACACCCATTACCTGACCCTGTTCAATCAAAAACGCATCACCCTTAATCTCGAACCTGCTCCCGGTACGCTTCGCGTGAAAGCGAATCTCGACCCCGGCCGCTTCACGCAAGTCCTCAACAATATTCTGGACAACGCCACTCGCTACACCCCCGCCGGCGGACAAGTCACCCTGGCGGCCAGCCTCATCGAAGACAGAATCCAGCTCTCCGTTAAAGATAGCGGCGAAGGCGTCACCCCCGAAGAAGCCGCCCACCTCTTCGACCGTTTCTATCGCGCCGACCAATCCCGCACCCGCGACGATGGCGGCTCGGGGCTGGGGCTGGCCATCGCCAAATCCATCGTTGAAATGCACAAGGGACGAATTTGGGCAGAGAGCGAAAAAGGCAAAGGCTTGCGGGTGGTGATCGAATTGCCAGCCGAATGAAAGAAGAAAGAAAAAGAGGCTCTTTGGGATTAGTGGGGTGAAACCCGGTCTTACCACAGAGCGCACTGAGAACACGGAGATTCTTAGGGCGCGTTTCTTAAGTCTTATTGCCCTTTCTCTACCGTACACGCAAACCCTAAAGGTCTTCATTCCCTTCGCAAATTCCTGATTGGCAAGAAAGACCTTTAGGGTTTTTTACGAGGAAAATGTACGGTAGCAAATTGCCCTTCTTTTTGTACACGGAATTCACGGAAAAGAGCGGCTTTTTGTAACTGCTCAGGCAAGCACCTGCGCGTTCCCTGCCCGCCTGGATGTAAACATCCAGGCTATGTTACAAAGTCCACTAACCCACAGGGTGCTTCGCAAAGCGGGCTAGTCGCCTTTAGGCGACTTCGTAAACATAGCCGCGGGCTTTAGCCCACGGCGGAGCAAAGTGCCTGAGGTAGTTACGTTTCTTCCGTACATTTCTGTCTACTCCGTGCTGTCCGTGTCCCAAAAAAGAGTTAAGAAACAGTCTCTGAGAGGTTTTTCTCTGTGAACTCCGTGATCTCAGTGGTAAAACGAGGTCAACCCCACCAGACTCCAAAGAACCGAAGAAAACGAAAGACGCGCCCGTACATCAGGCGCGTCTTTTGTTTTTTGCTTTCTCTTCCTGTTTATGCTGAAACCGTTCTCTTTGCTTTTTTCCCTGCATTTGCAACAGCGGAATAGACGCCCCCCGAAATAGACATAAGAACCAGCGCCTTGATCACTCCCGCGGGAAACCCAGATATCCCGCCCTCATCCCTGTCCTCACTTTCAGGACGGAAGGCATCCCCGTCTGTTTCGGGGTTGACCTGCTCCACACTGACGGTGTCTTGTCCATCAGCAAGGGCAGGGCTGGAGGCATTCACACTCGCGAACATCAACCCGCCAATCAGGGTGGCGACTGCCAGAATTACAAAAATCTGAAATAACGTTTTCATAGTTACGCCTCATTCTCCAGACCCAGGGCAATCGGTTTTACAGGCCTGCCTCCCAGGAAAACACGCCTGGCCGTGGTTACGATCCAATTCCAATGCAGGGCAATGTGCAAACCCATGATAAGCAGGGACAAATTCGCAGACACCTCATGCAAACCGAGCCATGTAAAATTCGTCGGCAGGGTCAGCCCCAGCGTTGGCACAACCGCCTCTGAAATCATGATGCCCGAAAGCATGAGGAGGATGCCATCCACGAACAACAGCCAGTTCAACACATAATTCACCCGCGCCCCATTTGTAGACTTGACAAATAGGCGTTTGGTGACGTTCACGATCCATCCCCAATTCAACAGCAGGTGGACGATGATCGTCGCCGCCAGCGCAATGGTCAGCCATTCATGAATTGCAATCCCGCTGAAACGCGGATCCATCGCAACGAGGAAAGCCAGAAAGGTTCCAATATCCAAAAGTAATTTTGTACGATTTGAGCTCGACATTTTTTCTCCAATATTCAAAGTGACAGCCAGCCGCTTCACGAGGCTGACTGTCGCTTATTCTATGGATTTACCCGTCTTTCAGGTGGATGAATTGCGAACGAATCGTGAAGAAGTTGTAAAATTTCGATAAAGACGAAATCCTTGAAAACCTCCACAGCGACTCTCGTTTCAAAGAACTTGTTGTTAATTGAAGAAATAGACCTCGGAGATTTTGAAAATCTCCGAGGTCTTAATATGCAGCTCAGCTCCATCCCCAAAACAATACGGCCTACATGAGTTATTTACTGATATTACGCAAAAGGCCTGATGACCCCGAAGGGGTCAAATGATTATAGTTTTTGGAATACAGCGAATTCAACCCCGAAGGGGTGTCATCGTTTGTAAAATCAATATCACCCCTTCGGGATTTGGATTCTTTCGCGCCATTTTCTATAATCCTGCCTTCCCTTCGGGATTATCGACTGCGTAAGATGAGTAAATAAACTGCGCAACATCAGTTATTCAGCAAGAGGATCCACCAAAGACAGGGATGTAATCCATTCAAAATCTTTGGCGTTATGCGTGGCAAGGGTCAGGTTGTGATGAAGCGCAGTTGCGGCGATCAGGGCGTCGCCAACAGAAACAGAACGCTGCTGCCTCAGGTCAACTGCAATTTGGAATACTTCAACAGTTGGGTAAAGTACGGTTAATTCGGCAAACAGGGCTTCAAGTGCGGCCTTTTCCGTTGCGGTAAGCTTGTAATATCCCAGCGCTTCCACCAGGCTCACCGCCGAAGCGACAGGTTGGTTTTCTGCAAACCAGTCCAACAGGCTGGGGTAATTTCCAGACGCCGCATAAATAATGAGATTACTGTCTGCAAGAATCATACTTCACGGCCTGGGAGCGGTCTGTCTTTGCGAATCTGTCTCTGCCACTCGACAGGATCTTTGATATCAGCAAAGACCTTCAACTCAGCCAGTTTTAGAAAAGCGGCTTTGATGCGCCTTCCACGTTCCTCCTCGACAGAAACAGGCGGTGCGGAATGCGTCCGCAATTGCAGGAAGGTGGCGAAATCCAAGACCTCACGCTGGCTTTCAGGCGGGAGTTGGCGGATTTGTTTTTCAATCTGTTCCATGAGAGTCATAAGATGTACTCCTTTTTCAATGATTGAAGATTTTAACGCAAAGTCGCCAAGACGCTAAGATTTAATGTTTTTTTCTTTCCCGAAAAACAACGGGACGATGTGCGACTCTGCGACTTTGAGTTAAATCTCAAGAAAGCTCTTCACACCATAAAATGAACAAGTCGGCTTACGGCAGGTCCACACAATTGCCAGTTCCTAAAATTACCGAGTGATTACTATTCGCCGCCAGCGAACACATCTGTGTGGCGTTTGCGGGGCGGTTCGCAATTCCATATTGCGTGAAAGGCGGGTCGCCATAAACGCCCCAGGTCAACTTCCACGGGCCGGAACCTGGCGAGCCTGCCTGTTCAGGCGCGACAGTATTAAAAAACATGTGAACATGCAGGGGTGAGTCTCCGGCAAAGTTATGCACTTCGTAATCCACGGCGTAAAAATTATTGTCAACCCGAATGCCCGTGATGACGACATACGGCCCTGCGGGGGTTGCCGTTACATGCGGGGTGGGAATTTCAAAAGGCGCCTCGGTGATCGAAAGCGTTTCAGTAGCTACCACCTCCGTGCTCAATTCAGCGGTGTGCGTCGGCGCGCTGGTCGGCTCGGCGACTGGGCGGTTAAACAACACGCTTCCGAGGAAGAACAAAACCGCGAAACATGCAACCGCGATAAACCCAGCGCCAAACACCCAAAACAATTTGGATGAACCCGAAGATTTGCGTGGAGCGGAATACACTGCGGAAGTATTGGGCGATGAAGGCTGGGGCGAAGAGGATGTCACGTTGACGGAAGCAGGCGTCAGCGGGGAAAGAGCCGCCGCATCAGACTCCGCCCTGGGCTGGTCGGCAGGCTGGGACTCTTTCTTTACCTGAATATAAGTGGACTGCCCGCCAAGATACGCAAGCGCGCGTCTTAAATCCGCCGAAAGTTCAGCGGCGGATGAATAGCGGTCATCCCGATTTTTTGCGAGGCACTTCTCGAGAATGGCGACGATCTGCGGGTGAACATCCGACCTGAAATCACGCACATTGGGCACGGGGTCGTTCAAGTGCATCATCATCAGGGTCATGGCAGAGTCAGACATGAACGGCGGGCGCCCGCTCAGCATCTCGTACAACGTGACGCCCAGCGAATAAATATCAGAGCGATGATCGGCAGATTCCCCGCGAATGATTTCAGGTGACATGTAGCGCGCCGTGCCAACCACTGCGCCGGTGGTCGTGTGGCTGTCTCCGCCGAGAATTTTCACGATCCCAAAGTCCATCAGGATGGCCTGTCCCTGCACATCCAGCATGATGTTGGCAGGTTTGATGTCACGATGGACCATACCGCGCTGATGGGCGTATCCCATTGCGTCGCTGATATTGGCGGTAAATTTCAAAACATCATCGAGGGCTAATTGACGGTTATCAACCACCAGGCGCTTCATGCGGTCTTGAAGCGTCTCGCCTGGGATGAACTCCAGCACCATGTAATAGACCCCGTTATCGTTATTAAAATCATAAACCTGCACAATGTTCTGATGGCGAAGGCTGGCTACCGCAGAGGCTTCACTCTCGAAACGAAGAACAAAGGCAGGGTCGGACGAAAGATGGGAGTGGATCAGTTTGACGGCAACCGCGCGTTTCAGGTTCGGGTCGGTGGCCTTGTAGACAGCCGACATGCCGCCCTGCCCGAGCAGGGCGTCGATCTTGTAACGCCCGCTTAACGTCCGACCGATCCAGGTAGGTTGATCCATACGCTCTCCTCTATTTGATTTCAGTAAATCTCGAATTTGCTCCGAAGCACGGACTTCAGTCCGCTTTGCCCCTGCAAAAAATGCAGACCAAGTCTGCATTCCGCTCAATTTGTAATTTACTGAAATTAACCGTTAACCGCTCGAATGCCTGATAAATAATTCGTTTATTATATACCGTTCCACAGGGCTAATCAACATCAATAAAAAGGCTCATTACGGCTTTCTCAAAGTCTGAAAATCTTTAACGCGAATGGCGCGAATGAAACGAATGGCGCGAATTTTTCTTTATTTTCGCGAAATTCACCCAGTTTGCGTAATTCGCGTTAAGCCTTTGCCATAAACTTGTAAAATGGTCAAGCTACTTTGAGAAAGCCGTAAAAGGCTCATTGGGAATCATTTTTGTACGCGGATTTAACGGAAGACTTCACTGAAAAAACCTTTTTTAACCACGAAGGGCACGACACTTGCACCGCGCTGCGGATGCAGTGCAGGTGAGTTCACGAAGGAAGTTCAAAAGCGAAAGACCTTTTTGCAGTGGAGTCACTGAAAAGAACAGAGTTTACAGAATTACCCCCGCTCAAGTTGTTGTGGTTTTTCTGATTTTTTTAGCTACGCTCTTTGGGAAGACGATAAGAACAACCAGGATCGATATCACAAATACACTTTTGCCTGTGCTAAGAACCCAACGCCCCATGAGGTAAGGCAGGCTGGGCTTCTCGTGCTGGTTACTCTCCCTGATTTGTTGAGCATTTTCAGGCGGAGGCTGACGCTCAATTCTCGGGGCGTGAATCAACCCCAGAGATACAGCAACTCCAGACGCGGCAGTGTCAGAGACAACCATCAATGCCCCCAGGAATACAAACACCAACAGGATGAAAAACGATCGTATCAGAGCTTTCATGCAACACCGTCCTTCTTGTTTTCAGGGAGAAATATCCTCAAGGCCGGCTGAATCATGTAGCGATTGACCGTGTTCACGATCCAACTCCAATGCAGGGCAGTGTGCAAGCCAAGCAGAATCAAAGCCAGGTTTGTGGATAGTTCGTGCAGTTCACCCCAGCCTCGGCCAATGCTTAAATCCAGTCCCAGCGCTGGCATGGCTACCTCAGAAATCATGACCCCGGAAACTATAATGAGGGTTCCGTCAATAAAGAACAGCCAGTTCAAAATATAGTTGATGCGGGTTTGTCCGCCCAATCTGCCCAGAAAACGCTGTGAGACCTGCGCGACCCAGTCCCAGTTGATAAGCAGGTGAACGATCATTCCAAAGATCATGGAAAGACTCAACCATTCATGGACAGGCAAACGACTTAGGCGTGGCTCCATCGTGATTAAAAATACAGCAAAAATCAGGATATCCACCCACAGTTTGGATATGGCTTGATTCGAGGTATTCTGCGCTGTTTCATTTGACATACTTTTTCTCCTTGAAATTTTATGTTCGCAATTTTACTGGCTTGTCCACACGGGAATTGTGGGGTAATTGTGAAGAAACTGGAAGCGAAGCTCTGCGTCAAATTGGCATAACCATCTCGCTGGTTTCAACAATTTCCGCCTGTAGCCTGCCTGCAGATAACTCACGTAAATCCTTTTGAAACGCCTCGAACATATCCACTGACAAACGAATCGTAAGGGTAATGTCTCCTGCAAAATCCTCCCCCAGAATTTCCCCACGCTGGCGCGCCACTGCCAGCCGCACACGCTCCAACAGATTGTACGGGATTGCCAGCAACGCCAAGTGGACGGAGACTCTCCGCCCGCGCCCCACTGCGTTGACAACCGCCTGGGCCGACTCGGTATACGCTTTCACCAGCCCGCCCGTGCCGAGCAAAGTCCCGCCGAAATAGCGGGTGATGACGAGAACGGTATCGCCGAGTCCACTGCCGCGCAGGACGGCTAACGCAGGCTTTCCCGAAGTGCCGCCTGGCTCGCCGTCATCCGAAAAATATTCCGTCACAGTATTCCCGCCGCCGATAACATAGACGGGCACATTATGACTCGCGTCCGCAAATTCTTTTTTGACCCGCGCCATGAATGCCCGCGCTTCGTCTATGGAAAAGGCAGGCGCGAGCGTGGCAATGAAGCGCGAGTTGACAACGATCTGCTCGCGGCGGATTTCAGTCAACGGGACGAGATAGGGTTTGGGCATAAGCAGGATTTTACTTGATATGTCTTTCGGACTCTATCCCGGACAGGATGAAAAATCGCGCAAGGTGAGTTAAATGCTCTTCGGACGGGACCAGCCTTCCGTTAAAGATGAGGCGATGTGCTTCATCCAAATGAAAAGGTTTTGTGGTAAACTTCGCCCGCTAATTAAATAGGTACGTCTTAATACACGTGCCTTTCCGTTCCCGACAGGCCCACGGCCTGGACAGGATCAAACCCATGGAAAGGAGGATTTCCCAATGCGTAATTATGAATTGATGTGCATCATCCAGCCCGACCTGGACGAGACTGCTTTTAACGGCGTGCTCGACAAGGTGAAAGGTTGGATCAGCGAATCAGGCGGCAGTGTGGATAAGGCCGAGGTGTGGGGACGCCGCAAGCTGGCTTACATTATCGAAAAGCACCGTGAAGGTCAGTATGTTCTTTTGAACGTGACCATGGAGCCCGCCGCTACGTTCGGCCTGGAACGCAACCTGCGTTACCAGGAATCGATCATGCGTCATATGCTTTCTGTTGTTGGTTAGTTTTTAGAATTGCCCGGTAATTTACCAAGGAGATCGATATGAGCCGAGGTCTTAATAAAGTTCAGATCATTGGGCATCTTGGGAAAGACCCCGAGATGCGCTACACCCCTTCCGGCAAACCTGTCACCACGTTTTCGGTGGCGGTCAGCCGTTCGTGGAACAGCGCGGACGGTGAGCGCCACAACGAGACCGAGTGGTTCAATGTGGTGGCCTGGGGTAATCTCGCTGAAATTTGCAAGCAGTATCTCGTAAAGGGACAGCAGGTTTACATTGAAGGACGCCTGCAAACCCGCCGCTGGGACGATAAAGAAGGCATGAAACATACCAGTGTGGAGATTGTTTCCAGTGAGATGATGATGCTGGGCGACCGACGCGATTCGAATAACCATGCACAGGAAGTGGACAACGCTTCCGCCGACCCGACAGTGGGTGCGGCGGAGGATGAATTTCCGTTCTAGTTGTGACCGCTTTCTTTAGAAGGCAGTTGTGACACAAGTAAGTTTGGAGTAACCCATGAGTGACGAACGCAATGAGCGCAATTTCTCTGGCGGCGAAGGCGGCGGTGACCGCAAGTTTTTCGCAAAGCCTAAATTTTGTCAGTTTTGCGCGGACAAGCAACTGGTCATTGATTATAAGAAAGTTGACTTGCTTCGCAAATACATAACTGAAGATGGCAAGATCCGCCCGCGCCGCCAGACCGGTGCGTGTGCCAAGCACCAGCGTGTGGTGGCGGCGGCTGTCAAGCAGTCGCGCCACGTGGCGCTTCTGCCCTTCAGCGGCAGGGCATTGGACGATAACCGTTCCTGATTGCCAATAGATTTTCGCAGGGCATGGGACACAATTCCATGCCCTGCATTTATGTTAATGACTCACCTTTTATTCAGTACAAGTATGCTCCACAGCATGTCCTTCGACTTCGGGAGGACGAAGTTCGCGCTGAACGGAGCGCGGGTGGTGTTTCCCGCTCGTAGTCGAAGCGCAGGTGATTAAGGTGAGTTAATGACTCGCCTTGCCAGCAGGCAACCCTACTTATTGAGGCGAGTTAAACACGCTATAAATTTCATAAAGGAGTATAACCATGCCTAATGAACAGGGCAAGAAGCCTGTTTTACACAAGAAACATGTTGCCCGCCTCCAGCGCGAACAGCAACAGGGACGTCTCATTCTGTATACCTTCTTCGGCATTCTGGCCGTAGTGGTTTTGCTGTTGGTATACGGCTGGCTGGACATAAATTATTTCCAGTCCCTGCGCCCGGTGGCAAAAGTTGGCGGGGTGGAGATTCTCGTCAGGGATTTCGAGCCGCGTGTGCGCCTGCAACGCCAGCAGTTATTGAGCCAGTACAGTCTGTATTCGCAATACCAGCAGTTCGGGATGAACGTGGACGCGCAGTTACAGCAAATCCAATCCAATTTGGATGATCCCGCGACTCTTGGCAATACCGTGCTGGAACGAATGATTACCGAAGAGTTGATCCGCCAGGAAGCCACGAAACGCGGTATTACTGCAAGCGAGGAAGAGATCAAAGCGGAACTGGAAGCCGCCTTCGAGTACTTCCCGGGCGGCACGCCAACGCCGACGACCGCACCAACGGAAGCTGTTTTGACAAACAACCCCGCTGATGTGGGAGCCGCTACATTCACCCCAGGCCCCACGGCCACCCTCCAATTTACGCCGACCCTCGAACCTGTGACCGCAACTATCACAGCCACCATCCAGGCCGTTGACGAAACCCCAACAGATGGCACACCAGCCGCCGAACCTTCGGCTACTGCTTCGCTGACCCCAACCGCAACGGTTGAACCCACCCTTACCCCAACCACAGGACCCACATCCACAGCGACGCCGACAGCAACCCCCTACACTCTCGAAGGTTTTGAGAAACAGGTTTCAGACGCGAACGATAGAATGATAAATCTCGGCTTTGAAGAAAATATCTATCGCGAGTTCTTCGAGGCGCAGATTCTCGAAAAGAAACTCAGGGAAGTGATCGGCGCAGACGCCCTGCCTTCCGACACCGAGGAAGAACAGGTTCGGGCACGCCATATCCTTGTGGACGATTTTGAGACAGCCAGCGGACTCATCGAACGCTTGAAGAGCGGCGAAGATTTTGCGGCGCTCGCCACCGAATTTTCAACGGATACTGGTTCCGGAGAAGCAGGCGGCGATCTCGGCTGGTTTGGAAGAGGCGCAATGGTCCCTGAATTTGAAGTTGCGGCCTATGCCCTGAAAACCCCGGGGGATTTCACCGACGCGCCTGTACAAAGCAGCTTTGGTTATCACATTATCCAGCTCATGGATCGCGCGTACAGCCCCGAACAACTCCAGGCGGCTAAAGATACCGCCTTCTTAGACTGGCTCACCGCCGCCCGTGAAGAATTTGGCGTGGAAATCTTCGACATTTGGCAGACCCACATTCCCAGCGAGCCTAACTTCATCACCATTGCCACCGATGCCGCCAACGCCCAGTCGACTGCACAGGCTGAAGCTCTGAAAGCTCTCGAAGGAACGGAAACACCGAAACCGTAAGAGCAATGATGAATGCAGAAGGATGAAGGATGAATGAAAAAATCATTCTGAAATCTTATTCAAGCCCTTCGTAACAAAAAAAGTGCCCGTCTCATTTTGAGGCGGGCACTTTTTCATCCTTCATCCTTCATCCTTCACATTTCATCCTTGCTCTTTCATCCCCTTTTCAACATATCATCCGTAACCTGATCCAACCTCAAACTAATGATCTGACTCGCCGAGTCACGTCCCATCGTCACACCGTAGATCACATCCGCGGCTTGGACGGTGTTGCGGTTGTGGGTGATGATGATGAACTGCGTATCCTTGCTCAAGTCCACCAGCAGGTCGCGGAAGCGGCCCACGTTGGCTTCGTCGAGCATCGCATCCACTTCATCCATCACGCAGACGGGGGTGGGCGAAACTTTGAGCAAAGCAAAGACCAGCGCAATCGCGGTCAAACTTCTTTCACCGCCAGAGAGCAAGGCCAAGCCTTGTTCGCGCCTGCCAGGTAAACGCGCTTCGATTTCTATACCCGTGTCCACCAGGTTTTCAGGGTCGGTCAAAGCGAGGCGGGCCGAACCGCCGCCGAATAAACGGACAAATGTCTCACGAAATTGCTTGTCCACCGCATCAAAGGTGCGCACAAATTCGCGCTTGGTCACTTCATCCAATTCGGCGACCACCTGCTTCAAATCCACTTCGGCTTTGTTCAGGTCTTCCACTTGAGTCTTCATAAACTCAAAGCGTTCTTTTTCCTGTTCGTATTCCACTTTTGCATCAGGGTTGATCGGCCCCATGCGGCGCAGTTGTGCGCGGAAATGCGTCAACTGGTCTTCGATTTCAGGCGCGAGTTCGGTCACAATCGGCAACTGCTCCACCATGCCATCCAACGGCAAAGGCACGGGGCCTGAAACATCCGCCGCATAATCGAACATCACCAGACCAAAATCATCGGTGATCTTCTGTTGCAGGTTCTCCAATGCTTCGGCTTTGCGCGTCTGTTCCAACTGCACATGTCCAAACGAACGCTCGGCATTGGCAAATATTTTTTGCGCGTTATTTTCAGACTCTTGCAAGCGCGTTTCTTCCTGCTCGGCCATTTCCAAATCTTTTTCAGCAGGCTCGATCAACACGCGCATTTCTTCGATTTGTCCGTGCAAGCCGCTTTCGCGCTCGCGCAGGTTTGTCTTTTCGTTGTCCAACACGTTCAGCGAATTTTGCGCTTCCTGCAAACGCGAAGCCAACTCCACACGGCGCACATCCAGCCGCGTGATTTCATTCTCGCGTTCTTCCTTCTTCGCGCCCGCGCCCGCCACCGACTGCTCGGCAACCGCCACGCGCGTGCTCCAGTACGAAGCCTGCTCCTGCAACTCGTCCGCAGAAACTTCCTTCAACTTCGCGCTGACATCCTTCAACTCCAATTGCGCTTCGGCAGAACGCGCTTCCACATCCGTTTGAGATTCAATTATTTTTTGTTGGATCGAAGCAGATTCACCCGCCTCAGCATCCAACTGAACGAATTGATTTTTCTGCCACTCGAGCTGACGCGCCATCGATTCAGACTCAAGACCGGCCTGCTGCTCGGTCTCCTGGCATTCGCCTAACCTGACGCGGGCTTCGCGCGCATCGGTCTCGGCTTGCGCCAGTTCACGCTGTACCGCCGCCAGTTGATTCGACAGCCGCTCCACGGATTCATTTGATTCCGCAAGGCGCACGAGGAGTCCACTCAGCGTGGATTCAAATTCCCGTTTTTTTCGTGACCTGCCCAAAGTCGAGGAAGAGGCGGTTTTCCCAGCGATGACCAAACCGTCACCGCGGAAGACTTCTCCACGCAGAGTCACCACGCGTGCGTGAGTCGGAATATCCTTAATTAAATTTCGAGCGGTTGCGCGATCCCGCACGATGAGGGTTTGACCGAGCATCAACCGCACCGCGCCGCGAAGTTCGTCGGCCACATTCACGAGTTCGGAGGCAACGCCAAGACAGTTGTTTGCAGGTTCGTAGCGCAAGATGCCATCTTGCGCCACAAGTGGAAGCAACGCCGCGCGCCCAGCTTCATCCGACTCAAGCAAGCTCAACGCATCTTCGAGTTGATTCTCATCGAGCAAAACAGCATCAAGGGTGTCGCCGAGAGCGGCAGCAATGGCAACTTCAAGTTCGGCGGGCACATCCAGCGCGGCGCTGAGCGCGCCGCGCGCGCCTGAAAGTTTTCGGGAGGCATCGAGCAAATAACGCGCGCCTTCGGCATACCCTGCAAGCGATTGCTCGGATTGTTCGAGTACCTCAAGCTGCGCCTTCAAACGCGAGTGATCGGACTCTTCCTTTGTGCGGCGTTCGAGAGCCTCGCGGCGCGTGCGCTCGATGGTGTCAACTTCGTTTCGTTTTGCAACTGCTTTTTCTTCGGCATCCTGCAAGGCAAAGATAGCCAGCTCGCGAGCCTCTTTCGCAGATTCAAATTGCGCCTTCGCCTGCGCGGTTAAATTCTCGGCATTGGCGATGGATGATTTTGTGTGTTCGATCTTTTGGGTTTGTGATTCGATGCGCGACTTCAACTCATCCAAACGCGCGTTATTTTCGGCGCGCTGTTGGCTGAGAGATTCGATCTGGTTTCGGATGGCGGCAAGCTGTTCTTCAAACCCCGTGCGCTCCCCCACGCGGGTTTGCAAGGCATCTTGCGCATTGGCAAATTGAGATTTGGCTTCTTCATATTCGGCTTGAATGCGGGCAAGTTCCTGCTCGGCTTCGCCATATCTGTCGTTGGCGAGATGCAATTCATCCATTGCCTTTTCCTGGTCGGACAGAATGGATGCCTGCGTGCCGGTCAATGCGCGGCGGCGTTCTTCAAGCACAGCCAATTCGCGGCTGATGGATTCGCGCTGGGTATGCAATTCAGCAGATTGGCGATGCCATCCATTGAGTTGCGCGCGCAAACCCGAAAGACGCTCGCGAAAAGTTGTGTAAGCTGCTTGTGTTTTCTCGTGGGATTCACGCGCTTCACGCACACGGTTTTCCTGCCCGCGCACGGTTTCGCGCACATCGGACAAATCGCGCTGGGCGCGATGCCAGTGGAAACCATACCACTCGCGCAGGACTGCCTTCATATCCGTCTGGGCGCGGGCAAAGTCAATGGCGCGTTTTGCCTGCCGTTCCAAACTTTTGATGCGCGGCTCGAGTTCGGCCATGATGTCGAGCACGCGTTCGAGATTCCGTTTGGTGTTGTCGAGGCGTTTGAGGGCATCGTCGCGGCGGGCGCGGTAAAGGCCAACGCCTGCGGCTTCTTCAAACAGGCGGCGGCGATCATCGGCTTTGAGCGCGAGGGACGCGTCCACAAGTCCCTGCCCGAGGATGGTGTAGGTACGTTCGCTCAGGCCAGCTTGTGCAAGCAGTTCGTTCATCTCACGCAAGCGGACGTGTTGCGAGTTGATCAAATATTCATTGCGCCCATCACGGTGGGCAAAACGAGCCATGGCAACTTCGGAGAAGTCCAACGGAAGCCATTGCTCGGTGTTGTCAAAGGTGATGGTGGCTTGCGCCATGCCTGCCCGCGCGCGATGCTCGGAACCGGAGAAGATCATGTCTTCGGTTTTCTTGCCGCGTAGCAGCAGGTAGGACTGTTCGCCCAACACCCAGCGCAGGGAATCGGCGATGTTCGATTTGCCCGAACCGTTGGGTCCGACAATGGCCGTGATGCCGCTCGCAAATTCAAACACGGTGCGGGAGGCGAAAGTTTTATATCCTTGCAGTTCGAGGGATTTTAGACGAAGGGGCATGGGCTCAATTTTCGATTTTTGATTTGTAATTAGAGATTGGAGGTTGGAGATTGGAGATTGGTGGCGAGCGCGTCTTTGGCGGCGGCGCGCTCGGCGGCGCTTTTGCTTGTTCCTGTGCCGCGGCCTTTGGCCTCGCCAGCGATTTCCACTTCCACTTCAAAGGTGCGGGCATGGTCTGGGCCGCTGGAGCCGACCACACGATAGATCGGCGTCCCCAGTTTCAACGATTGTGTGAGTTCCTGATAGTCGCTCTTGGGGTCGTGAAGTTCATCCAGAATGGATGTGTAGAGCGACTCCAAAAACGGTTTGATGAAATGTTTTACTTCTTCAAGATTCTGCCTGTCCAAATATAATGCGCCAATCAACGCTTCGAAGGTGGAGCCAAGCAGGTTGTCTTTTAGGTGGCCGCCTGAGGTTTTCTCGCCGCGTCCCAGACGGAGCGCAGGGGCAATATCCAGTTTACGCGCAAATTCGGCAAGCCGTTCATTTCGCACCAGCGAAGAACGGACCTTGGTCAGGTCACCTTCCGGCATCTCAGGGAAACGATGATAAGCCCACTCCCCCACGATGAAATCCAAGACGGCGTCGCCGAGGAATTCAAGGCGTTCGTTGTCTTCCACTTCATTATTTTCATTGGCATAGGAACGATGCGTGAGGGCGCGCGTCAGCAGGGATAAATTTGAAAAGGACAGACCCAGCCTCTCGTTAAGGCTGGATGCGGGTTCTATATCCCGCTTTTGATTGTTCGGTGTCACGGGAACCTCCCAGAACTCAGGGAGCGCCAGACTCATCCCCCGGGGAGGCTCGCGTTCACGTAGTTCCATAAATTTTTGAGCGGGCTGAATTGTAACCTGAATTTTTGGGGAAGACGATTTTTTAAGATAAAATCGGGCAATTCGTCGAAGGAGTCATTAATGACCGAAGTGAGCAGTGAGACACGGTTTTTACACGCCATTCAAATAGGGCTGGGGGCGTGGCAATGGGGCGACAGGGTCATTTGGGGCTATGGGCAGACCCACACAGAAAAGGATATTCGCGAGGCATTTGACGTTTCACTCAACCTCGGCGTTCGTTTTGTAGACACCGCCGAGATCTACGGTTCCGGTGTGTCGGAAAGATTTTTAGGAAAATTTATAAAGGAGACGGAACAACCCGTGCTGGTTGCAACCAAATTCTTCCCCTGGCCGTGGAGATTTTCCAAAGGATTTATTCCGCGCGCCTTGAAAGGAAGTTTGGAACGCATCGGTTTGGAATCGATGGATTTGTATCAAATTCATTGGCCTTCGCTGGTTATGAGTCCGGAGACTCTGATGGAAGGCATGGTGGAATGTATAAAGCAGGGGCTGACGCGTACCGTGGGCGTTTCCAACTTCGGGCAGAAGAGAATGTTGCGGGCATATTCCACGCTGGCACAGCATGGAATTCCACTGGCGTCCAACCAAGTCCACTATAGCTTGCTCAGCCGTGAAGTGGAAAAGAACGGCACGCTGGCGCGCTGTAAGGAGCTTGGCATTCGTTTGATTGCATATTCGCCGCTGGAAAAAGGCTTGCTGACGGGAAAATATTCAGTGGAAAATCCGCCGCCCGGAGTGCGCGCTTCCCGATATGCGGAAATGCTCAAGAAACTACCGCCCGTCATTCGATTAATGCAGGAGATCGGTCAAAACCACGATGGAAAGGCCGCTTCGCAAGTCGCTTTGAACTGGCTCATTTGCAAAGGGGCATTGCCCATCCCTGGGGCGAAAAACCCCCAGCAGGCAGAGATCAACGCCGGCGGCGCGGGCTGGCAAATGACCGAAGACGAAGTGGCAAAATTGGATGAAGCCACGGATACCATTCGCGAATACTCGAAAGGATGAGCAACCCAATGGGGAAGAATCACCCCACTCCATGCTCGGCATCGAACACATGCGAGTACATGTTGGCGACCCATTGCTTGCCGTCTTCCGTCAGCCTCAAATATTGCAGGGCATCCTTTATGAATGGGCTGACCCTTTCCCAATAAAAACTGGCATACCCCTTGCGCAGATCGTTCGGGAATTTATAGCCAAATCTTTCGTTCAAACCCAACTCCTGAAATTCATAAAATAACGCGGGGGTCTTTCGGAAATAATCCGGGTCACCCAACTGACCGATAAAATCTGCGGCGCGGACCAGGCCGCCAAATCCTTTTGTATCCCTGTACATTTCTTCATCGGGCGAGGGGAAGCGGGTCATTTCGATATATGAAGCGACCAGTTCCGCGTCCAGGTGATTGGTCATCCCTTCCAACAGCCCCGAGCCAAAGCGTTCGCGGACGAACATCTTACTGCGGTTGACGTGATACGGCGTCAGCGCAACATCCGTGCCGTCAGGAGAGATATAAACCATTTCATCCCCCACGCCAGTGGAGAACATTTCACGGCTGTCATTCTTGCACACTCCTTTGACGTAGCCAATGTCATGGCAAAGCGCCGCGATCATAAAATGCATCCAGTCACGCGGGGTCACTCCCCCTTCGCGCAGGTGCTTCCCTTCAATAATTGCCTGCCCCGCCAGCGAGACCATGACCGTATGTTCGATGTCGTGATAGAGCGCATCCGAGTTTGCGATATTTTCGAGCGCCAGTCTTCCGCACCACGCCACAACCCGGCCGTAATCGCTGTTGATATCCCCATACGTGCGCTGATACACAGTCCGCAATTGCTGGACGAACATGTCAATGGTAAGTTCCTGCCAGTTGATCATATCTGCTCCCTCGGTGTTAAAATGGATGGACGGGTAATCTTCCTGGAGTTTACCAGAAAGCCAACGATATTAAACCATTGGAAATATTTAGGATACAAGGAGATGTTTTATGGGTAACTTGGATTGGATCATTACAGGCCTTGGGTTATTTGCAGGAATCGCAGGAGCCATCTGCACTACCGTCATTCCCATCCTCATCATCGGCGGGCTTGGCTACTTTCTCTATAAACGCAACCAGCAAAGCATGGCATACCGCCAGTCCACGCAGACGTGGCTCGACACAACGGGAACGATTCTCATGTCCAGCGTGCAATCGCATCGCACAGGCAGAAGCCGCTCTATTTATCCCGTTGTCGTTTACACCTACAGCGTGCATGGAAAAAGCTATCAAAGCCAGAGAATTAAAGCTGGCGAGCAATTCCTCAATGTCCGCATCTCAGGGCAGGCGCAGGCGACAGTAAACCGCTACCCCATCGGGACAACTGTTACGGTTTACTACAACCCATCCAACCCTGCTGAATGCGCCCTGGAAAAATAATATTTCACCCGGCAATAATGACAACAACGAAGCCTCCCCTCATCCTCATCGTTGGGCCGACCGCGGTTGGAAAAACGGAACTTGCCATTCAACTTGCAGAGCAATTGAACGGCGAAATCATCTCTGCTGATTCACGTCTCTTTTACCGCGGCATGGATATTGGCACCGCCAAACCCTCCCGCGAAGAACTGGCGCGTGTGCCGCATCATTTAATTGATATCGTCAACCCAGATGAGACGTTGAGCCTGGCGGTGTTTCAACAAAAAGCAAGGGACGCGATTGCAGAGATTCATTCCCGCAATCATTTGCCATTCCTCGTGGGCGGCACAGGACAATACATCCGTGCGGTGACGGAGGGGTGGATGCCGCCCGAAGTAACGCCAAATGCAAAGATGAGGGATGAATTAGAAAGGATGAAGGAACAGAATAGCCCATACTGGCTACACGACAAACTGAGAGTTCTTGACCCACAGGCCGCCGAGAAAATTGATGCAAGGAATTACCGAAGAACCATCCGCGCTTTGGAGGTGATCTTCACAACGGGACGAAAATTTTCCGATCAGCGCGGGCGGGGAGATTCGCCCTATCATTTAATTACAGTTGGGTTGATCCGTCCGCGTGCCGAGCTTTATCAACGGGTGGATGAACGCATTGACATGATGTTCGCCAATGGATTCATCGATGAAGTGAAAAGCCTGCTGGATAAAGACTACTCCCCTGCTTTGCCAGGCATGTCTGCGATTGGGTATCGGGAATGCGTCAGAGTGATAAAAGGTGAATTGTCCACCGAGCAGGCAAAGGCGGAGATGAAGCGCGTTACCCGCATCTTCGTGCGCAGGCAGGCGAATTGGTTCAAAGAGTCCGATCCGCAAATTCGGTGGTTCGATCCAAATGAAAAAGATGCGGGTGGAGAAATCGCGCAATTTATTCGTAACTCGTTATGAATTCAGGTGTTGTAATTGACTTTTAATATTTTCAAGTATATACTTGCGTCAAATCATCTTCACTCAACAACCCAACGGAGGAAGCATGGACAGTAAATTATGGTTAAAGAATTATGACAAAGGGGTGCCGACCACAATTGAATACCCGAAAGTGCCGCTGTTTCATTTTTTAGAGGAAGCCGCGCGCAAATATCCTGACCGCGCCTGTACGATCTTCAAGGGTGCGGTCATTTCGTATCGCGAGATGAACGCGCTGACCGATCACATGGCGGCGGCGCTCGTCAACGATATGGGTGTGAAGAAAGGGGATCGGGTGGGACTCTTCATGCCGAATACGCCGCAGTTTATGATCGCGTATTTTGGCATTCTGAAAGCTGGCGGCGTGGTGGTGGCTGTAAACCCAACCTACCCGGTGGATGAAGTTCTCATTCCTGTGAACGATGCGAATATCGAGGTCATGTTCACGCTCAGCCGTTTTTACGATAGATTGAAGACGGTCCGCGAACGCTCCAAACTAAAGCGGATCATTGTTACAAATATCAAAGAGACCCTGCCGCCCATCACGCGCCTCCTGTTCACTCTGGTGAAGGAGAAGAAGGAAGGCGACCGGGTGGAGTCGCTTGCGGCTGGCGATGTGTGGATGAAAGACCTGCTGGCGAAACACGCGAACTCGCCGAAACCGAATGTGGAAGTAACGCCTGATGACACCGCGCTTTTCCAATACTCCGGCGGGACAACGGGCACTCCAAAAGGCGCAGTAGCCATGCACCGCAATGTGGTTGCGAATACGCTTCAGATCAAAAGCTGGATGACAGGTTTGGTGGAAGGCGGGGAAGTTGTGCTGATGGGCATCCCGCTTTTCCATGTGTATGGCATGGTGGCGGGGATGAATTTCGGCATGGTGATTGGCGCGAGTTTGGTGATGGTGCCAAACGCGCGAGACTTGAAAGATGTGTTGGTCAACATCAGCAAATACAAGGCGTCCATTTTCCCTGGCGTGCCTTTGCTGTACAACGGACTCAATAATCATGCCGATGTAAAAGCGGGGAAGTATGATCTTTCATCCATCAAGGCTTGTATCTCCGGTTCGGCCCCTTTGATGCGCGAAACCAAGGAAGAGTTTGAGCGTTTGACAGGCGGGAAGTTGTTCGAGGCGTACGGGCTTTCCGAGGCGCCGACTGGCACACATTGCAATCCGCTGAACGGCGAAAATAAAGTAGGCTCGATTGGGATGCCTTTGCCCGATATGGATGTGCGGATTATCAACCTTGATGACGGCGAAACCGAAATGCCGCAAGGCGAGATCGGCGAGATCATTATCAACGGGCCGCAGGTAATGAAGGGCTATCACAACATGCCCACCGAAACAGCCAACGTCTTAAGGCAATGGAAGGGGCAAACCTGGTTGTTCACCGGGGACATCGCCCGCATGGATGAGGACGGCTACTTCTACATTGTCGACCGCAAGAAGGAACTCATCAAGCCCGGCGGATTCCAAGTCTGGCCGCGCGAGGTGGAAGAAGCGATTATGGATCATCCCAAAGTGCTGGAAGTGGGCGTGGGCGGCATCCCTGACCCACAGCGCGGTGAGACTGTCAAAGCGTGGATCGTGGTGAAGCCCGGCGAAACGCTGACCGAAGCGGAACTCAAGGCTTTCTGCAAGGAACATCTTGCTCCGTACAAAGTACCCACCCATTACGAATTCCGCAGTGAATTGCCAAAGACGACGGTTGGAAAGATTCTGCGCCGCGAGTTGGTGAGACAGCATAAAGAGGGCGGGAAGTAATTGGTAATTGGTAATTGGTTTAAATATAAAAGAGGCTTCCCAAATAGGAAGCCTCTTTTATATAAAAATTACTAATCACTATTTACTAATTACTTTTACGCAACCTGCGGTGTGCCGCTCTTCTTGCCGAATGGCGAGGGGAAGAGTTGTTCAAAATCTTCACGGTTGAGGGATTCAACTTCGAGAAGTTTCTTTGCGATCAGGTCAAGTTGTTTGCGATATTTCTTGACCAAAGATTTTGCCTGTTTGTATGCGTCTTCCACGATCTTGCGGACTTCACGGTCGATCTGCTCGGCGACGGCTTCGGAATAATCGCGTTGTTCGGAGATTTCACGCCCGAGGAAGATCATCTCTTCCTTTTGACCATAGGTCATGGTGCCAAGTTCAACGCTCATGCCGAGGCGGGTGACCATGGCACGCGCCATGCGGGTGACCTGTTCGATGTCATTGGATGCGCCGGAGGTGATGTCGTCGAAGATCAATTCTTCGGCGGCGCGTCCACCCAAGGCCATGGCGAGAGTGGCGAGCATCTTCTTGCGGGACATGAGGATGCGGTCTTCGTCGGGGCGGAACCAGGTGACACCGCCAGCCTGTCCGCGGCCTACGATGGTCACTTTTTGGACGGGATCTGCTTCAGCGATGGCATTTGCCACGATGGCATGACCAGCTTCATGGTAGGCAATGATGCGCTTTTCTTCCTCAGAGATGAGGCGGGACTTGCGTTCCGGTCCCATCACCACACGCTCAATGGCCTCTTCTAATTCCGATTGGCCGATGGCTTTCTTGTTTCGGCGGGCCGAGAGGATGGCGCTTTCATTGACGAGGTTTTCCAAGTCCGCGCCAGCGAACCCAGGTGTGCCGCGCGCAATCGTGGCGAGGTCGGCTTGCGGATCCAACGGCTTGCCCTTGACATGCACTTTGAGAATGGCCTCGCGTCCCTTCACGTCGGGGCGGTCAAGTGTTACGCGGCGGTCAAAGCGGCCGGGGCGCATGAGGGCTGGGTCGAGAATGTCGGGACGGTTAGTGGCGGCAATGATGATGACGTTGGTGTCTGTGTCGAAGCCGTCCATTTCAACGAGCATTTGATTGAGGGTCTGCTCGCGTTCATCATGCGAGCCGCCGAGGCCCGCGCCGCGCTGACGACCGACGGCATCAATTTCGTCTACGAAAATAATGCAGGGGGAATGGCGCTTGGCCTGATCGAACAGGTCGCGCACGCGGCTTGCGCCCACGCCCACGAACATTTCGACAAATTCAGAACCAGAGATCGAGAAGAACGGCACGCCCGCCTCGCCTGAAACAGCCTTTGCCAAAAGAGTCTTACCGGTGCCGGGAGGCCCTACCAATAAAACACCCTTCGGAATACGCGCGCCGAGTTGAATGAACTTCTGCGGCTCTTTCAAGAACTCCACCACTTCGGCAAGTTCCTGCTTTGATTCTTCTGCGCCAGCCACATCGGCAAAGGTCACTGTAGGATGCTCGCCGCTGAACATGCGCGCGCGGCTCTTCCCGAAGGACATGGCGGCATTGTTACTGCCCTGCGCCTGACGGAAAATAAACCACAGCAAACCGCCCATGAACAAGATCGGCAGAAGATAGACCGCGCCGCTCAACACCGCGCCCCACGGTGAAGGCTCACTGACCTCCACATCCACCCTGGCAAGCTGTTCGGCCGTCACTCCAAAACGAAGGAGTTGCTCCACAAAAGTCGTGCCTGATTCAATACGAGATTCAACAGCATCTTCTTCAGCGCCATTGGCTCTCACCACACGGATGGTATCGTCGCCGGAAATAATAATTCGGGCAACTTCTCCATTTTGTACTTGCTGCGCCACACTACTAAGGGTTAGCGGTTCTGCCGCATTGGCATTCTGGTTAAAACCCATGTAAAGCATTGCGCCAATGGCAACAAGTAGAAGGAAATACACAAAAAACGATTGACTACGGGAATTCACGGAATCCTCCAAATTTGACTAGCGGCTGGATTATACCAAGTCCACCCCATAGACGATGCGTGCGGGCGGAATTTTATATGATATTCTAATATGGCCTTTTTGGACTGGCAGACCCAACCCGCTTCCTTTTCCACCCGAGGGCTGGTTGCAAAAACAATCGACATGACATGAGTGTGGAATATTTTTTCGCCTCCCCCCCCCGTGGGGCAAATCTCTGATTTGACTCGCAAGTCGGAGACTTGCGCCACATTTCCGAAATTTTAGTCCACACCCACATGACATTCCCCCCTTGACTCTCACCCCCCACAACCATAAAATGGAAGCACAATTCAACGGATGACAGGGAAGAGATCCTAAGCGACGCGTGAGCGAAGCCGAAGGACGCCGAAGGTGCAAATCTGGAACAGGCGAAGCCAGATGAATCTCTCAGGCAAAAGGACCCTGCATCCGCACAAACTCTGGAAAGTCTCAACTCATCGAGACACCGACGGTGTAAAGTTTGGGTAGTCAAATAGTCCGCTAGTCATGCCGACTAGGAGACTGGCAACTAGCAGACTAATCTCTCAGGTTCCATTACAGAGGACGCAGGTTTATAGAACCTTGCGTCCTCTTTTGATTCGCCAATATCACATTTCGCTCAGGAGACAAAACATGAATACCCCTACCAATCTAAAGTACACAAAATCTGATGAATATTTCGATCCCGCCACTGGCGCAGTCGGGATTTCCGATTACGCCCAAAATCAATTATCCGATATCGTCTTCGTGGAACTGCTTGTAGATGAAGGTGAAGAAGTGACCGTTGGCAAAGCCATCGCTTCCGTCGAATCCGTCAAGGCATCCTCTGAAATTTACGCCCCCGCCGCAGGCAAAGTCAGCGCCGTGAACAAGGGACTCTCCGACAAGCCCGAAACCCTCAACTCTGATCCCTATGGCGAAGGCTGGATGATCAAGATCGAAGGCGGCGCTGGCGATGTAATGGACTCAGTCGCCTATGAGAAGTATTGCGAAGGCAGAAGTCATTAGTAATTGGTAATTACCAATTACCAATTACCAATTACCAATCTCGGAGTTCCCATGACCTACATCCCCATCTCCCCCACCGAACGGGATGCGATGCTCAAGACCGTCGGAGTCAAATCGCTGGACGATCTCTTCGACGCCATTCCAAAGAAACATCGCTTCCCCGAATTAAACCTGCCCCCCGCCCTCACTGAAATGGAAGCCGCCGCACATTTAGGCGAAATGGCCTCCAGCAATGAGAATGTGCGCGAGCATCTCGTCTCCTTCCTCGGCGCAGGCGCGTATCATCATTACGTGCCATCCGTAGTCGATCATATGCTGAGGCGCGGAGAATTCTACACAGCCTACACCCCTTACCAGCCAGAAATCTCGCAAGGGACATTGCAAGCCATCTTCGAATATCAATCGCTGATGGCAACTCTCACAGGCATGGAACTCTCCAACGCCTCTCATTATGACGGCGCGACAGCCACCGCCGAAGCGGTCAACCTTGCGTATGCCCAATTCCGCGGCAAACGCAAGAAGATCGTCATGTCGCCCACCGTACACCCGCAATATCGCGAAGTCATCCGCACGTATTCACAAGGCATGGGACTGGAAGAAGCCGGGGATGAACCGACCAGCTCCGAGTTAAGTCCTGAAGCGTTAACTCCCCTCATCGACGAATCCACCATGCTCGTCGTCGTGCAATATCCTGATTTCTTTGGCCGCATCCACGATTACACAAAACTCATCGAAGATGCGCACGCAAGAGGCGCGCTGGTTTGCATCGTTGCGAATCCAACTGCATTGCTCATGCTCAAAACGCCCGGCGAAATGGGCGCGGATATTGTCGTCGGCGAAGCCCAGCCTTTCGGCATTCCGCTTTGGTATGGCGGGCCGTATCTTGGTTTCTTCACCACCAAAAAATCCTACGTTCACAAAATGGCGGGGCGCCTCATCGGCGAAACCGTGGATTCGCGTGGACAGCGCGCATACGTGCTGACCCTCACCGCGCGCGAACAACACATCAAACGCGAACGCGCCACCTCCAACATCTGCACCAACCAGGGTTTGCTCGCGCTTGCCGCCGCAGTGTATATGTCCACGCTTGGCAAACAAGGCTTGCAGGAAGTTGCGAACCTCTGCTATCAAAAGGCCCACTACGCCGCCAGCGAACTCAGCAAGCTCGACGGCTTCGGTCTGTGTTATCCCGACCCGTTCTTTCACGAGTTTGTTTTATGTACGCCCAAGCCCGCCAGCGAAGTCAACCAATACCTGCTCGATAACGGCATCATCGGCGGATACGATCTCGGCAAAGATTATCCCGCACTGCAAAATCATCTGCTCGTTGCCGTCACTGAAATGAACAGTAAAAATGAAATTGACACCCTCGTTGAAATTTTACAGGAGATGAGCCATGAATAACGCCGCTTCGGCTACTCTCAGCGCGAAAATAGTTGAACCCACCATTTTTGAACTCTCCTCCCCCGGGCGACGCGGCGTGAAGATGCCCGCCTCAGACGTGCCGACAACTGCTCTGCCTCCCAATCATTTGCTCCGCTCTGACCTGCCCCTGCCCGAACTCGCCGAAGTGGACGTTGTGCGCCACTACATGAAACTCAGCAAATTCAACTACAGCGTGGACGATGGCTTCTATCCTTTGGGTTCCTGCACCATGAAATACAACCCAAAGATCAACGAAGACACCTGCCGCCTGCCGGGTTTCCTTTTCACCCATCCATTACAGCCGATTGAAACCGTGCAAGGCAACCTCGCATTGATGTTCGAAATGCAGGAATGGCTCAAAGAGATCAGCGGCTTTGAGGGCGTCACCTTGCAACCCGCCGCTGGCGCACACGGCGAATTCACCGGCGTGTTGATGATGGCCGCCTATCACAAATCTCGCGGCGATCTGAAACGCACCAAGATGCTCATCCCCGATGCCGCGCACGGGACAAACCCCGCCTCCGTTGGCATGTTGGGATTCACCGTCATCACCATCCCATCTGACTCACGCGGCAATGTGGATTTGGAAAAACTCAAAGCCGCCTGCGACGATACTGTCGTTGGGATGATGCTGACCAACCCGAACACCCTCGGCATGTTCGACGAGAACATCGAAAAAGTCGTGAACATGGTGAAGGATTGCGGCGGCCTGATGTATGGCGACGGCGCAAACCTCAACGCCCTGCTCGGCATTGTCCGCCCCGGCGACCTCGGCTTCGATGTGATGCACTTCAACCTGCACAAGACCTTCTCCGTGCCACACGGCGGCGGCGGCCCTGGCTCTGGCCCTGTGGGAGTCAGCCAACGCCTTGTGGACTTCCTGCCCTCACCCCTCGTGGGCATTGTAGAAGAAGGCGATGATGAGACCGCTCCGCTGTACGACTTCGTCACCCCCAAGAATTCCATCGGACGCATGAAAGCCTTCCACGGTCATTTCGGCGGCGGGCTGGTCCGCGCCTACACCTACATCGCCATGCACGGCCCTGATGGCTTGAAGGACATCTCTCAGTACGCGGTGCTCAACGCCAACTACCTGCAAGCACGTTTACGCGATACCTACAAGATTCCGTATGACCGCATCTGTATGCACGAGTTCGTGATGGAAGGTCAATTTGAAGGCTCGGATATCCGCGCGCTGGACATCGCCAAGCGCCTGATGGATTACAACTTCCACCCACCCACAAACTACTTCCCGCTCATCGTCCACGAAGCGTTGATGATCGAACCCACCGAAACCGAGAACAAGGACACCCTTGATCGTTTCGCAGACGCTCTGATCAAGATCGCGGAAGAAGCCAAGTCCCAACCCGAACTCTTGCACGATGCGCCCCATATCACTCCTTTTGGAAGAATGGATGAAGTCAAAGCGGCGAGGGAGTTGGTGTTGTGTTGCTGGTTGCCTGAAAATTATGATGCAAGCCAATAAGCAGTGAACAGTTATCAGTGAAACAGTGAGCCTCGGAGCTGAAATTCTCCGAGGCTCTTTTTGATTCTGTTTGAGGTTGGTGATATACTAATTGTAAGTGGTTATCAGGAATGGTTCTGCATAAACATAGCTTGGGGGATGCACCAAAGCACTGAACCTCAAGCATGCTATTGGAGTTTTTTCGCCAATGGAAATGATATGGAGGTCAATATGAACACAAAATCAATTTCAACCAAATCGTTCTTCGTCGTGATTCGACTATGCATCATCCTAGCATTGATGCTTCAGTTGTCACCAACGATTCTGGCATATGCCCAAGGATTCGTTCTTAATATGGGGCAGGATATTCACATCAATGAAGGTGAAATCGTATCCTTTTCAGGAAGTTTTAATGACCCGATTGGTACTAGCTGGATCGCGACAATTGACTATGGAGATGGATCCGCTACCGAACAACTCTCGATTAATTCGGGAAATTTACTTGAAGTTAAGTGGGACGATTCTGTCGTTTCATCACTTTCCGCAGACGGAACACAACTCACAGACCCACTATGGATATATTACGAATATAGTCTGATGGCAACACAGACAACAACACGAATTGAGTTTGGTGATCGAGGCTTATCAGATTCATTCGGCACATTTATTGATGATGTTAGTGTTGTTGCATTGTCAGATACATTATCAAATCTGGCCATTAACGGCAGCTTCGAGCAGCCAGATATCTCACCCGGTTTCAGTGTGGAATCATCCATAACTGGTTGGAGTTTGTCCTATGGTTCTGGCATTGAAGTCCAGCGGCTATGGAGCAACTACTCAGCTGCTGACGGAGAACAATACGTTGAATTGGACTCTTATTCATCAAGTGGCATATTTCAGGATATTTCCACTATACCCGGTAATATTTATCTCTTACGCTTTGCTTACTCTGCCCGCCCGGGTGTACCAGACAAGATATTAGGCGGAAATCACACCTATGATAACGGGGTATTTGTAGTTACCGTCACAGTTATTAATAATGAAAATGAGACGGAGTTCACTACACTAAATGTGTATGTGTCAAATGTGCCCCCTTCAGTTTATATAGATCAAATCACTACAAATGGTGGAGAAGTAATTTTACAGGGAAATTTTAGTGATCCTGGGTTGCTTGGTAATCACACTACTGCCAGTGTTGACTGGGGCGATGGAAACTCAGATTCCATTGGGTCAGTTGTGAGTCCAATAGTTATCTCTCACCGGTATGCAGAAGGATTTTACACAATCAACTTATCGGTGATTGACAATGATGGAGATGTAGGAACTGCCACGGCCAATGTGGTAATTTCAAACAATACCCCTTCAGGAGATAATATAAAAATAGCACCAAATGGAACGTCTTTAACATTTCCTAATGTTTCTTTCTCTGGCATCACAACTGTAACTACGGATAGTGAAGGTCTAGCATTGCCTGCTGGATTCACCCTTGGAAATCCCCCAAACTATTACGACATCGAAACAACAGCTATTTATTCATCACCAGTTACAGTCTGTGTTCCTTATAATCCTGCTCAGTACAGCAACCCAAATAACATACGGTTAATGCATTATGAGAATAACGTATGGGTTGACATTACTTCTTCTGCCAATCCACAAAGCATAACGCGTTTGGAGTTGGGGGATCGCGGCGCACCAGATTCAGTTGGCACATTAATCGACAACATCAGTGTCGCCTCTTTATCTACCCCTTCCCAAAATATTATAGTTAACGGTAGCTTCGAGCAACCCATTGTCTCTTCCGGAGGTTGGGCAGTAGAACCTTCAATCCTTGGTTGGAGTTCAACTTATGGCTCTGGGATTGAAATACAAAGACTGTGGAATAATTATGCGGCTGCTGACGGTGAGCAGTATGTAGAATTAGACTCTGGTCCACCAATTGGTATATCTCAGGATATTTTAACTATGCCGGGACAGGTCTACACCCTTAGTCTTGCCTTTTCTCCTCGCCCAAGTGTTCTGGATAATCTTCTTGAAGTCAAGTGGGATGGCTCAATAGTTGCGACGCTTTCTGCCGATGGAAGCGAACTTTCAGATACACAATGGACTTACTACAATTACAATGTCGTCGGTGGAAATACTCGCGTGATTTGTGGTGAAGTCAACAGCCTCTCCCCCTTTGTAGTCGCCGAGCAAATTCCTTACCCCTTCACAGGCTTCTTTCAACCAGTAGACAATCTTCCCACGCTAAATATCGTCAATGCGGGGAGAGCTATACCGGTGAAATTCAAATTAGCTGGAGATCAGGGTTTGAACATCTTCCCTATAGGTTACCCAGCTTCCACTTCCGTGGCATGTGGAACAACTGCTGAGGATGTGATAGAGGAAACTGTTACAGCTGGTTCAAGCAGCCTCTCCTACAATACAACTACAGGTCAATATACCTATGTGTGGAAAACAAACAAAGCTTGGGCAGGCACTTGCCGTACATTAGTCATCAAGCTAAATGATGGTACGTATCATCGAGCAAACTTTAAGTTCAAATAAATGAACTAGTTACGCAGATGGCTACTGCAACATCGGTGAATAAAATAGCAGAAACCTGTCTAGAAGAAATGGGGTAAATCTTCCAGACAGGATTCTGCAGCTTGAACAGATTCAACTGTCGGCGGGGGGCGAGGCGCGCGGTATTTTTTCCGTTAACGATGAATGACGTTCTCTCTTGAATTCGTCACCATGAATGGGCCATTTTGTTTCCAAACGTTGTTATAAAAAGTGGCGACGGTATAACTTCCTCTCGGCACTGATAAAGACAGGTTTCCTTTTTCATCCGTTACGCCTTCGGCGACGTATTCGCCTGCGGCATTATAGATCACCACTCGTATTCCTGCCGGGGAATTTTTCCCGCCGCCCTTTTCATTGATGACCACTTTGATTCTCATGGTTATTAATTCTCTGGCAGGGGTGGGTTCGGGGGTCAGTCGAGGGACACTGGGCGGGCGGGTAGGCTCAGGCTCCGATAATGTTGCGGTGGCAGTGGGGATCATGGAAGGGGTTGCAGAAACCTGCTGTGTGGGGGTGGTGGTACCTGCAACAACGGTTTCAGTTTCGATGGCCTGACAGCCTTCATTGCCCAATGCGGCGCAGACTTTGATAAACCCTCCCTGAACCGACCCGCCCACAAGCACCAACCCAAAGATCGTGAGCACGCCAATGATGGCGATCAAGATTGCGTATTCCGCCAGACCCTGGCCTTTTTCTTTGGGCAGGCGATGGGAAGAATCGAAATGGGATCTGTTCATATCATTTATCCTTTGTGATTATTTATTGACATTGAAGTTCCAAGCCAGCTTGAGGGGTTTCATCTGCGGTGTTAAGGGAATCGTTGGTAACGATCCATTCATCTTTTGCTGGTTGACTGGTTTTTTGAAAATAAATATTTGCTGTCTGGCAATTCCCTGAGTAATAGGTTGCCCAGCCCAGGGCATTCAATGCCTCGGCGTTATTTGGGTTCAAATTCAACCACTGGTTGAAGGCATCCAGGGCGGCGGCGGTGTTTCCCTGGCGCAGTGAAACCCAACCCGATAAAGCAAGGTAGTCTGGCTGATAGGGAAGCGGCACATTGGATTGGATGGTGGTTAGCTGATCCCGCGCGGCTGAATAATCCTCAAGCAGGTAAAAGGATTTTGCCAGCGCGAGGGTCACATCCTTTCGGGTTGGGAAGGCGGTCAGGGCTTTTTGTAAATCGTCGCGCGCGAATTCATAACTTCCCGCCTGCATCTGGGCAAGCCCGCGGGCATAAGCGACGGAGCCTGGGTCGAAACCCAATTCGCCTGCCTGATTAAAATTTTCGATTGCCAGGCTGGCCTCCCCGCGCAGGGCAAGGATACGGCCCAAATAATACAGGGTGGTCGCGTTTTGCGGGTTGTACACCCAGGCTTCATTGAGATATGCGTAGGCGGCTTCATAATTACCGAGACGGTATTCGGCAAGCCCCAGGTATTCGTACGCGCCTGCATAGCGGGGTACGATATCAATAAAGCGGTTGAGGTGAGAAATTGCGTTTTCATAATCACGCAACCGATACGCAGACAGCCCGGCGCCATAGAGGCTTAACATTTGACCTGGATTTAGTGAAAGCGCATTCTCGAAATGTTTCAGCGCATCGGCATCACGGGTGAGTTGATACTCGGCCCACCCAAGCTTTTCATACGCTTCGGGGTTTTGCGGGCCGAACCGTACGGCTTGTTGATAATATTCAACCGCGGCGGCATTGTTTCCTTCGGTCATCGAACGGTCCCCGGCTGTGATGTAGTAATCGCTTGAAAAGCGTTGAATGACAAAGAAGCCATATACCCCCAGGGCCAATGCAACCGTTGCCACCGCCGCAATAATATTCCGGGGCTGTAAAAGCCTGTGCAGGCGCTGGCGCGGAAATTCTGGGTGCAAATCCACCTGAATCAATTCATCCACGGGCAAATTGCAATGAGGGCATATCGCAGAAGTCCCCTCGATTGCCTTTCCACAATGCGGGCATTGCTCAACGGGAGATACCGCGTTGTTTTGTTCAGAGGGGCTTTCTCCAAAATCATCGGGTTGATAATTCACCATAAGGTTGATCCTCGTTGATGTGATTTACAAAATGATTAAATTCATTATACATATTTGGTTTTTCACTGACCCCAAGTATGAAGACTTTTCGCCGTGTCGACTCCCCCCTCTCCCTGAGGGACGTGTGCCCGTAGGGTAGAGGGCAGGGTGAGGGGTTTTCACAGCCCAGCGAACAATCTACCTCCCCTGACTACCTTTGCTTGCACACTGATTGCGGAATTTTAGGATTGGGTAAATAAGCACACGGTATAATAGCCATCCCTACAACTCCTCCTCAGAGTTCCACATGCCAGCCTTGTATTTCACCCCCGCTTCCATCGGCTACCTGACTCAGTTGATCCTAAGTCTGGCGATTACTGGTTATCTCGTCCAGCGCGGTTTAAGCAAACGCGAAAACCAAAGTACGCAAACTGTACTGCTTACCAGCTTATTTGCCGCCTCCACACTGTTTATCGGGTTGTTATTATTGGATGCGGTATTGTTACCTGCGCCGCGCTTATATATCGTCTATCTGGAAAATACCGTCCTGGGGGTCGTGCTTGTGCTTCTGCTTCAATTCGCCTATCGCTTTCCTTCCCTGTTTCCACATCGCAAAATAGAATCTTATGTGACGCTGGGGTTGAGTCTGTTGTACACGCTTTATGAAGCGCTATTCGCAGTGTATCGTTTTTCTTTGTTGTTGAAGCAGGGCATGGTGGAATACCGCTTTCTGGAAGCCGACTATGCGCTGGCAGTATTGTTTGTGTGGACGCCAGTGGTGTTTTTGCGCCAGACGATTTTGGCCGATGAACGCCCTCTTCACTGGCTTCGCAAGCTGTGGAAGCCGCAAGGGTTGGAAGCGCGCGGCGCGCGCTCCTTTGCGCTTGTTTTCATCCTGCTTCTTACCTTGAGCGTCATTAACATTTTGGAAGGGTTCTCTTTCATCTCCCCTGCCATCTTCAGCGCCTCCCTCTCTTTTGGGATTCTGGCGGCGATCTGGTTATTCACCAGAGCCTATCTCAACTTCCTGCCGGAAAAGACTTCGTTCCTGGTCAAACTATCCGGCATAACATTGACCCTGCTCCTGGCTGTGTTAGGACTGGTTGGCTGGGCGGTGTCGCCTGCTTACGTTGCCGCTTTCCAGCCTACAATCATCGATCACCAAACTTTGCATTTTACGCCCAATCTGCCCGGCGGGTACGATGTCATCTCGATTCCCTTTATCTTTGAAACAGACCTGGGAGACCGGTTGCCTGTGCCAACATCGAGCACTGATATCCGCAACCGGCCGGTAAATTTCACTTTTTCATTTTATGGAAAAACCTATTCCGAAATTTATGTAACCAGCCTGGGCGTTCTTAGCATGGGGCAAAAGTTCTACCATCCCAATTTGCAATATGACTACAAAGCTTTTCCGGGCATATTTCCACTGCTGGTGGACTTGAAACCAGAAAGCGGCGGAGGCATGTTTGCACGTGTGGAGCCAGAGCGCCTGATTGTTACCTGGGATCACCTGCCGGCTGTTGACGATCCCAGTTCCATATATACGTTTCAGGCGGTTCTGTATCGGGACGGCAGTTTCGATATTACCTATAATGGCCTGCCCAATCCGCTGACATTTTCCCCGGATGCACTGGCTTCATCCAACCCATGGTTGAGAGGGATAACTTCGGGGTCGATAGCGCCCGTTGAACAAGTGGACGATCTTTCACAGCCCATGCAAAGTACATCACAGGGCGTCATTCAGGATTTCTACATGGATTTCCGCCATCATCTCCATGATTTTATTTCGCCGCTGGCATGGTTGATCGTTATCAGCAGTCTGTTTATCATTTTTGGATTGCCGTTTCTTGTCAACTTCAACCTGGTCAAGCCGTTAAACGCCCTGCTCACTGGTATTGGGCGGGTGGAAAGCGGCGACCTGACCGTGGAAATGCCCATCCAACATCGCGATGAAATTGGTTCACTGACCTATTCATTCAACGCGATGGCGGCGCAATTGCGCCTGTATGTGACAGAACTGGAACAGCGTGTGGCCGAACGCACGCAGGAATTACAAATTATCAATACGCAGTTGAAAGCTGAAGCCCGCGAACGCCAACAAGCCGAGGAAGCGCTGAAGGAAAACAAACAGATTGCGGAAGATATGTTTGAATTCACTCCGGATGCTTTGCTAATGGTGGACGAGACTGGCAGGATCACGCGCGTCAACAAACAGACTCAAATCATGTTTGGATACGCCCGCGAGGAATTACTGCGCCAACAAATTGATATTCTCATTCCAACGCGTTTCCATTCCAGACACGCGCAGGAACAGGTTGATTTTTTTGCGGAACCCCACATGCGTCCCATGGGCGGCCAGCGGGAATTATTCGCCATAAAAAGGGACGGGCGCGAGTTCCCCGTGGATATTCTTTTAAGCCCGCTCCAATTGGGCGGCAAGACTTTTGTAACCGCCGTGGTGCGTGATATTACCGAGCGCAAAATGGCGGAAGAAGCGCTGAAGAGCAGTGAGGCGCGCTACCGCGCAGTGACCCAATCTGCCAGCGAGGCCATCATTTCATCCAACAGCCAGGGACAGATTGTCGGATGGAACGACAGCGCGGAAATCATCTTCGGCTACTCCGAGGCCGAAGCGCTGAATCAGCCTCTGACCTTCCTGATGCCGCCCCGCCATCACGATGAGCACCTTGCGGGCATGGCGCGCGTGAACGGCGGCGGAGAGAAACGCATTATCGGCAAAACTATCGAAGTGCAGGGACAGCGGAAGGACGGCAGTGAATTTCCACTGGAAATGTCGCTGTCTGAATGGTGGGTGGATGATGCCCAGTTTTATACCGCCATTATCCGTGACATTACAGAGCGCAGGCAGGCGGAAAAAGAATTGCTCCAGATACAGAATCAGGTAATCGAGCAACAGCGCACGATGGCCACTTTCGAGGAACGCGAGCGAATGGCGCGCGAGTTGCACGATGGCATCGGGCAGACGCTCGGCTATGTCAACGTGCAAACACAGGCCACCCAAACGCTTTTGGAGAAAAATCAACTGGAAGCGGCGCGGAAAAATTTGGGAGAGATCGTTCAGGTGGCGCAGGATGCCCATGCCAACCTGAGGCATACCATTTTAGGCTTGCGCGATTCGGTTTCACCACAGCGGGATTTTTACCAGGCTTTGCAGGCGTATTTGAATTCCTTTCATCAGGCCTGGGGCATCGAAACCAACTTCAGCGCGCCGCAGGATAAACTGCCCATTTTGCCCGCGGCAGTGGAAGACCAACTTCTGCATATTGTCCAGGAGGCGCTGGTCAATATCCGTAAACATGCCGAAGCGCGGCGGGTGGAGGTTTTGATCAGCCTGCGGCCCGGCGAGATGACTTTGATCATCAGCGACGATGGGCAGGGCTTCGACCCACAGCTTGCGCCCGGCGCGGAGAGGGAACACTTCGGGCTGAGTATCATGCGTGAGCGGGCCGAGCAGGTTGGGGGGCGGATGGAGGCGCGGTCTGTCATCGGGCATGGTACGCAGGTCTTCATCTATATTCCAACTGTCTCGACCCCTGCATCTGCTTCGCGTGAAAATCCAAAAGATATGTATAGTTTGCGCATCCTGCTGGTGGATGACCAGCCGCTCTTTTTGGATGGGATGCGAAACCTGTTGACGGCGCGCGGCTTGACGGTGATTGGTACGGCTTGCGATGGGCTGGATGCCTGCGAGCAGGTAAAGGCGCTGCGCCCTGATGTGGTGTTGATGGATGTTCAAATGCCGAAGTGCGATGGGATCGAAGCGACGCGCCTGATCAAAACCGAATTTCCTGAAATCAAAGTGGTGCTGTTGACGGTTTCCGAAGATGATGAACATCTTTTGGATGCGATCAAATATGGCGCTTCGAGTTATCTGTTGAAAAATCTGGATGCGAACCAGCTTTTTTCCACGCTGGAAGGGCTGGCCCGTGACGAGGTTCAGATCGCGCCCGAGCTTGCCTCCCGTTTACTGAAAGAGTTCAACCACGCTGGAACAGTTGTACGGTCGGCAGGCGATGTGGATGAAATGATCCCTGCTGAGTTGACGGTGCGTCAGTGGGAGGTCTTGCGGCTGGTGGCGCGCGGCCTGACATATAAAGAAGCGGGGCGCGAATTGAACGTGACCGAACAAGCCATCAAATATCACATGGCGCAAATTTTAGACCGCTTGCAAGTGAAGAACCGCGAACAGGCAATTGCTTATTTGCGCCAGGTTCAGGAAGCGCGCAAGAAGAAGGATGCTAAACCGAGGGGGTAGGGTAATATCATTTTATTGTGACAGTTTTTTTCAAAACACGCCGTTTTTACGGCGTGTTTGCATTTCCATTGAATTACTATGCCTTTCCTATACCCGCTTTTATACCGGGGAATAGGGGCAAGGGGGCGGGGGCTGTTTATGATAAGTTAGTCACGCCCGCTTGAAATCAGGCAATTCAGGCCGTGGGTATCGGCATCTCCTCGCTGGCGCACAATCTGGCAGATAAAAACGAATTGATTAGCTGGCAAAAGAAAGGATGTGATTCACAAAACTGTACTGGCTCATGTTCATTCAACACAACCTGTTGCCCGTAAGACGCCGCGCAATTCCTGAAAATATTTCAATCCCCAACAGCCAAAGGTTGGCGCGCGCATTGTCCCTTCAAACTTGATTAATAAGGAGATTTACGATGGAACAAAAAAGTTGGATGACCGCCCTATTGCTCTCATTTTTTCTTGGCCCGCTGGGCGTTGACCGCCTCTACCTTGGATATGGAAACTGGTGGCTCAAACTGATCACCGCCGGCGGCTTTGGCATTTGGGCGCTCTATGATTTTGTAATGATTCTCTTGAATAAACTGCCCGACCGCAGTGGACAGCCGCTCGCAAAGTAACGAAAGATGAAATCCCCCTCCGCTGGGTGCCGATTGTTTCGCGCCCGGCGGAGGGAAGGATATTCGTCATAACCAGGTAAGCGAAACAAAGGAGTTTTCTATGGAAATTGACATTCAACACCGCCCTTCGTATTCTTTGGCTATCGTTAAATTGGCCGCCGGCGAACGCATCCGCGCGGATTCTGGGTCCATGGTCAGTTATTCGGATGGGCTTGAAATCGAAACCAAAGCCGAAGGCGGCTTCCTAAAATCGTTGGGCCGCGCCGTGCTGGGAGGCGAGTCTTTCTTTCAGAATTTCTGGAAAGCTGGCCCGAATGGCGGCGAATTAACCCTGGCTCCCGACCTGCCCGGCGACATTATCCTGATCGAGATGAAAGGCGCGCCGATGCTGGTGCAGTCGGGTTCCTATCTTGCATCTGAAAACGGGGTGGATATCGACGCCAAGATAAGTTCCAAAGCCTTCGTCGCCGCGGAAGGTTTCTCCATGTTGGAAGCCACTGGCACAGGAAAAATGCTGGTCACTTCCTACGGGGCGATTTTCGAGAAAGTCCTCGGCCCAAATGAAAAATACATCGTAGACACCTCACATCTGGTGGCTTTCGACGCCAGTATGAACGTTGAAAGAAAAGGCGTCGGCGGGGCCAAATCCAATTTGTTCTCCGGCGAAGGCTTTGTGGTGGTAATGACCGGTCCCGGCCATGTGTACATCCAGACACGCTCGCCTCATGCGTTGATCGCATGGATCATTCCGCAAGTTCCCCAAAAAAGTAATTGATCCGTTTGTCTTTCTCAAATGTTCGCTCTTTCAACCCCAGGATTTTCAAATTACATGAACACGAAAATCCTGGGGATACAGAAAAAATTTCCATGAGCAACGCGAAACCAACCCTCACAATCCTGCTCTACGGCAATTCCATATTGATGGAAACTTTGACATCCAAATTACAAAAGATCGAGAGTTGGGAAGTGGCACAGATAGCAGGCGGGGAAATTCATGATATCGGCTATGCGGATTTTATCGTCGCCGATCTTTGTGACTCAGCCACTTCGATTGCCCTGCCCATTTTGTGCGGCCTGCCCGGAGTCGTTCTGATCGGTGTGGATGCCATTGCAAACACGCTGACCGTGTTGACGGGGCGAACCCGTCCATTGAATTCCACGCAGGGCGTGCTGGATGCGTTGAAAAACGCAATTTAAGTACTTATTCAAATGGGTGTGTTTCAAATGAGTTGAAGGATGGAACGTCCCGAAGGTTTTCTCGAAGACTTTAACCGTTTTTCAAACCTTCGGGACGGTTGATTCAACTGAAATGAAACACGCCCTATTCAAATTATGCAAGGAGAAAATGCAATGAATAAATCACGTTCCAAATTTGCACTCAATATTTTTACACTCTTAACGCTTCTGGCAATGATCTTTGGCGGTGCAGGGGTCAGGCCTGCCCACGCACTGGATTGGTTTACCAGAGGCGCCGAATTTGGGCTGGGAGACCCGTGGGTGTTTGACGTCTTTGTGGATGGCACAACCGTTTACGCCGCGACCATAAACGGTTTGTCCATATCGCCAAATATCAACAGCATACCTTTTTCCAACAGAACGATGGGTGAGGGGCTGGGAGATAACACTGTGTATAGTGTTTACGTCAGCGGCGCCAATGTCTATGCGGGAACATGGGGCGGCTTGTCCATCTCGACTGATGGCGGAAATACCTTCACCAACAAAACTACCGCGAATGGGCTGGGATCCAACGTGGTAAATGGCGTTTTTGTCAGCGGCTCGAATGTATATGCCGCGACAGATGGCTCCACCGCCTCCATTGGCGGCGGAGGTGGCGGCTTGTCCATCTCGACCGATGGCGGAAATACCTTCACTAACAAGACGACAGCAAACGGACTCTGCAGCAACAACGTGACGGATGTCTTCGTTAGCGGAGGCACGATTTACGTCGCAATGGCTACCAGTTGTTTGTCCATCTCGACCGATGGCGGAAACACCTTCACTAACAAGACCGCCGGAACCCTGGGCATCAGCGGAGGGAGCGGGTTATACGGCGTTTATGCCAGCGGCTTAAATATATACGTTGCAACGACTAGCGGTTTATCCATTTCCACCGATGGCGGCGCGACCTTCACCAACCGGACTACCGCAAACGGGCTGGGAGGCATAGTCGTGAGTGATGTTTATGCCAGCGGCTCGAGTATATACGCCGCTACAAATAGCGGTTACGCCGGAATGAGCGGCGGTTTATCCATTTCCACCGATGGCGGCGCGACCTTCACCAACTACAACACGGCGAATGGATTTCGAGACAACCGTACGTACGGCGTTTTTGTCAATAGCACAACCATCTTCGCCGCCACAAAGGATGGATTGTCATTCGGCGGCGATATTTCCACAAAAGACCTTACCTGGTTTGGTTTTTCAAGCCCTTCAGCAACCGGTGTCTTCTCTGGAACGAATGTTGCGGTCACTGTCCCATTTGGAACAGATGTTACCGCTCTCGTGGCAGTCTTTGGAACGAACGGTTTTTCGGTAAAAGTTGGCGCAACAAACCAAGTCAGCGGGACAACGCCGAACGATTTCACCGCCCCCGTTACCTATACCGTTACAGCCGTCAACGGCTCAACCCAGAATTATATAGTCACGGTCACAGTGGCGCCACTTAGCGTCGAAAAGGATATTACCGCTTTCGATTTCGCCAGCCCCGCAGTGTATGGTGATATTTCTGGAACAGACATTGCAATTCTTGTTCCCAACGGAACGGATGTCACTACGCTGGTTCCAACGATCTCCCATACCGGGGCATCTGTCAGCCCCAACAGCGGCGTGGCGCAAGATTTCACCAACCCGGTAATCTATACAGTCACGGCAGAAGACGCTTCAACCCAGAACTATACAGTCACAGTGACCGTGGGTACCTGGTACCACAAGACCACTGCCAATGGACTGGGAAGCAACTATGTATTTGACGCCTATGTCAGCGCTTCCAATGTGTATGCAGGGACAACTGGCGGCTTGTCCATCTCGACCAATGGCGGTTCAAGCTTCACCAACAAAACCACCGCCAATGGGCTGGGAAACAACACTGTGGGGAGCGTTTATGTTGTCGGCTCGACGGTCTATGCCGCGACAAATGGCGGCTTGTCCACCTCCACCGATGGCGGCTCAACCTTCACCAACAAAACCACCGCAGACGGGTTGGGAAGCAACTCTGTATACGGCGTATATGCCAGCGGTTCCACCGTATATGCCGCGACAACTGGCGGCTTGTCCATCTCGACCAATGGCGGCTCGACCTTTACCAATAAAACCACCGCAAACGGGCTGGGAAACAATCTTACAGTCGATGTCTATGCCAGCGGCTCCACGGTGTACGCGGCCACACTGAGCGGACTGTCCATCTCGACCAATGGCGGCTCGACGTTTACCAACAGAACCACCGCGAACGGGTTGGGAAGCAACAACGTAACCGATATCTTTGTCAGCGGCTCCAAGGTGTATGCCGCAACGGATGGCGGCTTGTCCATCTCCACCGATGGCGGCGCAACCTTCACCAACAAGACCACCGCAAACGGGCTGGGATCCAATTATGTGGGCGGCGTCTATGCCAGCGGCTCCACCGTGTATGCCGCAACATTTAGCGGCGTGTCCATCTCCACCGATGGCGGCACAACCTTTGTCAACAAGACCGGGGACGGAATGGCAACCAGCGGCATCAACGACATCTACGCCAGCGGCTCTACCGTCTACGCCGCAACAATAGGCGGGTTGTCATTTGCCACATTCCCTTCCAGCGCAACCATCAGCGATGGCGGAACCCAAACCTTCGGCCCCGAAGGAATCACGATCACAGACGCGGCAGGCGGAAATGCCCCAGGGCTGGTTACTGTAACCCGCACCAACACCCCCCCCGCTGGCGTTACCCCTGTCCCCGATCAACTCTCCTTCTGGATTGATATTGATGCCGCCGTCAACAGCGGGTTGAACGTCAGCCTGACCTTATGCTATTCGCTGGCAGACATCCCCGCAGGTGTGGATGAAGCGAACCTCGCGCTATACCGCTACGCGGGCGGCACATGGACAGCCATGGGCTTCGACAGCCGCGACCTCGTCAACCATTGCGTCACCAAAAACAACATTACAGATTTCAGCGTGTGGACCCTCGTCAGCGACGACACCACCCCGCCCACCGTGACCTCCATCACCCGCGCCTCCGCCAACCCCACCTCCGCTACCAGCGTGAACTTCACCGTCAGTTTTTCAGAAGCAGTGACCGGGGTGGACGGAAGCGACTTCATCCCTACGACGACAGGCGTATCAGGCTCCGCCGTTAGCGGATTCAGCGGCTCAGGCAGTAGCTACACTGTGAGTGTCAACACTGGCACTGGCAACGGCACCATCCGCCTGGATGTAAATTCCAGCGGCACTGGCATCGTGGATGCGAACAGCAACCCGTTCAGCGCCGGCTTCACCAGCGGCGAGGTTTACACCGTGAGCAAGAACCAGATCGCCTCCTTCCGCTCGACTGCCGCCAACGACGGCTGGATTCTCGAATCTGCCGAAAACAGCAATGCGGGCGGCGCGGTGAACAGCACAGCCACCACCTTCAACCTCGGCGATGATGCCGCAGACAAACAGTATCGCGCGATCTTGCAGTTCAATACAGCCACATTGCCAGACAATGCCGTGATTGCCAAAGTGACGCTCAAGATCCGAAAACAGGGGCTGGTGGGAAGCGATCCATTCACCATCCTCGGCGGTTTGAGGGTGGACATGCGCAAGCCGTTCTTTGGGGCAGATGCCGGCTTGTATGCCAACGATTTTCAAGCGGCGGCAGGCAAAACCTCCGCGGCCACATTCAGCGTGACGCCCGCCAGCAACTGGTACAGCGCTTTGATGAATGCCGCCGGGCGGGCCTACGTCAACAAGACTGGCACCACCCAGTTCCGCCTGCGCTTCGCCACCGACGATAACAATGACAACGGCGCAGATTATATGAAGTTCTTCAGCGGCAACTACGCCACCGCCGGCTACCGACCGATGCTGATCATCGAGTACACTGTTCCGTAAGTAACTTAAAAAGCGCCTCTGGAAAATTCCAGAGGCGCTTTTGATTACCTTATAGATTTCTTTTTGGATAGTGGCATTGCGTAAATGAAGTAGCGCGAGATAATATCTCACGCTACGGTTGCCAACATTTATTTCGACCCACTACCTTCTTTTGAACGCAGAAAATACAGATAAATTCTTTGGCTCTGGGTGTGGAATATTTTTTCGGCGCTCCGCGTGGCGCAAGTCTCTGACCTGCCTCGCAAGTCAGAGACTTGCGCCACATTTTTTGGCTCTCTGAGGTTTGCCGTGATACGCTGAAAGATGTACTGGTTGATCACGGCGATACCCAATGAACCTTTTTTTATTCTTCTTGCGAATCAAGAAAACAAACTTCCCAGCGATCCATGGAAAACGGGTCAGCCCAATTTGAAGGCCAGCGATAAGTTACCCGAAGGGTATCTTCCTCCGCATTTAGGCGCAAGATCGAGGATGGCAGTGGCGCGCGGGTAAGCCGCCAGCGATACTCCCTGGGGTTGCCGATATCAATTGCAAAATCAACATAATGATGCCATTCGCCGCGATTCCAAAAAGTCCCTTTGCTGACAGGTTGAAGGGAATAGAGGCAGGTCTCCCCCGCCCTCAAACCCACCGAGCGCCACACCCTTTTCCAAACGAAAGTGGCGCCAAGCAAAATCACGGAGAATATGACAAGAAAACCACAGGACAATAATTTCAGAATTGTTTTTTTCATTTACTCTTTTTATTATCGTCGTGCGTCATCATATCCACAGCAACAGCAATGGCCAGAATGAGAATGTCGTTCTGGCCAGGGTCGATCTCCACGCCGTAGGTATCCGTCAGGCGAAACCATTTCCTGGATATCTCGGCGACTTTGTTACGCCCTTCCCTGATCGCATATTCATGATCAAGGATATTGCCCTGCACAACAAGGTCTGCCCCGTTCTTGACCTTCACGTTCCATTTGTCACGCAGAGGGGCGATGAGCGCCTTTTTGATCGTGGCAATATCTTTGCCTTCGGCATCTTCGACAACCATCGTATCTTTGATCGTCAGCAGACGTTCTTGAATTTGAGCCAGCTTCCTGCCGTTTATATCTTCAAAGACCAGCGTCTTGCGGATGCGCAGTACCTTGCCGTCCACTTTGAAAACTTTTTTACCTTCTTCATTTTCGATCCAGAAATCATCTCCGATGGAGATCAGATTTTGGCGGATTTTATATCGGGTTGACATGCGGGTTTCCTTTTTTATGGGGGATGGATAATTATCCAAAAGTATAATCCATCCACGTGACCTGCCATGAGCAGGTTGCGGCACACGCACGGTCCCTGAAAATCAGAATCCACTCCGGGCAGGGACGGATGTCAAATTGAGCGGGGTTGAGGCAATCACAAAATAGTCCAACTTATAAATAAAGAAGAGGCCGCCATCAGGATGGGGCGGCCTCTTCTTGTCAAACATCTTTACATCGACATTGCTTCATACACCTGAATACTTGTGATCATCGGACAGCTTTTTGCAATTTTTTCCGCTTCTTCCATGCTTTCCGCATTAATGACCGTATAACCTGTCAGGGAATCCAGCCCCATGGATAATTCTTTTGTGCCTGAACGGGAGATTTCTCTGCCATTTCCCAGCGGACTGCCAGGGTCAACGATCTTCTCGCCAATCGATTCGAACCACTTGCTCCAAGCTCCCATAATTTCAGGTGTGGGCATTTCAAATCCGTAGTGAAAGATTACAAATTTTTTCATTTTTTCTCCTTGTTTTTGATTAATTCACTACTCAACAATCGAGCAGGTTTTTCTATGGCAGCTTCATCACTTTTCCAACGGTATTAATCCGATTAAGCCAATCTTGAAGACCATTTAATGATTCTCGATTAAGTGTAAGAAAATTGGTTTGTCCGATTTTATTACGGGTGACCATGCCTCCTTTCTCAAGTATGACAATATGTTTGTGAATTGCAGGCAGAGAGAGATTCCTCAAAAAAGCCAGCTTATTTATCGAGTAGGGTTCCAGGCTTAAACTTAAAAGGTATACGATCTCTCTCCTGTGTTTATTGGTAAGAGCTTCAAAAACATTGTCCAAGTCTTGCGAGTTCTGAGTCGTTGTCATGATAGTTAACTTATAAGTTAACTATAGTACAGGCGTTCTATTTTGTCAAGTGATTTGGGGATCGATTTGATGAAAGCAATATCCACGCGTTGATGAAGCACATGGACACGCCCGCCGAAATACAGAATCCACTCCGGGCAGGGACAGATGTCAAATTGAGCGGGGTTGAAATTATGGTGGGGTAAAATAAATTTATGGAAACACTCGAACAACTCGCCCAAGCCGTATTGAAACGGGATCACTTGACACTGCGAAGCCTCGTTCAGGATTTGACACGCGCCAAAACAGACTTTGGCAAACTTCCGCGTCCTATTGATTTTTGAAATATGAAAGTCAGAAAATATGCCATAATAGAGGCATGAGGTAACTACTCAGCCATTCAAAGAGACAAAAGCAGGAATATAAGGACGCCCGTCAAAAGCGGCATGTAAAACATGCAAGACAGGTTGATCATTTTTACGCGCAGTGGAAATATAGCCGCGAATGGCACAGAAGGTTTTTG
>JACRLB010000038.1 GCA_016235445.1 Chloroflexota bacterium | reverse complement strand
GCGTTTCTCGGCTAATTTTTGCATCACTTCCAACCGACTGATTTCTTTTGTGCTCATATTCAACGTCTCCATTTCGCGTCCTCCGAAGGGGACATTTTAACTTTGGCGAAAAGTGACATTTCTACTTTGGGCTAACAGGCGGCTTTTTGTTCTTGACATTCCAATCCATTTATCATATACTACGTTTAGTAGTTACTAAACGTTCTAAAGGTGACGTATGGCAACCAATCTCTCCCAACTCAAACAGGATTTCACCGAAGGCCTCAGCCAGATCAGCCGCTTCTGGGGTTTCCCCAAAGGCATGGGCGCGATCTTTGCCGTGCTGTATCTCTCCCCCACTCCCATTCCGCTGGATGAAATCGTCTCGCAAACGGGGCTCACCAAAGGCGCAGTCAGCACCGAAGTGCGGACTCTGGCTCGCATGGGGCTTGTCCACCGCTCCTCCAAACTTGGCGACCGCAAGGATTACTACGAAGCTGAGTCGGATTTTTACAAGTCCATCCGCTCGATTTTGAAAGAGAGACAAAACAGCGAATTCGACCGCGCCATCCGCTCGGTGAAGGAAACGCTCGAGAAACTGGAATCAGGCTCCGTGTCCGGTGTTGAGGCGGAAGTGGCGTTCGTCCATCAGCGCGTGAAGGCATTGCAGGAATTCTTCGATGCAATTGACAGCCTCTCGAACGCAGTCATTAAACTGGAAAAACTCGGGCTTACCAATGTCAAGTCCATTTTGAATATTTTGAAGTAAAGCGCCAGCCTTCGCCTGCCACTTAAAGCAAGCTGAAGTCTATGTCTGTAAAAAGGAGAAAAAATATGCTCAAAATTTCAAGAATAGCTGGATTGCTCACGCTATCAGGGATCATCGGTCTCTACATTATCCTGGTTTTCTTCAACCCGTATGCCGCAGAAGGCATGACGCTGCCCATCATGGCAATGATGCTTCTGGCATTTCTCGGCGTCATCGCCACACTAAAAGCCAGTCCTCATATTATGTTTGCAATATCGCTTGCCTTATTCGTTCCGATTGGCTTTTATATGGCAGGCACGCCCGGTATTTTCAAGTGGATAGGAATATTAAATCTTCTTTTTGCAGCGGCAAGTTTGCTGATGTGGAAGGCGCAACCTATAAAGGAGTCAAAATGAAAATCGCAGTCACAGGCGCATTCAGTTATTCGGGCAAGTACATCACGAGCAAATTGCTCGAACGCGGCGAAGAAGTCATCACACTGACAAATCATCCCAACCGCCCCGATCCCTTCAACGGGAAGGTCAAAGCATTCCCATTGAATTTTTCAAATGCAGAGGAGTTGGTGAAAAACCTGCGCGGAATTGATGTGCTGGTCAACACCTATTGGATACGCTTCGACAAAGGAAATAACACCCAGCCAAAGGCCGTGGAAAACACCAGGGTTTTGGTGGATGCCGCCGCAAAAGCTGGCGTGAAACGCATCGTTCACATCAGCATCACCAACCCGTCCGCCGATTCGCACCTGCCATACTTTTGGGGCAAAGCCGCCAACGAAAAATTCGTGGTTGATTCTGGCATGAATTACGCCATCCTCCGCCCAACCGTTTTATTCGGCAAAGAAGATATTCTCATCAACAACATCGCCTGGCTGTTGAGAAAGCTCCCCATCTTCGGCCTGCCAGGGGACGGTTCGTACAAGCTCTCCCCCGTTTATGTGGATGATCTTGCTGATCTCGCTGTGGAAGCCGTTTATAAAAAGGAAAATTACATTTGGGATGCAATCGGCCCGGATGAATTCACCTTCAAAGAAATGACAGAGTTGATCGGGAAAACAGTTAACAAAAAGCGCGCGCTCATCCCCTTTCCACCTCGGCTTGCTTTATTGGCCGCGCAATTCATGAGTCTCTTCGTCAACGACGTGATGCTCACCCCTGAAGAAGTAGACGGCTTGATGGCAAACCTGCTTATCTCCAAAGAAGCGCCGCGCTGTAAAACCAGTTTGAAGGATTGGTTGAAGGAAAATAAAAGTACGGTTGGGATGAAATACGCTTCTGAACTGGCAAGACATTTTTAATCGAAGTACCGCAAGATAAATCTTGCGGTACAGATGAATCAATCTATCGGCACCATGCCCGCACAACGCGGACTGTCCATACAGCCGTAATATTTTTTTCCCGAATTCCCGCCGTTGCGATACATTCGCAAGACCATCATCTTCCCGCAGACCGGGCAGTTTGGCACGGTATCTGACGGCAGGTCGATACGCAGGGAACTCGTGCCGCCGATCTTGGCAACCGCCAACTGAAACAATGAAATAATATCGCCCGCATCATATCTTTCGCTGGATGGAATATGAATCAACGGGATGCCCGCGTCGGTGAACAGCTCGTCCATGAATTTATCCCCCTCGCGGGCGGTTTCCTTCGCAATCGGCTTTACGATCTCAACACCAAAAGATGGGGCGAAGTTCTTCGAGTCACACAACAAAAAGTCCACGTGCTTGCGGAAAAACTTATTAAAGAAATGCACGTTCTCGTTCGGGCGCAGGATATAAAACACATCATTCAAGGAAACTTTCGGGCAGATCACATACCTGCCCCCCATGATTTCCGTCAACAAACGAAAAAGAGCCGATTCCGTCGTTGTCAGGAATGGCTCTCGTAAGCGATAAGGCAAGCGTGTGGTTTCCGCCTTGGTCTCTGTCATGAACGTATTATATATGATGAAGTTGACATGGTACAGGATGAAATGGAATTAATACCCGCGCATCAATTCCATAACCTTGGGCTTGATCGCTGCGTTGCAGGCAATTCCCTCCCCGTGAGTGCGATAACCCAGGGAACTACGCAGACATCTGACAAGGCGCTCACAGCGGAGACTCGTGCCCTTCGTCCATTCCACCAGCAACCGGCGGAGTCTGAGGCGCAGAGTATTTCATCTTATTTTTCCATCCGAATCCAGCCAATCATCATCCACGGGAAAATGGCGAAGAAGCCCGCCAGCGCGGCCCCGCCCAACCCTCCCAACAGCGCGCCGACAATATTCCCCAGCGATGTGGTGACGAATAAAAGAATTGCCAGGCGGTCAAATTGGCCGTCGGTATGGTTTGGGAGTTCGGGCTTTGCCAGCCAGACAAAGCAAAGGAAGGTTACAAAGGTAGTCAGCCACCAGCCGAAAAAGTTTTGCAATGGGATTCCAAAATATGCGCCTTGCACGTCCCAGACCCAATGCCCGCCCTGCACCATGACGGGGTCCATGACGACATCCCAGGCGGTCATGATAAATGCTCCAACCGCGGCGACGATTACAAAACGAATGGGAGAACGCGCGGGGACGATCCAATCTGCGACTACGAAGGAGGGATACATCATCATGAACCATGCGACTGGAATGATGAGCGGAACCAGGCCGAGGAACAGGTAGCCAAGTTTTTCTGTGTAATGATATGGGCCATACACCAGCCCGGTGAGCACGCCAACACTTTCAAATGCAAGGCTGACTACAAAGGCGGATACCAGGAGCCAAAGCGTGCGGTTCCAATTCATGCGTTCTTTTGAATGGAGCAGGGCAATCACAAACCCGAGGATGGTGGTGAGTGGAACCAGAAAATAGGGCAGGGAGCGGGCCACATTCATCTGGTATTGCAAGACGAGGGTCAGCAGGGCGTAGCTTGCGAGCAGATATACAATCCATTTGCGGGTGTTCATATTCTTAACATCCTCCTGATGTTCAAGTGATTTGATTTAACAAATCCTGTTCTTGTTGTTTGTTGGTTACATCCCCATCCAGCCAGGCGGCGCGGAGTTGGGTAAGAATTTCGCCAAAGCGCGGGCCAGGCTCAAGGCCGCGCGCTTTTAGGTTATTGCCTGTGGTGTGCGGTTTGACGTGCCGCCAAATGGATAGAAAATCCAAAAGCGCGTCTTCGCGCGAGACGAGATATACCACATAAATGGAGAGCGGGGGCAGTTTTTCGAGGGCGAAGGTCCACACGCTGGGTTTCGAGCCAACGAGAAATGGCAGGCTTTTCTTTAATTGCGACACTGCCCAAATGGAATAGGTTAGATCGGAGGTAAAGTCCAGCCGTCTGCCGATGGATAGGATTTCATCTTCCGATGAATCCATCAGCCAGAGCATGTAGCCGGTTGTAGCGCGGCTTGTGGGAATATCGAGGGTTGAATCCATTTCGAGGAAGTCTGAATAATCGGGGTTGAAGAGCGGCAGTTTGGGGTGAATCATTTTGAACAGGCCAAATTCGCCCGCGCGCAGGATCATTTGGGAGGAATTTTCCTCTTCAAAGATCAAGTCTAATTCGTGGCGGATGCGTTCGCCGCTTAAGGTTTGAATGACAAAAAGTGATTCGGGGTTGATGAGGTTTAATGTTGAAGATTCGAGGTTGAAGGAATAACGCGCTTCGTAGCGAATGGCGCGGAAGATTCTTGTGGGGTCGTCCATGAAGGAGCGTGGATGCAGGGCGCGGATGAGTCCTGCTTCGAGGTCGGCTTGTCCATCGAGGGGGTCGAGCAGTTCGCCGAAGTGGTCACCGTCTATGCGGACAGCCATTGCGTTGATGGTGAAGTCACGGCGGCGAAGATCATTTTCGATAGTGGAGGAGGTGACGGCTGGGAGTGCGCCAGGTTGGGAGTAGGTTTCTTTGCGGGCGGTGATCAAATCCAAGGATGAAGGGTGAAGGATGAAGGATGAAGATAGTTGCCAGATGGCGGTGTGGAATTTATCGTGAGTGGTGAGTTTGCCGCCGAATTTTTTGACGAGGGATTTGCCAAATTTGATCGCGTCACCTTCGACAACGATATCGAGGTCGTTGACGGGTTGGCCGAGCAGAAGGTCGCGCACGAAGCCGCCGACGATGTAGCAGGGCATGTCCATTGCGGCGGCTTGGGCGGCAATACTTGAGAGGAGAGTCTGCTTTTCGGACGAGAGCAGGTTTGGGTCACGCATGAGGCGGAGCAAGTCATCCTTTTGCATATTTTCAATTTTACCCTTATAATCGGCGCTATGAAATTGAACCCGAACCCGTCCCCTCGAATGGATAAATCTTCCAGGTCTGGCTAGGTTCGCTTTTGCGCGCTCAAACGGCTCCCAGACTTGGCGAGCCGTTTTTATTTGTTAGACGATGGACCGTTGACGATGGACGATAAAAGATTGACGATCAAAGAATTAACCGAAGAAATGCACAAGCTGGTGAAGTCGAAGGGCTGGTACGAGAAGGATAGCAAACGCCCGCAGACGCCGCGCAATTTGGCTGTGTCACTTTCGATCGAGGCGGCGGAGATTTTGGAGCATTTCCAATTTGGTGATGAGATAAAAGATAAAGATGAATTGGGAAGCGAACTTGCGGATGTAATTTTATATCTTTTGCAGTTGGCTTCGATTTCAGGGATCGATCTGGAAGCGGCTGTGTTAAAGAAGATTGAAGTGAACAAGACGAGAGAATGGGATGTGGAAGAAAAGAAGTAGTCAGGTAAACACGTAGACAAGTGGACAGGTAAACTGGTAGATAGGTGAACAATGAACATAACTGTTTTTGGCGGCGCACAACCTAAAGAAGGAACATTGGCTTATGAAGAGGCGCGTGATCTTGGCGCGCTCCTTGCCCAGCGCGGACATGCCGTGTTGACTGGCGGGTACATGGGCACGATGGAAGCTGTCTCACGCGGGGCGCATGAAGCGGGCGGGCATGTGATCGGCGTGACTTGCATTGATATTGAAGAGTGGCGCGGAACATCGCCAAATCAATGGGTGAAAGAGGAAAGACGAAAGAAGTCACTTATTGAGAGATTGCAGGCTTTGATCGAAGGCTGTGATGCGGCCATTGCCCTCCCAGGCGGCGCAGGCACATTGGCTGAAATTTCGTTGATGTGGAATTTGATGATCGTAGAGTCCCTGCCCCCTAGGCCGCTGACACTGATCGGGCGCGGTTGGCAGTCCACGTTTGATCAGTTTTTCAATGAGTTTGAAAGTTACATGCCCATCCGTCAGCGAGAGTTGTTATACTTTGCGAAGGATGTGAAAATTGCTGTAAATACGTTGGAAGGTTAGAAGGTTGCAGGTTGAAAGTTTTCAACCTGCAACCTGTAACCTTCAACCTTTAAACCTGATAAGAGGACAAAATGGCTGAAGATAAATTAACAACACGCGCAGAAGATTTTTCAGAATGGTACAACCAACTCGTCATTAAATCTGACCTTGCAGACTACGCCCCCGTGCGCGGATGCATGGTCGTGAAACCTTATGGCTGGGCGTTGTGGGAAAACATCACATCTTATTTGGATAAGGAATTCAAGGCAACGGGGCACGTCAACGCGGCTTTCCCAACTTTAATTCCCATGTCTTTCTTTGAAAAAGAGAAAGAGCACGTGGAAGGCTTCGCGCCTGAATTGGCAGTCGTCACACACGGCGGCGGCGTGGAGCTTGAAGAGAAGCTGGCCGTCCGCCCCACCTCCGAAACCATCATCGGGCACATGTATGCCAAGTGGGTCAAGTCGTGGCGCGACCTGCCCATTCTCATTGTGCAATGGGGTTCCGTCCTGCGCTGGGAAATGCGCACAAAACTCTTCCTGCGCACGACAGAATTCTATTGGCATGAAGGTCACACTGCCCACGCATCCGCCGAAGAAGCCAAAGAGGAAATGTATCGCATCCTCGATATTTATGAAAAATTCTGTCTCGAGGAAGCGGCCATTCCCGTTCTTAAAGGTACGAAGAGCGATACCGAACGATTCGCGGGCGCGCACACCACCACATCCATCGAAGCAATGATGTGGGACAAACGCGCCTTGCAATCGGGCACGTCCCATTATTTCAGCACCAACTTCGCCAAGGCGTTCGAGATTCAATTCCTCAACAAAGACAACACCCTGCAATTCTGCGAAACCACTTCGTGGGCCATCTCGTCCCGCATCATCGGCGCGATGATCATGGTGCATGGCGACGACCAGGGTCTCGTGCTTCCTCCCCGCCTCGCGCCCGTTCAAGCCGTCATCGTGCCCATCTTCAAAAAGGATGATGAGAAAGTCAAAGTGATGGAAGTTGCCGACCGCATCTTCATGGAACTCAAGGCCGCAGGCATTCGCGTCAAAATGGATGACCGCGACAACGTCAGCAGTGGATTCAAATTCAACGATTGGGAAATGCGCGGCGTCCCCGTCCGCGTGGAGATCGGCCCCAAAGATGTGGAAAAGGGATCGGTTGCCCTCGCCCGCCGCGACCGGCCTGGCAGGGATGGCAAGACCTTCGTCCCACAAGCGGCTCTGGACTTAACTGTAAGCGGGTTGCTGACCGAGATTCAAGATTCACTCCTCAAGCGTGCCACCGAATACCGCGATGCTAACATCCACGACCCCAAAGATTATGAAGAGTTGAAGAAAGTGGTTCAAGATGGCTGGGCCTTCTCCTACTGGTGCGAATCACGCGAGTGCGAAACCAAAGTCAAGGAAGAAGCCAAAGCCACCACACGCAACATTCCTTTCAACCAGCCTGAAGCCGAAGGCGTTTGCATCGTCTGCGGCAAGCCTTCCAAGAGAAAAGTGTATTTCGCAAAAGCGTATTAAATATTTACCAATTACCAATTACTTGGCATAATTGGTAATTGGTAATTGGTAATTGGTAATTATGCCCGCCGTAGACCTCGCCCGCCTCCGCAAACAAGCCAACCGCCTGGCAGATTTTTTCTTTCTGCCAGATGAGTTCATGAAACACTTGCGCGAGATATTGGATTTTTACGTCAACTACACCCTGCGCACCAAAGAAAACGTCGCCCCTGGCTCCAACCTAAAAACGTATCGCACGCCGCCTGCCGTGCTCACGCATATCGAAAATGAACTGCGTGCTGTCGCAGAGACAAACCCACACTTTGCGCTCGAACTCGCCGATGTGCTGTGGGACGAAGGCGCGCTCGAAACCCGCCTGCTCGCCGCATTCCTGCTCGGACGAATCCCACCGCAGGAGGAACGCCTGCTCCCCCGCCTCACCGCATGGACACAACAGATCCGCGACCCCGAAGTCCGCTCGGCGCTGCTGTCCACCAGCCTCACGCGCATGAGGAAAGAAACGCCGAATCAATTCCTCGAACTCGTCCGTGAATATTTACATCCTGAACGCACACGCGCCTGGTCCAACGGCATCCAAGCCCTCCTGCCCATGATCGCGGATACTTCCTACGCCAACTTACCCCCCGTTCTCGACCTCGTCGAACCCATCATCGAAGAAGCGCCGTCCACTTTGCAGGATGATCTTACAGACTTGATCGTCGCTTTGTATCGTGCCTCTGCAAATGAAACCACCTTCATGCTGAAGCACGTACTCTCCACTTCTCAAAACCCAATGACGGTCATCACCATGCGGCGTATTTCAACATCCTTCCCGCCGCCATTGCAAAGAGAACTGCGCGAGTTAATTCGTTCACAGCCGCTGACGGCGCAACGAGTTGTCGAAAAAGAGCCGGCAGATTTCGTGGAAAATGAAACGCCATCCAAAAACCGATTGAAGGCAAAGAAAATGGACAACTCACGCATCATCTACTTACACGGTCTCGAAAGCACCAGCCAAAGCGGCAAGGCGCGCCAATTCGCCGAAAAATTCCCCGGCATGGTCACGCCTGATTTCAAAGGCGAGTTTGAAGAACGCATGAAACAACTCAAACCAATTTTGGGGCGCAAAAAAAACTGGACCATCATCGGCTCCTCCTTTGGCGGCTTAATGGGGACTGTATTCACCTGCAAACACCCGACTCAGGTGCGGAAGTTGATTCTGCTTGCGCCCGCATTATTGCGCGACCCCTTCGCCTCTTATCTTAATCTGGAAGCTGTCTCCGTTCCAACCATCATCATCCACGGGACAGGGGACGACGTCGTCCCGCTGGAACCTGTCCGCGAGATTGCGGAGAAGTTATTTACCAATCTCCAATACATCGTCGTGGACGATGGGCATCGTCTGCACAAGGCGTTTGGGGAATTGGATTGGGAAGAGATTCTGGCATAACTCTGGAGTCCGTCAGCTCACTTGCCCTGTGGGTGCTGACGGATGTGCAGCAGCAAGCTGCTGCACTCCAAAAGGAGACTTCCATGAAACAGCAAATCTATTGGCACACCACCGTACAAATGCCTGATGATTCAAACCTTTCACCCATCCCAGCGGATGTGGATGTGGCGGTCATCGGCGGCGGGTACACTGGGTTGAGCGCCGCACGGACATTGGCGAAGCAAAACATAAATGTCGCGGTACTCGAGGCGGAGACGATTGGCTGGGGCGCAAGTTCCCGCAATGGCGGCATGGCGTTGACGGGGCTCAAAGTGGGGATGGCGACGGTCATCAAAAAATACGGCCGTGAACTGGCGAAGAAATTATTTCAATATTCACTTGATTCGGTAAACACGGTTGAGCAGATCGTCAACGAAGAAAATATCAACTGCGGTTTTGCGCGGACGGGTCACTTGCTGGCCGCAAACAAGCCAAAACATTACGAAGCCCTGAAAGACGAAGTGAAATTCATGGCGAAGGAATTCAATCATAAAGTGCGGCTTGTATCGAAGAGTGAATTGAAAAGCGAGATCGGGTCGAACGTCTACCACGGGGCGCTGGTGGATGAAATGAGCGGCGGGCTTAACCCTGCCCAGTTTGTGGCGGGTCTCGCGGCGGCGGCTGAAAAGGCGGGGGCAGTGCTCTGCGCGAATGCGCGTGTCAACAAGATCGAGCGGGGAGAGAGGCGTTTTGTCATCGAGACGGAGAGAGGCTCGTTAAGCGCAAAATCCATTTTGGTGGCGACATCTGGTTATACGGGAAATGTCACAAAGATTTTGCAAAGGAAGGTCATCCCGATTGGGTCGTTCATTATTGCAACAGAAAAACTGTCAGACGAACTTGCGAATGAACTCAGCCCGCATAACCGCATGATCTTCGACTACAAACATTTTTTGAATTATTTTCGGCTGTGGGATAACCGCATGATCTTTGGCGGGCGCGCGGCGTTCTTCCCTGAAAATGAAAAAACAATCGAGCAAAGCGCGGAAATTCTGCGGCGCGAGATGGTGAGTGTGTTTCCGCAGTTGAAAGATACGAAGGTGGATTATGCCTGGGGCGGCACGCTGGATTTTGCCTTCGACCAGATGACGCACGTTGGCGAAGTGGACGGGATGTTTTATTCGCTTGGGTACGCAGGGCATGGCGTGGCGATGGGAACGCATTTGGGAAAGACGGTTGCCGAGGCAATGGTGAAGGGAAACATCAAAGAGCATCCGTTTGCTATATTTGATTTTCCATCCGCGCCGCTGGGGTTGTATAACGGCAGTCCGTGGTTTTTGCCGTTTGCGGGAATGTGGTACAAGATTCTGGATTGGGCGGAGTGACCAAAGAGGTGACAGTCACTTTTAAAGTGACTGTCACCTTTATGCAAAACGGGATTAAAATTGCGCAAACATTTTTCAGACAGAGGAGAGACTGCCATGGCAAAAACCAGCAAGCCGAAAGAAATGGAAGGCGAAGTTTATTATCCGTCGGAGCAGGTGGTGGCGGAGGCGCGTTTGAAGGATTGGGACGCGCTCGCTGAAAAAGCAGGCAAAGACTTGCAGGGATTCTGGGCTGACGAAGCCTCTGAGTTGGAATGGTATAAAAAGTGGGACAAGGTTTTGGATGATTCCAACAAGCCGTTTTTCAAATGGTTCGTGGGGGCAAAGACCAACATCGTCCACAATGCGATTGACCGCCACCTGAAAACTCACCGCAAGAATCAACTTGCCTTGATCTGGGAATCTGAGGATGGCAGGCATGAGCGCACCTTCTCGTATTACTCGATGAATCGCGAAGTCTCGCGCATGGCGAATATCATCAAATCCATGGGTATTCAAAAGGGCGAGCGCGTCACCATTTATATGGGGCGTGTGCCTGAGATCGTCTTTGCCATGCTGGCCTGCGCGAAGATCGGCGCGATCCATTCGGTGGTGTTCGGCGGCTTCTCAGTGGATTCACTGCAAGGCCGCATCGACGACAGCCAGTCGAAGCTGGTAATCACCTGCGACGGTTCGTATCAAAACGGCAAGATCGTTGAACTCAAAAACATAGCGGATGAGGCGGTCAAGAAATGCCCGTCGGTGGAGAATATGATCGTCGTCAAGCGAACAGGCCAACCCGTCAATATGGAGGCGGGGCGCGATCACTGGTATCACGATCTGTGCTCGCTTCCAGTCGCCAACGGCAAATGCGCCACAGAAGTTCTCGATGCGGAAGATCCGCTTTTCATTTTGTACACATCGGGTTCAACAGGAAAACCGAAAGCCATTTTGCACACGCACGGCGGCTATATGGTCGGCACGTATTCCACGCTCAAATATGTGTTCGATGTGAAAGACGAAGACCGCTGGTGGTGTACGGCTGACCCAGGCTGGATCACGGGACATTCCTACATCGTCTACGGCCCGATGATTGCCGGCGCAACTTCCATGTTGTTCGAAGGCGGGCCGACCTTCCCCTATCCGAATCGCTGGTGGCAGGTTGTGGAAAGATATGGGATTACGATTTTCTACACCGCGCCAACCGCCATTCGTGGTCTCATGCGCTTTGGGGAAGCGTGGCCCAACAAGCACGATCTTTCTTCCCTACGCCTGCTCGGCACAGTCGGTGAGCCGATCAACCCTGAGGCATGGCGCTGGTATTACCGTGTGATCGGGAAAGAGAAGTGCCCGATCATGGATACCTGGTGGCAGACAGAGACAGGCAACTTTATGATTACGCCGACTCCCACCGTGCCGCTGAAGCCTGGCTCAGGCACACGTCCATTTTTTGGACAGGAAGCCGAGATCGTGGATGAACAGGGCAACCCCGTGGCCGATGACACGGAAGGGTATCTTGTCCTCAAAAATCCGTGGCCTGCCATGTTACGCACGATTTATGGCGATGACGAACGCTACGTAAATCAATACTGGAGCAAGCACCCAGGGAAATACACCACGGGTGATTCTGCCAAGCGCGACTCGGATGGATATTATTGGATCATTGGCCGCGTGGACGATGTGATCAAAGTCTCGGGTCATCGCTTGGGAACAGCGGAAGTTGAATCTGCTTTGGTCAGTCACCCGGCTGTGGCAGAGGCGGCGGCAATCGGCCTGGCACATGAAGTGAAAGGCCAGGCTATTTACACCTTTGCGATCCTGCGCGCGGGGTTCGCGCCTTCTCCTGAACTAGCCGAAGAATTGCGCCAGCATGTGGCTACTCACATGGGACCCATCGCCCGCCCCGAAGATGTGAAGTTTCTGGATAAGTTACCCAAGACCCGTTCGGGCAAAATTATGCGCCGCGTGTTGAAAGCCCGTGCACAAGGTTTGCCGGAAGGGGATGTGAGTACGTTGGAAGAGTGACGAAGGGGATTGGGGATTGGCAAGTTCGTGGAGTTCCGAGGTTTTTGAAATCTCGGAACTCTTTTTGTGCAGGCGTTATTTCAATTGGATGACCACCTGTGTCCATTTGCCTGCTTCCACATTGACAATGCGCTCGTACAAGCCTGTTGCATCGGTGAAGGCAATTCGGTAGCGCCCGGGCAGCAGGCTGTTTATGGCAAAATCCTCTGCGTTGTGTTCAAAGTCTTTTGGGTAGGTGGAAACGTAATATTTTTTCTCTGAGGTGGTTGTTCCAGGGGCATAACGGATTATCACCAAATTACGCAGAATCTTTTCTTCGTTGTTTCCATCCAGCGTAATGGACAATGTCCCCATGCCGCTTTGCAATGGAAGCCACAGTTCAGGGTTTTCAGTGGAGAAAAAGTTCGAGCCATCGCCGCCTGTGCGGATTTCAAAATGCAGGTGACTGCCAATGGCAACGCCCGTATTTCCTACAGCGGCAATCACATCCCCGCTGTTTACTGTGTCACCTTCTGAGACATTGATTTGCGATAAATGTCCATAAAGAGTGAACACTTCATCGTCATGTTGGAGGACAATCAGGTTTCCGTAGTAATCGTCCCAGGGGGTGTAAATGCGTTCATGGTCGCGCCCCGCAAATATGACCAGTCCAGCGGCGGGAGCGTACACTGGAGCGCCGTCCCTGCTTTCAATATCCACACCACGATGAGGGTCGCGCTGTCCATTTTCGGTGGAGCCGTACGGGTAACTGCGCGCAATCGTAAGCGGAGAGTCTGGGCCAAGCGGATTTTGGAAAGTAGTTTTCCAGTCCACGAGGCAGAAGTCTGTTGTGGTGGGGTCGCAGGGAATGAGGGTTGCGGTTGGCAGCGAGATGGTTGTAAATACAGGCTCAAGAGCAGCTTGGCTTGGTTGAAGCGTGGGGAGTTCAGTAGGTTGAGCAGTTCTACAGGAGGAGGAGAGGAGGAGGAATAACCCAAAGATTATGGCTGAGAATTGTTTCATGGATGATATTGTAACTGTCTGCATTGAAATATATCGGGCAACAAGCTGCCCGAGTCCAGAGTTGAATTCTGGAGTCGACCAGCTTGCTGGTCGGGTTATTGGAGGAGTAAGACATCCCGAATTCCAGAGATTAACTTCCAAGTTATACTGTGCTTATGGATGACATTTACAAAACTTACCCTCACAACCCGCCGCATTATTTTGTTTCGAATGCTGTGTATATGGTGACGGGAGCTATTTTACACAAACATCATCTATTAAGCGAAGATAGGCGAAAAGAATTCTTTTTGAAAACCCTGTTCGAGAAAGCAAAATTGTTTGGGTGGAACTTGGAGGCCTGGGCTGTCCTGCACAACCACTATCACTTCATCGGACAAGCCCCGCAAGATTCAACAACCCTCACGAAATTACTTCAGCAGGTTCATTCGATCACTGCAATTCAGATCAACCGTTGGGATAATGTCCGGGGCAGGCAAGTTTGGCAAAATTACTGGGACACATGTATCACGTATGAAAAATCCTATTTAGCGAGGCTTCGCTACGTTCACGAAAATCCCGTCAAGCACGGGCTTGCTGAGAATGCAATGGATTATCTTTTTTGCAGTTTCAGGTGGTTTATCGAGCGAGGTGATGATGATTTAATAGAGCAGGTTGTTAATCAGCCGATGAATAAAGTAAATGTGTTCGATGATTTTTAATATGGAGTCAGCCAGCTTGCTGGCGGAAAACGGGAGCAAGCTCCCGACTCCATATTAAATACCGCCCCGCTCTTTCATCACTTTGCGGATATCGGTTTCGAGACCCTCGGCTTTCTTTTCCAACTCTTCTAATTCCAACAACATCTTCCCGCCAGAGGATTTATCCTCCAGTGAGTTGATGTTGATTCTCACGTTGTAGCCTGCGGCGGTGAGGGCGGCACGGGCCATGGCAAAGCCAGACATCGAGTCGCTGATGGCGTTGAGGTTGCCACGTTGGGCGCATTTCAAAGCCAGTTCCATCACCTTGACGGCATCTTCAGCAACATGGAGCGGGATATGCGCGGCGTTGAGCGTGGCCTGGATGATGGCGGCATTTCGCGCAGACTTTTGCTCATCGGTTTCCTTCGGCAGTTTGAAGGTTGCCATGAGCACTTCAAACGAAGCGGCGTCATCGTCCACAGCCTGGGTGAGTTCAGTACGCAGGTTTTCTGCCACGACACGGATGGCTTGCATTTCGGCTTCGACTTCAGCGTATTTCTTTTTGCCGATGGTCAGCCCCGCAACCATGGCGACGAGCGCGGCGGCCATTGCGCCTGCGTATGCGCCCGCCGAGCCGCCGCCGGGGGTTGGCGTCGGGGCGGCTAACTGCTCGATGAAAGAGGCGGCAGGTTGAAGGTCGGAGGAAGAGGCGGGAGATTGGAGATTGGAGGATTGAAATAATCTTGATTCCAAAATCTGCTCTTTATCAAATTGATCCAATTGGGTGTACCAGACCGCCGCATCCACCAGCGCTTCCTGCGGAATCAATCCGACGAGTTCGCTGTGATGGATGCCAACGCCGTAGCGCTGGGCTTCGCGGCGGATGAATTCAACAGCGCGGGCGATGGGCGTTTCACGAAAGTTGGTGAGGTTCATCGAAATTTGCGCGCGGCCATCCACAAGCAGGCCAAGTCCCTTCACATAGCGAAAGCCGCCCGATGAATGACGAATGGCTTTGGCGATCTTTTTTGCGATGCTGACATCATCGGTGGTGAGATAAACATTGAAGGCAATCAGTGGAGCGCGCGCGCCAATGACCGTTGCGCCCGCCGCTCCAAGTTTGGCGGGGCCAAAATCGGGCTTGCGTTCCTCAAACTCTTGCGACCCTGCGACTGCGCTCAGGGCGAGTTTGAGTCCTTCGTATTGCCCCCTGCGGATGTTTTCGAGATTTGCCCGTTCGGGCCGCGCCGCCGCCGCCTCGTACAAATAGACAGGCAGGCTGAGTTCTGCTCCGACGCGCTGACCCAGCCTTTGGGCAATGGCGATGCAATCCTCCATCGTTGCGCCGCTGAGCGGGACGAAGGGACAAACGTCCGTTGCGCCGATGCGGGGATGCGCGCCTGTGTGCTGATTCAGATCGATCAGTTCAGCGGCAGTTTTGATGGCGCGAAAAGCCGCCTCTTCCACCCCGACAATTGATCCTGCAAAAGTGAGGACGGTGCGGTTGTGGTCCAGGTCGGAGGAACGGTCGAGCAGTTTTACTTCGCTGACCGATTGAATGGCGGCGACGATCTGGTCAACAATTTCAGGTCGGCGCGCTTCGGAGAAGTTGGGAATGCATTCGATGAGTTGGGTCATGGAGTTTCCAATTTACAATTTTGGATTTACGATTTTGGATTTGGATTTTGGATTGATAGCACAAAGTATAATCCAAATGACGTGAAGTTTTGTTTGTGGTCGAATAAGGCCTGACGTGTCTCACCCGCTTCATGGCCTTTCCGAATCCGTGAGTAGACACAGGTCGTGGTTAATCATGGTTTCGTGGAAACATGCCAAGCCCTCTCTGCTGAAAATCGTGTATGATTACGGCAGGAGCAATCCAATGCCGTCTAATATTCGCAAAGTTCTAAAAAAATTAAAGAAGGAACTGCTACACATTTACGGGGAAAGTGTGGACAGTATTATCCTTTACGGCTCTCGCGCCCGCGGCGATGCGCGGGACGATTCGGATATTGATATTCTGGTTGTGCTGAATAAGGATTTCAATTATAGCGAAATGCTTCGTCTTAGTTCGCAACTTGTCTCGTTTCTTTCGCTGGAAAATGACGTGGTCATTTCACGGGCGTTTGTCACCAAAGCTCAGTACGACAAATTACAAATCCCATTCCTGATGAATGTCCGCCGCGAGGGAGTGCCTGTATGAATTCTCAAATAAAGGCCCTAATTGAAAAAGCGAAACGCGGCCAGAAAGCTGCTTCAAACTTGTTCAAAGACGGCGATATTGATTTTGCCGCATCACGCGCTTATTATTCACTTTTCTACGTCGCTTCCGCGCTCCTGCTCTCACGCGGGCTTTCGTTTTCAAGTCATTCCGGGGTGATCGCTAATTTCGGGAAAGAATTTGCCAAAACAGGCGCACTCAACCCCAAGTACCATAACTATTTGATCGAAGCGCAAGACAGGCGAAATATTGGGGATTACGAGATTGTTTTCACGGTTACAGAAGAACAGACTAAAGAAATGTTGGGATGGGTAAAGGAATTTATTCAGGCGGCCGAAGATTATTTGAAGAACCTCCCTTAAACAGCAAAATCTCCCGTCACTGGCGGGAGATTTTGCTTTTGGGTTTCATGTATAATCCCCGCTTATGAAAAAATATATCGCTTTTCTGCGCGCCATCAATGTGGGTGGGACAAAGGTTATCAAAATGAAAAACCTGCGAAGGATGTTCGAGTCCTTTGGCTGTGCCAACGTGCAGACCTACATCCAGAGCGGGAATGTGATCTTCGAGGCGAAAGAGTCTGCTGGGCTGGAGGCGAAGATCGAAAAACAGCTTGAGAAGGCATTGGGCTACAAAGTGGAAACCTTCCTGCGGACGATGGACGAAGTTGCGGGGATCGTCAGCAAGCCCGCTTTTGAACCACAAGGCGGGGAAACCCTGCATGTTGTCTTTTTGCGAAACCGTCAGGGTGTGGATAAAAAATCGGAGCAGAATCTGCTGTCGCTTAAGAGTGAGGCGGATGAATTCGTCATCAAAGGCGGCGAGGTTTACAATCTTCGCCGCAACAGGGATACATCCATCTTCAGCAATCATTTCATCGAGAAGGTTTTGAAAGTGGAAGCTACGACCCGCAATATCACCACCCTGCGAAAGATCGTGGAGAAATTTCAAAATGACTAACTTTGCCATGTCTACCATCGGGGTTGTGAAGAATATTCGCCGCGCGGTGGAGGATGATAACTGGGGAGGCGTAGTTTCGGTCATCGAGCTGGATGCGGCGTTTGGCGAAGAAGCCCTGTTTCAAATTGAAAGTTTCTCGCATGTGGAAATTTTCTTCGCCTTTCATCTGGTGACAAATGAAAAAATCGAGACGGGCGCAAGGCATCCGCGCAACAACACGGCATGGCCGAAGGCGGGCATTTTTGCCCAACGCGGAAAAAACAGGCCCAACCGTTTGGGAGCAACGATTTGCAAGGTTATCAAACGCGAGGGACGCCAGCTTTTTGTGCAGGGACTCGATGCAATTGACGGTACGCCTGTGTTGGACATCAAACCTGTGATGAAGGAATTTCTGCCCCGCGAAGAAGTGACCCAGCCTGAATGGGCAAGTGAGTTGATGAAAAATTATTGGTAACCTGCCTTTCCTGAAACGTCCCGAAGGTTTTGGTGAAAAGCAAACCTGTTTTACAAAAGCCTTCGGGACGGTGAATAACATCGGTTGGTAAATAAAACAGGAGAATTTATGAAAGCCATTCGTTTTATCGGCGTGAAACAACCTTTGGAAATGCAGGAAATTCCAATCCCTGAAATCGGCGGACGGGATATTTTGGTAAAGGTCAAAGCCGCAGGCATCTGCCATTCCGACGCGCATTACCGCACAGGCATATCCCCCGTGCGGCCCGTGCCGCTCACGCTGGGTCACGAAGTTGCGGGGGTGGTTGAAGAAATTGGCGCGCAGGTAACGAATGTAAAAGTTGGCGACAGGGTTTGCCTGCATTACAACATCTCCTGCGGCGATTGTTATCACTGCTCCACGGGCAATGACCAGTTTTGTGAAAAGGTGTTGATGCTCGGTCATTACACGGACGGCGGATACGCGGAATATATTTCCGTGCCCGCGCGCAACGCCATCCATCTGCCTGATGAAATTCCATTCGAGCAGGGCGCAACCTTGATGTGTGCCAGCGCCACTGCCTTTCATGCACTGCGAAAAAGCAGATTGAAAGGCGGCGAGCGTGTTGTCATCTTCGGCGCGGGCGGGCTGGGACAATCTGCTGTTCAACTGGCAAAAGCCTTCGGCGCAATCGAAGTCTACGCAGTGGACATCAACGAAGATAAATTAAATCTCGCAAAACGATACGGCGCGATTCCTGTCAACGCCAATTTGGTGAACGCCGTGGATGAAATCAAAAAACTCACGAACGGCAAAGGCGTGGATGTTGCCATCGAAATGATCGGACTGCCACAAACCATGAAGCAGGCCATTCAAACTGCGGGCGTGATGGCGCGCGTGGTCATCGTTGGGCTTTCCAACAAGCCGCTCGAGATCGACACCTACAACGAACTGCTCGGCAATGAAGTGGAACTCATCGGCTCGAACGACCATCATTTGCAGGAGCTTCCCCTGCTGGTTGAAATGGCGCGCAAAAAAATTTTGGATACGTCACACATCGTCACAAAAACTGTTCCACTGGATGCGGGCATGGTCAACCAGGTTTTGGATGATCTGGAAAAATTCAGCGGCGACGTCCGCACCGTCATCGTCCCCGCCTCACCCCAAGCCGACGCCTGATTCCGTTTCGACGATATAATCTCCCCCCGAAAAGGTTTCTCCTATGACAAGTCAAACAACAACCATCAAAATCAACCCAAAGCGAATCCTCATTGGCCTGCTCGCCATGGTGGCGGCCATCGTAGCCTTAAGCATTTATGGGCAAAAAATTCGGTTCTTCGGCGTGGCCGACATCCGCGGGCCGTGGCATGAATTTTTGATAGACCAGCTCATGCAAAATTTTTATCTGGACGCCGAAGGGAACATCACCACCTTTATCAATGCCCTGCTGTTATTCATCCCTTCGCTTTTGCTCACCGCCATTGGCGCGTGGAAGGTTGCCGTCAAAGATAAATTCAGATTTCATTGGATCGGCCTGGCGTTGATCTTCCTTTTTCTCTCCATCGACGAGGCCGCCGTCATTCACGAGAACATGATCAAACCCATGCGCGCCATTGTTGGCGCGGAAGGGTTTTTCTATTTTGCGTGGGTCATCCCCGGCATGGTCATTGTCGCCGCCTTTGGGCTGGTCTACCTGATGTTCTTTCTGCATCTCGAAAATAAATTCAAACTACTCTTCCTGCTTTCACTCGGCATTTATATCAGCGGCGTAATCGGCGGCGAGATGATCAGCGGCTACTACGCTTCCATGCTTGGGCAGAAGAATTTCATCTACGCCGTGGTTGCCAGCCTGGAAGAATCCATCGAATACATCGGCTGTTCTCTCATCATCTATTCGCTCCTGAAATACATCGATCATTATCTCCCCGAAGGAATCACATTCAAAACCTCATGATTCCCGACCGCATCATTTCATTCATCGAACTCAAACGTGGCACAGGCGAGCGCGGCGCGCGTAAATTTATCGCTTTCAACGGCATCGTATATGATGTAACCGACTGCCCAAAATGGCGGCTCGAGATGCACGAGTGGCTGCACTTCCCCGGGCAAGACCTCACCAGCGAACTACCCGATGCGCCTCACAAAGAAGAAGTGTTCAACCACGATTGCGTTAAAATCGTTGGCAGGCTCGAAAGTTAAACAAACTTTTTTCATGCTAAAGGAAAATCAACAACCATGTCTTCTCTCAAGTGGTGGCAGACCGCAGTGTTCTATCAAATCTACCCGCGCTCCTTTGCAGACGGCAACAACGATGGCATCGGTGATTTCAAAGGCGCAACCGAAAAGCTGGATTATCTCGCCGCCCTCGGCGTGGACGCGGTCTGGCTCTCGCCGCATTTCCCCTCCCCCAACTGGGATTGCGGCTACGATATTTCGGATTATTGCAACGTCGCGCCTGAGTATGGCTCCTTGCAGGATTTCAAAACCTTCCTGGATGAAGCACACAAACGCAACCTCCGCGTCATTCTGGACCTGGTGCTGAATCACACCTCCGATGAGCATCCGTGGTTCGTTGAGTCAAAATCCAGCCGTGACAACCCCAAGGCAGATTGGTACGTCTGGGCCGACACACCCCCCAACAACTGGCAATCCTGCTTCGATGGCGACGCCTGGACGTATTCCCCCGAACGAAACCAGTACTACTACCACTTCTTTATGAAGCAACAGCCTGACTTGAACTGGCACAATCCCGCCGTCAAACAAGCCATGTGGGACGCTGTCCGCTTCTGGCTGGATATGGGCGTAGATGGCTTTCGCCTGGATGCCATCGGCACGATCTTTGAAGACCCGAATCTAACGCCGCACACTGCCCCCATAAATCTGGCTGAACTGCGCCGCCTCTCCGAGCTTGCTCAAACGCCCGAAGAGAAAGAACTCAAGGAAAAACACTGGTCTGACATGTTCAAATATCAATGGGGGCAGGCAGGCGTTCACGAGTTGATGAAAGACTTGCGCTCCATCCTCGATGAATATGACGGGGATCGTATGCTCGTCGGCGAAGATGACAATATTGACTACATGGGCAATGGAGACGATGAACTTCACCTCGTCTTCAACTTTCCCTTGATGCGGGCAGAACGGATCACACCCGAACATATCCGCAAGAATCAAGAGGAAAGATTGAAACAACTGGCGGCTCTTTCCGAAGTTTCAGGCTGGCCCTGCAACACCCTCGGCAATCACGATTGCTCCCGCATCTACACCCGCTTTGGCAGTAAACTGCACGGCCCCGAACTGGCGCGCCTGCACGCCGCGCTGGTGTTGACCTTGAAAGGCACGGCCTTCCTCTACAACGGCGAAGAGATCGGCATGACCGACTACATGCTCACTGATATTTCACAAGTGAAGGACACGATGGGCTCCTGGTATTACCACGCCATCGTCACAGACATGGGCGTACACCCTGATGAAGCCATGCTCCGCACCGCCGAAATGACCCGCGACAAAAACCGCACACCCATGCAATGGTCCAGCAACCCGAACGGCGGATTTTCACCCGCAGAGGCGAACACCTGGCTGCCTGTCAACCCGAACTACAAGGACGGCATCAATGTAATGGATCAGGAAAAAAACCCAAGTTCGCTCCTGAATTATTACAAGCACCTTCTGCGAGTCCGCCGCGAGTCTCATGCGTTGATCGAGGGAGAGCAAATCTCCTTGCACGACAGCGCGAAAGATTACGTTGTGTTCCTGCGCCAATCGGCTGAACAGACCGTTTTGGTGGTGCTGAATTTCTCTGAGCAAACGCTAAACTTGGATTTCACCCAGGAGGTCAGGAACGCAAAAATGAAATCCATCTTCTCCAGCGCAGAGAGGCGGACGGGTGAGGTTATGCCGAAGTTCAAAGTCAGTCCGTTTGAAGTGTTCATCGCGGAAGTTGTTCGTGAGTGAGTATTCTGAGGTAAAAGCAAGATTAAAAATATTCGCAACCTTGTGCGGACGCATCTTCCGCGACGCCGACCCGCAATATTTCCCTTCCGCCGAGCATCGCGGACGAAGGATCATCCTTTGCACAGAAGCCTGCCTGGGAGCATTTTTAGCCGATCCTGACATCTTCTGCAAAGTCCATAAAAATTCGGAGAAAAATAAAACGCATGTGGAGTAGCAGGACAAATCTATAGATTTGTCCTGCAGAGGCGCAAATATTAGAGGTAGAAAATGATTCTTCCAAGCAAGGCAATTCATTACGATAAATATGAATTTAAAAAATGGGAACATCACGACGCCGAAACCATTGTTGAGACTCCTGTGTCTCTGACTGTAAATGGAGAGGTGTGGATCACTTTTATGTGTACGCCCCTTAACCTGGAGGCGCTCTCGGTGGGTTTCCTTTACAACGAAGGTATCATCCAAAGCATGGACGAGGTCGAAGACGCGCGTGTCTGCGAGCATGGCGACAATGTGGACGTGTGGCTAAACCACGATGCGGAACAGCCGACAAACTGGCGCAGAACATCGGGCTGTACAGGCGGCGTGACGGCGGTCGATCTTCTAGCGAAACCGAATGTCGATTTTGGAATGAACAGGCTCAAGGTCAGGCCTGAGGCGATTATGGATTTGGTCGAGCAGTTATTTGAATCGCAGGAGCTTTATCGCGATACGGGCGGCGTACACACATCCGCATTAAGTGACGGCGAAAAAGTTTTGGTCGCGGCGGATGATATCGGCAGGCACAACACGCTGGATAAAATTGCAGGCTTGTGTTTGATGAAAAACATCTGGCCTGAAAAAAGAATTCTCATCACCACGGGGCGCATCAGTTCCGAGATGCTGCAAAAGGCCGCCGCGTTGAACGCACCCATGTTGATCTCGCGCACCTCCCCGTCGTCGCTTTCGATTGAGATGGCGGAGCGCTATGGAATTACGCTGATCGGCTACGCAAGGAAGCACCGCTTCAACGTGTATTCAAACGCATATAGAATTGCATTGTAACGAAAACGTCCCGAAGGTTTTCTGTCAGCCACTTTGATCGATAAAACCTTCAGGACGTTTTTTTGTTATACTTGATTGTGAAATTTGTCACTAAATAGAGGGACAATCATCCCAGCAAAGCATGAGCAATGAAACTTACCGAATTTCACACGATAAGGAATAATTGCAATGGAGCAAGAGTATGACCAACAAAAAAATCGTGTACCGCCCCATTTCAAGGGAGATCGAAGAACTTGCCCGCGAACATGGGAATGATTCTGAATCTGCGCTGGAGTTGTTGAAGGAAATTCAGTCGCATCACTCCGCGCTGACAACTGCCTCTGTTACCGATGCGGCTCGCGCGCTGAAACTTCCGCCCCACCAACTGTATGGCATGGCAACTTTCTATTCCATGCTTTCGCTGGAGGAACGCAAAAAGATTTTGCGCGTGTGCGATGGGCCAGTGTGCTGGTTGAAAAGAGCTAGTGGGCAGTCATCAGTAAACAGTGGTCAGTTGGTCAATGAGTGGAAGGATAAAGTTGACTGTGAGTTCAGCGTGGAGCGGACATCCTGTTTGGGGTTGTGTGACCGCGCACCAGCAGTGTTAGTGGAGGATGAACAGGCGGGGCCTGTTGAAGCAAACGAAGCGGAAAAAATTTGCGAAGGCTGGCGCGGAGTTCCAACGGATTACAGCGAAGTCCGCAAAGGAGAAGTGCGGGTGATGACGGCGCTGATCGGGAAGATTGACCCAGACTCGATTGATGATGCACTTGCAAATGGCGTGTATGACGGACTGAAGTCCGCTTTGCTTGGAGACCCTGAAGCAGTACTCGCGGAAGTAGAATCCTCTGGCTTGCAAGGGCGCGGCGGGGCGGGTTTTCCCGTGGGGCGCAAGTGGCGTTTCGTGGCTTCCGAAAAGCGGACTCCGCGCTACATCATTTGCAACGCGGATGAATCCGAGCCGCTGATTTTCAAAGACCGCGTGTTGATGGACACGAATCCGCATCAGCTAGTGGAAGGCATGACGATAGCAGGATACGCTTGCGGCGCGTCTGAAGCGTGGATTTACATCCGAGGGGAATATGAGTATCAGGCTCGGCGGTTGGAACATGCCATCGAGCAGGCGAAATCCAAAAATCTTTTGGGAGAAAATATTTTTGGAACGGGTTTCTCTTTCGATATTCATGTCCATCGCGGTGCGGGGGCATATATCTGCGGCGAGGAGACGGCGTTGATCGAGTCTCTCGAAGGGAAGCGCGGCGAGCCGAGACTGCGTCCGCCCTACCCACCCACTTATGGTTTTCGCGGGCAACCAACGGCTGTAAATAATGTTGAGTCGTTTTGTGCGGTTCCACACATCGTCAAACATGGAGCAGAGTGGTGGCGCAATTTGACAGGCTCATCCACACCGGGTACGAAAGTTTACATGGCGCTTGGGCATGTGAAAAAGCCCGGCTTATTCGAAGCTCCGTTTGGGCTGACGTTGCGCGAGATCATCGAAGAGTTCGGCGGCGGGATGCCGCCTGGCTCGCAGTTCAACTTTGCTTTGTGCGGGGGCGCGGCGGGAACGATTGTGAATGAAAGCCTGCTGGACACCCCGATTGATTTCTCATCTTCGCAAAAAGGGATTTCACTGGGCGCAGGTTCATTTTTGATTTGCGACCAAAGCGTTTCGCCTGTTGCTTTCTTACGCGAGTTACTGCATTTCTTCGCGGCTGAATCCTGCGGCAAATGCACGCCCTGCCGAGTTGGAACATGGCGCTCGCTTGAGATTTTGAATCGCATGGCGGAGGGCAACGGTCAAAAGGGGGATGTGGATGAGTTGAAAACCCTAGCCAATCTGATGCAGGACTCGTCCTTCTGCGGGCTGGGTCAGAGCGTGGCGATTCCAATGAAGTCTGTGTTGACGCATTTTGATGCGGAGTTTGGGAAAGCGGAAGGTAATTAGTGATTGGTGCTTGGTGCTTGGTAATTGGTAATTGGTAATTACCATTTACCAATCTCCCATTGCGAGGATATATGGCTGTAAACATAAAGATCAACGGACAACCCATTCAAGCCGAGGCTGGCAAAACTGTTTTGCAGGTTGCAAAAGAGCACGATGTTCACATCCCAACCCTGTGCTATCACAAGGATTTGAATCCCACAGGCAATTGCCGCATGTGCATTGTGGAAGTGAAGGGTGGACGGTTTTTGCAAGCGGCTTGTGTCACTCCCATTTGGGAGGGCATGGAAATCGAAACCTCCAGCGAAAAGGTGATGAAAGACCGCAAGTTGACTCTGGAACTCATGCTGGCCAATCACCCCGTTGACTGCATGACTTGCGATGTGGCGGGTGAATGTGAATTGCAAGACCTGGCTTATGAGTATCAGGCGAAAGTCCCAGCCTGGGGCGCAAAAGGGACTCGCTACAAAGTGGACAGTGATCCCAATCCCTTCATCCGCGTGGATATGAATAAATGTATTCTGTGCCGCAGGTGCGAATCAGCCTGTGCGGAAATTCAAGGGCGCAATGTGTGGGGCGTGGCGAAGCGGGGGTTTGAAGAAGTCATCGTGGCAGGAGCAGGCGTCCCGATGTTGGAGGCGAGGTGTGAATCGTGTGGGCAGTGCGTGGCGTATTGTCCAACGGGGGCGTTATCCAACAAGATGAATTATGGGATGGGGCGGGCACATCAGGTGACTAAAGTCACCACTACTTGTTCTTACTGCGGCGTGGGATGTCAGTTTGATTTGCTGGTGAAAAACAATAAAGTGATTGGCGTCGCGTCAAACCCGAATGCGCCTGTCAACGGGATGGCGTTGTGCGTGAAGGGAAGATATGGATACGATTACATTCATCATCCTGACCGGGTGGTGAAGCCGAGAGTGAGAAGATATTTGCTTGAAGAAAGAGGAAAGACGAAAGAAGATGGAGGCTGGGATTGGATTGACGTGGAATGGGATGTTGCATTAAATATTGTCGCAAAGAAATTTATGGAAATCCGCGGCAACTTTGGCGCAGACAGCATTGGCTTGCTCACTTCGGCAAAATGCTTGAACGAAGAAAATTATTTGATGAACAAACTGGCGCGGCAGGTCATCGGGACGAACAACATCGACCACTGCGCCCGTCTCTGACACTCCAGCACGGTGGCCGGTCTGGCCGCCTCCTTCGGTTCTGGAGCCATGTCCAACAGCATGGACGATGTGGCAAAAGAAGCAAAAGCATTTTTCATCATCGGCTCGAACACCACCGAACAGCATCCTGTTTTTGGGACGACGATTCGCCGCGCGGTGAAATATCGCGGCGCAAAATTAGTGGTGGCTGACCCGCGCAAAATTGACATCACTGAAATCGCGACCCTGCACCTGCGTCAACGGCCCGGCACGGATATTGCCCTGCTCAACGGCTTGATGTATATCATCCTCGAAAAAGGTTGGGAAAATAAATCTTTCATCGACGAACGCACGGAAAATTTTGACGAGTTCAAAGCCACCGTGATGGACTATCCGCCTGAAAAGGTTTCGCAAATTACAAACGTCCCCGTTGATCAGCTTTACGAAGCGGCGGAAATCATCGCCTCAAACAACCCGACGGCTGTTCTGTGGGCGATGGGCATTACCCAACACATCGTCGGAGTCCGCAACGTGATGGACCTTGCCAACCTGCAAATGCTGTTGGGCAACATGGGCAAGGCGGGCGGCGGAGTCAATCCATTGCGCGGGCAGAATAACGTGCAAGGCGCATGTGACATGGGCGGCCTTCCGAACGTATTCCCTGCCTACCAGCCCGTGACATCACCTGACGTGATCGAGAAGTTTGCGAAGGCGTGGGGATTGAGAACAAAGGATGAATTCATCCTTCATCCTTCATCCTTCATCCTTTCCGACAAAATCGGTCTGACCGTCACTGAAATGATGCCAGGGATTCTGGAAGGAAAGATCAAATCGCTGTACATCCTCGGCGAAGACCCTGTCATGTCTGACCCAGATACGAAGCATATTCGTCACTGTCTTGAGTCGATTGACTTTCTACTCTTGCAGGAAATCTTTCCCTCCGAAACTGCGGCATACGCGGATGTTTTACTACCCGGCATTTCCTTCGCTGAAAAGACGGGCACATTCACGAACACCGAGCGGCGCGTGCAAATGGTACGCAAGGCGATTCCCAGACAGGGAGATGCGCGGGACGATTGGTGGATTACAGCGGAGATTGCGAAGAGAGTCCTCTTTCATCTTTCTTCTTTCGAGGAGAATGAAAAGAAAGAGGAAAGAAGAAAGATTGACGAATCTGCACCCTGGGCAAAATGGGATTACAAAGATACTTCTGCAATCATGGATGAGATCAACGCCTTGACCCCATCCTACGGCGGAATCACGCACGCAAGGCTCGAAGCGGGCGAACGTCTGCAATGGCCCTGCCCAACGACAGATCACCCCGGCACGCCAATTTTGCACACGAAGCAATTCACACGCGGCAAAGGGAAGTTCATGCCGATTGACCATGTGCCGCCCGCCGAAAAACCTGACGATGATTTCCCGATGGTGATGAGCACAGGCCGTGTGTTGTACCACTGGCATGGCGGACAAATGACCCGCCGCGCACAAGGCTTGATGCAGGTCTATGGTGAATCGCTGGTGGAAGTCAACCCCGACGATGCAGTAAAACTTGGATTAAACGGGAAGAGCAAGGTCCGCATTACCTCACGCCGCGGAAGCATCGAAGCCCAGGCCTGGGTGACAGACCGCGTGCCGCCCGGCATGGTGTACGCCAATTTCCACTTCCCTGAATCCTCGGCCAATGAATTGACCCACGCCTCGCTCGACCCTGTGGCGAAAATTCCCGAATACAAAATCACTGCCGTGAAGGTTGAACTCGTATAATATACTCAAGATATCTTGAGCGTTTGAAACCAAATAATTATCCAAAGGAGATACAAACCATGACAACGGTACGAAAACTGCTCGAAGCGAAAGAGAGCGCGACAAATTTTTCAGTGGAAGCGACCCAATCTGTTTTGGAAGCGCTCAAGGTGATGGCAGAAGCGCATATCGGGGCCATCCTGGTCACGGAGAACGGAAAGATCATCGGCATCTATACCGAGCGCGATTATCTCTTCAAGGGAGAACTCGAAGGGCGCGCCGCAAAAACCACCCAGATCAAGGATGTGATGGTGACACAGATGATCACAGTTACCAACAACACAACGGTGGATCAGTGCATGGCGCTGATGAAACAATACCGCATCCGCCACCTGCCCGTTGTTGAAAATGACCAGCTCATCGGCCTGGTTTCGATGCGCGATGTGATGCTGGCCGCCATCGAAAACAAGGACAGCGAAATTCGCGGGTTGGAAAACTACATCATGGGGTCGGGGTTTCAGTCGTAAATTGCGTTGTGATATAAGAAAAGGACACCGCCTTCATTGGCGCGTGTCCTTTTTTATTACATCCCTGTCAGTGTGCATAAGGTTGTCAGAATTGCCCTGCCCCCTCACCCAAGTATGAAGACTTTTCGCCGTGTCGACTCCCCCCTCTCCCGATGGGAGAGGGCAGGGTGAGGGGTTCACCGCGTAGTATTCAATCTGCCTCCCCTCACAACCTTTGCATCCACATCCCTGTCACAAAGCAAAAGCATATTCCCATCTGCTGGTAAAATCGCACACATGTCCTTGAACAAAACCTTCCTGACTGTTTTCTTCTTTGCAGTTCTGCTTTCCTCCTGCGCGCCTGCTGAACCCACGCAAGTGGTGTTCCCAACGTACGATCCCTTTTTACCGATTCAAAACGAGACGCCTGGGCAGGCTACATCATCGGTTACAAGCTCACCCATTGCCCCCACTGCCACACGACCGCCAACGCCGACGCGTGTGCCGCTAACCATTTCGCCATCGGTGTTGGGTATCTCCAGCCAAATTTTGAGCACGCCCACGCCGGATAAAGCGCGCATTCTGCCAACTCCGCGGCAGGAATCAGAACAATACGCCGTCCAACCCGGTGACACTCTCGGAGACATTGCCCAGCGCTACGGCATCAGCCTTCAAGGTTTGATGAACGCCAATAACATCAGCGACCCGAATCTGCTGGAGGTTGGGACAATTCTCAGTATACCCGCACCAGTTCCGGGCGAAGCAGGAGCCGCCCTCAAAATGATCCCAGATTCGGAACTGGTCTACGGTCCTGCAAGCGTCTATTTCGAGATCGAAGATTTCATCCAAAGCCAGAACGGCTACCTCACCAGCTATACAGAGGAAGTCAACGGCGCGTTTATATCCGGCGCGGAAATTATTCAACTGGTGGCGCAAAACTATTCCGTCAACCCGCGCCTGCTCCTCGCGTTGCTTGAATATCAAAGCGGCTGGGTCACCAACCCCGCCCCCATCAACGTATCCTTCCCGATGGGTTTGGCAGACGACAACCGCTACGGCCTGTACCGTCAACTTGCATGGGCCGCAGACACGTTGAATCGCGGCTATTATCTTTGGAAAGCGAACGCGCTCTCCACCTGGGTATTGAACGATGGAACTGTCATTCCCATCGACCCCACCATCAACGCGGGCACAGCCGCCATCCAATTGTTCTTTTCAAAATTCGACGACCGCCCCACCTGGGAAAAGAACGTTCACGAAACTGGCGTGATCGTGACCTATTTTGTATTTTTTGGTAATCCCTTTAATTACGCCATCGAGCCGCTTGTCCCTTCCACGGTTTCCCAGCCTGCAATGAACCTGCCTTTCGGCCCGCTGGAAGCTTGGTACTTTACGGGCGGCCCGCACGGCGGCTGGGACTCAGGTTCGGCATGGGCCGCCATAGACTTTGCTCCGCCCGGCGAAAGCGGAAGTTGTAACACAAGCCCGTCATGGGTCACTGCCATGGCGGATGGTTTGATCACACGCGCATCGAACGGCGCAGTGATTCAGGATTTGGATAACGACGGCTACGAACAAACAGGCTGGGTCATCTTGTACATGCACATAGCCGCCGAAGAGCGCATTACAGCGGGCCAATATCTCTTCGCAGGCGAGCTTCTCGGCCATCCCTCCTGCGAAGGCGGCGTCTCGAATGCAACCCACGTACACATTGCGCGCAGGTTCAACGGCGAATGGATCGCGGCAGACGGCTCCATTCCATTCAACATGAACGGCTGGGTCTCCAGCGGAGACGGCAACGAATACAACGGCTTTCTCACACGCGGCTCGCAAACCATCGAAGCCTGGGACAGCGCCAACGAATTCAATTTGATCTCACGCTAATTCACCCGCGCTTAATCTAAGCAGATATAATCGGTCAAACTTATGCATCGCATTTCCGTTCTTCTCATCATTTTTTCGTGGATTTTATCCGCCTGTGGATCATCTCCTTCGATCTGGGGAATTGCCCAAACTCCCACGCCTGCTCTTTCCAGTTCGACATCGCCTCTTATCGACCCGTTTGCTGTTCAAGACGACCCGGTCAGTTTCCCCACCTCGACACCTCCCGCGGAAGCAGAAGAAACCGTCACGCCTGCCCCCACCCCAGACGGCGCATCCCCAGTCATTGAAGCAACCTACACCCCGTCGCTCGATGCCGCCCCATTCCTTTACTACGCCCAAAGCGGTGACATGCTCCCCGCCATCGCCAAACGCTTTGGCGTGGAAGAATCCGAAATCACCTCAGACGCAGACCTCACCAAAACCACACTGATAGACCCCGGCGCCCTGCTCGTCATTCCAAACAGGATCAACGAACCCGCCACGCCAAACATCCAGATCATGCCAGATGCAGAGATCGTGTTCTCCGTCACCGCCGCAGACTTTGATGTCGAAGCCTTCGTCAAGGAGCAGGGCGGCTATCTCGCCAGCTTCCGGGATTACCTCGGCTCCACCGGCTGGATAGAAGGCCACGCCGCCATCAAACGCCTTGCAATCGAAAACTCCATCAACCCGCGCATGATCCTCGGCCTGCTCGAATACGAAAGCCGCTGGGTCAGCGGACAGCCCATAGACCTGTTGCATACCGATTTCCCCATGGGCTTCAATGACTATCACTACAAAGGCATGTCTGTGCAAATGGTGTGGGCCATCAACACCATGTCCATTGCATATTATGGCTGGCGCGCAGGCACCATCACCCACCTTGAATTCCCAGACGGGTCAAAACTCCGCCTAGACCCCCGCCTCAACGCCGGCACCGTTGCCATTCAATACCTGTTCTCGCGTCTTTATAGTCAGGCACAATGGGCACAGATCATCAACCCCGATTCTGGCTTCCCTGCCATGTACACAGAAATGTTTGGCGACCCCTGGGCGCGCGCCGATGAAGTGAATCCATTATTCCCTCCCGCGCTAACCCAGCCTGCGCTTACGCTTCCATTCGAACCCAACGTCCAATGGAATCTCACCGGCGGCCCGCACAATGGCTGGGGGCAGATCAACCCAAGTATTTACGGGCAATCTCACAGCGTTTATTCAGCAATTGACTTTGCCCCCCCGACAAAAAAAGGCGGCTGCGACAATACCGATACCTGGGTGGTGGCCGCCGCCCCTGGCCTTGTGGTACGCTCTGAGAATGGCGCAGTCATGGTCGACCTGGATGGCGACGGCTACGAACAAACCGGCTGGAACCTTCTTTACATGCACATGGCCGCAAAAGGCCGCGTCCCCGTTGGAACCTGGCTGGAGTTGAATGACCGCATTGGTCACGCCTCCTGTGAAGGCGGCGTCTCCACTGGCACGCACCTGCATTTTGCAAGAAAATATAACGGCGAGTGGGTCACCGCAGACGGCCCCATCCCATTCATCATGGACGGCTGGCGCGTTGTAGCCGGTGACGCTCCATACAAGGGCAAACTCGTCCGCGGCGATGAGGAAGTTATCGCAGACCTGCTCGGACAAAGCTGGTCAAGTATCATCCGCGATGAAAATGAATAAAAGAAAAATAAACCTTCGGAAAATATTCACAGTACTGCCAGTCACTGCACTCCTGATCGTATCCTGCACCGCGCCTGCTTCTGACTTAAACACAAGCCTCACCCCGGTATCAAGCCTATTGCAGGATACATCAAGCTCTGCGCTCAACCCAACCCCCCTACCCACCCGCACAACCTTCACGCCGGGCGAACTGGTCGCTTACACGGCACAAACAGGGGATTCTCTGCCGGCATTGGCACTGCGCTTCAACACAAGTGTGGATGAAATCCTGCTCGCCAATCCCCAAATCCCGCGCGATGCCACCACCATGCCGCCCGGTATGCCCATGAAAATCCCCATATATTATCTTGCATTGTGGGCAAGCCCGTTTCAGATCATCCCCGACCACGCCTTTGTGGACGGGCCGACAGCATCTGGTTTTAATACATCCGCCTTCGTCCAGTCTCAGCCTGGCTGGCTAAAGAAGTACCGCGCCTACGTGGGTGGAAAAACACGCTCAGGCGCGGAAATGATAGATTACGTAGCCATCAATTACAGCATCAATCCCCGCTTGTTGCTGGCCATACTCGAGTATCAAACTGGCGCGCTAACCCAGCCCAACCTGCCTGAAACAAACCAAATCCTCGGAATCACTCGCAAATTCTGGGAAGCCCCCTACCTTCAACTTGTCCTTGCCGCCAATATCTTAAACAACGGTTACTACGGGTGGCGCAGTGGCAGTCTGCTTGAATTCGAAGACGCCGGCAACATTCTCATTCGGCCTGACCCCTGGCAAAATGCAGGCTCTGTGGCGATGCAGTATTACTACGCAACTATTTTTTCAGGGGATGAATACACGCTCGCTACCGGACCTGTGGGCCTGATTCGGACTTACACAGATTTATTTGGCAACCCGTGGGCTGACTCCTACACTCACATCCCCGGCAGTTTGCAACAACCTGATTTTAGACTGCCCTTTCAATATGATCAGGTGTGGTCATATACCGGGGGGCCGCATACAGGCTGGGGGACGGGAGAGCCGCTCGCCGCAGTAGATTTTGCCCCGCCCAGCGAAAAATCAGGGTGCGTCAAGGCAAAGCCTGAAAATTATGTCACTGCCATGGCAGACGGGCTGGTTGTGCGCTCCGGCGCAGACGGCGTCGCGCTCGACCTGGATCAGGATGGAAATGAGCGCACGGGTTGGGTCATTTTTTACCTGCACCTCGCCACAGAGGAGCGCGCGCCGCTTGGGACAACATTAAAGGCAGGCGAAAAAATCGGCTACCCATCCTGCGCAGGCGGGCACGCCACGGGGACGCATGTTCACATTGCGCGAAAATACAACGGCGAATGGATGCTGGCAGACAGTGTAACCCCCTTCGCCATGAACGGCTGGATGGCGCACAACGGAAACCGCGAATACCTGGGGACGCTCACAAAAGGCAGTGAGGTTGTCACAGCCTGTGATTGCGGCTCTGCCTTTACAGCCATTCGCGGAAGCTACCCATAAAAAACAGACGGGGCAATCGAATCGGGAATGGCTTGCTCACTCTGAAATGATATCTGGGACAAATTTTTCGAGATTCTTTTTTGAGATGCCGCCGATCCACATCAGGCGCACGGTTCCATTGCGGTCGATTACGTAGGAGCTGGGCAGGTTCATGGTGTCGAATTTCTGCTGGGCCTCGTAATCTTCATCCAGCCAGACGGGGAAAGTCAGGCCGAATTCATCAACAAAAGGCTGTACAACTTCGAGGGATTCTTCCTGGTTTATGGCAATCAATTCAAAGCCTTCGTCTTTATGTTTTTCGTAGAAGGCCTGCAAGGTTGGCATTTCCTCCCGGCATGGCGGACACCACGTAGCCCAAAGGTTGACCAGCACAACCGTGCCGCGATAATCTTCGAGAGAGACCTGCCTGCCAGATAGGTCTTGCAGAATCAACTCAGGGGCAGGGAAATTTACTTTTGCAGGAACAGCTGAAAAGTCCTGGGTGGAGGCGTTTTGTTGATCCAATAAAATGAAAAACATGACGCCCACGGTGAGAAATCCGAGGCCAATCGACATCAACGCAAAAACTCGAGCGCGGGAGGGTGGAACACTTGTTGTCATTAATAATTTCCGTTTTTATCCGCACGGGATAATGATGATTTCACAAAGTATACCCGACGAAAAACATCGCCCTATAATTAAAGGACAAATGTCATTCACTTTAGGATATATGATACTGGTAACTTGTCCAGACGTTGATTAGTATGCAATCAAATGCTGGACACACTTCCCATCATCCCACTTTTTCAGGGATTCGAGGCCGAGCAAATAGCGTTCATAAAACCTCTTTTCGAGGAATTCTTCTGCCCTGCGGAAACAGTAATCTTCGAGCAGGGAGACCCTGCAAAATTTTTATACCTGATCCTGCATGGAGATGTGGCAATTCGCTATAAACCGTACGACGGCCTGCCCATTATCCTCACCCGCCTGCACGCTGGGGAGGTTTTCGGCTGGTCGGCGGTGATCGGAAGCCCCAAATACACTTCCAGCATCGTAAGTGAAACGAAGGTAGAAGCGATTCGCATTCAAGGAGATCATCTCTGGGTGCTTGCAAGGGAACACCCCGAAATCGGCAGGACGCTTATCAACCGGCTTGCGCTTATTGTCTCTCCCCGCTGGGAAAATGCCCATGCGCAGATTCAGTCTCTTATGAATTCCAACCGCGTGTAAATAACTCATCTTACGCGAAACTTCCTCCGCAATCGCAGGGGCAACCCGCCCATCTGAAGCAAAGTATCTCGACAAATCTTGAAGGGTCGCCCCTACTGCTTAAGGCGTGTAAATAAAAAGGAGATCCCATGACCGCAATGGAAATGACCGTCCAGGAAACCCAGATTAGGCATCTTATCGAAAACTTGAACGCGTACATCGAGCAGTATCATGGCGGCACAGTTGAGTTTATCTCGTTTCAAAACGATACACTCGAAGTCAAATTGGGGGGCGCATGTCTGAACTGCCCGCTTTTACCGTCCACCCTGCATGGCTGGGTGGCAGGGACTGTGCATCAATTTTTTCCGGGTGTGAACGTGGTTGAAGCAAAATAGAAAAACACCGAGGACGGATAGGTAGAATCAACATCCCCGCTTTACAGCGGGGATGTTGATTCTTTGTTCGTTGTTATCTACCTGCCGTAAAATACCGCACCAGCACAAAACCGCCCGCGGCGATCAGCGCAATGGCCCAGACGTAATTTGAAAAATCCAGAAGCGAGGCGATTCCCAGAAAGCCCATAATTCCCAAAACCAACGCGGGCCAATATGCCCAGCTCATCTTCGCCAACACCGCGACCAGCAAAAATGTAACAGCCAGGCCGAAGAAGAAAAAGCCAGCAGTTTGAAATTCGCCAAATTTTTCGGCGGCAATGGTGACTCCCGCCAGCGTGGACAATACGCCCGCAGGAATCAAAGCCCACCAACGCTCGGCCATGTTGGTAAATGACACCATGAAAAACGCCAGCCCTATGCCGCCAAGGAACACCGCGGCAGAGTATTCTTCAAAACGCAGGGACGCAATCGACACCAGCGCGAGCGCCGTCATCACCCCGGCAGGAATCAGCGCCCACCATCTGTCATTGCGGCTGGTGAAATAGACATACCAGAACGAAAGCGCGATGCCGCCAAGAAAAATTGCGCCGCCAAAATCCTCCAGCGAATCGGGAAGGATGATGAGAGCGCCGAGAGCAGCGAGGGTGAAACCGGGAAAGGCGCTCCACCAATGCCTGCCAAAAAGCAGGGATAGAAAAGCCAGCCCGGCAACAAGGAACACGCCGCCCCAAAAAATATCGGTGGCATTTTGTAAATAGCCCATCGTCTCGGCAAGCGCCAGACCGCCGCCGATAATGAGCAGGGAACCTAAAACTATTCGGGGATCAAATCGCTTCATATCAACACCGCGGCGCATGTTATTCTTCTTTGCGGCGGAAGGTGCGATACAACCCACTGCCGAGAACCCATACACCAAGCAAAATGAGAAGGACGGCAGGGCCAAAGTTGCCGAGGATTTCCCATCCGCCGAGGAAGGAGGAGAAGACGAGGAACAGCACCGCGCTGATCACCATGAGGTTAAGTCCGCGCTTGAGGTTATATCCTGTGTTCTCGCCAAGCAGTCCCTGCAGCACAACCCCAACGCCAACAAAGCCAGGGATGAGCGCCCACATATACGACCAGGATTCAAAATTACCGCTGGTCTCCTGATAGTAGAAGATGCCGCCCAACCCCGCCACAATTGCGGCAGGCACAGAAAGCCCAGGCGAGCCAAGCACAAGCCCAATGATGAAAATCCCGCCGCCGATCAAAAGCATGTTGGTGGGCCATGCGGTGTATTTATCGAAGAAATTGTGAAAAGCGGGGAGGGTTTTGTCCAAGAGGAACCACGCGCCAAGCAAAATAAGAATGACGCCAAGCGCAAGTTGGGAACGACCTTGTTTGTTCATATTTCATTCTCCTGTGTTTTGGAATTATTATCAGTTTATAACGATTCAGTTGAAATTGAAAGCCCAGTTGATATACGCACGCCGCGGAAATCGAGTTGCAGGCAGACAGGTTTTAGCTCAAGGCTTCGCAGACTGCATCGAAAAGGATTCCCAAACTGGATTGCGAACGCCGCAAATCAGTGGACATGTGCCAGACTCCGCCTGCAAGCATATCGACAATCGAGAAAGCGGCGCAGGCTGAAAGCCCGTAGGATGTTGCCACCCCAAGCATCCCCGCCGCTTCCATGTCCACCGCGAGAACGCCGCGACGCTGATATTCCAGCACATCCCTGCGAAGTTCGCGGAAGGGCGCATCCGTCGTCCAGGTGATGCCTTTTGAAAACTCGATATTCTTTTTTGACAAGGCATCGCCAACTCGATCCACCATTTGATTTGACGATTCGACGATCTCATCTGGAGGAAGATAGTGACGCGTCACCCCCTCGCCGCGAATTGCTCCCGTTGAAAGAACCATGCTTCCCGCTGACAAATTCTCCTGCAACCCGCCCGCCATGCCGACCAGCACAAATTGCTTCACACCCAACGCGACGAATTCATCCGTCAACCCCGCGATAACAGGCGCGCCAATACCAAAACCTGTGGAGAGGGCAACTTTGCCGTTGAATTTTTTCAGCAAATAGAACTCGCCTAAAAATCCCTTGATTTGTTTCGCGGAGTATCTGCGAAGCACATAACTGGCAAGGCTTTTCTGCGGCGCAAAGATGACCGTCTCTGGCGGGGGGAAATCCTGCAATGAACCTGTCGCGCGGCGATAGGCCAGTAATTCCTGGGGGGTGAGGATGGGGTCGTTGTCTTTCATGGATGGTTGCCTTCTCTCAATGAAAACCTGTGCCGCAAGATTTTACAGATTAACAATTTAACCTGACAATACCCGATGCGGGATTTTGTACCGCAAGATTTATCTTGCGCGTATTTTTGAGGTATCACCGCCATTCGCAAGACGGGCGACATGAACCCCCTACAGGGACGCTGTGTCGCAGTACGTCATGAAGTAACTCACCTTACATGATTTGCTCGAAGACCCCGTAGGGGTCAAATGATTATAGGTTTTTGCAAGGGTTCATTTCAACCCCGAAGGGGTGTCAGGGCTTGTAAAATTCATATCATCCCTTCGGGATTATTGAACTGCGTAAGGTGAGTGAAGTAAAACACAACAAATACAACGGCCTGTAAACATTCACCAGCCAACGCGGCCCAGACTGCGCCTGTCAATCCTTTAGAGGGGATAAGCCAGAGATACAAAACGAGATAGATTACAAGCGAGAGCAGGGCAGATTTTACAACCACATTTTCCAATCGGCGGGCGATGAGGTTGTAGGAGATGAAAGAGGAAACCGTGTACGGCAGGAGACTCCAGCCCAGCAAAGCAAGCGAAGCCGTTGCCTGCGTAAATTCACTGCCGTATAAAATCAAAATAATGGGATGGGCGAACACAGGAAGAGCAACGGCAAAAATCAGGCTGACGGACATCAGCAAAACAAAGGCCTTGCGGAAACTCTTCCACGATTCGGAGGAGCCGCGTGAGAGGGCGGGGAGCAATGCGCCGAGGATGGCGTAATGCCCCAGCTTGAGTCCGTCCACAACGCGGGTGATGGAGGAAAATATACCAGTTGCAGAGTCGCCGAGCAGCGCGGAGACGGACAGGATGCCGAGACGTTGAATGAGGACGAGGAGAATCGTCAGCGCGGCGAAGGGGAGGATCAACTTGAGGATGGGGCGAATATCATTAAGCGGGAACAGGCGAAAGGCGGGGAGAGAGGCGCGGCAGATTAAGTAGGAAAATGTCGAAAGGAGGAATTGGCCGAGGAGGAGGGAAAGGCAGAGGGTCAAGACATCCACAGAAAAAATGGCGGCAAGGATTTGAATGGCCCCGTTCAGCAGACTCAAAAGCCAGAACAAATCCATGCGGTTGAGCGCGCGCAGGAGAGCGTTGTTGACCGAAAAAATGGCAAGCGGAAAAAGCGCGAGGGAATAGAGAAATAAAGGCGTGTTGCGAAAAGCAAGCATGGCCGCGCAAAAAAGAATGGACAGGAGCAATTGCAACGCAAGCGATTGCGCGGCAATGGTTGTCACCTGGCTGGCGCGCGCGGTCTCGCGGATGAGAAAAGTATCTGTGCCAAAATTGGTAAAGGTGTTGCCAACCAAAAGCAGGGATGCGATGAACGAGAACTGGCCGAAATCATCCACGCCAAGTTTGCGGGCAATGAGGGCGGTAAAAAGAATGGCGAGAGCCTGCGCGGTGAGACGGGCAAACAAAAGCCAGAATGAATTTCTTTGCAGGCTGGCGGGCAAGTTGATTATTTCCGGACCAGCGAAACGATGGTGAAGTCGCCCCAATATTTGAAGGGCCAGCGCGGGGCAAAAACATCATCGAGTTTACTGAGGGTCTCGAACAGGCGCGGACGTTTTACGGCAAAGTCTTTGTTCGTGGCGGGCGGGGTGATGACCGAAAGCGCTTCGATTGATTCAAGTTGAAAGCCACTGCCCCAAGCTTCGGCAACCTGCTTCGGCGTGTAATAGTAGACGGGGTAATTCAAGCCTTCTTTGAACACGGTGGATTTTCCAGCAAAGCGGCGCGTGGCAAGTTTGAATTTTCCGCGCAAAAGCATGGCAGACTCCCACAGGCAGAACGGCGGCATGAGCGCCCAGATCACACGGGCATTGGGTTTGAGCAGTGGACGCGCGCTCTCGGCGACCAGCTTCATATCCGCAACGCAGTTCAGGCCGCCGAAGTTCGAGAAGGTGAGATCGAACTGGCCGATGTTCGCGTCTTTCAAATCGGTGTAGGACAATTGCTCGAAGGATAAACGGTTTGGCAGATTCAACCCCCTCGCTTTTTCCTTTGCTCGTTCGAGCATCTCCCCTGAAATATCCACGCCGAAAACGGAGTAGCCGTTTTGCGCGAACCAGATTGCGTCTGTGCCTGTGCCGCAGGCAAGGTCGAGGATGCGGGAGTCTTTGGGCAGGCGCGCGGTGATGAATTGATAAACCCGCTGGCGCATTCGCATCAGGTTGGGGTTGTTTTCGATGAATTCATCGTATTTGTCGGCATTGCGGTCGTAGGCTTCAGCGACGGTTTGAAATGCGGAGTTTCGTATTGACATAGGGTCTCCAGTGGGAATGACGATAGACCGTGGACCACACAGCATGGTCTGTCGTCCACGATCAAACGGTTTTATTTAATAGGATTTACGCAGGGCGCTTTTTTTGTCCGCTAATCTACGCCAATCCACGCGAATTTTTAAAAAGATTAGCGTAAATTCGTGGAGATTAGTGGACGCTTTCAAGGCCTTGCGAAAGTCCTGTTTAAAAAGCTTCTTAACTTCAATTCACTCCGCGCCATGCCAAGCAAATAATACGGCGTGCGGACCAGGCCGCGCGCGTCGTGTTTCTTCCATGCGCGGCGCAGACGGAATTCGTGATGGACTCGTCCATGTAAAATGCGGTAAAACTCCTGCGGAAACGGCCCGTGATACAACATGGCAAGGTCGTCTGAATCAACCCAGTTTTGTTTTTCGCCGAGTTCCGTTTTTACGCGCTCGAAAAATTTCGTGCCAGGCAGGGGATAGGAAACCGAAATGCCAATATCATCGGGCAGGCATTCGCGCACCATTTTCAAAGTCAATTGCACATCGTCCCATGTTTCGCCAGGGTAGCCGAATTGCAAAAAGAAACCAACTTCGATTTGATTCTCACGAAGCAATTCAGCGGCGCGATAAATATCTTCCACTTTATCGCCTTTGTCCATCGCATCCAAAATTTTTTGTGAGCCTGATTCCGCGCCGAGCCAGACGGTTTTACAACCTGCATTCGCAAGCGCGCGCGCTGTTTTTTCCGTCACCAGGTCGGCGCGTTTCAAACACTTGAACGGAATCACGGCATCGTTCTCGCGCAGCAACTCTGCAAATTGCTCGACCCAATTCGGCTTCAACCCAAAAATATCATCCGCAAACCAGATGTGGTCTGGCGCAAAATTTTGCTTGAGCCATTTCATTTCCGCGGCCACATTTTCAGGCGAACGCGAATTGTAACGCTGTCCCCAGATCGGCTTGGCGCACCAGTTGCAGTGATACGGGCATCCGCGCGTGGTGACCATGTTCATCGAATAATATCCATGCCGCTCGAGCCAGAGCATTTTATATTTTTGGATGTCCACCAAATCCCAGGCGGGAAATGGGAGAGAGTCGAGGGTTGTGATATCGGGGCGGCGAACGATTTCAGATTTACGATTTTCGATTTTCGATTTGTACACCAATCCCAGTATTGACTCAAGCCCAGCTTTCGCTTCATTTTTACCCGACAACTGATCCAGTAATTCTGCGAGAGTTTCCTCCCCTTCGCCAAGCAGACAGTAGTCCGCGCCCTGTGCGAGATATTCGGGGTAATGGTCGGTTGCATCCGCACCGCAGAGGACGACGACGCATCCGCGTTCCTTTGCCATGTGGATCATGGTGAAGGCGGCTTCGCGCATCCGCAGGAGGCACATTTTGGAGAGGTAGTTGAAGTTGTCTTCAAAGATGACGGCGTATCGAGGTTTGTGTTCATCGAGCGAGACCGCCCACTCTTCCTCGGACTCTGCCAGCATGGCATCGAAGAGCGCCACCTCATAGCCTTTTTCGCGGATGTAACTTGCGGCGTACAACGTCCCCAATGGCGGATAGGGCATCATCGCATCCCAGAGTTTGGGGTCGAAGCGCAGATAGTAGGATTGGCCGAAGAGGATTTGAGTCATGAAGCCCTCACCCTAACCCTCTCCCGAAGGGAGAAGGGACTCCCTTCCCCTTCGGGGGAAGGGCTGGGGAAGAGGGCTTTTAATCGTTCTTCATACGCCTTCAACGCCCATGAGCCGTGGTGGTCGAAGTTACCCTGGCAGAGATCAGCAGAGAAATTTGTCTCTGCGCCGTAGCCTTTTTGCTTTTTGAAGCGGGCGATCTTGCGGGACATTTCCCATGGTTCAAACAGGTTGCCAAGTTTGCCGTTGAGCAGGTATTCAAGGATGGATTGAAAAATAAAGTTGCCCCCTTTTTCCTTCGACAGCAAGCTGTCGGAGTCCAGAGGGAGGTTGGGCAAGAAATCATTGACCCACAAATTGTCTGAGAGCATTCGGCCAAAGACATCGAATCCGCAAACGGGGATCATCTGGGCAAATTCCCGCGCGGCGTACATATTTCTCACATTCCATTCCAGCGCATTCTCCGAGACGATGACATTCGGGCAGATGACATCGCCAAACAGACGCGCCAGCCTGCCGAAGAGCAAGGCAAATGCCCGCGCCGTCCATACGCGGCCGGGTTTGGCGACCAGCATGTAGTCCATGTCCATATTTTTGGAGAGATTGAGCATGGCGAGGGAACCCGTCAACGCGGCCATGCGGATGAATGGCAGTCTGCCGAGGATGCGTCCGTAGAACAGGGCGCGGTGATATGCCTTGCGGGAATTTTCCCTGCGCTGATTGCGAATGGCGACAATGTTGATCATATCGGCGCGGTCTGCGAGAAAATAATATTCATGGCTTGAAACAACGCCATCCATTTTTTCAACACACTCGCGGACTTCCTCCTTTGTTGCGGACATCGTGAGGAAGCGATGCAATTCGTCAATTGTCAACGGGTGCTCAAAAATGTCCGAATAGGCCAGGGTTTCAAGAATGGCGTATTCGAGGCTGGAAATATTCACGGGTGCGGGTTGGGTGTCTAATGCCAGGGCCAAGGGAATGTCCTTTAATCAGAAGCAGGTTTAGGGCGGAGTGCGAAGCGGGCAGAGAGGGTTTGCAGGAGGGTCAGGCCTGAGGCGAAGAACAATCCGGCAGAGAAGAGAAATGCATAGATCATAATCAAAAAATGATTCGTGCTCCATGCAAACCACGAGACCCAAATATTGAAGAAGGCCAGCAGGAACTCGTAAAAAATGAGGATGTCAACTTTAACCTGATAGCGATTGGAACGCCATGACTGCGCGCGGCGGGTGATGCCGTATTTGGGAGTGCGCTCGAATGGGACGGCGTGTTTTTGCATGATCTGCAACGCGGCGCGCAGGGTGTTCAAGACCAGCCCCGAAGAAAAAATGGACATGAGAAAGATCAGCGGCAGTGAGAAAAACCAACGCCTGCGAAGAAGCTGTTGGGCAACCACAAAATACATGGCGGGGGCAAAAACCAGGAAGTTCATCACCAAGCCAATGCCGACAGGCGCAAGCAGGGTGGGATATTTCGTGGCAAACAAAAGCAGGAAGGGGTAAAGAATTATCAAAACGAAAGTGAGCAGATGCAGGGCGTACCCCGTCAGATGAAGGGTTGCCTGAAATTTACGCGCGAATGAAAAATCGGAATTCCAAATGATGGGAATATAGCGAATGGCGCATTCCAGACTGCCGCGCGCCCAACGATATTGCTGGCGGCGATACGCCGTAAAACTGACGGGCAATTCGGCGGGCGCTTCCACATCCCCGGCGTAGCGCGCAGACCAGCCGCGCAAGAAAGCGCGATACGACAAATCCATATCCTCCGTCAGCGTGTCGGCCTTCCAGCCGCCTGCATCCACAATGGCAGATTTGCGCCACACGCCCGCGGTGCCATTGAAATTGAAAATATAATCCGTGTTGGCGCGCGCAAGCTGATCGATGGCAAAATGCGCGTCGAGCGAGAATGATTGAAGCAGGGTAAGCAATGAATAATCGCGGTTCAAATGTCCCCAGCGGGCCTGCACAAAGGCGATGCGCGCATGGTCGAAGCGTGGTAAAACGCGGCGGAGAAAATCGGGGTTGGGCAGGAAATCTGCATCGAAGATGGCAAGAAAATCGCCCTTCGATTTTTCAAGCCCATTGGCAAGCGCGCCCGCTTTGAATCCCTCGCGGTTCTCGCGGTGGACGTGAACCACATCCACGCCCTGCGCCCGCAATTGTTTAACTTTTTCAGCCACAAGCGCAACCGTCTCATCTGTTGAATCGTCGAGGACTTGAATTTCCAGCAGGTCACGCGGGTATTCCAGCGCGGCGGCGGATTCGATCAGCCGCCCGGCAACATACCACTCGTTGTAGATCGGCAATTGCACGGTCACGCGCGGCCATTCATCCAACACTGCGGGCATGGGGCGCGATAATTTTTTCCGTTCTTTCAAACCCGTCAACGCGAGATACACCATGTTGGAGATGTAAACCAACAGCGCCGCCATGGCAAGCGAATAAACGATCAAAACAGGCGCGAGGATGATTTGAAGAATATCCATCACGCCGCCGTTTCCAACGCGGCAGAATACAGCCCCCACCCAAGCCATTGCCAGACGCGCCCATACGAATAAGACCAGGTGTAATAATCGAAGAAGCCAACCACCGTCATCGCGAGCAGAAGCGCAAAAGCGCCCATCAATGCGGGCCGTCGCAAAAATAATTCCCAACGCAAAACAACCGTCACACAAGGAATGGCAAGCAAGAGCAGGTAAAACATTCCGCCGAGCACGCCTGTTTCCATTGCCACCGTCAAAATCGCATAATGCGGCGGCTGAAAATTCAGCGGGAATTCAACAAAGCGTTCCCTCATCGCAAGCGGCGCCGCGCCCAGGCCGATCCCAATCGCCGAGTGTTCCACGAAGAGCATATTGCCAGCCTCCAGCAAAAACGCGCGCTCCTTCATCGGGTCATCCTGCGCCATGTTGCCAGAATTCACACGCGATTGAAAGAGCAGATTATTTTTTTGGATGAATGGCGCAACGACGAGCAGACTCAACATCCCAAGCAGAATCGCGCGTTGGACAGAATCCCATTTACGGGCAAACGCCTCCCCCCCGACCATGAAACTGCCAGCCACGAAAAAGCTTAACCAAGCTGACCGGGAAAAGGTCATCACCAAAGCGGGGAAGCACAGTAAAAACACAATAGATGAAATAATGCGCGCGCGTGTATTTCCATGAAGGATGACCGCCAGCAAAAGGACAAGTCCGAAGGCGATACAGCCGCCGAGAATGTTTGGGTGGTCGCTCAGGCCATAGCCGCGCAGGAAGCGGAACCCGTCCCCAAAGATGACGCTTGTTCCTGAGTCGGCTGGGTGAAGCGACAACTCGCCGAGGCTCTGCAATCCCAAAGAGCGTTGAGCCGCCACCTGCAAAATGGCAATCGCCGCTTGAAATAAAACTTGCGCGCCCACAGGCACGATAACCCAGCTTGCAGATTTAATTTCGTTGACGATGAACAGATAAAACAAAAGCAGTGGGACAAAGCGCACGGCATGATACCGCGAGAGAATCCCATCCACACTGCCGAAGACAGAAACCCAGCCAGCAACGGTCAGGCCGAGGAGGCTGACCCACATCAACGAGGGGCCAACCCTCAATTTGCGCGGCGCGAGAAGCAAAGCACAGGCCCAAAACAAAAGCATGTAAAGCATGGACAAGTCGCTTGCGAAGAGCAGGTAATCTGTGTAATCGGAATAGAGCGGGAAAAATGGACGCGGCCAGATCACCAAACGCCAGCGGAATGGGATGGCAAAAATTGTCAGCGCAAAAAACAAACGCGCACCGACAATGAAAGCACGGGACAAGCGATTTTGAAAAGACGATACCATTAATAATCAGACCATAATAATCTTATTTGCAATTATACCCAGTGCGGTCACAAACTGAGGTTTTGCCTTATCCAATTTTTGCCACAGCCCACAGGGTAATAAGAACGCAGAGAGCTTTGAGGAAAACCTCTTAAAAAATAGAACTTACGCAGTTCAAAACCCTTTAGCCGCGAATTACACGAATTTTCGCGAATTTCTTAAAAAATTCGTGCGAATTCGCGAAATTCGCGGCAGTTCTTGTAGTCTTGCGTAAGTCCCAATATAATCTCTGAATGACTTTGAAACTTGCAATCAACGCACGTTTTCAGCACAGGCGCATTACGGGTGTGGAACGGTATGCGCATGAAATATCCAAACGGCTGACTTCGGCAAAATACTTCATCGCACCCAAGCGCCCGCCTGGACAGGTAGGCGGCCACCTTTGGGAGCAATTCATTTTGCCTGCAAAAATCCAAAATGGAGATGTGCTCTGGTCGCCTGCAAATGCAGGGCCGTGGCTGGTGCGAAATCAAGCCGTCACCATCCACGACGCGAGCGTATTTGACCACCCCGAATGGTTCACCCCCACCTTCGCGGCATGGACGCGGCTTTCGTGGAAAATCCTTGCAAGGCGGGCCAGGGCAATCATCACCGTGTCGGAATTTTCAAGGCAACGACTGAAGCATCATCTGAGCCTGCCTGATGAAAAGATCCACGTCATTCACAACGGGGTCGGCGAGCCGTTCGAGCCGCAGTCTGCTGGGCGGGTTAAGGCGGTAAAAGAAAAATACGGCATCAGGAAACCATACTTCCTTTTTGTTGGGACGATGGAACCAAGAAAGAACCTGCGCGTTTTATTGCAGGCATGGGAGCAATTGAATTTGAAAACACACGAGTTGTTTTTAGCTGGCGCGGAAGGAAAAGTGTTTTCATTGGCAGGTCAAGCTGAAAGCTTGACCCACATCCTGGATGAAGACTTGCCTGCTTTGTATTCAGGCACAACCGCGTTTGTCTTTCCATCTTTGTATGAAGGTTTCGGCCTGCCAGTGTTGGAAGCGATGGCCTGCGGCGCTCCTGCGATCACGTCCAACACAACGGCATTTCCAGAAATATTCGGCGACGCGGCTTTGCTGATAGACCCCGCCAAGCCAGAGGATATTACCCGCGCCATGCAGGAGATTATCGAAAATGATTTACTCGCCAACACCTTGCGCGAGCGGGGGTTGAAAAAAGCCAGGGAACTTTCATGGGAGAAATCCGCAGTGAAAACAGAAGCCGTCTTCAAAGGCATTTCATGAAACTTGCCATCGTCCATGAATGGTTGAATATCTATGGCGGGTCTGAGAGACTGCTGGTGGAGGTGTTGAAACTGCATCCGCAGGCGCAACTGCACGCGCTCATTCACAACAGGCAAAATCTGGTTGGCACCCCGCTGGAAGGCCGCGATGTCAAAACATCCTTCCTGCAAAAAATTCCGCGCGTCGAGCATTTGTATCGCGGGCTGTTGCCGATCATGCCGCTCGCCATCGAAAGCATGGATGTGCAAGAGTACGATGTTGTGCTGTCCATTTCACATGCGGTGGCGCATGGCATAAAAACTCACAAAAATCAAATCCACATTTCATACATCTGCACGCCGATGCGCTACGCCTGGCATTTGCAGGATGATTATTTGCACCTGCATCATTTGGACAAGCCCCTGATCGGGGCCGCCGCCCGCCTAACCCTGGGCCTGCTCCGTCATTGGGACAGAGTTTCCGCCGCCCGGGCAGACCACCTGCTCGCCATCTCGCAGTGGACAGCGCAAAAAATCAAACAGGCTTGGGGCAGGGATTCGCATGTCATTTACCCGCCCGTGAATGTGGAACGATTCTCACCCGCCAGTGAACGCGGGGATTTTTACATCCACGTATCGAGGCTGGTGCCTTATAAAATGACGGCTGAAATCATCTGCGCTTTCAATGAATTAAATCTTCCGCTCGTCATCGTCGGTGATGGACCTGAAATGCCGCGCCTGCAAAAGCTGGCAAAGGAAAATGTCAAACTGCTGGGGCATCAACCTGATGAGGTGATTGCCGATTTGCTCAGCCGCGCCAGGGCTTTCGTGTACATGGCGGTGGAGGATTTTGGGATTGCGATGGTGGAGGCGCAGGCGGCGGGATGCCCTGTGATCGCGTATGGCAAGGGCGGCGCAATTGAAATTGTCAAAGATGGAGAAACAGGCTTGTTGTTTCAGGAGCAATCGTCCCGTAGTTTGAGCGGGGCGGTTCTTCAATCCGAAAAAATGAAATTAAACAGCGAGGCCGCGCAAGAGAACGCGGCCCGCTTTTCATCCAAAAGATTCAGGGAGGAATTTTTGGGGTTTATGAAATTGCAGGTCAAATTGGCAATTTGACCTACTTAATACACCATTCGATGGTGGCGCGCATGGCGTCGTTTAAGGGAGTGGGCTTTAAGCCGAAGGTTTTTTGGGCTTTGCTGGAATCCATGATGAAGGGTTGATTCCATTCGTAGAGCATTTCGACCGACTCGCGCAGGGCGGGAATGAAGAGGCCGAGGACGTTCATCATCATGCGGCTGGCAAGCATGAATTTGACTTTTTGCCCGAGAACATCTTCCATGATCTTGACCAGTTCGGCCTGTGTGACAGGCGCGGGGGAAGGCGTGAACCAGACCTGGCCGAGGGCTTCTTCGCGTGTGCCGAGGGTTGCGAGCAGTTTTCCAAAATCGGCCACGTAGGAGAAGGTGTGCGGCTGATCCATGCTTCCAAATAAGTTGACGGGTTTCCCTGCAAGGGCCGGGCGAATGGCGAAGGAGGTTACGGCGTTGTCGTCTGGGCCGAAGAAGTTGGAGGCGCGGCCAATTGCGGCGCGGACTCTGCCTGCGCGATGCGCGTCCATGACGGCGGTTGACATCTGTGCGCGGACTTTGCCTTTTTTGGTGTGCGGCTGATACGGCATGTCTTCGCGGATGGGCTGGCCGTTTGTGTCGCCGTACATGTAGAGGTTGTCGCCGACGATGAATTTTGCGCCGTTGGCAGAGACGGCATCGAGAATGGCTTTTTGCATGGGCGGGAATTTTTCAGTCCATTGGTGGTAAAGCGGCTGGGCGCATTGATAGACCGCCGCCGCGCCTTTGGTGACTTCGATGTTGCGGTTGACATTGTAGGCGTCGCCGCGGACAACTTCAACTTCTGCGGGGATGCGGGGGTCGGCCTTTCCTGAATGGCTGACCATGCGGACTGGCTTGCCCAGCCTGACTAGTTCGCGGGCGGTCCATTTGGCGAGCGCGCCGGTGCCGAAGATTACGTGCAGTTCATTTTGTGACATGATTTTTTCTCCTTTTCGTTTGATCATTTTGGTTCTTTGGGATTAAGTGAAGTTCCTTCGCCACAGAGCACACAGAGTTCTTTGAGTTTTTTCTCATGGTTTTCTTTATGTACTCTGTGGCGATGCTTTTTGCCTGCGTAATTTGACAATGTCACATTTCAAAACCTTTTACCACAAAGTCCACAAAGGGTCACAACACTTGCGCCGCACTGCGTTCCCTGGCACCGCCCGCCAGGGCAGGTGTGTTGCAGTGCAGGTGAGGAGAGTAAAATGCTAAACCCAAAGGTTTCCTTCGTGTTACTTGGTGACCTTTGTGGTTAAGAACTTTGATTTCAGCTTTAATGTAACATTGTCAAAGTAAGATGAGTTATTCACCAATATATTGATTGACCATGGTGGCAATTTCACAGCGGAAGACTTCGCCGGGGTCGGTAAAGAAGGAGGGAAGCTGGCCGCCCAGTTCGAGCATCACCAGCCCATGCACGCGGCACCAGACGATGTATGCCAGGTATAGCGCTTCGGTTTCGGTGACGCCTTCGGTAGATTGCTTCCACGCTTCAAGCATGGATTTTAGTTTTGGCGACAGTTTGGCGAATCCTTCAAGCCGCAATCTGCCTTCGTTATAAAGAACCTGAACGGTCTGAATCAACGGCAGGAGCGCCCAGGCAGAAGCTGGCAATGTGGTGTCTTCGGGGGCGTCATAATTGGGGATGGGTGTGCCGAAGATGAGCTGGTAGCGTTGAGGGTAGGCAATTGCCCAATCACGATAGGCAATTCCAAGCGCGGAAAAGCGAGCCGCGCCGTTTTTTTTCGAGGCGTTGTCCAATGCTGTTTTTTGCGAATCCCCCAGCGAGGTGTACGCATCCACGATGAGAGCGGTGACGAGTTGATCGCGGTTGGGAAAGTAGTTGTAGATGGCGGGGGCGGTGATCTTCAACTCGCGGGCGATGGCGCGCAGAGACAGGGCTGGCGCGCCGAATTCGGCAATCTGTTTCCAGGCGGTTTCCTTGATGGCTTCCGAAAGGTTGGGGATCTGTTGCTTTTTGCTGGGGCGGACCATTTTCTCTCCTTGTTTATTATACAGTGTAAATATACAGCGGGCGCTCATTACGAACTGACAAATGGCACAGTCACGAAATACTACTTCGCAGGGACGTCCCGCATCGCCGCCAGAAAATACACCGTTCCACAAGTCGGCGTCCTCACCTACTTCCTCTCCGACCACCTCGGCTCCACCAGCATGACCACCGACAGCACGGGAGCAAAAGTCTCTGAAATGAGATATAAGCCCTGGGGCGAAGTCCGCTACTCGTGGACAAATGACACCCTGAACGCGAATCCCGCCTACGCGTTGACCAAATACACCTTCACGGGACAATACTCCCATATGGACGACCCGTCCACACCCGCGAGTGAGGGATTCGGCTTAATGCATTACGGCGCAAGAATGTACGACCCTGCATTAGGCAGATTCACCTCCGCCGATACCATTGTCCCTGGCGGGGTGCAGGGGTATGATCGGTATGCGTATGTGAATAACTCGCCAGTTCGATATACGGACCCGACTGGTCACATTGGGTGCGATGAAGATTTAAATGGAAAGTGTATAAATGGCGGAGATAAGCCTATCACTTTAGATGATTTTCAAAATATGTCATGGGATGAAAGGAAAGAATGGTTAGATGATTTTGTTGCAAACAACAACCTTGAAGATTGGTTTGATGATATAAAAGGCGCAATTGATATTCTCAGTAGCGACCCAGATTATCAAGATATGTCTGGGTGGGCGGCATATATGGACGCCGCTGTTCTACAAGCTATAAACAATGGAATGAGGATAAATAAAAATCAATCTCCCGTAGGAGGAGGAGGAGGGGCATGGGCCGCATTCTTTGCCGCCTATTATGACGGCTGGCAAGATTCGAACCTTGATGGCTTAATCGCCCTTCGTCTTGCGGGAGAGCAAGGGGGAGTGAATTATGGCGTCTCATTGTCCGAAACAACAGCCCGATTTAATAATTCTAACCCTAGAGTTCAATTAAAAATTGGATTATTCCTTGCTGGAGCAAATGGATATCGCTCTACGGGAATATGGTGTCGTAATAACGGAACTTGCAGCAACAATATATTTTCTGTATACGCAGATCCAAGAACTGCAGTTGAAACAGCTTTTTTTCAATATTTAGGACAAGCCCCAGATTTTGTTTCCTGGGGTATATGGGGTACTCAAATACATCCGTACGGTTATCAGGGACGTTAAAAGGATTGCCATGAACCAAATATTTAACAGACAAGCGCGTATACAGTTCAATGAATTAGGAGTTGTTTTTGTCATTCTTGCAACTTTAATGACAAGTTGTAAAACAAGTTTGTACCAAGATATTAGCGACACGGTTTCCACGCAGGCACTAGCTGTTCAACAAGGTGATTACAAATCTGTTTCCTGGCTTAAAGATGATCTCATCGCTTTTATTTACCGCCCCGATGAGCTTAGAGTAAACGGCCTTGATAATGATTTTCGCCTGGATATACTAGAAGTTACTAGCGGGAACATTGAGACTTTACCCCAAATACCCCTGCCGTCAGGCTGTTTTCCACGACCAAGTGGTATTCATGAGCTCACTAAACTTCCTAATGGCTCCTTGGGGCTTGTGTTTCGTTGTCACTCAGATAATGGAATATCAAGCACATTGTATTTATTGGATAAAAACAAAAACGACTTTATTGCATGGGAAAATTACCCAAAATTCCTTGCAACATCTTTCAGTTTTGACCCAGATATGACACAATTTATTCAGGAAAACGGAATCGGTGGAACAAGCAATGAACTCTATTTAGTTAATTCAGAAAAGATAATTACAAAACTCTTACCAGATTTTAAAAGAGCACGATCTCCAGCATGGTCGCCTGACGGAAAGACAATTGCCTTTGCTGGCACCAAAGCAAATTCAGAAAATACTACTCTGAACACCTGGAATGATATAGGATCGTTACTTTATTATCCTTGGGATATTTACCTTATGGATGCTGATGGAAGCAACGTAAGGGTTCTTTTACCGTTAGTAGGGAACATTTACGGCCTCAAGTGGTCTCCAATAAACGGTAATTCGCTTTTGTTTGGAGGCACTGCGTTTGATGATATGGAGGGAATTTGGCTATTGGATACTGCAGATGGAAAAATTAAAAGATTATGGGATGAGAATACCTATTTTGACTGGTCAGCAGATGGTTCAAAAATAGTTGTCCTAACCAATAATTCAGGTAACTGGTGGGAAGATGTGGTTATTATAGATTTAGCAAAGTGATTTTAGTACTCAACTCAGAAATTTACAGTCCACCGCCTATGATTCCACGAGACGCATTGATTTCGCGCCTCCTCGACAACGGCCTCACCCAAAATTTCACCTATAACCCCTGGGGTACGCAAGGCGGAAGATTGCAAAGCCTGACAACCGCAAAACCTGACGGGCTGGGTGGTATTGTCAGCTTGCAAAACCTGAGCTACGTCTACGATGCGGCTGGGAACGTCAAACAAATCACAAATCCCCTTGCCAGCGAGACGAACACCTACGGCTATGATCCTTTGGATAGATTGACGAGTTGGAATTTGAACGGTACAACCGAGAACTATACCTATGATGCGGATGGCAACCTGGATATCAAAGCGGGCATGGACTTGAATTACAACGATGCAACCCATGAACATGCCGTGACACATATTGGCGGAGTACAAAAATACTGGCACGATGCCAATGGCAACCAGACAAAACGCATCGTCGGCGCAGACACGTATGACCTGGCATATGATGCGGAGAATCGCATGGTCGAAGTCAAGAAGAATAACACAGTGATGGCGACCTTCGTCTATGACGGGGATGGGAGGAGAGTCGAGTCCACGATCAACGGGACGACGACAACCTTTGTGGGCAGTCACTACGAAGTGACGGGCGGCAGTGTCACCAAATATTATTTTGCGGGCGCATCCCGTATCGCCATGCGGAAGGATGGCAATTTAACCTACCTGCTGTCCGATCATCTTGGGTCAACGAGCATAACGACAGACGCGAATGGCAATTCTATTTTTGAGCAAAGGTACAAGCCCTGGGGAGAAACTCGCTACACAACCCTGAACGCAACGGCAAGCACGAAGTATCAGTTTACGGGTCAATATTCGCACGAGACGGATTTTGGATTG
>JACRLB010000035.1 GCA_016235445.1 Chloroflexota bacterium | reverse complement strand
GCTGAAACAGCAAGATCACCGCTTCCACCCCTTGTTGGTATGCGATGCGTATATCAGTTTCACTCGCTATTGGCTTTGTCTGCATTACTGTTCCTAACACCTATTTTCGCTTTTCGTCTCTATTCAGGCTGAGTAGTTACGCGAAACGCCTGAATTCTTCGTGCCCGAAATGGCATTCATCGCCACCGATGCGCTCGGCTTCGATTACGGCGGCACGTGGAACACCGTCAAACGCAACATCTTCCACTGGAAGCACGACCAGATCGGTCAACTGGAAGCGAAGGTCAAGAGTTTCTTTGAGATTCCGCGCATCCTGAAACTCCTGAAAGATTACATCGTCTTCGCTGAAAAAGATGAAGAACTCAACAAATACATCCTGCAACAACATCAGACCCACGCCATCGAACACGCCGTCGCAAGGGCGCATCACTCCACCAAGCGGCGCGGGCTGATCTGGCACACGCAAGGCAGCGGTAAAACTTTCACCATGCTCAAAACCGCCGAACTGCTCTTCAAAGCGCCCGAGTCTGAAAAGCCCACCATCCTGCTGCTTGTAGATCGCAACGAACTCGAAGACCAGTTGATGAAGAACCTCGCCTCGCTCGGCATGGAAAATATGGAACCTGCCAATAGCATTGCCCGCCTCAATCAACTGCTCCGCGATGATTACCGCGGCATCATCGTTTCGACGATTCACAAATTTCGTGACATGCCCCCCGAACTGAATCTACGCTCGAACCTTTACGTCCTCGTGGATGAAGCGCATCGCACCACGGGAGGGGATTTGGGCAACTATCTGATGGCAGCTCTCCCGAATGCGACGTATCTCGGCTTTACGGGCACGCCCATAGACCGCACCGTTTATGGGCAGGGTACGTTTAAGACCTTCGGCGTCGATGACGCCCCTCAGGGCTATTTGCACAAATATTCGATCAAAGAAAGCATCGAAGACGGAACTACCCTACCCTTGTTCTATAACCTCGCGCCTAATGCCATGCTCGTCCCTGCCGAGACGATGGACAAGGAATTCTTCGCCAACGCGCAGACCGAAGGCATCTCTGACATCGAAGAACTCAACAAGATTTTGGATCGTGCCGTCAATATCAAAAACTTCCTCAAAGGCAAAGCGCGTATCAAAAAGGTGGCGCAATATGTTGCCGACCATTACCGTGAAAATGTCGAGCCGCTTGGTTATAAAGCCTTCCTGGTCGGTGTGGATCGCGAAGCCTGTGCCCATTACAAAAAAGCGCTGGATGAGATCCTACCGCCTGAGTACTCCGAGGTTGTGTACACGGGCAACAATAACGACAGCGAGTTGCTCAAGAAACATCACATTGATGAGAAGAAGGAAAAGGAGATTCGTAAGAATTTCCAACGCTATGGCGAGTATCCCAAGATTTTGATCGTCACCGAAAAATTGTTGACTGGCTTCGATGCGCCGATTCTCTACGCTATGTATCTCGATAAGCCCATGCGCGATCATACGCTCTTGCAAGCCATCGCCCGCGTCAATCGCCCCTATGAGAACGAATCACAGGAAATGGTCAAACCGCATGGCTTTGTGCTGGACTTTGTCGGCATCTTCGACAAATTGGAAAAAGCCCTGTCCTTCGACAGCGACGAAGTCAATGCTGTTATCAAAGACCTTGCCCTCCTAAAATCCTTGTTCAAGCAAAAAATGGAAAGTCAGGCGGCGGCATACCTCTCCCTCATCACCCGCAATTTCGACGACAAAGATGTGGACAACCTTATTGAACATTTCCGCGATAAGGAACGTCGCAAGACATTTTTCAAGTTCTACAAAGAACTGGAAATGCTCTACGAGATCATTTCGCCCGATAAGTTCCTGCGTCCGTACCTTGAGCGGTTTGCCACTCTTTCAGGCATTTATGCTGTTGTCCGCAAAGCGTATGCCAAACAAGTGCAGCCCGATAGGGAATTCTTGCGAAAAACTAATGTGCTGGTACAGGAACATATTGATACCGAGAAGATCGATTCAGTCACGCAATTTGTCGAGATCAACCCTGAAACATTGAAACTGATTCAGGAGAAACAAGGCGACTACAACATCAAGGTAATCAACCTTGTAAAAAGCATCGCCAAAGCCGCGGAAGATGCCAGTGATGATCCTTTCTTGGTCGGCATGGCAGAACGTGCCAAAGCCGTGCAGGATAGCTTCGAAGACCGTCAGAAAGGCACTGCCGACGCCATAAAAGACCTATCCAGCATTATTGAGGCAAACGAACGCCGAAAACGCGAACAAGCCGCCAAAAACATGGACAGCATGACCTACTTTGTCTATTCGACGTTACGCGATGCGGGCTTGTCCGACCCTGACGACGCCAGCGCCCGAATCAAGACCGCTTTTCTTGAACATCCCAACTGGTCAGCCAGTGACAAGGAATTGCGCGAAGTTCGGAAATTGATCACCTTTGCCCTGTATCGCCAGGAAGACGATGAGGACAAGGTGGTGTCTCTGGTCGAGGAACTTCTGGTCGCGCTGTTGAAGTCACAGGGCAAGTAATATGGCATTGACCAAGGAAGCCTTCAAAGCCCGCGTCTATGAATGGGCACAAAAACTTGATATTGAAGTCAAGACAATCTCGATCCGTCCCATGAAAAACAAGTGGGCATCGTACACAAAGAAAAGTCAGTTGCTGATCTTCAATACCGAATTACTCAGCATGAGCAAAAAAATTGGCGATTACGTTATCGTCCATGAATTGTTGCACTTCAACGTCCCCAATCACGGCAAACTCTGGAAGAGTCTCATGCTGGCATATTTGGGCAATTACGAAAAAATCGAGAAAAAGATCAAAATGCGATGCGGCAGGGAGTAGGCGAAAATCCAAAATCTTTGCCATTTTCACTGCACCCCCGTCACGCCACTTTCATTAGTGCATCACTCTTCCCGTTCTGAACTGCCTCGATACCACCAGTCGCCATCATCAAATCCCGTGGAATACCTGGGCTTTGTGGGTTTCGGCTTGGCTAATATTCCCTTTTTCTCTTTCTTTGGCTTGGGTGGATATTGACTTGGATCAAAGGGTAGAGGTTTTTCGGTCGGATATTTCTTTCGGTCCTCGATTCCAGAAAACCATCCACCAGTCTCATAAAAAGGTAGTTTCCCAAATGCCCGCCAATTCTGTCCGATCACAGCCATGTTAGGATACAGGTATGGAATGCAAGACGGGAAGAACCGTACCACCCAGGGCGGACCCATAATACAGAAGACAATCGAAATTCCCAATCGGTTTGCATGCTGATACGCATTTTGAAACCGGTGGGAGTAATTGCGCTTCATCACTTTTTTGGAACTGTGTCCGCTGTCCACTTCCAGCCAGAAAAGGATTTCGCGCTCGCCTTTGCGTCCCCATATCAACGCATCCGGGATGCCATAGAAGAGCGGTGCTTCCGTCCAACTTTCCAAAATCTCAACATTTGGGTTCGCTGCCTCCAACCACGCCCGCCATCTGCGTGCCACGCGTCGGTGACGTTCGCCGGCGTATCGGAATTCACCGCGATGTTTTTCAAAATGAACGCCTTTGGGGATATTCCACGAACGATGTGCCAGCCTCAGTCCCTTCGTGCGGATCGCATACCCTTCGTATTTACCGATCTTTCGGCGCTCGATCAGATTCTCCGCTTGAAGTTGCTTCAAAAGATTCCGGACATGACTTTCGCTGAAACCTGCCAGAGAAGCGATTTCAGGTCTATAGGCTGTCTTGAGCCTTGCCATGATTTGCAAGACACGCAGTGTCGATTTTTTGATGCCGTAATCCGCAGGATCAAAGCGTGGTGCTAAGATTGGTAAATCGCCCTCTCGAAGATAGGTCGGGTGGATTGACTGAGAGAAATTCCGCTCAATGACAATGGTTTTCCATGCCGGCTGAACGGTCATCGGAATTTTTTTCTTGATCAGCCGCTTGACTTCCACAACATACCAATCGCCGGGCGCATCCACCGACATCCATAGAGCCGGATACTGACGGGCTTTGATCAAACGATTGGAAATCAGGTCGATGATCCGCGCCTGGGCATAGGGCGGCAATCCATCCTTATAAGAAATGTGGTGCTTGAAAACATCAAACACCACATCCTTTCGGTTCATCGGATAGATGGGCACCCATTCCAACGGAAGGCTGGAAAGTATATCCATTCGCTAATACTTCCAATTCTTGGGCATGCTCTTGCGCCCGTCTGCGCCTTTGAGGTGAAGCAAATATCCATTACCGGCAAAGCGATTGTCCTCGATGCGGCTTTTCAAATAGCCGGAGAGTTCATCCGTGCTCTGGTAGTTGGCAGCGATAATAGTCAGTGCTTCCTGTCGGACCGCACGTTGGTAGAGTAGGTCTAGCAGTTGGAAAATTCGTTCCTTTGCCCAATCGGTCTGCCCGACTTTATCTAACTCGTCGATGGCAAGCACATCCAGGGATGTCCACCATTCCATACGCCGCACCAGTTCGGTCATCTTGTTCTCGCGTTCGTCGTAGGCACTGCGGATGTCATCCAACACGCCAGCCAGGTTGGCGTATGCCGCCCGCTTGCCGGCTCGCACTGCTGTTGCCACCGCGACCTTCAGGATCAGACTCTTACCCTGTCCAAACCCGCCATACAAGAATACTAAGCCGTGTCCATCCTCAAAGGCTTTGCGTGTGGTCGTGCAAGCCTGGTCAGCCTGATTGACTCCCTTGCGAACCAAGTTCCAGTTCAAATTGCGGATTTCGTCAGCGGTCAATCCAATGCGTGGGTCGACATTTCCAGAACTCAGGTGCGCGGCAATATCACGCGACTGCGCATAGCGGCAGCGTTCCACCTTGCCAAATTTTTGATGTCCCACTGGCACATCAAAACGGACATACCCGATCCCGCCGCATTCCGGGCAATCTGGAGAACAGTCCCCATGTTGGATTGGTCGCGGGGCTAGCCCGTCCTTGCCGGCGTTATATATACCTTCTGGGGTAAGGTCTGAAGTATGATTCATGCTCATACGTTATCTTTCCTTTCGATCAAGGTTGGGAGTTCCGCTTCCATCCGCTGCCGGATTGCCTCGTAATCCACAGTCGGCTCAGTGCTCGACACCGGCTTTGTGTTGCTTCGAGATTTATTGCGCTGTTTGGGGATCTGTCCCACTGCCGCCCATTCGGACAACCAGCACAAATTGGTGAGACGGATCCCACGTGCGTCGGCTTCGGCAGCGAATGGCTTCAAGGCTTGCGCTGCCGACTGAGGTGAGTCATAGCGTTGAAGGTACATGCCCAGGACACGTAATGCCACCGTCCGCTGTTCGGAATTTGGCAGGGTCAAATGACCAGGGCGCACTAACCGATACAAGGCTTCCGCACGTTCTTCCGGAGAGGGCTCATTTTTCTGTATGCTGCCGGAAGGAGGAGTAGAAGAGTCACTGACGTTAATTAATTCATTTAAGCGCAATATAGAAACAGATGAAAAATTGGGACTCTGTTTTTCCGATGAAAAGTTTTCACCTGAAATCTTTTCATCCGTTTCCAATGGCGGTTTTGACACAGATGGGGGAGCGACTTCTCCACTTGCCAGTTTTGCCAGCGTCGCTCGCGCCAGTGGTGACGACTGTTCACTGGCGGTGATTTCCACAACGTTCATCCCGGTAATGACTTGATAGACCGATCCACTGACTTTGCCCCTGCCGCCTTTTCCGCGTGCCAGCCGGCGCAATTCCCTGGACTTTTCCAGGTCCGCGATCAGGTTCAAGATATTGCGTTCAGTCTGTCGGCACTTGCTCGCCATTTGCTCGATGCTTGGATGGCAATAGCCCCAATCATCAGACCAGTCCGCCAATGCCAGCAGCAATAACAATGGCGTCCCACCTTTGCCACTCTGTTTCCATACGCGGTTCGAGGTCTCCACACTCATGCTTTCCTCCAGTTTTGAAACGCCCACAGAAAGCTCGCTGGCGAACGATTTTCCCAAGACGTGTCACAGGTCATCTTGGAGTTGAATCGGGGCGTACAGCCCTTCCCATGCAGAGAAGGTATGCGGCGAATTATGCGGAGATAGTCGCGGCATGTATACGGCAAATTTGCGGAGGTTATGCGGTGACGCATACCAAAAATTTTGACCCTGAAAAAATCATTCGGTTTTCCGAAACATTTCATTGCTCAACGCCTTTCAATGTCATCTTCACGGTCACGGGATGAGGTGTCAACTTCAACCTGCCGGCTCGATAAGACTTCAATCCATATTGAAGCAAAAGCGTGACGACTTCACCCACAGGAACCGCCAGTTCTGTCGCCATTGAACATAGATCCATATGAACGCCATGAGGAATACGGTATGAAACAGCCGGAACTGATTTCTGCTTTCGTTCGACCTTTCTCTTTCTTCGGCCAGGGATATCCCTTTGTGGACCTTCCGCTTCTTCCCAAGCCCCAATCTGCTTCTGCGGAAAGAGAGTCATCTTCCGCCCAAGCGGATTGGGCTGTGCCTTCAACTGCAACTTTCCTTCGTCAACATGATCCAAGCCATATTCGAAGAAGGCATGTGCGACATCGTCGGCGGGTACGTGCAAATGTTCTGCAAGTGCCAAGACCTCTTCTCGTACCTCCAGCGGCACGTTGACATATCGGTACGGACGATGTGCCTTTTCCCATTGGCGATTGCGTTTGGCGGGGCGCCGACCATGTCGGTTCCATCCACCCGCTGTAGCGGCAAGCGGGATACTGTCCGCAAATTCACTTCGAACCGTGTCGGCATGTGTGTCGGTGAGCATATCCTTTCGTGACATCTTCTTTTCCTATGTCTTGAGTACGATGTCCACCAGCCGACTGTATTCTTGCGCTGCCCGACTTTCTGGATCATGCTCGAAGATGGACTTTCCAAAGGCGGGACATTCCGCCAGGACCACGGCACGGTGAATGGGCGGTAGGATCAACTCCCCCAAATTGACATGCATGGCGTCTAGGTTGATGCGATGTTCCTTGACCTGCTCCATAAAGAATGTAGGTAACACGCCGAACAGCCCGCCTTTCCAACCTTTCTCAGCGGAGAGTCGCTTCATGGTGTCCAGAACCTGCCGAAGTCCGTCTGAACCGAGCGCTTCCGCCGGTGTGGGGACGATCACCATATCACTTGCCCACAGGACGCGTTCCTGAATGCCTCCCAAGCTGGGAGCAGTGTCCAGCACCAGATAATGATATTGAGAAGTACAAAAGCGCTCCAACGTTTCTCGCACCCAGGAGATCGGCTTGCCTTGGGAGTTGATCATCGCCTGCGCATCGGCGGTTTGTTTGTTGCCAGGTAGCAGCCATAGATTTTCCCGCTCGGTCTCGATGATCCTGCTTTGAATGTAGGCGGTCTCGTTGAGACCAGTATCCATTGTGAGCAAGGCATAGATGCCGGCAGAGGGGGAGAAGTGTAAGGCCCGTGCTGCTTGCCCTTGAGGATCGAAATCCAGGAGCAGGGTGCGTTTGCCGCGGCGCGCCAGTCCATGTGCGAGGGTGAGGGCGGTGGTGGTCTTGCCAACCCCGCCTTTTTGATTGGCAATCGTGAGGATGGTTGTCATTGGTTTCCTTTGTTAGAAGTTTCTGTCTACCGGCGAGGACTGTTTGGCTGCCCGCTCAAGGTCTTCGCCGATCTGTTTAAGGTAGCGGTTCAGGACCTGCAAGGAGGTATGCCCCATGAGTTTGGAGAGCGTCAGGATATCGACCCCGGCTCGCCAACGCTCGATGGCAAATGCCCGGCGGAAGTCATGAGGTGATGGCACTGGAACGCCGGCTTGGGCCGCTCGCCGTCGCAGCATCATGCGCAGACCGGTCTCTGTCAGGCGTTCGCCGGATTTGGAGACCCAGAGCGCTGGGTTGTAATCCTTGCGCTCTTTGACATACTTGCGCAGGACATGGCGTGATTTATCCCCAAGATACACATTGCGCGGCTTTCTGCCCTTTCCCGAACGGATCAGGATCATGCCGGTGATGGGATCGACATCCTCCATGTTCAGGGAGAGGAACTCCGCCAAACGCATGCCGGTATCCAACAGTACCAGCAGGGAGGCTTTGTCGCGGGCATCGGAAAGTTTTCCGCGTTTGCAGGTCTCCAGCATGGCTTTGATGGTTTCGATACTGACCGGATCCAACGGTTCAAGAGGTACGAACGGCGCATCGACCTTGTTGATTGGGTTGCGCCAGCCTTCAGGCTCGGTTTCACGCTCGTACCATTTCAGGAAGGTCTTGATCGAACGGTAGTAGCAATGGACGCCGGCCGGGCGGTGTCCACTCTCGTTCAGGGCGATCAGGAACTGACGGATCAGGTCCGCACTGATCTGGGGGATGTCCGCTGCGTTGTGATCCAGGCAGAATTGGGAAAAGGCGCCGAGTTTCTTGCTATAGAACTCGATGGTGCCGCCGGCAAGGTTACGCGAGCGGCAGGCGTGCAGGTAGATCCCGATCCACTTGCGCAGATCATTGGTCTGGTAGATGTCCAGGTTGGGAGATTGGGTGAGAAAGAGGTTCGTTTTCATTCAGTGGGCGCAAGAATATCTGAATGGAAATAGGGGTGGGGTGTTGGTGTCGGTATTGTTTCGGTATTTTTACAAAGATATGAGTGGGGTTTCTCACTCATATCGAGCTTGATAAAAAGTTGCGATTTCAATCGTCGTTTGAATGAGGCATTAGCCTCATGAAATTTCCCACTTCTTTAAAGAACACTTGAGTTATCAATAAGGGGAACTCAGCCAAAACACATATGTTGAAAGACAGGACAAGTAATAGATACTTGCTTCCCCTCGCGGAATCCCGTTAACCAAAAATTTACTCTTTCGCTATAGAGTAATTTGAATTATACTAATTTTGATTACGCTAAGGAGACTGATATGGCACGTACAGACTTTGTCGCCCGTCAACGAGAGATCAACTGTCTGCAAAGAGAATGGCAGTCTGACAGGGCTCGAATGCTCATTCTCTATGGACGCCGTCGAGTTGGCAAAACTAGACTGGTCACCCACTGGATTGAAACTTTCAACCCCAGAGCACTGTACTGGGTGGCTGAACCAACTTCCTCCAAAGATCAATTGCGTTCCTTTTCGCAGGTGTTATTCAATTTTGAAAGTAATTCTATCGTGCCAGATGATTTTAGTTACAGCACATGGGGTCAGGCTTTCGAGCAAGCTGCCCGTCTCGCGAAACAAGAGCGGATGGCGCTGGTTCTTGATGAGTTCACTTACCTGATGACCCTTGAACAAGGCATCGCTGGAATCTTGCAAAATGCGTGGGACCATCATCTCCAACGATCCAATATATTCCTGATTCTCTCTGGCTCACATGTGGGCATGATGGAACGTGGAGTGCTCTCCTATCAGGCACCTTTATATGGTCGGGCAACGTCACGCTTGCTGCTCCAGCCGTTGCCGTTTACGGCGACCAAAAGTTTTTTTTCAAAATATCGACCAGATGAGCGCGTGGCCTTATATGCTATCTTTGGCGGAGTACCTGCTTATTGGGAACAATTCAATCCAAGCATCAGCTTGGATAAGAATATCAGAGAAAACTTGCTGGGAGGTGCCAATCTATTGCAAGATGAGCCAAGATTACTGCTGCAAGACTTTGTGTCCGAAATCCATAACTATGCCGCGATCCTCCGCGCGATTGCCCAAGGCTATCGCACACCCAGGGAGATCGCGTCCTCATCCGGTCTGAATGACAGGCACATTTCAATGTACCTCAGCACTTTGATTGGCACAGGTTTTGTGGAGCGGCGCTTACCCATCACTGAACAGGCTTCATCAAGGTTAGGCCGCCATCATATCACCGACCCTTTCTTACGGTTCTACTACCGCTTTCTTTCACGACGACAATCCCAACTGGCACTGGGGGTGGATGATCAGACATTGACTGAAATTAAGAAGCACCTGGTGGATTTCATTGGAACCCACACTTGGGAGGAAATCTGCCAGGAATGGCTCTTGCGCGCAACCGGTCAGGAGGTATTACCTTTCCTTCCAGATCAGGTAGGTAGTATCTGGAACCGTGAGGCGCAAATTGATGTAGCTGGCATCAATTTTATGGAGAAGACGCTCATTTTAGGCGAATGTAAGTGGGATCGTCATCCGATGGATTTGGAGGTCCTGAGAAAACTAATTGAAAAGACCGAAAAGGTTCTCCCGGCAGAAGGTAAATGGAAAGTTTTTTATTTAGGGTTTGCTCGCAATGGCTGGACGTCAGGAGCGAAAGCATATCAGGAGGAGATTAATCGGCAGCCGGTTCAGGGCGAAAACTGGATATCCACCGGAATGCGTTTGATTACGCTGAATGAATTGGATCATGACATGGCACAATGGACGAGATAAATTTTCGAGGAAAAGATCGCACTACCTAAAACCCCAAAAGCAAGATCCGCCTGGGGCAGATTGGAAAGTTTTTGGTACAGCAAGGTCGCGAGAGTCACAGACATGCAGGTGGATTTCGATTCATTTGTGTCGGATATGAGTCTGGCAGATGCATCGGTTGGGAGATTGGGTGGGAAAGATGAATAAAAACTTAAAATCCTATAAATAACTGCTCGGAATTTGCCGGCGCCACATAGAGAGCAGGGTAGAGCCTTCTGGGCTCATGAAATCATTTCGTTGCAACAACTTGTCATGTGAGGCATCCTCGCTCCATGAATTTGATTCTTTAGACTGTTTAACAAGATACTTTCTGTGGCTATCTGTAAATATAAAACCTTCTAATTTACAGATTCGGATGTAAGTGTTATTATAAAAGACGGCTTATTTATATCAGGCAAAAACTTCATGAAACCAAATGACTTTCGTTCTCGCGAAGCAGGACAGATGATCTTGACCCAGAAAGGATATTACGCCTTTGTTCCTGCTCCCTTACCCCCAAAGATAAACTGGACTTTGCAGTTGGTTTCGGCATTATCTGAAGCTGAGCGCGAATTGAGTCGGCTTGCGACGTTGGCAGAAGCATTCCCATTTTCACGGTTGCTGATGCAGGCATTTATCCGACGTGAAGCTGTGCTCTCTTCCCGGATTGAAGGTACCCGCGCCACATTGGCAGAACTCTACACATATGAATCTGCTCAGTTATCTTTTCTGGAATCGCATGATGATGTGCGTGAAGTTCACAACTATGTTGCTGCGCTTGATTATGGGCTGGAACGCTTGAAACGATTTCCCATGAGTCTGCGCTTTATCCGCGAAATACATGAGAAGTTGATGCAAGATGTGCGTGGCGGACACTTAACACCCGGAGAGTTTCGACGCACTCAAAACTGGATCGGAGCAGCAGGCAGTACACTGGCAACTGCAACCTATGTTCCGCCTCCTGTGGATGAGATGAATCTGGCATTGGGAGATTTGGAAAAATTCATTCACACCAGCACAGATATCCCTACTCTGGCACGCGCTGCCATGATCCATTACCAGTTTGAAGCCATTCACCCATTTTTAGATGGGAACGGTCGTGTGGGACGCTTATTGATGGCGCTCTTGTTTGCAGAGTGGCAAATTCTTCCACAGCCTTTGCTTAACCTGAGTGTCTATTTCGAACGTTATCGCCAGGATTATTATGATCACTTGCTGGTTGTCTCCCAGCGGGGTGATTGGGAAGCATGGTTGTGCTTTTTCTTGCGCGGCGTGAGCGCCCAATCTCAAGATAGTGCTGCCCGCATGGAACGGCTTAAAACAATCCGCGCACGGTATCAGCCCATCGTAGATGCTGATAAAAATTCGAAACGGATGGGAGAGGTAGTGGATTTCTTGTTTGGGCGTCCGATATTTAATGCAAAACAGTTATCCGAAGGTGTGGACATGCCTTTCAAAACTGCACGCCAGTACATTGAGAAACTCGTACTGGCAGGGATTGTGCGCGAAGTGACCGGATATGCGCGGAATCAGATTTATCGTGCAGATGAAGTGTTCACAGCGTTGGATAACGCTGAACCCTAACCGGATGTCAATAATATTTGGTCGGTTGAGAGTGTAATCACAAGAGAATAACAACAGAGGAAAAGATAGTGAGCGACACAGGGACGATCCATAGAATGCAAGCCGACCTGCAAATCACTGGCATTATTTTCACTGATTTGATAATTTTCAGCAAATGTTGAAACCAGGTCAAAAAGTGAAAAATAAGTGAAAATACAGTTAACCAGACCATATCAGAATTATTTTTAAGGGCTCCTTTTTTGCAATTGTGGAGAATTTCTTTTGGCAAGAATGATGTAGGACTGGAATTCCAGGGGCGGTTCGCTTTAAGAATAAATTGATTCAATCTGGCTATAATTATTCAATGCAAAATTTGGTAGTGTCCCTGTAACGTGTGAAAGGTCATTTCCATAGTGATTTTGGTGGCACACGGAAACTAAGCAATTCATCCATCGTCCAAACATGATCGGTTAAACAAGCCGCCATTGCAGGGGTTACCTGCTTCCATTTTTTGTACGAACCTTTGCGTCCTTTGGTTGGAATCGCACGCGGTAAACGTTGGCGAAGTCCACGGTGCGGAATGACAAAGTGGTAATAGGCAAAAGCCAATGTCAATTGATGTTCAAGATAATCTGGGTCTTTTGAAAAGGCATTCACCTTGCGACTCATTCGTCTTGAATGTTGTCGGATGGTCAAGTTGTTGCGTTCGACGCCATACGTATTGATTGCCTGACTGACAGGCGATGCTTCAAGAGCCGCTTCCACTTGTTGAGTTGTGCCGTAGACAATGCGTGTGGAGACTTCCACCACACGTCCTTGCACACGT
>JACRLB010000031.1 GCA_016235445.1 Chloroflexota bacterium | reverse complement strand
TGTCTGCCGCTTTTCGCAATGAAAATAGTTGCACCCTGCTTTTCTACGCCGTTGTCCGTTCTCTCAAATTGAGAAAAATCTCTATCCCTGCAAGCCTTGCCAATCCCTCAGAAATTTTACACAACTCTTGACATACCACCTCCCAGACCAGCCGCTCCAATTCCCGGCTTTATCTTTTGCGCGAATTTGCCAGTAGTAGATGGTGTTCCTCGCAAGCGGTCTTGTGCGGAGGGAGGTTTTGTTGGTTGACTCTGAAACTTCGGGGCTGGAAAAATCCGCGTTGTTATCGAGTTGGATTTGATATTGTGTGTCGCCGCCAACAGACAACCATTGCAGGGTGGGTCGATTCAGGGAGGTTGATGAATTGGGCGGGCTGACAAGCGTCGGCGGGGGAGGGGGCGTGGTGTCTATCGTAAAAGTGTATGGCTTGCTGAACTTCCCGGGGTTGAGGTCTGCGTTGTAGGCGCGCACTTGCGCGAAATAGATTCCATCGGCGAGCGCCGAGGCCAGGGTGAAGTCTGTTGCGTTGACGGTTTGCATCAAGACAATTTGCGTGAAGCCCGCATCGCGCGCGATGAAGAGTTCGTACGCCCGCGCGCCGCGCACACTGCTCCATGAAAAATTTGGCCTGGGGTTGTTTGTGAGCGCATTGCGGGTTGAATTTAAAATATTTGGCGCGGTGAAGTTGACGGGTATTTTCGCAAGCGTAAAAAATTCGCCGTTTGTGAAACTTCCAATCCCATTGCCGTTGTTTAAATTATTCCCAGCAAGGTCGGTGACGCTGAGGTTGTCAATGAGGTCGAGGCGCAGTGTGCCTGAGCCTGCGCCGCTGTTCACGGAAACCGCAAAGAACGGATTCGCGTTTTGAAAATTTGTGATGAATGAATTGAGGTTCGATGTCGTCACAACGAAATCGGTTGCGTCTGTTCCGACGACTGGCTCGGAAAACGTGACGATGAAATCCACGCTGGGGTGGATGGTTGGGTTGCCGCTTGCGCGCACAATCGAAGTCACTCGCGGGGGAGTCCTGTCAATCGAAAACGTTTCGCCGTTTGTATAATTTGCGTTTCCAACGCCGTCGCCGCCAAGAGTGATTCCCTGTGCGTTGTGAATGCTGTCATCGTCAACCAGATCAAGTTTCAATGCGCCATCGTTCGAGCTTGTCCCCAGCGTGACGATATAAAATGGATTTACATTATTGATGTTGAGAATACCCGCGCCGCCCGTCACAACAAAGTCTGTACCATCCACGCCTTCCACAGGCTCGGAAAATGTGACGATAAAATCCACGCTGGCCGCGTTCGTTGGGTTTGGGCTGGCGCGCATAATGGATGTGACAATGGGCGCGCTCTGATTGATGACGACAATTTCGCCGTTCGTATAATTTCCATCGAGAACATTGCCTGCATTGTCGAAGATGCTGTCGTTGTCGATCAAATCCAGCTTGATCGTGTCGCTCCCAAAATTGGTGGATATCGAAACCGTGTAGATGTTTCCAGCCCCAAAGACATTTGTGATCGCCGCCCCGTTTAATGTGGATAAAAGAAAATCGCCTCCATCCACGCCGAGAACTGCCTCTGAAAAACTGACGGTGTATTCCACGCCGATTGCATTCGTCTGATTCGCGCGGACGATGGAAGTTACAAAAGGCGCGCTTCGATCCATCGTGTAAGATTCTCCGCTGGAAAAATTCTCTCTGACGCTGTTGCCCGCTGAGTCAATGACCGAGTCGTTGTCCATGAAATCGAGCCGCAAAATGTCATCGCCAATTCCTGCCGCCGCAGTGAGAAGATAGGCACTGCCCGTTCCGCTTATGTTGCTGAGCGATGCGCCAGCGTTGGTTGAGAGCGCGAAGTCAGAAACATCCACGCCAGTCACTGGCTCGGAGAAGGTCACGGAAAAATCCACGCTGGTTGCATTCGTCGGGTTGGAACTGGCGCGGGTGATGGAAATGATTTTCGGTGCGGATTTATCCACCGTGAAAGTTTGGCCGTTGGTGAAATTCCCGTTGCCGGGGCCGAATCCGCCCAGGGGGTTGCCCATGCCGTTCGTGATGGAGTCATTGTCGGCTAGGTCGAGGCGGAGCGTTCCATCCCCATTCCCTGAATTGACCGAAACCGTGTAGCTGTTCCCCGCGCCGCTGAGGTTGCCAATCGCTGTGCCGCTGAGGTTGGTGGAAAGCGTGAAGTCCGAAACGTCCACGCCTGTGACGGCCTCGGAGATTGTGACTTGAAAATTGAGAACGCCCGCGTTCGTTGGGGATGGGCTGGCCAGGGAAATGGCTGTGATGCTGGGGTTGCTTTGACCGATGGTGTATTCATCCACCAGTACACCAGCGCGGGTGATCGTTTGAAATTTCATGGAGGCGCTGGTTGCTTCCACGCGCATTGCGCCGAAATCCAGATTGAACCGCACCTGGCTTTCGGGCAGGGTGTTCTCGAACTTGTACAACTCCGCGCCGCCGATGCCGTTCACGAAAAATGGAATGCCGTTGACAAGCAGTCGTTCGTAGGTGTGATCGTGCCCGGCAATGACGGCATCTGCGCCCCAGTCTTTGAACGGCCATTGCATGTACACGTTCGAGCCATGCCTGCCTGAAGAATACGGGGGATGATGCAAGATGATGATGTTGAAAGTGGATGTGGATGCGGCCAGGCTTTTCTTCAACCATTTTGCCTGGGCGGAGGTAGAGGCGACACCCTCTGGTTCGTTTTTGTCGCTGTCTAATACGAAGAAATGCACAGGCCCCTGAACGAAGTCGTAAAAGGTTTGTTGTTTGTAGTAGCCGAAATAATTGAAGTATGGCTTCGCCCCATTTGCGCCCCAATCGTGATTTCCCAAGGCGGGAAAGAATCTTCTGGTTGCGGAGCCGTTTCCATATTTTCCGGTATACGGGAATATGTAGTCGTGATAATACTGCCCGATGTTATCGTCTATGGACCAGGCCGCGCCGTCCTGATAGTTATTATCCCCGGCTGTGACGATGAAATCCGGGTTCCAACTTTTGACGAGATTCGCCACATCCGCTTCGTTTTGACCTGCGAGGCCGTAATCACCGATCACGGCAAAGGTTATCTTGTCGCTTTGAGCTTGGGCGGGCGGGGTTTGGATGGATGTGAAAAGGAAGGCCAGCGCAAAAAGAAAGAGTTTTGCGCGGAGTACGGATGATTTCATGAACTGCTCCATTCAAGGGAAGGCATGAAAATTATTATAGGATTTTCTATGGTGTTTTTTAGTTATGGAATGAACTTAATATGATGAACGCAAAGGCGGCGATTCCATAATCTCGAACCTCGAAACAACCGATCGTATCTCCAATCCCCAATCTCCAATTCTCCAATCTCCGATCCCCAACCTCTACCCCACCCTCACCGTCAAATTCACCACACTCGCCTTGCTCGCCTTCACCAAATTCTCGGGCGTGATCATGATCTCCTCGCCCCATTGACCCGCCCCCGTGCCGAGGATGGGTTCATTCATCAGGCTCGCTTCGAGGAAGGTTCTGAATCCCTCTGCCTGCCAGCCAAAGGCGGGGATGGAGCCGATGATGTATCCCGTTATTTGCTTCACTGTCTCAGGCGGTGCCATTTGAATATTGCGTGAGCCAATCGCCTTTTTGAGATTTCCAGAAATCGCATTTTGATCGCCGCCGAGCATCACCAACACACATTCACCCGTATCCACTTGAAAGATCAAAGTCTTCACGGCCTGCCGCTCCAGGAAACCCAGCGCGCGCGCCACATTCGCCGCGCCTTTCTCCGTTTCGGGCGGGAAACTGCGCGCTTCGTAGGGGATGTTTTGTCGGTCGAGATAAAGGTGTGATGGAAGTTTCATTTATGATGCCCATTTCTCCCGCACATCATCGGCGGGACGATGCCAGATAAATACCCGTCAAAATAAAAAGGCCGCCAATGATGGTTGTGATGGCTGGCGTTTCCTTCAAAATAAAAAATGCCAGGATTGCAGAACCGATCGGCTCGCCCAGCGTGGTCACTGCCACCAGCGCGGCGGGCAAATATTTCAACGCCCAATTGTAAGTGGAGTGTCCCACCAGTTGCGGCAAAAGGGCCAGTAAAAAAATCCAGCCATAGGTTTTTGCTTCGAAACCAAACGGCGAATTGCCCGAAGCGAACATGATGATGATCAAAACAATCGCAGCCATGCCGTAGACTAAAAAAATATACGGCACAAGCGACACGCCCGCCCGCAGTTTTCTACCGATGATGAGATACCCCGTCACCGCCCATGCGCCAGCCAGCGCAAGGAAGTTGCCCCACATGGCGCGGCCTTGCATGATATTGACGAGATCAGGACACGTGAGGCCGCCGTCCCACACGCACGCATCAGACAAACCGATAATTGCCCCGCCGACGATGGACATCGCCAACCCGATCATGGCGGTCTGCGCGAGATGCTCTTTCAACAGCATCGGCGAAAGCAGAGCCACCCACAGCGGACCTGTGGTCACGAAAACAACTGAACTCGCCACGCTCGTGTATTCGAGTGAAGATATCCATGTGGCAAAATGAACAGCCAGAAAAATGCCGGAGAAAACACCGAGCAGAATCTCGGTAGGGGTGAAGCGTTTTATTTCGTCAAGGTGTTGGGTCAACGCCAGCGGAGTCAAAATGGCGGTGGCAAAAGTCAATCTTAATGCGGCGATCACAAGCGAGGGCATTCCGTCATCCTGCGCGAAACGGATGAAGATGCTCGCGGTGGAAACGGCAAGAATGGCGATGCCGATGGCGAATGGCAGGAGGAGGCGGGCGCGGGTGTTTGTCATGGGATGTCTTGATTTATATGATATTTGTATAAAAATTGTCCAATTTCTTGCGGGCTTGTTGGTTACAAGGTAAAATCGAATTATACGTGGGTCCACTGCAAAAAGGTCTTTAACCACAAAGGACACAAAGTACACGAAGGTTAATAGATGAAGAGCATTTCCTTTGTGTTCCTTCGTGACCTTCGTGGTTAATTGGTTTTTGCAGTAGAGTCATACGTTCAATGAAACGAATTTCGCAAAAATAATTAACCTATTTCAAGGAGAACCTCATGGCTTTTGAACTTCCCAAACTTGCATACGCATATGACGCTCTCGAGCCGCACATCGATGCGCGCACGATGGAAATCCACCACACCAAACATCACCAAACTTACATCACCAATTTGAACGGCGCAGTGGATAAGACCCCCGAGCTGGCTGGCAAATCCCTCGTGGAATTGCTCGGTGATTTGAACGCCGTTCCCGAAGGTGTGCGCGGCGTGGTTCGTAATCACGGCGGTGGCACGTACAACCACAATCTCTTCTGGGAGATCATGGGGCCAAACGCTGGCGGCGCACCGAAGGGTGAGTTGGCCAAGGCAATGGATGCCTCCTTCACTTCTTTTGATAATTTCAAGGCTGAGTTCACTGCATCTGCCACAACCCGCTTCGGCTCAGGTTGGGCCTGGCTCGTGAAGAAGGGCAGTGGACTCGCTGTGGTTTCCACCGCCAATCAGGACAGCCCGCTCTCTGATGGCCTGACCCCGATCATGGGCATCGATGTGTGGGAGCACGCGTATTACCTCAATTATCAAAATCGCCGTCCCGATTACATCACCGCATTCTGGAATGTGATCAACTGGGATGTCGTGGCTGAAAAATTCGCCGCGAAGTAATCTCAAAACATCAAAATTGCGCTCGTGGAAATCAAGACCCCGAGCGTATTTTTTTACCTGTTACAAGTTTATGGCAAAGGCTTAACGCGAATTACGCAAACTGGGTGAATTTCGTATCTTCTCAATATTTTGGGGTGAAACCGCACCGTCCCGAAGGTTTCCTCGAACAACAGGGCAATCTGCCTGAACCTTCGGGACGTTTCCCCGTTTTTTTGAGAAGATACTGAATTTCGCGAAAGTACAGAAAAATTCGAGCCATTCGTTTCATTCGAGCTATTCGCGTTAAAGATTTTCTACCCACCTGACAGTTTTAAAAATGGGGCGCAGATAAACGCAGCAGATGAACGCAGATTTTTTGAAAAACAAGAGCAAAACGGTTTGAATCAGCGTTTTCAGCGTTCATCTGCGTCCAAAAAACAAAGTGTCAGGTGGCTAGAAGATTTTCAGACTTTGAGAAAACCGTACCCATCCCGAACCCTGCCCTTGTCACGAAAACAAACAAAGTTATAATAACGGCGTTAAGTTTGTCTATAATCCCACAAGGAGAAAATTCCATGACTCACATTATCACCAGTTTATGCGTTCGTGACCGCGGCTGTATCGAGGTGTGCCCGGTCGAGTGTATGGTCCCTGGCCAGCCTATTGCAGAATGGCCGTGGATTTATATCGACCCCGACACCTGCATCGATTGTGGCGCCTGCGTCCCTGAATGCCCATACGCCGCCATCTTCCCCGAAGATGAAGTCCCCGCCGCGTACACCGCAAAGGGCGGCGAATACATCAGCAGGGTCGGCCTGACAGGTCGCTTTGAAGGCACCAACCATCACGGCAAACCGATTGTTCTCGAAACCACCAAACAACTTGCGGCTGGCGAGGTTGTAGACCTCACCCCCGATATTCAACCCAACTACGAATTTTTCAAGAGCGGCCCCAGCTACGGCGCAAAAGACAGCGACCAGGGTTCGTAAAATTAAAATTATAAAAGGGTCAGGCATGATTGCCTGACCTTTTTGATTCTATTGATTCAACCCCGCCGCATTCAAAAGATTATCCCCGATTCTTTTTGCAATAAAAATATTATTTTCTTCCAGCGCCACCACCAGCGCCAGCGGCGCACCCTGCCAATCAGGCAAAGTCCCTGCCAACAGCCAGGTGACGGTTGACCCATCCGCACTGGCCAGCCCGCTGTGACTCCAATACGGCTTCCCTTCCTGGATGAAGAACAAAGCCGCCTCATTCGCCGCCGACGATTGAATCACCTCGACGGGCTGGTTCAACGCTGGAAGCACCACCCATCCCTGCTGAGGTGTGTTGACGGCGGTTGCAATTCGCGGGGATGGGGAAATCCCTTTGTAGCTCAATGCGGCCGCCGCAATGCCCGCCTGCAATGGGCTGATTCGCAAGCCTTGCAGTGAGTCAAACGTTTCCTCTGGTGCAACAGGCAGATTGATTTCAGGAGTTTGAAACAAGCCAAGCCTTTCATAAAACCCTTGCAATTCAGAGTTCGATGGCGGCTTGTCTCCGAACTCTGCTTGAATCAAAGGCGTAAGCGCTGTGCCAACTGGATACAACCCCTGTGAAGCGCGGTTGAGCAAAGGGGAGGTTTCATCCTGTGAAAGCGTTTCACCTTCTTCATCCAGCTTGTTCGGGTCATAAGTTGGGTGAGAGGCCATCACGAGAATTTCTCCTGTCTCTGCATTCATCAACATGATCGCGCCGCTATGGCCTTGCAGTAATTGGTCTGCCGTGGCTTGCAAATCAAGATCGAGGCTGAGGCGCACATCCAGCCCGGCAGGGGGAGTGCCGTAGATCAATTGCTCCCACACGATGAGGCTGGTTGGGTTTCCCTGCAATCCTCGCAGATAATTATCAAGGGTGGCTTCGATGCCTGCCTGTCCATAAACGGGGTGCGTGTATCCAGTAACTGGGGCGAGTTCGGGGTATAGGTAAACTCGTTGGTAAGAGCCGCTTTCTCCGTTGGTGATGTTGATGGGCTGGTTGTCCCGATCCACCAATTCACCGCGTGGGACGTATCTGTCTGCGATGGTGCGGCGGGGGTTATCTGTGCGCAGGAGCAGGTCTGGCCCGCGGACGATTGCCCACCAGGCCGTGCTTAATGAAATGGCGGCAAGACCCAGCGCAAGAATGCCCGCCAGAATGGTGTATGGTTTTGGATCCTGCAACAGCGCTGGTTCGGCATCCTCCACGTTGCTGATGGTGAGAAGCAGAAATAGTGCAATGTAGGATGTCAGCAACGACGAGCCGCCATACGAGACGAATGGCAGGGTTACGCCAGTGAGGGGTAGCAGGCGTATATTCCCGCCGATGATGAGCAGGCTTTGAATGCCGAGATAAGCGACCACGCCGGCGGCGAGGTAGCGGCGGAATCTGTCTGCGGCGCGCAGGGCCACGATCATGCCGCGGGCTAGAATCAGCCAGATGAGAGCAAGCAGGCTCAAAGTCCCGAAAAGACCCGTTTCTTCTGCTATCGCCGCGTAGATGAAATCCGAAATCGCAACTGGCACGAGCAGTGGGCTTCCAATCCCCAGCCCTCTTCCAATGGCGCCGCCGTTTGCAACCGCAAGCAGGGATTGCACGATCTGGTAGGAGTTGCCGGATGGGTCTGTCCACGGGTTGACCCAGCCGATGATGCGCACGCGGATAATATCAATGAAGAAGTAGCCGAGGAAAAGCGCGAGCGATAGGAAGGTGGCGGCGCTTAATAGCACCCGTCGTTTGCCTGTTGCGAGGAAAATTAATATGGTGAAAATGAAAACGAAAATGGATGCCGTGCCCAGGTCGCGTTGCACAAGCAGAAGCAGAAGGGCGAGGCCGGTAACCACCAGGGTGGGCACGAGAAGCGGGAAGGAAAATAATTGAAAGGTGACGCGGTCTGCGAGGTAAGCCGCGAGATAAATGACAAGCAAAAGTTTGAGCGGTTCGGAGGGTTGAAAATAAACTCCACAGCATCCCAGCCATAGGCGCGGGCCGCCTCCCAGTGGATTTGTGCCGAAGATCAACGTGAGTGCGGTGATGAGCAGGCCGCCGCTCAGGAAAACGTATTTGTATCTTCTGAGAAAATTTAGGTTTTTCAGGAATATGATCGCGACGATCAGGAGGCTTATGCTTACCCCAAGCCAGATCATTTGACGGATGCCGAAGGCTTCATCCAGCCGCCAGATGGTGAGCAATCCCCATCCGCTGAGCAGGGCCGCGGATGGCAGGATGTATGGATCGCGTTCGGGTAAATATTTTATGGTGATGCGATGCGCCAGGTTGGTCAGGACAACCCAGGCTAGAAAGCCAACCCAGTGGGATATTTTGTAATCCACATCCCAGGCGCGCTCTCTCACGGCTGGTGAAAGCGTGAGAACGATGGATTGAGCGAATAGAAAGAACGCCGACCAGCGCAGTAAGCGGCTCTGGGTTAAATCATACATGCTTCAATGGTACATCATTTTTGGGTTTGAAGGATGAACTGGTGAGACTGGGGTGTAGCACAAAGGTGTCGGTGAGTGTGCCCCTGCGCTCTCCTCGGCGCAGGATTTTCCCTGAAAACGCCGCCGGGACGGCGGCTAGAGCTTGCCCCGACAGTTTTGCGCCATACTTGTTGGGCAACCCTCCCTTTGAGAATAAGCCTCTTGTAATGCCTGGACACGGGTTGCCCCTACGGAATATCGCGTAAGGTGAATGATTAATTCAGGTATTTGCTGACGAGCAAATCCAATTTTTTGCGTGTGTCTGCGGGGATTACCTTTGGGTTGGTGATTAACGCAGTAGCCAGCGCCTGCCCGCAAGTGCAGGCGCGCTCGGGCTTTAATTCACGCGCCAAATTGCGGATGGCTTCCTGCGCTATTTCGGTATTTTTATTGAGGGTTTGGATCACCATCTCCACGGTCACTGGCGATTCACTTTCGTGCCACACGTCATAATCTGTCACGTGCGCCATGGTTGTGTAGCAAAGCTCGGCTTCGCGGGCCAGGAAGGCTTCCGGGGAAGCGGTCATGCCAATGATGGACATGCCCCAGGCGCGGTAGGTGTTCGATTCCGCCTTCGTGGAAAAACGTGGTCCTTCAATGGTGATGAAGGAACCTCCGCGGTGTGTTGTCACCCCGGTTGCGCGGATTGCTAACTCCAGGTGGTTTGAAAAGTCATTGCAAAACGGATCCGCCACGCTGACGTGGGCAACCAGCCCCTCGCCAAAAAAGGAGCGCGCGCGGTCTTTTGTGTAATCGAAGATATTGTCGGGAATGACGATATGCCCTGGCGCGTAATCCTCGCGCAGTGATCCACAGGCGCTGATGCTGACGATCCGTTCCACGCCGAGAGACTTCAACGCGTAAATATTTGCCCGGTATGGAACTTCTGTTGGGGTGATGTGATGCCCGATCCCATGCCTTGCCAGAAAGGCAACCCGCACTCCTTCGAGTGTGCCAATTGTGATCGGCGCGCTGGGTTTTCCAAAGGGGGTATTCACAATGATTTCTTCCGCCTTTTCAAGCCCGTTCATTTGATATAAGCCTGAGCCGCCAATGATCGCAAGGGTTGCTTTATTTGACATTGTTTTTACCTATTTTTTGAGTGGGTTCGATGACGACATTTTCAGACAAACTTACCGTCAGGCGCGTTCCCCCGCATTTTATTTCATCGCCAGATGTGATCACAGTGGGCATACTCACCAGGGTTCCGTTCAACAACGTCCCATTTGTGGATGTCAAATCCTCCAGCCACCATTGATTGTGATGATAGGTTAACTGCGCATGACGCGTGGAAACCGTATCGTCAATCAATGGGACGTCACAGCCGGGGTCGCGCCCCAAAATGATCTCGGACTGCGCAAAATATTTTAGCGATGAAGCCCCCGCCTCCTGCCTGACCGTAAAGCTGATTCCAGGAATGCGGCGATTTGCCAGCGACAGGCCTTGTTTTTGTACTTCGCGGAATAAAAAAAATAACGCCCACCCAAGAAAACCAAACAGCGCCAGAGCCGTTGTCAGCCGCAGGGCCAGGACGATTGAGCCGCTCATTTTCTTTTGAGTCTTGCCGTGGAATGTTCTTTTAATGCGGCAGTCGGGCGGTCAGCGGCGGCGTTTGGCAGGGGAGAGGTATCCTTCAAGTCCGGGCGCGGAGGCGGGTTGTCCTGTCCAAAAATAAGCGCCACGCCTGCCAGCGAAATCACATCCCCCGGATAAAGCACGCTCTGGCTGGTGCGTTGACCGTTTACAAAAGTTCCCCCGGTGGAGTTCAAGTCGAAAACCACGTAGCGTCCCTTGATGGTACGAAGCTGGGCATGGTTGCGCGATACACGCGGATCGTCAATGATGAGCTGGTTATCCAGCCTTCGGCCAATATTCACAACTGGAAGAACAAGCGGAAACACCTTGACTCCCTCCACGATCAAAAAAGCATTTTCGGGGAGTTTGTTACCATCGTCAAGGTTTCCAGTGTCCAGCGGGGTTGCATTTGTTTCAGCCATAGATTCGATCCGATGAGACGCAATGATCTCAGCATCATTTAAAGGTACTTTTTCATCCGTTGATACGGTAATCGTTGGTGATATTGTAAACTTAAAACCCGCTTCCTGCGCTACCGTGATGATCGAATGCAATAGAACTGTAAGTAATTGCTGGTCGCGCCATTTTCCGGAAGTAATGGGGTGCATCACCAAAGTGTAGACATCCGGCGCGGCCATACTGCCGTTCTCAAGGGCAAGCGTGTTGAGATGGATTGCCGCCGCCAATTTTTGAATGATCACATCCTCCACTTTTTTACCGGGAAGCATTTTCAACAAATCCACTTCGATCAATGATTGAAGGCGGGTTTCAATTTCTCTTAAATTCATAAGGGTCACTTCTCTACCTTGGTCATTACAGGATGCCACAGGTTTTTGGGCAAGCTAAACCAATAAGGGTTGGTTGCAGTTCGGGCAGGTCTTATCGCCTGCCTTTACTACATATCCACATTTTTTACAGGTGTTTGGCTGTGCCTTTCCCAGCGGAGCGCCGCAGGCAACGCAGGACGCTTCACCCACAGGGTTGGCCGCCTGGCAATATTCGCAGGTGACACGCTTGAGTGTATCGGAGAGTTCCAGCGAAGCCCCAAGCGACCGAACCGATTTTCCAATCACCTGCCAGACACGTTCGCTTAGTTGCAGGTGCTCTATATCCTGGGCAATATCATCCAATCGTCCGAGCAGGCTAAAAGGATTCCGAATCGCAGCCAGGGCAGTAGCCCCCAGGCTGGCCGCCACTCCCAGCCATGCCTGTTGCCCGATCTCCACGATAATCCCATCTTCCATTTTTTGAATGGTCACCGTCATGGCAGTTTGTCCGCCGGATGTGGCATCAGGGCGGGAGCCAACCTGCACCACCATTTTGTCGCTGTGCCCAAGAGTTTGCGCGCGTAAATTTCCCTGGTTGAATTCCCCGAGCAAAGCCTCGGCAACATCTACAGGTTTGATTTTTCCGTGAAAAATTTTCCGTTCCATGAACTCGATTATAATCGCCTTTGCGATTCTCCTTGAAGAGTAAATACGAAATGACGAGACCCTGGTTTCACCCCATTATTTTTCCGCTCACAACTTTGTTTTTGATTGGAACATTTTCCGCCTCTCTCTCGACCGTTGTGCTGGCTCAACAACCGACGACTGCTCCACCCCCGGGCATGTTCATAACCGTCATCACCGACGAACCACAGATCAACGTACGCATGGGGCCAAGTTCTTCCATCTACCCAATCGTTGGCACCCTGCTGACAGGCTCCACTGCGCCGGCGCTGGGAAGATCGCAAGGCGGTGACTGGATCCAAATAGAATTCCCTGGAGCGCCAAATAACAAAGGCTGGGTATATTCACCATTGGTGCAAGTTTCCCCCGGAACTTTACAAATCGTGGAGCCGCCACCCACCCCTGTTCCGCCAGCTACTTCCACCATTGACCCAACCCTTGCCGCGCAATTTAACATTGCTCCAACCAGCACCCGTTTACCGACATTTACCCCGCCGCCGCTCCGCACTGCCCCAGCTTTCACGCAAGCCACCCCGGCGAATTCAAAAGAATCTGTCCCATTGGCGGTGATCATTATCGCGTTTGTGGTTTTGGGGCTTATTGGCTTTCCGCTTTCGTTGATGCGAAAATAAACATGACCCTTTCGTATAAAATCAGATTAGTCGTATTTGTTTCGATATTTTTTGCGGGCATGGCGGGTATGTTTCATTCCCCTGTTCAATTATCGGCTCTTGCCCAACAGCCCACAGGCTCAATTCCAACAGTCACCGGAACGCCTTCTGGTATGATCGTTGCCGTAAACATGGATCTCGAAACAGTCCCCGTTTATTCAGGCCCAAGTTCCTATCTTTATCCCGCCGTGGGGGTTTTACTAAAAGGGCAGGAAGTTCCCGCATTGGGCATTTCAGAGGATGGCAATTGGATCCAAGTCAGCTACCCGGGCGTGCCGGGTTCCGTAGCCTGGGTGTATGGACCTTTTGTGACAACCAGGAAATTTGGAAACCCGCCCGTGCTTGAAGCGCCATCCACATCCACGCCAACCCAGGCGCTAACGCCAGTCATCAACCAGACCCTCGTAGCCGCCTTTGTAACCCCCGTGACTCCCACGCGTTTACCAACATTTACCCGGCCGGCCCCCCTTGTGATTGCCACCTTTTTGGACGATGAGTCAACGACCAACCGTGTGCCGCTTGGATTATTGATTTTCGGCCTGGGCTTTATTGGAGGGTTTGGCGCATTAATCTCCTTCCTGCGTGGACAATAAAAAAATGACCGGGGTTCCGGTCATTTTTCTCATTGTTTCTCAATTTAGTTGTTGCAGGAACAGGCCCCACCGCCGCCGCAACCGCAGGAACTTTCTCCGCCGCCAGAACTACAGGCGCACCCGCCTTCGCTGTGACTGTGTCCCTTGGCGTTCGGGCTATTGACGGCGAAACCAGCGCCGTGCTGGGGGTCATTTACGAAATCAACGGTGGCATCGCGAAGGTAATCAATCGATACTTCATCCACAACCACTTTTACGCCGTTTGATTCGAAAGTGGTATCCACATCGCGGAAGTTATTATCGAGCGCCATGCCGAAATTTACGCCACAGCATCCGCCTCCCGCAACATAAACGCGAAGGGCGTACCCTTCAAGGTTGCGTTGGGTAAGGATGTCTTTTACGGCCTGGCTTGCTGCCGGGGTTAGTGTGAGTAGTTGAGTTTCAATTTCCTGGAGCATATTTGATTCTCCTTAAGTTTATTTTTATACGACTAATTTCGCCAAATATTATCAGGTTTGAGGTGGGTTGTCAACTTTTGCACAAGCGGAGGGTGTGGTCTAAAGTTTCGGAAATGTGGCGCAAGTCTCTGACTTGCGATGCAAATCAGAGACTTATCCTACGCGGAGTGCATGGCTTTTCCAAGGTCAGGAAAATCTTAACGCGAATTCTCCGAAAAGGCGAACACTTGCGCCGCACCCCAGTGAAGATGTGACACGATTTTTTTATTGAGCTTTGCGAAAATTCGTCCAATTTGCGCTTTTCACATTAAATCTTCCTGCAAAATTAAAAAGATGTCAGGATGAGACGCTGTTAAGATAATTTATGGTAAAATTTTGGTCGCTCGAAATATGGAGCCTGTAGCTCAACGGCAGAGCGCCACACTGTGGATGTGGATGTTGTGGGTTCGAAACCCATCAGGCTCCCAAGAGAGTCTCCTCATGGAGGCTCTTTTTTTATACGGTGTTGCCCCATCGAGGGATGACATGGGTTCCAAACCCATCAGGCTCCCAAAGAGTCTCCTCACGGAGGCTCTATTTTTATACGGTGTTGCCCCATCGAGGGATGCATGGGTTCGAAACCCATCAGGCTCCCAAAGAGTCTCCTCACGGAGGCTCTTTTTTATACGGTGTTGCCCCATCGAGGGATGACATGGATTTGAAACCCATCAGGCTCCCAAACTCCCAGCCCCAAAGGTTTCAAAAATCTTTGGGGTCTTCTCATAGTAAAATAGCCCCCATGCCTAAAACCATAAATATCCTTTTCCTCGCGGCGGAAGCCGACCCTTTTGTCAAAGTTGGCGGGCTGGGTGACGTTGCAGGGTCTTTGCCGCGGGCGTTGCGCGCGCTTTCCAATGATGATGTAAAACTTGATGTGCGGCTCGTTTTGCCGTATCACCCCGTTGTCAAAGCGGACGATCTCAAGCCGTTGGGAATGTTCTCGATTCCGCGAGGCGATTCCGAGGTCGGGGTGGAGGCGTTCGAGTCCACATTGAATGGGATGCCCGTTTATTTCATCAACGGCGACCCGATCCGTGCAAATGGCTCCGTCTATTCCCTTGATTCAAAATTGGATGCGGAAAAATATACTTTCTTTTCACTCGCTGCGCTGGCATTGCAAAACCAGGTCAACTGGCAGGCGGACGTTGTCCACGCCAATGACTGGCATACTGCGCTTAGCGTTTACGGCTCGTTGACAAAACGCTGGGAGGAAGGCGCGCGCCATGTTGCGGGCGTGATCACTTTGCACAACCTGCCGTTCATGGGGCCGGATATCAGCGCGATTCTTGAAACTTACGGAATCAAACTCGCGCAAACCGACCTGCCCGATTGGGCGCGCGTGATGCCCCTGCCTCTGGGGCTGTGGGCATCGGATGCGATTGTGGCCGTTTCACCAACTTATGGAAGCGAAATCCTCACCCACGAATATGGCTCTGGCCTCGATGAATTTTTACAAATCCGCCGTGAAACGATCAGCGGCGTGTTGAATGGGATCGATGTCGCTTCTTTCAACCCCGCGGATGATTCAGCCTTGGGAGTAAATTTTGAGATCAATTCGCTGGAGAAACGCGCCGCCAACAAAGGCTTATTGCAGGATCGGCTTGGCTTGAAGCGTGATCCCGAAATTCCCCTGCTTGCCATGGTCTCACGCATGGATGTGCAAAAAGGCGTTGACCTCGCCTTCACCGCGCTAAAAAGTATGAAGTCGGTTAATTTTCAAGCGATCATCCTTGGAACAGGCGACCCAAAACTTGAAGAAGCGGCGCGCAGTTTGAGTAATTTATTCCCCGAAAAAATAAAAGTGGAATTGCGTTACGATGCAGGCCTTGCCCGCCAGATTTATGCAGGCTCGGATATGCTCTTGATGCCCTCGCGTTATGAACCCTGCGGACTTTCGCAAATGATCGCCATGCGCTACGGGTGTGTGCCTGTTGTGCGTGCCGCAGGCGGTTTGAACGACACGGTAAAAAATAAAGAAACAGGTTTTGTTTTCGAGAAGGCGCATCCCATGTCGTTGATGGCGGCTGTCAAAGCGGGTATCAAGCTGTTCCCTGATAAAGCCCAATGGAAGAAACTGCAACAGGCTGGCATGGCGCAGGATTTCTCGTGGGAAAACTCGGCGCAAAAATATCTTGAGTTGTATCAATCTCTCGTAAAATAAATCCACTTGAAGGCAGGCGCATCATGGCATTCGAACGTTCTTCTGGAATTCTTCTGCACCCATCCAGCCTGCCCGGTCCCTACGGCATTGGCGACTTGGGCTCGCAATCTTATCGCTTCATTGACTGGCTCGCATCCACTGGATGCAAGCTCTGGCAAATTTTGCCGCTCGGCCCAACTGGATACGGCGATTCACCGTATCAAAGTTTTTCCGCCTTTGCAGGGAATCCATATTTATTAAGTCCCGATGAATTGATCGCCGACGGACTTTTGACTCAAGCCGATGTAGCTGACTTGAAAACCCTGCCCGCCTCTCACGTGGACTTTGGCTTGGTCATTCCAAAAAAAGTTGATCTTTTGCAAAAGGCATTTTCCCGCTTCCAATCTTCGCCCGGGCATTTGCGTGAAGCCTTCGACTCTTTCTGCGCTGAAAACGCCGCCTGGCTGGACGACTTCGCCCTTTTCATGGCGTTGAAAGAAGCTCATGGCGGGGGAGCATGGAACGGGTGGCCTGAGGCGTTACGTTCCAGAAAAAAATCTGCAATGACCAAAGTCAGAAAGGAATTGGCAGAAAGCATCATGCGCCATTCGTTTTATCAATTCCTTTTCTTCAGGCAGTGGGACAAAGTCCACAACTATGCAAACGAAAAAGGAATACAGATCGTTGGCGATATTCCGATCTTTGTAGCCTACGACTCTGCGGATGTTTGGGCGCACCCTGATTTATTCTTCTTAGATGAAAGCGGCAACCCGACCGTCGTTGCAGGGGTTCCGCCAGATTTGTTTTCCACCACCGGTCAGTTGTGGGGCAACCCGCTGTATAACTGGAAAGCGCACAAAAAGGAAGGCTATGCCTGGTGGCTTTCGCGTGTGTACGCCTCCCTGCAATTTATGGACATTTTACGCTTCGACCATTTTCGCGGTTTTGCGGGCTACTACGAAATTCCCGCCGCGCACAAAACTGCCGAGCACGGACGCTGGGTTCCCGGCCCCGGCAAAGACTTTTTCCGCGCAGTGGATAAATATCTGCGTGACGGCTCAACCACGCCTGGGACAGGCCTGCCGATCATTGCCGAAGATTTGGGCGTCATCACCCCGGATGTAATCGAATTGCTGGATGCATTTAATTTGCCCGGCATGAAAGTTTTGCAATTCGCATTCTCAGGTCCTGACAACCCCTTCCTGCCGCATAATTACGTTCCCCATTGTGTAGCCTACACTGGCACGCACGATAACAACACCGCCTTCGGCTGGTTTGCCACCGCACCTGACCATGAACGTGAGTTTGCCAGACGCTACCTTGTTGTGGACGGCCATGACTTCGCCTGGGATTTGATCCGCACGGTTTGGAAATCTGTTGCGCTCTTTGCCATGGCCCCCATGCAGGATGTGCTTGGCCTCGGCGGTGAGGCGAGGATGAATTTTCCAAGCACGCTGGGCGGCAACTGGGAATGGCGCATGGGCGAAAACGACCTGCGCGAAGACCTGGCGGCAGGGTTACGAGATTTGAACTGGATGACACATCGCTCGTAATGGATTGTCCTCGGATAGGTTCATCCGCCACCATGCCTTCCCCTCTCGCCCTCGTCACCGGCTCGGCCCACAGACTCGGCAAAGCCTTTGCCCTCACGCTTGCCCGCATGGGCTATTCCATTGCCCTGCATTATCACGGCTCGGAAGAGCAAGCCCAAAACACAAAATCTGAAATCGAATCTCTCGGCGTGCAAGCCCATCTCCTCCAAGCCGACCTGACCGACCCCGCCCAAATTCAACAACTGTTCTCCGAACTTGATTCCATCCTTCACCCTTCATCCTTCATCCTTTCTACCATCGTCAACTCCGCCGCCATCATGCCCGTTGGCAACCCCCGTGACCTCAACCTCGCAGACTGGGACTCAGCTCTCCACCTCAACCTCCGCGCGCCATTTCTCATCGCCCAGCAAGCCGCCAAACGCATGACCGCAGGCGGACTGATTGTCAACATCTCTGATATCGGCGCGCAAAAGGCATGGAGCCGCTATCCATCCTACACCGTCAGCAAGGCAGGTTTGGAGTCGCTCACCAAAATGCTTGCCCGTGCCCTCGCGCCAACCATCCGCGTCAACGCCATTGCGCCTGGGCTGGCGCTCCCTTCCGATGTAGTCAGCGAAGAACAGTGGAACAAACTCATCGAACGACTCCCCCTCAAACGCGCCGCCCGCGTAGACGAGATCACCTCCGCTCTCGAATTTCTCATCAAAAACGAGTATATTACAGGCCAGACCATCGTCGTGGATGGTGGGTATTCGTTGGTATAAAAGTAACTCGTAACTCGTACCCCGTAACTCGTACCCCGTAACTCGTAACTCGTAACTAATCACTAACAACTGATGACTTCCAAAAAACTCCCCCTCGATCTCCTAATCTTCAGTCTCCTAATCGCCTCCACCCTCTTCTACGCCTTCACGTATGTAGACTTCACCATCCCGCCATTTGAAGACGCCGCGATGATCATGCGCTACTCCCAGCATCTCGCGGGCGGGCATGGCATCGTCTGGAACATTGGCGAACAGCCCGTGGATGGCGCCACCGACTTCCTCTTCATGGCCGCATCCGCCGCGCTCATCAAACTCGGCTTCACCGTCGGCCAGGCCGTGCGCGGCATTGGCTTTACATCGCACCTCCTCACCGTTCTTCTCGTCTACTGGACGAATCGCCGCATCCACAACGGCAGTATTCCCTTTTCTTTTTTAAGCGGACTTTACCTCGCCGTTGGGACTGGCCTCTCCTACGTCTCTGCCTACTTCGGGACGCCTTTCTTCGCCCTCGCCGCCGCCTCCACCTGGACTTTGGGCCTGCTTCTGATGAAGGAAGAGAATCCACGCTTTTGGCTTTCCCTCGCCTTCGCCCTCAGCGGACTCGTCACTGGACTCATTCGCCCCGAAGGCGTCATCCTCGCCTCGTTGATACTGCTCTCCGTCATCATCATGCGAATGTCCGAAGGTCCCCTTTCCCTCTGGGAGAGGGCTAGGGTGAGGGGCGTTTTTTCGATCATTGTTATTTTCGCCATCGTCTTTCTAATTTTCGGCGGAGCATATTTTCTTTGGCGTTGGAATTATTTCGGTTATCCATTGCCCAATCCGTTTTACAAAAAAGGGGACGAAGGCTGGAAGTGGGACTCCTTCCAGCATTCCATGTTGAATGCGCTGAGATTGTGCCTGCCGATGGTCTTTGCCTTCATCCTCGGCTTCCGCTCGAAAGAGACGATGAAAACTGCAATCGCCTGTCTCATTCCCATCCTCGGCTTTGCTGTGGCCTTTGGCATGATCTCAGATGAGATGAACTACGGCGCGAGATTTCAATATGCGATTGTGCCGATTGCGCTCATGTCGTGGATTCCGCTCGTCGGGACGATCAAGCTCGAAGCGCTGAATCAACTGTCCGTTAAAGAGAGAGGCGCGTATCTTGTCGCGGGAGTCGCTTTGGTTGCGAGTCTTGTTTTTTATTCCTGGTTCCAAAATTGCCTCCTCGCTTTGTATCAACAATCCTGTGACCGTCCCTACGAGCGCGATGGTCGTTTGGAGATGGCGCAAATGCTGGCGGACTATCGCGGCAAGGGCTATGTGATTGCGACGACGGAGGCGGGGTTGATCCCCTATTATTCGGGTTGGACGGCGATTGATACCTGGGGTTTGAACGACCAGTTCATCGCGCACAATGGTTCGATCACGGTGGAGTATCTTGATAAATACAAGCCGCACATTATCATGTTCCATGACTATTACTCGCCGTTGGTCCCGCCCAAGTTGACTGAAGCCAACCTCGCGCAGAGTTGGTTTAGCATGACGATTTTGTTGAAAACATACGCCGAAGAAAACGATTACGCGCTTGCGGCAGTTTTTGGTGACAGCCCCTACGACACGCATTATTTCTATGTGCGCCGCGGCTTTGAAGACAGTGAACGGTTGATCGAACGCATTTCGACGTTTCGGGATTATTTCTATCCGACAACAGGGAAGCGTTCGATCAATTATGCTGAATTTCCTGAACCGTAAAAAGGTAGACAGGTAAACAGGTACACACGCAACACGGACTAACCCATTAACTTTATCAAGGAGAATCTACCCATGTCCGAGACAAATGAACTGGCCGAAAAACTCAAAACCGAGGGCGAACGCATGGCTCAATTCTTTTCCGAATTGACCGACGATGATTGGACGAAAGAAGTGTACACCGAAGGCACAACCTGGAGCATTCGCAATGTGCTTTCGCATTACGTCACCTCTGAGCGCGGGCTGGTTCGACTCTTCGAATCGATTCGTCAGGGCGGCACAGGCGCCGCGGATGATTTCTCGATTGACCGTTACAATGCCGCCCAGCAGGAAAAGACCAAAGACCTCGCGCCCGCCGAGTTGCTGGAACAATATAAACAAATCCGCGCTGAGACGGTGAAGTGGGTGACTGGCTTGAAAGACGAAGAACTCGAAATCAAAGGCCGCCATCCATTTTTGGGCGAGACCCTCGTCCGCGAAATGGTGAAGATGTTGTACCTGCACAATCAACTTCATTATCGGGATGTGAAGAGAGCATTGCGGTAGACACGTAGACACGAAAACAAGTAGACACGTAGATAGGTGCCATGTAACTCGTAACTCGTAACTTGCAACTCGTAACTCGCAACAGGAATCCCCCATGAACCTCCCTCCCTTCAAACTCGAACGCTATTTCGCCAAATACGAATTCAATACCGAATTCCTGCTCTGCTCCTCGGACTGTGAAGCCATGTCCATTGCGGAGTTGCTCGCCTTTGAAGAGGGCGCAGCAGAGAAGTTTCAAAATGTGTGGCTGGGCTACACTGAATCACAGGGCAGTCCCGCGTTGCGAAAAGAGATTTGCAATCTTTACGCCACCATCCAGCCTGAGGACATTCTCGTCCACACGGGCGCGGGAGAGGCGATTTATCTTTTCATGAACGCCGCTTTTGAAAATGGCGATCATGTCATCGTGCATTCGCCTGGCTATCAATCTCTCGCGGAGGTGGCGCGCTCTGTCGGCTGTGATGTCAGTCCATGGATCGCTCGCGAAGAAAATGGCTGGGCGTTGGATATGGACGAACTGCGCCGTCTCATGCGCTCGAACACCAAAGGCATTGTCATCAACACGCCGCACAACCCGACGGGCTATTTGATGTCCCGTGTGGATTTTGAAGAACTCAACCGCTTCGCACAACAGAATAACCTGCTCCTGTTTTCTGACGAAGTCTACCGTGAATCTGAATACGACCCTGCCGATAAACTCCCCGCCGCCTGTGACATGGGCGAACACGCTGTTTCACTTGGCGTCACATCCAAAACTTACGGGCTGGCAGGTCTGCGCATCGGATGGATTGCCACGAAGAACAAAAAGATTTATCAGAATATGGCGTCGCTCAAAGACTACACCACCATCTGTAACTCTGCGCCCAGTGAATTTCTCGCAGAAGTAGCCATGCGTCACCGCCAGAAATTGATCGACCGTAACGTTGGAATTGTCAAAAATAACCTTGCAGTAATTGATGAGCTTTTCACTCGTCACGCGTCATGTTTCACCTGGGTTCGCCCCAAGGCAGGCTCGATGGGATTCCCAAAACTGCTAAAAGGGAACGTGGAAGATTTCTGCGACAACCTCGTCAAGAACGCGGGCGTACTCCTCCTCCCAGGCACGGCCTATGACGACTCAAACAACCATTTCCGTTTGGGACTCGGCAGGAAGAATCTCCCACAGGCCGTGGCGCGGTTGGAAGAATATATTTCAAAACCGTAAATCCAAAATCTCCAATCTCCAATCTCTAATCTCCAATTCACCCATGCTTCGTCTCTCCCGCCCCCTCAACCTTCTTCTCGCCGCGCTGACCTACATCCTCGGCGCGAGCATCCCTGCTTATCTTGGCAGGCCATTTCAACTAGCATCCTTCGCGCTTGGGCTTGCAAGCATTCTCCTCGCGCAAGCGAGTATGGCCTTGTTGGGCGAGGTCTTCCGCCCACACAATGAACCGCTCGTTGAAGGCGAGACCCCCCAGCAAAAAGAGACTCTCCGCAACAACATGCTGTACATCTCCGTTGGCATGATCGCAACAATCGCCTTCATTGCCTTCATCATTTACCTCAACTCAACATTAACCCTTTCTTCTTTCCTCTTTCTTCTTTCATCCTTCATCCTTGTTTTTGCCTACGCCATTCCCCCCATCCGCCTCATGGATCGTGGATTTGGCGAATTGATCCTCGCCGCACACATCGCGTACGTTGTCCCATCCATCGGCTTTTTACTTCAGGTGGGTGAAAATCATCGCCTGCTTTTTGTGCTCGCCACGCCGCTCATCGCGCTTGGGCTTGCTTATTTTCTCATCCTCAACTTCGTCACCTTTCAAAGCGACCAAAAATATCAACGCGGCACACTCTTGCGCCGCCTCACCTGGGAGCGCGCCGTTCCGCTTCATCACAGCCTCGTCGCATTCGCCTACGTGATGTACGCCCTCGCGCCCATGCTCGGCTTTTCCTTCAACCTCATCTGGCCCGCCTTCCTCACATTGCCCTTCGCGGTCTTTCAAATCATCCAACTCCGCGCCATTGCCAACGGCAACCCGCCCAATTGGAAGTTGCTCACCTCCACCGCCCTCGCCGTCTTTGGATTAACAACATATTTTCTAACTCTCACCTTCTGGCTCCGCTAACCTGAAACTTGATACTTGGAACCTGATACCCAAACCTCATGCCCGAATTCCTGACTCTCCTCCCGCCCGACCAAGCCCGCGACAAACTCCTCTCGCATCTTTCCCCGCGGACAGTTGATTCTGTTTCAATTGATGTTTCCTCCGCCCTGGGCCGCATCACCGCCGCGGACGTTTTCGCCCCGCACCCCCTGCCCGATTTCCAACGCACCACAGTGGATGGCTACGCCGTCCGCGCAAAAGACACCTTCGGCGCAACAGACTCACTGCCCGCGTATCTCAGCCTCATCGGCGAAGTGCCAATGGGCGACTCACCATCCTTTGAAATTGGCGCAGGTCAATGTGCGTTGATCCACACAGGCGGTATGCTCCCCAACGGCGCGGATGCGGTTGTGATGATAGAGTACACGCAACAGACCTCCGAGGTCTCCAAAGACCTCGGAGGTCTGTCTCGCGAAATCGAAATATTCAAATCTGTTGCAGATGGCGAAAACCTCATTCGCATCGGCGAAGATGTTGCACAAAATCAATTGGTGATTCCAAAAGGCACACAGATCCGCCCCGCTGAAATTGGCGGCTTAATGGCGTTGGGATTTGTCTCCGTTGCCGTGATGAAAAAGCCTGTGGTGGGATTAATCTCCACGGGCGATGAAGTCATCGACCCCGCGCAGACTCCACGGCCCGGGCAGGTGCGCGACATCAACTCCTACACGCTTGGCGCGCTCGTTGAAAAAAGCGGCGGCGTGGCAGTCCGCTATGGGATTTTTAGTGACAACTTTCAGATTTTGAAAGAGGCGGCGGCGAAGGCGCTATCCGAATGTGACGTGGTCATCATCACCGCTGGCTCATCCGCATCCACAAGAGATATGACCGCCGAGGTCATCCGCCAATTGGGCGAGCCTGGCGTGCTGGTGCATGGCATCAACACGCGGCCCGGCAAACCGACGATTTTGGGCGTGTGCGATGGCAAGGCGATGATCGGCCTGCCAGGCAACCCCGTCAGCGCGCTGGTGAATGGATATTTATTCGTCGTGCCTGTCATCGAAAAATTATTGGGCGCATTACCAAAACCAAAAGCAACCGTGCAGGCAAAATTGACAGTCAATCTTCCATCTCAAGCAGGGCGAGAAGATTGGTGGCCTGTGCGACTCTTACCCTCTCCCTCCGGGAGAGGGCAGGGTGAGGGATTTTCCGCCGACCCCATCTTCGGCAAATCCAATCTCATTTTCACCCTCGCCTCCGCCGATGGACTTTTGCGAATCCATCCCGATGCAACAGGCTTGAGCGCGGGCGAAATGGTGGAAGTGGTGTTGATCTAACATGGAATTCAAAAAAGATAAATTCACAATTTCGGATGATCCCGTCCGCCTCGATATTGACGCCATCTGTGATTTTCTCTCCCGCGCGTATTGGGCAGATAAACGCCCGCGCCACTTGATCGAACGCTCCATTAAACATTCATTGAATTTCGGAGTCTATGATGGCGAGAGACTAATTGGCTTTGCCCGCGTGGTGACAGACCAGGCCGTCTTCGCCTATATCTGCGATGTCTTCATCCACGAAGATTACCGCGGACAATCCCTCGGCAAGTGGATGATGGAATGCGTGATGGCGCATCCCGATTTGCAGGGACTTCGCCGCTGGTCTCTTGCAACCCGCGATGCGCATGGGCTTTATAGTCAGTTCGGGTTTACTGAACTCTCCAACCCAATGGGATGGATGGAGAAATTTGACAGCACAGCCTAGCTTCCACCATTTCACTCCTTCGGAGTTGAGTGCGTACCATCAGTTACTTCAATAAAAAATCGAAGAAGTCAATCGTCCTGCCCATGGCGGTGTAAAAGTTGGTGGCGATGTTGTGGTTGTCGTCTTCGTAGGTGTATAAATCCGCCACCTTGTTGACTGCGCGCGCCTGCTCTGCGAGGCGGATGGAGAATTCCAAAGGGACGTCTTCATCGTCAGTACCGTGGTGCAGTTGCAACGGTCCAGAAAGATCCGAGAGGTAGGATGTCGCAGAGACCGAATCCCAAAATGCTGGATTCTGTTCAGGCGTGCCAAATGCTTCGATCCAACTTGTCCGCCAGCCCACTCCGCGCGAACTTGGTGACGGGGTGAATGAACCCGTCCGCCGCCAGTTGTAAAGCAGGTCTGGGTAGGATGCGACCACGCCCGCCCAGATCACGCCGACTTTGACATCCTGTGAGACGACCATTGCGCGCAGGGTCAAATAACCGCCCATCGAATGTCCCCACATGCCGATTTTTTCTGAATTCACATCGGGCAGTTGCTTGATGGATGCAACCGCATTGAACACATCAATTTGATAACCAGGACTGCCATACGCGCCCGTGGCTTCACCTTCGGAAGCGTCATGTCCGCGGTAATCGATGCGGAAAACGACGTAGCCTGCTTTTGCAATTTCATCCACGTAATGGATATATCTTTCCGTTGTGCGATACACATCTGGAGGAATATAGCCGTGATTGAATACGATGGCGGGCCAGCCTCCTTCGGGCGGTGTGCCATCGGGGATGGTAAGCAGGGCGTAGATTTTTAATCCCTCTGACAAATAGTAGGAATAATAACGGCGATAGTTGAGTCCGCGATCCAGTTCCTTGACGATGGTTACAGCGCTGCCTGGGTACTCTCCCGCCCGCATTGCAAGGATGCTCATTGGGTGAGGGACGGGTGTTGCGGTGGCAAGCGGTATTAAGGTGAGAGTGGGTGTGGGAATGAGTGCGCTGGTACTGGATGCTGTGATCGTTGCTTCAGTAATTGGCAGGTTTGCAGGCACAGCCGCCTGGGCGGTACATGCTGTTATAAAAAGTATCGCGGACAAAATTACCAATAAAGTTTTTTTCATTTTCGATTCCTTGAAGTGGCAAGAGTCTTTACTTATTAAGAAAACAACAGGAGGCAGTTTATTACCGCCTCTTGTTTACCTGTCTACTTTGACAATGTCACATTTCAAAACCTTTTACCACAAAGTCCACAAAGGAGAGCAAAATGCTAAAACCAAAGGTTTCCTTCGTGTTACTTACTGACCTTTGTGGTTAAGAACTTTGATTTCAGCTTTAATGTGACCTTGTCAAACTACTTGTCCACTTGTTTACCTTTTTACCCGCTCATCCCTTCGCCGCCGCTTCCGCTTCCCGCAATTTCTCTGTCGCGCGGAAGTACTTCAAATACCGCATCGAGTTGGCGTCTTTGCCCAGCAACAAATCTGTGGCGCGGATGGAACTGCCCAATTTGATCGGGTCGGTGATGGAGCAGGTTGCGCCCGCCTGCATGGCAAGCGCAAGCAGGGCCGCGTTGACGGAGTGACGGTCTGGCAGTCCAAACGAAACATTGCTCGCGCCGAGGCTCATATTTACGCCGTATTCTTTTCGAATCAACTCAATCGTTTTCAACGTCACCGTCGCGGCTTTGAAATCATGCCCCACCGTCATCACGAGCGGGTCGATGATAATGTCTTCGATTGGGATGCCCATCTTCGTAGCCCGTTCGATGATCTTGCCCGCCGCCGCGAGACGTCCCTCCGCTGTGGGTGGGATGCCCTCGTCGGCAATCGTCAGCCCGATGACCGCCGCGCCTCTATCTTTAACAATCGGCAGGACACTCGCCAACTGCTTTTCCTCCCCGTTGACAGAGTTTACCAGCGGCTTGCCTGGCGCAGCGTTGAGTCCCGCTTCCAGAATTTTCGGCTCGTTTGAATCAATGCAGAGCGGCACATCCACAACCGACTTGACCGCCTCCACCACCAGCGGGATGATTTCCGCCTCGTCAATTTGCGGATGCCCCACGTTCACATCCAGAACATCCGCGCCCCACTCCACCTGGCGTTTGGCAAGATATTGGACGTACTCCATGTTCTTTTCAACCAACGCCTGCCCCAATTTTTTGATGCCCGTTGGGTTGATCTTCTCGCCGATCATCACGAACGGCTTGTCGATGCCGATGATGACTTCCCTGTTGTTCGATTTCAGTATGGTATGCATGTGCCCTCCGATCTAAAAAATTAAATACACTTGAATTTCAATCTACTCCGTGCTGTCCGTGTTAAAAAAGAGTTAAGAAACAGTCTCTCAAGTTTTCCTTCGTGACCTTCGTGTCCTTTGTGTTTGAAAACGTATTTAATCCTTCAAAAATCTCTTCGCCGTCTCCACCAGCATGGCTGTGCCGATTGGCAAAGCCCGCTCGTCCAGATCAAACCTGGGATGATGGAGCAGGTAATCTTCATGTCCCTTTTTTTGCACGCCGATGGTGTACATCGCCCCAGGCGCAAGTTCCATGAATGATCCGAAATCCTCCGCACCCAGCGACTTGTGAAGCTCCTGCACATTTTCTGCGCCGAGTAAATCCCTGCCAACTTCTTCCATTACTTTTGAAACAAACTCATCGTTGATCATGGGCGGCGCGCCAATTTCGAGCTTGAGTTCGTAATCGCCGCCGAGCGCTTTGGCTACTTCAAAAGCGCGCTTTATTTCATCGTGGATCTGTTTCTGCACCTCGGGGGTTGTGAATCGCATCGTCCCTGTGATTCTGATGCTGTCGGGAATGACATTCTCGGTAAACCCGCCGTTGATCGAGCCGATGCTGACGACCGCTGGCGCGAACGGGTCGAGCCTGCGAGAGACAATGCCGTTCAACGCCATGATTACATGCGCAAGCAAATAAAACGGGTCAACCGTCGTGTGCGGATATGCCCCATGCCCGCCTTTGCCTTTGATTGTGGCAAACCACGAATCTACGCCGCCTGAGCATGGCCCTGCGTTGATTGCAATCGTGCCGACAGGCTGGGTCGGGTCCACGTGCTGGGCAATGACAAAATCCACGCCTTCCATTGCGCCTTCTTCAGACATGCGTACCGCGCCGCTTTTGCCTTCCTCGTCCGCGCTTTCTTCGCAGGGTTGAAAGAGGAAGCGAATGCGCCCGTTCAGTTTTTCGCTGGCAAGAAGCTGGGCCGCGCCAAGCGCCATGGCGGTGTGAGAGTCGTGTCCGCAGGCGTGCATTTTATTTTCCACAGTGGATTTGAATTCCGTCTCGTTCAATTCCTGTAACGGCAGAGCATCCATATCCGCGCGGATGGCGACCATCCTGCCGCCTTCGCCAATATCCGCAACGACGCCCGTTTTGCCAACGCCGCGCCTCACGCGATAGCCCATCTTCTCCAGTTCATCGGCTACGATCCCCGCCGTGCGGTGGACATCGAATCCAGTTTCCGGGTGCATGTGAAAATCACGCCGCCATTCGATCAATTCTTCCGTAATTGCATGTGCCTGTTTGAGCATGGTTGTATTCTCCAATTAATAAGATTCTTCGTCCTGAGCCGAGCCGCGTGATTTTCGCGGCGTAGTCGAAGGACAGAGCTTCATTCCGTATAGATTTAATATTAACCGCACTTCGACTACGGTGCAAAGAACGCACCTTCGCTTAGTGCGAATGTCTACTTCTTCTTCACCATCTCTTTTTCAGCCGCCGCCATGATTTTGTCAAGTTCCTTCTCTTGTTGCGGCTCCAACGGACTGACTTGATGTTCGCGCAGAATTCTTTCGGCTTCCTCCGCGGCGTAATCTGCCATTTGTTTTCTTTGCAATTTATCCTCCCAGGTTTCCCAGGAGTTGCGCTCGGCAAGTTTTGTGAGCGTCAGTTCGCCAGCGCGTAAATGTTTGAGCGTGTGCTTCTGGCCGAGATAATTGCGCGTGCCGTCCATTACATTGCCGATGATTTCCACTGCCAGATGTTCCACGTCTGCGGATAAACCTGTCCGCAAGCGCATTACACTGCCGATGAGTTCATTGTCCAAAACCATTTGTGCAAACGAACCCATCACGCCCGCTTCCATTTCGCCGATGCCAGAGAGTTCGTCCGCGCCAGCCAGCGCAGGGATGGCGGCATTCAGCCCGCGCTCGAATGTGTTTTGGGCGTCGAGGGTGTGTGCATTCGTTGAAAACCCATACACATTGACACTGAACCCGTAAAAATGTCCGAGTTGAACCGTACCAGCGGATGACATGCCAAGTTCCACGCCGCCCCAGATCAATCCCGTACGCGGTTCCAGCATCCCAAGTCTGCCGCAGTAAACAACCCCACAGCCAGGGTTGACGATTTGCGCGAGGACGAGCAAGGCCAGAGTCTCTGCGCTTTGTTGAACGAGACTGCCCGTGATCGTCATCGGGGATGTGGCTCCGCCAGTGGGGGCGGGCAGGTTGGCGCAGATCACGCCAGCTTTTGCCATTTCAACAATGGCCGCCGCCGCAGGTTCGTGGATGGTGAGCGGGCTGACGGGTGAAAGCGAAAGCGTTAATTCCTCTGGCGGCGTGCCGACCACTTGCGCCATTTCCACGGCGTATTTCACTTCATCCGCAAATTGGATGCCAGGTCCCTGAATGGGCTTCGTAGTGTATGGCAGGCAATGACGATACATGAATAACGACATCAACTCGCCCGGCACATCCTGCGGCGTGAAAAATGGAGTGACCGTATGCGCGTTGGGCAGGGCATCGAGCAAACGGGTTGCATCAATTACATCCTTGTCGGTGGCCGCGCGGCGCGTGCCTGTTCTTGCATCGAACACATCCCGCGCGCCGCCGAGGTTATGGAAATATAAATTCCCGCCGCCCAACTCGTTGACCTGTCCATTGCGCCCGCGAATCTTTGGGCGTTTGCCCGCCTTCCCAATGCAATCCATCACAAGGTCTGCGGGCATACACACGCGATTTCCTTTCAGCGCGCAACCCGCGCCGAGTAAAATATCCAAACTCGGTTTGTGCGTCCAGATAATTCCCACCTCGCTCATGATGTGAAGCGTGGCCTCGTGCATGGCTTTGATATCTTCGTCTGATAAAAATTTCAATCTCTCCATGTACGCTCCTGTGAATTTTCTAAAACCTTCGACCACGAAGTGGCACAAAAGGCACGAAGAGTTGAAGGGTTTTCCTTCGTGTACCTTCGTGCCCTTCGTGGTTAGATAGTTTTCTCCAACGCCTTCGTCAAAAACTCCATCCGCTTCACTTCCGAATCGATCACATTTTCAATTTCCAAAAATGAATGGCCTTCATCTTTGTACAAAAGCAACTCAACTTCCCTGCCCAACTCAACCAGTTTATCACGCGCATCAATTGATTCGGACGCGGGACAGCGCGGGTCATTTGCGCCGCAGATCATTTGCACAGGCGCATTGATTTTGTCCAAAAAGAAATAAGGTGAGCGCGCGATCCACAATTCTTTATTGTCTTCGGGGTCGCCCATGTTTTCGATATTCCAGTGCTGTAAATCTTCGCGTGAATTTTTATGAGATTTGATCCAATTCAAAAACGGCACAACCGCCGAACCCACCGCGAACAATTCGGGGTAGCTCGTCAGGCAAGTCATCGTCAAATACCCGCCGTGGCTTCGGCCCGTGACTCCGATTTTATTTTTATCAGCCAGGCCGTTCTCAATTAAATATTTCACGCCCGCCGCGCAGTCGTCGGTGTCCACTCCGCCCATGTCGAAGATGCTTGCGTTTTGCCATTTTTTCCCATAGCCCGTCGAACCGCGATAATTCGGCGCAAGGATCGTCCAGCCTTGCGAGATCATGAAACTCAATTCAGGATTCCATGAAAACTGCAAATGCCAGTTTGGGCCGCCGTGAATATTAATCACTGCGCGTTTGCATTCCTTCGCGCGATACAACAGCGCGGGCACTTGCGCGCCATCCCTGCCCGCGTACCAAACTTCTTCGGGCCGAGCAAAACCCAAATCCTCGTCCAACGATTTTGTCCATTGCACAACCGCGCCATCCTCGAGATTGATCTTCCAAAGATCAGGCGGATGATTCACATCTTCATAAAGAATTACAACGCTGTTGGATGTAAACCGCGGAAAAGCATGGACTCCCTCCCCAACCTTTTTCTCTTTAACTTCACCGCTTCCTTTTTTAAACTGAAAACTGGTCTGTGCCCCCTCAGAATGCACCCACCCGATAGTGTCTCCGCTTCGCGACCACGCAGGCTGTGTATCATCCCCAACAGACTCGTTGACCCAGGTGATCTCTTTTGAATCCACATCGAACACTCCAATATCATGCCATTCGCCGTTCTCCCCAGAGAATGCAAGGAACTTTGAATCAGGCGACCATGCAGGTTGTTGCGCATTCAGCAATTGACCATTGACCTTAAGCTGTATCGTGTGAACCCGTTCCCCTTTGCGTGGACGATTGATCGGCATCACATAAATACTTCTGTCACTGGCCGCAGACTCTGCTTCCAGCGCAATCCATTGACCATCCGGCGACCAGGCCGCATCCCAGGCGGGGTGAAATACATTCTTCAATATGCGCCCTTTGCTTCCATCAACAGGCAGAAGGTGCAATGCAAATTGACCATGTATATCTGAAAGTACCGCCAGCATTTTCCCATCAGGTGACCATGTAATATTCGGCTGGTGTGCGTACGCAATGTGGGGCGTCAGGTCTGTTGTGGCGCTGGTCTTGAAATCGTGGAGGGCAATATGGTAAGACTCACTGCCATCCAAATCCAGCGCGAAGGCAAGTTGCGAACCATCAGGCGAAAACTTCGGCGAGAACTTTGCGCCCTGCAACTCTGGAGTCAAACAGCTCGCTGTTTGACTTGCAGTAGCAATCTCCTGCACTCCAGATTCCCACAACTCCCACGTGCCCGTTCTATTCCACGAAAAGACGATCCGCTTTTCGTCGGGTGAGATGTCAAAGCGCAGGCCATTGTCAACATGCGGGATGCGGAGGAGTTGGGGGAGGGTGAGTGGGTTAGGCAAATTCAAAATTCTCTATCATCGGTAGATTTTTCATGCCCGCTTTTTTCGCGAGAGTCAATACAAAAGCGTGGAGTTCTGCCACTTGGACAGGATCAAGCTCAGGGCGGAGATAAGAGGCGAGGATTTCCGTCACGCGGATTCTTGCGCGGGCGAAGGTATCCAGCGAGCCTGATTCCTTCCAGCCGCGCATCGAGTCGCGGTCGATCACTTTGCCTGGCATGTGCTGTTCCTTTTGAAATAACTGCAAGGTGATGCGTTGTTTGAGGAAGTCGCCGCCTTTGAAGTTGACGCCTTCATAAAACCCGGTGGCAAGCGTTTCGGTGTGGATCATCATACCTTGTACCATGCGCTTTGCCATGGCGATGCCTTCCGCGTCGATGACGAGTTTTTCAGGGCTGTGACAAAGCAGTGAATCAATCATGCCTGAACCAGAGATCATGTTGATGCCGCTTAACGCGCCGATCATTGCGCCCATGCCGCTTTCGAGACCCGCCTGCATATCCAGAATTTTTGATTCGGTTCCGCCAAGATAGGCATGGGTCGGCAGGCCAAGCGATTTGCCAACCTGGGTATAGGACGAACCGATCATTGCGGTTTCCACCGAGCCAAACGGTGTGCCGCCTTTTCGCATGTCGAATGTAGATGCCGCGCCGCCCCACACAATGGGCGAACCCGCGCGCGCAAGTTGATGAATTGTAATGCCCGAAAGACATTCCGCCGCATGTTGTGTGACCGCGCCGAGCAACGTGACGGGAGCCGCCGCGCCCGCCAATGGCATGGATACGATTTCAGCAGGCACACCCGCGCGCGCCAATGTAATCAAGTTGCCCGCGCCAAAGTTCGACCAGATCAATGGCGGCGATGGGCAGGCATCGAATATGGCGCGTGGATGCTCGCGTAAATTTTCGCGCCCGCCCGCGAAGATGGCGAGCATGTCGATCATGTGATGCACGGTCGTGTTGGTGAACGCGCCCGTCACAATCGGCTTCTTTGAAAACAGCATCACCAGATACAAACGATACAGGTCGTGCAATTCCTTCGGCACATCGTCGCACACCACCGCCGTGGATTGCGCGTCGTATTGCGGCAGGCTTTCGGCAACTTTGATAATGCGGATCAGGTCTTCGGTTACGGCAGTCTTATGCTCCAACGTCTCTGGGATGAGGACGCAGATGCCGGAGGAGCCTGGGTCGAAGTGAACTGCATCGCCTCCATACTGGACTTTGGGCTGATCCTCGTAATCGAAGAGATGAAACTGGCGAGGGGCAGTTTCCAATGCCTGTCTGACGATTTGCTCCGGGATGCGGACGATCATTGTCTCTTCGTCCACTTGTGCGCCTGCTTCTGCAAGCAGTTTACGCGCTTCCTCGTTTTGCACCTTGATGCCAGGCTTGAGCATCAGTTGATAGGCTTCGTCGAGGATGCGTGCGATGAGGGCGTCGTCGAGTAGGGATAGTTTGGGTTGCATATTTCACCTTTAAAAGAGATTGGAGATTGGTAATCGGCAATCTCTAATCTCTAATCTCTAATTACCAATTACTACTTCTCAACCGACTTGATAATTCTGCCCATTTCCTTGCTGATCTTTTCATCGAGCGGGTCGGGCTGGTGTTCCTTCAAAACTTTGCGTGCCCTGGTTAATGCCCAATCGCGCGCATCGTCTTTTTTCGTTTCCCATTCGGAGTATGGACGCCTGTCCATAAATTGCGGCATGAATAATTCGCGCATGTGGTTGCGGGTGTGTTTTTGTCCAAGATAATGACTTCCAGGGCCGACTGCCGCAATTACATCGAGGGCGAGCGTTTCATCGTTGACAACGATTCCTTCCATCATCTTGTGGACGATGGAGAAAATCTCGCAGTCCATCATCATCTCTGCGAAGGACCAGATGCGACTGCCGTGCAGGAATCCGCACCCCAACAGCATGTCAGACATCACCACGCTCGCCATGAAACTGGAGAGTGCGCCTTCGAGACCTGCCTGCCAGTTGGGTTCCTTCGCGCCTGTGGCGAACGCGCCCATCGAAAGCGGGATGTTGTAGAAATCTGCCAGCACATTGGTGGCCGCGCCAAAGAGGAAGTCTTCGGGGCCGCCGCCTGTGTATGCCCCAGTCCGCAGGTCAGATGCGGTTTGTGCCGCGGCGTAAAAGACAGGCGCGCCAGGGTATGCCAGTTGTAAAAGTGCCGTCCCTGCGATCACTTCCGCGTTGCCAACTGCGAGATTTCCAGCCATGGTCGTTGGGCCAGTTGTGGCGCAAGCCGCCATGGTCATAAACCCTGTTGGGATACCAACTTCTGCGGCGAGGAGTGCGGCGTCCAAACTTCCGCCGTCGTGACCGAGCGGGGGGGCGGTGCATTGCATGAGCGAGAGAACAGGCCGCTCGCGGAGCTTATCTTTTCCGCCAACGATCAGCGCGGCCATTTCAATCGCGGCTTTGGCTTCCTCCACGTTGTAAATGGACTCGGTCTGCAAGTGTTTGGTGGAGTTTTCCCAAACGGCCTTGATCTCGTGCAGTCCACGCGCTTCTGCGGGCGTATCCTGCGCTGAGACGGGAACCCAGTGAAAGGCCACTTCTTCGGTAGCGTCAGCGATGCGCGCAATGTCGCGGACATCCTGCAAGCACGAGGTACGCTTTTCGCCAGTGTGGATGTCGATTACTTCCACGCCACAGCCGTCTGTGCCAAGGTGGACGTGGTTGCCGTCAAGCTGTAAATCCTGTTGCGGGTCGCGCGCCGCGAGTTTGTACGCGGGCGGCGCTTTTTTGAGCGCATCTTCGATGATCTGCGGCTTGACCCGCACGATCTTCTTTTCGTGATTCACATCCGCGCCGTGGGCTTCCCAAATCTCCAGCGCGCGTTTGGATGGAAATCTCACGCCCACTTTTTCGATGATCTGCAATGTGGCATCGTGGATTTTTTTTACATCTTCTTCTGTCAGTATTTCCAATTTCAGTTTTGGATTACTGATCGTCTTGATATTCTTATGAGACATAAGCCCTCCCGAGGCATGGTGTCTCTCACTCTCTCTAGGTTGGCAAACAGGTATGCAAGTAAACAGGTAAACGGGTAAACAAGTGGTAATGCAACTCGTAATTCGTAATTCGTAACTCGTAACTTGTATCTCGTGCCCCGTACTACTAATCTCCCTTCCCGACCAATTCCTTCGCCACCTTCACCGCGCCGACGGCATCTTCAGAGTAGCCATCTGCTTTTATTTTTTGGAACCAATCGCGGGTGATGGGAGCGCCGCCGACCATCACCTTGATGCGCGGGCGCAAGCCTTCCTTATCCAGTTCTTCGATCACTTCGCGTTGGCGAACCATGGTTGTGGTGAGCAATGCGCTCATCCCGATGATCTGTGCGTCGATTTCGAGAGCCTTGCCGATGATCTTTTCGGCGGGCTGGTCCACGCCCAGGTCGGTCACTTCAAAGCCAGATGCGCTGAGCATGGTGCCGACAAGAGTCTTGCCGATCTCGTGGATGTCGCCTTCCACGGTGGCAAGCACAACGCGTCCCATCGTTTCACGGGCCGAGCCAAGTTTGATCAACTCAGGTTCCAGCACGGCGACCGCGGCTTTCATCGCTTCGCCTGCCATCACCAACTCGGGCAGGAATGCTTCGCCCAGGCCAAATTGATCGCCAATGTAATTGACGCCCACCACAAAGCCTTTTGTGATCGCTTCCAGCGGGTGCATGTTTATTTCGATGGCTTTCTTTGCAAGCTCCACCGAAAGATCAGAGTCCCCGTCAATGATGCTTTGCGCCATCTGTTTGAATAATTCTTCCGTCATACTGCCTCCTGGTTACTTTGATTTTTTCATCAAGTGCGTAACTTGTTTTTCCTGCTCTCGCAGTAGTTTGGCTGGAATGTCACGATACGTCTCCAGCCACCTGCCTGATTCCATCACGTGTTCCAGCGAAACCTTCACCGCCAGGTCTGCATCCCGTTTTTTGAGCGCATCCAAAATGGAGGTGTGTTCGTCGTGGGTTTGTGTCACACTGCCTGAAACCAATTCGGGCTTTCGATAAAGCGCCTCGTACAACAGCCAATCGGGAAACGCATTCGATACGATTGTGTAAAGCTGGGTCAACAAAGAATTTCCCGAAGCCTCGGCAATCGCCGCATGAAACTCGCGGCTGAGCTGTCGCTCCTGCGGCATTTCGCTCAACTCGACATGCCTGTCCATTTCATCCATGATCGCCTGTAGTTTGGAGATTTGCCCTTCCGTACTATTCATGGCCGCTTCGCGCGCGATCATCGCCTCCAGCATCAGGCGCAGTCCATACGCTTCCACAACCTCCCTGGCAGAAACCTCCCGCACGCGCACGCCCCGGTAGGGCACACGTTCAGCCAATCCTTTCGCAACCAGCAAGTCTAATGCCTCGCGCACAGGGGTCATGCTCACGCCCATCTGGCTGGCAATATCCTCCTGCCGCAACCAGTCGCCTGGCCTGTACTTGCCCGCGATGATCTGGCGATGCAGTGCATCGTAAATTTCATCTTTCAATGGTTTGTGGGTGAATTCTTTTTCTGCTATTGACGCCATGATTATATATTATATATAATCACCCCCGATTTCGGAAGTGCTTCGTGTCACGAAAAATGTCATCGGTTATATAATGCCCGTGACGGGTATACTGGATATATTGGAGACTTCATGTCTGAAATTGACCCCATCTCATTGAAACCTGCCATTGAAAAATATATTCCGCTTGGTCGTTCCGGGCTTTTGCCTGCGCTTCACGCCGCGCAAAAAATTTATGGCTGGCTGTCCGAATCCGTTGCTTCTGAAGTTGCAAAAAACCTGAACGTGCCGCTTGCAGATGTGCATGGCGTCATCGAGTTTTATTCGCTCTTTTATAACAAACCAGTCGGCAAAAAAATCATTCGCGTGTGTACGGATCAAGCCTGCGCACTCAAAGGCGGGGATGGACTCCTCGAGCATCTCTGCCATCATTACGATGTAAAACCGCGTCAAACGACCGAAGACCTGTCTCTAACCATCGAGCCGAGTCCATGCCTTGGGCTTTGCGAACTCGCCCCGGCAGTGTGGACGATGGACAATGAACGCTCGACGATAGGCGATGGCGCGCAAGAAGAAGATCGCCCATCGTCCAGCGTCTATGGCCCAATCCGTGAATTGACCAAAAATTGTGGCGACGGCACAACCTCCCTAAAAAAATACGGAGAATACACCGCTTTGCAAAAAGCCTTACGAATGAAGCCAGAGGATGTCGTCGCAGAGATCAAGGCCTCGGGTCTGGTAGGACGCGGCGGCGCAGCCTTCCCGACAGGCATCAAATGGGAGGGCGCGGCAAAGGCCGTGGCAGATCAAAAATACATCATCTGCAACGCAGACGAATCCGAGCCTGGCACGTTCAAGGATCGCATTCTGCTGTTGGATGATCCGCACAGCGCCATCGAAGGGATGTGCATCGCCGCGTATGCGATTGGCGCAAACAAGGGCTACATTTACATTCGCGGCGAATATCCATACATCGTGCCTGTTCTCGAGACAGCCCTGAATGAAGCGAGAGTGGCTGGGTATCTCGGAGAACTCTTTGATATTGAAATTCGCGTCGGCGCGGGCGCCTACATTTGTGGCGAGGAGACCGCGCTGTTTGAATCCATCGAAGGGAAGCGCGGTTTCCCGCGGGTGAAGCCGCCCTTCCCAACGACAAATGGACTGTTCGACAAACCCACCGTCATCAATAATGTTGAAACCCTGTGCAACGTCCCATTGATCATTTCCAAAGGTTCGCTCGAATATCGCAAGATCGGCACAGAGAAATCGCCTGGGTCAAAATTATTCTGTGTCTCTGGCGATGTAACCCAACCTGGCCTGTATGAAGCCCCGTTTGGAGTCACTCTGCGCGAACTGCTTGATATGGCCGGCGGCGTTTCAAATTTCCTTCGTCCTGAGCGAAGCCGAAGGACAAGACTACAGTCTGTGTTGTTTGGAGGCGCGGCGGGCGCTTTTGCCACACCTGAGCATCTTGATGTAAAAATGACTTTTGAAGATTTGCGGGCTGTTGGCTTGCCGCTTGGCTCCGGTGTAGTGATGGTCTTCGACGAAACCCGCGACATGCGTGACGTTCTGAAACGGCTCGGAAAATTCTTCGCACACGAATCCTGCGGCAAATGCTATCCCTGCCAGATGGGCACGCAACGCCAAATGGAAATTTTGAATCGCGTTGCAAAAAGCGAAACCCTGCCCGAGGATTTCATCCGCTTGCAGGATGTCGGCTGGACGATGACGGATGCCAGCCTGTGCGGCCTCGGTCAAACGGCCGCGAGCGCGGTGTTGTCTGCGATGAAGATTTGGCCGGAGCTATTTATGGAGTCCAACGGCTTGCCGTTGGAGAAGAAAGATGAAAGAGGAAAGAAGGCGACAGGTACAAAGGTGAAAGCCAAGCCAAAGAAAACTTCTAAAGCATCGAGAGATGCAGAAGCAAAACCGAAGCCTGCTGTAAAAAATATCGCAAAGAACAAGACGAACGCCCGAAGGAAATAGAAAATTCATCCTTCATCTTTCATATTTCATCCTTTTAAACCAAGGTCACTATGATTACTCTAACCATTGACGGCAAAGAATTGACAATCGAAGACGGTAAAACCCTGCTCGATGCCGCGCGCGAGAACGGGATTGACATCCCCACCATTTGCTTCCACGAAGCAACCACGGCCAATGCCCTTTGCCGAATCTGCGTCGTGGAGGTGGAGGGGCAGAGAGCGCTCCAGCCAGCGTGTATCGTCAAAGCGGCAACCAGCATGAAGGTCCAGACAAGAAGCGAGAAGGTCATCCGCGCAAGGCGAACCATTCTGGAGATGCTTGCGTCCACGCTGGATTTATCCGAGTCGCTTGAAATCCAAAACATGATGCATGATTACGGCGCGTCATCGAGCCGCTTTCCCGATGCCGAACGCCGCGAGTCGGACGTGAAAGACGACAACCCGATGTATGTGCGCGACTACTCGAAGTGCCTGCTGTGCTGGCGTTGTGTGCAGGTTTGCGCGGACGATGCGCAATATACCTTTGCGATCAACTTCACAGGCCGCGGATTTGAAACGCAGATTGGCACGTTTTTTGACAAGGCGATTCCCGAAACATCCTGCGTGTTGTGCGGACAGTGCGTGGGCGTTTGCCCCACGGGCGCGTTGAAACCGAAGCGCGAATTTTTATTGGAGCAGGGCATGAGCCCGAATGAAATATCTGTTTTGAATACAGGTAGGAAAAGGCGTAAATAGTAATTGGTAATTACCACTTACCAATTACTGATATGGAGGCACGATGATCAATCCCGACCGAATCACCACCACCACCTGTCCCTATTGCGGCGTGGGATGTACCCTGCAACTGCACGTCAAAGATGATTTTATTTTCAAAGTCACGTCGCCGTTTGATTCGCCTGTCAATCACGGAAATTTATGCGTGAAGGGACGCTTTGGCTACGACTTCATCTATCACCCCAAACGCACACTGACTCCGCTTGTGCGCAGGTATCTGCTCGAAGGAAAACCAAAACCCGAAGGACGTGAACAAGTCTTTGCGGTCAGCACGGATGGAAGTTCAATCTCCAATTCTCTAATCTCTAATCTCTGGGATTGGGTCGAAACCGACTGGGACACCGCCCTCAACATTACCGCCGATAAATTAACTGAAATCTACAAACGCGACGGTTCGGACGCAATGGCGGTCTATTGCTGTGCCAAGGCCACGAACGAAGATAATTATCTTTTGCAAAAAATGTACCGCGCCTTGTTCCGCACGAACAACGTGGATCATTGCACGCGTCTTTGTCATGCGGGTTCCGTGGTGGCATTGCAGTTGGCAGTGGGGTCGTCGGCCATGAGCAACACGGCTTCGCAGGTCATTCAAAATGATGTGTTCATCGTCACAGGCTCAAACACATCCGAGAATCATCCCATCATTGCCTTGCAAATGAAAGACGCCGTGCAAAAATATGGCGCAAAAATGATCGTGATCGACCCGCGCCGCATCGACCTGGTGAACATGGCCGAGATGTGGCTCCCGCTCAAGCCTGGCACGAATGTGCCCGTCTTCTCTGCAATGGCGCATGTGATCGTAAAAGAAGAATTGATAAATTGGGAATTCGTAAAGTCTCGCACAGAAGGTTTTGACGACTTCGTAGAATCGCTCGAAAAATTTACGCCCGAATATGCCGAAGAAATTTCAGGCGTTCCCGCCGAAGACATTCGCAAAGCCGCGCGGCTGTATGCCACCGCAAAAAATGGCGCGATCTATTGGGGCATGGGAATTTCACAACTTTCACACGGCACGGCATCCGCAATGGCGCTCATTCACCTTGCCTTCCTCGCGGGGCACATCGGGCGCGAAGGCACGGGGCTGAATCCCTTGCGCGGACAAAACAACGTGCAGGGCGCCAGCGACATGGGCGCAATGCCGTTTCATTATCCCGGCTACATGCGCGTGGATAACCCCGATAACCGCGCAAAGTGGGAGAAGACCTGGAACATCGAAGCAGGCGGCCTCAGTCTCAAACTTGGCCTCACCACCACCGAAATTTTAAGTCACGCGCACGAGGGCGGCGTCCGCGCGCTTTACATTATGGGCGAGAATCCGATGATGTCCGAGCCGAATCTCAATGTCACCCGCCATCACATGGAACAGCTTGAGTTCATCGTTTCGCAGGATATTTTCATCAACGAGTCTGGCGCGTATGCGGATGTCTTTTTGCCCGCGACTCCCTTCGCTGAAAAAGACGGGACGTTTTCGAATACAGATCGACGCGTGCAGAGAGTCCGCGCCGCGCAACCGCCGCGCGGGGATTCACGACCCGATTGGCAGATCATCTGCGACCTGGCCCTGCGCCTCGAATCTAAACTGTCAGTTGCCACTGCAAAATGGACATATGCCAACCCCGAAGAGATTCTGCGCGAAATGGGCAGTGTGAATTCAGATTACGCAGGCATCACCTACGACCGCATCGATAAAGTTGGCCTGATCTACCCCGTGCCCGATTTGAATCACCCCGGCACACCGACCCTGTTCAAAGAATCCTTCCCGCGCGGACGCGGCAAATTCCATCAACTCGATTACGTCCCCGTGCGCGAAGAAGCGGACGATGAATATCCGTTCATTCTCACGACAGGACGTTTGCTCGAACACTGGCACGGCGGCACGATGACGCGCAACTCCGCGCTCAACGAAGCCTACCCCGAAGCCCGCGTGGAAATTCACCCTGCCGACGCGGAGATTCATGGCATTCGAAACGGCGACCCTGTCAAAATCCAGAGTAGACGCGGCGAGGTGTTTGTCCGCGCAACGGTGACGGAGAAAACATCCGTTGGCGTGGTCTTCCTCCCCTGGCATTTCCACGAAGCCGCCGCAAATCTATTGACCAACGACGCCCTCGACCCGCAGGCCTTGATCCCCGAATTCAAAGCCTGCGCGGTGCAGGTTTTCCCCGCGCGGCAGAGTGACCTTGCCAATCCTGATGTAGTTGTTCAGAGAGGGAGGTATTAGGTTTGAATTATTATTTTGAATTAAAGCTCATCTTCTCTTTGACCGCATTCGGCAGGTCAGGCAGGCGACTGCGTTCGATCAAAAATGTCGTCACCTCCGTCAATTCCTTGAAGATGTAATGCTGTCTCAGCGCCCCTTCAAGATAGCCCGCGCCGCTCGTGCCGCCCGTGCCAACGCGCACGCCGATCATGCGGCGCGCCATGAGCATGTGTTTGTAACGCCATTGCGAGAGCAGTTCGTCAATGTCGATCAGCGTGGTGAGCAGATCGAACGGCGTTTGGAAAATGGGCAGGTTACGGTACAGCATAATGAACAACACCGCCCGCATCGCATCCACTGAAAACTCGCCCAGCCCTTCCTTGTAAAAAACCTGCTCCAACTCATCCAGCCGCCCCTGCTCGTTTTTCGACAGACTGCTCTGATACATTTGTTTGTAATCGCTCCAAAATTTTTGTGTCCCGCTTTCGATCGGGTAACTGGATTGATATTCCCTCCAAAGCGACTCATCGAAGAACGGAGTCCGCTCTGCCCATTTGATGACCAACCCTTTGAGCGTCGCCTCTTCCTCGACCTGATTAATGGTCCCGTAATCCTGTTGGTTAAATCCACCTGGACGGGTGTTCTTGTAATAATTCGCCTTGTAGCGTTGATCCATCTTCAAGCCCAGCTTCGCTTCGATGAGCCTGAATTGCATACTCTGAAACCCCGAAGAAGGCAGGAGTAGATTTCTGAATTCGAGGAAGTCCATCGGCGTCATCGTTTCGAGGATATCCACCTGACGGTTAAGCACTTCCAGAATTTTGACCACCCGCTTCAACTTGTGAACGGCAATGCTCATCTCCCCCGCGTTGTCCTGAACGTTGTCCGTATCGAAGATTCCGCGCACTGCATCCAGCTCGTGGATGATCTGCTTGAACCACAGCTCATACGCCTGGTGGATGACGATGAACAGCATTTCATCGGTGGAGTTGCCGCTTTTAGGGTGTTGGCTCCCGAGAATTTTATCCAGCTCGAGATAATCGGCGTAATAAAGTGGATTGGTTTCTTCTGTCATATGTTCCTCACTTTGGTAAAAATGGATTTCTTTCGATTGTACCCAGAAATAAAAAACGATGATGGAGCTAAACAAAAGTATGCACGCAAAGGTTGTCTCAGCCCCGTAGGCTCAAGCCGCCGTCCCTGGCGACGATTTGCGCAGGAAGTAATTTAGAGACTTCAGTTGTGGTTTTGTCAGGTAAAAGCGACTGAAGCCGCTACTACAAAAAACAAGTCGGGATTTGCATCCCGACTTGTTTTTAAATGACCGCCCGTGAAAGAGATTTATACAACTGTCAACTTACGGGGTGTGAGCTTCGCCTTCTGAAACTTCTTCACCAAGGGTCTCTTCGGCGTCAATGTAATAATCTGCAGTTGGAGTAGTGGATAGCTTGGCCCAGTCAACATAAAACGCGCCTGTTGAGTATGTATACACACCCGCCTGACCAGTGCGTAGGGCGGTATTACTGCCACTCCACACCAACGTATTGTTGATATAGAATTTCAACGATGAGCCGACAGCTTTCACTTTCAAAGTGTTAAAACCGCTTGCCACGATTCCAGCACAGGCTGCGAAACTCTTCAATGCTGTATACCCTCCACTGCTATTAACATAGTAAACACCGCATGTGCCTGCATTTGTATACCCAAAATAGTAGGAGGGCCTCCAATCTTTGATGGCTGTAAGGCTGGTAGATGTACCTCTAATAATCAATCCAACATCACCGCCGCCAACTTTCTTCATCCTCGCCTCATAAGTCAAATCTCCATAAGTGCCAGAATGCTTTATTGAGCTTGTTTGACTGGCGACGCCATTAGTCTTGTAATAAGCTGAGCTATTCAAAGCCCAGACTCCGTTGACTACTGTCCAACCGGCGGAGGAGCCGTTAAAGGTGGAGTTGAAGTTACTGCTTATGATGGCGGTGCGGAAATTGGCAACCGTGAAGGCCGTGTTATTGAGTACCAGGTAGTTCATGGCCAATCCGTTACCCATGGGGGAGCCGCCATAGGTTTTGGCGGGGTTCGACCACCACTGCAGGCGGGTACAACCGCCGCAGGCATTTCCATAAGCCATTACCGTCCGCCAACTGGTACCGACGCTTCCGGTCCAATTCACGTAGCCATGTCCATAGGTATATGGGGTGGTACTATTATCTACGGCTACATCATGGCGCGCGCCCTGTAAGTGACCGAACTCGTGCCCGAAGGAATAGTACCCGGTCGCGCAGTCGTTATCTGTCACCTGGAAGGCGGTTGAGGCGGTGGCCATAATGCTGGAGGCAAGGCCACAGTAGGCGCCGCCGTTTGCCACAACCAGGCCCACCATGTCTGCCGCATAGGTATTGCGCAGGCTGTGTATAGTGGTGAAGTAGGCGTCGGCAGTGCCCATAAAGCGGCTTAAGTCTGTAGACATGTTGCCGGTTTCGGCGTAGGCATATTCTTCTACGTGTACCAGCCTGAGGCGCGTTGTGATGCCGGCATTGGCATAGGCTGTATTGGTCTCGAGCACAGCCAGCGCAATCAGCGCCTTCATGGCGGCAGTACTGCCAGCCGCGGCGCGGGCATCGTCTGTGTAGGCGATCATGATGTCAATGGTGGCGCCGGTGTCTGCGTTGGGGCCAAGATCGCCCGTTTGAATTACATCGCCTGAAGGCTCGTAAATGGCATTAGGATCATCGTCAATAAGTTGGGAGTGGTCAAGCTGTACAACCTTGTACAAGCCGTCTGCCGCATATTTGACTTCATAGACGCCTTCCGGGGAAGCAACATGCGCTGTGAATACGCCATCGGATACAACCAGGTAGAAGTATCCCTGTTTCCCTTTAAGCGGCCCATTCCACGAGGTGGCCCAGCGGTCCTTCTTGACAACGTTCACTTTGCCTACATAGCTTGTATCGGGGAATAGGTTCAACGTAATTTCAGGCAGGCTTTCTTTGTCGTAGGGGTCTCCGCTGTCGTTGAAGAGAGCCGCGAAATCCACAGTCAGGAAGCGCGAACGCGAAATGAAGGGCGCATCTGCGGCAAAATCGGCGGGGTTAACATCCGCCGCATCGCCGAACAGGGATGGCGGTCCGCCAGCCTGAACCTGTGTGGCAGATAGGCCGCTGAACGTCAGGGAGAGCATCAAAACAAGGGACAAAAGAATAAGTCTGGTCTGTTTTAGATTTTGTCTAGTCATTGGATTTTCCTTTGTTAAATTGGTTGGATATGCCATTGGTTTTGAACAATTCGTTGTGAGGGTGTGTAATTTGTGTATCTCTTATCCTTCACCTCCTGGCAGTTGTTGTTGATCGATCTGGATGACGCGGTACAAGTCATCCTTTACAAAGGTCACTTCGTAAACGCCCATTGGGCTTGCAAAGTGACCTATATAAACACCGCTTGTGTACACCATGCTCAATTCGCTATATTCCACATCCTTGAGATATCCCACCCATGTGGAGCCGTCTCCCATTTCTTCAGTCTGCGTGACCACACCCGTATACACCGTATCCGGAAAGAGATTGATGGTAAATTCTTTCACTTTCTTTGCCTGCCCGCTTTCATCCAGCAACTGCGAAAAATCGATTTTTACCAACCGCCAGCGGGAAATATGCGGCTCCGAGGGCAGTTGGAGGTTCGAATTTGCATCCAAGAAAAGCCCGGCGGAGGAAGTGGATAAGGCCATTGCAGGAGTCTCCAAAGATGAGGCGGCCGGTCGCCCTGCTGAGCCACAGGCAATAGCCGATACCGCCAGCAGGCATACGCTAAAAACGAGTGCCGAAATTCTCATAAAAACTCCTTTTTAACTTCATTGCAAAATAGACTTTCTAATCATTTTATAACATATTCTACACTCGTGTAACATTCCTACAAAGGTACTGATATATTATTGAAATCTAAGGATTCTACAGTTTTGAAAGGGAATCTTTTGGCTATGTTCTGAAAACGTAACTACTTTGACAATGTCAGATTAAGACTGAAACCAAAGTACAAAACCACAAAGGCACGACACTTGCGCCGCACTGCGTTTGTTGCAGTGCAGGTGAGTGTCAGAAGAAAACCTTCGTTTTTAGCCTTTTGCTCTCCTTTGTGCCCCTTTGTGGACTTTGTGGTAAAGGTTTTGAAATGTGACATTGTCAAACTACTCAGGTGCCTTGCTCTGCCGTAGGCTAAAGCCTGGATGTTTACGTCCAGGCGGGCAGGGAATGCGCAGGTGCTTGCTTGAACATTCCCTGAAAACAGCATTTTCATTCGCCGTGACGCGGGCAGTCCCCCGTATGGATAACTGAAATGAAATAACTCACTACGCGGCCAATAATCCCGAAGGGATGACATTGATTTTACGAGCAGTGAGTGAAAATAAACACGATACGTAGGTCACGTTTGCAGCTCAACCGTCACATTGCATTCGTGACCTACGTTTTGATCCCTGCGACTTCGCCTCTCGGGAGTGGCTAACCTGGTGGGCTTGCCAAAAGATTTAACCACAGAGCACACGGAGATCACGGAGAAAAAATCTCTGTGTACTCTGTGATCTCAGTGGTGAGAGGTTTTTTAGCCCACCTTTTTAGCCACTCCCAGCCTCTGACGGCGGAGAGCTATAAAGGCTCAAACCTCGCAGTGAAGTGACGCAGTAGTTCGGGGGCGTAGGTGTACTTGTAGCCGCGAATTTGCCCCGCGCGAGATTTGATTCTTGCAAGTGACTCAGCCACATAATCCAAATGGCTTTGGGTGTAGGTGCGGCGCGGGATGGCGAGACGCAGTAGTTCAAGCGCGGGGTAATGCCAGGTATTGTCTTCCGGGTCGAGGCAACCGAACATGACCGAGCCAATTTCCACGCCGCGGATGCCGCCTTCGCGGTACAGCTCAATGGCGAGCGCTTGTGCGGGAAATTCATAGTTGGGGATGTGCGGGAAGATCGCGCCCGCGTTGACGTACACGCCATGTCCGCCAGTGGGTTGGAGGGTGGGAATGCCAGCGTCGTTGAGTTGCTTTGCAAGGTAGGCAGTTTGCCCCAAGCGATACGAAAGATAATCTTCATCCAAGCCTTCGTATAAGCCGACTGCCATCGCGTCGAGGTCACGGCCTGCGAGTCCGCCGTAGGTGGGGAAGCCTTCGCGCAGGATCAACTCGTTTTGCACATTCTGAAATAACATGTCATCGTTTACGCACAGCAGGCCGCCGATGTTGACAATGGCATCCTTCTTCGCGGACATGGTCATGCCGTCTGCGAGCGAGAACATTTCACGCGCGATCTCTTTGACGCTCTTCTGCCCATAGCCAGGCTCCCGCTCCTTGATGAAGAAACAGTTTTCAGCGTAGCGAGCGGCGTCGATAAAGAACGGGATACTGCTCTCGTGGTAGACATCCGCAATCGCTTTGAGATTTTCCATCGAGACGGGTTGTCCGCCTCCCGCGTTATTTGTAACTGTTACCATCCCGAAGGGAATTTGCTCACGCCCATACATTTTCACGAAGGCTTTGAGTTTGGCAATATCCATATTGCCTTTAAAGGGATGCCGATTTTCGGGGTCATGCGCTTCTTCGATGACGAGGTTGGCAGGCCGCCCGCCGCGCGCGCGGATGTTGGCGTCGGTGGTGTCGAAGTGCATGTTGCTGGGGATGTACTGCCCAGGCTTGACAAGGCACGCGGCTAAAATATTTTCCGCGGCGCGTCCCTGATGAGTGGGGGCGAAATGCTTGAAACCGAAAACATCATCCACTGCGGCTTTGAGACGATGGAAGGAGCGCGCGCCTGCGTAGGATTCGTCGCCGCGCATGATGGCGGCCCATTGCTCTGAACTCATCGCGCCTGTGCCCGAGTCGGTCAGCAGGTCAATGAACATGTCTTCGGCTTTCATCAGGAAGAGGTTGTAGCCTGCTTCCTTCAACGCGGCCTCGCGCGCCTCAGGTGGAATGAGGTGGATGGCTTCTGTTACTTTAATACGAAACGGTTCTGGGGGGTAAGCGCTAGTCATTTGGTCTCCTTGAAATTTGAGTATGCGTCAAATTTTGGGTAGCGAGCCTGGCATGTGATCCCCTGTGTAGCCATTCGGTCTCCAATGACTGGGTTATTTTACAACCAAAACGGGAAATGATGAATGCAGAATTTCAGGTAGTGTCCCTGTAACGAGTGATGACAAAAAAAGATGTTTGTGCTATGTCGAAAATCTATTATTCTCGAAACCATCCAACGTTTCGAGGAGCAACAGAATGGATTATACGACATGCTACTGTCAGTCACGGTGCTGTACT
>JACRLB010000030.1 GCA_016235445.1 Chloroflexota bacterium | reverse complement strand
GCCAAACCCGCACCTGATCACCCCTGGCGCAATTACCCTCTGCCTACTTCGCGGTAAAAAAGTAGAAATGTCACCGCCCTGCAGGGCGGTGACATTTCTACTTTGGAATTCAGGGGACATTTCTACTTTGGGCTAACAGAAAAAAAATACGCCGCCGGGGACGGCGGCTGGAGCATTGAAACTAGCGGACTCTGCGTTTCCACTCTTCCTTCAATTGAAGCTCTCTGGGGCTGGCTCCAGAATCGAGCGCGAGGAAGTCGGTGAGCAGGCGGTTGAACTGGGTGGCGTTATCCACCATGGGGAAATGCCCCGCGCCTTCCAGGTTGATCTGGTGCATGTGCTGTGGCAGGGCGTCTGTCTTTTCCTGGGTGGGCAGGGGCAGGGCGGGGTTGTTTGTGCCGTACACGAACAGGCTGGGAATACTCAGGTTGCGGACGCCCGCAAATAAATTATCAGATTGGAGCCCGGTCATCGAAACAGAAACAGCTTGCGGGTCGACCTTTGAGGCGTCTGAAAGGGCGGCGAGCGCTTCGGGCGTGCGGGATGTCAACCATTCGACAAGTTCCGTCGCGGGGGCCGTCCGCATTCGGGAATTAAGCGCATCATACTCAAGCGGACAGTTGATTGCCATGACCCGATCCACGCTCTTTGGCTGTTGCTTGATGAATGCAAGCGCAACCAACGCGCCAAGGTCATGGCCGACGAGGGCAACTTTGCCGATGCCCATTTCTTCGAGAAAGCGATTGATGAGGTCGGCCTGCTTTTCGAGGGTGTAGCGCAGGGGGTCGCGGCTTGTATCGCCGAAGCCGAAGAGGTCTACGGCGTAGGCGCGGAAGGATGTGGACGCGACCTGCATGGAGTTGATCCAATAGCGCCATGAGCCGGCCCAGCCGTGCAGGAAGACAACGGGGCGGCCTCGTCCCAGAGCCTCGTAATGCACCATCGAACCGTCGAGAATGATTGCGCTCATGCAGGCTTATTTTCCAAATTTTCCCAGAATGGCTTTTACACGTTCGGTGAGTTGGTCGGGGGCGAAGGGTTTGAGCAGGTATTCTTCGGCGCCGGCATCCAACCCGGTTTGAATTTCGGAATCTTGTCCCTTTGCCGAGAGAAAAACAACGGGGATATCCTTGAGGGTGGGGTCGGCTTTCATGGCGCGGCAGGCGTCGTAACCGGTCATGCGCGGCATACGCACATCCATGAGGATGATGTCCGGGATGACCTCGAATGCCTGGTTTAATGCCTCCTCCCCATTGGAGGTGGCAATGACTTCATGGCCTGCAAAGCGCAGGGTGAAGGCCACAAGTTCGCGGATATCGGGTTCGTCTTCTGCTATCAAAATTCTCGCCATTCCTACTCCATTATTTACGGATGGGCAGGGTGAAGGAGAAGGTACTGCCATCACCCGGCACGCCCGTGCTGGTCATCCAAATACGCCCCTTGTGCATCTCCACCAGTTGACGGACGATTGGCAGGCCGAGGCCTGTTCCGGGCGTTGCAAGCACAAGCGGATTCTCCCCGCGGAAGAAGCGCTCGAATACGCGGGCCTGGTCTTCGGGCGCAATGCCGACGCCGTTATCATGAATATCCACCTGCACTTCTCCATTCTCGTGGTGGAGGTTTACGCGGATGGTTCCATTCTGGGGCGTGTAATTAAAAGCGTTGTTCACAAGGTTGCCCAGTATCTGCCGCACGCGGTCGCCATCGCCAATGACGAGCGGCAGGGTCTTTGGAGCATCGAGGGAGAGCGCCATGGGTTTGCTTTCCCTTTGAGAGCGGTGTAAAACTTCAGCGACCACATCTTCGGCAATGCTGTGCAAGTCCACAGATTGCGGGTTGAGCGTGATGCGTCCCGCTTCGATGCGGGAAATATCCAGCAAATCACTGACGAGGGTATTCAACCTTTCGATGTTATTTCGTACCACCTCGAGGAAATGCACCTGGTTTTCGTTCAATGCGCCTGCGGCGCCCATCGTTAGAATATCCACGTATCCTTTGATGGCTGTCATCGGGGTGCGCAGTTCATGGCTGACGGTGGCCACAAATTCCGACTTCAAGCGGTCCACTTCCACTTCATGTGTAATATCGCGGATGATGGAGACTGTGCCGAGGAAATCGTTTTGCAAAATCACAGGCGCAAGGTGGACGAGGGCAATGCGCTCGTTCTCCAATTCCACCTGTTCTGCGTAGGAATCTCCCGTCTCATACGAGGATGGGTCTTCAGACCAATGCCGAATGGTTTCAGCCCAGCCAGTGGCGGCCTTACCGTACAAACCACCCACCTTATCCAGCGAATTGCCCAGCAGGCGGGTATCGTTCACGCCAAGAATGCGCTCGGTGGACGAGTTGACGAAGGTGATGCGGTTGTCCGAGCCTGTGACGAGCACGCCATCTGCCACGGCTTCGAGGATGGCCTGGGAACGGCTGGCATCCTCCTGCTCTTTGCGCAGCATCACACCGAGGCGTTCGGCCTGATCGCGGATGAGTTCATACAGGTGGGCATTATTAATTGCCACAGCCACCTGGCCTGCAATGGCTTTCACCAGAATGAGCATTTCAGAACTGAAGAAGTTTGGCGCGCGCTGGAAAACCATCATCACGCCGATGACATCCTCACCTACCAGCATGGGCACGGTGATGGCGCTGCGGTGATCCTGCCCGGCGGCGGTACTCCGCACCCAGCGCGGGTCCTCGTGCAAGTCATTGACCAGCACCGCTTCGCGATGCTGTACAACCCAGCCAGCCAGGCCTTCGCCAATTTTCAAGGTAAAGCCGCGGCTTCCGGGAGCAGTGCGGTCTGAAAGGTATCCATACCCGGCGCGATAATGAAGGAGGTTGTCTTCGGCATGTACAAGCAAAATGGTACCTTGTTCCGCGCCGATGGCATCGTTTAGCAATGACAATGTACGGTTGAGGGCGCGGTCCAGGTCGAGGCTGGAGGATACTTCTGTAAGAATGCGCAGGAGGGTTTCTGTATTCTGTTGTTCATGCTGTAGCTGGGCGGTGCGTTCCACAACGCGCAGTTCGAGATTGGATGCAAGATTTTGGGTTTCTTCGAACAGGCGTCCGTTTTGGATGGCGATGATGGCCTGGTTTGCGAGCGTGCCGAGGATCTGCATATCCTCTGCGGTATAGATGCCCGATTGATAGCTTTGGGCCGAAAGCATACCGCGCGTCTTGTTTCCAACGATCATGGGAACGGCCACGATGGACTCCGTTCCATCGCCTTCGCCAGCCTGTATCGTACCCAGGTGGCCTGCCTGCACGCTGTTGGAAATCAGGAGGGGTTTTCCACTCTTTATCACTTCACTGCTCATGCCTTTTCCAAAGGGAACCCGCCCACTCATCACTCTTTTTCCAAGATCAAACAAGTAGACAGGGTCCACTTCGTTCGTCGCTTCATCATAGAGAGTGATCACAAATGAGTCCAATGGGATGAGGCGTTCCGCCGCTTTATGCACCGAGACGTACACCTCTTCGGGGTCGAGGCTGGCGCTGATGAGGGCGCTTGATTCATTGAGGATGGAAAAACGCTCCGCCGTACGGACAGAGGATTGATACAAACGGGCATTTTCCAACGCGATGGTAGCCTGGTTGGTGATGGTGCGGGCCACTTCAAGTTCATTGACCCCAAAACGCGATTCGCCCGTCATTTGGGCAAAGATTAAGGCGGTGAGGATTCCTTCGCTTGCAAGGGGCAGGACAAGCAGGGCGGTTGTATTTTCGCCCAGCATTTCGGCCAGGTCGGCCAGGTCTGGTTCACTGCGGGCGTCATCGGTGTTGAAGATGCCCAGCGATTCGCGCAAGCGGCTGAAGATGGGCGCATCTGGCAGGGATTTTGGAAGTTTGATGCGTGTGCGGGGGGCGGTAATCTTCCAGTATGCCTGACCCCGCTCAAAGGTCACGACAGAGACGCGGCGCACGCCCAGGCCTTTGAGCAATTCATCCGCAGTTAAATTCAGGATGTGCTCTGCATCCAGCAATCCGGTCAGGGCGGTTGTGAAGCGGTTCAAAGTGGAAAGACGCTGTGAGCGCTGATCCAGTTCTGTGGCGCGGCTGACGCTGTCTTCGTAGAGGCGGGCGTTATCCAATGAAACCGCAGACTGGCTGGCAAAGGTAAGCCCAACCTGCATTTGTTCGCGGGTGTAGAAGTTTGCCTGCCATTTTTCCACGGCGAGCGCGCCGACCAACTCGCCTTTTGATATCAACGGGATGCCCAGCCAGGAAAGGCGCGGGGCTTCCACAGGCAGGAAGCGCGAATCTTCGCGCACATCCTTGATGAGGATCGGCTGGCCGGTTTGCGCCATTTCTTTGAAGAGCGCGCTGTCTGAAACCGAAACCGTCAGGCCGAGGCGTTGTTCGGCATCTGAAAAACCGCGCGCCGAGGCAATGGTAAGGCGGTCTTTATCGCGAAGCCAGAGGGCGGCGGTGTCATAGGGAAGGATGGAGCTTAACTGATCGAGCAGGGAATTGACCAACTGGTCACTGCTCAGGCTGGAGGTTAGGGAAGCGGCGGCATCGTTCAGGGCTTGCAATTGCCCGGCGCGTTCCTGGGTGGTTTGCACAAGCCGCAGGTTATCCAGCGAGAGGGCAATCTGCTGGGCGAGTGAAAACAAAAGGGCTTCATCTTCGGGGCGGAAGGCAGAGCTTGTGTTGAAGTTATCCAGCACGAGCAGGCCCAGGTTTTGATCGGAAGAAACGATGGGCACCAGCAAACTTGAAACGGGCAAACGTCCGCCGGTGGCCTGGCGGTACAAGGCCAGGTTTTCGGCGCTCAAATTGTAATCACGCGCAAAGTTGATCTCGTCCACGCGGCGAGAGCTTTTGTTCATGAATGTATGGCCGGGCAGGGCTTCGCCTGCCCGATAATTAATTTCCATCATGCTGTTGTTATCTGCGTACCCTGAGGCGGCCCGCGGTATCAGAATTTCGGTTTTCGGATTCCAGATCAGCACCATGCCTGCATGAGCATGTGGAAGGACTCTTCGCGAGCTATCCAGCAGGGATTTGATGATCGCCTCCGGATCCATAGCCGACAGTTGGCGGCTGAAATCGAGCAGTAGATTCACCTCATCCAGTCTTCTGCGGGTCTGAGTCAGCAGGGAAATATTTTGCAGGATCAGGGAGGTCTGCTGGGAAATCTGCAAATAGACCTGGTGATCTTCCTCTGTGAAATCTGGCATGGGTTCCGGGCTGACCGCAAGCATTGCCGCGACAGGCTTGTTTTCGACCAGCACCGGCAGGCAGATGACGCCCTTGGCCCGCAATGAGGTTAAGAGAGACGCATCGCGCCATTCGTCATCTTCATCCAAATTGGAAATGAGGATCGGCTTCCCGCTTTGTAAACTGGCGCGCAAGGGATTGCGCTGGCCGAATAATGCTTCGACATTTGTGGAGCGGGGGAAACTTCCCAGCACATGCAAAAGACGGGGGCCATCCGGGGTATTTTCAGCCACCAGCGCAACAGACATGCCAAGCTGGGTCAATGTCTCGCGCCCCAGCGCAGACAAGGCCGAGGAGGTATCCAACTGGCGGCTGACGGATTCGGTGATGGCCAGCCCGGCGCGCACACGCTGGGCGCGGCGGTCCAAATTGTGCAGGGAGATGGTTTGCTCGAGGTCTTTGTGAAGCAGAACAGGCAGGTCGTTCTGTGTAATATCGAGTAATTTCTGCTGGCGTTGGAGCCCGGAAGAAAGCGATTCTATCCGCGCCCGCAGTTCGCTCTGGCGAATGGTATTGCTGATTAATAATGCGGCCTGGGCCGAAAAAACCTCCACCGCTTCAATCGTCGCCTTGTCTGGGCGCAGTCCATTGGAGGGATCGTCCAGGCTGACGAGTCCTACAACCTGCCCTTCGGCATTTTCAAGCGGGATAAGCAATATGTCATCGGCGCGCCAGGTATTACCGCCTGCATCCACAGATGCAGAAACATCCAACGTAACCATGTGCAAATCAGACGGAATGACGGGAGCCTGATCCACAGGGATGAAGTAGGAACGGCTAATCTTGAACTCCGGCCTCATGATTTGCAGAAGGCTGGAAAGCGGCTGTTTTCGAGACAGCAATTCATTCAACGTTTCCTGTGGAATACCCACCGCAGTCAGGCGGCGCATCAGCCCGGTTTCAAGTTCAAGAATGCTCATCAACACCACACGGAAAGGTGTTGAATCGCGAATACCGCGCGCAACGATCTGCAGGGCCTGGTCCAGGGGCTGGTCGTGCCCGAGGCTGTAACTCACATCCGTAAGGCGGACGAGGGTATCGGCGCGGCGGCGCATCAATTCACTGCGTTGTTTTTCGGCCTGATAGCGCTGGGCATTGCTCAAGGCAATGCCCGCCTGCGCGGCCAGGGTTTGCGCCAACTCGGTTACTTGCGGGGTGAAAAAGTCTGTCGAAACGGCATGAAGGTTGATTAAGCCGATCGTGTTTGCCTGATAGGTGATTGGCACAGTAATTGCCGAGCGCGCTCCCTCGTGGGGTTCTGCTGTTTTCTCCTGGGAAAAATCAGCGACAATATGCGGCTCGCCGGTTTTCAAGACCGTCCGCTCGATGTTGTTCAAATCTCGCAGGTTTTCACAGCCGAAAAAATATTGCGGCCGGGGGTCGGGGCGTTCATTGCCGCCTTGTTCGAAGAGGATGACAGTTGAACAATGTGCCTGCACAGTCCGCAGGCCTTCATCATGCACAATCTCGAGCAGGTGTTTAACATCCAGCGAGGCGCCCAGTTCGCGGCTGATGCGTGCGAGCGCAGAAAGCTGGTCTACCCGCCTGCGGAGCGAGACGTCTGTTTGAGCAAGCAGGCTGGCAGATTCGATTGCTGTTGCAAGCTGGCCGGCTGCGGTGGAGACGATCTGGAGGTCATAGGAGTTAAAGTAATCAACTTTCCTACTGCCCAACATGAGTTCGCCGATACTGCGTTCACGCACAACCAGCGGGACGACAATGACTGATTCCATCATTAACGCAGTTGCCAGCGGGCGATAGGCCGGCAGGATTCTTCGGTCTGTGCCCAGGTGGCCAGATATAAATGCCTTTTGACTGCCTGAAACTGTGTATCGGTAATTGGGGTCATCTATAAATATTTGAATAAAAGAACTGCTGATATCCTCCGATACGCCAAACATGGATTCGCGGCTCAGGCGTAATGCGCCGCGCGTTTCATCCATGAGGAAGATCGCGCCTGCGTCTGCCTGGAGGAGATTCGCCAGTTCCTGAACGGAGTATTTAAGGGTTTCATCCAGCGTGGCGGAGGAGCCGGAAAGGCTGGCAATGCGGCGCAAGGCGTCTGCGCGTTGTGCGCGGGTGCGCGCCTGCTGAACGAGAAGCACGTTCTCGATGATGGCGGCGGCCTGGTTTGCCACAATGTTCATTAATCGAAGTTCTTCTGTTGTAAAAGCGGACCCGCCGCGGGTGTGATGACCAACTTGAAAGTAGCCGAGCATCCGTCCCGAAGAAAGAAGCGGGACGAGTGCGTTATCTCGCAGACTTGCCGCGATGGCTACATCCGCAAGGCCGAGGGCGCGCCAATTCTCGTCACCAATGGTGCTTTGGGTAATGATGGGTTTCTGGCTTGCGATGATTTTTTCGGCAGGGCTATCCACGGGCACCACAGCGCGGTAGATATGAACAAAATGGGCGGGCAGTCCATGGAAGGGCAGTTTGCCTTCAAGGGTGCGTTTCTCTTCATCGTAGAGCAAGAACCCAATGATTTCAGCGGGGAACAACGGCGCAACGCTCTCGACAAGCCTTGAAAAAACATTCTCCAAATCACGCGCAGAACCCAGCGCTTGATTGAGGTTTGCAAGGCCGGCGAGTTCCGAGCCGCGTTTTTGTTCCTCTTCGTACAATTTGGCATTGCGGATCGCCACCCCTGCCTGGCCGGAGATCAGGGATAAAAGGTCGAGGTCGTGCTGGCCGAACACTCCGCCGCTGGTCTGGCCTGCTTCCAACGTTCCAACCAGCTCGCCGCCCGCAATGAGGGGGATGCCCAAATAAGAACGAATCAAAAGCAGTTCATTGCTTTTGATGAACTCGGATGGCGCGCGCGTATCGGCAAGCAGAATCGGCGCGCGGCGCGCGACGAGGTAGTCTGTCAGGCTTCCAAACTTGGAAAGTGAAGCAGTTACCACGCGGGCTGAACTGGGTTGTTGGAAACGATATGGAATCAGGGCCTGGCGTTCCTCATTCCACAATTTAAGCTCAAGAACTTCCGAAGGTATCAGGCGGCCGACATTATCCAGGATGGATCGAGCCGTCGATTCAAGATTGAGGCTGGCCGCGATTCCCTGGCTGAATTCTGACGCCACCTGCAAGACCTCTTCCGTTGCGCCGTTGTTCTGATCCATCGCAGGGAGTTCCCTGCCGCGCAAAGAGATCAACATCATTGGGTAAACGCCCGGTATCTCGTAAGAAGCAATTTCCACCAGCTTTCCGCCGATGGAAACACGTTTATGGCCGGGAGCGGCGCACAGATCCAGAAAATCATCGGAGGGGCGTACCCGCCGCGCAAGGTTTTCGAGATCATACGGCTCGTTCTCGCGCAGTTCAAAATAGGAACGCGCCAGATCGTTAATAAATTCCACCCGCCCTCCAGGTTGGAGGATGATGATGGCTTCGTTTGATTTTGATGTTTTGGGGAATATAAAGGAATTTCCGACAGTGTGGGGGTCCGATTGGAAGCGCGGCAAAAAACGTAAAACCGCCCAGACCAGCGCAACTACCACCAGCCCAGCAAGAAACAGGCTAACTCCCAACCCGGAAGGCATGGAAAAATCTTACCTTTACGCGGTGGAGGCGGCCGCCGCGTCCTGTCTTCGAGCTTCAGCCGCAAGTTCAGTGATCTCACGAATATCGGCAAACGAATGCAGGCTCGGCGAAACCATTCCCGCTGAGAAGTTCATAAAACCCACTTTTTCCACGCCGCCTTCCGCTTTGGGCGCCTGGATGAAACCCTGCTGGCGGTCGATAAAGTTATAGTGGCTTTGCACTTCAGCCGCAAAACGATCCTTCAATTTCTGGCGAATGTTTGAAGCGGCCTCATGGGTGGTAATGATGATGAAGTTGTCGCCTCCCGCATGACCGATAAAATCGCTGGTTGTGCCCAACTCGTCCACCACCTCGCCGATCAGCATCGCGGCAAAACGCATCACATCGTCGCCAGCCACAAAGCCATACACATCCTTGAAGGCCTCAAAGTTATTGATGCGCACATCCAACAGCGCCCATTTCTCCTCACGGATGATGCGGCGTAACTGCTCTTCGATCAAACGCCCTGCGGGCAAACCAGAGCGCGGGTCGGTGAGGCTTTCGCGTTCCGAACGGCGGATGGCGCCCTGGACCCGCAGTTTCAATTCTTCGATATCGAAAGGCTTGGTGATGTAATCGTCCGCGCCCAGTTCAAGACCCTGCAATTTGTCACTGCGTTCATCTTTTTGCGTCAGGAAGATGACCGGGATATGGCTGGTACGTGTGCTGGTGCGCAAGGTGCGGCAGACCTCATACCCGTCAATATCGGGCAGCATGATATCCAGCACGATCAAATGCGGCAGGACCTGCTTGGTCTTGTCCAGGGCATCCTTTCCGCGATTCGCAACATCCACATCATACTGAAGACCCGTAAAATAGATCTTCAACATGTTGGCGATATCGATATCGTCTTCCACTACCAAAAGGCGAGCATTACTCATATGAGCCTCCTACCGCTGGTTGCATTAATTACTAAGCGCTTCATTATTTATGCGGTACTCCGTAAGCGCGTCGTTTCCCTGTGCGGGCGTTATGTCTAACGGCTTCAATTTGTTCTTCGGTCACTTCGCGCTCGAACGAGCGGAAACCACTCATGCGAAACCCGTGTTTCTCCGAGATCGCGGTAATTTCCTGTACGCGTTCCAGCGTAATTTCCCTGCCGACTGTGTAATCTTCAAAGCGGCCTTCCAACGCCAGGGCAATCGTCTCGGCCATGCAGGCATAGGCTTTGCCCTCAGGAAAACCAAAGTTAAAATGGAAATCCACGGGGCCTGGCACATCCACCATGCCGCCGTCAATCACTAATATATCATCTCTCACTGCCGCCACCATTGCAGAAACATCACGGGGGCGCGCCACATCGCACACCACACTGCCCGGCTGTAAATGTTCGGGGCGGATGACATCATGAATGGAACTTGTTACCGTTAAAATCAATTGAGCATCCTTTAAAACATCCATCTTCGTGCTGATGACAAGCTCGCTTCGCGCTTTAATCTGAAGCCTGTCTCGAAGAACTTCTAGTTTTTTCTCATCCCGGGCCACGAGCAATGTCCGGGCGGCCTCCCCAGCCAACAGCGCGGAGCAGACGCGTCCGATCGCTCCTGTGGCGCCCACGACGGCCACCGTCGCATCTTCCATTTTTATATCCATCACTTTGGCCGCATCCCGTATGGCTTGCACCGCCATTGCTACTGTGAAAGAGTCACCTGTGGTAACGGGAATTTCCAGCGCGTTTGCAATCGTCACGCCCGCATCGCCGACCACCGAAGTGAAAGCGCCGAGGCCAAGAATGTTCGCGCCGAGTTTTTCAGCCGCGCGGCCTGTTTGGATAATTTTACGATAGACCGTGCGCTCAGGCAACTGCATCATGCGGCGCGGGGTGTACGGGCAGGCAATGAACCAGCCTTTGATGGTCTTGCCAGTAGATTGAGATGTAATCCCTTCGATCTCCGAAATATAAACGGGGGGAAAGAAGGTGGAGAAAAAATCGATCTGTCGTTCTGAAAGTACCTTGCCTAAAAACGGAAACTTGCGGCTGACATCGCGCTTGGGATCGATGGGGTGAATGATGAAGGCGAAGCTATCCATGTTTCGACTACGCTCGATAACCTTTTACCACGACTCCACCTCGGCTTTCAAATGTCTGTGGTATGGAGTTTGGTGCAAGTGTGCCAGCCGTAAATGGTGATGGTCGCTTTGGTCAAAAGTAATATCGCGGTCTATCAGGCGGCGTTCGGCAGAAGCGGCCAGCACCACATCCGACTCGATGGTGCGCGCAGGGTAAATGATCATCCCCGAACCAATGCGGCAATTATGCCCGACACAGCCGCCGATGACCGGGCGGTTGGAAATGCTCAACTTGCCGTTCCCATCCCGCGCACGGATGGGAGTGGGAATCAGGTTGTAATCCGTCCACGTAGAACCTGCGCCGATAAAGGTATTTCTTCCGATCACGCACATTTGCAGGCAGGTGTTTTGAGCCAACATGCTGTTTTCCATCATGGTCGTCATGAATAATGAGGCGCGGAAAGGCAGGAAGGCGCCATCCCCCACTACTGAAAGCATCACCTGCGCGCCCTGCCCAACATTGACATTGTTTCCAATAATGCTGTTGTCGATCACAGCCCCCGCGTTAATGGTGACATTATCCCCAATGATCGCAGGTCCTTTGATGACCGCGCTTGGGTCGATCACACAATTCCTGCCGACCTTTACGGCTTCGGAACACTCCAATACCTGGCGTCCCTCATAAATGGCTTTGCCAATAATCTTGAGCTTGAAGGAAAGTTCTTCGTTGGCCTTCTTTTCAAAACGCGCGCCGCGCGCAAACTGACCGAACACCATGTCGGCAATAAAAACATGCACCCATGAATCGATTGCCATCATGGCGCGCAGGGGAACTTGAAAAACAAGGTCGCCGCTCTGGTCGCCCATGTAGGTTGGCACGTGATAGTAGCCGATCTCCCGGGCTTGCATGTCGATCACCAGGGGTTCGACGCCCGCCATGGGACCGTTTGGGTAATACCACAAGTCTGCAAGGTATAAACTCCCCGCAGGCGTGTAGGATGTGGAAAGCGGCAGAGCATGTTCCCGAAAGGCAGGGTCATCGGCGCGAAAAGCCGCCCGAACAGGGCGGTTGCGTTTCACTGCCTGTTCCATGAATGTATTAATGTAGGCCTGGTCGAAAAACAGGTTGTCGCGATAGACAATGGTCGGTTCACGGACGGGTTGCAGGCGTTCCCCCTGCTTCAATTCCATCTCACGGGTCACATATGGCGCAAGCAAATTACGCTGGTGCAGCCAAAGCGGCGTATTTTGAATCCGCAGTTCACGCGCAGATTCGCAAAAAGGCATGATCTGATTGTGCGCGTGGAGAATGATCTTGAGCATAATTAGGGATTATAAATCAAAGTATGGGTTAAGACACGCCGTTTACAAAACAAAACTGTTATTAAACCTGCCCCGCTACGAAAGTGGAATTGTATCTATCGTGATAGTACAGGTTTGGTCTCCGCGGGCGATGCAGGCAGTCTCTTCCACGTCAAAAACCTTGCCCCCGCTCAGCCAATACAGGGCTTCCTGCAACAGCCCCACCGCCAAATGGCAGACCGGCTCTTCCGCCTGCCTCTCCCAGCAAAGCGGACAGCGCTCGATATGCCAGAATATCTTATTTTCTTTTTCCTCCACCCGCACCCGTTGATCGGTGTAACGGTTGAAGAGGTCGGCAAACGCCTTTGCGCCAGTGTGCAGTTTTGTGGAGAGCGGCAATAAACGGAAGGCCATTTCGGTCAGGCCAAGCATGGAACCATATTCTTTGAGGCCATACTTGAAGGATGCCCGTCCCGCGCGCAAGGCCAATCCGCGCCCCCCGCGTGGACCGAAAGCCTGCTCCAGGGTACGTTGCAGGATACTCACTGTTTCAAACGGGAAAGTCTTGTCCACACGCGCCGGCGGACGCTCTAGAATCAGCGCATCGAGTGAGGCAAGGTGCAGGATCGAATCCACCCCGCTCCTGCCGATCACCTCCTCCATACCCTGGAAAATAATTCTCCCCATTTTCTGGGGATAAAAGAGGGGTTCACTGCTCATGAAATTGAAAAATCTTGGTCGAGGAAGTTTTTTAATTTCTGGCTGAAAATGGTTGGTTCTTCCAGCATGGGGAAGTGACCTGCAACGGGAAAGCGCTCGATGACCGAGTGCGGAATCCCCTTTTGCATGGGCTGCCATTGCAGGGGATGGACAATAACATCCTTGTCACCGTAGATGCCCATAGCGGGGACCTTGATCTGCGGGAGCATGGGTGTCAGGTCAGTGCGGCGAAGCGAAGCGATGGAGCGCAGGAAAGATTCAACGGTGGTGCGCGAAAGATCGCGGTCCATCATCGCCGGGAAACGCGGGTCCTTGCAGATAATGGGAGAGTACATTCGCATCCCTGTTCGGAACACACCCATCATATTGAACAACATAAAAGCGATTGGGCGGTTCCCTGCCAGCTTCAACAGCGGCGCAAGCGATGAGCCTACCATCGGCGAACCCACCACCACCACTTTGCTGACGCGTTCCGGGTATTTAATGGCAACCGAAAGGCTGACCGTGCCCCCCATACTGTGCCCAACCAGCGGCGCATGGACAATACCCAACTGCTCCATAAATTGATTTACCAGGCTGACAAAATCCGAGACTGCATAAGTCTCGCGCTTTTTACCGGATTCGCCAAAACCCCAAAAATCCAACGCATAGGTGCGGTAAAACGCGCCCAGATACGCCATGGTCTCCTGCCATAACCCCCAGGAACCAAGCCATCCGTGCAAAAGGATTACAGGGCGTCCCCGCCCGTAAACCTCATAATGAACAATTCCTTGATCAGTCGTAATTGATGACACAGCAAAAGATTATCCGCCCCTACTTCCCGGATTCCATTTCGTTTAGGATGCTATACAGCAACTCGAGCAATACCGTTTTTACAGTATCGCGCTCCGTTGCAACACAGGGTAGAAGCTTCGTATGTTTATCGAGCCGTAATGCGTGACGCACATCTTCAAGTTCCCAGGAATCTTCCATATCCTGTTTGTTCGCGGCCACCACAAAAGGAGTGGGGGCATAGGCGCGGAAGGTCTCAAGGATCGAACGCGCTTCGCGGAAGGTCTCAGGGCGGGTGCTGTCCACCATCACAATAAAGCCCAGCATACCCTCAGAGAGGATCTCCCACATGAAATCGAAACGTTTCTGACCGGGCGTCCCGAACAGATACAGCACCAAATCCTCATCCACCGTGATGCGGCCAAAGTCCATCGCCACTGTGGTGGCCGATTTTACAGAGCGTTCTTCATCGGAGGAGATTCTGCGTTCCGTGGCGACAACATCAATTTCACTGACAGACTGAATGAATTGAGTCTTGCCAGCGCTGAATGGACCCGTCACTACCATTTTGACCGTTTGCATAGTTCTTATCCTTCTGACCTGATTTGCATTACATCGTGCGAATGCGGCCGATCAGTTTGTTGATCAATGATTTCTGTTCTTCCTTGTCCGGCGTTGGGAACATCTTCGGGTTCGGCGGGGTCGGCACGCCTGCGGGGCGAACCAATTCCACCAAACCAGCCTGCAAAAGACCGTACACAATTCTACGGACTTCAATTTCAGTCAACTTATTCGTACCCGCGATCTGACGCATCGTATTCTTCGGATCGACAAACTTTACAACTTTCCATTCATCCACACTCAAATTCACATTGGTCAGCGGACGATCGGTAAACTTGAGCGCCATATCCAAACTCGGAATTTCATCCTTCAACTGCTCCAGCTCACGCAACTGGCGCGAGCCTTCGATGATGATATTTTCAAGATCGAGCTTTACATTGATGCGGTCATCCGGCGGAAGCATCTCATTCTCAAAACGGAAAATACCTTCCACCCACGTAAACAACCTGCGCACCACATCAGTGAAATAGCCCTGCAAATTCAGCAGGATATCCTCCTGCGTCACATACCCGGCATTAATCAGAAGCAGTCCCAACTCTTTATCGGTCATCTGCCCCGCACGGTCTGCAATCGCGCGATACTGGTTGGCGTTGATCTTATTCGCCTTGTGAAGGACAGACGCCAGGCCGCCATCTTCCCTGCCAACGCGGGCGTACGCCAGCTTCCCCTCACGAAATGAAATAAAGGCCTGTTCCGACGTCCCATCCACAACCAACGTACCAGTCTTGCTGGCAAGGTTGATCAGGTTGAGCAGTTGAGTAATTGTAAAATCGCGTAAATTTCCACGCAGGGCCATGTGTCCTCTATTTACCCTAAAAGGGATAGGTTGGAAAATTATACATGCAAAGGTCACAATGCGTCAATTAAGACTCTTTGCACTCTTGTATGGGAATAAGACAACCCACATGGATTCACTTGATCTTCAACAATTGCTTCAATTCATCCACTGCTTTTTGCGGATTATGAAACAAAACGCCCTTCATGCCAAGCTGTTGACAGGCTTCGATGTTAACCTGCACATCATCCACGAACACCGCCGCCTCCCCCTTAACCCCGGCCTGATCCAACGCAATGGAATAAATCCCCGCTTCAGGCTTCATCACTCCTACCTCTGCCGAAATGACCACCGTATCAAAAAGCTCGATCAGCCTTTCCCTTTCAAGGTGGGCGCGCATCCCGCTCCACGCATTCGAGATAAGCCCCGTGTGGAACTTCCCGCGCAAAGAACGGATGAATTCGACCAGGCCATGGTCAACCACATCACCGCCAAAAAATTCATCCTTGACGATTTGCATTTCAACCGCGGGACGTTTGACCCGCGTCAGCACATTCGACCAATGCACATCTTCGGTGATCTCCCCCACAGAGGCGCGCCGCGCAGACTCGCTTGCAAAGACCAGTTTGTCAATATCGTCATAGTCCATGCCAAACCGTTCTGCCAAATGCTGGCGCGGAGCCTGGTATTCCGTGCGCTGGATGACGCCGCCAAAATCAAAAAAAACCGCGCGAATGCTCATCGACCATCCTTTAAAAGTACAAAGCCTTAAAGATGTTGGTCTTCTCGGCTTTGCATAAATTCAAAACAACCTGCGTACCCGTTACGTATTCTTCCCTTTGGCGGGGGCCTTCTTTACCGCTGTTTTTTCGGAAGAGGTCTTCTTCGCGGCTGGTTTCTTGGCCACAGCGGCAACCGTTTTCTTTGCAGGCGGCTTTTTGGCTGTTGGCTTTGCCGTGGCTTTGCCTGCCTCTGCCCTCTTTGCTTTGGAAAGCGGCTCCGTCTTTAACATGGCCGTGGCGGGCGTGGGCGGCGGAGCGGCAGGGGAGACCGGTACGGCTGGCGCAGAAGCCTGCTGTTTGGCGGCCTCACGCCAATTTGGGAAGAACAGTTCCATTCTCTGACGTGAGATGGAATTGGCCCGGCGACAGCGCGGACAATGCGCATCGTAATGGTTCTGGTGTCTTTCGTTCATGTGGACAATCGCACCCAGCATTTCAACGCGGCTGAGGGTGAATGGGGTCTGGCAGTAGATACAGCGCAGGTTCATAAATCTCTCCTTGGTACAGAAACCGTTTATCTATTCTGAGAGAGATTCTACACTGATTTCACGTCCTGAGCGAATCGTCTTTTCAAACAGGTCGAAAGCCAGGTGGACGTGCATACCTGCCTTCTCGTACAGCCGCAATGCGCCTGTCAGGTTTTCCGCGTCTACACCCAGGCCAACCTTGCGCTTGCCGCGTTTGTAGAATTCGCCAAAGCTGTGTTGAAGGAGCGCCAACCCAACCCCACGCTTGCGCCATGGACGGCGGACTCCCAGAATGTTCACCCACCCAAGGTCTGGGTCATCGTAGGAATTTGGGCGGCAGAGGGAGATGCCCGCAATTTCGCCGCCATCCATGGCTAGGAACCACAGGTTTGGGTCGGAACCTTCCCCAAGCAGGAAGTGCTTGAAGCGTGCAAAGCCTTCCTCAAAAGGTTCTTCAACATACCCAAAATGGTCGCGGAAAGCTTCTTTGTCCGCTTTATAAACGGCTACTACATCTTTTTCAGGGTCGGCAATTTTGAGGGTGATGCCATCAGCCCAGAGCGGGGCGGGAGGCGCTTCGTCCAGATTGATGCGCATTTCGTACGAACTGCGAATTTGTCCGAAGCCCATATCCTCAAACAGCTTTTTAGATTCTACGGCAGAGCGGTGAATGCCCGTGCGGGGAGCAAAGCGAAGGTCGGCTGGTAAATCATCCAACACCCTGCTGGCGCGTTGCTCGGCCCATTGCAACAGCCATGTGCCAATTCCCAGCCCGCCAAACTCGGGGTGGACTCGTCCCCACATCCACGGGTGGACGGGCGGCTTGGTGGTTGTCCACGCTTCGATATAGCCAACCAGCATTCCCTCAGGCGAAAAGACCATGCAGATATCCTGTGCGGGGTCAAAGCCTGGCGAGACCCATTCATTGCGGAGCGCGTTCGCGTCGGTGAGTTCATTCTGCTGAATGACCGCTTGCGACCAGATGTTGAATAATTTCATCGCAGGTTCAACGTCGTTCAGGTTTGCGCCGCGGGCTGTAAATCCTTTTGGCAATTCGGTTTTTGTTTCAAGCGTTGTTTTCATGATTTCCTCTGTTCTTCAAAATAGAACTTACGCAGAACTCTTTTCAGCATTCCCCTTTTCCCTCACCCCAAGTATGAAGACTTTTCGCCGTGTCGACTCCCCCCTCTCCCTGAGGGACGTGTGCCCGTAAGGGTAGAGGGCAGGGTGAGGGGTTTTCACAGCCCAGCGAACAATCTACCTCCCCGGACAACCTTTGCTTGCACACATTCGTGGAGAGTAATGGTCTCTTTCAAGGTTTTGCGTAAGTCCTGAAAAAAAAACGGCCACAGGTCTTTAACCCAGGGCCGCCATGCAGGTGAATAAAAAACGGCCACGGGTCGCAGTGACGCCGTGGCCGTAAGACGATAATTAGCAGGGTCTAACGGAGGGAGGGCGCACTGCGAGAATCAATACCAGCTTTGCTGGTGAGAAAAAATGTGCTGAAAAACTTGTTCATCATCGTTGAGCACGCGCCTCCTTTCTTGAGATTTGCTTTGTTCAAGCAGGGTGAGTCTATCATGCGACTCGAAACCGCGTCAAGGAATTTTTTTCATAGTACCAGAGGGTCACTCCCTTTCTTTGCATTTCCAGCCACTCAATAGTTAAATACACAGAAAGGAAGAACAAGATGGTTGCCTGGAAATCCGATCCGAACATTGATGATATGCAAACCGTCCTGATCGTTTCTCAGGATGCTGAAATGGTTATGGTGTGGGAGACTCTTTTTGAGCAGAAGAATTATCACGTGGTCTGTGAGGCTGGCGCGGAGGATGCCTTGCAAACGGCGCGCCTGCTTTCCCCCGCGCTCATCATCCTTGACCTTGACCTGACTCCGTCCGAGCGAATTGGTCTTTGCCGTGAGCTTCGTTCCACGACTGGCGGAACCCTGTTGCTGTTGGCCCCAAAAAGAGACGAGGCGGAAATCTTCGAGTACCTTTATGCCGGTGTGGATGAGTTTCTCTCCACCCCCATCAGCCCGCTGGCGTTGCTGGTCAAGTCTATGGCGTGGCTGGTGCGGCAGGAGTGGATCGCACCGAGCGGGCAATCTTCGCAAGTGTATGTTTTGTAACTCACCGTACGCTCCCTCACCCTAGCTCTCTCCCGAAGGGAGAGGGGACTCCCTTCCCCGTCGGGGGAAGGGTTGGGGATGAGGGAGAGAAACTGCGTAAAGTGAGTTAAATAAAAAAGACGGGCTTGAAGCCCGTCTTTTTATTTATGGATTCTGTGTGAGTATCTTGCCTGCAACCAGCTTATCCAGCGTTTCCTGGACGAGGGCAAGTTTCCCAGCGGGGAGCAGGCCTGGGTCTACGTCTGCAAGCCCGAGCGGGGATTGAACGTTGATTCCGCCCTGCCCTGCAATTAATGCAGGCCAGGCTATTTGTATCGCCTTGATCGTATCGGGGCTGATCGTCATCACCCAGCCGCCGGGGCGCGGCTCTGGCGTGGATGTTCCAAACAGCAAGACGCCTTGTGTGCCAACATAGGAAAGCAGGTCGTCGCTTGCGAGGGATGGGTAAATGTACATGGCGTCCACGTCGCGGTCGTTGATGAGGAGATTGGCATAGCCGCCAAACTTGGATGGGTCTTCGTCTGCGGGAATATCGAGAAAAGTGGGGTAATCGGTGGTTGTAAAAAATATTCTGTTGCACAAGCCGCAGTAATATCTCATGCCGTTGTTGAAGGCGGCCGCGGCGCGTTGGGCATCTCCATTGCCTTGCGGGTACAACATGCCGATATGATATTCCTCGGTGAGCATGGCGGCGGTATAACCCGCGAGGAAGGCTGGCAGATCCACCTGGGTATCGGGCGCGAGCACGCTCAAATTTCCGCCTGGTGTCAGGTTGGGAATATTGACGGCCAGAAATTGCACACCCGGCGCGGCAGAAACATACGCCGCAACGCCCGGGTCTGGGGGCAGAACAATGACCACTTTCAAGGTTGGGTCCGTAAGTTCGATGGCAGTGAGCGTGTTGCGCACCTGAAAGCGGAAACCAGATTGTTGGGCAAGGTCGTAAACGGTTTTTTGATACAGATCGGACGAATCCTTTTCCATGTCAGCGGGCAAGACGAGAATCGTCAGCGGCGTGGACGGCGTGGGGATCATGGTTGCGGCAGGCAAAGGCGTATGCGTTGGCACAACCGTGGGAGCCGCTATTTCAGTGGGGGTCCCGCCACAGGCGCTTAATAGAGCAAGGGTCAACGCAACGAGGATGATGGATTTAACACGCACAGGTTTTTCTCCAAAAATAAGAATGACTGAATTATACCCATCGCGGGCATTCTACACGGCCTGATTTTTCCCATTGACAAAAAAACAGGCCGCGCTTCATGCCTGACCTGTTACCTGTTTCAGTTTCCTGCGGCCTTTTTTCACCGCTGATTTATAAACTGCTGAGCCGCGAACTTTTTCATCCCTGCATACGTCTATGGATTACAATCAAAAGGAGTATAAACCCATGAAATTTTTTTTACGCTCACTCGCTGCAATCGGACTCTTCCTAATAGCCGGTTGCCGGGGGAATTCCGTTTCAGTTGTAACCCTGGCCGCATCCACACAACCTGCTGTGCCGAGAGAAATAATCCCCCAAACCCCACCCCCTGATCTTGAACGTGACAATACTGGTGTAAACATGCCTGATTCAACTACAACTCCCGACCCGAACGCCCAACAAGTGATTCAAATTGCAATGAGTCATTTGGCAGAAAAGCTCCAAATCAATGCAGATCAGATTCGCCTCTCCTCGATAGAAGCCGTAACCTGGCCGGATGGAAGCCTGGGATGTCCGCAAGCAGGGGGTATGTACACTCAGGTAATTACCCCCGGCTACAAGCTGATCCTTGAAGCGAATGGAAAGCCATATCCCTACCACACGGACGATAAAGAAACCGTTGTATTATGCGCTTTACGTTCCGGGGGTGAGTATTTTATGTCCCCCACTCCCTAAAAAGAACCCTCATCACGCCCGGCAATTACAGTGTTTAAAAAAGTTCAGGCTGGCAGGAAAACCTGTCAGCCTGAACTTTTTTACAACTATGAACGGTTACGGCCGCGCGAGGGTAAATACTGGAGAAGTCCAGGTTTCCCAATCTGCGGGATTATTGGATTTACCCAATGCCTTGAGCACGGAGATCGTAACGTAATAATCACCATTGGGGGCAACGAATTCCTTCTTGCCTTTGGTGGTCGTGCCATCCCATGGAAATGCGAAGAAGCCGGTGGTTGTGCTGTTGCGGATCATGTAATCCAGCTTCACGATCGAACCTATCGATTTACCATTGGAGGCTTTGAAAGCTTCCATCTTGAACAAGCGGGACTGGTGATCCAGGTGGACGATGAAGTACGGCAAATCGTCGCCCGCAAGCGTAAAGACGGTGGCATCATTGAGGAACTGGTCTGTCAACCAGGGAAGGCCAAAGGGATTCGCCAACACCTCAATGGATTGGTAATCGCCGACAAAGCCGGCAAACGGCACGCGGTACACGATTCCACCATCACGCGGGGTGAAGACGATCCATCCGCCATATTGACCTTGAAGCGGTTCAACAGGCGCGGTGATCGTTGCGTAAATTTCCGCTTCCTCATCGCTGTTGAGCGTCACACTTGCTTCGCTGAAAGCAACAGTCGCATAAGAATCCCAGAAGTCTGGTGTGATCACGCCGCTGGTGGTAAGGCCGTTTTCATAGGACAAGTCATATGTAACGGCTGTTTCGCTGTTATTCTTGATTTCCAATTCCACAGTCACCGGGCCATTCTGGCTTTCGCCCAGGGATAGTTTCCCAGGCTTGATTGTGGCCGATGCGAGAATGGCGCTATCTATCTTAAGCATCCCGGCGCCCTGGCGATTTACGCTATCCAAATAACCGGCTCCGGGGAAGCCCCACCAATCGGCAGGCTGGGCAGTGCTTTGCAGAATGGAACGCACATCTTTCGCCTTGGTTTTCGGCGCAGATTGTAGCAATAGCGCCACAGCGCCAGCCACATGCGGGGAAGACATGGAGGTGCCGCTCAAAGTGGCATAACCGCCTTCTTCAAGCGGGAAGGTTGAATAAATGTTGCCACCGGGCGCTCCAATATCAGGCTTGAGTGCCAGATCAGGGGAAAGCCCGTAGGAACTGAAGGAAGAGATCAAACCGCCAGTGGGGTTGGGGAAGGATGCGAGCCTGTCAGTCCAGGTCATGAAGGCTGGGGCTGCCTGCGCTCGCAAGAACAAGCCATCCGTCCCTGAAATGCTGATAACTGGAACACTGCCATTGCCGATCGGCGCGCCCAGTGTGCCGCTGAAGAGGCCCGGGGAACTGTTGTAAATGATGACAGCGCTGGCGCCGGCATTGATCGCGTTGGTGGCTTTTTGGCCGAAGGTACATGCACCGCGCACAATCAAGGCTACCTTGCCGGCTGGGTTAGCCAACAGCGGAAGGTCAGCAGTGCAGGCGCGTCCAACGTATACAACTTCTTGTGAGCCGGAAGTGGGTATGGGGCCTGAGAAAGTCATGGGGAAATAGCCAATGTCCCTGCCATTTGCCTCAAACACAGGAGCTACGTTGTGGGTGTTGTCGAAAGAAGCCACACCAATCACGTTTTCGCCAAGGCCCGGAGCGCCGGCAGAATACAAGCCGTTTGCGCCGCTATTACCAATGGAGGCTACCACAACCATACCCTTCTTCACCAGGCGGGAAGCGGCTACAGCGGTTGGAGACTGGGGCCATTCAAAAGCAGAGCCAATGCTCATATTGAGCACTTGCATTTTATCCGCATAGGCGCGCTCCATGGCGGCCAGCATAACATCATCAGTGGTGGAGCCTTCACAACCAAAGACGCGGTATGCGCCAAAAGTCACTTCAGGGGCAACGCCTGTCACAGCGCCGCTTGCTCCAATGATGCCAGCCACATGCGTGCCATGGCCATTGCAGTCATCCGGGAAAGGATCGGGGGATGGGATGGGGTTGTAACTGGCCGAAGTATCATCGGCATTATAGGCATCACCGACAAAGTCCCAACCCATGGCAACACGACAGCCCGGGCCAAAACAACCGCCGAGATCAGGATGATCGTAATCAATACCAGTATCCATCACCGCCACTTTGATGCCTTTGCCTGTATAACCCAACTCAGACTGGGCAACATCTGCGCCAGTCATGGCTAAAGCAGTAAACAGCTCAGGGTCAAGGGAGGAAGAATATGTTTCAGGTACAGAGACGACCATAACCGGATAAATCGCTACAACCCCAGGGAGTCGGCTCAGTTTTCCAAGCTCCGCAGTGGTAGCCGAAACAGAAAAGCCGTTCCACAAACTGCCAAAGCTATGCTCTTCTTTATATTCGATCTTTTCTTTTTTCGCTTCATCACGGAATTTTTTATGTTCGAGTTCCACCGATGCTGAGGTGTTTCCCTCTGATTCTGGCATGCCAGACAACTCCACAAACCACAGGTTTGGCGTTTCATCCGTCATTTCCCCGGTTTCAGCGGAAACCAGCGGAGAAACAGGAGTAAGCGGGCCGCCTGAATCAGCAGAAACCGCAGGTACGATTCCCACAGCAAGCATCACAACAATCAAGATTGCATTAATCCAACGTGCTTTCATAGAAAATTCTCCTCGCTACAGTTTTGGTTTTTTTTATATTCAGTAGTCCTTGTAGAAGAATTCAACTCACTCGATACACATCACCTCCTTAAACAAAAACTGCCAAAGGAAAATAATTGCCTTCAGCAGCCTGGCGGTCTGTAGTTGGTACAGACCCATGACTTTGCGTCCCCACCTCACGATGGGTTTGCCTTTTTGGATGCGCTTTCTATTATTACAAATTTATGTCATTAATGCAAGATGGAGTTTTTGGTGATTACCCACAAGTTTGTATCCGTTATTTCAGGCCTCTAAGCCAGAGCATTTTGCCGCGAAATTACCCTGCGGGAACGATGTGGCTAATTCACACAAATTTTTAAAACCAATTCGCGGCTGAGATTTTGTTTTTTTCATGAAATTGGTGAGCGCAAAAGATGTGGTAATCACCACCAATTTCCGAAAACGCCAAACCCTTTATAATTGCCTCATGTCAAAAACCAAATTTCTCTTCCTAATCCCTGTGGCGATTGCCGTTGCAGGGATAACCTTGTACTTCACCTTTGGACGAAGTTCCGCCCGCAGTGCGCAAGTGATGGACTGGATCCGCGACCCCTCTTCAAGGCCGGAGTTGATGATGACTGCCGCGACGAAGTGCGGCGACGCCCCATTCATTTTCCCCACCGACGGCTTGATCGGGTTTATTTGGGACGATTCCTTCCGCCCCGGTCACCGCCACGCCGGATTGGACATTTTCTCAGGGACGGAGGCCGGCGTAACCCCCATCATTGCCGCCTACCCCGGTTACCTCACCCGCCAGGCAGATTGGATTTCCACCATCATCATCCGCCTGCCGGAAGACCCGCTGGAACCCTCCCGCCAGATCTGGGTGTACTACACCCACATGGCAGACGCGCAGGGGAATTCCTTCATCTCGACAGAATTCCCAGCAGGCACGAGTGAGGTATTCGTGGAAGCCGGTACCCTGCTTGGCTATCAGGGAAATTACTCCGGTGACTCAGGCAACCCCGTCGGCGTTCATTTACATATTTCGGTTGTGGAAGATGATGGCTTCGGGAAGTTCAAGAATGAGCTGGATATTGAAAACACCTACGACCCATCCCTCTATTTTGGATTACCCTTGAATGCGAATGTGAACCCGGATACGATTCCGGTGTGTGAGTGAGTTTCAGGTTGCAGGTTGAGGAATAGCAGTGGATACATTAAAAAATAAAGTTGTTTTGATTACTGGCGCAGGGAAGGGGGCGGGACGCAAACTTGCAGAGGCGTTCGCGGAGCATGGCGCAATCGTGGCCGCGAATGACATTTCCCCGATCAACGTGGAAGAGGTGGTGAATGGAATTATTGCACGCGGCGGAAAAGCAAAAGCCTACGTTGAAGACATTGCCAAAAAAGTGGGGGCGCAGGCGGTGGTCAATAATGTGGAGGATGGTTTCGGCGCGATTGACATTCTCGTCAACCACGCGGCGGTGGAGCCTCATGTGTCCCTGCTGAAGATGGATGAGTGGGACTGGCATCGTGCGTTGGATGTGAATTTGACGGGCGCGTTTTTGATGATGCAGTCTGTGGGCAGGGTGATGCGGGAAAAAGGCGGAGGGGTGATTCTGAATCTCGTCACAGGAGCAGGTGAAGGCGGAGTCAAAGAGGCGGGGGCTTATTTCGCAAGCAAGGCGGGGCTGGCAGAGTTATCCATTCAGGCGGACCATGAATTAAATCCAAATGGCGTGCGGGTGTTTGCGGTGGAAAATTCTGCGGATGTGGTGAAAATCATATTTGATTTACTGGAGGCAACATGAAGGAATTGCTGGAGTATCGTGAAAAGTTGATCGCGAGAGTGGCGGAGGCGGCGCAGGAATTTAGCGCGGCTTGCGAGTCTTTCGCTGACCCGTTTACCAAAGTGGAAGGCGAATGGACGGCGCATCAGATTGCGTGGCACACGCGGGACGTGGATAAAATGGTGTACGGAGAGCGCATCCGCCGCACGTTGAAGGAGGAAAACCCCGAGTTCAAAAGTTTCGATGCGGATACCTGGATGGCGGCCAACTACAACAAAGATGAACCGCTTGCGAATATTTTGGCTGAGTTTTCGGCAGGCGTGGATGGCTGGGGCAAGGCGTTGGAATCCATGCCGCGTGAGGCGTGGTCTCGCACAAGCAGGCATGAAACCCTGGGCGGCGAGTTGACCTTGCAACTCTGGGTGGAACGCAACCTGGCACACATCGAGGAGCATTTGCTCACGTTGAAAAATGCACAAAACTAGCAACTATACTGAACACGGGAACAAATTGCGCTTTTGTCGAATGAAATTCTTAACGCCAGGTCGCAAAGGCGCGAAGGAAAAGCCCTTGAATCTTTGCGACTTTGTGACTTTGCGTTAAAAAGGAAAACCGCAATTCATGGCCGCGCCCAGTATACATTCGACAATGTCAGATTAAGTCTGAAACCAAAGTACAAAACCACAAAGGGCACGACACTTGCGCCGCACTGCGTTCCCTGGCACCGCCCGCCAGGGCAGGTGTGTTGCAGTGCAGGTGAGTAACACGAAGGGAACCCTCGTTTTTAGCCTTTTGCTCTCCTTTGTGCCCCTTTGTGGACTTCGTGGTAAAGATTTTGAAATTTGACATTGTCATGATATTCATGAGGTAAAATAGGCGCATGAAAAAGCAACGAATTATTCTGGTAGATGATCATGAGGTGGTACGGCTTGGGTTGAAGTCCCTGCTGGATCGTCACCCACAGTTCGATGTGGTTGGGGAGGCAGGCTCGGCACGCGAGGCGCTGGAGCAGACCGCTTCCTTAAAACCTGATGTTATTGTGATGGATATTCGCCTGCCTGGCACATCGGGGATCGAAGCCTGTGAGCAGATCGTGGCTCAATTCCCAAATACCAAAGTCATCATGCTCACCTCGTATGCCGAGGATGAAATGCTGTTCTCCGCGATTCGCGCAGGAGCTTCGGGCTACATCCTCAAGCAGATCGGCAGTGAGGATTTGGTGAAGGCGATTGAATCGGTTGGGCGCGGAGAAGCATTGCTCGACCCCGCCGTGACCCAGCGCGTATTTCAGGAAGTGCGCCGCGCGGTCAAGGAAGAGGAGGCTTCGGCTTTCGCTCATTTGAGTCAGCAGGAAAAGCATGTGCTGTTGCTGGTTTCAGAAGGCAAGACCAACCGCGAGATCGCCAAGAGCCTGTTCCTCGGCGAAGGCACGGTCCGCAATTATGTTTCGAGCATCCTCTCCAAGCTGAGCGTGAACAACCGCGCCGAAGCGGCGGCGTATGCCGTGGAACATAGTTTGAGAGAATATATTTCCTGATTTTTTTCGACAAACTTAAAAAGAGACGCTGAACCCAGAGACGAAAAACTCGGCGGGAGATGCGTCTCTTTTTTGTTTAACTCACCTTACGCGGTTCAATCCCGAAGGGATGGCAGGATTATAGAAAATTGCGTGAAAGAATTCCAAATCCCGAAGGGATGATATTAATTTTACGAGCGATGACACCCCTTGGGACATGGAGTTTCTTTGGAATTGCCGCGATGCCTCCATAAACGTAGGTCAAATTGGCAATTTGACCCACACGAACCCTGTATTCATTTGCTGGCGTGGTACATGCTGTTCCCCATGAACTTACAGGGTTCCAATCCAGAGTTACTGTAGTACTTGCAACTGTCGCCCCATTTACGGGGGTTGTCAAAGCTGGGATGGAGGGCTGGGATGGTACGCACGGCGTTACACAACTGCATCCCCTCTTGCAACTGACATAAGGAGTAAAGATCGTCACACCATCTACAACGGCGCTGGTTGTCCATGCGGATAATTTGACCTCGCCTGCCAAACATCCGTATGATTGTCTGGTGATTGCTGTGCCTGTGCATGAAACTTCCTGCCCTGGGATGCAACACATATAACTTACATCACAACGTCCTTTGGCAGCAATGCCGCCACAGCCAGTCATTGCAAAAAGACTTGGGAAATATTTATAACAAGTATCAACAAAAGTACATTGGTTATTGTTTAATGTCCCCATTGGGCTATATGGAGTCAAAACCTGTCCAGCTGTACAAGTGGGATATTCAGGATTCCCACCCCCACTAGGCCCCCCAGGCGCCCCACAAGCAGAATCACAACTAAAGGCATGCCAATAACAAGCCCTCACCCCTGGATACTCTAAATAATTTGTTGAACAAGCGTATACAGTTATACCCGTAGATCCACTACCAACACTATTACACCGCTCACTTGGTGGATTATCATCAGGACCAATTGGCGGAGAAGGTGTATATGTACATGCCGCTTGTATATTATTTGTAACAAAAAGGCTAAGTATAAAAACAAACGCCGTAATTGATATTTTTGTCCAACCGTTTATTTTCATTTATTTAATCTAACAACAAATCACATCTCCCTATGATATTTTGGCAAGTTATATCTTCACATAGTCCAATCATTAATATCGGCATATTCTCAGGTCTTATTTTTGAAATTGCATCAGACAAGCTGACTTCATTCAATTTAGATTGCCCCTGTTCTCGTGCTCTTATTCCTTTCTCACAAATGAGTGTGCTTTCTATTTTTTGACCAGCAAGGCTTGGAGGGAAGACATATTCAAGTTGCAATGAGTTTTCACTGTTTCCTAACCCGACGACTATAAAGCGAGGTTCATTCTCAGAAGGATCAAAATTCTGATCTAATTCACTAGGCAAACCCTCAGCAGGTTTGTTTTTTGAAGTAATCAAATTTAAAATTGCAAATTTTGATCGTGGAATTATCCAAGCAATATAAAGACCAATTACTATGCCTACTAATGTTAATACTACCCATATCCACCATTTATTCATTACATAAATCTTAGGATAATTCAAGTAATAATTCAATGCTTAATTATTGTATAGGATCCGGTGCAATTATATCTTTACGTCCTATCATTGTACTTAGATTTCTTGGATCTTCATCAACGTAATAAATATGGAAATTATTATTTTTATCCATAAACGTAATTATGGCCGAATCTTTGTAGCTATTTATGTAAATACTAAATGCAAACCTTTTACCTTCCTTGTCATAATAGACCGACTTACCTCCACCTCGATATGTAGTCCAGCCAGGAATGTTATATTTATATTTTTCGTAAAAAATTTTCATGTTTGGGTTTTTATCCATATCCATAGTTGTACCCGTTGCATTGCCTGTAATCGCAGCATGATTGATTGCTTCTTGGCCACTTATATTTACAGTGTTACCAAATTCATTTGTCGCATATTTTGAGAATCCCAAAACTTCGAAATACTCGCCTGTTGTAAGTGGAATCTCAACAATCCCTGCCTCGGGGAGGGTGAGTTCTTTGGCAGTAGTAAGGTCAAAGGTCATTTGGGCTGTCCCGTCTGCATCGCGGTAGACAATGATATTGTTTTTGTTTTCACTGACATTGCTTTTGGTGAATTCGCCAATTTCATCTGGGGCATGTGAGAGTCTTTCCTCATCTGACATGGCAGAAAGCTGGTCTTCTGAATAGGTTGGGATGGGAGTTTGGGTCGGGGTTTCAGTGGGGAGGGTGGTGGGAGTTAGGCTGGGCGTTACGCTTGCCTCGATGGTCACGGTCTGCACAGGAGCGCCCCCTAATGGAGACAGGCAGGATGTGAGAATAAAAACCGAGAATATAATTGAAGAGATCAAAAGTTTTTTCATGTATGCCTCGCTTTTATCGGTATCGATAGATCACGATTCTGGACTCCATCAGCTCGTGTGCCCGAAAGGATATACTGCTGGAAGTTGCGGACAGCGCCCACAAGGCGCGAACTGCCCGACTCCAGAATTGCTACTTCTCCCCACTGACCTTCATCCACGCCTTCTTCATATTCAAGGCATCCTCTTCCATGATGGGGCTTTCGCAGAGGATGCGGCCTGCACAGCCGAAGTCATGCAGGGCTTTGAAGAGGGCTTTCAAATCCAGGTCTGCATCGGCGAGGGTGAGGTGCTTCTTTTCACCCTTCTCACCATATTCGATACCTGAGAGATGGATGTGCAAATTCTTCAATGACTTTGCGCCCAATGCCTTTTTATATTTTTCCAAAAGTTTGGACCATTCTACATAGGTGTTCATCGAGCCGTCACCGGGACGGGCGTGCATGTGGGCAAAGTCAATGCAGGGTTGAACCATGTCCATGGCGGCGCTCATGGCGAGGGCATCTTCGATGGAGCCGAGCATGGCAGATTTGCCCATCGTCTCCGGGCGGATGGTGACTTGGTCGCCATTTTTCTTTAACTCATCCACACAGCCTTTCAAGCGCGGGATGGCAACTTTCAACACGTCGGCGGGGTCATTGCCAAAATAGGAACCGGGGTGAAAGATAATGTCCGTTGCGCCCGCGAGAAAGCCGTAATGCGCCGCATCCATTAAACGCTTGCGAGACTTGGGCCATTCTTCAGCGGTGGCATTCAGGTTGATAAAGTACGGCGCATGTACGCTCAATGAAACTGACTGGGCCTCACCTGCCGCTTTGATGAGCGCGCAGGTCGCCTCGGTCACGCGCACCGATTGCACCCAGCCAAGCTCGAGCGCATCCAAGCCAATGGATTTGCTGAACTCGATCCCGCCTGCTGAGCCGCCTGGTTTTTTGGGTGTGCCTGTGGGTGAACCAACTGTGCCGAATTTGAAAGATAAAGACATGAGGGACTCCTGTTTTGAAATACGAGTAATGAGTGACGAGTAATAAGTAATTGGTAATTGAAGATTAGTTGATGGTGATTAACATGGTTATTTTTTGCCAGAGAGGGGGGCCGAGGAGGAGGAGGCCGATGAAGATGGCGGCGAGGGCTGAGACGAGAACTGCGGCGGCGCCAACATCCTTGCCGATCTTGGCGAGCGGGTGCGTCTTCGGGCTGGCGAGGTCAACGGTTACTTCGATGGAGGTGTTGATGAATTCGGCGGTGAACACCAGCGCGGCGGTGAGGATGATCACAGCCCAATCACGCGGCGGGATTTTCAGCCAAAGGCCGACGAGGAAAACTGCCGCGGCAATGGCGCTGTGAATCCATGCGTTGCGCTGGGTGCGCAGAACGTAAGCCCATCCGTGAAAGGCGTGACGAAACGATTCGATGCGGGATATAAAAAATGACTTCATTATGAATCTTGAATTTTTATGTGACCGAGTCCGAGTCTTTCCAAAACTTTTGCCTGCTCATTCCACATGCGGGCTTTTTCCTCCGCCTCGGCATGGTCGTGCCCAAGCAAATGCAAAACGCCGTGGACGACAAGCAGTTGCACTTCGGCTTCCAGCGGGTGCCCGGCCGCCTGCGCCTGCTGTGCCGCGCGAGGGATCGAGATGAGGATATCTCCCAGATAGGTTGCGCCAGTTTCAGGGTCTGTTTCAGAGGCGGGGAAGGAGAGCACGTCGGTGGGAGCATCCACACCGAGGTAGTCGCGATTGAGTTCGTGCAGTTGCTGGTCGTCTGTCAGGACGAGGGTAATGTCTGCGTTGGAAAGATCAGGCTGAAGGTCCAGAGTGAGGCGGGCGGCTCGTTCGAGCAGGGCTGATTCTAAAAAATCCTGTTGGTTATCGATGTGAATCATTTTTATGTTCTCAGGGAGGTGATAGTCGAATCCTGGTCTGGCACTTTGGCGTTGGGATATTGAATGCGCGGATGATAGGTTCCGCGCAGGGTGGTGACGAAGGATTCGGTGATGAGGTTGAGGTCGCGCAGGGTGAGCAGGGTGTCGTCGAGCTGGTTGAATTTTTGCACGGTGTCGATAACATCTTGCACCAACTTGCGCAGGCCGTCATCGTTGGCGGGGCGTTCGGCGCGGGCGCGGGCTTCGGTGGCATCTGCCAGCATGAGCAAAGCAGATTCACGTGAAGCGGGGCGCGGGCCGGGGTAGCGGAATTTTTCGATGTCCACTTTGGTCACATCGTTATTAACCGCTTCCATGGCCTGGTTGTATTGATAGCGGGTGATGAGCGTGCCGTGATGTTCGAGGATGAAGTCGTGCAGGCGGCGCGGGAGGCGGTGCTTTTTTGCAAGCTGAATGCCGTCGGTGACGTGGCGGATGATGGTGGCGGCGACTTCTTCGGGGTTGTCATCCTGATGGGTGTTGACACTGCCGGGAATCTGATTCTCGATGAAGAAGGTGGGGTTGAGCGCTTTGCCGATATCGTGGAATTGCGCGCCGACGCGGGTGAGCAAGGGGTCGGCGCCGATTTTTTCGGCGGCTTGTTCGGCAAGGTTGGCGACCTGCAAGCTGTGCTGGTAGGTGCCGGGGGCGCTGCGAAGAAAAAACTGCAACAGCGGAGAATCAGGACGGGAGATATCGAGCAGTTGCAGGGCGGTGGTGAGGCCAAGCAATTGCGCAAAAAGATATTGAAGCAGAAGCGTAATGCTTGCGGCGGCGAATCCTGAAAAGGCGACGATTCCCAAAAATTGAACGATGCCCAGCCAATCGGGCGGGAAAAACGGCAGGCGGTAGGCAATGAGAACGGCGGCCCCTGAAAGGGTAATGGCAATGCCTGCCCGAAGAAAACCCCAAAAGCGGCGGGCAGGGCCCAGCGCAAGCAGGCCGATCAACGAGGTAATTAAATAATATGGGGCAAGGTCAAAGGTGTTGGAAAGTCCGTAGGCGGCCAGCAGGCAAAGCGGTATGGTTATGACAAGCCCCACTTCCAGCCCGAACAAGGTGGTGAGCAATAAACCTGCGGCCTGCAAAGGATAGCCATACGGCGCAAGCGTGCGGTCTGTGAACAGGCGCGCGCTGATCAGAAAGACAACGAAGATGACTGCGATTACGAGAATACTGCGCGGCTCGTTCATAACCGCCGAGCGTTTTCGGCGGAAAAAGTAAAGCGGAACCAGGGCCGCGGAAAGCAGGATGATGGCGGCGGCGCCCAGCATATCCTCCCAGCGCTGGCCGGGGTGGATCATGCCAAGTTGTTGGAAGGCTTCCACGTCTGCGGGGATGATGATTTCACCTGCGGGGACGATGGTCTCCCCCGTTTTGTAGGTTTGCACGATTGGCTTGATGGAATCACGCGCAGTCTGTTGGGCGGCGGTGGTAAGCTCTTCGCTGAAAAAACTGTTTGGGACGATGAAGGCGGCCACCAGTTCTGTAACGAGCGCGGATTGCTGTTCGTTCAGGGTGAGGCTGACGGAGGAGGAGATGCCTGCCTGAGTGGATTCAACTTTATCTTCATAAATTGCGCGGCGCATGGATAGTTCCAAAACGCGCACAGCTTCTGCCTGCACAATGTCCCAGCGGGAATCGGAGATGCCAAGAACATAGTCAATGGTTGTAAGCTGAAGACGCACATCGCTCAGGGCAACGAGATTGGATTTTCTTTCATCCACTGTGAAGCCGGGGTTGGCGCGCACGGATGTGATGTATTGCATGGCCGTGCGCAGTCGTTCGATCTGCTGGCGGGCAATGGCGGGGTCTGGCTGGCTGTAGACGGGTTGCACCGCGCTTTCGGCGGCCTTGCGCGATTCTTCGGTGCGAATGTCGCTGACGTATTCGATGTCTCGCGGGGCTTGCAGGGTGATTTGCGCCACATCGCCCACGGTCAACGATTGGGTGGTGGAACGCAGGCTGATGGGCAATGTCAACGTGGCGAAAGAGAGCAGGCTGACCGCCACGATCAGTCCGATTTGAAGAACTCGAATGCGGGTTGAAACGGGATTACGCGCTGACATAAAGGTTATTCATAAAGTGACTGTCACTTTATGAATACGTTTTACTTGATGAGCAATTCTTTGACGGTTGAACTGATCAGATCGTTGGGGGCGCGCCCGGCCACTTTGGGCATGACGATCTTCATCACCTTGCCCATGTCCGACGGCGCGGAGGCGCCCGTCTCTGCGATGGCGGCCTGGACAAGGGCGCGTAATTCTTCTGCGGGCATGGCTTTGGGCAGGAAGACCTCCAGGACTTTGATCTCGACTTCATTATCGTCAATCAGGTCGAGGCGGTTGGCCTTCTTCGCCTCTTCGATGGCTTCGCGGCGGTTCTTGATCTCTTTTTGGATCAACCCTGTGATGGCAAGTTCTTCCATCGGGGCCTGCTTGTCCACTTCCACCTGTTTGATGGCGGCCAGCACCATACGCAGGGTGCGCTTGCGGATTTCGTCGCCACTTTTCATGGCGTCTTTTACTGATTCGTTAAGTTGAGTTTTTGTATCCATGATTTTGATTATACCTTTCTTGGAGGAGTGTCATGAAATCTCGGAGTTGAACTCCGAGATTTCATGACGTCTGTTTATCCACAAAACGCGAGAACATTTCAGGGATGAGTAATTTTTGCAAAAGCTCGAATTCATATTGCGTGCGTTTGACGGCGGCGGCGCGGGCGTAGGCGAAGTTTGGGCCTTGCTGAGGCGAATCGAGGTTCATGTGCCCGTGTGAGTCGCGCGGTAAAAGTGTTAGCGAAAATTCACGCAGAAACGGCACGAAGTACAACGCGTCCATTGGGAGGTAGATTTTCCCGGAGCGAAGGCCCGGGCTGTGGAGAATGTCCTTTTGAACAGGATCAATTTCAGGCGGAGGCGGAGGCGTGTCTTCGTGTTGGCTTAACCACATCGAGATGTAATTCGTATGGGCGTAGAAATCCTGCGTGGTGTGGATCAATCTCCCAAATGCGATCCACGCCGAAAGGATGCCGCGAGTCATCAGCGTGGCAAGAACATAGCCGCGCTGTTCGTTGATGTAGCGGTTGCTTTTGTCGATGGCGTTGTTGTCGTAGTGAAATTCGTCATGGCCGATCTGCCCACGCCACGTATCCTGTTTGAGGTTGGCGGCGATGATGATCTCGAGCGCGCGCGGGCTGAAGTGCGGGCTGAGCGCTTCGCGGGTTATTTCTTCGTGAATGGGTACAAGCATTTTTAAATTATACGCGAGGCCTGAGTTAAGTGGTTATAATGCGCACATGACTTTTTACACTGCAAAAGGCGACGACGGCACGACAGGTTTGCTCGGCGAGGGCCGCGTCCCAAAATATCATGCCCGCATGGAGGCGATTGGCGCGCTGGATGAAGCCTCTGCCGCGTTGGGACTTGCCCGCGCACAATGCACCGCGCATCCGACTCCCCCCATCCTGCTCGAAACCCAACGAGATTTATACAAGCTGATGGCGGAAGTGGCGGCCACCCCGGAAAACGCTGCGCGTTTTCATTTCATTGACTCCTCACGTGTTGAATGGTTGGAACAGCAGACCGATGAGATCAGCACGCTGATCGAGATGCCGAAGGAATTCATCCTGCCTGGCGATACGCTGGGCGGCGCGGCGCTCTCGATGGCGCGTGCCATAATCCGCCGCGCGGAACGGCGTGTGGTGAGTCTCTTCGATGAAGAGGAAGTATCCAACCCGGATTTACAGCGTTATTTGAACAGGCTATCTTCTTTATGTTTTGTGCTTGAAATTTTGGAGAATCAAAATGCAGGGAGGAAGACTTCGCTGGCAAAGCCGTAAATACACTTGACTGATGTGTAGACTCTGGACAATAGATCAAAACCTTTTAACGCGAATTACGCAAATTGGGCGAATGACGCGAAAAAATTCGCGTCATTCGCCTCATTCGGAAAATTCGCGTTAAGTTTTTTGCTCTTTGAAAGTCCGAGCATTCAGCCTGCACACTCCTTACACATGAGCCAATACTTTGTATAAAACGGAGATGCTCACCGCATTGGCGCGCGGCGCAGGTGTCGGCGGAAAAGCGCCGCCTCACAACACTTGCACCAGCACGCAAGTGCAAGTGTGACATAAAGGATAAACATGACAGGCACTTTTATTAATGTCGCTACCATATTGATCGGCGGGACGATTGGTTTGTTTTTTGGTTCACGCATCCCCGAACGGTTCAAGAGCACCGTTATTGCGGGCATGGGGCTTTTCACTGCGGCGATGGGTTTGCAAATGTTTCTCAAAAGTGGAAATCCGCTGATTGTGCTGGGGGCGTTGATCATCGGCGCATTGCTTGGGGAATGGATCGGCATCGAAGACTGGCTGCAATCTCTCGGCGAGACTCTCGAAAAACGTTTCTCGCAAGATGCAGAGACAGGCGCAAGCTCCCGCTTCGTGCGTGGATTTATGGTTTCGTCCCTGCTTTTTTGTATTGGCCCCATGGCAATCCTCGGCTCGATTCAAGACGGCTTGACAGGCGATTACAACCTGCTGGCTGTAAAATCCACACTGGATGGATTCGCGTCCATTGCGTTCGCATCCACGCTGGGGATTGGGGTGATGTTCTCCTCGGTGATTATCCTCATCTATCAGGGTGGAATCAGCCTGCTGGCTGGGCAGTTAAGCGCCATTGTCACTGAGGCGATGATGAACGAAATGACGGCAACAGGCGGGGTGATTTTGGTGGGGCTGGCCGTCAGCAACCTGCTGGAGATCAAGAAGATCCGCGTGGGGAATTTCCTGCCTGCGCTGGCGGTGGCTCCGCTGATCGTGTGGGTGTTGGGTTTGTTTAAATAACTCACCTTACGCGCCCTCACCCTACCCTCTCCCGAAGGGAGAGGGGACTCCCTTCCCCTTCGGGGGAAGGGCGGGGGATGAGGGAGAGAAACTGCGTAAGGTGAATAAATAATTTTTTTAACATCGAAAGTCACAAAAGGACACAAAGGAAAAATCTTTTGAGGATATTCAAAAGGCCTATAAAACAAAAACCCCCGTAGTGGGGATTTTTGTTTATCCAGGTCGAGATTTTGGTGACCCCGGGGGGGCTCGAACCCTCAACAAATTGCTTAAGAGGCAACTGCTCTGCCATTGAGCTACGGGGCCATTCTTTTAACTTGCGGACGGTATTATACCGCAAAGAAAAAGAGTGTCAATAAATTATTTCAACAACGCAGTGCTTGCCAGCAGGAACAACCATTGTGGGACAAAACTCAGCGCCACCGTGGCAACGGCTGTGACCATGGTGGTAAAGGCCAGCCCAGGCTCGCGCTCGATTGTGGGATCACCCTCACGGAAATACATATTGACGACAACTCGCAGGTAGTAATATGCAGAGACAAGCGACGTGACAACGCCAATGATAGCCAGCCCGTTGAATCCGCCTGCGATGACGGCGCGGAAAAGGTAGAATTTGCCAACCATGCCGAGGGTGGGCGGAAAGCCGATGAACGAAAGCATGAAGACGGCCATGGCGGCGGCGAGGGCGGGATATTTCCTGGCAAGGCCGGAGTAATCGCTGAGTTCGAGTCCACGCTGCCCTGAGCCTGTCGAAGGGTTGCCTTCAGCTTTTTCAAGGGAAATGACAACCGCCCATGCGCCGAAATTCGTCAGCACGTAGGTTAGCAGGTAGAACAAGCCAGCCGCAATTGAAATCGACATGACTTCTTTGTTGCCGTACGGCACAAAGGCCATGAGGATGTATCCCGCGTGCGCAATGGACGAGTACGCCAGCAAGCGTTTGATGTTGGTCTGTGAAATGGCGATGAAGTTACCGACGATCATCGTGATGGCGGACATGGCCCAGAGAATGTCGGTCATATCTGCGGAGATGGAAGGGAAGGCTGTGGCAAACACGCGCAGTAAGGCGACGAAGCCCGCGATCTTCGCGCCCGAGGACATGAACGCTGTCACCGAGGTGGGTGCGCCCTGATACACGTCCGGGGTCCACATGTGGAAGGGAACGGCGGCAACCTTGAAGCCGAATCCGACAAGGAGGAGGGCGGCCCCAATGGTCAGGAGCAGGCCGGAGGTCCCATTTGAGGCGGAGAGGAAGATGCCTGTCAGGGATGTGGTTCCCGTCGCGCCATAGACGAGAGCGGTGCCGTAGACGACAAATCCAGTAGCGAATGCGCCGAGTAAAAAGTATTTGACGCCCGCTTCTTCCGATTCGAGTTTACGGGTAAATGCGGCGAGAACATAGAGCGGGATGGACAGCAGTTCGAGCGCGAGGAAGACGATGATGAGGTCGGCGGCTTGCGCCATGAGCATCATGCCGCTGACGCTGAAGAGCAGAAGGGTGTAGTATTCGCCGCGTTCGATGCCCATGCGTTGGTTGTAGCCGTACGCGACGGCGATACCGAGCAGGCCGCTGATGAGCAGGAGAATGTTGGCGTAGGTGGAGAAGCCGTCCAGGAAAACCATGCCGCTAAAACCCATGCTCGATAAGCCGACCTGGGTGATGGCGTAGCCCATTGTCCCCGCCAGGCCGAAGGCGGCGAGAAAAGCGGTAATGCCTTTGCGGTCTTTCGGGATGAACAGGTCTGCCAGCAAAAGCAGACATGCCCATACGACGAGGATGGTGAACGGGAGAATTGTGTAGAAGTCTGTAAATTGAGGTTGCGTCATGAACGCTCCAATCACCAGTTACAAATTACCAGTTACCAGTATTGGTAATCAGTAATTAGTAATTGGTAATTTGTATTTATAGCGGCAAAGCGGATAAAAGTTTCTCAACCGCAGGTGCAAGGATGTTGAAGAACGGCGCGGGGTAGAGGCCGATCCAGAACATGAAAACGATCAGTGGTACGGCGGTGATGATCTCGCGCCAGTTGAGGTCTTTGAGTTCGTGGTGTTGCGTGATCTCGCCCGCGGGGCCGAGGAACATTTTTTGGAACATGTACAGAATGTAGACCGCCGCCATGATGACGCCGATGGCGGAAATGCCCGCGTACCACGGATTGCCAATGGCCTTCGAGCCGAACGCGCCAAGCAAAATGGTGAACTCACCCACGAAGCCGTTGAGACCGGGCAAACCCATCGAAGAGAGGGATGCAATCAGCATGACGGCGCCGAAGATCGGGGTGATCTTCCACAGCCCGCCATAGACTTTGATCTCGCGGGTGTGAGTCTGTTCGTAGATCATGCCGACGAGGAGGAACAACGCGCCCGTGCTTAACCCGTGGTTGATCATTTGCAAAATGGCGCCTGCCACGCCCTGAGGATTGAGCGCGAACAAGCCAAGCATCACGAAGCCGAGGTGACTGACGGAGGAATACGCAACCAGCTTCTTCACATCCGTCTGGGCATAGGAAACTGCCGCGCCGTAAATAATGCCGATGGTCGCGAGGAGCGCGATCCACGGGGCGGCGGCTACGGTGGCGTCAGGGAAAAGCTGAATATTGAAACGCAGGAAACCGTAAGTTCCCATCTTTAGCAAAACGCCAGCAAGGATGACAGAACCAGCGGTGGGCGCTTCCACGTGGGCATCGGGCAGCCACGAATGGAGAGGCCACATGGGAACTTTGATGGCGAAGGCGGCGGCGAATGCAATGAAGAGAAGCATCTGAGTCTGCGGGATGATGGTTGTGGCGTACAAATCAGGCAGGCGCACAAGCATGGTCGGGATGTTGAAGGTGTCGGTTTGGATGCCGAGGAACAAGATGGCGACCAGCATCAAGATGGAACCCGCCATCGTGTAAAGGAAGAACTTGACCGCGGCGTACATGCGGCGAGGTCCACCCCAGATGCCGATGAGGAAGTACATCGGAACGAGTGTGAATTCCCAGAAGATGTAGAACAGGAAGAGGTCCTGCGCGAGGAAGACGCCCATCATGCCCACTTCCAAAAGCAGGAAGAAGATCATGAAGTCCTTCACGCGGTCTTCGACGGCAGTCCATGTGGAGAGCAGGGAGATCGGCGTGAGGAAGGCGGTGAGCAAAACAAGCAGGATGCTCAAACCATCCACGGCGAGATAGTAGTAGATGTTCCAGCCAGCCACGGCGATCCACGGGTATTTGGCTTCCAGTTGCAGGTCGGGGTTCGATGCGTTGAACATCGAAAGCGTCCACAACGAAATGCCAAAGGTGATCAGCGAGGTGACCAGCGCGACCCAGCGGATGGCGGTCTTCATCTCGGAATTCATAAAGAGAATCACGAGCGCTCCCACGAGCGGGAAGAAGGTCAGGAGAGTAAGAGGTTGCAAAAGAAATTCCATGTTCTATCCTCGAATGCAAGATCGTTGCAGGTTACAAGTTACAGGTTACAAGTTACGAACCTTGAACCTTCAACGTGCAACTACTTAAAGATGAGATATCCTAAAATCAAAACCACGCCTAATAAAACCGAGAGCGCGTACGAACGCACAAATCCATTTTGCAATTTGCGCAATGTCGCTGAAACAGATTGTGTTGCATCGCCGAGCCAGTTGGCGAATGCATCGATGCCTTTTTGATCGGCATATTCGTTCAGCGCGATCTCACTCAGCCAGTTGTACGTTCCCAGAATAACCGTATCATGCACAAAGTCATGCCAGAAGCGCCAGTCGATCACATCCGCAAGAAAGGCAGATATCTTCTTGAACGGGTTGATGATGACGGCAAAATATCCTTCATCCACGAACCATTTGTTTTCCATGCCCGTGAAAATGAAACCCAGCGGCTTCTTGAGCGGGTCAGGTTGATTCACTTTCAATGGGTTGCGTCCATAAATGAACCACGAAATCAAAATGGCGAGCAAAGCTAAACCTGTGGATATGCCAGCGACTGGTACATTAAGCGGAAGGCCTTCGACTTCGCCAAGTGTGTGACTGAGCCAATGGGTCAGATTGTGGAAACCTTCAAAGGGAAGATTTAACGCGCCTCCGACTACGCTGAGAACTGCCAGCACGACGAGGGGCAGGGTCATCACCTTTGGGCTTTCCTGCGCGTGCTTCGCGGCATCGGTGCGCGCCTCGCCGAAGAAGACCATCCAAATCTGGCGCCCCATGTAGAAGGCCGTGAAGAATGCGGCAATGGTCAACTGCCAGTAGACGCTGGAGAAGTGCAGGCTTGCATCGAGCAGAATTTCATCTTTCGACCAGAAACCCGCGAATGGGAAAATGCCAGCGAGAGCCAGCGTGCCAATCATATACAGCCAGAATGTGACAGGCATGGTCTTGCGCATCCCACCCATGTTGCGCATATCGCCAGGGTCAAATGTTTCGCCATGCTCAACACCACCGTGGTCATCGTGGTTACCATGTTCTTCTTTCTTCTTTCCTTCTTTCTTCTTTTTTCCGTTGTCATCATGAGCAGCATGATGAGCATGTGCATGATGCCCGCGTTCCAAACCAAGAATGACCGAACCAGCAGAAAGGAAGAGCAAGGCCTTGAAGAAGGCGTGTGTAATCAGGTGGAACATCCCAGCCACGTACGCGCCCATGCCAACGGCGGCAACCATGAAGCCAAGTTGGGAAATGGTGGAGTAAGCCAGAACTTTCTTGATATCGTATTGACCGACGGCAATCGTCGCGGCGAAGAGCGCCGTCCCTGCGCCGACCATCGCCACGATGTATTGCGCCTGCGGAACAAGCGTGTACAGCGGAGCGGAACGGGTAACGAGATACACACCCGCCGTCACCATCGTGGCGGCATGGATGAGGGCTGAGACTGGCGTCGGGCCAGCCATCGCATCTGGAAGCCAGATGTAAAGCGGAATCTGTGCGGATTTACCCGCAACGCCGATCAGCATGAATAAGGTGATTGCGACAATTATTTCGGGGGGCGCAGTCTTCGCGGCTTCAAATACTTTATCGAATTGAAAACTGTTTCCCAAATACCAGAACATCAGGAAGCCCGCGATGAGGAAACCGAAGTCGCCGACGCGGTTGGTGATGAAGGCTTTCTTCGCGGCGTTGGAGTTGGCCCACGAGGGACGGGCGAGCGTGTCCATCTCGAACCAGAAGCCGATGAGGAGGAAGGAGCAAAGCCCCACGCCTTCCCAGCCGACGAAGAGCATCATGTACGAGTCGCCAGAGACGAGAATCATCATCGCTGCAATGAACAGGTTCAAGAAGAGGAAGAAGCGGGTGAAGCGTCCCTCTTCGTGCTTGAAGCGGACATCCTCGTGCATGTATCCAATCGCGTAGATGTGGATGAGAGTCCCGACGCCCGAGACGACGAGCATCATCGTGGTCGAGAGTGAATCCACGCGGAAGGTCCAATCGAGTTGGAGGGTCCCGATGTGAATCCATTGCGCGAACGGGACGCTGACCGCTTCGCCGTGATTGAGCGAAACCGAATACGCCAACAGCGCCGAGACGATGAACGCCGCGCCCGAAGCAAGGCTCGCAACCGCGCCGACCATGTTCTCGCTGAATTTGAACGACTTGCTAAAGATCAAATTGATCAGCAAGCCAGTGACGGGCGCAAAGACCAGCCACGGGGCGAGGAAGAAAAAACCTGAACTGATTGATTCGCTTAAGTGCATAAGTTCTCCGTAATTAGTAATTGGTAATTACGAATTACCAATTACGTTTTACTTTTATCCCTTCAAGGAATTCAACTCGTCAACATTGATGTTCTTCTTGGCTTTGAATATCTGCACGATCAACGCGAGACCCACGGCCACCTCCGCGGCGGCCACGGCGATGACGAAGAACACGAATATCTGTCCGCTGAAAGATTGGAAGACGCTGGCATAAGCCACAAAAACGAGATTGGCCGCATTCAACATCAACTCGATGGACATGAAAATGATCAACGGGTTGCGGCGGATGAGCACGCCCATGGCCCCGATCGTAAATAAAACGGCGGAGAGGATAACGTAATAATCAACAGGTACGGTGTTCATGATTCCCTCCCGTTTTTTTCCTGTTTTGTCAGCACAATCGCGCCGACCATCGCAACCAACAGCAAAATGGATGTGACCTCGAAGGGCAGGAGATATTTGCTGAATAATTCCATGGCCATTTGGCGCAGGCTATCCATGGTGTTGAGCGAGGCGTCGGGCGCGGTGATGCCCAGGTTCGGCTGGGCGCGGGAGACGATCAAATAGACCGACTCCACCACCAGCACGAGCGCGAGCGTGAAAGCCAGGGGTCTCTGCCAGGGCAATGCCTTCGACGGGGCCAGACTTTCCGCGCCGAGGAGCATAATCACGAACAGGAAAAGCACCATGATCGCGCCTCCATACACGGTGATCTGCGACATGGCAATGAACGGCGCGCCGAGCAAAAGATAGAACACCGCCACCGTGACGAAATTCAGCACGAGGAACAATGCCGAATACACCGCATTGCGGCTGAACACCATGCCCATTGCGGTTGCAATGGAGACAATGGCGAGGACGATAAAAACAATCAAGTCAGAATTCATAGGCACCTTTGGAAAATTAGGAATTGGAAAATTAGGAATTAGGAAATTGCGCCTAATTTCTAATGCCTAATTCCTAATCTGTTGCATCCTGCATCTCCGGCACCGAGCGTTTGAACACGCCCGCTTCCACTTTGCGCGGAGTGGTCATATCCACTGTGGGGACGGGTTCGAGGAGCATCTCTTTGGGGTAGATGGCCTGCCTGCGGTCTGTGAACGAAAGCTCGTAATTGTCGCCCAGCACAATGGCCTCAGTGGGACAGGCATCTTCGCAGAAGCCGCAATAGATACAGCGGAGCATATTGATCTCGTAGGTGGAAGCATACCGCTCGCCGGGAGAGAAGCGTTTTTCATCCGTATTTTCAGAAGCCTCCACGAAGATCGCATCCGCAGGGCAGGCGGCGGCGCAGAGCGAACATCCAATGCACTTTTCGAGGCCGTTTTCGTAACGCTTCAAGACATGCCGCCCACGGAAGCGTGGACGGACGGGGCGCTTCTCTTCGGGATATTGATAGGTGACGGTCTTCTCGAAAAGAAAGGAACGAAGCGTTTCGCCCAGGCCTTTCGAGAGTTCAAGAATGGGATCAAAAACGCCCATGAGATTTTCTCCTCAAGTCGCGGTAAATAAAGGCAACAGCAACCAGTAAACTGATGATCGAAAGAACAGGAATGCTCCATACGAACAACTGATTTTCGTACAGGTCTGCCAGCAAAATTCCAGTGGCAGTGATAAAAGCCACAGCCAGCGCGAGCGGCAGAAGGATCTTCCAGCCAAAAGACATCAAACGGTCATAGCGAATACGCGGCCAGGTGGCGCGCACCCAGATCATCAAAAAGAGCAGAACGATCACCTTGGCAAACAAATAAACAGGGCCAAGCAGGGGGAACTTGTCCACGCCTGGGCCGAGGTAGCCGCCAAAGAACAGGGTGGCCATAATCATGCAGATCACGATCATCTTCTGGTATTCGGCCATGAAAAACAGTGCAAACTTCATGCCTGAATATTCCGCGTGAAAGCCTGCGGTCAATTCCTGCTCGGCATCCGGCATATCGAAGGGCGCACGGTTCACTTCGGCGAGGGTGGCGATCCAAAAGATCAACGCGCCCACAGGCTGAATCACCACAAACCACAGGCTTCTTTGCCCGTTCACAATATCGATCAGGTTCATCGAATTGCCCATGATGATGGCCGTCACAAACGAAAGCCCAAGCGTAAGCTCATACGAGATCATCTGCGCCGAAGAACGAATGCCGCCCAGCATGGCATATTTGTTATTGCTCGACCAGCCCGCCAGCACAATACCGTACACCGCAATCGAAGCGATGGACATGATATACAGCACGCCCACATTCACATCCGCAACAAACAGGTTGACCTCGCGGCCAAACAAATGAAAGGAAGTACCCAGCGGAATCACCGCCGCCAGCACAAGCGAAGGCACAACGGTCAACACCGGCGCAAGGATGAACACAACTTTATAAACCCGCGCAGGCGTAAGTTCTTCCTTGAAGATCAACTTCACCGCATCCGCAATCGGCTGAAGCAGTCCCTGCGGCCCTGCGCGATTCGGCCCCACGCGAATCTGAATGCGCGCCAGCGCGCGGCGCTCGTACCAGGTCAGGTATGCAAAACCTGTCAGCAGAATCATGCACAGGATAAACCCTTTTAAAACCCATTCAAGCCAGATCGTCCAATCCATATTATTTCACCTTCCCTGACACGCCTTGTATCACACCGTCCCGACGCTCTTTCGGGAGGATGCGCGCCGTCACAGGTTCACGGATGGCCATGCCCATACTGCGCGGCACCAACACCACACCCATTGAAATCGTATCATCCATCTTTAACAGGGCTTCGCCATTCACGCCGTCAAAACTTACCTTAACTCGCGCGCCAGTTTCCAGCCCCATCTTCTTTGCGGTGGCCGGGTGCAAAGCCACCGTCGCTTCACCCACACGTTCGTTCAACAACTGCGCGGGATTAATCGTCACACCTCGATCATACAATTTGGTGACGGGCACAGCGATCAGTTCCTTATCTTTGGGACGAAGAGCCGCTTCCTTCCTGACCTTTGGAATGCGTACCGTTCCCCCAGCCTGAGCCATCGGGACGAGTTGTACACCCAGCCCCTGCGTGTTCTCATACGTCGTACCGCCATAGTACAAGTCACCGCGCCCCACAATCGGCCATTGACCATGCACCTCAGCGAGATTTGCATAACTTAAATCCGCCATGCCTTCGATGGAGTTTGCCAGAATATCGAACACCACCGAAGCAGACGAACCTTCCAAAATAACGCCCATCTGTTTGGCAACCTGTGAGGTGATCGCAAAATCAGGCTTCGCATCCCCCGATGGCGGAACGGCTGGGTAGAAACGCTGAACCCGGCGTTCACCGGAAATATACGTGCCTTCGCGTTCGGTATAAACCTGGGCAGGGAAAACCACATCCGCAATTTCAGTGGTGGCGGTTTCAAGAACATCCTGCACCGCGATAAACTTCGCGCCCTTCAAAGCCTTCGCCAAATTCGGGTCGTCCCCCACTGGGTCCGCGCCCACAATGTACACCGCTTTTCCTTTAAGAGCCTTCTCCAAATCAGGCACGGGACGGAAACCAACTTCCCATGCGCCCTGCTCATTCGCCCTCTGCCAGACGCCAACCAGACCGTTGTTTGGCCTGCCAACATGATCCGTCTCTTTCAAGAGAGTGGCGCAGGCAGAAGCCAGTGTGGACGAGCCGTTCAAGCCCAGTCCCTCACTGCCGAAGAACACAATCGCATTCTTAGCCTTCGCAAATTCATCCGCGATCTTGCTCTTCCTGCTGAAATCGTTGATCGTCTTCACTTCATCGCCATACGCATAGCGGATGGTGAACTTCGCAAACTTATCCAGCTTGGTCTCACGCGGGTTCGCCACGATCAGGGTCGCGCCACGGTCAGCGGCCTGCTTCACTCTCAGCCACCAGATGGGAGCTTCTTCATATAAGTCAGACGCCACCACGAGGATCGCATCCCCCGCGCCCATCTTGCCGATGTTCGTGCCCGCGCCCACACCCACCAACTGGGTCAGGTCACCGCCGCCCATGTCAGAGTACAAAATGGCCGTGCCATCCGCATGATCTGCCAGCGACTTAAGGTTGAACAAGTCTTCGTTTGCCAGGCGGCCCGAAGCCAGCACCACAAAATCTTTTTTGTTGGCAACGAAATTCTCAGCCGCCAGTTTTGTCGCGGCATCCCACGAGGCGCGCGCAAGTTTTTCTTCCTTGCGGATCATCGGCCTGGCGAGTCTCTTCTTGCTTTCGGTGTAGTGATGGGCAAAGCGTCCCTTGTCGCACAGCCAGATCTCATTCACTTCTTCGTTCTGGCGCGGCATGACGCGCTTCACCACAACATCGCCGCCAGCCTTCGCTTCACGGCGGGTGTTGAGCGTGGTGTTGCATCCCACCGGGCATTGCGTACAAATGGACGCCTGCGCCTTCAACTCCCACGGACGCGCGCCAAAGCGGAAGTCCGCAGTAGTCAGCGCGCCCACGGGGCAGATGTCGGTGGTATTGCCTGAGAAAACAGAATCAAACCCGGGGTTAGATAAAGAAACGATCTGGGTATTGCGTCCACGCTCATCGAAGCCGAGCACTGCCTCGCCCGCAACCTCATCCTGAAAACGAATACAGCGCGCACATTGGATACAGCGTTCGCGGTCGAGCCAGATCAACTCGCCCAGCGGGACTTGCTTCTCGAAGTGCAGTTTCTCGTCATAGATGAAGCGGCTCTTTCCCGGACCGAATTGCATGGTCAGGTTTTGCAATGGGCATTCGCCACCCTTATCACAGACCGGGCAATCCAGCGGATGCGAGGTGAGCAAAAATTCAACCGTGCCCTTCTGTCCATCCTTCGCCTTGTCCGAAACGGTCATCACGACCATGCCTTCCGAAACGCGGTTGGTGCAGGCGGTTTCAAGTTTGGGCATGAACTGAATCTTGGGCTGGCCGTTCTCCATCACCACCTGGCCGCTGGCTCTATCCAGCATGGGGCGGCCGATTTCGACGAGGCACATACGGCACATGCCGACAGGCTCAAGTTTGGGATGGTGGCAAAAGACGGGGATATCAATGCCCGCCATCTTTGCCGCATCGGCTACCAGGGTGCCATCGGGAACCGTTACACTTATTCCATTAATTGATAGTGTTACCTGTTTTGACATATCTCTCCGGGAGTAATTGGTAATTTGTAAATTACCAATTACAAATTACTCTTTTACAGCCTTCTTGAAATCCTGCGGGAATCTTTCGATACCGGTCACCACTGCCATCGTGGAAAATTCACCCAGCGCGCACAAACACTTGCCCTGCATCTGCCTGGCAACATTCAAAAGCAAATCCACATCATCCTTTGAACCGTTGCCCGAATGAATGCGGCTGGTGAGATGTTTCATCCAATAATTACCCTCGCGGCAGGGTGTGCATTTGCCGCAGGATTCATGCTTGAAAAATTTAATGGTCTTGTTGATGACCCAGTCAATATCCACGGTGTCATCCAGCACGATCACGGAAGCAGACCCCAGGTCCGCGCCAAGCGTGCGGACGGATGCGTAATCCATCGGGGTGTCCAGTACCTTATCATCCACAACCACCAAAGAGGAGGATGCGCCCGCAGGCATGATCGCTTTGACAGGCCGCCCTTCCTGCACGCCGCCCGCATGTTCATAGATCAACTGACGGAAGGTCGTTCCGAATGGCAATTCATAATTACCGGGCTTGCGCACGCGGCCCGAAAGCGAAAAGACCTTCACGCCCGCGCTATCCAGCGTGCCCATAGACTTGTACCAGTCCGCGCCGTTGGCGAGGATCATCGGCACATTAGTAAAAGTCTCCACGTTGTTGATGATGGTCGGCTTGCCGTACAGTCCATACGAAGGCGGGAAAGGCGGACGCACACGCGGCTGTCCGCGTTTGCCTTCGATGGATTCGAGCAAGGCTGTCTCTTCGCCGCAGATGTACGCGCCCGCGCCGAGATGGGTATAAATCTTCAGCGAGTATTCTGTGCCGAAAAGGTTTTCGCCAAGATAGCCAGCCTTTTCCATTTCCGCGATCTTTTCATCGAGGAAGGCGGCCACCTGCCAGAACTCGCCGCGCAGGTAAATGTAAGCCACATTCGCGCCAACGGCATAACTGCCGAGCGCAAGTCCCTCCAAAAATTGGAAGGGATTACCTTCCATGATCTCGCGGTCTTTGAAGGTGCCAGGCTCGGATTCATCCGCATTGGCAACCACGTAATGCGGCCAGTTCTTGTTATCGATGAAGGACCACTTCATGCCAGTGGGAAAACCCGCGCCGCCGCGCCCACGCAGGTTGGAGGCTTTGACAATGTCGGTTACTTCGGCAGGCTGCATTTTGGTCACAGCTTTTTTGAAGGCGGCAAAACCGCCGTTCTTTTTATAGACATCAAGCCTGTTGATGTTTGGAATATCACGATGACGTAAAAGGATGTGTGTCATAGGTCTCTTATTCTGCCAGGGGAATAATTTGCCCTTCACGGCGGGCAACTTCAAGTATCCAACTGCTATTATTTTCTTTATATTGTTTTTCGCCAACTGCAATAGGCTCAATGCGGCTGTCCACATCGGCGGCAATGTGCCATAAAAGATCAATATCCTTCCGTTTGCGTTTTCTATCAAAACGGGAAGAGATGACAAGCAGGTCTATATCGCTCCATTTGCCCATTTTCCCTGTTGCGGAAGAGCCGAATACCACGCCAATCTTCACAGGAATACCCTGATCAGATACAGCGTGCAAATATTTTCTGACAATTTTTACAACAGATTTATTAACCATTCAAGCGTTCCTTTTGCGCGGTTTACATAACCTTTGCCTCTTTTAGCGAAATAGGCGATAACAAGTCATCCGAGTAGCGGCCTTCAATATTGAAATCGTTGATCTCTGCAAGTACTTTTCTGTGCTCAACGTTTACATCCAGGTTTGCCACTTCCGTCAATCGAATTAAATTATGAATTTTCGGCGGCAAATTTCCTGTATGCTTTATGACATGAGCCTTGATCGCTTTCTCCAACGCAAGATGGATTGCGAACATACCCAACATGACACGTTTGCCTTCAAGCAAATACATGGCATCGTCCCACGAGGATAATGCTCCGCTACGCCAATGGGAGACCAATTTCTTCACGTCAATCATTGCTATCTTCGCTTCGCATTTTACGAAGTACCAATCACGAATTACCCTTCTTCAACGCCTCGATCAATTCCATCGTGCGATCCACCGTCATCAACTCGTGATATTCGATGCCGTCAGGTCCCTGCGTTTGAAACATGGGAGCTTTGTCACAGGCGGCCAGGCACATCACACCTTCGAGAGTGACGAGGCCGTCAGCCGTGGTTTCACCGACCTTGATGCCAAGATTACCGCACAGGTTATTCAGAAATTCATCCGCGCCGCGCAAGGCACAGGGCAGGTCGGTGCAGACTTGCATTCGGTATTTGCCAGCCTTTTCATCGTGGTACAACGAGTAAAAACCGACGATGGAAGCGACTTCAGTTTCGGTGATCTCCAGCATCTGCGCGATATCCTGCATGGCAGATTTGGTGATGAAACCTTCCTCGCGTTGGGCAAGGTACAAAAGCGGCATCACCGCCGAGCGTTTATGCTCCGGCGGATACTTGGATAATATTTGTTTTACTTCCTTCGGGTACTTATTCAATAACATAAAACCTCATTATCTTCCCTCACCCCCTGCCCCTTTCCCTGAGGGAGAGGGGTTGGGGTGAGGGAAGGCTCATCTGTCAATATCTCCGAGGACGATGTCAATGGAAGCCAGGATGGCAACCAGATCTGCCACCAAATGCCCCTTTACGATCTGGGGAACCACAGCAAGGTTATCAAAAGAGGGAGTGCGCAAGTGAACACGCAAAGGCTTTGGCCCGCCGTCCCCTTCCAGAAAAACACCCTGCTCACCGCGCGGCGATTCGATGGCGCTGTAAATGGATGCCTTCGGCGCAGGAAAGCCTTCCGTCCACAACTTGAAGTGATGGATGAGCGACTCCATGCTCACGCCGATCTCTGAACGCGGCGGCGGAACGAATTTGCGATTCTCAGAACGCACCGGCCCCAGCGGCAATCTATTCATTGCCTGCTCCACGATCTTCAATGATTCGCGAAATTCCTGAATGCGGACAAGGTAACGCGCATACGTGTCGCCTTCGTGCAAGACAGGCACGTTGAAATCATATTGCTCATACCCGCAATACGGACGCGCCTTGCGCAAATCCCAATCGACGCCCGATGCCCGTAGTGTAGGACCAGTTACCCCGTAGGAAAGAGCCGTCTCTTTGCTCAGGTGGCCGATGGCAACCATACGGTCAATAAAGAGCGGGTTCTTCGTCAACAAGGTTTCGTATTCATCCACCCGCTTCGGAAATGTCTTGAGAAAATCGCGCACTGCTTTTTCAAACTCAACAGGCACATCGCGCCACACACCGCCCGGGCGGATGTAGGTCGTCATCATGCGCTGGCCTGAAACCAGTTCGAAAATATCGAGGATCTGTTCGCGCTCGCGGAAACAATACAGGAACATCGACATCGCGCCAAGATCGAGCCCCGACGTGCCAAGCCAGACGAGATGCGAAGCGATGCGCTGTAACTCGACGAGAATCACGCGCAAAGCCTGCGCGCGCGGTGGCACATCCACATCCACTAGTTTCTCCACCGCCATCACATACGCAAGGTTATTGCCCATCGTATTCATGTAATCGAGGCGGTCGGTCATCACTTCGGCCTTTTGGTAGGTCTTGGCTTCCATGTTCTTTTCGATGCCCGTGTGCAAATAACCGATATCGGGAATGCAGTTGACAACGATCTCGCCGTCCAACTCCAACAGCAAACGCAACACCCCATGCGTAGACGGATGCTGAGGCCCCATGTTCAACAGCATGGTCTCGCCCGTCAACGCCCGCTCGGAAACTAGGTGTTTGAATTGCTCAATACTGACTTCTTCAAGCTGTGCCATAATTATTCCTTTGCGTACGGCTTGCGCAGGTCGATCTCATCGAAGTTAAAAGTGAACTGCGGTTCTTCATAGCCAAGCGGAAAATCTTTTCGGAGCGGGTGCCCCTCCGTCCCTTCGGGCATCAAAATGCGGCGCGGGTCAGGATGACCTTCGATCTCGATGCCGAACATATCGAGCAGTTCCCGCTCGCGCCAATTTGCGGATTCAAAAACCCGCGTCGCAGTCTGTACCTTTGGGCTGTTCCCGTTTACTGGGACTCTGACCTGCACCGACAGATTCTTCGCAATGGACGTAAGCTGGTAGATGACATGAAAACGCGGCGTCTCCTGAGGATAATAATCCACCGCGGTTAACGCCGAGAGTAATTCAAAATTTTGTTCATCGCGCAAAAGAGTCAACGCCTCCACGATCTGCTCGGGCTTCACGAACAGATGCACTTCATCGCGAAATTCTTCGAGAGTTGCGCCAAATTTGGCCTGCACTGCTTTTACGATTGGTTCGAGTTTTTTATCCATAGTCACTCCACGCCCTCATCCCCAACCCTTCCCCTCCGCTTTGCGGGGGAAGGGAGTCCCCTCTCCCTTCGAGACATCGTGCCCGTAGGGTAGAGGGCTAGGGTGAGGGAGCGTTATTTATCCCTTCGCCAGATCCTTGAACTTCTCACCCTTCACTTTTTCATACACCGTCAGCACACCATGAATCAACGCTTCGGGGCGCGGCGGACAGCCCGCCACAAACACATCCACAGGCACAACTTCATCCACGCCCTGATAAATGGCATAGTTATTGAAGACACCGCCGCAGGAGGCGCAATCGCCCATGGCAATCACCCACTTCGGCTCGGGCATCTGGTCGTACAAACGGCGCAGGACGGGTCCCATCTTCTTCGAGACGCGTCCCGCCACAATCATCAAATCGGACTGGCGCGGGCTGGCGCGCATCAACTCCATGCCGAAGCGGCTCATGTCATAATGCGAAGCCTGCGCCGCCATCATTTCGATGGCACAGCAAGCCAGGCCGAACAACATCGGCCACATCGCATTCGTCCGCGACCAGTTGACCATTGTCTCCAGCGTGGTGGTGACCACGCCCATATTTCCGAGTTTCTGCTCTACTCCCATTCAAGCGCTCCTTTTTTCCAGGCATACACATAACCGATAAGCAGGATGACGATAAAGACCACCATTTCAGCCAGGCCAAAGAGTCCCAGCTTGCGGAAGGCAATCGCCCATGGCAAAAAGAACACCACTTCGATATCGAAAAGGATGAACAACACGGCAATCAAATAGAAGCGGACAGGCATGCGCCGCGTCCCTTCGCCGTATGGGTTCATGCCTGATTCGTACGGCATGTCTTTTGCTGCTGATTTTTTCTTCGGTCCGAACAACTCCCCCATCCCAATTGCAATAAAAGCGATCAAAGTGGCTACCGCGATCATGACCGCGATGGCAATATATTCCACCAACATGTTTAACACCTCATTGATGCGTGAAATCTGGCACGTTCGGCAAAGTATATCACAAGAGATTTTGGCAGGCTAGAAAAAGTGCCACATTTCACAAAATTGATGATATTTGTCATGATGAGCTCAATGTAATCGAATTCAGTATAAATAAAAAAAGTGACAGTCACCTTAAAGGTGACTGTCACTTGAAATCTTCAATCTCCCAAATAATCCCTCAGCTCCCTGCTCCGCGCGGGGTGACGTAGTTTCCGCAATGCCTTGGCCTCGATCTGACGGATGCGCTCGCGGGTGACGTCGAAATAGCGGCTCACTTCTTCGAGGGTGTGTTCCCTGCCATCTTTCAAGCCGAAGCGTAATTCGAGCACTTCGCGCTCGCGTTCCGAAAGCGAGGCAAGCGCGTGCTGTACCTGCTCACGCAGCATCTCACGCGCGGCGGCATCCATTGGAGAGGGCGCGTCTTCGTCTTCGATGAAATCGCCCAGCGTGCTTGAATCTTCATCGCCTACGGGACCTTCCAGCGAGACGGGTTCCTCGGCAGAGCGCAGTACGCGATGAATCTTCTGCGAAGCCATATCCAGCCTTTGTTGAATATCCAGGCTGATCGGCTGTTCCTCGGCGTGGGCGCGCATAACCGCCTGCACATCCGCCGCGGAAAGATAGCCCACTTCCAGCGCCAGCTCTTCATTATTTGGCTCACGTCCCAACACCTGCGTGAGATGCCGCTGTGCGCGCAAAATCCGTGAGATGGACTCGAACAAATGCACAGGGATGCGGATCGTGCGCGCCTGCTCGGCAATGGAACGGTTGATGGACTGGCGAATCCACCAGGTGGCATAGGTGCTGAATTTGAATCCACGCCGCGGGTCAAACTTGCCGATGGCGCGCAGTAACCCCATGTTGCCTTCTTGAATCAAATCCAAAAATGAAATGCCGCGCCCAAGATAACGCTTGGCAACGCTCACCACCAAACGCAAATTCGCGCGGATGAGCGCCTGGTTCGCATCCACAGCGCGGGAGTGGACCGAGTCCATTTCGGCGAGCAGTTCATCTTCGGAGGGGAGATTGCGGTACATGGTGCGCTGTAACGGGAAGACACGCTGTTCGCGGACATGCGTCAGCAGCCACTCTGCATATTTAAACGGAAGCAGGTAGAGGCTGAGAAAGACCGAGTAGGCATGTCGGGCGAGGTTATCCCAAAGATGGTCAACGCCCCAATGGCCGTTATCCAGATAAGCGCGCAGGTAGGAGGGGGAATCAAATTCCCAGCCCGCGTGAAGCGACTGGGATTCAGCGACCAGCAAGGCCAGGTCTGGAAGTTCATGTTCGATGCGCTCGGCATCTTCGATGAGACGATCCCACGAGGTGAGAATATCCGAGATGAGCGAATGATAAATGGAGGCGGAAAGCGAAACCCCTTTGCGCTGTTTCATTTTGCGAAGCGTGCCGATCAAGCGATCCGCTTCGATGATGGTGGCAAGCCGAAACTCGCTGTCGGAGCCAAGAAGTTTGACAAGCCCGATCTCGCGCAGGTACAAGCGCACAGGGTCTTCCGAAAGTTCAGCCACAACTTCATGCGAATGCACAGGCAGAGAGTCGTCGAGTTCTTCCTCCTGCTGGGCAAGTAAAGATTCATCAGGCTCGATGGCATCCTCCATAATCGAGTGATTGTTTTCTTCAACCAGGGATTCCAAAACCAACTCCACCGAGAGCGGCGCTTCCTGCGGTTTTATTTTCCGAACAGCTTTTTCCGTTTTCACATTCGGCGGGGTCTTCGGTTTGCTTTTCGCGGGCATTGGTTCCTTTCCCAAAAAAAGTTATCAATTTCAAACCAGAAAGCGGCTCAACTATTTTCTTGTCTTTCGTTTTGCCTGATCCAAACTATGCAGCAGGCGGGTGAATTGAATGGCCTGTTCCTGGTACGTTTTTATATTTGCGCCGCCCTGCTGTTGCTCATCCTCCTGCAAAAAGCGCAATTGATTTACATTGATCATGGCGTGTGCGCGGCGCAGGTCTAAAAATCGCGAGAACAATTCATCGAGCAGTTTATCTTGCAGGGTGTCGGCTTTTTCGGTTTGCGCGAGCAGTTCCTTTGAAAGGCCTTCCAGCGCTTCGGGCAAATGGCTCACCAGAAAATTTTGATGGTCTTTTTCATCCTGCTGTACCGCCAAACTCAAAACGCCGAACAACAACTGATGGTCAGTATACTCGAAGTCCTCCGCCGCCAGCGGGCTTAAGCCCGCCTCCTCCAACTTTCTATCCAAACGATATAACAGCTCGGGCTTGCGGAATAAAACACCCAGGCAATACGATTCGATTTTCAACCTGGGGTTGACCGCCACAGTGGACATTTCCTCCCGTGGGCCTTGAGCGGCCTCCCGCGGCCTGCGCCTCAATACCGGACCCTGAACCTGCCTGCCCATCAAGGAGCGTTCATCCACCCGTAACATTCTCGAGAGCGCCTGACGGTACGTGTCTCGTTCCAGCGCATTGGGCAGGTCTTCGATCAATGGAAGCACCTGCGCGGCAATCTGAATCTTGACCTTGGCGTCGTTCAGGTCCTGCCCCGCCGCCAGCGAATCCATCACGTGCGTGACGATGGGCTTGGCATTCTCGATGAGATTCTTCCATTCCTCTTTATCGCGCGCCACGATCTCATCGGGGTCGAGGTCATCGGGCATGGTGGCAACGCGCAAGTCGGCTTGCAGGCGGGCTTCATTCTTTAATAAGCCGCGCGCATCGAAACCGAATTCGCCTTCACGATCCATCGCCGAACGGGCGGCATCCAACCCGCGCAGTACGGCTTTTTGACCCGCCACATCGGGGTCGAGCGCCAGCACAATCCGCCGCGTAGATTTTTTGAGCAAGCGCAATTGGTCTTCGGTCAATGCTGTGCCCATCGGCGAGACAACATTCTCGTAGCCTGCCTGATGCAGGGCGATGACATCGAGATAGCCTTCCACGATCACGGCCTGGTCTGCGGCGCGGATGGGTTTGCGGGCGCGGTCCAAGCCGTAGAGGATTCTACCTTTGGAGAAGATCGGCGTTTCGGGAGAATTTAGGAATTTCGGAATATCGTTCGGGTCCACAATCCTTGCGCCGAAGCCTGCCATCTTCCCATTCTCATCGCGGATGGGAATCATGATGCGGTTGCGGAATTTGTCGTAAACGCGGGATTGGAGATTGGAGAATTGAGACTCAGAGTCAGCTTGGCGTTCAGAGAGAAGCCCGCAATCAATTAAATCCTGTCCCGAATAGCCGCGTTGGGTGAAATATTTCAAGGCGTTGTCGTAGCCGCTCGGAGCAAACCCCAGCCCAAAGGTTTCGATGGAGGCGTCTGTCAGCCCGCGCTTTTCGCGGAGGTAGGTCAAAATATCCTTGTTCGCAAAAAGCTGGGTGCGGTAATAGACGACGGCATCTTCCAGCAATTTGCGGAGGTTTTCGTAGGCTTCCTTTTGCTGTGGGGTCTCGCGCTGGTATTCTTTTATTTCCACGCCGGCGCGCAAGGCCAGTTTTTGCATGGCTTCCTTGAAGTCCAGTCCCTCGCGCTTCATGACGAACTTGAAGATGTCGCCGCCCTCGTTGCACTGACCAAAGCAACGCCACGTGCCTGACTCGGGCCAGATCACAAAGGCGGGCGTATGCTTGTTATCGTGGAAGGGGCAAAAGCCCGTGTAGTTCTTTCCCGCATGGCGCAGTTTTACGCCAGCCTCGGAGACGAGGTCGACGATATCGATTCGGGATTTGATTTCATCTAATGTAGACATAGGGTGCTTGGATTATAGACGCAATTACAAAATTGGCAAACTTTCCCCCGGTAAAGAACCAATATGATTATGGCAGGCCGAGCATGGTCTTCACTTTTGCATCGAACCCCCAATAATCCAAAATGCCGATTTGAATATAAGAGATCAGGCCGGAGGGGTCCACAAAGTAGTATGTGGGATAGGCCGTCACAAGATATTGCGAAGATGCCACCCGCCCGGCATCATCCAGGATCGCGTAGGACATGGGATGACCTGCCTGATAATCAAGCGCATACGCCACGCTCTCCCCCACATCCACCGCCAGGATGACCAGCCCTTCATCTTTATATCTTTGATACAGCATTTCCACTGTGGGCATTTGGGCTTCGCAGAACGGGCACCAGGTCGTCCAAAAATAGACGATGACTGCCTGGCCTTCGTAATCGCTCAGGCTGGTCATCTCATTTGTATTGATATCGAGCAGGGTGAAGTCGGGGGCATAAGACCCAACAACAGGGCCAATTTGAGACCTGGGTACAGCGTTCGTTGGCGTTGCAGTTAAAGTGGGGGTTGCCTGGAGTGAAACGAACGAGACAAGCGTTTGAGTGGCAAGGCCTGAGGCAGATGGGGTTGGCGTCCATGTAGGAGGGAGTGAAATTTCAGTGAAAGACACAGGCTGTAACGGCTGGGCAGGGACTCTGCTTTGCACGATCACCACCGCGGCAAAGCCGAGAACTCCCACCAGCAGGCATCCCATCACCCCCAGCGCAACATACTGAAAAATACGGCTGTTCTTTTTCCTGCGCGGGGCAGGCTGTTCATTTTGTTTTTGTTTGGCAGGTTGAGCAGGGCTTGGCGGCGCGGCCTCCTCCACAAAAGGCGAAACAAAAGCTGAAGTATTCCCGTTCCCTTTCAGCTTTTCGAGGCGTGCGCGCGCAGGGGCTGAGTTCGGGTCAATTTGCAGAACCCACTCCACGCATTCGATCTTTTTTTTCACATCGGGGAGGGCAAAACTAAGCAGCCACCAGCCGTGCGCCGAATTGGGTTGTTGCCGCAAATGCTCTGCCAGAAAAGGAAGCGTCTCCTGCTTTTTGCCCTCACGCAGGAGTTGCTCCACATGTTGCAAGGCGTTCCCGTTCTGCTCTGCCATATTGGAATTATATGACTTCCCCTTTCAAAACGAAAGGGCGACAATGATTACCTTACATCTTTGTTCAGGCGGCTTGGCGTTAAATTTTTCAGCAGGAAATTCGTCTGGGCTTAAGAGAGTGTTTCTTAAGTGCTTATCGCTTTCTTTTTGTACATGGATTACGGGCACGTTGTGACGGAACACACGAAAAAGAGCGGCGGTTTTTCCGTAAACTTCAGTCTAATCCGTGTTGTCCGTGTCCCAAAAAAAGTTAAGAAACAATCTCTATGGTGGGTTAGTAATCCACAGTTGGGTCTTTGCCACACTCATGGCCTGAGTCCGTGCCATCATCGAAGAAGTACGAATCCAGCCCGTGCATGTTGGCTTTTCCCAATGCCCGATTATCAACGGACATGGAAGCAACGTTATCTGACCCCGCATTTCGCAGGACACCCAATGCCTGAACACTGGTGAACGCCGCCGCGATCACAACCAGGCTGATCAACACGGCAATTACAACTCGCTTGGACATGGTTATTCTCCTTTTGGTCTATCAGCATTGTTAAGACGGGCCGCCTAATTTATTCATAAAAGCCCAAAGCAAAACACTACTGTCAACAGGCAAAACTTCCCCGCAACGAATCCTTGAATAAATTATACAAAAATAGTCCTAATTTGTATTAATTTGAAATTAGGCTTTTGTGAGTAAATTAATTTCTCGCGTACGATGAGTTTTTAAATCAAGTAAAAAAACAGCCACGGACTTCACCAGTTGACACAGATTTTTGAAGCTATCCGTGCAAATCGGTGAATCCGTGGCTGGATTAATTTAGGGAAAATTATGTTCGTTTAGAAGCCTTCCAGCTTGCTCAAGTCTGCGATGCCGTTCGCGAGGCCCGCTATCTTTTGCAACAGGCCAAGCCTGTTCTCTTTCACTTTCGCATCCTCGGCCATGACCAGCACCTTGTCGAAGAAGGCGGTGATGGATGGGATGAGGGCGGCAACGGTATTTAGAAATTCATCAACACTGTTGAAGGTTGAAGGTTGAAGGTTGAAGGTTTTATAAAGATTCTTTTCCTCCGCTTCCATAAACAACTGTTCACTGATCACTGAAGACTGGGCGTTGCCGCCTGCAGAGCGGACAATGCGGACACAACGCGCAAAGCTGTCCAAGATGGATGACCAATCTTCGCGTCCCACCCAAGCGGACAGTTGCTTCACCGCGCGGACAGTTCCCGCAGGGTTGGTTGATTGCGCCGCAAGAACGGCTTCGATGACATCATGCTTGAAGCCCATGTCACCGAGAACTACTTTCAAACGACCTGCGATGAATTCGAGAATTTGTTTCTGTGCATCGGCAGTGACTTCAAGCGGCTGAGTCTTTGCAGACTTTTGGACAACGAGGGCGAGGTCAAAATCCATGCCGTGTTCGATGAGCGGCTGGACCAAGCCAATCGCGGCGCGACGCAAACCGAATGGGTCTTTCGCGCCTGTCGGAGCAAGCCCAGCGGCGAAGAGACCGACCAATGAATCGATTCGATCAGCGAGTGCAAGCGCGACGCCGATCTTGCTTTGCGGCACGGTTTGATATTGTTCAGAAATTGCCAACGCCACTTCAGCAGACTCGCCAGAACGCAGGGCATATTCCCCGCCGATGATGCCTTGAAGGGAGGTCATCTCTGTCACCATCTGTGTAACGAGGTCGGCTTTGGCGAGGTGGACGGCGCGGAGAGTAATTGGTAATTGGGGATTGGTAATTCCGAAGGCGGGTGCGAGTTCGTTGGCAAGTTTCAACATGCGCTCGGATTTGTCGAGCATGGAGCCGAGTTTGGTGTGGAAGGTCAGCGTGGAGAGTTTGGGACGATATTCTTCTAGTTTAAGTTTGACATCTTCGCGGACGAAGAAATTTGCATCGGCGAAACGCGCGCCGAGGACATGTTCGTTTCCCTCGCGGACGGTGTCGATGTGTAAATCATCGCCGTTGCGGATTGCGATGAAGTGGGGGAGTAATTGGTAATTGGTAATTGGTAATTGGCTGGCTTTGGCAACGGGAAAGTAGCGTTGATGCTTTTTCATCACTGAGATCAAAACATCTTTGGGCAGTTGCAGAAATTCGGGGTCAAAGCCACCCATAACGGCGGTGGGCATTTCGATGAGGTTGGTGACTTCGTTCAATAAACCATCTTCAATAATGGCTTCGCCGCCGATGAGAGCCGCGGCTTGGTTGACCTGCTCCACGATGGAGGCTTTGCGTTCTTCTTTGTCGAGCAGGATGCCTGCTTCGCGGATGATGTCGAAATATTTATCGGCGGAGGGGATGGTGATTTCGGGAGAGTCGTAGGGACGCAGGCCGCGGGTGATGTTGCCAGAGACCACTCCCGCATATTCAAATGGGATGACCATGTCACCGAGCAGAGCCACGTACCAGCGGATGGGGCGCGAAAATGAAACGCCAGAATCATTCCAGCGCATGGACTTTTCAAACTTGATGCTTTCGACAAGTTTGGGCAACGCTTCGGCTAAGACTTCGGGAGTTGGGCGTCCCTTTTGTTTGACGAGAGCGAAGACATACTTGCCGCCATCCTGTTCGCGGACTTCAAGTTCTTCGACTTTGATGCCATTCTTTTTAGCAAAGCCTTGCGCGGCGGGCGTGTAGGTCAAATTGCTAATTTGACCCGTGACAATGGGAGTGGACAAATTGGCAGGCAAATTGGCAATTTGCCCTACAAAGGCTTTGTCAGCGGGCGGACCTTTGACGAGGTCTTCGCGGTCTGGCTGATTCGGGGAGAGAGAGTCAATAGAAACAACGATCCTGCGCGGGGTTGTGAAGAAGCGAATGTCGCCGTGGGTGAGATTCAATTCCTTAAGCAGAGTCGGCACACGGGTGGAAACTGCCGCGTAGGCGGAATCCACATCAGAGGCTGGGAGTTCTTCGACACCAATCTCTAAAAGAAAGGATGAAGGATGAGTGATGAAGGATGAATGGGCTGAAGGTTTTATTCCATCCTTCATCCTTCCGCCTTCATCCTTTTTAAGAAGCGGATATTCAAGCCCCTTGCGTTGCTCTCCATAACTTACTGCCACGCCCTTTGCAAGTTCTCTTATTCTTCTAAAAAACGCTTGTCTTTCAGCAACGGAGATCGCGCCGCGCGTATCTAAAATATTGAAGCAGTGCGAGCATTTGAGGACGTAGTCGTGCGCGGGGACGATGAGACCTTGCGCGAGACAGGCGTCGGCTTCGGCGGAGAAGAGGTCGTACATGGCGCGGACGCGTTCGACGTCGGCGGTCTCGAAATAATATTTGGAGTGTTCGAACTCTTCCTGACGGCGGATCTCGCCGTAGGTGACGCCTGCGCCATACTCCTCGTTCCAGATGGCGTTGGCATTGTTGAGCGCGATGAGGATGCGTTCAAGCCCGTAGGTGATCTCGACCGAGACGGGGTCGAGCGCCACGCCGCCCATCTGCTGGAAGTAGGTGAACTGCGTGATCTCCTGCCCGTCGAGCCAGACCTCCCAACCCAAACCCCACGCGGAGATGGCGGGCTGTTCCCAGTTATCCTCCACGAAGCGGATGTCATGCTGGCGCGGGTCGATGCCGAGGGCTTTGAGCGACTCGAGGTAGAGTTCCTGCGGGTTGCCTGGGTCGGGCTTAAGGATGACCTGATACTGAGTGTGCAGTTGGAAGCGGTTGGGGTTCTCGCCGTAACGCCCGTCATCGGGGCGGACAGACGGCTCGACGTACGCAACGTTCCACGGCTCGGGTCCGAGCACGCGCAGGAAGGTGGCTGGGTTCATCGTCCCTGCGCCCACCTGGGTGTAGTAGGGCTGTGTGATCAGGCATCCGTGCGATGCCCAGAAGTCTTGGAGTTTGAGGATGATGGATTGGAAGGAGGATGGCATAGTTTTCAGTTACCAGTGATTAGTTATTAGTTTGCGTAGTTCTTATCTCGTTCGTATTTTGCGAAAATCATGAATCAGCGTGCTGTCTGCCAATGCTTCTTCAAACTGAGCGAGCCAATTCTCGATATAGGTATCATCCAAAGCATCCCCCTGCTTTTGAACGACGGATTCAACATCGCCCCGGTCTTTGGCGCGCGTGGAGAGCATTTTGTAAATAATCAGGTCTTCAGCCGTACACACGCGGATACTTTTTCCAGGAGTGAAATCGATATCGCGGGCGCGCCCAATGGCGGTCTCGTCGAAAATCGTATCTGCCAGCATCACATCAATACGAACGCCGTTGGAATCCCGGAAAAACGCCAGCCCGAGGCGGCGAAACGATTCATCCGAGTCTTCTTGAAGAGGCGTGAACGCGCCCAAAATCGCCAGCAATTGACCGCGGTTCTCACGCGATACCAAAACCTTCATATCAATATCGCGCGTGAGGCGCGGCTCTCCCCATATCGCGACAGCAATCCCACCGATGGCTGTGACAGGAATGCCTTCTTCTTTCAGGAAATCCTGGAAGGCAACAACGGAATCAATCAGATCGTTCATGGCGTTTATTGACGTTCAGGCTTGCCAGCCGCGCCTGGAGTTGAATCATCGCCTGATTGCGTTCATTCCGAAACACCGACTCGCTTTCCCGCAGCCATGGTTGGAATTCCGCCATTAACGCAAAGAATTGCCGCGCGCCTTCCTGCGGGGATAAGGCGCGCAACAAACGGGTCTCTTCGGCGTAGATGGCGTCCCAATTTGGGGAAATATTTTTCAACATGTTCTGTGCAATTCCGTTTGGCTATTATACCCGCCTGATGCTTTGATTTATCGGAACCGCCCCACCTGCGCCCACCTGGGTGTAATAGGGCTGTGTGATCAGGCATCCGTGCGATGCCCAGAAGTCTTGGAGTTTGAGGATGATTTCTTGAAAGGAGGAGGGTTTCGTCATTTACGATTTCCGATTTGGGATTTACGATTTGGGATTGCGTGGGGGATTATAACTGATGATATATAAGATAAATTGAAAATCCCCGTTTATCAGTAGTTTTTTTATTTACATCAACAAATTTACTTTCATGTATTTTCAACGACCTTGCCAATAGCCGTTGACAGTACTTCAACTAATACTGAAAACCACTGAGCCTCAGATGAACTTATATTTGTACTTCGAGATACTTTTTCAAACGCATCCAGACCTCGTTCCCAAAACAGCAAGGCGTTATCTACCTCAGAAATATCAAGCCAATAAACGCAGCCAAGTAACCAATATAAAATTCCTTTATTTAGAAAATTAGTGGCAAATGTCTCGCTTTCAACCAAAAGTTTTCTCGCCATATCAAACTCGGAAACCTTATATGCAGCTATTGCACACTCTATAGATATTACAAAAGACTCCTCAGCAGTAATTTCATGCTGACTAAGGTTGTTTTTAATTTTCTCAATTCTATTTATCAAATCTAGGGCGTCCTGACGTTGAGATATACCCATTAATTGACGAAGTTTTTTTATTAGGATAAGAACAGAAGATCGAATCTGGTTAACTTTAAATTTTTGAATTACCTCTGTGTACATATAATCCACCCAGCTATCAATCACAGAGTTTTCAATATATTTCTTTTTATTAATTTCTTCTTTTTTGAGCAAGGGGTCAACTTGAATTTCTTTATGTTTTTGCCGCACTCCCCCAATCTTATCCGCCCGTGCCCTCAAAGCGCGTTTGAGCATTTCATAGCCATCGTCTTCAAACAAATCTACCCAATGCCACTTTCTCAGACTTTCGAGATTGTCACATTCTTCCAAGCGTGCAGGGATAATGAAAATCTCGCCTTCGGGTTTTTCCATTGCTGTATCGAGAGCAAGACGCACTTCCTTTTGACGAAACCCTGCTTGGTTGAATTGCTTTGAAAGGCAAACCACCACCACGTCCGCTTCGCGTACAGCCTTGCGGATCTCCAATTCCCAATCCTGCCCTGGGAGGAGTTTGGCTTTATCGAGCCATGCGTCCACACCGTCTTTGGTCAGGCGGGTGTAAAGTCCGCGCACGGAGTCACCGTCCGCGTGGGCGTGGCAGCGCATGTGCGTGGCAGAGGAAGACTTTGAGTGAGCGTTTGGTATCGGACATAATGTTTCCCCGCGTGGGTGATTGAGATTATACGTTAATTATCTCGCGCACAGCCTTGCGGATTTCCAATTCCTAATCTTGCCCTGAGAGGATGGTTCGACTTCGCTCACCATGCAGTTTGGCTTTGTCGAGCAATGTGTCCACGCCGTCTTGGGTCAGGCGGGCGTAGAGTCCGCGCACGGGGTTCACAGTCCGCGTGGGCGTGGCAGAGGAAGACTTTGAGAGGGCGTTTGTTGTCAACGGATGTCATAACGGATGCACGGATTTAAAACGGATTCTGAGCTTGCGTGAAGTGTGTCAATTATACAAGTTGATGGCTTTGTCGAGCCATGCATCCACGCCGTCTTTGGTCAGGCGGGAGTAGAGTCCGCGCACGGGGTCACGGTCCGCATGGGCGTGGCAGAGGAATACTTTGAGAGGGCGGAGAGACATAAGGATGAATTAGGAAGGATGAAGGATGAATTTTAGGACAAATCAAAAACATGACTTTTTAGCCATTCTGTAAAAGCGACTCGATCAACTTTTCCCGAAGCAACACCAAGGATGATTTCCACTTGTTCATCCACGCTGGCGGATATTTCATAATCGTTGAACATGAGAAAAGATTCCATTGCAGCGTGACCTGCTCGTTTATTACCGTCAATAAATGGATGATTTTGAATCAAGGAAAACCCAAGAGCCGATGCTTTTTCAATAATTGTTGGGTAAAGTTCTTCGCTATTAAAGGTCATACGCGGCTGGGCGACCGCCGACTCTAATGCGCCAAGGTCAAGAATTCCCACCGAACCACCCGATTGATTCATCACGCGGCTATATATTTCCAATACCTCTCCCACCGTCAAATACCGCATTTACGCCAGCCGTTTATATAATTCCGCGTTTTTGCTCAAAACTCGTTCTACAATTTTTTGAAAATCATCCAACGGGCGGGTCAACAACTCTTCAAGGCTAGCGCGCACTAATTCTTCAGGCTCAACGCGAAAACGCTCCGCAAGTTCTTGCAGTTTCTTTACTCTCTCATCGGGCAATGTAATAGTAAATGTAGTCATAAGTTACCTGCTTTCTCTTATCAGCAGATTATACACTCTCGCGCACAGCCTTGCGGATTTCCAATTCTCAATCCTGCCCTGGGAGGATGGTTCGACTTCGCTCACCATGCAGTTTGGCTTTGTCGAGCAATGTGTCCACGCCGTCTTGGGTCAGGCGGGTGTAGAGAGTCCGCACGGGGTCACGGTCCGCGTGGGCATGGCAGAGGAAGACTTTGAGGGGGCGGGAAGACATAAGGACGAATTAGAAAGGATGAAGGATGAAAAACGACGCGTCCATTATGGCGCGTCGTTTTATTTTTCAGGCATGAGCGTGTGCGTAAGATTTGTTCAATACTCGGATGACTGTCTGCGGCAATTCGACGGGAATGAAATAATCAGCAGGGAAAAGATAATCTTCGCCGCTTTCGTCAATGATACGCACGTCGCCATCAGTCTGCGCGTCTTTATCAGGGAGTACGCGGTAAATCTTGTGCAACTCCAGCGAAGCAGGATACTCGCTGTTGTCCACGCAGATTGCGAAACGAGGGGTGGATTTTGTGGTTGTCATATTTTTTATTCCAAATAACCTTTGCGCTTGAACTCTTTTCGTCCGATGCCATGCGCTTCGTACCAGTGAATTTCGGCTTTGCGGACATGTCCGTTTGAAAGTTGGATGAGAGCAATTCCTTTCATCTTACGCCAGCGTCCATCGCCGTATTGTTCCCGAAGACGTTCCAAGTCACGAATGGAATTGCCGATGGCGATCACTTCAACGTCTGTGATGTCGCTAATGATTTCAAAGGATGCCATCTCAACTGTCTCCTGTCAAATTATACACTCTCGCGCACAGCCTTGCGGATTTCCAATTCCCAATCTGGTAGGTTGAGCCTGCCGAAACCCTGCCCTAGGAGGAGTTTCGCTTTGTCCAGTCATGCGTCCACGCCATCTTTGGTCAGGCGGGCGCAGAGTCCGCGCATATCATCCCCTTGTGGGACGGGGTCACGATCCGCATGTGCGTGGCAGAGGAAGACTTTGAGTGAGCGTTTGGTATCGGACATAATGTTTCCCCGCGTGGGTGATTGAGATTATACGTTAATTATCTCGCGCACAGCCTTG
>JACRLB010000027.1 GCA_016235445.1 Chloroflexota bacterium | reverse complement strand
GCCAAACCCGCACCTGATCACCCCTGGCGCAATTACCCTCTGCCTACTTCGCGGTAAAAAAGTAGAAATGTCACCGCCCTGCAGGGCGGTGACATTTCTACTTTGGAATTCAGGGGACATTTCTACTTTGGGCTAACAGAACAAAAAGCCGCCAATTTGGCGGCTTTTCAGGCGGGTAGATTTTCAATGCAGGGAGCTGATGCTGTGCAGTCAGCCCGAAGTGCGAGATCAGTTACGAGACTGTTTCTTAACTCTTTTTTGGGACACGGACAGCACGGATTAGACTGAAGTTCACGGAAGAAACCATTTAATATAGGACTTACACAAGACCAAAAGAACTGCCGCTAATTTCGCGAATTCGCACGAATTATTAAAAAAATTAGCGGGAATTCGCGCAATTCGCGGCTAAAGATTTTGAACTGCGTAAGTCCTGAATAAAAGCCGCTCTTTTCCGTACGCGAAGCGTCCGTGACATCCGTGTACATAAAGAAACGCTCCTAATCTAAGGAGTTTCGATGAACAATTGGAGCAACTCTACCCCGGTCTTTCCCTGCGCATCATTCAAATATTTCTGAATAGGCACGCGCACAACCAGATGCTCTGTTTCGCTTTTATTAAACCAAAACTCCACAAAACCATAATTCCCCTGCAATTCTCCGCGCGGAATCTGTGTGATCACCGTCATGACTTGCGCCATCCAATTTCCAAACAGTTCATTATCTGCCAGGTCAATGATGGTGAGATGGACATAAAAATCGGTTTCCATCGCGCCGAAGGTGGAGTGGCCGTCGGCGTAGACGCAGTCTTCGCCGAATTGTTGGGCGCTGGCGCTGGCGGTTGGGTCAAGTTGACGGATCGCTTCGTCAACTTTTACGGTTAATTCGGGGTCGTCTTGATAGGCCCACATGTATGCGCAGTTGCCTGAAGTATCCACTGGGGCTGTGATCGTGATGCGCGGATCGGGCGTTTCAGTTTTGTGAGCTGGCGCGGCGACATTTTGCAACGCAACAAATGCCGCTGTTGCAGACAAAATAATGCCGATTGCCCAATTTCGTTTGTGTTTCATGGTTTAAGTGTTCACTGATTCAGAGTAGAGAATTTCCATTGAAATGCACACAATTATCAGTTAAGAATGAGGCGATGTTTTTTATTTCAACAAGTCTGAAGCGGCGGAAGACATCAACGCCACGCCTTTGATCAGCGCCTGTTCGTCAAAATCAAATTTGGGATGGTGGTGGTTGTAGTTGAGATTCTTTTCGTCGTTGGCCGAGCCGATGAAGAAGTAACAGCCGTCGGCTTTTTCCTGCATGTAGCCCATGTCTTCCGCGCCCATGGTGAGGTAGGAGTTGGACGCGATCTCGGTGGCGGGGAAGAGCGCCTGCGCCGAATTGAAAACGCTTGCGGCAACTTCCTCGTTGTTGATGACGGGGGCCGTGATTTGTTTTATTGTGATTTCAACTTCGCAGTTCATGGATGTTGCCATGCCGCGCACGATCTGTTCAAAACGTTCGAGCACACGCTTGCGGACTTCGTGGTCGAAGGTGCGGATGGTTCCCCAAATCTCGGCGGTTTGCGGAATGATGTTGAAGGCGGTGCCGGAGTGAATGGAGGTGACGCTGACGACGGCAGGTTTCAGCGGTTCGATGTTGCGCGAGACGATGGTTTGCAGGGCGGTGACGATCTGCGCCGCGCATACGATTGGGTCTATGGTGGTGTCGGGCGCGGCGCCATGCCCGCCTTTGCCCGTGAGTTTTACGATGAACAATTCTGCGCCAGCCATGACAGGCCCCCTGGCAACATGAATCCAGCCGACGGGTTTGTCGTTCCACACGTGCAGGGAAAGGGTCTTTTCCACTTTGGGGCCTTCGAGCACGCCGTCGCGAATCATCATCAGCGCGCCGCCTACATCCTCGCCGTTGGTTCCTTCTTCCGATGGCTGGAAACAAAATTTGATATTGCCAGCCAGTTCATCTTTTTGTTGGTTCAAAATTTTTGCAACGGTCAACCCAATGGCGGTGTGGCCGTCGTGTCCGCAGGCGTGCATGACGCCCGCGTTGGTGGATGAATATTCCGCGCCAGTCTCTTCGGTGATGGGGAGCGCGTCCATATCGAAGCGCAGTAAAATCGTCGGCCCGGGTTTGGAGCCTTCGAGGAATCCGACCACGCCAGTTTTGCCAATGCCTTTGGTCACTTCGATGCCGAGGGCTTCGAGTTCTTTGGCAACAATTCCGCCGGTGCGAATTTCATTGAAACCGAGTTCGGGGTGCTTGTGAAAGTCGCGGCGCATGGCCTGAGTGTATGGGAAAAGCTCCTCGGCTTGTTTCAGAAAATCTTTCATGATTTCTCCTGGTTATTTCCGTGTCCTGGATAAAGGGTTTTGATTCTGTGTTCATGGATTTTATCCCAACTTGTCCTCGAAATCAGATCATCTTCTGCCAGCATAAAAGCTGGTTGCAGATCGCCTGTGAACGCAAAGCCTTCATCGAGGATGAGGGTGACGCTGTCGTCGCTGTGCCCGGGCGTGTGGATGATTTCTCCCTGCAAGTTGATCTCCGCGAGGAATTTGCGGCTCTCTCCTACCTGCAAGTTGATACTGTCATTCGTTGAAATGGGGATGTAGGGATGGTTTTTTGTTTTGAAGAATTCCGTCATCTGAGGAACGAAGTCCGCCTGCACATCCAAAAGGATATGTTTGGCGCCGAGCTTTTTCAATTCCTGTGTCATGCCTGCGTGGTCTGGGTGGAAGTGGGTGACGAGCAGGTATTTGATATCCTGAATCGAATTTCCCTTTCGTTTGAGCTCTTTTGAAAACTGTGGAAGCGTCCCCGGCCAGCCGCAGTCAACAAGCAATTTCCCGCCTTTGATATCTATCGCATAATAATTCGTGGACTGGTAGCCGACGTTGATGATGTTCATAATATGGGTATGTCACACTTGCATTTGCGCGCTGGTGCAAGTGCGCTTTCGTAATGTCCTACGGCTTTCTCAAAGTAGCTTGACCCTTTTACAAGTTTATGGCAAAGGCTTAACGCGAATTACGCAAACTGGGTGAATTTCGCGAAAATACAGAAAAATTCGCGCCATTCGTTTCATTCGCGCCATTCGCGTTAAAGATTTTCAGACTTTGAGAAAGCCGTACGTAATATCCTTCGACTACGAACTTCGCAAAGTGCGCTCTCGCAATGTCCTTCGACTACGAACTTCGCAAAGTGCGCTCAGTTCTCCGCTCAGGATGAAGGGTTATGAATACTTCACCACGCGGAATTTTTCTTCGTATCGCGGATTCTCTTCTGTGCTGTCTTCGGCGCGGCGGGATTTGAAACGCTCGATGAGTTTTTCAGCATCCTGAACCTGGGTTTTGTGCTCGAGAACAGCGTTGAGTTTGATATCCCAGGTTTCGGTCACATCGATGGTGGTGTTGGGCCGGTTCGTGAGCGAGCACCAGATTTCCTTTGGCATGTGCGGCTGAAAGCCCTGTGCGAGCAGTTCAGGGAAATAGACGAGGTTCCCAGCGGCGGGGAAGACGGCGTCGAGGACGACCTGTCCGCAGGCGCGGTGGTCGGGGTGGTTGATGCCGTAGGTGGCGAATAAATTTTGCGGGTCGCAGGTGACGAGGATATCGGGCTTGTGCCTGCGGATTTCGCGGACAATGTCACGGCGGAGATTCAGGTCTGGGATGAGGTAGCCATCTGGCAGGTCCAGAAAAAGAGGCGGGTTGGCTCCGATCAGTTGGGCGGCGTTGGCTTGTTCCGCATGTCGAATCCCGCATAAGCTTTCGGGGGTCATTTCTGGGTGGGTGGTGGGGTTGAAGCCTTTGTCGCCGCAGGTCAATAGCAGGTAGGTGATGCTGTGCCCGGCGCGTGCCCAGCGTGCCAGAGTCCCGCCGCAAAAGAATTCGGGGTCGTCTGGGTGGGCGAGGATGACGAGGATGTTTTGGGGGGTGTCCCAGGTTTCGGGTGTCATAGGGGGGATTGAAGATTGGGGATTGGAGATTAGAGATTAGAGATTGGGAAATTTCTAATCTCTAATCTCTATTTTTTGGCTTTGCCGCAGGTACAGCCGCCGCCTTCGTGACGGTCACAGGGGGCTTGGGATTTTCGGCGCAGGGCTTCGAGTTCATCCCACGGTTCAACTTCTTCGCGAGAGAAGGTCATGCTCTGCGGGCGGTCTGTGCCGCTTTCGATGAGTACCATGATCTTGTCGCTCATCGGCAGGATGTCGATGACCTTGCCTTCGCCTTTGGGTGTGACCACGCGTTTGTTGCGCTTGGGCAGGGTTTTGCGGGCTTCCACGTATTGCTCGTATTCGTAGATGAGACAACAGCGCAGGCGTCCGCACATGCCGGTGATTTCGTTCGGCGTGAGGGAGATGCCTTGTTCTTTTGCCATCTTGATGGAAATGGGGGAGAAGTCGGTCAGGAATTTGGAGCAACAGCGGGTTTCAATGCCGCAAGCGCCCATGCCGCCGAGCAGTTTCGCCACGTCACGCGGACCGATCTGCCGCATCTCGACGTGTGTGGTTGGATATAACTCGTGCATATCCTTTTTGAGGGATTTCAAATCAACTTTGTCTTCGCTCTCTGTGCTGAACAGAAAGGCGAGGCGCGAGCCGTCGTAGTTGTATTCGGCGGCGATGATCTTGACTTCTTTCAGGCCAATCTCCGAGGCGCGGGCGCGGCAGTTGATCATGGCTTCGGTTTGTTTGTTTTGCCATGATTGCTGGAGGAGCAGGTCGCGCGGGGTGGCGCGCCGCTCTACAGATTTCCAGCCGCCTTCGGGTTGCGAAGGCGCTTCCTGCACTCGCTGTACCACTTCGCCGAGATGTTTGCCGCGCGAAGTATCCACGATGACGTGCTCGCCGACGCCCACATCGGGCACAGCGTTGGAGTTGAAGTGATAGACCTTGCCTATTTTGGTAAAGCGTACACCGATAATGTTTGGGTTCATGGGGGCAATTATACCGTAGGGAGGAGGAGGAAATGAGGAATAAATGGGTGCGGGAAATAAAAAAAGACCTGACGCGCTTTCGTTCGTCAGGTCTTTCCTCTTTCCTCTTTCTTACTCCACAATATTTATCGGCAGAGCGTTATTTACGCCGAGCGCCGCCACTGAAACTTTCGCGGCGATGTTTTGCGAGATGTCTGTGAAGGCTTTTGCCACCACCGAGTCAGGATGGCTGATCACGATGGGCTTGCCGCTGTCGCCGCCGATGCGGATGTTTTGGTCAATTGGAATTTGTCCGAGGAAGGTGGTTTCAGTGGCTTTTGCGAGTTCTTCGCCGCCGCCTGAGCCGAAAATGTCCATGCGTGTGCCATCAGGCAGGTCAAGGTAGGACATGTTCTCGACTACACCAAGGATCGGAACTTCCAACTGCTTGAACATGTTCAATCCGCGGCTTGCATCTTCAAGGGAGACGAGTTGAGGTAAAGTCACAACCACTGCACCGCTGAGAGGCAATGCCTGAGCGAGTGACAAAGCTGCGTCACCTGTGCCGGGGGGCAGGTCAACGATCAGGTAATCCAACTCGCCCCATTCCACATCGCCCAAAAACTGACGAATGGCAGAGTTGAGCATCGGTCCACGCCAGATGAGCGGCTGACCGGGCTTGACGAGCAAGCCCATCGAGATCATTTTCAAGCCATGCGCTTCGGCAGGGATGAGACGTTGTCCATTGGGCGGGGGGAGTTTGTCCACGCCGAGCATGGTGGGTGTGTTGGGACCATAAATATCCGCATCCAGCAAGCCGACGCGGGCGCCAGCCAATGCCAACGCCACGGCAATATTCACAGAGACGGTGGACTTTCCAACGCCGCCTTTGCCTGAACCTACGGCAATCGCGTTGCGGATGGGCATGTTGACCAATCCGCGCATACGACCATCATTCGGCACGTCCGAGTCCATTTTGACTTCGACGGTCTTGACGCCTGCAACTGTCAGAACTGCGGTTTTTGCATCCTTCTCGATCTTTCCGCGGAAGGGGCAGGCGGGGGTGGTGAGCATGATCGCGAAAGAGACTTTGTCTCCTGTGATTTCGAGATTGCGAATCATATTCAATGTAACGAGGTCTTGCCCAAGATCGGGTTCCTGCACTTTGCCTAAAGCGGCGAGCACGGCTTCTTTTGTAATTGTCATTTAATTAAAACCTCTAAACACAAAGTACACCAAGGGCGCTAAGTAAAAGGCATTTAACCTTTGTATACTTTGTGCCCTTCGTGTTTAATTCTTTTAAGCTGTGGCAGTTTTTGCCTCAGCCTTGGCGGCTTTGGCCGCTTCTTTTGCACGGCGGGCTTCGTCTTCGCGGGCGGCATTCTCAGGGCGAATGCTGTTGTAATAAGAAGCTGGCTTGAGTAATTTATTCAAGTTGTACACGTTGCGTTCGTAGGATGCGATATCGAAATCGTGATCCATCTTGATCGCGTCGAAGGGACAATATTCCGCGCAGAAGCCGCAGTTCATGCAGATGTCCATATCGATGTAGAAATCTGTCGGAACAGGAACAGGCCGGCCCGTGGAAGGATCGTTCGTTCGCACGATCCAAATGCATTGCGGCGGGCAGACCTTCGCGCAAATCCCGCATGAGGTACAGCGGACTTCCTTCCTGCCTTCTTCGCCTTCGTCATAAACAAGGAAGGGCACATAACGAAATTCCTCAGGCTGGATCAACTGCTCTTCAGGGTATTGAACCGTGAAGATGCCTTTTGTGTTTTTGCTGGAACGGTGTGCCACGCCTTCCACGGTGTTGTAGCGTTTCTTGCCGCGTACCATCCAGGAAATGTCTTCTGTGTACGTATCCCAGAATCGCTTCCAGGTGACACTTAATCCTTTAAGAATGCCTTTTCCATACATAAGTTGATTCTCCTGTTAGCGATCCAGCTCGCCCATCACAATGTCGAACATTGCGAGAAGCGCAACGAAGTCGGCGATCTTTGTGCCGATGCACATGCTTTCGACAGCCTGCAAGTTGACGAAGGAAGCAGGGCGCACATGATAGCGGTATGGATTCGGCTTACCGTTGGATACAACGTAGAATGCCAACTCGCCTTTGGGTGATTCAATGCGACCATACGCTTCACCTGCCGGGACCCGAACCTGATACTGTGGTTTCTGTGAGTTGATCGGCCCTTCGGGAATTTGCTTGAGGGCCTGCTCCAAAATTCGCAGAGACTGTCGAATCTCATCGAAGCGGATGAGGTAGTTATCCATCATGTCGCCATTGTGGCGGACGGCTACATCAAAATCGAAGCGGTCGTAAATGGAGTAGGGGTCGGCGCGGCGCAGATCGTACGGTACGCCAGCGGCGCGAAGGACAGGCCCCGTTACCGAGTAGCGAATGGCGTCTTCCGCGTTGAGAACGCGAATGCCCTTCAAACGCGCAACCAAAATCTCATTCTCATTCAGGAAGCGTTCCATTTCGTCTGTCTTGGCGGGCAGGCGTTCGTGGACGAGGTCTTTGATCTTCTGTATCGCAAAGTCGGGAATATCGCGTACCACACCGCCAAAGCGGAAGTAGTTGCACATCATGCGCGCGCCGGAGACAGCTTCAAAAATGTCGAGAACCAATTCGCGTTCTTCAAAGGCATACAGTGACGGTGTGTACATTGTGCCGAGATCGTTCATCAACATACCAATAAAGATCAAGTGGTTCTGAATGCGGCTGAGTTCCGCCATGATTACGCGGATATATTCAGCGCGTTCGGCTACGGGGATATTCATCAATTTTTCAACCGTGGTCACATACCCGAAGTTATTGCTCATCGAGTTGAAATAATCGAGGCGGTCGGTGTAGGGGATGATCTGCAAATAGGTGTTGCGCTCGCCAATCTTGTCGTGGTTGCGGTGCAGGTAGCCCATGACAGGTTTGAGGCCAGTGATGGTTTCGCCGTCCAAGGTGACAGCCACACGCAGGACGCCATGCGTGGACGGATGATGCGGGCCCATGTTCACAACGATGTGGTCGGTCTTCAACCTGTCATCTTCGCCCTTGGAACGGAAGCGTTCAAGAGATGCGTACAGGTCATCTTCATTTTCAGGCTTGTAGGCTTCGGGGTCAAAACCTTCAGGAAAGCTCAAGTTATCGCGGAAGGGATTTTTGTTCTCGGCAAAGGTGTGTTGACCATCAGGCCAGCGGCTCTTGAAAGGCTTGGTTTCTTCTTCAAAGAAAGGTTCCTTCCAATCTTTGCGGAGAGGATAACCTTCGTAACCTTCCCACATCAAAATGCGGCGCAGGTCGGGGTGGTTGGTGAAGCGGATGCCGAGCAAGTCGTATGCTTCGCGTTCCTGAAAATCGACGCCAGCCCAAACGCCAACGAGCGACGGGATTTCAACGGGATCAACACGATCTGCCTGAACTCTGAAAATGAGACCAGCGCCGCCAGTGGTTTTGTAGGCATGGTAGACCATTTCCATTTTGTTTTCGGCGAGGTAGTCCACGCCCGTGGCGGCGGTGAGCAGGTCGTAACCAAATTCGTCGCGGATGGCGGTGGCCACTTCGACGAGGTTTTCTTTTTTGACGATGAAGCCGCCGTAGCCGGGGCGTGTATCAGCGGTGACACTGTCTGGGAATTTTGCAATCAGGTCAACGGTCGCGGTGAGAGGCGTTGCCATTATGCACCTTCCTTGATTGCGGCGGCTTGTTTAATATCCGCATTGCGGCGCACATCGATCAGGTCAGGTCCCAAAATAGGCATGGGCACGTAGTTTGAATCCACTTTGCCTTTTTCGTACCAGCGGACTTTCTTGATGGATTGCTTGTCGATTTTTTCCTGCAATTTGATCATGCCTGCGATGAGCGCCTGCGGGGTGGGCGGACAGCCGGGGATGTACACATCGACGGGCAGGAATTTATCAATGCCTGCGACCACGTTGTAGCCTTCTTTGAAAGGCCCGCCGCTCGAAGCGCACGCGCCCATGGCTACAACATATTTCGGCTCGGGCATTTGGTTGTACAGGCGGATGATGGAAGGCAGCATTTTTTTTGTGACCGTTCCAGACACGAGCATCATGTCGGCCTGGCGCGGGGTGGGGCGCATCACTTCCATGCCGAAGCGGGCCATGTCGTAGCGGGCGGTTTGCGCGGCGATCATTTCGATGGCGCAGCAAGCCAGGCCGAACATCAACGGCCACACAGATGAACGCCGCCCCCAGTTATACAGGCGGTCGATCGTTGTGATGGCTACAACATTTTCCAGGTCTTCGGGGATGTTGTAGTTCGGTAAACTTAATTTTTCATTTTCCATGAATGTTCTCCTCGAACCAGTCTTGATAGATTGCGTACAGGATGTCGTCGTTCGCGAGAGCGGGGTCATCCTCGAATTCCGAAAGTTCAAGCGTCCATTTGTAAATTTGCCCCAGCGAAACTTCTTCGATGTTTACATCTTTGTGTTGGCGGCGAAGTTCGATTGCGATTGCGTAGGTGGATTCCCAGTTTAAAGTCATTAGTTATCAGTTGTCAGTGTGTTCCATCACAAGCGCGAATTATAGCAGGGTGGGGGGATAAGTCAATTGAATTATGCAAAAATATATTTGCGAAAATAAAGATGTGAGTATAATCACGCTGGATGGATGACAAGCTCCGCCTCTTTCTTAACGGATGGCTGATTCTGTTTCGATGGATATTTTCTCCGCTGTTGCCCGTTTTGTACCGTTGCTTGTATTTTGTGTTCTGTGCGAAAGGCAAAACGCGAAATACGCAAATCAGGCAAATCACGCGAATTTTTCGCGCAATTCGTTGAATTCGCGGCATTCGCATTAAGAATTTTGATACGATGCCAATCGCTTGCACACTCCTTACACATGAGCCAATATTGTTACTCGCAAGATACCCTTCGATAAACTCAGGGCAAGTATCTTGTGGTACGCTGGAGATAAATATGCTCACCGCCAGACAAAAAGTTCTCGCTCACCTGAAAAAGACCCGCTCCGCCTCGGCAAGGGAAATTGCGCGCGCGTTGAAAATGTCCGCGCCGAATGTGCGGCATCATTTGTCGGTGTTGAAATCAGATGGGCGGGTGGAGTTCGTTTCGGTCAACAACCGCGAGGGGCGCGGACGGCCTGAGAAGTTGTATTCCCTGTCTGCGGCGGCGTTGGGGGATAATTTATCAGCGCTGGCAAATGCCCTTTTGACGGAGGCAGGCCCGAGATTAAATATGGAGGCGGTTGCGAGTCGCATGTTGGATTCCGCGCAGTTTGCAAATCTGCCCATCCCAAAAAGGCTTGCGTTGCTGGTCGAAAAAATAAATGAAATGAATTATCAGGCGCATTGGGAGGCGGGCGCGGAGGGGCCGCGAGTGATCTTTGGGCGCTGCCCGTACTCACAGGTGATTGAGAAACATGCTGAGTTATGTAAAATGGACGCGGCTCTGTTGGGTATTTTACTGGGTCGGCCTGTTGCTCGATTGCAAAAAAATGAGACGGGCGCGCGCGGGTTCTGTCCCTTTATATTTCAGGTAGGTTGAGGAAACTATGACAAAATTTGATTTTACCGAAGAGGAAGTGCAGTTGAATAAAAAGGGGGTTCTCAGCCCGCGGCAAAAGGGAGTGATTAAAGCAATGGCGCACGGCATTCGCAGTAGTTCGAAAAGCGGCGTGTGGGTCATCCTCGGTTTTGCGGCTCTTGGGCTGTGTATTATTATTCCCCTAAATATGCAAGGACTGAACGAGCGAAGTCTGCCAACGTTAGGCCCGCAGTTGGCGGCGGGGTTGTGTTTTACAGTGTTTGCTGTTTTGGCAATAACTGCCTTGATGTTTTTTAACTCCCGCAGGCAGGCCGCCAAACTGGAGGCGGCTCCGCTGCTTTCTGCGGAAGGGATTATTTCACACGATTCAGATTATTCTTCGAGCGGCAATTTTAGAACGTATTACGTTTATTTCGGAAAAAAGCGCTTTAGCTTTCCCAATGAAATGAACCGCGTTTTCCCCGAGGGATCGACATTCCGCATTTATTATTGCAAGGTTGGGCAAATTGAATTGATCATGTCGTTCGAGAGATTGGTCTGAATCGAAAGGCCCCCGAGATTTTCAAAATCTCGGGGGCCTTTTTTTATAGCTTGAATTCCTTTTGTTCCAATTCAATATTTGCGGCGTTGAGGAAGTTCATGGCGTTTTCATCGGTGCGGTAGGCTGTGCTGTAGACGATTTTCACAATACCCGCGTTGATGAGCGCCTTGGTGCAGTTGATGCAGGGCAGGTGGGTGACGTAGCAGGTGGCGCCCTTCGTGGAAACTCCGTGCAGTGCGGCCTGGATGATGGCGTTGGTTTCAGCATGAATGGTGCGGACGCAATGCCCGTCCACCATCAAGTGGCCTATCTCGTCGCAATGTCCCTGCCCGGCGGGGGAGCCGTTGAAGCCTGTGGTGAGGATGCGTTTTTCCAGCACCAGCACACAGCCAACGAAGGCGCGGTCACAGGTGCTCCGTTCAGAAACGGCGTAGGCGATTTTCATGAAGTAGGAATCCCAATCAGGACGCATGAGTACTCCATAAGGCGTTGATAAAAAATATTAACCACAAAGCGGACAAAGTGTCACAAAGGAAACCCTAAAATATCCTTCGTGTACCTTCGTGACACTTTGTGGTTTAAAAGGTCTTACTCCACCGTCACACTCTTTGCGAGATTGCGCGGCTGGTCAACATCCAGCCCGCGGATGGCGGCGATATGGTACGCGAGCATTTGCAGGGGAAAAACGGTAATGATCGGCGAGAGCATCCACGGCGTTTCGGGAACCCAAAGCACATGATCGGCCATGCTTTTGATGAGTTCATCTCCCTCGGTTGCCACGGCAATGACCATGCCGCCACGCGCCTTGGCTTGCTGAATCTGCGAGATCATTTTCTCGTGCCAGGGGTCTTTGGGCGCAATACATAGCACAGGCATCTCTTCATCTATCAACGCAATGGGGCCGTGTTTCATCTCGCCTGCGGGATATCCTTCTGCGTGAATGTAGGAAATTTCCTTGAGCTTCAACGCGCCTTCGTAAGCTATCGGCATGTTGATGCCGCGCCCAAGATATAAACAACCATCAATATCCTTGAGTGCGTGCGCCACTTTTTCGATCTCGGCTTCTGTGTCGAGCACGCGCCCGGCCAGGTCAGGGACGAGGCGCAGGTCAGCGACCAATTGTTTGCGGGTCTTTTCATCAATCACGCCGCGCAAGTCTGCCAGCAGAATCGCCAGCATGTATTGGTCCACGAGCGGGGCGGTAAATGCCTTGGTGGATGCCACGCCGATCTCCGGCCCCGTTTGCATGGCGATGTAGCCATCCGAAACGCGCATGGCTTGTGAGCCAATGGCGTTGACGATGCTCCAGATGATGCCGCCTTTTTTGCGTCCCTCTTCCATCGCGGCAAGAGTATCCGCAGTTTCACCAGATTGGGAAATGGCAAGCACCACCGTGTTCTCGTCCACAATCGGGTCGCTGTAACGGAATTCCGAACCGATGACAACTTCCACGGGAATGCGCGCGATCTTTTCGATCAAATATTTCCCGACCATGCCCGCATAGGCGGCGGTGCCGCAAGCGGTGATGTAAATGCGTTGAATGCGTTTTGCCAATTCGGGGGTCAGGTTCAACTCCGGCAGGCGGATGCGCCCTTCCTGAAAATCCACGCGGCCCGCGAGGGTATCGGTCAACGCCCGCACCTGTTCATGGATTTCCTTTTGCATGAAGTGGCGGTATTCGCCTTTTTCCGCGGCCACCGCATCCCATGCAATCGTGTGAATTTCAGGTTTCACTTCCACGCCATCCAGCGTTTCGATGCGCACGCTGTCTTTTGTCACCACGGCCATCTGCCTTGATTCCAAGAAGATAACCTTGCGCGTGTGCTCCAAAATGGCGGGAATATCCGAAGCAATAAAATTCTCCCCTTCGCCCAAACCAATCACCACCCCGCCCGCATTGCCGATGCGCGCGGTCACGATCTTATCTGGCTCATCTGCAGAAAGCAACAGCACAACATTTGCGCCGTCAATGCCTTTGAAGGTGCGGCGCGCCGCTTCCACGAACGAGATGCCCGCAGCCTGGTGGTGCTCTGCCAGATGAACAATGGTTTCCGTGTCTGTTTCCGAAAGGAACTGCACGCCTTCCGCCGTAAGTTCATCCTTGATCTCGAGGAAATTTTCCGCGATGCCGTTATGCACAACCACCATGCGGCCCGTCTGCCCGAGGTGCGGATGCGCATTGCGGGCAGATGGCGCGCCATGAGTCGCCCAGCGCGTATGACCAATACCCGGCGCTCCATTGAGCGGGGATTTGCCAACCAAATCCACCAATTGGGATAACTTGCCCGCATCCCGCCTGACTTCGATCTGGTTGCCATTAATGACAGCCACCCCGGCTGAATCATAGCCGCGGTATTCCAGCCTCTTGAGGCCATTAAGTATAATCGGCGTCGCATCACGCGGCCCGACATAACCTACGATTCCACACATAGTTGAGATCCTCCAATTTGTAATTTCGTCATTGCGCCGAACTTCCCGCTGAGCGGAGTGAGGACATGCTCCCTTCGACAAGCTCAGGGCAGGCTCTGTCCGAGCGCAGTCGAAGCGTGTTGGGTTTTTACTTCAACCCCGTCCCTCGACTACGCCGCAAAAGTGCGCGGCTCCGCTCGGGACGAAGAGTCCCTTGCGTTTTATTTTTGCCATTCCCTGCCTATTGACCGCGTGATCGCTCATACGGTATTGTTGGCAGAGTCATCTCTGGAGGGAAAGATTGACGGGTGTGGCGCACCCGGAGGGCTTCCGCTGATCGTTCGATTTTCTCCCTCACCCTGTCTTCGCTTTGCTCAGACTTCCCTCTCCCAACGGGCGAGGGGCAGGGGGCGAGGGGTTGGCTCCATTTCGCAATGGAGAACCCTCATCCTCGTCAACTTTGACTGATTTCAGCAAATCACGAATTTGCCGCAGAGCGCGGACTTCAGTCCGCTTTTCTTCTGAAAAATTGCAGATTAAAATCTGCATTCCGCTCCATCTGTGATTTACTGAATTTGTTTATGGTCAAAGTTCATGCGCTGTCTTTCCCATTTGTTTGTTCGAGTCACCTCCAGTTTGAAGAATAGCGGGATTATACCGTAAAAATAAAGCCAGCCATTTTGCAGGCTGGCTTTATTTCATAGTAACGACTTTAGTCGTTTTCAGGCTGGGTATACAACCATTGACTTCTTTATGCCCAAGTGTATTAGCAGTCCGAACAGAACGTTGGGGTACGCGATGGCGTAGGTGAAGGTGTACGCGACGGCGTGGGCGAAATAACAGTCGGTGTACGAGTTGGTGTTCGTGATGGCGTAAGGGTGCGCGTCGGCGTGTTGGAAGGCGTGCGCGTCGGCGTGCGCGATGGCGTAAGAGTGATTGTCGGCGTATTTGACGGTGTTGGCGTTTTGGACGGAGTGCGCGTGATGGTCGGAGTGCGCGTGATGGTCGGGGTGCGCGTGATGGTCGGCGTGAGTGTGATGGTCGGCGTGCGTGACGGCGTGCGCGTGAGAGTGGGGGTGGCAGTATAGTTATTGATACTGCCCGTTACTGTGCAATCGCCCCAGTTCGGGAAAGTGAATGTCAGACTGATATCCCAAATACCAGACCAGGTCGCGTCACTAAAGTCTGCAATCCATTGGCGTTCTGTGCCGCCGCCGTTGATTGGGAGGGCTGGCGGGATGGATGATGTAACCACCGGCGAGTCAACAATATTAGGCGTGTTTGGAGGATCGTAGTATCTGGTTCCGAATTCCGCGTAATCGAAATATCTGCCAACAAGAGGCGAGGGCGACCAGCTTAAGGTAGAACTGACCAAATAAGCTGGGGCAAAGTTGTTGTTGCGAACACGAGCCTCGAAATTATCGCCGAAGAAGCGGGTGCGATTAATAAAGATGTTGGAGCAGGATGGCGTAGGCGTGTTGGTCTTTGTAGGCGTCAGGGAAGGGGTGCGTGTGACCGTTGGAGTGCGTGTCGGCGTTGGCGTATTAGTCAGCGTTGGCGTTTTGGTAAGTGTCGGCGTCAGCGTAAGGGTTGGGGTTAGCGTGAGAGATGGGGTCAGCGTGATGGTCGGGGTGCTGGTGGGGACTGTGGGGATATTAAGCGGCAAAGGCGTGTTGATGGCGCGTGTGGCGCGGAATTGCTCCACAATCCCTTCACGATAGGAAGCGAGGTGGATCATCGAAGGCTGGATGCCAAAGACCGGCAGAACGATAAAGGTAAAGTTGTAATCTGCGGCAACCACCACACGATTCCCGGGCGCGCCGGGGTGTTCGTTACGGGTGCCATTCAGGTTGCATTCAGCATATACGGGCCTCGCCATTAATGGGGGGATGAAGACGCGTCCCTCCTCCGCTGAACAAACGGTGATGTTGAAGAAATTTTCATCTGCATTTGTCGCGGTGTCCGGATTAGTAAATACCGATGTGTCTCTGAGGAAAAAGCCGACTACAATGCGGCGGGTTTCATCCTTGATGGAAGGGATGCGGGCGGCATCCACTTCCGCGTCGCCATCGTCGCAGTCTCCATCTGAATTGCCAATTAATCCGCAGTAGGGATCGTCTTCGAAATTACCCGTTGTGGCATAGCGAATGCCGAAACGGGTGGAATTCTCGATGATGATCCAGGCAAACATCAGGCGGGAGAATTCGATGACGCCCACCAAAAGCAGTAATAGGATCGGCAGAACGAGCGCGAACTCAACCATGCCTTGCCCTTTTTTGCGGCCAGGTGAACTTCGCATGTTTTTGAAAAAAAATTTGTTCATGGCTTTACCCTTGATGAAAAATGAAAGTGAAAAAGTCAGGTTACTGGGAAAGTCTCGTAAAAATATTTTCGGCAATTCTGCTGAATATACTGGCTAAACCAGATGTATCTGGCGAAAAGGCGTAGAAGCCGTGATTTGCAGTTACGGTTGGAGGAGAATCGCCGGCCTCTTCCGCAATATACTGAAGCAGTAATTCTCCAGCGTTTTTCGGATCGCTCTTTCCTGTTTCTTTAAGCAATCCGTATTTTTCTGTTACCGGATCATACTGACCCATGCCGATGGTGAAAACAGTTACACCCATGCCGTCTACAGGGTCTGCCAGGAAGTCTGCGCGGTCACGGGCGAAATCATCTGCATCGTAAATGGAATTTCCGGTGCCATCTACTTCTCCGGCGCTATGCCTTGTGCTTTCCAGTGAATCGCGGCATGGCGGGTTAGTTGGTGAATCCCAGGTGTTATATGGGCAAAAACCAAAGGCGGCCGGATCGTCGGGGTAGCCATCAGCAGGCGCTACATCTGTAAGATCGCCAGTGCCAGTGGAAGCATTTGCGGGGCCGCCAACCAGCGCAATCACCACCCAGAACGAATCCTCGCGAACCGGTTCCCGGCCAAACTCAGCGCCTGCCATTTCCAATGAGCCGCCAACATTCGAGGAAGTGCATGAAGACCTGTCCCCGTAAATGCGGAAAGCCGGGCAGTCTTCGCCGACATAATAATCCACAGGTTTGTTATAACATGGGTTGCTATCATCGGTAGCGGCGGCAATTTCATCGGCGGTGCATAAGTCACGGCATGTTCCATAAACCGAAGGACAGGCAGGAGGTTGGTAAACCCGGATATTTCCAATTGCGGTACTAACAGCTATCGGGTCAGATGAGAGAGGTAATAAAGTGTAAGGGTCTCGAAAACCATTATTGTTCTGGCTGGTCATGGTCACGATGGCGACGCGGTCATAAGGGAAGAACATGGTGTCCATAAAATCCAAAGCCACGGCTTTGACGCTTTCCAAAGGCTCACAAGTTTGGGCGGCATTGCATAGAGCCGGGTCATCGCCCGGATCGGAACTTGATGCGCTGCCTGTTGTTTCATAGGCCATGGATGCGGAAGTGTCTATTACCAAAACCAGGTCGAGAGAGGCGGCTTCACCCACCGATGAGGCTCTAATTGTGGTGCCATTGATGCCGATCACTCTCAGGAAGCCAAAACCAATCGTCCGCGTAGCGTTGATGCGGATCAGCTTGCGCAGAGGCACAGTGCAAAGTTCGGGGTCGTGAAGGGTGTCAATTTCGTTATCGGGGTTGCAGGTGTAAACCTGTATATTGTCAGCGGCAGATTGATTGAGGATCAGAAATTCCTGCGCGGCGGTGGTCAGGTCTGCTCCTGTAAACCCGCGGCGGAATTGCAGGGCGGAGGCAATGGAAGCAGAGTCAATGGCGCGCTTTAGTTTTGCGTATTCGATTAAAAGAATGCCGCCATCGGTCATTAAACCCACGATGGCAATTAACCCCACCATCGCAAAAGCGATTAAGATAATTGCCTGGCCTTTTTCGGATTTTTTCAATAATTTCTTAAACATATATCATCCTCGCTATTCCGGCTCTGCTGCGCTAAGCGGCATGATTGTGTAGGCGCGCAATGGCAGGGGATCTGCCATAAAAGGAGCCAGCCACGGCAAGCCCAAAACCTGATGATAGTTGTAATGAATCTCCACCAGTAGAATGCCCGCATTGGGCGACCCACTCACCAGACGGCTTTGAATTTCAGTAGCAGTAAAGATCGAAGTAAAATTGCCGTACATGCGATACGGCCCGGAAGTTGGGTATTGAACAACGCCGCTTCCGCTTGCCGCGTAGACTGTGATAATAACGTCATCCAGGGTGGGGTCGAGAATAATACGGCGCCCCTCGTAATCCGGGTTTACAACCTGGGGGTCCAAACTGGCTCGAACCATGGAAGCCGCATCCGAGTAAAATCCAATATCATCTGAACCGTTTGCCAAAAATGGATCATCGTTGCTGTAAAGGCGGGCTGATTCACGGGTGGCATCCAGCAATGAGAGATAATAATTAAGGATAAAGCCGTACTCTATCACCCCGGAAAACAGCAGAATGATGATTGGGAAGGCAATGGCAAATTCCACCAGGCTTTGGCCTTTGGTTTTTCGACGGCCCTGCGAGGTGGTGGAATTGAACAGCTTGATTTTCTTGAGTAATTCCTTCATTCTTCTCATTTTAATCTGTTCCTGCAAACCCGACAGACGGACATAGGTACTGCAATGCTATCGTGATGATTTGAGTATGGCGGTGTGGGGAATGAAACGAAAAATACGCCGGCGCAACGTTTTGGACAGCTATATTATATCCTATTGCCGCGTGAGGGTAAAATGCCGGCGATGTTGCCATGCTTACATTTCTGTTAGAACCCCAGGGAGTCGCGATGGCTTTTTGCAGGCCAGGCTTGCTACTGGGTCAGAATTACTTCCGGCATTTGCAGGCTGTCGTAATTTTGCTCGTCTTTGTATTTAATAATGATGTTGTCGGTTCCGTCCACTTCGATGTAGTAGCCAACGATCTGGCTGTGGTAGGCGGCTCCGTTGGTTGAATCCAGGCCGTTGATGCGCACGTCCGCGCCGGGGGCCAGGATGGTTCCCTGGTATTTAGATTCGGCGTTGCCATTCAGGGCAAGGATGTTGTGATTATCCATGGGCATGTATATTAATAAGCCTTCAAATTCGCCGTTTCCTGGGGCGCTTATGTCGATCTCTGCGCTTCCGCTGATCTTTACTTCGCCGTCGATGACCAGCACGATGTTGCTTCCCTCCAGCCGCTGTCCGCCTCCCAGGATGAAATCTCCGCCAATGCAATAGATTCCATGCTCTAAAAATGTAACCCCTTCTGGTGGGAATATCTCTTCATCCCAACTGCCGGGCGTCATGGTACTTGTTAATTCATTCACAGTGGCTATTTTGCTGCCACACCCTACTTTCGGCATTTGAAATGACGGCGGGTAGGAAATTGGAGGCACGCCGGTTTGCATTGGAAAGGGAGTGATCAACTGCGGTTTTTGAACCTGCGCGCCGCCAACGACGAGAATTGGGCTGGTTCCTTGCGCGCGGACGCTTCCGCTCCCGAACGAGATGAAGGCGCATTCGGGATTGTCAGAATTGACGAATAGACCGCCGCCTTCCAGAACGACTGTTGCTTCACTGTGAATCCAGAAGGATCGGTGGCTGTCACATTTGCTGTGCGGGGCGAGGCTGACGAGGGCGAAGCCGTCGAAAAGCTCGCCAAGGATCGCGGGTTTCGATTGCGAAACGACGGTAACCCTGTTTGTGATCTCGGGCACTCCGATCACAGACCCAAAATATGTTTTAAGATGGGATGTGATGATTACCTCGATGTATTCGGGGTTTCCGTTGTAGTCAGTGCTGATGGGCGGGGTGTTTAATTCAACAGTGTTGGTAATGCCGTCGTTGTTGTACCCATTGTCCCGTGCGGTGGCGAGCGCGGCGGCTCTCCAGTCCTGGCCTTCAATCCTCGTAGTCGCGGCGGTGAGGGCGGCGGCAGATGCGGCGGTTTCCGCTTTGCGGCTGTCTACGTAGGCGTTTCCGCCGTCGATAGCCAGCGCGGTCATGCCGATGAGGCCGATGATCGAAAAGACGATCAGAATCATTGCCTGACCCTGTTCGCTTTTTTTTTGCAGTTGAACGTTTGACATTAATGGTTTCATGGGCATGATGGCTGAAGGATGACGTTGGTTGCCGAGCCGGTTAGCTGTATCGTTTCAGAGCCGATAATTGCGCCGATAAAGGGCATGAGAATTGGATATTGATATCGCACGCGGACGCGCAGGCTGTTTGCCGCGCCGCCTGTTGTGCCCTGGCAGGACGCTCCCACAGAGTCGACTTCTACTTGTACCAGTTCTTTGTTTGTCAATTCCACCGGCGAGGAGAAGATCAGGTCTTCGCCTTGGGGGGATATATTGCGAGCTCTGTTTTCGATTTCAGCTTCGTTATCCGGGTTGAATGAGCCGTAAAAGGCGCCCTCTTGCGCGGCGTCTCTCAGGATTGCGTAGGAGAAAATCGCCATTCCAAAATCCACTGTGCCGAGAAGCAGTAACAGGATGACGGGCAGGCTGATTGCAAGCTCGACGAGGCTTTGTCCGCGCTCTGTTGCGAGTCTCTTCGTGTCTGTGGTTGCCTTCATATTTTAATTTCTTGAATCGATTGGATAATTTACACAACCGGGTGTGCCAAGTGTGACGATGATCCTTTCCGTGCCGTCGGCCAGGTCATATTTTTGGTGGAATACGAATTGGATCGTGGACAGGCCGGGCGGAATGGAGGGGTAGAATGCTGGAATATATGCGGATGGCGCGTGGATATCGCCGCTCCAGGAGTGTGATGCGATCAAAATTTGCTGGAGACGCAGACTGCGGTCACTGCCAGACGGGTGGCCGGTATCATGGTTCCATTCCACATACACCTGCGCCGTAGACAAGGTGTAACCGGTTGAGTTGTTGATGCTCATTTCCATGATGTTATCTTTGATGTGGAGCGGGCCGTGGAATATTCCGCTAAACCCTGTACAGCTTATGGCTGTCGGAGTAATGGATGATGTGCTGGTTGGCGGCGGCGTTATCGTTGGAGTAAAGGTCAGGGTGGGGGGGATGGGGGTGTTTCTGCCGGGCTGGTTGGTAAGCGCCAATTGTGTATTCGTCAGGAACACAGATGGGGGCGTGTTTCTCCCGCCGCCAGGGATGCCGGTCGTGGGAGTGGCGATTGTAACTTCGGTGGGTGTTTCAAAGCCGGAGGGGGTAAATGTTGGCTCTGGGGAGGGTGTGGCCGTCTCTGCCGAAAATTCCATGGGCATGGATGAGCCGACGATTGGGACAGAGATCAGGAATGTGCGCGCGCTTGCAGAGACCACCGTAAAAGGTTCGATGGGAAGGATCGGGATGATCGGTTCATAGACCGACGATACCTGAACAATGATGCGGTCTCCATTGCGGATGGTGTTGTCTTTGATTGGGCAGGCGGTTGTATCGGGGCTTGGGTCAATATCCGGTATCTGGATTTGTTCCCCCTCTGGGGTTAGGCCGCGATCATAGGTGATGTTGATTTCATCAAATGAGGAGATGATGGCCGATTTTTTTGCCACTTTGCGTATCCCCTCGCAGTCCTGATAGTAGTAGATATCGTTGGTTTCGCCGGCGGCGGCTCCGTACCGTGCCGCCTGGCGGGAGGCGTTTGCGACGGATGCGAATATGAAAACGAGGCGTGAAACTTCGATGATGCCGTACAGGAGGACAACCAATAGCGGCAGGGCCAGCATAAACTCAACCATTGCCTGCGCTCGATTTTTTTCAGATCGTTTGAAAGGGATTCTTTTCATGGCGTACGCATCCTAACCGGGCACAATTTTTTCGATAAAAGCTGGAAAATAAATGATGAGAAATGCGCTGGTGATAAAGTAGGGGCCGTAGGGAATAAAGAGCATCAGAGAATTTTTGTCGTATTTTTTTGTGATCAATAGCCAGGCCACAAGGAAGAAGCTGACTAACCCGCCAAATAAAATTCCGAGGAGCAGGCTGAACCAGATCAGCGGCCAGCCGAGCATAAGCCCGATGATGGTGATGAGGATGACATCCCCGGCCCCAAGGGCTTCTTCGTCATCGGCTTCCTGTCCCATTGCAAGCATACGTTTTGTGCGTATCCTTGTAAAGAGCACGCCCATGTAGTAGAAGAAGAGCATGATGAGCAGGCCGCCCAGGCCGCCTGTCAGCGTGGTTTTTAAGCCGTGGGTAACAAGGCCAACTGTCAGCGCGAGGAATGAACCGAAGAGGCTGGTAGGGTGCAGGATCAGGCGGTGTTCCATGTCAATCGTAAAAATCAATCCAAAATATGCGGCCAATATCAACCCAAGGATGTAGCCGATTTTTGCGGGCGGTTGGAGCCATATAAATATGCTGATGGCAGGCAGGATGATTTGGATAACCCAGGCGCGTCCTTTGCGGGCGTGTCCATTTTGGCAGGGCTGAAGCAGGAAATAATCCATCCATGAAAATGTTGAGCCGCATTGCAGACAAACAGGCTGGCTGAGTTTTCTTGTGGCTGGAAGAACATCCGCTAAATAATTTATGAACTGTCCGGCGAGCCATCCAAGAAGAAAAGGGCTGACAAGTAAGATTGACATTTGAAATTATTATAATTCCAATTATGATAGGCCGCAAAGTTGATGCTGGGTGTAAGTTGTTTGCAATGTTCCTGGCGGAATTTCAAAACCGCCTTACAATCTTGATGGTTTAAGGAGATGCACATGGAAGAATTTGTTATCGAGGGCGGGGTTCCCCTGCAAGGCGAAGTAGTTCCTTCGGGAAACAAGAATGCCGCACTGCCTTTGCTGGCGGCTTGTTTATTGACGGATGAGCCGGTGGTGCTTCACAATTTGCCTTTGATCCGTGATGTGCTTGCCATGCGAAAATTGATCGAAAGCCTGGGCGCGCAGATCGAAGAAGTGGATTCGAACTCCTGGCGGATTATCACGCGAGAACTTACCGCCTCTCATCTGGACCCTGAGCTGTGTCGCCGCATCCGGGCATCCATCTTAATTGCGGGACCTGTTCTTGCGCGTGCGGGCGGCTTGCGCTTGCCGCCGCCCGGCGGGGATGTGATTGGCCGCCGCCGCCTGGATACTCACATTTTGGCGTTGCGGGCTTTGGGGGCAAAGGTCACGTATGATCGTGTTTTTGATATTGAAGCCGCTCGATTGCATGGCGCGGATATTCTTTTGGATGAGGCCAGTGTAACTGCAACAGAAAATGTAGTGATGGCCGCAGTGCTGGCGAAAGGCGTTACGCATATCCGTAACGCCGCTTCGGAACCGCATGTGCAGGAACTGTGTCAGTTTTTAAATTTGCTTGGCGCAAAGATCGATGGCATTGGCTCGAACACCCTGCAAATTACCGGCGTTTCAAAGTTGCACGGCGGCGAATATACGATTGGCCCTGACCTTCTGGAAGTGGTGAGTTATATTGGGGCGGCGGTTGTGACGCATGGAAATATCCGCATCCGAAATGCCGGCGTTGAACATCTTGAAATGGTGGGGCAGGTCTTTCATCGTTTGGGAGTCCATTGGCAGGTGGATGGGAAGGATTTGCTCGTGCCGTCCGAACAATCCCTGACGATCCACTCTGATCTGGATGGCGCAGTGCCTGAAATTAAAACGAATATCTGGCCCGCCTTCCCCACCGACCTGACAAGTATTGCGATCACGGTTGCAACCCAGGCTTCCGGTTCGGTGCTTTTTCACGATTGGATGTTTTCCGGGCGCATGTATTTTACAGATAAACTTGTCGGCATGGGCGCGAGAATAATTTTGTGCGATCCGTACCGCTGTCTGATTCAGGGCCCCACGCCACTCTATAGCGAAAAACTGGAAAGCCCCGATATCCGCGCTGGAATGGCCCTGCTTTTGGCGGCGCTGGCCGCAAAAGGCACTTCTAAAATAAGGAATATCGTTCAAATTGAAAGAGGCTATGAAAGAGTGGATGAAAAACTCCGAATGTTGGGAGCCAAAATTACCCGCGAAAGAGAATAAAAAAAGAGGCCGCGCAAGCGGCCTCTTTTTTGGTTGTTCTTACTTGGAAATAATTACTTCCTTTTTGATAAGCACGGGGAACAAGTGATTATCGCCGACTTTGTTGATAAAAGAACCGGCCGCGGTGCCTGTGTCTCCATTCGAGTATGTGATCCACGCCCATGCGTAATAATTACCTTTTGGCAGGGATACGATAAGGTTCTCGTTTTTGGTCAGAGAGTACGATACATTTCCACATTGCCCGAATGCATTGGTGCTGAGGTTTATAGATAAAATAATGGTGCCCCCGGTTTCGTTTTGAAAACGGACATTGGATTGAGGGCCTGCTTCTCCAATATTCAACAACTTTGTACTGCAATCATCCACGCCGCCTGCGGCCTGGGTGGCAGTGGGCAGAACGAGGGGGGTGCTTTGAGTTGGCAAGGCAATCGGCGTAAAGGTGGGCAGTGCGGTGGGGCTGGGAGTTTCCGTGGGAGGCAGGGGGGTGGCGGTGGGAATGGCAAGTTGGGTCATCGCAACAATCGTCCACGCGGCAGAGATGGCTGTGCCTTCAACATCGGCAGGGGACATGGTCGGGGTGCCTTGTGGGCCGCAGGCTGTGATGAAAATGGCAATCAATGCCAAAAGGGGTATTATTTTTTTTATCATGGTTCTCTCCATTTCTTTATTTGCAACAAACTTACTTGATTGTGATTTTGTCTTTGAAAATATTGATTGTCAGATCTTCCTCTTTTGCAAGAGAAAACGAGCCGGTGAACTGCCGGCCGCCAACCCAGGCAACGTAGGTGTACTTCCCGGCTGGCGCCTTTGCATTGACCGTTTTCTTCACTGGGTATTCGAGGATCGTAACATATCCATCCCGCGTTACACAGCGAAGCGATATATAAACTTCGACCCTGGCTTTATTTACGAGATAAATCGAGCCAAATGGCAGGTTAGGCGGCAGTGTGCCGGAAAATTGCGGATGAGGAGTTGTTGTTTGCGTCAACGGGTTTGGTGTAGCGCTGGGTGTCGTGGACACGGCGCCGGCAGAAGGGACAGTCGAGCTACCCGTTACTTCTGTTCCCGCTGTAACTGTACCGGTACCTAAAGTTGCAGTCAATGTGAGCAAGAGTGGGTTCGGCGTTTCCGTGGATGTTGCCAGAATCGGTGTATTGGTGGCGGTCATTACAACAGGCGTCTCGCTGGGCGCAATGGTTTCGGTTGGGAAGATCGCCTGAAGGGTCAGTTGTGAAACCACCTCAGCGGTTTCCTGCAAAGCCGCTTCTGAAATTGGAGTTGGATTGGATGCCTGCGGTTGTAAAGCGGCTGGCAGACAGGCGCTGAGTGAAACACCAAACACAAACAGCAGGGCAAAAATTTTTTTCATAGCCAGCTCCTCCAGCAAGCAGAGTCTAATTTTGGTTTACCACATCCATAAATTGCGCCACAACCTCGCGCAACATGCGTTCGGGGAGCGCGCCAACCTGTCGGTGTACAACCTTCCCGCCCGAGACGAACAACAAAGTTGGAATGCCTTGAATGCCAAATTTTTGCATCCATTCCGCGTGATCGTCCGTGTTGACCTTTGCCACAATCAATTTGCCCTCGTTCTCTTTGGCAAGCTTATCGAGCGTCGGAGCTATCATTTTACATGGGTTGCACCACGGCGCCCAAAAATCCACAATCACAGGCAGTGCAGATTGCATTACGACTTTTTCAAAAGCCTCGTCGGTGATGTGAACAGGTTCTCCAGTCATTTTATTTTTAATCCTTTCCTATTTACTTATTTAGCCGATGGAGTATAACATAATTTCCCTGATATAATCGCCGCTCATGAATAGCCTATTCTCACGTTGGAAAGATGGTCTCTCGCGCACCAGCAAGGCCGCGTTCGGGCAAATTGCATCCGTGCTTGGCGCATCCGAAATAAATAATGAAACATGGGATGATCTCGAAACCCTTCTGATTCAAGCGGATATGGGAATTGAAACCACATCCTCCGTTTTGGATTCATTAAAACGCCTCACACGGACCGAGGGCCTGATTCGCGCCAATGAGCTTTTCTCTACGCTGAAACAGGAACTGCGCTCCCGTCTCATCACGCCGCCTTTGCTGAACTTCTCTGACAAACCCACCATCATTTTAGTGGTCGGAGTTAATGGTTCAGGCAAGACAACCACGATTGCGAAACTGTCTTCGCGATTTCACAGCGAGGGGAAGCAGATTTTACTCGGCGCCGCAGACACCTTCCGTGCCGCAGCGGTGGACCAACTTCAGGTTTGGGGTGACAGGCTACAGGTAGAAGTGATCGCAGGCGCTCCTGAGTCGGACCCTGGCGCAGTGGCGTTCAATGCCGTTCAAGCGGGAGTCGCCCGGGGTGTGGATATCGTCATGATCGACACCGCAGGAAGATTGCACACACGCTTCAACTTAATGGAAGAACTGAAAAAGGTTAATCGCGTGGCTGGCAAAGCGTTGCCTGGTGCGCCGCATGAAGTCTGGCTGGTGTTGGATGCCACCACCGGGCAGAACGCACTGCAACAGGCGCGTTCTTTTAAAGAAGCGGTACATGTGACGGGCGTTATTTTATCGAAACTGGATTCGTCCGCGCGAGGCGGCATGGCTTTTGCGATCCAGCGCGAACTGGGATTGCCGATTTTGTTCGCAGGGCTGGGAGAAAAACCCGAAGACTTGACGCCCTTCGACCCTGACGCATTTGTGGATGGAATTTTGTCGAACAACTAGGAGAGATTATGCAGGATTTGCTTCAACGCTTGCAGGCCGCGAATGACCTGACTCAGCAATTATTGGTGCGTCTTTGACCTGACAGGCAAAGAGATTCAACTATCCCAACTCGAAAGAGAAATAGGACAACCTGATTTTTGGAACGATTCCACGAACGCGCAGAAGACGATGAAAACCGTCTCCAGTTTGCGTTCGGATGTGGAATCGTGGAATGCCTTAAAACAGCAGATTCATGATCTCACGGACCTTGCAAGGCTTGATGATGATTCACTGCGAGGCGACCTGGAAAGTGAAATTCACAAGATTGAAGTTGATCTTGAAAAGCGGTCTTTTGCGGCCATGCTTTCAGGGCCTTACGATCATGATGATGCCATTCTTGCCATTCACGCTGGCGCAGGCGGCACAGATTCACAGGATTGGGCGGATATGCTTCAGCGTATGTATTTGCGTTGGGCGGAGGACCACGGTTTTTCAGCAGAAATATTGGATTCAACACCCGGCGAAGAGGCGGGCATCAAAAGTGTGACGATTGCTGTTGGCGGGCGTTATGCCTTCGGGTATTTGCGTTCGGAGAAAGGGGTACATCGGCTGGTGCGCCTTTCCCCATTTGATGCGGCTCACCGCAGGCACACATCCTTTGCGTTGCTCGAAGTTCTTCCGCAAGTGTCCATGGAAGAGGCGGATATTGAGATCAACCCTGGTGACGTAAAGCTGGATGTTTTTCGTTCCTCTGGTGCGGGCGGGCAAAATGTACAGAAGAACGCCACTGCTGTGCGGCTCACGCATCTTCCAACAGGTATCGTCGTGACGTGTCAGAATGAGCGCTCGCAGAACCAAAACCGCGAGTTTGCCATGCGAATTTTGCGCGCACGTCTGCTGGAAATACGCCAAGCCGAAAGGGAAGAAGAGCGCGCTGTACTGCGTGGAGAATACACGAAGGCAGAATGGGGGAGTCAGATACGTTCGTATGTTCTGCACCCCTACCAGATGGTTAAGGATCACCGCACAGATTTTCAGTCTGGAAATTCGCAGGCCGTGTTGGATGGTGATCTTGACGCCTTTATGGAAGCTTATTTGAAGAGTACTGTAAAGTAACCAGAATCAAAAGAGCGGGTTTTAAAACCCGCTCTTTTTGTTTATCCACCAGTAGGAAGTCGTTTTTCCAGAGTGCTGTTGAACATTTTTTCCTGTTCTTCAGACGCTGATTTGTACGACTTGCGGCGAACCTTTTTGCCCTTTGATTTTTCAAGAGCCTGTGCCCATGCAATTTGCATTGCAGTGAACTGCGGTTCGTTGGAAACCTCGGTTTCCATCACGTACTCGTCTTCCTTTTTACGTTTGCCTTTGCCCTTGTTGACGCCTTTGCGTTCTTCGCGTTCGGGCTTGGCTTCTTCGATCACTTCCGCCTGTAAAGCCTTCATGCTCAAACGGATTTGGCGTTTGCGGCGGTCAACATCCAAAACCTTCGCTTCGATCTCTTCGCCTTCTTTGAGAACTTCGCTGGCGGTTTTGACATAGCCGTGGGTCAATTCACTGACGTGAATGAGACCAGGGCGCTCGGCGCCGAAATCCACAAATGCGCCATACGTTTCGAGGCGGACAACTTTGCCTTTAACGATTAGGTTAGGCTGAATTTCTTTCCATTCAAAAGCCAATGGCTCGATCATGGTGAGTTCGACGCGGTCTTTCTTTACGCGTCGCACCCAAACATCCACGGTTTGGCCTTCCTTTACAACATCTTCGACTTTGTTTACTGCTTCCGTCTGGAGTTGTGAGATGTGGATGACACCAGGTAAACTTTGTCCGATGTCAACCAGGGCCCCCGCGAGCGTGGTCTTCAAGATTTTGCCGCTAAGTCTGGTCTTTGGTTCAAGCGCTACGGCGGGCGCGCTGTCGGGTGTGGTCATAATTTTATACTCCTGCTGTTTGAAATAATGCCGAGGAAAGATTATACCTGTCGGGTATAAATACGTCAACATGAAATCGGTAAGATGTTAGCCCAAAGTAGAAATGTCACTTTTCGCCAAAGTTAAAATGTCCCCTTCGGAGGACGCGAAATGGAGACGTTGAATATGAGCACAAAAGAAATCAGTCGGTTGGAAGTGATGCAAAAATTAGCCGAGAAACGCCT
>JACRLB010000024.1 GCA_016235445.1 Chloroflexota bacterium | reverse complement strand
TTCGCTTAATTCCAAAAATGTTTGCTGAAACAGCAAGATCACCGCTTCCACCCCTTGTTGGTATGCGATGCGTATATCAGTTTCACTCGCTATTGGCTTTGTCTGCATTACTGTTCCTAACACCTATTTTCGCTTTTCGTCGTATCTTCTCAAAAAAACGGGGTAGCCACAAAATGACTATGCCAAATATGCCAAGAAAGTCGAAAGAACGGCATTTCTTCCTGTATTTGGTGGTGCTTAAAAATAGTTACCCCGAAATATTGAGAAGATACTTTTCGTCTCTATTCAGGCTGAGTAGTTACGCAAATTGAGAGATTGATAAAACCAGAAACTTTATGAAAAAATGACGAAAGGAGAAATGTCGGTAGTGGAAGCTCGATTGCTGGGCGGGCTAAAGATATGTCACAACGGACGGGAAGCGAAGGCATTCCAGACTGAACGCCTCACGCTGTTTCTGGCGTATTTGTTTTTAAATTCAGAGACGCCCCCTTCGCGCAAACAACTCGCCTTTGTATTCTGGCCCGACTCGACCGAGGAACAAGCGCGCACGAATTTACGAAACCTCCTGCACCTGCTTCGGCGCGCGTTCCCTGAAATCGATTTGTTCCTCGAGGTGGACAGCCAATCCATTCACTGGAAAGCCGACGCGTCGATTCAATTGGATGTGAAGCAATTCAAGGACGCGTTGGCGCAGGTGAAAGCATCCAAGGAGGAGCAGGCGCGCATCCGCCATTTACAGGAGGCGATTAACTTTTATCGCGGCGAACTCCTGCCAGGTTTCTACGAAGATTGGATTCTCGTTCAACGTGAGGAACTTCATCAAACCTATTTGAATGCATTGACCCAACTGGCAAAACTGTTCGAAGATGCGCGTCAATACGACGAGGCTATTGAGGTTGTTAATCGTCTTACCCGCAGTGATCCGCTCAACGAGGCGGCGTATGGACATTCGATGCGGCTGCACGCGTTGCGAGATGACCGCGCGGGCGCATTGCAGGTTTATCATCATTGCGTCACTGCCCTTAAGCGCGAACTCGATATCGAACCTTCCGCGGAAATCAAATCGCTGTACGAGCAGTTGATCCAGACAAAGGAAGTTGGGAAGGAAAATGTTCCAGAGGGGAGAAGGCTGATCGGACGGAAGCAGGAATGGGGTCAGTTGCGAAGCGCATGGGGAGTCGCATCGAAAGGCAAGCCGACGTTCTTCGTCATCCTTGGCGAAGCGGGCATTGGCAAGACTCGTCTCGCGGAGGAGTTGATGGGATGGACGCGCCGTCAGGGAATCCGCACGGCGAGCGCGCAATGTTATCCCGCCGAGGGTAATCTGTCGTTCGCGCCCGTCATTGCCTGGCTGAGGGCGGAAGAGATTCGCGAAGAAATAGAAAATCTCGAACCGCTCTGGAAAATGGAACTGGCGCGCTTGGTGCCCGAACACGAGTCGAAAGAAGCGGAGTCGCTGGGCGGCGAGAAGTGGCAGAGGCAACGATTGTTCGAGGCGCTGGCGAAGGGACTGCTTGGTTCGCGCGCGCCGCGCCTGCTGGTTCTCGACGACGCGCAATGGAGTGACAACGAAACGCTTGAACTTGTTCATTATTTGTTGCGCTATGACACGAACGCGCCGTTTATGATTCTGGCGACGGTGCGCGTGGAAACATTGGATGAAAAAAATCCGCTCAATCAATTGCGGCTGATGTTGCAATCGAAAGGCAAATCCATCGAGATGGAACTCGCGCCGCTGGAAAAACCCGATGTGGCTTCGCTGGCGCACGACCTGATGGGCGATGAATTTGATTCTGCAAAAATAGAAAGCCTGTACGCGGAAACTGAAGGGAATCCTTTTTTTGTTGTTGAGACATTGCGAAGCGGGGACGTTTTGGAGGGGGCAGGCATGACCCCAAGTTTGCGTTCCGTATTGGCGCAACGCTTGAATCAACTCTCCGCCTCAGCGCGTGACCTGATGGGATTCGCCGCGGCGATTGGGCGTGAGTTCAACTATCGTCTGCTCGCGTCCGCAAGTTTGCTGGATGAGACGACTGTCGTACAGTCGCTGGATGAATTGTGGTCGCGGCGTATCATCCAAACGCAAGGAGGGGGTTCGTACAACTTCACGCACGGAAAACTGCTCGACGCCGCGTACGAAACCTTGAGCGCGCCGCGCCGACCTTTGGTTCACCGTAGAATCGCGCGGGCGTTGCTGGATGAAAAAGAAAAGGGCTTCGACGTGGAAAATGTCATCGTCGCCCAGCACTTCGAGAAGGCGGGTCAATTTCAAGAGGCGGTGGATCATTACCTGAACGCGGCGCGCGAGGCGCAGCGCGTTTTTGCGAACCGCGACGCCATCTCCCATTTGGAAAAGGCGTTGAACTTGCTTTCGGAAAAAGTGGGAGTCAAGAACGAAACGCAAAGCCGCGTGGAGAGCAAATCCCTCGAACTGCTCGGCGATATTTACGAGATGGCAGGCGACGGCAAACGCGCCCAGGAGATTTACGCGGAGTCGCTGGCGCAAGTTGCTCCCGACGCCTCCTTTTCGCGGGCGCGGTTGCTCGGCAAACTTGGAAAGGTCACTGCCAGCGCAGGCAATTATGAAGGCGGGAAGATGTGGTTCGATCAGGCGGAGGAAGCACTGGGCGGGCAACCCGATAAAAACGTCACAGAGTGGCGCCGCGCCTGGTTGAAAATCCAGATGGATCGCGCCTGGATGCACTACGACTGGGTGAATTTGGAAGGGATGCGATCCACGCTTGAAGCCATCCGTCCCGTTGTGGAGTCGGTTGGCGAACTCGACCTGGACAAACTGGCTGAATATTATTTTCTGTGGCCCACCCTGTCTTTTCGCCGCGATGGATATCAAGTGACAGACGAGATCATGCGCTATTCCAGGCTGGCGTTGGAGATAAGCCATAAAGTGGGAAATTTGGAGTTGTCAGCACGCACTAATTTCGGTTATGGGTTCTGCAATTTACTGCTCGGCAATTTTGAGACAGCCATTCAATTCCTCGGTGAAGGGCTGAGGCTGGCTGAGCAAATCGGTTACGTGGATCAACAAATCCTCTGCCTGACCTATCTCGGGGCGGCGTATCGCGGTATCGAAAACCTTGAGGCTTGCGCCCAGTATGCAGGACGCGGCATGGAATTGAGCGAGAGGCAGGAGGCGCACAGTTATGTCGCCACCGCTCGCGCCAATCTCGGCTGGATCGCCTGGAAGCGAAACGACCTGCACCAAGCGAAAGCGCTTTGCCAGCAGGCGTTGACAGGTTGGGGTTCTCATTATCCCTTCCGCTGGTATGGCTTATGGACGCTGATCGCCATCAGTCTTGCCGCATTGAAATTCGATGAGGCGCTTGAATACGCGCGCGGACTCAAATCGCCTAGCCAGCAAATATTTGCAAAGGAGGGAGACGAATTGCTCACAGGTGCGATTGAAGCCGCGGACACGGGGGACAATACAAAGAGCCAATCCTTATTGATGCAGGCAGTGGATTGGGCGAAGGAAAATCATTTTCTCTAAAATAAAAAATAAGACATTTAAAGTCTCATTTCAAAACGCTTTTGAAACGCTCCATCCATACAATGGGGATAGTTCGTTTTATCCTACTTGCGAACCGACAGTACATAAGCGTATCTATATTGCATGAAATTACCGACAGTACATCGTATAGATTTTCGAGTTACGAAATACGCAATTTGAACGTGATGGATTTTATCAAACGTCCATTACAATAGACCTTAAGC
>JACRLB010000021.1 GCA_016235445.1 Chloroflexota bacterium | reverse complement strand
TGCCAAACCCGCACCTGATCACCCCTGGCGCAATTACCCTCTGCCTACTTCGCGGTAAAAAAGTAGAAATGTCACCGCCCTGCAGGGCGGTGACATTTCTACTTTGGAATTCAGGTGACATTTCTACTTTGGGCTAACATTTTAGTATATAGGGAATTAAGGGATCAAGAGATAAGGGGCTTTACGAAAAAGTTATTTCTCCCCATTCCACAGTAGGTAATATTCCAAATCTACGTGTATTACCCATCACCACTGCGATGTCTTCAGGTAAATTTTTAAATGCCCAGAGAGCTGCCTTCTTGACCCAATCCGGGCTTGCCTGTGCATAAACAAGCCGGACACCAGTTTCCCGGCAGAATGCCAAGGCTTCTGTCCATCTCTTTCGTGTAATATCTTCTATTTCTTCCTTCTTTTTGTGCTCATCCCCAATCTCCAACCAGAACAAGGTCTCGAAACCCTGCATTCGCCCCCAGGCAAGCCCGTCAGGGCGCACTGCTGTTTCAGGAAGTTGCACTTCGGTCCATCCCGTCCATATTTCAACTTGTGGGTAAGCGGATCGTAACCATGCCAGCCACCTGCGGGAATTCGTCCTATGTGATGTCCCAATTAAGTGCGGGTTCAATTCCTTCACGCCGCTAAAATCCACTCCATTTGATGCCCCCCAACTGCGTAAAGCAACGGATACTCCTTTGCGGGTTGGATGCCACATCCAGTATGGATCCATTTTCTTTGGCTTCGACTTGTCTTTTTGGAACTGCTCGCCAAGTTTGAATACCACCATTTTGCTTTTTTGAAGCCTCTGCAAAACATCATAAGTTATTGTTTCAGGAAGACCTGTCAAAGAAGCGATCTCCTCCTCAATCCCTTTCCGGTTTCTGGTTAAAACCTGGAGACATTTCAACTCTTCACGAGAAAAATTGGATATCTCGTCATCCACCTTGGGAGGATGATGGAGTGAAGAAGAAAATAATCTTGGACCAAAAGAGAAACTGCGATAATCCGGTGTCTTGTCTTTTGAAGTGACAACATATGGAATGGGAAACCCGGATGTCATGGATCGTTTGATCTCCATTAGATACCATTCCCCAGGGGATGTCACACGAATCCAAAGAGATGAGCCGGGTCTTTTTTTATTCAACTCGGCAACCAGGCGCTGCAAGAGGGGATGAAAGTCAAATGGTGGCAATCCATTCAAGGCGTCAATATCGAATAAGAAGGTATCGGTATAGCCGCCTTCAAATTTTAGGCTGATCCAATCGGAGAAGGTTACATCACCCAGTCGAACGGTCATGGGTTAATCCGAACATCCAATGTTGATGTACTCATCAACCGTAAAATAGTTTTGAGGGTTCAGCCAGACAGCGCTTTGTTCCCCTGTCTTCTGGCGAATGCCGTAATGTAAATGCGCACCGGTGCTGTTACCGGTGTTGCCGCTCAATCCCACCACATCGCCGTAATTCAGGATCTGCCCTTCCACCACTTGAACGTTGCTCAGATGCGCCAGCCAGACCTGATAACCATTGTTCTCCACTACTACCAGATTACCCCACGGACCGTTCGAGCCAGCCCACACAACTTTACCTGCAATCGTTGTATGAATCGGCGTGCCTTCGTTCACCGGGAAATCCGCGCCGGTATGGGATCGGTAATGTGGGTCCTGAAAGACACAACCAAGCAAAGGTTTATCATACCAATCACTCCAATGTGGAATGGGACCGACTAGCGGCAAACCATAGATTTCTGAACCGGGTCCAACATAACCATCGAAGGGAACAGCGCTCATTCCGGATGGCAGCGAATTGCCATACGAGCCGTTGTCACTGGTCTCCGCATACTGGGGGATATCGAACAACCACTGTTCCACACCGGGCTGTGCCCATGCCGGGAGTTGGGGGATGGTCAGGACCACCAACATGACATAACCCACTACCAAAGCCGCCCCGCATAACAACGGGGCGGTCATCAAGGCAATGGAAAATCGGAAGAAGCCTTTCACTACAAGACCCGACCGAGGCGATCCAGGCGAATCTCGCCCTGCTGTCCAGCTTGCAAGCCCATCGAGGCTTCAATGGACAAACCGTTGCGGATCATGCGCATCGAGAGCCAGTAGGACACACCGGAGCCGATGATCACCGGGGATAAGAATAAGGGATTACCTGAATACAACTTCCCAACCTCGGGAGTGGTGATGGCGATCAAGACCAGGACAGCCGGTGGAAAGAGTGCCAGAAAACGCGCCTGCCATTCCACACCTTTCGCTGCAGCACGAGCGCGGGATAAGACCTCCACAACTGTACCCAAGGTCTTACGAAGCGATGCAACCAACGGACCGATCTCGATACGTCCTTCGATGGAAGCTAATAATGAAGTAGCGACAATGTCCACGGCGGGATTATCCCAGGCGGTTGTCCATTCGCGGACAGCTAAAGCCGCTTCGTCGGCAGGAGCGGTACGGAGTCGCACAACTAGATCACCCAAGACCATGCGACCATCTGGACCTACGGCTTGCGCGGCATCATCGAGCGCATCGCCTAGTGGCTTGCCCTGTGACAGAAGAGTCTCAACGACTCCCAGTCCGCGCAATATATCCTTGGCTTGCTTCAAGCGAAATTCTTGACGTTTGTCGGAAAGAGTCCCAGCATATAACAATCCACCTGCAATCGCAAACAGGATCGCAGGAAAGAGTCCGAGGAACATACCGCCTGCCAGTCCTCCGCCTACCCAAGCCAGAAAACCATACGCGATCTGGTTGAAAGCAAGTCCCGTTCCGGTTTGACGCGCAAACTTCTCGGGATCGAATTTCTTCTTCGGTTGGGCGATGCCCATTGCTCGCGCCATGCCTGCTTCATCTACGGTACGGCGCCAGCCAAAAGCAATCGGGATGGCTGCTAGCGCCAGTGCGCCAATGATTGAAATCAACGTGATCATGTTGTTATCTCCATGTAAACCAGAATGCGAGTTCCTGCGCGCCGCCATTTGCCAGCCAGACGGCAAAGTAAATGCCCACGACTCCCAGAAGGACTGTCAATAGTGGATAGACGCCAACCTCATTCCATGCAAGATCAACGGGACGCATGGTTGCTTGCGGTATCTGTGGTTGGTATGAAGGAGCAGGACGTTCACGCTCCACTGTTGGACGCTGCGCCTTTTGTTTGGACGGAGACGGATCGCCTTCCGTTTTACGGGTGGCTGCCTGTTGGTTGACGTACTGCCGGGTCTGCATCGAATAACGAAAGCGGCGCATCAACCAGACTTCGGGTGGGACGCGGTCGGGTCCAAGGCGCAGGAGTGCCAGCGCCATGAACCCGACCAATACCAGAAAACCGATCACCACCTTTCCGGTGAAGGATAGCGGGAGGAATAAACATAGAACAGCAAGCAATGCGCCAGCGCCAAGGATGCCAAGATCACGGTCGTTGAACATGACACTCCTAAAATGGTGGTTTGGGTTGGAAGTTCTTCAACATCTCACCCAACTGCGGCAGGAAGAGGAAGGCAAACAACACAATGATGACCAGACCGACCACCCCAATGATCGCCATTGAGGTCATGCGGCTGCCGCCGAAGGCCATACCTGCTGTGCCTTGCAGAATGAAATACAGGCCACCGAGCAATGCCACAACGATCAAGAGTCCTGCCATGAATGCCCAGGCATCGCGGGCAATCGCCAGAATTTGTTCCATGATGGGATCGAACATAAATATCTTCTCCTTTGAAATTTCAACAAGTACCGAGAAACCAGGCAGCCAGAGGAATGGCGGCGCTGGCAAGGATCATGCCAAAGAGCGCTTCACCAGATTCAATGAGTGCATTGGCGAATGAGGATGCACCGCCAATCGAAGCGGACAACATCGTCGTGAATGCCGCTTTCAACATGCGTAAAGCAGCCAGTCCGCCGATCAACCCGGAGGCAAGTGTTCCCAATTCACTGATCGGTCCACATCCGCCTGCACCGGGCAGAGTGGATTGCAGGGCACTCACGATCTGCGGAATTCCAAGGAAGGCAAACAAGCCGAGTACAACAATGGAGACCAGAGCAGATATGGATTCCCATACCCAAAGATTCGCGCCTAATACAGAGGCGGAACTCACGCGCAACATCTGGGCAATACCCGCCAGCAACGCGAAGGCGACAAATGCGCCTGCCAGGGCAACCCAGGCTTCGCGCAGGAAGGTCAATAAAAGGGATGTGACTTCACTCATGACAATGCCATCGGATTATGTTTATGGAATTCCGCTTCGAGCGCGGGATAGAAACGTTCACCCCAGAACTGCATGGGCCAGCGCCGTGCCGGTCCGGTGCGATCTTTGAGGGTCAGGACTTCCAGTGGAGCGCAGCCGCAATCGCGAACATCGCCGGTGCGGTTGACCACCAACACACGATCTGCTTCATAAGGAACTCGTTCGTCGCCAAGGAGAGCAGACAAATCATCACCATCGTTGAAGCGTTCGGATTTCAAGGCGGCAGCCGCAATAATCGCCCAACCATGATGACGTGCCATCTCGCGTAACGCGGCGGCAGCTTCACCACTGCGACCCTCTTCGTTCATCATGCCAGTCAAGCCAACCACTGGAACACGGTTTAGATAATCCACAGCGATCAGCGCCGGTCCTTTGACAGGGAAAGCGTAATCATGGATTAGCATGTCTTCCAACGCGCGCACTGTATCCTCACCTGAGTTGAGCGACAGCAATACCGCTTCACTGGCGCGTGCCAGGGCTGCTTCCACAAGGGGTTGTGAGGGTTGCGTATGAGGTCCACCAGTCATTGCCTCTGTTTGCAGAAACAGCCGAAAGCGCAATTCCTCCGGGGTGTGTTCATAACAGCCAATGGCAGATGGAATATGCAGACAGGCAGACTCGAAGATCATCCGCAGCAGCCAGGAAGTCTTTCCGATTCCTGGCGCTGCGGCGAGTAATGTCAAGCCGCCGCCCCAGAAAGGCAGGCCAGCGAAAACACCAAAAGGAGTGTAGGGCTGTGGGTTGCCCAAAGTTCCAGAGCGTGGCATGGGGTCATCTTATTCAATTGTGGAAGGGGGATGTGTGCTCGTGTCGCTATGGAGTCGGTAGGAATAAACGCAATAAGAGATAGACGATCAATCCAAGCAACAGACCTGGCAGGGCAGGGATATTCCCTTGTTGTCTGCGTATCCAAAGCCTGCGCCAGAGTTCCAATCCCATAAGAGACAGCAATACGGCAGGTAAAGGAAAAAGACAGGCAAGCCCGCTAATCGCAAACAGATCTGCCCTGCCAATAATGCCCTTGCGATACCCATATCCGGTGAACAACACCGGCCAGACAGGTGGGTAAAACAACAGGGGTATGGCGAACCAACCGGATAGATTCCGGAAGATGCTCCAAAGACATGCCAGCAATATGATCCCGGTCTGAATAGGTGTGGCGGGAAATGTCAAAAGGATCGTTCCCAATAGAAAGACTTCGATCCCTGGAACCAGGCGATAGCGCAGGTCGGCATAGCTGAATATGGAAAAGGAGACCAGCGCAAATGTTTCTGCAAGGGTCATGAGCGATCCTCTTCATCCCTGGAGTTTGGCATGAATGTGAGTATCTCCTTCACCCGTGTTGCGTTGCCGATTTCAGAAGCGCGCATCAGAGGATCACGTGCCGTCATGATCTCTTCCGTATGATCCAGATATGCTCTGGTCATATGCGCTGTTTCTTCCGGGTATTGTGCGGCAAACACATTCGGGTCCATCCCATGTTGAGAGATGTCTGCGGACATGGCTTGAAAGCCCTGCTGGAATTCCTGGGGGGAGCCGTTGAAGTTGGATTGAATGGAGGCGTTCACCGAAGGCGAGAAACCAAAATCATCCGAAGGCGATGTGGACGGAGCGCCATTGAAGCGCTGCATCCGTTCTCCCAACTCCGCCTGTCTTGCCGCCAGTTCATGCCCATGTGCCAGAGAACGATTGTAGGCAGCCGGGGCACGCAATCCCATTGCTTCCAGATTTCCAGCTTGTTGTGTCAATTGCTGTGCTGCATTCAAATGCCCCATTGCGGCTTCCGCGCCGGTAAGTCCACTCGTGGCAGTAGATGTTGCAGATGCGCCCGCACTTGTCGTGGCTCCTGCCGCGCCAACCGCACCAGCTCCCGCCGCTCCCACGCCGCTGGCAGCCAGCATCCCGATGGAAACGATCTGTTGCGCTGCCTTGATCATCCCGCCAAAGGCATCTGCCGTGGTGGAGATGGTCATCTTGCCCAGGATGCCTGCCAGTGACAGCAACAATCCGGTCGCGCCCCATAACCAGACCACACGTAGAATGGCAGATAATAATCCCTGCTGACCCATCCATATACTGGCGGCCATGCCTGCTTTGAAGACTCCACCCGCAACAATGGGAAGGAGCGCGATCAAGATCACTGCCTTCATCCATAAGGAACGCAGCCAGGTAGCCTGGGGCAACACACTTGCAATAGCAAGAGGTGGAGCGAGGACAGCAAGAATAAATAGAACGGCATTGGCAGACGCAAACGCAAACAACATCCCGCCGATAGCTAGTAATGAACCGATGGATAGACCAATATTGAGCAAACTGCCAAGGAAGGTCTGGTTGGCAAGACCCAATAGAATGGAAGTTGCTGTCGTGTTCTCGACGAAGCTGATCGCCAACGCACCAGTTTCACCGATGACTTTCCCAACCATCCACCACCCAAGGCGAACGATAAGATCAAGGAATGGACCAGAGGCAATCGCCAACACACCAGCCGTAACCCAATCCCCAACCACACGTAATCCGCTGTCATCCTCACCGAGCAATCTGCCCCAGTGATATAAAGCCAACCTCAACAAGAATAAGGCTGGAGCCAGCGCCGCCGCAACCGGCAGACTGGACTGCGCCACTGTGCTGTAATCGCCCTGACTGGGAGCCTGTACGATCTCGCCGATCACGCTGGTCCAACGTGCCACTTCCTCGCTCATGGCGCGCACTTCCTTGTCGGCGGCTTTATCGAAGATGCCCGCCAGGGCTTCGGAGATGGTTTCGGCGGGGAAGATCAGGTGATTGAAGATCTGTGAGATGGTGGTTGTGGTATTTCCTCCACCTCCCGTGGGTGGAGTCGGTGTGACTGTGACCGTCACAGTCGGTGTGGGAGTCAGGAGCAGATCTGCGTTGGAGGCATACACTGGCGTCGTAGACATTGTCAATCCACTCAGGAGCAGGATGGCAAGGAAGATTGTCAGGATGATAAGGATGCGAAGTTTTTTCATAAGTCCTTCAGGGCGTGTTGGGAGATATAGTTCCTTGTAAAGCACAATTGCTGGTATCCACATTGTTTGCAGATCGATGGTTGCCTCAGGGCATTCAAGGGTGGATGCGGACCCTTCTTCGCAAGGTTGGACAGGGACTCCACCGTTTTTTCCAGATCCCTGTTGGCAAGGAGTTGATCGAAATGCTTCGCTTCGCCGGTCTCCCGATCCAGGGCAACGATGGCAGGCGTGTTGGACCAGGGTTGTTTTCCCAGGGTGGTGCAGCGGCTTAGCAGGGAAAAACGTAGTTGATCCTGTTCGCCATTGGAGACGAGTGAACCAATCTTCGTTTCCGTGACATGTCCCACAGGGATCTGCCAGACCCATGTATCGAATTGGACAGGCAGACGTACTCCAAGCAGGGTCAGGCAGACTTTCTCCGCATTCAGGCTGTAGCCAGCGTCACGTCCGATCAGCATCGCGGCACGCCAATCCTGGGAGAGGAACGCCCAGGTGCGAACGTAAATAAACAGGTTGCGCCAATCGCCGCCGAGATTATTGATCGCATTCTGGGAACCATACCGGCGACTCATGGAGATATTCCCGCCGCGAAAGAGGGGCATAAGTTCCGGGGCGCGAAGATTATTATGTTGCCTTCTATATTCCTCCACTTCGCGGATGTAGGTTCGAATTTCCTCGATCAAAGAGTCAAAGTCATACTTGATCAAGAATTCGAGCAGAGTCCCTCCGGATGATAGATCTTCGAGGGATTTCCAGACGGGATCGAAGGGCGGGGTAGGGTCAGCGCCCACCAACCACCAACGTGCGGCAGCGGGGCAGAAGGTGTAAACCAGCGCAGATAGGATGGGATTCCCGCGCGCGTTTTTGGGGTTGAGCATGGCAAGGAAGAGATCAGTGTACATGCCAGACCATCAGAAGAAAGGGAATCGTTCGCCAGGCGGCGGGGGATTTCATGCCAGTGAGGGATTGCTTCTGAAAGAATCTCCAGAAGAATTGAATGATGCTGGTGATTAGGAAGGAAAGGAATACAAGCAGGATCAGGGATGGGATATTGGAATCGGGTAAAGCCCAAAGAACTGCCATCCAGAGTTTGACATCCCCGGCACCCATCCATCCGCTTGCCCAGGCGGAAAGCAGCAGAAAACATGCCAGCCACAAATCAATATGTCCGGGGAAATGCGCGATCATGCCCGCAAGCATCAATGGATACGTGGACCAATTCGGGATGCGACGGGTACGCAGGTCATACAGGCTTACAGCCAGAAGATAAAAGAGCAACCAGGTCATTGGTCGCTCATAATATAGAGATGGATGGGTGGGTATGGGGCAAGTGTCGCTTTCACCCATGATCGGAATTGGCGACAGAAGTTTTATACTTGATGAAATATTTGGTAAAATATCTTTGCAACGTCTAGGGTGCCCCCCTCACCCTGGGCGTTGCATTTTTAATGCGTGATGCTTGACATAAGAACATTTGTTCTGTTATTATCCCAGCAGTATGTCTATCTGGGATCGTCTTCTGTACCTGATAGGCTTGCGTCCAACGCCCGGTCCTCGAACCTATCATTTTGATGCGAGTGAAAGCCTACAAGTCACGCTTTCCACCCTATCCTCTGACGAAGGCCGTCCTGAACACGATTTGATCCCTGATATCCTGGCCGCAGGTCTGACACAATACACCGCCAATGAAAGGTTGTGGGATAGGTGGGAATCCCTCTCGCCCCGTGAACGAGACGTGACCGCGCTCGTCTGTCTGGGGTATACCAACCGTGAGATCGCCGCCCGTTTGAACATTTCCCCGGATACCGTCAAGGACCGCATCTCGTCCGTATTCCGCAAGTTTAATATTAACAAGCGCAATGATCTGCGTGCTCTGTTCTCCCATTGGGATTTCAACGAGTGGGAACGGCAGAGATAGACCCATACTCCGACCCTCCCCCCAAATCCAGTACCCCCAAAACACCCCCATCTGACACCCAGGTGGGGGCTGTTATATATGAAGGGGAGGTTGTATTCTGTCGGCATGGACATCCTTCCCGTTCTCAAAACTGGCAAACTAATTGTGATCTACACATCGGATGCTGCACGCACCGAAAGCATGATCTTGATCGCTGAACTTGGCTTGCGCGGCGAAGTCACCATCATGGATGGCGGTAACCGGTATCGTCCGTATCAGGTTGCTAAATTACTGCGCACGAAAACGGTGGATATCTCAACGGCAGCAAACCGCTTGTTCAGCCGGCGCGCCTTCACCTGTTATGAAATGAATACCTTGTTGAGTTCCACTCCATCCCTTAACCAACCTTATTTGATTCTGGACTTGCTGAATACATTCTACGACGATCATGTGCCGACCTATGAAGCCTACCGGCTCTTGAAATCCTGTCTCAGTCAAATCCAACGTCTTGTACTCTCCGTACCTGTCGTTGTGACTCTCGCCCCGCCCCTGGCGGAGGAACGTGACTTCCTGCTTGAACAAGTCTGTAGACAGGCGGATGAAGTGATCATCCAGGAAGCGCCCGCCTGCCAACCCACCCAACCGTCGCTCTTCTGAATGATATGGGTCGCACTCTCGTCACCATCACCCAACTTCTGACAGAAACCGAAGCCAACCTTTCGGCATTTCGGCGTACCTTGCGTCGCAGTGATCAGTATATATTCGATGGTCTCTTTGCCGCTGCGCGTCGGCACATCGCTGCCATCGGGCAGGCGGAGTCTCTATTGCCTTTTGAAACTGCCTTGCTTGCCATGTTATTGGAGCAATCCAAGGAAATCGCGGTGCTTCAGCAGGAACTTGATGAACTGAAAAAGAAAAATCTGGGTTGACTGGCGGAGCCGTGTCGAATTATGGCTGAGGCAATTGGCTGGCTCCTGGATGTATATGCGGAGGATGATGGAATTAACCTATGGCTCCTGACCGATGATGACAAACGCCTACACCTGCGTATGGAATTTGACATCACGTTCTATGCGGCAGGGGACTTCAATTTATTACGGCAGGTGTGGAAATACCTGAAAGAAAAAGACGTTAAATTGGAACGAACCGTTCGCCGCGATCTCTTTCTTGGAGAACGGGATGTAATGGCAGTCACTACATCCAATCCAGCCGGTCTTCAAAAAATGTTCGGGGAACTACAAAGACAATTCCCATCCCTGGATTACTACGATGCAGATATTCCCATCACCCTGCGTTTTATTGCCCGGACAAATACCTATTTGTTGGGGCGCTGCCATGTCAGGTTTGATGATGAATGGATTCAATCCATCGAGCCTTTGTCCTCGCCTTGGGAGATCGACCCGACTCCCATCCCATTGCGCATTCTGACTCTTGCACCGGACTGTAATCCTGCGATCCGGAAACCCAAACAATTGCATGTGAAATACGGGCAGAGGGAATACAGTCTGTTCCTTGATTCACCCAGACCCTTCCTGATCGGCTTGAAAGCCGACCTGCAGCGACTTGATCCCGACCTGATCCTGACCGATTACGGTGATACCTGGTTGTTCCCGCAACTTGGTGCATGGTCCGAGGAAACCGGCATTGAGTTGAATCCGAATCGTGATGAGAACAGACAGATCATGACGCGCAAAGCCGATAGTTATTTTGCCTATGGTCAAGTCACTTATCGCGGCGCACAATCCCATCTGTTCGGACGCTGGCACATTGACCGCAAAAATGCCATGTCTTTTGGGGAATATGGGCTGGAAGGCGCGATGGAACAGGCGCGTGTCACAGGCATTGGTGTGCAGGAGATGGCGCGTAAATCTCCTGGCGCAGGCATCACTGCCATGCAGATGCTGACTGCGTTATGCAACGCAGTCATGGTTCCTGTTCAAAAGCAGCAGGTTGAAGGGACGAAGACGCTGTCCGAATTGATCCGTGCTGATCATGGCGGTTTGATCTACCAACCCTTGATCGGACTCCACGGTAATGTGGCACAGATCGATTTCTCTTCCATGTATCCTGCAATCATGGTGAAACACAATATCTCTCCGGAGACCGTTGGGCTGGAAAATGCGCCAGAGGGATTGATACCAAAAACCCTGCGACCTCTGTTGGAAAAACGCCTAATGCTAAAGAACATCCTCTCCGATCTCGACCCGCGCGATTGTAGAGTCGAAATCCTCAAAGCCCGTGCTGCGGCGCTCAAGTGGTTGTTGGTGGTGTGCTTTGGATATTTGGGATACAAGAATGCCCGCTTTGGAAAAATCGAATCCCATGAAGCCGTGACCGCCACGAGCCGCGAGTTGATGCTGCAAGCCAAGGAAGTTGCTGAAGATATGGGATTCACGGTCATTCATATGTATGTGGATTGTTTGTTCGTCCAGCAAGAGGGGTTTCACAAGCCATCAGAATTTACGCCACTTATGAATGCCATCGAAGAGAAAACAGGCATTCCCATTGCATTGGAGGGAGTATTCAAGTGGGTCGCATTCCTGGCTTCGAAGCGGGATGCACGTGTTCCCGTGCCCAACCAATACTTTGGTGCCTTCCAGGATGGCACGCTCAAATATCGTGGCATCGAGTTGCGTAGAAGGGATACAACCCTGTGGGTGAGAAAGATTCAATTGAAGGCACTGGAAGTTCTGGCAGGTGCGAATACCCCGCATGAGTTCGCCGACCGCATTCCAGATGTTATGGCGTTGGTGGAATGTGCAAAACGGGACCTCAGAATCGGACGTGTTCCATTGGGAGAATTGGTCATCCGCCAAAGGTTAAGTCGGACAATTGAAGCATACAAGACTCCATCTCCAGCGGCACGTGCTGCCTTGCAACTACAGGCACACGGCAGGCAGTTTGCTCCCGGTCAATCGCTGGAATTCCTATTTGCCCGCAATGCAACCGGAGTCCATGCCTGGGAACTGGATGAGACATTGGACTCCGGAAGATTGGACACGAAACGTTATTGCAAGCTCCTGGATCGGGCAGTTCAAACGGTGCTTGATCCAGGCAAGCCTTTGCTTGTGCCGCAACGATTGCTATGAACAGATTATTGCCCTGGCCAGCCGATCTGTCCCTGCCCTTCACGCACCGCCCAATAGATGATCCCGCCCCAATTCCAGGAACGCTGATATTGAGGATTGCTGATACTACCGGCGTCGTCCATGCGCCGCAGGGTCAGGTTGGTATCCCAATAGGCGTCAGGGGTTCCATCGTTGTTGATATCCGCCATTCTTGCCGCAGGTAGATTTGCCACGGCGGACGGGGGAATCTCGCCACCGCTTGAATGACTCTTCCATTCATAGCCTGTGATGCCACGATGTCCGGTTCCGCCACCACAGTTGTAATTACCGTTGCCATTCGGACCGGCAAGGCAGCCCTCGATGGCTTCATATTCTTGATACCGTAACTCCCAGAACAACTTGTAGGGGGCGCGTCCATTACCGACGAACAGGGGCATGTCTCCGGGGAGTTCATCCAGTCCACTGACACTGCCTGCGAGCGTGGAAGCTCCCACTGCCGGATGGGAAGGCACTTCCCATTGAATGGTTTGGCTTGCGCCATTGGATAACATCAGGTCTCCAATCAGAGGCAGAGTCACAAACATGGGACCAGCAGGTCGCAAGGTCAGGATCAGGCGTAGATTTTGCCAGTCGCCCACCTGTGGATGACTGGGCGATCCGCCGCCATTGGGAATATAGTTCACGCCACCTGATCCTGAGGATTCAGGCATACCGCCATTGCGGACAACGGTAGGCCAGCGAACAAGAGTCGCAGGATAGGGGCGCACATCCAGATAGATCTCGGGAAACGTGACACGTGCACTTACGTTCCAGCCATTGTTGGCACAGGTAATACCGCCAGCCGTCACAGAGAACGATGTACAGGGATGTTGAGGCGGTGTGGTATTGGGCAGTTCACAAGGCATGACTGCCGGTTGCTCGATGATATGCAGGACCTGCCCGGTGCAGTTATCCACCCGGATGGGAAAGACCTTGCAGGAACTGCTTTCCGCGTAATATTCGACCACATGGAATGCCAGATGATTGCCGGGTGTACAAGCGCCACCGCCATTGTTGTTATTGTTATTTCCACCGCCTTCCTCTCCGCCTCCTTCATTTCCTCCACCTGTTGTGCAAATGATGCTTCCATCCGGTTGAAAGGAACAGGATGGGGCAGACTGTGCCAGGACGGATAAAGGTTGAACGGAGATCAGGGCGATCAGCAGAAGAAATAGACTGGCCCGTTTCATGGCGTAGCTCCCGATAAGACGGAAAGAATGTACTGCTTCTCGTTTTCATCCGTGAAAGACTGCCAGTTTTCCAGAAGCGGTTGCATGTCAAGATGATAGGTTGTGCTCAGCCACTTCGCATCCCAGGGCTGGGAGTCGTATAGGGTTGCCACGGTTAGGCGGTCGCTGGCGTTTTCTTCTGCATCGGTGATTTCCAACTTGGGTTCCGTCTGTGTTCCCAACCAAACCCACTGTCCATCACCCAAATACCCAAAGAGCAGGAAGGAGCGCATGGGTGTTGAGGGCGCAGTGTAGATGTGATTATTCAATGCATAGAGGATATGCGTATTCTCGGCATCCTCCACTACCAGACAGATTACCGGATATTCACCGCCCCAGATCTCCACACGATTGCCTTTCACAGAGGATGTCTCGAAACAGCCGCGCAGTCCATATGCTACTGCCGCTTTGCCATTGGCATTCAGACGCCATTCCTTGAAATCGGGATTGGGTGGGATGAAACTGACTGGCACATCCACAAGATCATTTGCATCCTTGGGAAGGGTGACGGTTTCCATCTGGCGCATGGGCATTTCGCTAAACGCAAGTAGTTCGGTCGCTTCGGCGCGGCTGTATCCTTCACGGACTGCCAACGCCCAGGCAATGCTTTTCTCCAAACCTTGATAGACACAGGCGGGCTGGATGATTTGGTAATTCTCGCTGATCATGGTCGGCGTGAATGACCACTCTGACGAATCCGTTGGACAGCCAAACGAATCCACAGCTCCCGATGGGCTGGTCACAATGGTTTCCGTTGCCATCGGCTCCATCGTCTGTGTCGGGAAGGCGACTGCTTCCGGAGTGGCCTGTACACGGCTCATCAACAGATACCGATTCAATCCTGCCATCCCTCCAGCCATAAAAAGCAGGAGCAGGATCAGCCCGGTGACAACGGTGTAAATGCGGGGTTGCCGTTTCCCGGCAAGGTCTTTATAAGTCAATCCATCCAGGATTGTTTTCCAAAGGGATTTCATTCTTCTCCAAAAAAATTATTGATCTTCGCGGGTCACGCCATGCGCCAGATATCCAATGGCGCGCACGGTCACCCAGCGGGCGGGGAACAAGTACCCCGCCGATTGAACTTGCGCGGTTACATAACAGGCAGGGCGCCCTTGATGTCGTCCACAGGAGACCGAGGTAAGGTGCGCGGACCCCGGTCGCTGTGAATTAAAGTAGGTTGCTGCAATTCCGTTGCCAGCAGAGGTGGCGGTGATGGTTCCATCGGGCAAGACTGTGATCTCCTGTGCGCCGGCATGAGCGGCAAGGTCGGCGGCTGCCACGGCCTCCATCACGCGCGCGTTGGTCACCATGTAGTCGAGGATGCCTAACAGAAAGAGTGACATGATGGGCATCAGGATGGCGAACAAGGCAACAGATTGTCCGCGCTCTTTGAGTTTGACCTTCATCGCCATTTTGCTTTCCATGTTTCCGACCGCGAGATGAACCACTCGCTGTTCCATCCGCTTTGACTCAACCCCAGCAGACCATCAAACAAAGTCGGTGCTTGAAACGAGACCAGACACTGACCTGGTTCTCCCGGCCCACTGGGTGGCGAGACCTGCACCCGATATTGCACGCCTGCGGTGGCGGACCAATCCGCATTCAGGGTTTGCCAGGCGACATTCACCGCATTATTTCGGGCGCGTGCCGGATCCGGCGATTGTGACAGGAACTGTGAACAGGCATACGCAGCGGCAGTCGCGGCAGTACGGGCGCGATGGGTCGGAATCCATGCCAACAAACCGAATGCCATAATGACTGCAAGCATTGCGAATAAGGCTGTCTCTGCCAGGGCCTGACCGCGTTCGCCTATTTGATGACGGGCTCTCATTCGACCCCTCCGGCAGGGGGTGGACCGGGATAGAACCGCCATAGACGAAAATTGGTTTCTGCACGTTGCGCTTCGATCAGGCGGATGCCAAAGATCCAATTGCGCGAGTCTTCCACGCTGATTAACGAACGCACCTGACGCGGACCGGTCTGCCCGGCATTGATCCTGTCCGCGAGATCGGGCCACAAAACATGGTCACGGGCGTGCTCGGTGGCGGGTGTGTTGTACGATCCGGAAGCGACACCTGTGATGAACACACCCCAGTCCGTGGCAGCGGATCGGAAGGCATAGAACGCGGCGAAGGTCATGCCGAACATAAGCAGAATCAGAATCGGCATGACCAGGGCGAACTCTGCCATCGTCTGCCCCTTTTCCTTCCAGCGGAACATCTCTATCCGCCTCGCGCCATGCGCAGGGCTTCGATGCCGGCTTCGAAGGCGGCGATCAGTTCATTGCGATAGCGGGCAATCACAGCGATGGCAACCACGCCGATGGCGCCCAGGATCAGGGCGTATTCGGCAAAATCCTGACCATCCTCTTCGCGGATGAAGCGTTTGAACAAAGTGAACATGGAATCTCCTTTTTGAAATAAAAAATCGGCTGACAGTTGATCTGTCAGCCGACATAATAAGTAAATCAAGGGTGGGGACCTGCCGTCGTGTCGGTAACTACAATTCTAGACGCGTTGCTCACACCTTACTGAGGATAAAAAACGGCGATATGCCACTCGTGGAAATTGCGGTGATTGCTTGATTAAATAGATATGTCCCGACTTGTCACAAGTCGGGACATATCGAAACCCATTGGATGCTTGCCCGAGCATCCGTAAAAGGAGAATACCTGATTTAAAGCTTCGGCGGATACGGATATGCTTCCTGCTCCACATCTTTTGCAGATGCGATCCAGCGCAAAGTTAGCGCAAAGGTTGTGATGGCAGCCCCGACCAGCAGACCAACAACGCCCGCGCCGACGCCAGGCGTATTCACCAGCCAGTAGAAAAATTGAAAGATGGGTTGTTCAAGCGGGAAGTTCATTTTTAGTCTCCAGATCCCTGTTCAAGCGCGCGACCCTCTTCCACTTCCCAAACAGAGACGGATGGGAAGAATTTGTAGAAGACCACGAACATCAATGTCAAAATACCAAAAGTGGAAATGGTAACGGCGATCTCAGTGACGGTGGGATGGTAGGTGGTATACGGCGCCAAACGCGCATGAGTCAGCGTGGGCATGAGGACATTCCAGCGCTCCAGCCACATCCCAAAAAGGACAAAGGCGCTGGCGATGACGGTGGCAGTGATCAGGCGTGTTTTCAGCCATTTGGTCACGCCGAGAAGCGCAAGTAGGAAGAACAAGAAAAAGGCGAGGAGCAATCCTGTTTGTAGATTGGGGTCAGACAGCGCGGGCAATCGCAGGGAGAGAAGCGCAAAGATGACCACGCTGATGGCGGTTGCAGCCAGCCCTGTGGTTGTTTGCAGGAACAGATTGCGGGATGGTTTGTCTGAGACAAATTTCGGGGCAACCAGTATCCAGGTCGCGGCGATCATCAGGAGGTTCATGCCCCAGAAGGCAGGCGCGAATTCGCCGAATAACTTTGCCGCCACAACGGGGAATTCGAGCGTTTCCTGTTCGGTGGTAGCCACAAGCGTTTCGTTGAGCGTGAAGTAAAACCAGACTCCGCTCATGACGATGAAGAACCAGCCCAGATTTTCGTAAAATTTCTCGGTGATGTATTCCTTGAGGTGTTTGTTGTAGTAGCGGGCAAAGGTGGTGGCGATGAAGAGCAAGCCAATGCCAGAGTAGATTGCGCCAACCACAAAGTACGGACCAAGAATGGTGGACTTCCAACCAGGTTGTACAGTGGTGGAGAATAACCACGATGTAACGGTGTGCAGGGAGATACCGATGGGGATGATGAATATCGAAACCACCAGCATCGCCTTTTCAAGGCGCGTCCACTGTTCCTTATTGCCGCGCCAATTGAGTGACAGGATAGTATAAAGTTTTTTGCGCCATTCAGGAGCCGTGGCGGGCGCGGTGTCGCGCAACAGGGCAATATCAGGCAAAAGTTGCAGATAAAGCGCAAAGATGGCGGTCAGCAAATACAGTGTGAGCGACGCGATGTCCCACATCAGGGGCGCTTGCAAGCGACCATAGAGCAGGGTGAACACCAGACGATCAGGGCGTCCCATGTCCATGATGATTTGCAAGCCAGCGGTCATCAAACCGAAGACGGTCAACGACTCGGCAATGCGCGTGATCGGTCGCCGCCAATTGACTTTGAGCAACAGCAATGTTGCTGAGATAACTGTGCCAGCCATGCTGACGCCGATCAGAAAAATGAAGTTCACCAGATACGCGCCCCAGAAAACGGGACGGTTGAGGTCGGTGACGCCCAGTCCCAATACCAACTGACGGATATAGAGTAATATGCCAGGCGCAATGACCAATACCAACGCCGCAATAGTCGTCCAGAATTTACGATCAAATTGATACAGCGGTGTAAGTAATTCGTCACGGTCGTGTAAAGTAAGAGTCTGCTGCATGGTTATCCCTCCGCCAAATACAGAGTCTTGGGATGCGCGCCCGAGTCTTCGAGCAAATGCGTGGCGCGCAAACTCTTTGAGAGTTGCGAAACAGTGCTATTGGGATCATCGAGGTCGCCGAAGAAACGCGCCTTGCCCGTGCAGGTCTGCACGCAAGCAGGCACATATTCATCAGCGCGGAAATCGCGTCCCTCGGCTTTGGCGCGCGCCTTCGCCTTCTCCAAACGATGGACGCAGTAGGTACATTTTTCCACCACACCCACAGGACGCACCGCGGGACCTTCGAGCGAACCGTTCACGCTGAGTTGATCGGGGTTGCGATATTCAGCCAGCGTCTCTTCCCATTGTGGCTCGAACCAGTTGAAGTAACGCACGCCATACGGGCAAGCCATCGTGCAGAAGCGGCAACCGATACAGCGGTCATAGTTCTGACGCACAATGCCTTCTTCGTCAATATAGGTCGCCTGCACAGGACAAACCTTCACACATGGCGCATTCTTGCAGTGCATACATGGTCGCGTGGAGTAATGCGTTTTCACATTTGGATATTCGCCCTGGTCAGGCGCAATATGCACAGGCAGGGGAAACACATCATTCCAACGAATCGCGCGTCCGTTCTTCGCTTCCTCTGGGCTAACAACGGGCGTATTATTTTCCATGCGGCAGGCAATACTGCATCCCTGGCACGCCACACATTTTTCAAGATCAATTACCATGCACCAATCAGTCATGTTGTTCTCCTGTACCGCAAAATTCATTTTGCGATGTTCGCAAGATAAATCTTGCGCTACGCTTTACTTACCTTCACGCGCGTATTTGTAAAAGCCGCCAAGCCAGTCAACGGCTCAGAAGCGGGATTCAATATCTCAAGCCCGTTGACGCCGCGCCCTTTGGCATATCGTCCCACCGCAGTGTGACCCTGGTTGAATGGCACATTCACTACATCTGGATGAAGACCCGCCACCAACTTAACCTTTGTGCTGATCGCGCCAAATGGGCTTTCAATTTTCACCCGATCATTTTCCACCAACCCCAACCGCCGCGCGGATTCTGGATTCATCTCCAGCCACGAGTCCCACGTCTCACGCACGGTCATACCGCTGATCTCCTGCAACGACGGCATATTGGCGGCGTCACTGCGCGGACCCAGACTCATCAACGTGATGATATTCAGCATGAATGGATATTGCGCTTCGTCACCTTGAAATACGGTTGCTTCATAATGCGGGAGGATCGCGCCATCGCCAGTTTGTGAAATACCCAATTGGGCAAGTTCATCTTTCTTCATCTCGCCGATGAAACAATTTAATTCGCGGCTGTATAAGTCAAAGTAACCATCACGCGGCGCGTTCAAACGCTCCGCGCCGACCACGTTCTCAATCCAATGTTGACTGCCGCGTTTGGCAAAGCGATAGCCAGGGTTGAACCACACGCCCAATTCCTTGAGCAGTTCCCAATCCGCGCCAATGTCTTTCAAACGGAATTGCAAAACTTCTTCGTATGATTTCCACGCGAATGCTTTGGCAACTGTCCCGCCCATTGACTCAGCAACTTTCAAGAAAAAGTCGCCCGTGTTCAGCGTGTCATATAACGGCTCGATGACTGGTTGATACAGCGAAATGCCAGGGTAGCCCAAGCCTTCGATATGGTCATCACCCCAGCGTTCAAGGAAAGTGGGTTCAGGCAAAATTAAATCTGCGAGTTCCGCGCTTTCATCCATGAAGGAGGAGAACGAAACGACAAAGGGAACTTTCTTGAAAGCGTCTGCAAAACGTTTGCCGCCAGGGGTCTCAAAAGCAGGATTGGCGTCATACAGGAACAACGCTTCAACTTTGTCGCCTTCCAGAATCGCATCTGCAACCGATTGATAGGAATTTCGTCCAAGCGGAAATTTACTGCCTGCGCCATCAAGACGGGTGGTAGCGAAACCTTTTTTCGCAACCGAGTCAGAAGGAAGTTTTGGATAATCGACACAGGGCATGTAACGCTGAGTCATCACTCCGCCCGTCGACTCGATACTGCCCACCAGCGCATTCAACATGTGGACAGCCATTGCTGTGTACACACCGCTGAATCCGCCGTTGAGCAAGCCGCCCTTGCCAGGCATGATCGCAACTGCGGGACCGTTGCCCGCGAATTCACCCGCCAGCCGCGCAATCGTCGTGGCGGGAATACCCGTGATCTGCTCCACGCGAATCGGGTCATAATTTTCCAGAACGAAATCGCGGAAACCTTTGTGATCTCCGCTTGAGGCAAAGTTATCGAAGCCGAAGCAATAATTCTTGACGAAATCCGCGTCCACCAAACCAGACGTGATGATGACATTCGCCATGCCAAGCGCCAGTGCCGCATCGGTGCCAGGCTTGATCGGGATCCACTCATCGGCTTTGGAAGCGGTAATGCTTTGGCGCGGATCGATCACCACCACCTTGCCGCGTGTCGCGCGTCCGCGTCGCAGGAAGGTGTAGCCAGAGATCGTGCGCTGTGGGTTGGGTCCCGCTTCCAAAAGATTTGCGCCAAAGGAAATGACGTAATTTGCATTTTCAAGGTCATACGCGGGCAAGCCGTAAATGCCTTGCGTAAGATACATGCCTAATTTCGCGGCGGCGACATTCAGACTTTCATGTGAGACAACATTGGGCGAACCAACTGCTTCCATGAAACGAGTCAGGAAGGAACGCATTTGTCCGCGGGTGTCACCGTGCATGAGGACAGCCTGTTCGGGATGACCCGCATCTCGCAGGGTGTTGAGCTTTTCAGCTACCAGTTGAATCGCATCTGCCCATTGAATCTGAGTCAACTGTCCCGTAGCGCGATCGCGCCTCATTGGGGAGGTTAATCTGTCAGGGTTGTATAACAGTTCGGGAGCAGCCTGTCCCTTCGGGCAAAGCGCCCCCTGATTGACGGGGTGCATGGGGTTGCCTTCGAGTTTGACGGCTTTTCCATCCGCCACGCGGACTAAAATTCCACATCCCGCTGAACATAGGTGACAAGTGGAAGCGACGACATTTTCTTCAGCTGCTGTTTGAATTTGTGAGCCTGCGCGTGCGGAGATGAAATTCTTCATTGCGGCAAGGGTCGCCGCAGAGCCTGCCGCCACGCCGCCTACTTTGAGAAAATCACGCCTTGAAAGGGGTTGCTTGGGCATTAGTTACCTCCGCAAAAAACAGAAGCGGATTGCGGCGAGCATTTGAACTCAGGCGATTCAAGCGGATACTGCGACGGGGGAATTTCCGCTTTGCCCGTTGCAAGCGCAACGGTGTAATCAATCAAGGCTTGCAACTGCTCGTCGGTGAACATGCCTTCAAAGGAGGGCATCCCGCTGAGCAATCGTCCGCGCAAAATATTGGCGCGGATTTTGCTTTCCTTCACGCCCGTGTTGACAATCACACGCCCGAACAATCCTTCGCCATATAAACCATGACAAGTCGAACAGGCGATTTCGAACAGTTCCGCGCCATCCGTTACGCCAGGAGCAATCAACACACCGGGCAGAACGGGCACTTCATCTGCCCTGCCTTGCGCCGCCCATAACGCGCCGCGCAGAGTTCGCGGTCCGCCGCCGCCTGGGTTGACATGGCATACCGCGCAGGATTCGCCTGTGCGATGAGAATATTCAGGCAATGCCTGAACTGAATTTGAAGAGGATGAAATTGCCAGCAAAACAAAAAGGGCAATGCCAGCGATTGCCAATAATTGCAAATAATGAATGAGCCAGGGTCTTAGTTTCATTAGTACGCTCCTGAATTCTCGTAATGGCGATTAAAGTCGCTACTACGAACTAGGATAAGAACTTCCAGGGGACTTACATCCCCTGGAAGTGTGAAGCTAATACAAATTATTCGATAGGTAGAGTTTGGATGTAAGCGAGGATGTCAACAAAATCCTGCCAAGTCCATTCCATGTTCAAGCCAGCAGTCATGGCGGCGGCGGGTTGCCCATTTGCAATCTTGTTGAGCACTTCCCACGGATTGTCAGCCGCAACGGTGCCGACGAATTCAACGCCTTCACCGTCGTCGAAGTCCAACGCCTTGCCGTCTTCCGCATGGCAAGCCTGACAATTGCTTTCGTAGAGGACCTTGCCGTTTTCAGCATTGCCGTTGACGGTCTTGTTATCATTGATGTAGGGCGAGAAATCCTGAGTCTGTTGAACGAAAGCAACCAAAGCATTGAGTTGCGCGTCGTTCAAGTAGGCAGAGAAGTCGTGGTCGCCAGTCTTCATTGCGGCGAGCAATTCTTCAGCAGGCTTATCTTTGGCAGCCAGAACGCCGGGGAAGCCAGTTGCATGCGACCCTTCAGCATAGCGTCCGTCCACGCCCTTGAAATCCCAGCCGTGGCATTCCTTGCAACGCCATGTATCATTGCCGGTGCGGGTGTTGGTGGTCTGGGTAGCCCACAAAGGCTGATTCTCGGTCATGTCGGCAGCGCCGATGGCTTTGATCCAATTGTCATAAAGACGTCCGCCTTCAGTGACAGGGCTGGAGACCGGCAAGGTCTGGAGATAAGCAAGCAAATCGTTGTATTCAGCATCGCTAACACCAACATCCACCAGAGAGGGCATGTCGGCTACGCCGGGCTGACCAAAGCGAACCTTGTGAAGGGTTTCCAGCGGATTATCAAGCACCAAAAATCCGACATAGTTCGGGGTGGCATCGTTTTTCCAGTTGATGGCAGTGCCCTGAGGACCATGACAATCGGTGCAGTTTTCCCCGAAGACAGCCTTGCCGCTTTCGAGGTCGCCGCCGGTGATGGTCTTATCGGCATTGATAAAGGCGGAACCTTCGAACTGATATTCGCTCAGGAAGAGCGCCAGATCGGTGAGAGCCTGTTCATCCATAACCGCCGAGAAATCGTGATCGGGATTGGTCGAGCCTTTGAGTGCGGCGAGAATTTCGTTCGCATCCGTTCCAGCAACCTGGAAGACACCGACGAATCCAGTTTGATGTGAGCCGCCGCCGTACGCGCCGTCCACACCTTTGTAGTCCCAGCCGTGACATTCTTTGCAGCGCCAGGTATCCTTGCCGCTGCGGGTGTTGGTGGTCTGGGTAGCCCAAAGCGGCTGATTACCCTCTGGGGTATCCACGCCGAGGACTTTGATCCAGTTGTCATAGAGCAGGCCGCCGTGGATCGGATCGCCGCTCAAGGAAACAGGGGCTTCGGTGGGGGCTTCGGTCACAACAGGCGCTTCAGTGGGTTGTTCAACCACTGGAGCTTCGGTGGCATTTCCGCCGCAGGCTGCCAATACAGCAACCAGCACGAGCAAGACACCACTTAGTACAAGTAATTTCTTCATATACATTCTCCTTGAATGTGAGTAAGTGTGATGGATTTCACCATCTTATACGCCCTTAAAATAACATGAGTGCCAGTCAAAAGGATGTCTCAGAATGTCTCAATTGCGTCCTGATTGCGGTGCAATGTGGACAAAAGGGCTATAATTTATTTATGAAAAAGAAATTGTTTTCCTGGCTTGATCAAGGCGGATTCCTGAACCTGAAACGACTGCAATGGGCTGTACCCCTCTTTCTGGCATTCACAGCGCTAATCTTCGAGTTTGCCGAACATGGTTTGGAGGATGAACTGCGCTTCGATCTGGCGTTTATCAGCGAAACTCTGCTCTTTGGTTTGATGGGTCCTGCGATCATTGGCTTCATCATTGCCTGGATGCGCGAACTGGTCAGCGCGGAAATGCAGGCTGTGGAGCAGGTCCACATTCTCAATCGCGAACTGGAAAACAAAGTGGCTGAACGCACCGCCGCATTGGAACAACGCAACCTTGAACTGGCGCGAGCTAATCACGAATTAAAGCATTTGGATGAAATGAAATCTGAATTCGTCTCACTGGTCAGCCACGAACTGCGCGCCCCGCTCACTACCCTCAATGGCGGACTGGAACTTGCCCTGCAACATGCCGATACCCTCCCTGATTCAGCGCGTCGCACACTCGAAACAATGGTAGGCGAAAGCAACCGCCTGACTCAACTGGTGCAAAGAATATTGGATATATCGCGGTTGGAAGCGGGAAAACTTGAGATCAATCTTGGACCTGTCGCAATCCGCCCTTTAATGGAACAGGCCGCTGATGTAATGCTCATTCCAAAAGGCCGCCATGTTGAATGGAAATTTGCCGATAATCTCCCCCCCGTTTGGGCGGATGAAATTCACCTTGAAGAGATCGTCCGCAACCTGATGCGCAATGCCGAAAAATATTCACCGCCCGATTCAACCATCTTATTATGCGCCTGCCAGCAGGATGAATACATCCGCATTTCAGTTAAGGATCATGGGCTTGGGGTTCCTCCCGAATATCAGAAACACATCTTCGAGCGTTTTGGGCGCGCGCAACACGGTGAAAGCGCTCCGCCTGGCTGGGGGCTGGGTTTATATTTTGCGCGGAAACTAATCGAGGCACAGCGCGGCTCGATCAATATCACCAGCCCGATCTGGCAGGATACAGAAGCTCCCGGGTCGGAGTTTTATCTGCTCGTGCCAGTGGCAACTTTCAGCGAGGAATGAGCCGTGTCTTCCATCCTTTTAATTGATGATGATGTAAATCTCTCCAACCTGCTTGCCGAATATTTGCGCGATCAAGGGTATGTGGTGCATACTGCCAAAGACGGTCAAAAGGGATTGCATACCTTCTTTGAGCAAAAGCCTGATCTGATTGTGCTGGATGTAACCATGCCGATCAAAGACGGCTGGGAAACGCTCAAGCGCATCCGCGAAATGAGTCAAACGCCTGTTATCATGCTCACCGCCCGCAGTGATGAAAGCGATGTGTTGCGGGGCTTTTCTTTGGGCGCGGATGATTACATCCATAAGCCGTTTTCTTTTGCACAGTTGGGTGCGCGTGCCCATGCCGTATTATCCCGCTCAGTGGGGAATGTTTCCACTGCCGAACAATTGGAAGCGGGCGAGTTGAAAGTAGATTTAGCAACCCGCCGCGTCACACGTAGCGGAGAGTTGGTTCAGCTCACCCCGACAGAATTCAAGCTGTTAGTGACTCTCATGCGCCACCCTAGCGAGGTCATCTCTGCCGAGGATCTGGTGCGCGAAGTTTGGGGACCGCAATATGCCAACGAGATCGGTTTCGTGCGCCGCTATATCTGGCACCTGCGCCAAAAAGTGGAAGTGGATTCGGAAAACCCAAAATTTATCCACAACGAGCGTGGGTTTGGTTATCGGTTTGAATTTATGGGTTGAGGAATATATTAACTAGTCGCAGGATATTCTTTTTTGGCTTATCTGCATCCCATGATTACCACACGGATTTTTAATAAGCGTCAAAACCCAGCAGGTAGCCTTGTAATCCAATCCTCCCCAATGCGAATCTCGATGTCCACTGTGGACGCTGGATCAGGCTGGATGATGATCTGTGAACTCTCCACTCCAAAGAGTTCCGTCAAATACCGCAGGGCATATAACTTTGAAGAGTAAAGAATTATTTTTGTGGTGTTGGATGCACCGGTCGGCGGACCATATTCCACCACCTGCATACCCTGCGCTGTCAGAAAAGACGCAGTGCGTTCCTCCAATCCGGCTGTATAGGTGTTATTGATGATCCTGATCTTCGCCTGATCAGATTGCATCAGTGTCACTGGATCACCTTGCGCCAATGGACTGAGTGGACCACCTGGGACAAAGATCTCATCGCGCAGGATGCGAATAAGATCCGGAACAGGACGCAAAACATTTGCCGGCACTCCGTTGATGGTTGTATCTGCCGGGATTGCCATTGTGGTATCAATCACGCCTCTCTTGATGTCATCCACCCGAATGTCTTTCGCCAATACTGCCAGTTGGATCGCATCTTCCAACGACATGTTGGTGTGGATCCCAGAAGAAAATTCTGCATACAACTGCGGCGCCTGGGTAATCAAGGTGGCAAAGGTTTCCGGTTCCAGCACCTTATCCCGGATCGCAAGGATGACTTGTTGCTGGCGTTTGGCGCGTCCCACATCTCCACCCGAACAGCCCTGTGACTCATGCCGGCAGCGTGCATACGCCAGCGCGCGCGGTCCGGTCAGGTGGCGGTAATCTCCCGGCTTCAACACAAAATGATCCTGTCCCCCGCCGAGCGGATCGAGCACCATGCGTTCCTCAACATACACATCGATGCCGCCAATCAGATTGATGAACGAAACAAAGATCCCAAAATCCACCTGCACATAATAATGAATCGGAACCCCGATGAACTGTGACACGGTTTGCATTGCCAGTGCAGGACCGCCGCCTGGAAGTTTGGCATTCTCGCCAATCGCCCAGGCGGTATTGATGCGGCTGTATCCTGCGCCGGGAATGTTGACCCACATATCACGCGGGATGGACAACATGCCCGCAGTTTTTGTGACCGGATCCACGGTCAGAACCATGATCGTATCGGTGCAGGTCGGGCAGCCTTCCCTTTGTCCATCGTCACCGCGCAAGCCAAAGAAGGCGATGTTGATTCTGCTGGCGCCATCCCATTGAGGCAGTTCCATTTCCGGCGCGGATAATTCGATTGGAAGATCGTTTGTTGTTGCTGTATTGGGGGAGGCCGGCAGATCGGAAGATGGTTGGTTTTGGAAGGCGCACTCAGCGGGTGGCACACCCGGCAGGGAGGTCAGCGTCCAGCAGAGAGTCAGTTTGCGGACGATGAAAAACGCAACAAGCATAGCCGCCGTTACAAAGATCCAATAGGCAAGCGAACGCCAGAAGGGATGATAAATATTCGGAGTTCGTGAACCTGGCATTACATCAGCCCCGACCCCATGAACGGCGCGATGATTGCCAGCACCAGACCCAGCACCGCCATCACCCCGAACAAGCCAGCACGCTGACGCACGAGAGCTGCACGTTCCTCGGTTGATTCCACCACGGAACGGTGAACAGACTCTTGAAGTCCCTGCACACTGGACAGGACTGGACGATTGTTGGCGAAGAAGTCATAGATGTCGCGCAGGAAGAGATTCGCTTCCACATCCTTGGGATCAGGCAGATGGGCGCGGGTCACATCAATGGCTTTGGTGAAGTCCTCCACCTCCATGCGCGCAACAAGTAAACCAAGTAAATTACAGAATGGTCCACCCACGGTCGAAGCGCGGCGCAGTGCCTCCTGCACACCCACGCCGGAAGATAACAGTGAACTCAATACCGATAGCCCGATCAACATGTTATTGCGCAGCGACTCGGCGCGTTTCTTTGCAAGCGTCTTCAAGCGTACATAGGGTCGGCGCAATCCAAGCAGAATGAAGATGCCAGCAATCACTGGCGCGGCAGCGATAATGTTCATCGCGGCTAAAGCGCCTGCCAGCATCCCGCCCACCAGCAGAAAGGTCGAGAAGTCACGGATCGCCACGGCATAGAATTCACCGGGGGTATCGTATGGATAGCCAGCCCGCCTGAGCAAGCTGATCACATCACTCATGTTCTTCGCCTGATCGGGATCAAAGCGTCCCGGCAGGATGGCGATCAATAACGCCTCCCAGGTCGAACGTCTCTTGATTGGAGTCTGGGATTGAAAGTTCATCAGGCGGTTGCCGCCAAAGGTGCTGAAGGTATTCTGAAACACGTTCAGCAGTTCAAACGCCAGCACGCTCAAACTTAGCGCGCCGAGAAAGGCAAAAAAGGTCATCGGGGTTCTCCTTGTGGAATATCGAGGCGGAAGTCTAATAACTTCTGCAAGGGGGTCTCGCCCGGCTGTCGCCCGCGAAACTTTTTGCTGTACAACCCACGGCGCAACGCTTGCATATGTTGTTCATCCCGGATGACCTGATGAGGTGGTCGCGGTTCGGCGAACTTCAAGGCGCCACTGCCCATCTCCCACTGTTCTCCGCCAAAGTCTGCCGGCCAAAGCGGATGGGTATACATATCCCACTCCTTGGACAAACGGTTATTCTTCGTGGCGCGATGCCATTGCCAGAAGGCTTCGAAACGCGGACCCCATAAGCCCCAGACCAGATCAATTTGCAATGACTCATCCCGCAGCAGGTTCAAGGTTTCCGTGCAGTGATGGCAGATCGGGATGGCGTTCTCCGGACGCTGATAGCGCCACAGAATTTCCACCGGTGCATTTGGAGCTGGGTTGAGGATCGGTCGCCAGGAAGCGGACTTGCCGCAGCGAATGCAGTGATTGGGAAATTCGTGCCGCCAGGGGATGCCAGCCACGGATGCCGCCACGATCTCATCCAGATAGGGTTCCTCGGCTTTCAGGACGGAATACGATAACTTCACCGCGCCATCCGGCAGATGCCAGGCATGCGAAAGATCCAGGATGAACCCGGCGGAACTCACGATCTGCCCGCGTTCCCAAGCTTCGAACCTGCGCCGTTGTACCTCAGGACGAACCTCGCCGCGATGGGCATCGCGGATGCGTCGGATGTCAGCGACGGCTTCTGCCAGCAATGCGAACAACAAACTGTCCATGCGCATGCTCGGATCCATTGAACCTTGCTGAGGCAGGTCCGGTGCAACGGATAAAACCGTTTGGAGATATGGGCGATAGTCCACCTTGGGGCCGGTCTCGATCACGTACTTACAAACGGGCAATTTCACCCAGCGCCATTTGGTGATGACTTCATCGAACATCACCTGTCCATCTGCGTTGAGCGCAATGATCCGCATGGGCGGGCAGAAGAAGGTGTGGAAGGTGCGCGTTCCATCCGTGGGATAGATAAACGCGAGGACGGTATCGTTCAAAGACTCCATGAACATGGCGCCGGAGGCGCGTTGTTCGGAGGTGATCAGAAACTGTAGTTGCATGTTATTCACTGGCTCCTTCGCCAAAGAGGATTTCGCGCACAACGGGCAGTCTTGGGTTGTTGGAACCCATTGCCTTCTTCCAGGCGTGCGCGAGTGGGTGTTCAATTTTTGTGGGCAGTTCATATGCCCGGGTGGGTGTGGAGTCGATCAATGCCAGCAACTCTTCCGGTGGCAGGTCGGCAAATTGGCGGAAGACTCCGCGCGCTTCACGCAGGGGATGTTCGCGCAAACGGCTGAGGGCATAGCCTAACGGGTCGGAAAGATTCCCACTCCCGGGGCTGGCAACGTACAACACCCACGAGACAAAGGCATGCACGGATGCCTGGACTTCGAGCAGTTCCTTTTGGACTTTGGGATGCACATCATTCTGCTGAAGCAGAAGTTCGAGTTCCCAAAAATCAGGAGCGACCGCCTCCGCCGCTTTCGCGCTTTGCGCGTGTTGGGTGGTGGAAGTGTTTTTCTTGTAGGTGTTTAAGGGGTGTTTAAAAGAGTTTAAATCACTCCCATTTGCGTCCACCATATGACTCCCATTTGCGTCTGCTATTGTTCCCATTTGCGTCCAGCTAATACTCCCATCTGCGTCTGCCATATGACTCCCATTTGCGTCCACCCTAATGCTCCCATCTGCGTCCAGCGGTTCGTCCAACAGCACCCGAAAAGCACGCGGCATCGACTCCACGCGCAAGTCGGCGTATGTCTTTGAATCAGGCAGTTCGATTTCTTGCAGAAAGCGGGAAAGGTTGCCCCCGCGTTGTTGCGAAGTCCAATGCAGATGGAGCCAGGCTTGTACTGTTTTGTAGCGGTTGGAACCGATCAACTCCGCCATCTCCTGATATCCTTGCTTGAAGGTCACCGTATCCCGGCGCTCGCCGGTGCGGGCATTGATGAATGCCATATCGCGCGCGACCGTGATCAGCCAGGCTTGCGCGGGCGTCAGGTTGTAGCGGTGGATGGTTTCCGTGATGAAGTAGTGCGGGATGTGGATGTCACCGAGGCAGTTGATGATCCTGCGATGCAGTTCCTGCGCCAGACGCTCGATTTCAGGTGAAAACTTTTCACCTGTTTCCGGCTTCACCATATCCATCACCGTGTTCACGGGCGCATGAGGCAGTTTCACATCCATTGGTTCGAGCAGTTCCATGACATCCTCGACCGCCAGCATTTCCTGTAAGGCGCTGGTGATGGAGTTATGTTTTTCGATCAACGCTTTCAATCGCAGATGAACTGCAGTGGCGTCGGCGCGTGTCAGGCGCGGGGTCATGAAAACCTGGTAGCGGATCGGCGCGCGATGCGGACGTCCGTCCCGTCCGCGCCGAAAGCGACGCGCATCCTGAGAATCGACCCGTTGCACGAGTCCGGTCAGGTGTCCCTGAATGCCAGTGTGTTTCAATAGTCGCCAGAAGGCGCCGTTGCTCATTGCGCTGAAACGCTTCACCTCATGGCTGTGCAATGGTTTTCCGGATGGATTGTTTTGATCCTGCACCCTCCACGCCGCCTGATGAAATCCAACATACAACCAGACCGCCTTGGGTCCGATCTCCGTTCCCAGTCGGCGCAGATAACCCTTCACCACGACCTGCTTGTGCGGCTGGACGATGCGGTCATAATCCAGCCACTGCACCGGCTCGATGTTCAATTCCGGTTCGTCCGTTTCCTCCGCTTCGGTTTCCATTTCTTCCTGTGACTCATCACCGACAACGAACTTCACAGAGACGGAACGATTCAAAATTCCAACCAGCAATCTCTGCACCGTGCTGGTCAGGCGGGAGTCCAGCCAGTCACGAGCATAGGCATTACGCGTGGAAACAAGCAGTACATCGTTTTCCAATCCCAGGGCTTGCGTGCCCAGCACCCAGGTTTCGAAGGAGGCGCGCGGCATGTCCATCTGTAATTGAGTCAACACGGAACTCCAGGCTTGTTGAAGATCGCTCATGCAGGACCTCCCCGTAAAACAAGCCTGTTTTTTTCAACAGGTCTCCCAGACCGTTCGCGCAGGATTTCATGCATCCTATCCCTTCCTGTGCGTTCAACGTAGGCGGCAACGTAGGCGGATGCGTGGGCGGAACGTGGACAGGACGCAGGCGGCACGTTGTCTCTGCCGCCTGCGTTCTTCATCTCATTCAATTGATAAAGTAATTTTTGGCGGAACGTCATCATTTGCCTTTGTGCGCTAAAGTAAAAGAGGTGGATTTCGGTTTGGGTTCCAGCTTCAGCAATCCGGTTTCATACGCTTTCAGACCAAAGCGCAGCAGGGCCGTGATCAATTCCCCAATGGGTACATGCAAGCCATCATCGGAGGCCAGCGCTGCCAGTTCCTGTTTGAGTTCAGGAGAGAACCCGCGCCAGGTGGTGATGACCCGCCACAAGGCTTCCGGTCGTTTATGTTTGGCAGTACGTTGAGGTCTGTTGATCGAATGTGCGGAGTCGCTTCGTGGGAAGAGGGTCATGCGCATGCGTTCCGGATTGGGACGCGGGTGGAGATCAAAATCACCGCGTTCATAGGAACGCAGTGCGTATTCGAGCACCGCACATGCCACCTCTCCTGATGGGACTTGCAGATCATCAGCAATCGTCTTCACCTTCAATGCCAGCTTGGGATCGATGCCGCGATAGACCACCTTGCGGTTCTGTTGTTGTTTTTCCCACTGGCGCTTGCGTTTACGCGGCGCTGCCACACGCAGGGAGTCGTAGAGGCTGGTTGGTTGAGTTGGGGTCGGTGTATCAGTCTTCTCAAATGGGTCACGTCGTCCGGTCATATCCGCCTCCTAAAATTTCATCACGTGCTGGGTCAATGTTTGATATTCCTTGGCAGCCCGGCACACAGGATCAAATTCCAAAATGGTTTTCCCTTCGGCGGCGCATTCCCGTAACAGCGTGGAGCGATGGATGGGTGGCAGAACACTTGCATCAAATCGTTCCTTCAGGTTTTCCATCGTGGCTTTGCTCTCGCGGGTTTGTTCATCGAAGAAGGTCGGCAGGATGCCCAATAGATTTCCGCGCCAGTTTTTCTTTTCCTGAAGCACGCTCATCATGAGCAGCACCTTCGAGACTCCGTCGGCGGAAAGGAACTCGGTGGCAGTCGGCACAATCACCAGGTCGGAGGCCCAGACCGCGCGTTCCTGGATGCCGCCGACACTGGGCGCGGTGTCGAAGAGGATGTAGTGCAGTCCATCTTTGAAAAAGCGCTGGATGGATTGGCGGATGGCAGAGATGGGTTTGTCCTGCGCGTTGAGCACGGTCTGGGCGGCCATCGTCTGTTGGTTGCCGGGCAGGAGGTATAGTCCTTCCCGACCGGAGAAACGCACCCATGACTGCACAAAGGTGGTCTCCTGCGGTGTGCTTCCCATTGTGAGCAGATAAAACGCGCCAGGTTCGGGGTTGTGTCCCAGTGCCGTGGCGGATTGACCTTGTGGGTCAAGATCGATCAGTAATACGCGCCGGCCTTTTTGAGACAGACAGTGGGCGAGGGATACGGCAGTCGTGGTCTTGCCGACCCCACCTTTTTGATTGGCAATACAGATGACTTTGGTGGACATGATAGGTTCCTATTTTTGAAAACGATGAAGATGCTTCGGGCTCTGTTGGGATCAGAACACAAGAAAGAAAACGATCACCCCGATAAGGAGGCTTCCGCCAAATATGGCGAGTCCGACGAAAATTCCTGTGAACATCTCAGGACTCGCTTTCTGTCTGTTCGGCGGAATCCGATTCAGTCTGTGGTGATTGGTGTTCTCCGGACATCGATTCGGTTACAGGTGGGGATGCCGTTTTATTTTTACGATCCCTTCGCCAGCTAAGGATCATGCGATATACATGCCCCAGATTGCGGCGTTGTTCGGCGGTCAGTTCGATTTCCTGGGTGGGCTGTTCTAGCATGCTGCACCCCGGTCATCGGTTTCGGTAGATAACTCGGTTTGTTTGTCTCCGCCTGCCAGTTGTCCCTCGATCAGACCAAGACGCTTGAGTTCATTTCTGATGATCAATGCTGCCTGTGACTTCACGGGTCGATATTCCTGTTGGGCTAATTGATTGAGTGCGTTCATTTCTGGTTCGAGAAGGTATATGACAACTCTGGCCATGTTCAACCTCGCTTGGGTTAAGATAAAAGAGCCACGTACAGTGGCTCTTTTACACGGCGGGAGTCAATTAATTCCCCATTATGAGTCACAGGAATTCTACGGAAATTCCGGCGGCATTATTTGATGGGTATTCCCGATACCCATGCAGCCCCCTGAGAGTATTTTTGGAAAATGTAGTGGAGTGAATTAAAGATGAGTCTTATATGGGCGGGTTGGATATGATTGAATATCATCGTCTCTTTTCCTGAACATCCATCTGATGCGTACAATCAGGATAAAGAACAACACTATTCCAATCACAATGGGGAAAAGGAAGAATACAATGCCCACGAGGAGACCGATAAATAATGAATTCATTTTTTACCCGTTAGGTATGATACTGGGTCAAAAAAACACTACGTTAAGTACCATTTCATGCAGTATGAATTGAAATCGGGATGGTAAACGCCTCTATCGTAAGTGTCATGGACCCCATTTGCGTGAAAAATAATTTTATTTCAAGATGATTAATGGCAAGCAGAAACCACCATAGACGCAAATCACATAAATCCTGTGCTAAATGTCATGTTTTTTGGGCGCGTTGTTGTCAACTTGGGTTTACAGATCTCTTCGGAAAAAATAAAAGCCGCATGAGCAGCGGCTTTTATTTGGATTACTCTCTTTTGATTTTATGTTCCAGTTTCCTGTTGTAGCGAGGCGTTTTTGCGAAGTTCCTCAAATACCTTCTTTCGATTCTCGTAGAAACTGTTCTCAGACATGCAGGGAGTCCCGTCAGCATACGTACCAAATTCCTGGGAAAGAAATTCGGTCAAGGTCATGGGGTTTCGGAATGGATCGCGATTTTCCCAGGCTAATACGACCCGCATCCAGCGATCAAGCGAGTGGGTGGGTGGTCTGCCACGCCGTTTCGGTCTATCCATGCTTGCCAGCATTTGGGTTGTGTTTGAAATCCCTGATTCGAGCAGGCTCGTCTGAGGTTGATTTTCCTCGTATCCCAGTAATGAAAGGAAATATCCGGTCTGTCTGATGGATCGGTGAATTCGCCAGAGGTCGATTTTGCGATGTCGAATGAAACGATCCAGACTCCAGCCGGCGCGCATCCCAACCGTGATCAACGCGAGGATGAGAATGGACATGAGTGCTGCCGCAACTTCGGCGAGTTCATCTCCAAATCTTGTTTGAATTCGATGGAAGACCCAGAGGATCGAACCAAACAACAATCCACCGCATGTGAATAGAATCAGATACAACACAATGCCCAATCTTGGATGAATATGACTACGTTTGGTGTATTTAGCCATAAGGCTAAAATTCTAATGGAGAAGCCCGAAAAAATGAATGTGAAAAAACTTACAATCACCTAACTACGAATTCATGAAATTACCCAAGCCAATGGCCATCGTATCGAATACATACTCCTTGCGACAAGCAAACTTACTGCCATCCAAGTTATAATTATTTTGGGAGAATTGTTTTATGGACGATTGGTTGACTACTTATGATGCTGCGCGTGTAAGCGGCTATAACCCGGATTACATCCGTCAATTGATTCGATCTAACAAAGTGGTTGGACGAAAGTGGGGACCGTCATGGCAGGTCAGCCGGCGTTCCCTAGAAACTTATCTAAAGCATGCAGAGAAACTGGGGGAACGTCGCGGAGCAAAGCCGAAGCCTGGTTCAAAAAGACGATAAATCGATGGGGTGGGGGATTATTGACTTTTGATTTCTGTGTAGTATAATTATCGTATCAGTACGATAATTATATCTGTTGAAACGGGCCGTGAATGTGGTGGAACACACGCACGACCCTAACCCAACCCACCGATAGTAGCGGAGGGACGGGCTGACTTCATTATATCAGCCCAGTTTTCACGCCCTGGTGGGATTCTCACCGGGGCGATTTCTTTTCTGACCGGGCAGAATGAGATCGCTCCAATAATCAAAAGGAGCCTTCTGATGTTGAATACGAATCCAAGTCCACGAACGAAAGCAATTGCAATCCTTTCCAAGTTCCGCCAGGAGTGGCAGGAAGCGGCGAGTGGAAAAAGCCTGCTGGAGGTTGAAGGAAATATCGGCATGGTGTTGGCCGATCTTGTGAATTCCTTTGAACTTGCCTCCCATGAACAATCCCTTGTGTTGGGACCGCAACTCTTCGAGGAAATGCGGGACATCCTTTACCAGCCATCCCGTAACTAAGCGACAGCCAGCCCGGTCTGGCTGTGCTAATCCTATACCATTCCCCCAAAAATAAAATTACCCCTGAAGGAAGAATCATGAATACAATTAAACGTGCTGTACTCTATGCAAGAGTTTCCAGCGATGACCGCGGCAAGGAAGGACGGAATCTGGCTGGACAATTGGAAATGTGCCGGGATTTTGCACTCGACAATGGGTGGCAAATCATTGCAGAATTGTCCGAGGATGATCGTGGCGCATCCGGCGCTTCATTCGAATTACCTGAACTTAATCACGCACGCGATATGGCGCAAAAAGGAGAGTTTGATGTATTGGTAGTCCGTGAGATTGACCGCCTGAGTCGTAAGCTTGCGAAGCAACTTATTGTTGAAGAACAATTGAATCGAGCCGGTGTCGAAGTTGTTTATGTTCTTGCCAGCTATGAGAACTCACCGGAAGGACGCTTGAACAAGCATATTCGAGCGACAATCGCTGAATACGAACGCGAAAAAATCGCCGAGCGCATGGTTCGCGGCAGGCGACAGGTGGTCAAAAACGGGAAGATCATGCTTCACGGAAATAAACCCCCATTTGGTTATCGCTTATCAGAAGACGGTAAAAATTTGGTGATTCATGAAGAGGAGGCAGCAGTCGTACGATTGGTTTACACATGGTATGTGGAAGGAGATGAAAAAGGTCGGCGCTTATCCACACGCGAGATTTCAAAGCGACTCACCCAAATGAGGGTTCCCACTTGGGCGGACCTGCGTGGGATGTTCAAAAAGCGTGGGAAAGGGGAATGGTCAGGGAGACTCGTGTATCGAATTCTGCAATCAGAGACATATGCTGGACACTGGCACTATGGAAAACGTAACACTTTCGGAGGTTACCACAAGCCCAACGCCCGCGAATGGTGGCTGGCATTTAACGTGCCTCCTATTGTCTCTGAGGAAATGTGGGAGAAAGCTAAGCTTCAGCGAAAGGCAAATGTAAGTGTCTCCAAACGCAATATAAAACGTGAATACTTACTGAGAGGACGTGTCCGATGTGGTCTGTGTCATACCAGCGTCAATTGCTATGCTACCGTGCCTCATGAAAGGAAACTGTACCTGTATTACAAGTGTAATGCCCTCATGGGGAACATCGCCAACGTGAAGTGTCATCTCCCAAGCTTTCGCGTAGACGTTGTCGATAAGTTGGTCTGGGATTGGGTGAAGGCGCTTCTTACTCAACCGGGAACTCTGGAAACTGGGCTTGCAGAATATCAAGAAAGCCGAGAACAATTCATTGCACCCATCCGTGATCGTTTGCTTGTTCTCGATGATCTTTGGCAGGACTCGAAGAGTCAACTGGACCGCGTACTTGACCTGTATATTTCTGGTGACATTCCAAGAGAATTGTTGGTTGATAAGAAACAGCAATTAGAAACCACCCTCACCTCGTTGGAGAAAGAACGCGACGATTTGAATCTGAATTTGGAAACAGAAACCATAACAGAAAAAGACATCCAGCAAATTCGTGAGTTTGCTTTACATATTGCGGAAGGATTGGGGCCTGGAAATGAAACCTTTGATGATCGGCGACGCGTGATTGAGTTACTAGATGTTGGCGCTTTAATGACTGTAGAAGACGGTCAAAAATTCATTGATATATGGTGCTTTCTAGGTCGAAACAAGCTATCGGTTGGGTCAACTAGTTCTCGTAATGCGGCACGCGCCAAAGATGGTCGGTGCTGTAACGCGCGAAGCCGCCGCCGACCACATCGTACATGCCGCCGCGGGACATGGTTTGCAGGCAATGATCGATGAGTTTGAGGTACTCATCGTTTTTGCCTGCAATGGAATGATGAAGTAAAAATTCAAGCGCCATTGCCTGCGGAAATTTAGGCGCATCACCCCAGCCGCCATAGTTCCAATCGTAGGATTCCTGCATGGCTTTTGCTATCGCATCGAGATGTTCAGGCGCAAGAAAATCTTTGCTTTGATTTTTGACTTGCGTCTGCAAATGATCGCCGACTTGTATGCCCGTTTTTTCGACTTCACTTCTGTCGTTTTTCCAGGCATTGGCGAGGCCGTTCAGTATATCCTTGAAGGCTGGCATGTTGAAGCGGCGCACAGGCGGAAAGTATGTGCCTGCGTAAAATGGTTTCAACTTTGGCGTGAGAAAAACGGACATGGGCCAGCCGCCTGAGCCTGTCATGGCGATGACCGCTTGCATGTAAATCCCGTCGATGTCGGGACGTTCTTCGCGATCCACTTTGATGTTGACGAAGTGGTCGTTCATGAACTTCGCGGTTTCTTCATCCTCAAAGGATTCGTGCGCCATGACATGGCACCAATGACAGGCCGCGTAGCCTATGCTGAGAAAGATGGGCTTGTCTTCGGCTTTTGCTTTGGCAAGCGCTTCCTCGCCCCAGGGGAACCAATTCACGGGGTTGTGGGCGTGTTGAAGGAGATAAGGGGAAATTTCGTTGATTAAGTAATTAGTCATGGGATGGGATTAAATACGCGTCCATTGGTTCTGGCAGGCTTATCTCACAAACGTGAATTTAACTCCGCCGGAGCCAAACTCGATCACATCGCCGGAAGCCAAGGTATGGGGTTGCTTCGAGGATAATCGTTCTCCGTTGATAAAAGTCCCGTTTCGGCTTTCAAGGTCATACAGGATAAAATCGTTGTTTTCATGCTTGACGGTTGCATGACGACGAGAAACGATTTTCTTAATATCCAGGTCGCTCAAATCAATGTCATTTTTCACGTTCTTTGTGGCGCTATTTCTGCCAAGCACAATTTCTCCTTCCGACAATGGAAAGACCTTCCCGTTGTCGGCGAGCAAGGTTGCAACGTTGGAGGATTCCAACGTTGTGGATGAAACATCTTTTGGGGTGGCGTTGGGAAGCCAGGCCTTTTTGAAGGCGGTTACCAGATCCGACACCTTTTCGTAGCGGTCAGCGCGGTTTTTTTCCAGGGCCTTGAGAATAACGCTTTCGATTTCCCAGGATAGGTCCGTTTTTATGGAAGTGGGTGATGGAGGGATCTTAAAAATATGTTCTTCGATGAGAGAGAAGGCGGTGTTGGCATCGAACGGTAAACGCCCCACCACCAGTTCATAGATCATGACGCCAAAGGAGTATATATCAGTGCCCGCATCGAGGTCCTCGGTGTTGACAGCCTGTTCCGGGGAAATGTAATGCGGCGTGCCTACAATCATATCCCCGGTCAGGCTGGAGGCGCTTTCCACAATTCTCGCCAGACCAAAGTCGGTCAGGTAAATCTTTCCATCACTCGATATCAACACATTGGATGGTTTAATATCTCGATGCAAAACGCCGCGGTCATGTGCATACTGAAGACCGTCCCCCACCGCAGTAATGATTTTCAGGATTTCCGGCCTGGAGTAGGGCGAACTTCTCGTTCGATCTTTCAAGGTTTGCCCATCAATTAATTTTAGGACAATATATGGTTGCCCCTCATGTTCGTCAAAGTCGTACACCGGTACGATATGGGGGTTATCCAGCCTGGCAATGACGCGGGCCTCTCTTCTAAATCGTTCGATAAAACCCTGTTCCTTGCTCAGGGCGGTGTCCATGGCTTTAATGGCAACATGGCGCTCCAGCGCGGGGTGATATGCTTTGTAAACTGTTGCCATGCCGCCCTGCCCCAACTCTTCCTGGATAAGGTAAGGTCCCACTTTTGCGCCGATGGTAAATGACATGAAAATCCTCCAAAAATAATAATAGATACCCGAAAATACAGGCAGAGCCAATTGGATTATGCGGCGGTATCTTGCGGGTCAACATTCATGGCCCTGCGTGGGAAATCAAGCTGACGCGCGATAACAACAGAAATATTATCAGGGCTTCCGACGCCATTTGCCAGCGCAATCAATTTTTCCACAGCGACTGGAGGCGGCAATTCCATGGCCGCCGCACGGATAAGGGTTTCAGGAACCACACCCCACAACCCATCGGAACAAAGCAGAACGATATCTCCCGGGCCGAGGCTTAATGTGGATATGTATGGTACGACCTCGGTCCTTTTTGCGGTTATCGCCATCGTCAGGCGATTGCGGCCTGGGTGTAGCCGGGCCTCGTCTTGAGTCAGCACGCCAGCCCGCACTTGCGATGCCACCCAACTCTGATCCTCACTGATTTGCAGGATGTTTTTATCACGAACAAGATAGGCGCGGCTATCGCCAACATTTAGCAAATGAAGCTGTTTTGCCTCCAACGTTATCGCCACCAGAGTACTTCCCATGTACGCGAGTTCAGGGTTCTTCGCACTGTTTAAGCGTATTGCCTGATGCGCGGCCTGTAGGCAATTTTCCATCAGAGTTGGGTAATCTGACGGATGCTGGGCGAGTTGAAACTCCTGTTTAAAGGTTTGGATAACCAACTCACTGGCAAACGCCCCGCCGGAATACTTTCCCAATCCATCCGCTACCAGCAACAGCGGCGGATGCCAGTCTCGTGTTGTTTTTGGCAGAACCACTTCCACCGTATCCTGATTTGGTTCAGTTCCGCGCTTACGCCCTGAGTCGGTCGCGGCGCCGAATTCAAATCGAACGCTTTCGGGGTGGAAATTCATGCTTCCTCTTGCGCCTTGGCGATATGCCTAACCTTAATCCTGAAGCGCCGTTTTATCAATATCGTCCGCCATCGTCATATCGTTGTCGAAATCGTCGCTGGTCGGCGAGTCGGCATTAATCTCGCGCACGAAGGATTCAAATCTCAAACGCACTCGTTTCCCAAGCTGAATTTCATCGCCGGTTTTCAATAGAACGGGGTCGGCCTCCAGAGCTTTCTGGTTGACAAAGGTTCCATATTTGGGAGGCATTGCACCCGATGCCCCGGCGGTTTCCACCTCCCTCAGGTAAAGCTTCCCGCTGATCTGATAGATTTCAGCATGATGACGGGAGACGGGTTTATCGCCTGGAAAATTAACATCATTATCGGCGCTGCGGCCCAGCGTGACCAATGACTTTGTGATTTCAAAACGATGATCGATGAGGGACGAATCATCGCTTGCCTCGATTGTCAGTACACCCAACGCATCAGACTCAAACTCCGGGCTGGTCGCTTTTCTATGATCATCCGCCTGGCTGATAATAGCCCTCCTCTGCATGGCCGGTATGGTTCTTTCGTCATCCACCATATTTTCCAGGTTCCAACCCTTGTCTTTTTGTTGCTGGCGCAACAGCAAGAATAGGAGAAATACAATCGCAAAGATACTGATCCCGCTCAAAACAACCGCTGTAATAACCATCAAGTTGTTGCCTTCGGAATTGGCTGAGGTTGCCGTACCTGGCGCAGTTGCAACCTCCGCAGGCGAGGTGGGCGCTTCGGCCGATTGGGCATGGACGAGGTTCAAGTTGGCGCGAGCTACTTCCAGGTTAGTTGCATCGTAAGCCACAGCAGAAACTGTCAGAGCGCCTGTGGGGTACGGGCTGGCATCCAATTCGAGTTCATAAGGTTTCGTGTCGTCCGACCCCGCTTCGACACCGTTCATCACAAATGCAACCCGCGCAATTGTGGTTTGGCCCTGCGTGGAAAGAGAGACCGCAATCTTCAAGAGATCGCCAACCAATTCGCCTTCCAGCGGAGTTGTGAAGGTAATATGTGCAGGCAGGGGAGAGAGCGAAAAATTTCGGGTGGCTTTTATCACTGGGCCGGTTTGGTTGACGCTGAGCGTAAGGGTATGTGCCCCTGGAGAGGCTGTGGATAAATAGGTAAGGATATATTGCGCATTCAACCGATCGATTAATTTTTGTATTGTGTTCGTCAATTGCGGTGAATCAGGCGAGAAGAGATAATATCCGCCGGTCTGATCTGCGATATTTCTAAGAAGTTCGTTGTCAATATCGGTTCCCAACCCAATGGTGTGGATGGGAGTTCGCGTATTACCCTCCGATGCGAGTTTGATTACGTTGTTGATGTTTTGCGAACTGCAAATGGCAAGGCTTGGGGTCTCGTCCCTGCTGTCCGTAAGCAGGATCACGGCCCGGTTGCCGACAGGAAGCGTGGAAACGGCTTGAACGGCCGCATGGATCGCATCATAGAGACAGGCCCCCGCCCCGCGTGTTGCACTGATCCGTTGGATTCCGTCAGTGATGGTTTTTTGATCGCTGGTGAAGTTAATCTGAGTCCTGATTTCATTATCGAAAGTGATCACCGCAACCTGAGAGCCTGGTTTCATGAGCGCCGTTACAAGATTGACGCCGGCGGCCTGCGCGTCTGTAATTCTTGCCCCGAACATGGTTCCGCTGGTATCTATTACCAAAACCAGGTTAGTGGGTATCTCGCTCGCCGGGCCAATATCTTTGATTTCAACCCTTTGAGAATCTTCCAGGAGGTTTAAAGACTCGGCAAGGATGTCTTTCATGGGAGCGCCGGAAGGGTCCACAGTGGAGAAATACAGGTTGATTTTGTATGTGATTCCATCCCCAACCGGCGTAACCTCCACGTAGTGTGCCACAAGCTCGGTAGCAGATTGCGCCAGGCCGTTTGCCTGGGTGATGATCATCAAAGCAAACAAGATCGCAATTTTAAGAGAGGCTGTTAAGCGATTGAATTTCATGCGCGCTCCTGAAGACGCCGTTGGTTTACTACGGCAGGCCCCAGATAAGAATGCTTCCTTCGTTTGCCCCTGAGGCAAGGTTTTGACCGTCCGGCGAGAAGCAGACTCCGAAGACCTTGCTGGTGTGACCGGTGAGTTCTCTTAGCATCGAGGCGGAAAATACATCCCAGATGCGAACCATGCCATCATCCGAACCAGATACCACGAGGGCATCGTCGGGGGAGAAATCGAGGCTGTGTATGACGCCAAAGTCGCCGTCATCCACCTGGTTCATTAGTTCTCCGGTTTCCATGTTCCAAAAGAATATAAACCCATCGCCGCCGCCCGCGACGATTTTGCCATCATGTGAAAATGCCAGGCTTTTGACGGTTTTTTCCTGTCCGCCAAAGGTGGGGAGCCATAGGCCGGTGGTCGTTTCCCATTTCAAGATGCCTTGTGAGGTTCCGCTTATGATGTTTTGAGAGTCGGGGGAAAACCCTACAGCCCAGCCGCCATAGTTGCTTTTCAGGTTTCGGACAACACTTCCATTCTCAGCGTTGAGCAGTTGAGTCTTGTTATCGGAAATTCCCAGCGCCAGATAGTTTCCGTCCGGTGAGGCGGCTATGCTAATTGCTCCACCGCTAATGGGTGAAATAGTTTTGATAACCTTGAAGGTTTCAATATCAATGACCTTGATGCCGTCATTCAACAGAACGTACACACGGTCGTTGGTGACCGATAAGGAAATAGGAATCCCTCCATCCAGGCCGACTTTTGTAACTGCCTCCGTTTTCGAATCAATGAATAAAACCGTGTCTGAGCCGGCGTTGATAAGCCAATTTCCATTCTCGATCCAATCCATTCGGATAACGGAAATTTTGTCCATCCGTCCTATTTCGACGACTTTTGAAATATTTTGTGATTGCAAGGTCCGCTCAGAGATTGAATTCGGCGTGGACGTGGGAGGCGTAAAGTTTGGAGTATTTGTCTCATTAATTTGAGCCTGGCTTGTTGAGTTCGTTGACGCGGACTGTGCAGGCGTTGAGTTCAAAAGTGTGGAGGCAGATGTACTTGTTGGTTCGGACGGCGGGGTCAGGGAAGGGCTGATTTGTCTGAAAATGATGATGCCGATTACAAACGCCGCAATTGCGCCGCCAACGAGATACACATACCTCGGCTTGAAAGATCCACCTTGTTTATTTGCCGCCTTTTCTGTTTCTTTTTGTTTTTCAGCCTGCTGTTTTTCTTCCGCCGCTTTCATGGCGCGTCGTTCGGCGGTAGTGGTTCGCGCGGTGGTGCCGCTCAGTTTTTCGAGCGCTTGCGCAAAGATGGCCATGGTGGGGTAGCGGTCTTCGGGGTTTTTGGCAATGGCTTTTGCAATAATCTGATCTACTTCGGCTGGCAGGTCGCGCACAAATTGTTTGGCCTTCGGAATGGGGTCGTGCAAATGTTGCATGGATAACTCGATGGGGGTATTGGCATTATAGGGTTTTCGACCCGCCACCATTTCGAAGAATACGATGCCCAGCGAGTATATATCGGCGCGGCCGTCAACTTCCCGTCCACGGATTTGTTCCGGCGACATATAAGCAGGCGTGCCGATCACCTTGCCTGTGCCGGTGAGGCCATGACTCTCTTCCATGTCCACCAGTTTTAGAATTCCGAAGTCTGAGAGCATTGGTTGATCGGAGTCATTGATGAGGATATTCTCGGGCTTAACATCACGGTGGACGATTTTTTGCAGATGGGCATGTTGAAGGGCGCGCGCTACCGGCAGGAGCAGGGCGGCGGCCTCGGCGTAGGGAATGGGCCGCGTCATTTTGGCTTTCAACGCGCCGCCTGCGATAAATTCCATGACGAGGTATGGCGCGCGCTCATATTCGCCGTAATCCAGGACTTTAACAATGTTGGGGTGGGATAGGCTTGCGAGGGTTTTGGCTTCGCGGTTAAAGCGCTTCAACAATTTTTCCGATTTTTCCCTATTTGTATTATCGGAAAGAATCATTTTGATGGCGACATTGCGGTCGAGCATGGTGTCTGTGGCGTGATACACCACTGCCATGCCCCCGCGGCCCAATTCCCTGACGATTTTATAGCGTTCAATAATGGTGCCGGTTAGGTCATTCATGGTTTTTCCCTTTATGGGTATATTCCGAAAAATCGCAGGGTGCCATCAGATAGCCCTGAAATTAGATATTTGCCGTTGTTTGAAAAAAGAACCTGTTGAACAGGGCCAGTTTGCAAAGGTATGGTTTTTATAAGGTCCATGGTTTCGAGGTTGTAGATTTCTATGACACCGCCGTTCGAGGCTGTTGCCAGGAGCCTGCCATCCCTGGAAATTGCCACATCAAGGACATCGCCAGGGGTTTGAAGTGTTTTTTCAACTTTCTGGCTCCCTTTCCGATTATCCCAAATTTCTATGCCCTGATTTTGCAGGGACATGGCTATTATACTTCCATCAGGAAGGAAGTCTTCGGAAATAGCGCGGGGGTTTCGTGTGATTTGGCAAAAATATTGCAGATTGTCATTGGTGTAGATCGCGCCGTTTTCAGCGCCTGCGGCAATAAGGCTGTTATCGCGGCGATAAATGACGAAACAATTACCTTCCCTTTGCGGGGAGGATGATTTCAATTCCAGGCCGGAGGCAATGGACCAGTATCTCAAGGCGCCATTTGCAGAAGCGGTGAGCATGAGGTTGTCTGGCGAGAAATTTATGGATCTGTTAATTGAAGAATCATGTAATGTAAATTGCGGCTGTAGTTGCTGGGCGGAAAGGGAATAAAGTTTCAGGGTATCTGTTTGTATAACGATCATACGGCTGTCAGGTGAGATGGGATTTCCCCTGGGTAATGTACCATTCACCCGAACGCCATTGGAAATTTCTTCAAGAGCCAGCACTTCGACAAATGATTGGCCGCCTTGAAAAGCAAGCAATTTATCGTCCGGAGAGATGGTCAGGCGGTTAATTGGGTCGGAGCGTAAATCTTTGGCTGTTGTTCGGGTTTGCGAGGTGAAATCCCAGGTTTCAACCCAGCCGTTTTCAAATCCTGCTACAAATGTCGAGCCGGTGCTGGAGATCGCGACCGTTTTTACCGGGTTGAATGTGCCTGGGTTGTCACTTTGATAAGCGGAGGCAGTTTCCCAGATTTTAAACCCGGAGGCGGCATTCCAAATGCGAATGTATCCATCCGCCGAGCCGGTGAGCAGAGTGGTGTCGTTTGGCAGGAAGGTGATGAAGGTAAAGGCTTTTATGATTTGCAGGTCTGTGATGTTAACTGCTGACTTTGTGAATAGGTCCCAGACCTGAATGCGTGCCTCGTTGAGGGCGAGGGCGAGGTAGCGGCCATTGGAGGATATGGCCATGTCGTTAATTTTCTGCGCGGCGGCAAATTGTTCCTTTAGTTTGCCGCTGTCAACATCCCAGAGGATGATTTGGAAGTTGTCGCCGCCGCTCGCAACCGTATCGCCCTCATCTATGAACAGGACTTTATTGGCGCTTGCGGTCAGCCTTTTTTCAAAAGAATAAGGCGCCTGATTTTGTTGAAAATTCCAGAGGTGGATATTTTTATTGCTGTCGCTATAGACGAGTTTGGATTTATCGGGCGAGAGATCGAGCGATAGGATTTTTGCGCCGTGTTTGTATTGGTACAACTGTTTTCCATCCAGGATGTTCCAAACGGCTACTGTTCCACTTTCGTCGCCGGTTGCCACCCATTCGCCGTCTTTTGAAATTTTGAATACTGTGACTGCTCCGTCAGTATCGAAGAAGGCGCGGGCGGATAGGTTCTGGGGGTCGAAGTAGTAGATGCCGGCGCTCGTGGCCGCCAATAGAACTTGATCGTTGTTGATTAACGAGAGTTGACGAATGTCTGGTTTTCCCCAGCGGGCAAGTTCCTGGATCGTGAGGATGTTGTTTGGGTCTATGGCCTGCTTGCTTTCCGGAATGTGGGTTCCTGGGAGCAGGGGCAGGGTGGGCAGTTGGTACCCAGCAAATGGCCCGCTGTTGGATGTTGTCAGCGTGGATGAAGGTTCGGAAGCTGAATCAGGCGTCGGGGAGGGGAGGAGGCGGGGAGTCGTTATGGAGGTTTCGATTGACTGGCGAGTCGCAGAGGCGGAGGGAGATGTCTCTGCGCGGTTTCTTAAGATCAAGCCTGCGGCCAGAAGGATCAGCGCGATGCCTGTGATCGAAACGGTCCAAAGGATGCGAGGGCGGCGCGCGGTTTGATTTTTTTCCTTGTTGGTGTTTTCGATGACGGTTTTCAGGGCATTGGAAAATTCTTCCATGGTTGGGTAGCGTTTTTCGCGATCTTTTGAAAGTGTGTTGAGGATGATGTCTTCGACCGCTTTTGGCAGAGTGGGGATGATGCTGCGCGGTTTGGGAGGGTCGGACATGATGTGTTGGATGACGATTTCCATGCTGTTGGTGGCGTAGAATAATTTTTTTCCTGTGACCATTTCGAAGAAAATAACGCCCAGCGAATAAATATCGGATCGGAAGTCGGCGGTGAGGCCTTTGCCTTGTTCGGGGGATATATAAGCGGGCGATCCCAGGCCGATGTTTGTTCCGGTCATATCCCGTGTTTCTTCTTCTTCGATGATGCGCATGAGGCTGAAGTCGCTGAGGATGGGCTGGTCGTCGGTGTTGATGATGATGTTGTCGGGTTTCAGGTCGCGGTGGATGATGCCTCGGGAATGGGCGTAGATCAAGGCGTCGGTTAATGGCAGAAGGATGTTGATGGCGTTTTGCCAGGGCATGGGGCGATTCATCAAGTCGGAGAGGGAATTCCCTGTCACGTATTCGTTGATGAGGTATAGATTTCCTTCTTCGTAGCCGAAGTCCAGCACTTTGGCGATGTTGGGGTGTGTTAATTTCGCGAGGGTTTTCGATTCGGCGAGGAAAAAATCAACTGCTTCTTTGGAATACTCGTCGGAGTGGAGGATGGTTTTGAGCAATACAAATCGTTCGAGTTTTGCGTCGTATGCTTTGTAGACGCCGACCAGATCTGATTTGTGAACCGATTCGCGGATTTCGTAACGGTTGATTCGGGTGCCAATCAAAGAGTCTCTCATGGCGCGCTCCTTTATGGCATGGTCCAGATGTGAATGGAGCCAAAGCGGGAGCCTAGCGCCATCAGGTTTTGGCCGGGCAGTAGAGAGACCCGGTATTGGTAGTCGTTTTGTTGGTCTATGATTTCGCCGTTGCTGCCATTGATGTTCTCTATGTGCAATGTTCCCTGGGGCAGGTCTTTGTAGGCGTACCAGCCGCTTGTCTGGTCGCCGTCGAGGAAGATTTCACGGCTTAATGGGTAGGGGGTGTCTGATGATTCTTTGCGGCTCAGTTCGACTGGGTTGAAGCCCCACACCCATAGGCCGCCGTCGCTTTGTACGAGAAGCATTTTGTGCTGTTCGTAAAAATAATACATGTGAAGCGCGCCGCGCGGTTTGCTGGCGCACATTAGTTCGACTTTTTCATCATATTGTGGGAAGAGCAATCCCGCGTTCGAAATGATGGCTATTAATCTGTTCTGTGGTGTGGTGTATTGGCCGCAGCCGGCGGTTGGGCCGCCATGGGTATCCAGCAATTCCCAGGTGGAGACATCCCAGAAATTGGCGGAATAGGCATCTCCTACGATCATTAATTTGGTGTCTTCGGTAAATTGAATAAATGCCTTTGGTTTGTAACCAGGCAATTCTGCGACGATGTTTCCCGTTTCTAATTCCAAAATACGGACAAGGTCCTCCTTGAATTTGCCGGGCGAGTAAATGTAGGCCAGGTAGCGATTGTCCGGTGAGAAAGGCGCGCCTCTGGATAACGACCCTTCGAACGGGGGATAGGCTTCGATTCCAGCATTGACATTCCAGACACGCAGAAGGCCGTCCTGGTGTGCGGTGGCCAGCCACAAGCCATCCTGGGAGAGGTGAATTTCGTCGATACTGCGCATGCTTTTTCCGGGCGAATCCAGTTTTTGACCGTTTTGGGCATTCCACACTTTGAGTCCTTCTTGATGATTCACAGAGGCGATGAGAGGCTCTTCGGGAGAGAATGTGATTCCGAGGATTGGATCGTTGAATGCTGGAAATGTGAGCATGGGTACGAGGGTGATCGAATGTTCTTCCAGGCTGGGGGTTTCAAATACATTGATGATGCCGCTTGCCAGGCCAATGGTTACGAATCGATTGTCGGCGGAGAAATCGAAATCTGCAATGTGATTGCCCGGGTTGGGAAAACTATTGACTTGGGCGTTTTCGGAAAGGTCCCATAAATAAACGGAACTTCCCACCCCGCCGGCCAATAACATTTGACGGTCGTTTGATATGCTGAGGTTGTTGATGGGTGTGGGGTTGGAAAGCCGGGAGGCGTCTTTCTTCCCGGTTTGAATATCCCAGATGTAAATATCCCGGTCGCCATTGCTGACATAGATGAATCTATTGTCGGCGCTAATGGCAAGGTCTTCGATCAGGGGGTAATTAACAACGGACATGAGAGCGGTATTTTGATCGGCGGGAAAGTAGTTAATGGCTCCATTTTTGTAACCGATGGCTATATTTTTTCCATTGGATGAAAATGTTATGGCAGTCACTTCCAGGTTGTCGGATATTGTTTCGGTGGCGGGACGTTTATATGGATATTCTCGAATCAGGCTCCCTGAAGAGGTGTTCCACGCATATACCAGCCCAGTGGGCGAGCCGGCGATGATCTCATCCCCGGCCGGGTTGAAGGTCATTTCCAGAACGTTGAAACCGGTATCAATAAATCGAATCAATTCCTTCGATTGAAAATCGTACAAAAAGATACCGCTGGTGGCGCCAAGCGCTATCCTTTTACCATCCGGCGACCACCTGGCTACATTTACCCCTCCAATTCCCCAGCGCGCAATTTCTTTGAATTGGGGATTCTGCCGGCCGGAAATTGGCGTTCCCATCAAGGTGATTCCGGAGGCGCTTCCCGCTGCCGGAATTGCTGTGGGTAATGAAGCTGAAGCGGCCGCTTGAGTTGGTGGGATTCCCGGACTCGGGTTAGGTTCCGGTGTTTTTTCAGTTTGCAGGATGGGGGCCGAAAACGGAGCGACTGCCTGTTGGGTTGTTTTAATAAAGTTATAGGTTATCAAAGACGTTCCGAGCGCCAGTAAGACCAGAAGAATCGATAACGAGTAGATCGAAAAGGATCGTTGACGTTTCTCCTTTTCCCTCGAAATTCTGGTTATCTTTTGAGGGGACGCCTTATCGCCAAGCGAGATGAGTTCGAGCGCGTCGGCAAAATGTCCCATGCTGAGGTAGCGGTTTTGGGGTTCCTTTTGCACAGCGCGAAGAATGACACGTTCCACGAATTTTGGTATGTTTTTGTCTATGTGGGTTGGCAGAGGCAGGTCGTCTGTAACATGTTTGACGATGATAGCCATGGGCGTATCGGCGGTATATGGTTTTTGACCGGTGATCATTTCGTAGAATACCAGCCCCAGGGAGTAGATATCTGCCCGGAAATCCACATCTTTCCCCAGGCCCTGTTCGGGCGGCATATATTCAGGCGTGCCAACCCCCGCGCCGATGGCTGAATCCACCTTCTCGTTTTTTCCTTCGAACATTTTCAAGATGCCAAAATCGGAGAGCATCGGGCGAAAATCATCCTGAATCAAAATATTGGACGGTTTGACATCCCGATGAACGATTTGCTGGCGGTGGACGTAATCCAGCGCGCGGGCAATGGGGGCCAGGATCGCCGCGGCGGTTTGCCAGGGAATCTTCTGGTTCATGGCTTCTTTCAGTGTGCCTCCTGAGACATATTCCATTACCAGGTATGGCTGTCCGTCTTGAATCCCATAATTCAACACTTTGACGATATTTGTATGCATTAGGTTTGCAAGCACTTTTGCTTCGCGTTCGAACTGTTGCAGAAAAACATTGGAAGTGCGCTTGCTGGGCAGGATGACCTTGATGGCTACATTTCTTTCCACGCGGGAATCCAATGCGTTGTACACCTTGGCCATGCCGCCTTCGCCAAGTTGTTCTAATAAGATGTACTCTCCGAGCTTTTTTCCAAAAATATCGGTCATTGCATTTAACCTTTACGGGCCATAAGGGATGCCCCATATGCGGATGGTGCCATCCATGGAAGTGGAGATCAGGAACTTGCTGTCCGGCGTGAAGCGGAGGTCGGTGATTGAATTATTGTGACCATATATGTTGATCAATATTTCCCGCGTGGCGATATCCCAAACGTGGAGGGTGTGATCGTCGAAGGCGGCCGCAACGAGTCCGCCGTTTGGGCTGATTGCCACGCTGACGATATTTTTCTGGTTGACATCGCGCATATCCTGGACGGTGTTGTTACCGCCCTGAATATTGGATACGATGGAAAGTTTGCTGTTGCCCCCGAAGGCGATCAGTTCGTTCTCCTCGCTGATATCGACCTTCCAATCCAGCGTTTCGAATGCGCACAATCCGGGCCTGTTTAGGTTGTTTGTCACCACATGATGGTAAGTAGTAATGGAAACGACAGGGTCTTCATTTAGATCATGAAGCGTGGAACAACCCGAGCCTTCATAGCGGCGGCTTGTTTTCAATTCCTGCCCGCTGGACATGGACCATACGTGCGCGAATTTGTCATACACGGTGACAAGCAGTTCGTCATCATTTATGAATTGCAGGGTTTCCAAGCCTTCATAATTGGTGAGTGTATAGATTTCAATTCCATTTGCCGGGTTATATACCTTTACCACGGCAGGGCTGGAACCTTTTGAATCAACCGCGAACATTTGGCCATCCTGCGAAAATGGGTACCCATCTTTTAGTTCACCGCGAAGCTGGTACAAAGGTATTCCGTTCGCGATATCCCAAACGGTGAGCAGGGAGGCCTCCTGTTGGGAGAGGAGATACTTTCCATCTGGAGAAATCGCCAGTTTTTTTGCATGGGCGTTTAACAGAAGATTTTGTTGAAGTTCTGCGCCTGTTCTGGCATCCAGGTTTCGCAGGAAGCCATTATGCAACCCGGAATAGATCGAAGCGCCGTCGGGGGCAAATAAAATGCTATGAGAGGTACCAGCCTTGTTAAGCGTGGAAGGGTCTCCGATAACGTAGTTTCTATTCTTCCATACTTCATTGAATCTTCCGCTGTCGGCGCTGTTTTCCCATACGGTGATTCCTCCATTAATATCGCCGGCGGCGATCAAAGTTGCGTCGGATGAAACCGCAATGCTGGTTAAAGAATATTGCAGGGCGCCCACCTGGGTGATATTCCCCTGGCCGGTAATATCCAAAAGCGCTACTTTTTGGTCATTACCTCCAATGACAAAACGATTTGAGTTGTTGATGCTTGCAATATCCACAATCCTGGATGAAAAAGCGGTTGTTTGCAGGATGTTCAATGTTTCGGTATCCCAGATGTTGATTTGAAAATCATTTCCGCCTGTGATAATGCGAGTATTATCCGCAGAATATGCGACCGCAGTTGCGCCGCCGATCAATTCGGCCTGGGTGGCTTTTACGGTGTCTGTTGAATTTACTTTCCATTGGATAAGCCGGTTATCGAGGGATATGGATGCCAGCTTTTTTCCATCCGGTGAAAAGGCCAGATCGAGAATTGATTTCGTGTGGCCGCTGTATGGCGCTTCAGACTCCTCCCAGGTTTGGGTATCCCAAAGTTGAATTAATCCATCCCGATCGCCAGAAACGAGAAGCTGTCCGTCTGACGAATAATCAATGGAGGTTACCCAGGAACGCGTATCAATGAATTTTTCAAGTTGGAGGCTGTTTGCATCGAAAATAAATATGCCGATGGATGATGCGACTGCCATGCGATTTCCATCCGGGGAAGAAGCCGTGCGATTGATATCCCCAATGCCCCACTGGCTTAGCATGACCAAATTGCTGATATTGCCTGCTTCGATGGTTTGACTGACAGCAGAAGCTATGGAGGTGGCTTGAAATACTGGAAAGATAAGCGGAGATGTGGTTGTTGTTTGGGTGAGAGATGTTTCTTGAGTGGGAGAAGACGCGGCTCTGACCTGGGTGGAGGTTGGTCTTGCCTGCGTATTAATGGAGATCGGGTTTGCCGTGGGTGGAAGCGCAATGAAATTTGTACGAAGCAGGTTGAATATGCTGAAAATGACGATTGCGCCAATGGCCATAATTGCGCTGTTTCGTATCCAGCCAAGCAACTGTCTTGAGTTGAAGCGCTGTGCGGGGATATCCAACGGCTTTCGCACCATTTTTTGTGTAATGGTCATATCCAATGCGCCGCGGGCCAGGACAATATAGACTTCCTGCATGGATGGGTAGCGGTCTTCCGGGCTGGGAGCTGTACATTTTTTGATCAGACTTTGAACGGCGGGCGCAATGGGATGTTTTGATTTGACCATGTCCGGGGTGGTAGCTCTCATTCGCAATGTGCCAATTATGGTTGAGTCCAGAAGCGCAATGTTTCCGATCAGCCATTCGTGCAACATCATGCCCATGGCATAAATATCGCAACGCGCATCCGATGGGGCGCCGTTCAGATATTCGGGCGGGCGATATTCGTATCCCCAACGATTGATCCATGCGCCGGGCGAACGGGCAAGTACATAGTCTGTAATGATGCGTTCAAAGCCGAAATCGAACAGGATTGGGTTTCTTTTTTCATCCAAAAGAATGCTGGAAGGGTGAAGATCGCCGTGAAAAATTTCCCTTTCATGGGCGTATGCAATGGCATGGGCAACCATGAGCAAATCACGGGAGGTTTCCTGCCAGGAATAGATTCGATTAAAAAAACGGCGTAATGGATGGGTGGGTAAAAAGTTGTAAACGATATAGATCGAGCCGTCATATATCCCTGTATCGGTTACGGCGGCTATATTGGGATGAGTTAGTGCGGCATTTTTGTGTACCTGTTCGTTGATTACTTGCAGTAACTCGGAGGAGTCTCCCCGCGATATTTTTACGAATTCCACAGCTGTATAATTTTGGGATTTCGTGTTGAAGGCCTTGTATAAAACCCGCGTGGGCGTTTCCCGCACTTTTACGAGGATTCGATAATGTTCGATGGTGGCGCCGACAAGGTTATTCATAGATGGTGGGTTTTCTTATTTGATCTCGGCAATGCCAAATATCCGCGCGATTCCGTCTGAGCCTGCGGTGGATATCAATTTTCCGTCATCTGAAAATTCGATTGCGTACAGTGTTCCAAAGTTGCCGACGATTTTGCTGATAAATTCTCCCGTTTTGCCATTGAAGAATGTGATAAATCCTGACGTATCTCCTACGGCGACCATGGAGCCTTCCGGTGAAACAGCGAGCACGGTCACTGCCTCGGAATTATCCAATCGGTAGGGCGGCCAGGCGGGTGATTTTTTTATTACATCGTAGCCTTCGAGCAGGCCGCTTGAACCGAGGTAGGCCATGAGGGTTAAGTCTTTCGAGAAAGCGGAATGGCTTCCCCGATGTTGATAGGTTTTAGGGCAAAGGCTATTAATATGTTCTTCATCCCCTGGCGGGAGCAGACCCGCCGCGGAGTTGACCTGAAGTATGTCTTTGATATTGGTCGCGGATGCAGTGACCCAACAGCCTGTGTATGGATATCCATTTAGACGGGTTTCACTCCCGCTCGAAGAATCCCAGGCTTTTTGGCCTGTTAAGTTTGCCGCAATGAAGATGCTTCCATTATTTGTATACCCTACATTAGCATTAGGAAGGGTTTGCGAAAGATCCCTCGTAGACTGGGAGCCGGTTAAGATTTTCATTTGATAAATTTCCTCGGTCAGTACGGCGGTGGTAGTCTGTATGGATTTTGGCACAATCAGGGCAATAGAGGAACCGTCCGGGGAAATGGGATCGCCAAAAGGCAGGAAGTACAGGTTTTTATAAATCGGTTCATTGGTTGCCAGATTCCAGACATGTGTACTTCCGCGTCTTCCTCCGGCGGCGAGGATTGTGCCGTCCGGGGAGAAATCAAGCCTGTCTAGCAGGTCGTACATGCCGCTGACGAATTGGGATTGCTCAAATGTGACTTGCCCATCCCAGTTGGCAGAGATTATGTTGTTTCCGCGGAATGCAGAGAAAGAATCAAAACTAAATTCGGGGCCAAAAACCTCCACCAGTTTTAGCGAATGACGGGGGATTTCAAAGGAAAGGGAAACGCCTCCGTATTCCTGGCGGGTGGCATCGTATGTTATGGCATTTCCATCATCCACGCCCACAAGCAATGCCTGGTTGTTTCTTATATATTCCAGGCTCCAAATCCTTTGTTTTATAGGGACAATATCGGTTCGTCGTTGCGGGCTGGTATCCGCACCGAACTGGGTTGTGATCAAATTCCATTGATACAAATAACCGGACTCGCCGCCTGCCGCGAGATAGGCGTCGTCGGATGAGATGGCAATGGCCTTGATGGAACCCGTAAAATAAGGGTTTTTAAGTTCGTAGAGTTTGCTGGCGGAGGCCAGATCCCAAACGCGAATGAGTTGATCGTCTGAACAGGAGACGAGAATCCTTGCATCGCTGGTTACCGCGATATCGTTCACGGCCCTGGAATGAGCTGGAATACGATGAATCGCCTGGTTTGAATTCAAATTCCAGACAATAATATTCTGGTCAGCGGAGGCAGAATAGAGCAGGCCGTTTTGGGAAAACAGAATGCGGTTTATTTTTTTCGTGTGACCAGCCAGGGTGGCAGTTTTGGTTCCGGCTTGCCAATCCCAAAGCTGAATTTCGCCATTCCTCAACCCTATCGCGAGGGTGACTCCATCCGGGGAGAACTGGACACTGGTGGCCCAGCCCTGCGGGTCAATCCACTTGAGGAGTTGATTTCCTTCAAAAATAATAACGCCCGCCGAAGTGGCGACTGCAATATGATCATCATCAGGAGCAACATCGGCTTCTTCCGGCCTGCCGAAACCCAGCCTTGAAATTTCTCGAAGGTTGCCGAGATTGGCAAGCGAAATGGCTTCGCTTACATCTAAAGGTTTTTCCCCTTCGAATGCCAGTTTGTACATATTCGGTTGAACCGGCGTTGGCGAACTTTGTATACTTGCGGCAGATTCTGCTGGCGTTTCACCGAGGATAAGGGTCTGGGTTTGTGTAGCCGCCGGCTCTGTGGAAGTCGATGTAATTTCAGTGGACCGAATAGAGAGAGGGAATGCCTGGGTGTTTCGGATAAATAGATAAAACATAGCAATCAAACTGATTGCGATCAGTCCGGTCACACCGACGGGAACGAATGAAACCCGAATGCTTCTGGCGGGTTTTTCAACTTCGAATCGTTTCTCGAATTTAAAACGAACCCTATTGCCGGATTTCATCCGTTCCAGGGTTTTTAGAATGAGCGGAAAGCCTGAAAATCGCTCTTCTGGATTCACTTGAATACATTTTTGAAGGAATTGGATAACGTCGAACGATATGGATTCAGGTAAAGCTACGGCTTGCAAGACATTGCGCTCAAGAATTATTGCCGCGGTTTCGGCCGTATATTTTCCGGTAAACGGAAATTTTCCGAAGATGTAATGAAACCCGATAATTCCAAACGTGTAGACATCGGAGGCGCGGGTGAGTGTGCGGCCTAAAATCTGTTCGGGTGAGGCGCATGTCAGGCTTGCAATGGAGAGATTTTCAAAACCGTCATCCATGTTTTCGAGCAAAAGTTTTTTGAAGACTCCGCTCAAGCCGAAATCAAAGAGAAGGGGATACCCATTCGGGTCCAGGGCGATATTATTAATATCGAGGCCGCCATGAATGATTTCCTGCGCATGAAGAAAATCGAGCGCTTCGGCAACCCTGAATAAAAAATTGAGAGTTTCTCTCTGGGTGACCTGCCCACCCTGGCGATGTCTTAACAGAGTGAATGAATCGTCTGCAAACACAACGTATGGCGCATTTTCATGCTTGCCAACATCCAGTATGGACAGGAGGTATTCGTGCTCGAAGAAACGTAAATAGCTGATCAGGTTGAAGAATTCATTTATTACTTCTTCCGACCATATTAGCGAGGGATAATATTTTTTTATAAAAACACGGTTGCCTGACGATTTATCAACAGCCCTATATATAACCCCTTCAACAGCATCGTGAATGGTATCTTGAATTTCGAAACCGGCAATGGATTTAAGGCTATTTTCCATAAATTACCCAATACCCAGGTGGAAACGTGCGATATTAATTTCTGCGATGATGGAACATGTTCTCGAATTACTTTAACATAAATAATTCATCTGTCCATTCTAAAAACATGACAGTTGCAAGGAATCTTGCAACAAAATTCTGTGATGCCGCTGAAAGGTATTTTACTTTATTTGAAGAACTCCGTACATAACCCAGCGATCCTGGCTTTGGTTTTCGCCGCATTTGCCTGCCAGCCGGTGACGGGCGGCGGCAATGACGTTGACCAGATCGAAAGCCTGCTTAACGAAGTGGATACGGACGATCTTCCCACGGCCTTGCCTGGGTCTTCGGATGATACAGCTTCCCCCTCTTGTAGTGACTCTGAATTTCCGATGCACGGCGATGCGAAGAATATCGTCAGCGTGGCGGGGACGGGGAATTAAAAAACCAGCCCAAGTCTGGAAGAAGCGATGGCACAGTCTACGTGAATATTTCCCTGCAAGATATCTAACGGTTTCAACAAGCTGATGGGGTCGCCCCTACCGTGTAAGATGAGTTGTTATTTCAACATCCACCCATTTTCTGAGGGAGTTGACCATGAATATTTTCGAACATGTATTTAACTCATCCTTGTGAATGACTCGTTCTTTGACCTGGTTTGTTTCAAGCAGGTGCGCCCTGAACGTTCCGGCCAATAGTCCGCAGGAAATGGGCGGTGTGAATAATTCCCCTTTTAGTTCAACCACCAGGTTGCCAATTGTGAATTCTGTTAATTCATCCCTTTCGTTGTACAGTAAAACATCACTGTAAACTTGATGGACAATCAACGCGGTATCGTAAACCTCGCGCCGGGTTGTTTTATGATATAGAAAAACTTCCCCTGAATGGACAGGCTCTTTTGCCAGGCAAACTTTGTATGGCTTGTTCCCAGATTGAAAACTTATCACTTCTTTGCCCAAACCGCCAAGCCTGCTCAATGAAACTTTAACTCTTTGCGGAGAAGCAAACGCGCTTGCGGGTTCATCAAGAAACTCTTCCATTGATTCTCTTGAATACGGAAACCCAAAATACTCTGCCGAATCCCGCATTCGTTCGAGGTGTTTCTCCAGCAGATAATACCCATCCTGCGGAGTCCATAACATGGTTTCAAATAGTGAGAATTCACTTGGGCGTTCCGTCAACACACGAGACTTAAGCAAAGCCTCGCTATATTCGTCCGCGCTGGTCGAGTCCCAGACGATGCCGCCGCCCACGCCATATTCCGCCTGCTGTTTTGTTTTGTCAATCAACGCGGTGCGGATGGCAACGTTGAATTGCGCTTTGCGGTTCGGGGAAATATATCCGATACTGCCTGTGTAAACCTTGCGCGGGGTTGTTTCCAGTTCCGAAATAATTCGCATCGTGCTGACCTTGGGCGCGCCCGTGATGGATGCGCACGGAAACAACGCGGAAAAGATTTCAGTCAGCGACGCGTTTGTTTTTGCCTGCACCGTGGAAGTCATTTGAAAAAGCGTCGGGTATTTTTCCACCGTGAACAAATCGGGCGCTTGCACACTGCCAATTTCAGCGATTCGCCCCAGGTCGTTGCGAACCATATCCACGATCATTACATTCTCGGCGCGGTTCTTGATTGAATTATGAAGCCACTCGCTTCGATCTTTATCTTCCTGCGTCGTGCGTCCGCGCTTCGCCGTCCCTTTCATGGGGCGGCTGAAAATTCTATCCCCGTCCAGTTTGAAAAATAATTCAGGTGAAGCCGAACAGACCTCCCAATTACCGATGTCTAAAAACGCCGCATATTTATTTTGCGATTTTGCAAGATGCAGGAACAACTGCCATCCCAGCGCGTCCGTTGTTATCTGCGATTGACTGAAAGAGTCTGTTGACAACCGCATCGTGTAATTGACCTGGTAAGTCTGCCCCTGTGCAATTCGCTCCTTGACGACTCGAATTGCGTTGTTGTAAATTTCCTTTTCGACATTGGGTTGCCAGTTCAAAGGCGCAAAACCTGCAAAGTCTTTATAGACCTCGCAGGTTTTCAGCACACGCGGCGCATCGTACAACCCAAACCACGCCAGTGGAAATCCCTCCGCCTTCACCACCTGCAAGGCAGGGTCAAAGGCGGGCGCGGCTTCGTAGCTGACAAATCCCGCTGCGTGCCAGCCGTATTCGGCAATCAGCCTTTCCACTTCCTCCAGGCCTTTGCGAACCTCATCAAGGTTCTCGGTTACAATCACGCGATGCGGAAGGGTAAATTCCAGCCACGCATCGCCGCTCTTCAAAATGACATCGCCAATCAAAGAAACCTCACATGAAAAAACTTTCTTCCATTGTACCGCGCTGGCTTCCCGCCCTGTTGGTCATGCTGGTTATTTTTGCCTTCTCTTCACGCCCCAGCGAAGACCTTCCATATTTTTTGGGCTGGGATTACTTCATCAAAAAAAGCTCTCACGTCGTCGGGTACGGCTTGCTTGCGCTATCCTATCTTCACCTCTTCAACTCGAATAAAAAACAATACTGGCTTGCCTGGCTCTTCACGGTGTTATATTCCGCCACCGACGAATTCCACCAGTCCTTTGTGCCTGGGCGCCACCCAGCCCTCACCGACGTTTTGATTTTCGACAACCTCGGTGCATTGTTTGCATTGTCATCCCATTATTTTTATCGGAGAACCCATGAAAAAGAAGATCAACCGACGTGATTTTCTGCGGATCGCATCCATCGGGACAGCTTCTGCCATAGCCTTATCTTGTGGATTAATCGAAGAGCCGCCTCCATCCCTGACCGAGGAACCTGCCACTGTGCCAACGGACATTTCCCAACCTGATTCATCCGTGCGCAATGCCGAAGTCCTTGTCATCGGCGCAGGGATTTCAGGCCTCGCCGCCGCCCGCACCCTCGTAGACAAAGGCCTGAGCGTCATCGTCCTCGAAGCGCGCAATCGCATCGGTGGCCGCACATGGACAGACTCATCCCTTGGCCTGCCCCTCGACCTCGGCGCTTCCTGGATTCATGGCGTAAGCGGCAACCCGATCACAAAACTTGCCAGGCAATTCGGCGCGAAAACAATTGCCACAAACGAGGAGAACGGTGTAGTCTTTAATTCGGACGGGAGCGAAATGTCCGATTCGGATTATGCTAAGATCAAAGACCTGTTTGAATCCATTTACGAAGAAGTTGCCGCCATGCAGGAAGAGACAGAAACGGACATGCCGCTTCAACAGGCCTTTGACGAAGTGATTGCCCCCCACAGCCTTTCAACCGATGAACTGCACAAATTACAGCATTTTATTCAAGGCGAATTTGCGCTGGAGTTGGGCGCAGACCCAGATCATCTATCCCTTTGGGAGTGGGATCAGGATGAGGAATTTGGCGGGGAGGAGGTCATCTTCCCTGGCGGCTATCACCAGATCACAGATGGACTCGCGCAAGGTTTGGATATCCGCCTCGGTGTAAAAGTGGTATCTGTCATTTATGGCGCGGATGGTGTGGAAGTGGAAACTTCGTCAGGCGCGTTTGGCGGAGAAAAAGCTGTCGTCACACTTCCGCTTGGGGTGTTGAAGCAGGCGTCCGTTAAGTTCGAGCCGCCGCTTCCAGAGTGGAAGCAATCCGCCATGGATCGACTCGCTATGGGAGTCCTCGATAAAGTCTATTTGAAATTTCCAGAAGCGTTTTGGGATAACAGCCTAGAAGGGTTTAGCTACCTCGGAGAAAAAATTGGCGAGTGGTCAGACTGGATGAGTTTTGTGCCGTATGTGAACGAGCCGGTCTTGCTGGCGTTTCACGGCGGCGCAAAGGGATACGCGCTTGAAGAATTTTCGGATGATGAAATTATTGCGGGCGCGATGCAGGCTTTGCGCGTGATGTATGGCGAGGATATTCCAGAACCCGAAGGCTTTCTCGTCACACGCTGGGGCAAAGACCCGTTTGCGTTTGGCTCGTATTCGCACATTCCACCCTTTGCCAGCGGTGACGATTATGATGCGCTCTTCGAGCCTGTGGATGATGTTTTGTATTTTGCGGGGGAAGCGACTTCACGAGAATATCCCAGCACGGTGCATGGGGCGTATCTGACGGGTGTGGCCGCGGCTGAAGAGATGTAACAGAGTGTCTTAAAAATATCTTCCCAAATAAAAAGCGGGCGGGACAACCTGTCCCGCCCGCCACTGATTGCTGTCAATTGATTACTGCCCCTATTCAAACTCTATCTCGATCTCTTCGTCGTCTTTCCAATCGCCCATTTTCTCGAACTCGATTTCTCCAAATAATTCATTTTGAACCGCGGTGATGTGATAGCGTTTGATCAATTCGAGCATTGCCAAAAACGTCACCACAATTTCGATGCGGGTGGATTTATCCGTAATCAACCCGCTGAAGGTCATGCGCTGAATTTGCTTCATCGTCTTCGTGATGTATTCGATCTTCTCGCGGATGGTCACGCGCGGTGCGCTAATGATGACGCCGAGCGGTTTCTTCTCTTTGCCTTTCGAGAACCCTGATTCGGCGGCGGCGAGCAAACCTTCCAGAGTTAAATTGGAAAGATCGAGCCTGGCTTCCACTTTGGGCGGCGGGGCAACGCGCAGGTAAGTGCGCAGGTTATTTTCCTGCCGTTCCACCAGCCAGCCCGCAATTTCCTTGTAGCGTTTGTAAAGTTTGAGCTGGTCAATCAATTCCGTGCCTGGGTCTTCTTCGCCGGGTTCGCGCTCAGGCGGGCGCGGCAGTAACGCCTCAGATTTGATCTGCACCAGCTTCGCGGCGATGACAAGGAACATCGAAATTTCATCGGGCATCAATTGTTCCAGCCCGTGCAAATACGATAGATACTGATCCGTCACAGTGGCGAGCGAGATGGCAGTAATGTCCAGTTCGGCGCGTTCGATCAGGCTAAGTAAAAGATCGAGCGGTCCCTCGTACACAGAGGTCTGCACTTTGTAACCGCCAATTTGATGCCCTAAAATGTTATCCATAGCGCGCGAATTATATCACCTCACTCTGGGAGCAACTCAGCGCGGTCGAAGGGCGGTTATAATTTGCCCATGTCAAAACTAACTCACATTGATGAACACGGTCAGGCCAGGATGGTGGACGTGGGTCACAAGCCAGATACTGAACGAACTGCCATTGCGCGCGGCGAAGTTCACATGAAAAAAGAAACGTTGGATTTGATTCGCGCCGGGCAAATCAAAAAAGGCGATGTGTTGACCGTGGCCCAAATTGCAGGAATCACCGCCTCAAAACGGACCTCGGACCTGATTCCGTTATGTCATCCTCTGCCACTCTCGAAGATTGATGTGGAACTCGCCCTCGATGATTCCCTGCCAGGGGTTGTCATCACTGCCACAGTCAAAGTGACTGGCAAAACAGGCGTCGAAATGGAAGCGTTGACAGCCGTCTCTGTCGCCGCATTGACCGTCTATGACATGGCCAAGGCCGCCGAAAAGACGATGAAGATTCAGAACATCCGTCTCGTGGAAAAACATGGTGGCATGAGCGGCGATGTGGTGAACGAATAAATATTTTGCCGCGAATTTCGCGAATTCACGCGGATTTCAAAACCAATTCGCGAAAATTAGCGCAATCTGTGGCAGAGGTTTTTTTTCTTTAGGTCTTAATGGAAAAAAGATGATAATGAACTACTCTTCAATCAACCTTCAGGAGAAACTCTCGAAATTCTCCGAGCATTGGTCACCGAAGATCATCGCTCAGTTGAATGACTATCATCTCAAATTGGCGAAAGTGCAGGGAGAGTTCGTCTGGCATGACCATCCTGAAACAGACGAAGTCTTTATCGTCGTAAAAGGTCATTTGGATATTCTCTTCCGCGATGGCAAGGTCTCGTTGGACGAAGGCGAGATGTTTGTTGTTCCAAAAGGCATGGAGCACAAACCTGTTGCTGAAAACGAATGCCATATCCTGTTGATTGAGCCTGCGGGCACGGTCAACACGGGTGATGTGAACGATGATCTTACGGCCCCAAACGATGTCTGGATTTAGGAAAATGAATCATATTAAACTTTTGTTTTTTGCAACCATCCGCGACCGCGCAGGGACAAAATCTATGGAAATGGATATTTCCACGGATATGACCATACACGGCTTGAAGGAAAAACTCTCAGCCGATTACCCGGCCCTGAAAGATTCCATGAAATCAGTTCTCATCACAATCAACCGTGAATATGCCTTTGATGAAGCCGTTGTCCCGGCCAATGCCGAAATCGGTATGTTCCCACCCGTCTCTGGCGGATAAACCCTGCTCCCAACGCCATCCTCGGCGCTGGCTTGAGCGATCAAACCCTTCAACTTCTCATATGCAACCTTCAATCTTCAACCTTCCCACCATCTTTTCCATCACCGAATCCGAAATTGACTTGAACGATCTGCTCGCGAAAATCACACTGACGAGCACAGGCGCGGCGGCGATCTTCACAGGCATGGTACGCGGCGTGACCAAACGCGGCGACGCGCATGAGACGGAATTTCTCGAATACGAGTCGTACATCCCCATGGCAGAAGCCAAGATGAAACAGGTGGCCGATGAGATTCGCGAGAAGTGGCCCGTCATCGAGGGGATTGCCATTGTCCAACGGATTGGGAAACTATACCCAAAGACGCCGACAGTTTTGATCGCCTGCACAGCCGCGCACCGTGACACGGGTGTATTTGAAGCCGCGCGATATGGCATCGACCGCTTGAAGGAGATTGTCCCCGTGTGGAAGAAAGAGATTGGCCCCAACGGCGAAGAGTGGGTGGAGGGGAGTTACATCCCCAAACCTGGCGAGTGACTGACAGGGCGCGCATTGATCGGAAGTGGGTAAATGCTTTTTGTGGCCGAGCAGGTTCGGGCGGGCGCGAAGCGTGAGGCGACGAATCGTCGCGTGACGATTTTTATCCCAAAGTGTTTAATATTGCACTACAATTTATTTTATTAAAATTATCTCTGGAGGAGAAATGCAGGATCGCATTGTTATTACAGGAATGGGGACAGTGAACCCTCTTGGTTTGAATGTGATGGGAACGTGGAACAACTTGATTGCAGGGGTTTCAGGGGTTGCCCCCATTACGTTGTTTGATTCCCGCGCGGCGGCTTTGCAGGTTCACATCGCCGCGGAGGTGAAGAATTTCAAGCCCGAAGAATTTATGGATGCGAAGGAAGCGCGGCGGCGTGACCGTTTTGAACAATTCGCGATTGTGGCGGCAAAAGAGGCTTTGCTTCAATCTGGCTTGGAGATCACCGAGAAAAATGCCGGCAGGGTCGGGGTGATCATTTCCTCGGCAATTGGCGGGTTGCATTCATTGCAGGAAGCGACGTTGATAAATTACAAGGAAGGGCCGAAGCGTGTCAGCCCGTTTTTGATTCCCATGCTGATGGCAAACGGCGGCGCGGGCATGGCGGCAATCGAGTTTGGGATCAAGGGCCCGTGCTTTTCTGTGGCTTCCGCCTGCGCTTCAGGTTCAGACGGCATCGGCACGGCTTTGATGATGCTGAGGACGGGCATGATCGATGCCGCGCTTGCTGGCGCTTCTGAGGCGACGATCACATCCACGGGGGTGGCGGCGTTTGACCGTGTGGGCGCGATGTCGCGCAGGAATGACAATTACTCGATGACGCCCCAGCCTTTCGATAAAAACCGTGACGGTCTGGTGATGGGTGAGGGCGCGGCTGTACTCGTCCTCGAACGCGAGTCGGATGCGAAGGCGCGCGGCGCGAATATTTTCGCAGAGCTGGCAGGCTACGGCGCAACGGCAGACGCGTATCACGTCACTGCGCCGCATGAACATGGCGCAGGCGGCGCGGCCGCCATGCTGATGGCTTTATCCTCTGCGAAGGCAAATATTGAAGATGTTGGCTACATCAACGCGCACGGCACAGGGACAGCTTTGAACGATCAGGCTGAAACCCGCGCCGTGAAAGCCGCTTTTGGCGAACGAGCCCATCAACTTCCCATTTCTTCAACCAAATCCATGACGGGGCACATGATGGGCGCGACAGGCGCATTGGAAGCCATCTTCTGCGTGCAGGCTGTGCGGGAGGGCATTCTGCCGCCGACCATCCATTACGAAACGCCAGACCCAGAATGTGATTTGGATTACATCCCAAACAAGGCGCGTGAGGCCGATGTTTCGCTGGCAATCAGCAACGCCTTTGGTTTTGGCGGCCATAACGCAGTGCTGGCGGTTAGAAAATACTCTTGAAGGTTCCTTGTGATATAAAAAAATGCGTGCTATAATCCGCAGTCGCGAATTTTGGAAACTACATCATAAGTAAGGAAGAACGGAAATGGCAGACCTTATAAAGGCCGTCGAGGCCAAAGTTAACGAAAAAATCCCACAATTAAGCTCAGGTGATACAGTCAGCGTACACGTCAAGATCAAAGAAGGCGAACGCGAGCGCATCCAGGAATTCAAGGGCATCGTGATTCGATTGCGCAAGAGCGGCAACGACTCCAATGTCACAGTCCGCCGCATGGCCTCCAACGGCGTCGGCGTGGAACGTACTTTTCTCCTGCGCTCCCCGCGCATAGATAAGATCGTTGTCGAACGCCACGGCAAAGTCCGCCGCGCACAGTTGTACTTCATGCGCGACCGCACAGGCAAAAGCGCGCGCCTCAAGCAGAAGTTCGACTAATTTTCGAAGCAGGGTTCTTAGAAAGACCCTAAAGGTCTTCAAGGCCTTTAGGGTCTTTTTGTTTTGGAGATGCCATGGCAAAACCATTGATCGGTATCACAACCCGCAACGGCAAAGATGCAGACGGCCATCCGCTGACTGCGCTTCAACATTCGTACATCAATGCCATCGTGCAGGCGGGCGGGTTGCCTATTTTGATCCCAGAAATTTTGGCTGAAGAAGACTTCCTCGATTTGTATTCCCGCCTCTCAGGCATTCTCTTCTCTGGCGGCGGGGACGTAGCCAAGGAACATTTCAACGGATCACCCCACCCGAGAATTGGTGAGGTGGACGAAAAGCGGGATTTTACCGAGATCAGTTTAATGCGCTCCGCCGTCCACGATGGCAAACCGATTTTAGGAATCTGCCGCGGCGCACAGGTGATGAACGTCGCAATGGGCGGCACGCTTTACACTCACATCTACGATCAATTGAAAGGCGCGCTGGACCACGCCTACCCCGGTGACTTGCGCCAGACCCTCGTCCACCCCGTAAACGTGGATGAGACCACGCGTTCCGCCGAGATTTTTGGCGAGACCCTGCTCAATGTCAACAGTTTGCATCATCAAGGCCTGAAAGATATTGCGCCAGGTTTGCGTGTCGCGGGTCATGCGCCCGATGGTCTGGTTGAAATCGTGGAAATTCCCGATCATCCTTATGCCGTGGCGGTTCAATGGCACCCTGAATGGCTGACAGACCAGCCTGCCATGCAGAGATTGTTTAAATCATTTGTAGATGCGGGAAATAAGTAATTGGTAATTCGTAATTTACCAATTACCAATTACATGTCATCCTCCATTTTTCCCATCGGAGTTTTCGACTCAGGCGTAGGCGGACTGTCCGTCCTGCGTGCAATGCGAGCGCAAATGCCAAACGAGTCTGTGATCTACTTTGGCGATCAGGGACACGTCCCTTATGGGCCGCGTTCGATGGAACAGATCCAACGCTTTTCAGAGGGGATCACGCGCTTTTTACTCGAACAAAATTCCAAATTAATTGTTGTGGCCTGTAACACCGCGTCAGCGGCGGCGCTGAAATATTTGCGCGGACGATTTTCCGATGTTCCTTTTGTGGGGATGGAGCCTGCCGTCAAACCTGCGGCAGAGACGACAAAGACAGGCAGGGTCGGTGTGTTGGCGACCCCTGCTACATTTCAGGGCGCGTTGTATGCTTCTGTGGTGGAACGCTTTGGCGCGGGCGTTGAATTGTTTCAACACACCTGCCCGGGGCTGGTCGGTCAAATTGAAAAAGGGGATTTGGAGTCAAACACGACCCGCGCAATTTTGGAAGATGCGCTTACCCCGATGCTGGAAAAAAATATTGACACGGTCGTTCTCGGATGCACTCATTATCCATTTGTGATCCCGTTGATTCAGAATATTGTGGGGGAGGCGGTGCGCGTGATTGACCCGGCGCCTGCGGTGTCGCGTCAGGTGCGGAGATTGTTGGATGCAAGTGGGCTGGTCAATGAATCGGGGAAAACTGGAAACACGGAGTTTTTTACATCCGGTGATGTTGCTGCGATGGAAATGTTATTTCCGAAGTTGTTGGGTGAGGGCGGGAAAGTTCAAGCCGTTAATTGGGTCAACGACCTCGAAATTATTCTTCGATAAAGTTGGTGTGTTTCATTTTAGTTGAAACAACCGTCCCGAAGGTTTGGAAAACGGCCAAAGTCTTCGAGAAAGCCTTCGGGACGTTCCATATGAAAATTACTCTTCGATAAATTTCACACCCATGTTTTGCATGTCCTTGAAAAGCTGATTCGGCTCTGCGAGATGCCCCATTAAATGCAGGCCGGGACGGCGGATTTTTTCGTATTGCATGAGAAAAGCGACAACGGGAATCGCGGTCAGTTCATAGCCGTCTTCGTGCTCGCATCGTGCATTGACCTGAACCTGCTTGCCGTTTAATTTACCTTTGGCTTCCGCTTTGAGCGCCACTCGATAAGGCGGCTTCGACAAATTCATCATGCCCCACCACATCAATCTCCCAAGCGGACGAATGCTGCGCTTTGGCGCAACTTTCAAACCGATCATGACAATGGGCGTGATCAACGCATCCGTGATGAGGTTTGAGCCTGAGATATAAAAGCCTGTATTTTTAAGTGAGGGGTACATTTCGGGCAAGCCGCGCAACTCTTCAAAGAACATCGAATAGCAGGTGCGTTTGCCGAGTTCAGAGCCGAAATCGAATTTACGTGTATCCCATGATTTGGGTTTTGTCCACGCGCCATTTTTGAAAACCTGCGCCTGATAATCTTTGAAGCCTTCCATGAGTTCGTCCACAGCGTCGGTGTACGGTAGGTTGCCGCCCATGTTGAGATAGCCAGCAGTCACCGCTGATTCGACGCTGTCCATTTTTGAGGCGGTGTAGCGGATAAGCGCAGACGGGAGGCCGGGGTGATATCCAGCCTCGGTGACGAAGCACAGGTTCTTCTGCTTGATCTCGTCGGCCAGTGATTTTAGGATGCCGATCTTTGCTGTGGAATATTGAACGTCGAGATAATCCACATTTGCTTCGATGCACGCGCGGACAACTCTCTCAGGGTTGAGAGATGTCACAGGAGCAGCGACCAGACACAGGTCCACGTTTTGAAGCGCGGGGCGCAGGGAGTTGGGATCAGCCGCATCAACGCGTAATGCTTTCAGGCGCGGATCATTCATTTTGGCAGTGAATGCCTGCGCCTTTTCCAAATTACGGCCAGAGATGATGATTTCAAAATCGGTTTGAGCGAGCAGGTGTTTGACGAGCAGTTTCCCGGTATAGCCATAGCCGCCGAGAATCAAAATGGTTTTCATTTGGACTCCGGGTGGACAGCCAGCAGCATTAACTTTGGCGCAAGAGCGCGCAGGTCTTCTTCGCCGTTGAATTTTATCCCGACCATTGCCATGACCGAGCGGGTGTAGGCGGGCTTTGCGCGATAGAACTTGACGAGCATGTCGGCGGTGTTTTCATTGGAAAGCGGCATTGCGCGTGCAGTGAATTTTCGCCTGCCGACCCGCGCGGCAAAGTTGGGGCTGGCCTGAATGTTGCGAACCCAGTCGGCGCGTGTGCCGTAGGCGGCTTCGATGTAATAGGTGTCGGTGGCTTTGTCGTAATCCATCACATCCACCATCGAATCGTATTGTTTCCCCGATTTGCGGCCCATGTGTGTGACGAGCATCCACTGTGCGCCGATTAATTTTTCAAAGCCGCCGAATCCAATTTTATACATCCAGACGGGAACTTTGAAAAAGAATTTCAGAAATGCACCGGGGCGTTTGTCGAGTGCGGTCAAGGGATTATCCTCCTGTAAGCAAAAATTTGAAGAAGACTCCTAAGTTACTCAATCGCGGCCAAAAGGCAGGGACGTGCTTTCGATACTCGGCATAATTTGGGATGCGTTCGAGCAATTCCTTTTCCTCCACAAGCCGAACCCAGCCGAAGAATCCAAGCGGCATAAGAAATGAAAAAGTAATCGCGTAGATGCCCATGTTGAGAAATGCCAGCCCAAAACCCACGCGGAGGATGCCAGCGTAAACGGGATGACGAAGAACGTTGTAAATGCTCGATCTGACGATTAGACCTTCCTGGGGGAAATAGACATACAGCATGGACAGATTGTCGAACCCAAAGGCCAGCGCAGAGCGAATCCATAGGGGGATGCCGATGGCAAGGCAGAACCAGCCCAAAACGGAAAAGATGGTTGTGAGGGTCGGCTGTGTGAATGCAGGCCCGTTCATGTACCCGATGTGCGCAACTGCGGAGATTAGCATGGCAAGCCCTGGAACTGCGTAACACCAAATGGCATGGCGGTAGGCTTCGTCGCCATATTTTTCGAGAAGGATTTTTTTCTGTGTAAAGAAGCGGCTGATGAACAGGAATCCAATCGCAACGATCACGATCTGGCTGTCGAGAGTCCAGGTGGGAATCTGGTCGGTGAGGATGAAGTAGGTTGTAACGATGGCGGCAACCGCCAAAAAGCGAAGCGCAAATTTTACTTTTCCACCCGTTGAATTCAGTTCAGGGATACGCCTGTTAAGCTCGTCCAAGCCTTTGAGTTGCATATTGCCTCCTGCCTTAGTATAGTACTCCACGTGGCAATGTCAAGCAGGGTATCTGTACAGGTGTGGTCTAAAGTTTCGGAAATGTGGCGCAAGTCTCCGACTTGCGAGGCAATCAGAGATTTATCCCACGCGGAGTGCCAAAAAAATATTCCACACCCATCTGTACCTCAAGATTTATCTTGCTTTTTAGGTAAAAGCAACATGAATGTCGCGATGCAGAAATCTATTGATCGGCTGGATTTATTTTCAGGTCTTCTGCCGTAATGTGAATTGACTCCAGCGCCTTGAAACTTAAATTTCCAGATTCGAGATTGTATTTTTTTGTCACACGCTCGAACAGGGAGTGGTAACCCGCCTTCACCATTTGATTCCAGTCCAACCCAAGCAGGTCTGCGGTCTTTTGGATGCTTTCGGCGTCTTCCTCCTCGATCTCGACGAATTCACCGTAGGGCAATTCGTCCAGCATGATGTGAGCGCCGCTCAATTCAAATGTCGCGCGGAATTTTTCGTAAAACACAACGGGTTCAAAACCCAGCGCTTCCAAAAATTGCTTCGCGCTCTCAAAATCCCCAACTACAAACTCGATCTCTTTACGGGTGAGCACGCCGCCTTCCATCTCCTCGCTGGGGCCTTTGAAGGTGAACCGCGCCTTTGTGTCCTGCCGCAGACGCAGAACCTTGCTGTTTTTTCTCAGCTCGTTTTGCGCGGAATCAAAACGGAAATTGATCTCGTGCGTGCGCGGCTGAATCAATTGCGCCTTCAATTCAAGGAGGCGCAATTCGATTTTTTTCAAGCCGCGTACATAAAACTTGGCTTCGGTTTCCTGTCCGTGCGTGGTCATTAATGCAAACTCAACAGGGCTTGCTTTTGTTCAACGCTTTCGCCAGCCTTCACGCGGATGCGCCCCATCGTCCCATCCCGCGGAGATTTAAGTTCGTTCTGCATCTTCATCGATTCAAGAATCAGCATCACCTGGCCTTTCTTGATCTCCTGACCCTCTTCCACAAGGACGCTTACCACCAGCCCGGGCATCGGCGCTTTGAGATGGAATTCGCCTCCTTCTCCGCCCACCCCGCCTGCCGCAGTTTTCAGACGCTTTTCCCGTTCATCCTCGATTTTTACCTGGAACTGGCGTCCGCGTAAAAGCACCTGCCAGTCTTCGTCGCCCTGGTACACATACGATTCGTGTGATTTCCCATCCAGAATCAGCGAAAAAACAGGCTGTCCGCTGATGGCCTCGAAATCAACTTCAAGCAGACGGTTGCCGATGCGGATGTGCCGTTCATCTACAACTTCTATTTCATATTCTTTATCGTCAACTGTTGTAATATATTTCATAAATCAACCTCTCCTTCGACTTCGCTACGCTACGCTCAGGATTACCAACCACCAGTATCAAATCGTAAATCGTAAATCGTTTACCGATGCATTCGTTCCCAGCGCCCAACCCATTTCCAATTGCTTGTATCCCGTTCATTACGGCGGACAATGTGCGCGGAGCGTTCGGTTTGTTGATGGGCCACCAGCGTGGCGAGGATGGCGGCAATCTCTGTCTGTGCATCTTCGGTTCCGGAAGCAGTTTCCATCGAGAAACGCTCTTCCACAAAACGCGTATCGAATTGACCGCCCATGAAGCGGTGCGAATCCATCAGGGTCTGGTGAAATGGAATATTTGTCCGCACGCCGACGATGCGATATTCTTCCAACGCGCGTCGCATTCGCAGGATGGCCTGCGCGCGGGTCTCGCCCCAAACGATCAGCTTCGCAATCATCGGGTCGTAATACGGGGTGATTTCAAAACCCAGGTAAACACCCGTATCCACACGCACGCCAGGGCCAGTGGGCAGGATGCTGTGCGTGATCCGCCCCGTGGACGGCATGAAACCGTTGAACGGGTCTTCCGCGTTCACGCGGCACTCAATCGCATGTCCCTTGAGTTGAATCTGCTCCTGGGTGTAGCTCAACTGTCGGCCGCGCGCGATGCGGATCTGTTCAGCCACGATATCCACGCCCGTCACCATTTCCGTCACGGGATGTTCCACCTGCAAACGCGTGTTCATCTCGAGAAAATAAAAATTACGATCCTTGTCCACCAGGAATTCGATGGTGCCCGCATTGACATAATCCACGGCTTGCGCGGCTTTCACCGCCACGCTTCCCATCCTCTCGCGCAATTCATCATCCAAAAAAGAGGAAGGCGATTCCTCCAACAGTTTTTGGTGGCGGCGTTGAATGGAGCATTCGCGCTCGCCCAGATGAATAACGTTGCCATGCGAATCTGCCATGATTTGGAATTCGATATGGCGCGCGCCTTCGACTAATTTTTCCAGATAGACATTCCCGTCGCCAAAGGCAGATTCCGCCTCGCGTCTTGCCGACTGGAGCAGGGTCGGCATTTCCTCCAGGCTTTTTACTTCCCTCATGCCTTTTCCGCCGCCGCCCGCAGTGGCCTTGATGAGCAGTGGAAAGCCAATGCTCGTCGCAATTCCCAATAGATCGTCATCCGTCATATTGCCGACAGCTTCCGTTCCAGGCACAACCGGCACCCCCGCCTTGATGACCGTTGCGCGAGCTTTGCCCTTGTCGCCCATCGCCGCAATGGAGGATGGTTTGGGGCCGATAAAATCAATTTCCAATTCCGCACATTTTGCCGCAAAGTCTTCGCGTTCTGCCAAAAAGCCATAGCCAGGGTGAATCGCGTTTGCCCCGGACTTTTTGGCAATCGCAAGGATTTTATCCGCCCGCAAATAGGATTCACGCGAAGGCGCGGGCCCAAGCAGATACGCCTCGTCTGCATAACGGACGTGCAGGGCATTACGGTCTGCTTCCGAGAAAACCGCAACGGTTTCAAGACCCAGTTCGCGGCAGGCGCGAATGATGCGGACGGCAATCTCGCCACGATTTGCAATTAAGACTTTGTTGAACATAACACCTCTCTGATGTCATTGCGAGTCGGCGTTCTTCCGCCGAAGCAATCTCCCCATTAACGAGGGGATTGCTCACCGCACTGGCGCGCGGCGCAAGTGTCGGGAAGATCACCCTCGCAATGACATGTTATAACGGAATATTCCCGTGCTTCTTGGCGGGGTTGGCGTCGCGCTTGTTGCTCAGCATTTCCAACGCATTGATCAAACGCGGACGGGTTTCCTTCGGCTCGATCACATCGTCAATGTAGCCGCGTGAAGCCGCCACATACGGGTTGGCAAATTTTTCCTTGTACTCCGCCACCAACTCGGCCTTTTTCTGGATTGGGTCCTTCGCCGCCTCGAGTTCTTTGCGGAAGATGATATTTACCGCGCCGTCAGGCCCCATCACTGCGATCTCGGCGGTCGGCCAGGCGAGGTTCACATCACTGCGGATGTGCTTGGAGGACATCACGCAGTACGCGCCGCCATACGCCTTGCGGGTGATGACGGTCAACTTCGGCACAGTCGCTTCGCAATAGGCATACAGCAGTTTCGCGCCAGAGCGGATAATGCCATGATGTTCCTGAAAAGTCCCTGGCAGGAAGCCCGGCACATCCTCAAAGGTGATGATCGGGAAATTGAAGGCATCGCAGAAGCGTACAAAACGCGCGGCTTTTTCGCTTGCGTCAATATCCAGCACGCCAGCCAAAACCGCAGGCTGATTGGCAACAATGCCGACCGAATGCCCGCCGAGGCGCGCAAAGCCAACAACCACATTCTGCGCGTAATTTTCGTGGATTTCAAAGAACTGCCCGTTGTCCACGATCATGCCGATGACTTCTTTAATATCGTATGGCTTGTTGGCATCGTCGGGGATGATATTGTTCAAGCCCTCTTCCATGCGCAGTGGATCGTCACTGGCGACAAAGGGGGAATCTTCCATGTTGTTCTGGGGCAGGTAACTCAGCAATTTGCGGATGAGATATAGCGTATCCGCTTCGCTGTCTGCGGCGACATGGCAAACGCCCGATTTTTCAGAATGCACACTTGCGCCGCCCAATTCCTCCTGGGTCACTTCTTCATGCGTTACGGTTTTTACAACATCAGGCCCGGTGACGAACATGTAGGAAGTGTTGCGGGTCATAAAAATAAAATCTGTGAGAGCGGGCGAATAAACTGCGCCGCCTGCGCAGGGTCCCATAATTGCAGAGATTTGCGGGATGACCCCCGATGCCATCGTGTTGCGCAGGAAAATATCCGCGTAGCCAGCGAGCGACACCACGCCTTCCTGAATGCGCGCGCCCCCCGAATCATTCAGCCCGATGATGGGTGCGCCATTCTTCATTGCCATATCCATGATCTTGCAGATTTTTTCAGCGTGAACTTCGCCCAGGCTTCCGCCGAACACGGTGAAGTCCTGCGAGTACACATAAATAAGGCGGCCATCCACCGTGCCCCAGCCTGTCACAACCGAGTCGCTCATGAACTTTTGCTCATCGAGCCCAAAATCATGAGTGCGGTGAACTACAAAGGGGTCTACTTCGCGGAAGGAGCCTTTGTCCAATAATAGATCGAGTCTTTCGCGCGCGGTCAATCGTCCCTTTTTGTGCTGGGCATCGATGCGCGCCTGCCCGCCGCCAAGCCGTGATTGCGCTTTTAGATCATTCAGTCCATGGATTTTCGTTTCTTCGCTCATAGGCCTCTCTCGATAGTGATTTGTTGGCAAAAAAGATGAGGATCAATAATCCCAGATTTACTATAACAGCAAACAGCGCATTTGGTCGCGGATTTTGGAAAAAGAGCCGCTCGCCCCAATACCAGGCCGAGTAACCTGCCGCAGTCCCGAAGAGCATTTTCCCGGCCCATGCTTTTTCCTGCCAAATGCCCAAATACACGAAACACCCAATGACAACCCACATCCCGCCAATCCCTGCGCTGACAGCCGGCGCAAGGCGGACGGAGAATTCACTCAACACATCGCTCCATGCAAGCGACGTCCACACACGGATGATGTTCCAGGCTATGGTGATTAACACCGCCCATAGTGTCAGGGTTACAGAAAAGGATCGTTTCATGGCTAGGGCGTGGGGGTGAAGATATCTGGATGCCTGAAAATACGCGGCTCCACCCAAATGGCATAATCGTCCAATGGATTGCCGTTGTCTTGTACGATCAGGGTGAGTTGCACGGTTTGGCCTGCAAGCGCATCGAGCGGGAAGTTGATCAATCGCGGGGTGTCGGTATATTTATACGGCCAGGCTGGGAACGGTTCATAGAATTTCCCATTGCTGTCATAATACCCCAGCGAGAATGTGACATCGCATTGAGTATCAGGCAGACAGTATAAATGGGCGCGGAAGAAATCGGCAAAGTTGATTTCTCTGGCGGGGAAGGTTCCAAAAATATCCAGGAAACTGCCGTTCTGTGATGGGATGGTCAGGAGGGAGTCGGCTTTGTAGGGCAGGCTTAATTCTGTTTGAGTAAGCAAGCCGACAAATCCAGAATCAATCTGCCCGTTGACTCCGGGGCAGGGCAGGGTCTGCCCGTTGTTTGTCCATTTGGCATTGCACACATCTGGAGCAAAGTAGTAGACGGTGTTCGCGGCATCGTCGAGCGGAGCGACTGCGAAGGTTGAGGTGGGTGTTGGGGGCGGCGTCAGCGTGGTGGTGGCTGTAGGAACAGGAGCAGGTTGGGAGGCCATGGGTCGAGGCGTTGCCTGGGATGGCGAACATGCTGAAAGCAGGATAAATGCCAGTAGAGAAGCAAATCTGATTCGCAAAATCATCCTCCTAATATTTTGGTTCTTCCAGCAAATAAAATAAACCCTTGCCGCCGTAGTTGTTGTATCTTTCGAGGTAGGGCGCGAATTGATTGAAGTAGGGCGGGAGGGCCAGCAATTGCGGGTTGGCGAAAATGATGGTCATGCCGTGTTCGCGCAGGTAGGCGGGCGCGGTTCCATTTTGCAGGGCTTGAAAATATTCATAGCTGTTGATCAACCCGTCCATGTTGATGATGGTGCGGTCGTGGAGGAAGTATCCCACATTGCCTCCGCCCGTCATGCCGATGATACTGCCGGGCGGCGTGTTGGCTTCGAGATATTGCAACACTTCCATGTGGGGGCGGCCTGGGTTGTAATAATCGTGGCGCATGGTCGTGGTAATGAAACCATTGAGGTTGTATGCGAGCAATGCGCCGGCCACGAGGGCGGCGGCTTGCAAGGCGGGGCGGGTGAACTTTATTCTGAGCAGGGGCCGCAGAATCAGGTCGAGATAAAAACTGCCTGCCAGGGTGATCAGAATCATTTGGCTGACCCAATACCATTCCTTTACGCCGCCGTAGGATGTGGCCGAGTAGGACAGGATGTGAATGCCACTGCCAGCCAGGAGAGGGATGAAGGCCAGTTTCGAGCCAATGTGGATGGCGCGGCGTTTATTTGCAAACGCAAGAACCAGCCCTGCAAGGATGAAGACGAGCATGGAAATGTAATATCTTTCATCGTCCATGTCTGTGCGGCGGATGATGGGGAGGAGCATTTTTGCGAGCCACGAAAACAGGTCTGTGGCGGGGTTCCAGGCGATGAAATCTCGTGTGCTGATTCCGAAAAACGAGTACCAGTTCGAGGCGGGGCGTTCGTAGACTGTGTTTGCCATGCTTCCCCACCAGCGTTTGATCTGTCCGCTGATCGGGCTGGACGTTCCGAACATGATTTTATTGAAGAGCATGTACAGGGCAAGCAAGCCGCCGAAGACTCCGTAATATGTGAAGCCTTCTGTGAGCCATTTCTTCCAGTTTGCCTTGAACTCTGAGAATGGAGATTCCTGGGCTGGGGCTTTGTCTCTGCTGAACCAGGTTGCGGCAAGCCGCAGGGCGAAAATCAGGAGCAGGCTGAGTCCCCAATCCAACAGGAAGGCGGAGCGCGGGAAGTTCCTGCCTGCGCCGAATTGGGCAAGGAGCAAATACATGGCTGTGATGACAACCAAGCTGGTTGTGAGCGCCAGGAAAGTTTGACGGAAATTTTTCCAGATCGTGTTTGCGCGCGGATGCTGGTATGCGCCGAAAAAATACAGCGCGGTCAATTTGGCAACCAGCGCCAGCATCACCGCTTCCACTGCGGATGAGGCATATAAGGTGTTGTAAGAATCGATGCCAGTGCGAAACGCCACCGAACTGGTCATGGAAGCGAAAATGATGAGCATGTCGAGCGGAAGCAGGTATCGAATGACCCTGCCGCGGAAAATCACCCAGACCCCGGCAATGGCCGCGAGGAATACCAGGTCTAACCTGCCGAACATGGCGAGCGCGGCGGCCAGGGCAATTTCCACGAGATGGCGCGTGGCGACAGGTTTTGTGCGCCATTCTTTTTCAAACATCGAAAGTTTGTAAATTAAATAAAGAACCGCCAGAGCGGCAACGGGAGTCTCCAGCCCATATTGGTACACCGTGGCGTGGATGTAAAAATTAAACGCCCAAAATGAAGCCGCCATAATCGCAACAGCCTGCGAGAGATTTTCCTTCACCAGCCTGTAGATCAGAATTGCGCTGGCCGCATGAAAACCCGCCGCCGCCATCAACAACACCCGCAATGGCAGAATCACGTCGAAGCGGGCGAGCGCAAAAATGGGGACGCAGACGATCATCCACAGCGGATGATAGCCATTGGTCAAGTTGATTCCGTCGAAGGTACTGCCGTATCCCTCGGAAATATTTTGCGCCACCTTGAAATAATAATAAGCGTCATCGCGCTTGAACCAGACGTTTGGAAAGTTGTACGCATCCGCGAGGGCTGCGTACAAATGAATGGCAAGGATGACCGCGACAAGCGCGGCTTCAAAGAGTGAGAATCGTTTCAGAAATTTCATGGTTACAGCATCAACATTGAAATATGCCGATGAATCAAATCCTATGGAATATCGAGTGTGATCTTGCCGAAATTGTCACCGCGCCACAAGCGTTCCTGCGCGGCGGCGGCTTCTTTCAGCGGGAAGGTTTTATCGAGAACGGGCTTGAGTTTACCAGCAACCACCAAATCCATAACCTCGCTAAAATCGGCCAGCGTGCTCATGGTGGAGCCGATGATCGAAAGATGTTTCGCAAAAATAAAACGGTTGTCGATCTCGAAGCGTGGCGCAGCGCTGTTGCCAACCGTCAACAGCCGTCCGCCTTTGCGAAGCGCGCGCAAACTCAACGGGAAAGTCGAACCCACGTTGTCCACCACCACATCCACACCGCGTTTTTCAGTCGCAAAAAAAATCGCTTTCGACCAATCCGCTTCTTTCGAGCGGTCTATCAAAATATCCGCGCCAAGTGATTCGGCCTGGGCAAGTTTTTCTGGATTTGATCCCACCACAACGACTCGCGCCCCAAGATATTTTGCAACCTGGATGCTGGCCGAATTCACGCCTCCCCCCGCCCCGACAATTGCCACCGTTTCCCCGGCATTCACTCCCCCGCGCCTGACCATCGAATGCCATGCGGTCTGGTACACCAAAGCCGCCGCAACGGACGAGTGATAATCAAAATTCTCTGGCAGTTTGTAAAGCTGGCGCACAGGCAGGCAGATGAATTCCGCGTACGTGCCGCGAATCGTTTCGCCTAACAAATGCCAGTCGCGGCACATATTATCCTGCTTGTTCAAGCAGAAGTCACATTTTCCACATCCTAAATTTGCATTGATGGCAACCCTGTCCCCGATCTTGAAATCTGAAATATCACTTCCGAGCGCGGCTATTTCTCCCGCCCCGTCCGCGCCGTTGATGTGGGGGAGTTCGAGCTTTAAGCCAGGCCAGCCGTTCCGCACGAACACATCCATGCGGTTGAGGGCGGCGGCGCGCAAGCGAACCAGAACTTCACCCGTTTTGGGTTCGGGTGTCGGGAAGTCTGTATATTCCAAAACTTCAGGCCCGCCGTGCTGTCGAAAGAGAATGGTTTTCATAGATCACTGATTTTATTCGATTTTTCTCTACCGTACATCCAAACTCTAAAGGTCTCCATTCCCTTCGCAAATTCCTGATTGGCAAGAAAGACCTTTAGGGTTTTTTACGAGGAAAATGTACGGTAGCAAATTCGATTTTTACTTTTACCACCCATTTTTGCGGGTGCAGTGTGCTGATATATGCCCCGTAAAAAAATGCGATTATGATTGTTTTTAGTCAGGGGTAACTGATGTTACGCAAAAGGCCTTATGACCCCGAAGGGGTGTCATCGCTTGTAAAATCAATATCATCCCTTCGGGATTTGGATTCTTTCGCGCCATTTTCTATAATTCTGCCATCCAATGCGCTAAAAAAACATACCCCCCAAAAGCATTTCGCCAATGAGGGGTATGTTTCGTGCTATGCGGTGTTTATGCAGTTTCCAAATACTTCGTAATCTCGAAATCCGTCACACGCAGGCGGAACTCGTCCCACTCTTCCAATTTCGCGCGCATGTAGGCCTCGTACAGGGTTGTGCCAAGCGCAGATTTCAACACTTCGTCTTTTTCCAACTCACTCAAAGATTCAGCCAGGGAGCCAGGCAGTTCAGTCACACCCAACTTGGTGCGTTCGGCTTTATCCAGATGATACAGGTTGATGTTGTTCAACGGCTTGGAGGCTTTGAGATTCCTGTCAATGCCGTCGAGTGCGGCGGCAAGCATCACAGTGAAGGCCAGGTATGGGTTGCAGGAAGGATCAGGGAAACGCAGCTCCGCGCGGACAGCCTTGTCGCGTCCTTCCGTGTAGCGCGGAATGCGGATGAGCGCCGAGCGGTTCTGCTGTGCCCAGCCGATGTACACGGGCGCTTCGTAGCCAGGCACCAAACGCTTGTACGAGTTCACAGTCGGGGCAACCACGCCGGCCAATGCTCGGGCGTGTTCCAACTGCCCGGCGATGAACGAATATGCCAGCGGAGAAAGATGCGCTTCGTCCTTCGCATCGAAAAACAGATTCTTGCCCGTCTTGATATCGAAGAGGGATTGGTGGCAGTGCATACCAGAGCCATTGATGCCGTACACAGGTTTCGGCATGAAAGAAGCGGTCAGCCCGTGCTGGGCGGCAATCGCTTTCACGGTGTACTTCAAGGTCAGCACATTGTCGGCGGCCTTGAGCGCATCCGCAAAACGGAAATCAATTTCGTGCTGGCCCAATGCAACTTCGTGATGCCCCACTTCCACATCGAGACCCATCGCATCGAGCGCATCCATCAACGCCGTGCGGACAACGACCGCCTCATCGAAGGACGAGAAATCAAAATACCCGCCCGTATCGTGGGGGACAGGATGAACGCCGTGACCATTCTCGCCTTTGAACAGGAAGAACTCAGGCTCAGGCCCAATGTTGAGCATCCAGCCGCGATCCGCAATTTTCTTGAGAATGCGCTTCAACGCGCCACGTGGGTCACCCTCAAACGGCTCGCCGCCGGGGGTGAAGATATCGCAAAACACGCGCGCGCGTTTTGAATCCGCCGCTGACCACGGCAGTACGGCGTACGTGTCAGGGTCGATCTTCAAACGCATGTCACTCTCTTGAATGCGCGCAAACCCCTCCACCGACGAGCCATCGAACCATGCGCCATCGTTCAGCACATCCTCGAGGTGGCGGATCGGCATATCCACACTCTTCACCGCGCCCATCACATCCGTAAACTGGAGCGACAGGAACTTCACATTGTCTTCCTTAACTTTCTTGAGCAAATCTTTTCCGTCCATTTTATTTCTCCTTTTTTTGATTTTGATTTACGATTGACATCAACAACCGACTGTCCACTGATTACTGATTACTGATTACTGACTACTGTCCACTCTCCACTACAACCTCCTTCGCCTCTTTCCTAACCTTGGGCTTGCTCCTGCTATTAATGAACATCACCGCCCCGATAATGATTACCGTCGCCAGCCAAATGCGCGGCTCCAACGGTTCATCGCCGATCCAGTTACCAAGCAAAACCGCCACAATCGGATTAACATAAGCATACGTCGCCACAAGTGAGATCGGCGCGTTTTGCAATAACCAGCCATAGGACGCAAACCCAATCAGCGAGCCAACGAGAATCAGATACAACAACCCATAGACCGAGCGGGACGATACAGCGGCAACGTCCCAGCCGTTCAATTCGCCTGAAAGCCCTGAAACAAGGAACAGGCTGATACTGCCCATCAACATCTGCGCGCCCGTGCTCATCAACGACGATTTTGGCAAGTCTGCTGTTTTGCTATAGATCGAACCGATTGTCCAAAGCACTGCCGCCGAAAACAACGCCGCAACGCCAAAGGGATTTATCTTTGCGGCGCTCCCAGAAATTTCAGAAGGACCAATTAGAATAAATATACCTGTAAAGCCCATCAACAAACCAACTATGGCTTGCCAGTTTGGTTTAATGCCGCCAGGACGTAATGCTTCTGCCAGCACCAGAAACATTGGGCTTGAGCCAATGATAAGCGCGGCAATTCCCGAGGCGATGAATTGCTCTGCCCAGGCTACCAGTCCATTGCCGCCGAGCAGGAGCAGGACGCCGATGATGGCGGTGGAAATCCACTGTTTGCGCGTAGGAAGCGCCTGACCTGCCGAGCCCTGCCAAATCACCAATACGATGCCTGAGACGAGGAAGCGTATCCCTGCGTGAAAAAATGGGGGGATGGTCTCGATTGCGACTTTGATTCCCAGGTATGTGGAGCCCCAAACAATATATAAAGCTATCAACGCTATCCAGATTTTCGATTTCATTGTTTCCTTTTTTTTTCTGTACCATGACATTTATGCCGCAGGTGTTATTGGAGTACTGCCGTTACTCGCAAGATAAATCTTGCGCTACCCTAAATCACCGCTTGGGATGAATTCATGCGCCAGCATCATTTTTTTTCTGGCAGGGCCGTAAAGATAATTTCCAAAATCGCCGCTTTTGCGAATGACACGATGACACGGGATCAAATAAGCGATTGGGTTGTGCCCAACTGCCGAGCCGACGGCGCGCGCCGCTTTGGGATTGCCGATCTGTGCGGCGAGGCTTTCGTACGTGGTCAACGCGCCTGAGGGGATGCTGAGCAATGCCTCCCAGACCTTGATCTGGAAATTCGTCCCGCGAAGGTGAAGCTTGAGAGGTGTATCAGTTCCCAGGTCCGAAAAGATGCGCGTGACCAGCGGAGCAGTGGATTTGTAATCCTCGATCATCTTTGCCTGTTGCCAGTCTTCTACCAGGTTGTCAATCGCTCTGCCTTCGCTGACATCCACAAAACTGAGGTTGCAGATGCCGCGTTCGGTGGTGGCGATGAGGCATTTGCCGAACGGGGACGGGTGAATTCCGTAGCGAATGGCGAGACCCGCGCCGCCAGTTTTGTATTCGCCCGGCGTTACCGCTTCGGTGTTGATGAAGAGATCGTGCAAACGCCCGAGGCTCGAAAGCCCGATTTTGTGCGTGGTCTCCAGCAGGTTTTCAGACTGGCTGAGCAGGCGCTTGGCATGTTCCTTGGTGAGGAATTGCATGAAGCGTTTGGGGCTGATGCCCGTCCAGTTGGTGAAGAGGCGCTGGAAGTGATACTCGCTCAACCCAATGGCAGATGCGATCTCTTCTAGCTCTGGCTGGCGTTGTGCATTCGCTTCGATGTACTGAATGGCCTGTTCGATCAATTTATAATGTTGTGAAAGTTCAAGGTTGGTATCCATATCAATCTCCTTTTTGATGACGGGGATTGTATTGGCTAATCTATGGCGGTGCGACCCGTTTCTTGCTCATTTGTTTTTCTATCACCTGTCAGGCTTGCTTGTGGAAATAAAAAAACAGGTATGCCTGGGCATACCTGTTTCAATACACGCTGTATTAAAAAGAAACGCCCTTCCAATTTATCCAGGCAATTAGTTAATAGTATTAACTAATATGCTTGTCCACTGCGTCCACCTTGTCCCGCGCGTCGCCGCATGGTTTTCGGTGGTGAGCAACAGAGTTTTTTTAAACTCCTTTGCTCGGTTCCGCTTGCTTTGGAAGGGAGAAGGAAGCCAGTGATCTGGCTTCGAAGGCATCCGCTGATCTATCCGATTTTCTTACCTTTTCCCCTTTCCCTCTGGAAGAGGGGTAGGGGTGAGGGTAATTAGCGTCCCGTTCGCACGGGAGAACCTTCACCTCGTGATCTCAAAAATTGAGACCCAGCCGCTTGTATCTCCGTTATTCAATTATTGTCCCACTTAACTAATGGCGGCGATTTTACATGCCGCAGTGTGATTCTGTCAAGCCGAAACACGCAGACAAAAACCCCGCTTATGCCGTGTATCACCAGGTTTTGAACCTGCTTTCGCAGGTGGATCCTGACCCAGAAACGCCGCCTTGGCTCAGGCCTATCGCGTTATTTCTTGTGAGATAAGGATCCGTTTTTAAGGTGTTGGCTCAAAACGTGAGGGCAATATCACGCACACAGCAGGGTTGCAATTCTTATACCATACTCCAAAGTGCAAGGGTAGATAATTATTAAACATTGGGCTTACAAAATTATTGATTTTCATTGCGTTTTGTGCTAGGCTGATTTCAAGGTATCGTAACCATATTTTATCCAAAGGAGAGAACAATGGATCTTGTACATGGTGTTGACGTAAGTTATTACGAACCAAAAATAGACTGGCGCATTCTACGCGGACAGGGGTTTCGATTCGCCTTGATACGCGCCACCTCCGGCATCGGCTACGTGGATTCGAAATTCAAATCCCATTGGGAGGGCGCGCGCGTGGAAGGGCTTTTGCGTGGCGCCTATCATTACCTGATCGCCGACCAGGACGCCGCCAAACAGGCTGACCTCTTCATCTCCACCGTAGGCTCCGACCGCGGCGAATTGCCGCCGATTGTAGACCTGGAGGATAAGTACAACGAGAACGCCTCCAATAACAAGATCATCGACACCTGCAAAGCGATTCTGGATCGCATCGAGCAAGCCTTTGGCCGTAAGCCAATGATCTACTCACGCACCCAGTATTTGAATGTGCATGTTTCGAAAAACGGAAAAGCTCCCTCCTGGGCGAAAAACTATCCGCTCTGGCTGGCGCAGTATCCCTACGTCTTTTCGGCAGACACCATGCCCAACAAAAACATGCCCACCCAAACCGAAGGCTGGCAGGATTGGAAATTCTGGCAGTATTCAGAGTCCGCCATCATCAGCGGCGTGACGAATGAGAGCGGCGGCCCCACCGCCTGCGACCTGGACTGGTTTCGCGGCACCGAAGCAGAGTTGTATGAGTTCGCCAACGTCAAACCGAAAGAACCCGTCAACTATACCGTTCAAGCCGGCGACACCTTCAAGACCATTGCTGAGAAATATAAAATCACAATGGATGAATTATTGAACGCCAACCCCGAACTCCTGGTGGCGGGCGCGAAACTAAATATCCCTGTGCCGACCATTTCAAAGCCCAATACGGGCGGCGGTTCAAACCCCGTCACGCCAACTTCCACAAAGACTCACACCGTCAAACAGGGCGAATCGCTCGGTTCCATTGCGACCAAATACGGGGTGACAGTGGATGCGATCAAAGCCATCAACTCACAGATTGCCAACCCCAACCTGATCTATGTTGGACAGGTGATCGTGATTCCGTAAAACGAAAAACCACCCCGTCGCGCTTCATTCGACGGGGTGGTTGATTCTGTTTACTGGAAGTTTGGAATACGGGTAAGTTTTCATCTAAAGACCTGACAGGTTTTCAAAACCTGTCAGGTCTCATCTATTACGGGTAAATTCTCTTGATCGTCCTTGGGAACGGAATCGCCTCGCGGATGTGCTCGATGCCGCACATCCATGCCGTGACGCGTTCCGTGCCCATGCCAAAGCCAGAGTGGGGGACAGAGCCATACTTGCGCAACTCCAGATACCACTTGAACGCTTCTTCTGGCAGGCCTTCCTTTTGGATGCGTGCCAGCAATTTATCGGGGTCGCTCATGCGCTCGGAGCCGCCGCAGATTTCGCCGTAGCCTTCAGGCGCGAGCAAATCCACCGACTTGCAGACTTCGGGTCTATCAGGCCAGGGTTCCATGTAGAAGGCTTTGACTGCGGAAGGATAGCCATAGACAAAGACGGGTTTGTCGTACAGTTTGGTAATTTCTGTTTCATGCGGCGCGCCAAAGTCCATGCCCCATTCGAATTTGAGCAATTCCTTCTTTTCGGGGTCGGTCTCTTTTTCGTAAAGTTCGATCAGATATTTTGCCGCATCATCATAAGACATGCGCGGGAACGGACCGACAACGCTTTCCAGCTTGGAAATATCGCGCCCAAGGAATTTCAACTCGGCGGAGCAATCCTTCAACACCGACTGGGCGATGTGGGTAATGAGACCTTCTTCGATGTCCATCAACCCGTCAAGGTCGCAGAAAGCGATCTCGGGTTCGAGCATCCAGAACTCGGTCAGGTGGCGGCGCGTTTTTGACTTCTCAGCGCGGAAGGTGGGACCGTAGCAATAGACTTTTCCAAACGCAAAGATATTCGCTTCGTTATACAGTTGACCTGTCTGCGCGAGGAAGGCGGAGCCTTCGTCGAAGTATTCGGTCTCGAAGAGGGTGGATGTCCCTTCGGCGGCGGCAGGGGTGAGGATGGGCGTATCGAGGTTGAAGAAGCCCTGACCATCCAGATACTCGCGGACCGCCGACATGACCCGCACGCGAATCCGCAAAATCGCCCACTGACTCTGCATCCGAATCCACAAGTGACGGTTATCGAGCGCGAAGTCTACGCCGTGGTCTTTCAGCGCCATCGGGTAATCAATGCCAGCAGCTTGGACAACCTGCAAGTCCTTGATGCCGACTTCAAACCCGCCAGGGATGCCAGGCGCGCGCTTATCCTCGCGCACCGCGCCTGTGATAATCACCGACGATTCCTGAGGCAGTTTGGAGACCGTCTCGAAGAGTTCGGGCGTCAAGTCACCTTTGAAGGCGACGCACTGCACAAAGCCCGAGCCATCGCGCACGAGCAAAAAGACGAGCTTGCCCTTGTCCGTGCGGTTGTAGACCCAGCCCTTGAGGACGACATCCTGTCCTACGTAGTTTGAAATTTTTGAAACGCTGATGTGTTCAGGCATGAAGTGGATTCCTCTGTGAATTAGGTTTTATTAAATCTCGTATGGAATGCGAATTCCATCCTGGTTGGCATCGAAATCTTTTGTATTACGGGTGATGAGTACGGCATCGTATGCTTTTGCAGTTGCCCAAATGATCGCATCAGGCAAACGAACCCGATGTTGGCGTCGCAACTGGACAGCAATTTCAGAGATAGTCACATCAATTGGGGCAATTTCGAAATGGCTTTCTAGAAAATCCCTTAAATGCTGGTCGTTTTCTTTTTCCCCAACCAAAATTTCCATCCACGTGATTCGACTGATAATAACGCGTTCATAGCGTTCAAACTCTGCGTCTGCATCGGCAACACCGTTGAGCGCGTCAATAACGATATTTGTGTCAAAGACAGCGATCACAGACGATTATCCCATTCAGAACGAAGATTTTGTTGGTATTTAATCGCGTTAATATTTTTTCCTCGCCACGAACCATATGCGGGGTGTTTTCGAAGGGATATTTTCCTGCGCGGTTTCGCATTATTTTGTTTTTGCAGGAACAAGATGAAATCCAATGCTTCGCTCTGTTTTTCGGGCGGCAGGAGTTGAATTTCTTTTTGGATTTGTTCAAGCAGAGTCATGGTTCACCTCAGTCCTGATTTTACTCCAAAAGCACGCTACTTCTTCCGCTCTTCCATCCCCTTCACCATCAACTCCTTCGCCACGTTCGGGTCGGCCTTGCCTTTCGTGGCGCGGGCGACTTACTCGCCTGCTATCTTTAAAGCTTCTTCAATCACCGGTAGTGGGTCGAAATAAATGTTGGCAACCGTAGCGCGAGATATTATCTCGCGCTACGTCATTTACGCAATGCCACTACCCAATCACCATTTGGGAAATCGAAAACCCTGATTTTTGCAAGCTTTCAACTTCAGGTTTAAGAACTGAAATAATGCCAAGTTCTTTAGCCTTGAGTAACATTCCAAGCGTTCCAATTTTCGGAATGTTGAGCTGGCTAAGTTTTCTTCGACCCTTTTTCTCGTCCATTAATACCCAGTCTGCGTTCATTTCACTTGCCAGAACGATGGTTTCAACTTCCCCTAAATCCATCAGTCACAAGTTAAGGGTTTCCTGAGGTTGTCAAGATAGGAATAAGTTCCACGGGCGAAGGATGTGCGGCTTTGCGTTTCCGTTTGACGATACCAAGCAATTTGGTGTTGGCAGCTAGGTAAGTGACGACATCCTTA
>JACRLB010000020.1 GCA_016235445.1 Chloroflexota bacterium | reverse complement strand
TTTCTTTGAGATTTTGCATTGGTTTGAAATCTCCCATCGGGTTCAAATTGCGGCTGATAAAACGGCCAGCAAAATAGGATCGCTCAAAACTTTGAGTCTCTCTTGTGAAACATAAGTTTTGTGTTCTTTTGTTGTGGGGTGTCTTTGCTTTCTCCCGCAAGGTTATTAATGTCCATTATAGTGAAGACCGCATTGGAGTCAAATGCCAGGAGCGCGCCCACCGTAATTGTTATTGCGATCCTCTTGAAAATAGCACGCTGTGGTTTCATAAAATCCTCCTGTTTATCTTTTTGTTTGGTTTCTTTGACTTGTGTGGCAGAGTCACCTTTGCACATTCATCAATGCTGAGTCTGTAACACGGTTGCGGATCTGAGTTGCTATCTTATGGTTCAGCCAGGTACAACTTGAGAACAGGGCCGGGAATATAATAGTATCCTCCTCCAAAATCCGGGCCAAAATTAATCAGATCGTATCCCGGCTGGGGTCACAACTGGCGTGTGCGTTTCCGAAATGTAAATGCCGTCACCACGGACAATGTATCTGCCTGTTGGCGAGGGGACATCAACATAATTGAGTGAGAAATCAACGATCTCATAACCTTTCCCTATGTCTTTCATGAGTTTCTCAAGGAGTTCGCCTTTTTGGGGATTTGTTCCTTGACTAAGCGCGTACTGAGAAAAAATAACATTCCTCTCAGGATGCTGGCGGAAATCGGGGGATAAGGCAATTAGAGTATTTCTCGAGTGATGGATGAAGACCTTTTCGGGTGTCTGAAAATACGCATAGTATTGAGGGTCAAACTTAAAGCCCTCCAGCCGTGGAAGCCAGTCCAACTCAAGCAATTCATAACGCTGACCATCAGTCAGATCAAGAATATAGTGAGGTCTGTAACCCGGACTTTCTGGTCGGCTAAAACTGCCTTCCAGCCAGACCAGTTCTGGAGTTAGAAATACCCCATAGTCAAGCAAAAGCGGGTCATTGGGAATATCTCTCTTTTCCCCGGTGCGTAAATCCAGCATGTACATCTTGTCGGTAAGCCCCTCACGGATGAATAATGCCTCTCCGCCGGGCACACCAAACACTTTCGCACTTTTACAGGCGGAGACGATCACTTTAGTGTTGGGTGGGCGAAAGAGATCTTCTTTCAAACACAGCGACCAGAACAGCAGGGACGGCAGATTACAGCACAGCAATACCAGCAAAACAACAGCCAGTATCTTGAAGAGCAGGGGCTTTCTTTCTTTGAGATTTTGCATTGGTTTGAAATCTCCCATCGGGTTCAAATTGCGGCTGATAGAACGGTTAGCAAAATAAAGCCGCTCAAAACTTTGAGTCTCTCTTGTGAAACATAAGTTTTGTGTTCTTTTGTTGTGGGGGTGTCTTTGCTTTTCCCCGCAAGGTTATTAATGTCCATTATAGTGAAGACCGCATTGGAGTCAAATGGCAAATGTCATTTTGCAAGCAAAAGGAAAGGGCGGGACCATTTCGGCCCTGCCCTTCGTTACACCCTGCCCTCACAACAGGTATTTCTTATTTTCACCGTCCCGAAGGTTTAGTTTGGATAAATCAAGAGTCTAACAGAACCTTCGGGACGTTTTTTTCTATTTCTTGTTTTTCAAATACTCATCAATGGCAACCCCAGCTTTTCTTCCAGCCACCATGGCGGTGACGACGAGGTCGGGGCCGGTCACGCAGTCTCCGCCGGAGAATATACCTTCACGCGAGGTCTGCCCAGTGGCTTTGCTTTTTATGGTCACCAGTCCCCAGTCATGCGTTTCGAGATCGGGCGTGGTCTTGCTGATGATGGGGTCGGGCCAGTAGCCAAGCGCGAGGACGGCGGTATCCGCCGCGACGCTGAAGTTCGAGCCTTCCACAGGGACAGGCTTGCGGCGTCCCTTGGCATCGGGTTCGCCGAGTTTCATTTCGATACATTCCACAGCGGCGAGTTTACCGTCCGAACCGCCGATGAATTTGACAGGTTGAGTCAGGAAGCGGTACTTCGCTCCTTCTTCCCGCGCCATCTTGCGGTCTTTCTTTCCGCCGGGCATTTCTTTTTCAGTACGGCGATAAAGGCAGGTCACATCCTCTGCGCCGAGACGGAGCGCGGTGCGCAGGCAGTCGGAGGCCGTGTCACCGCCGCCGATGACCACCACACGCTTGCCGATCTCGAGCGGCTGGCGCATATTTTCTGGCAGTTGTTCCGCTTCCACATTCCCACGGATGAGGAAGTCTGTGGCTTCGTACACGCCGGGCAGATCGGTGCCGGGCGTGTCTTCCATCTTCGCGTCAATTTCAGAACCGACGCCGATGAAGACGGCTTCAAAACCTTCCCCGAATAAACTGTTGATGGTTTTGTCTTTTCCAATATAGGTGTTTGGCGCGAACTTCACGCCGGCTTTTTCATACTCTTCCCATTTTTCCTGCCAGACATCTTTCGGCAGTTTGAAGTTGGGAATGCCGTACACAAGCAACCCGCCGGGCGCAGGCTTGGATTCAAATATCGTAACATCGTAGCCTTTTTGCACGAGGATGTCTGCACAGCCGAGGCCGGCCGGCCCCGCGCCGATGATGGCGACCCTCTTTCCATTGGGCGTACCCACGGGGATGTTGTATCCGCGGGTGCGGCGTTCGTAGTCCACGGTAAAAGCTTCCAGCTCGCCGCACAGCACGGGCTGATGATGTTTGTTCAAAACGCAGGAACCCTGGCACAACGCCTCATGCGGACAAACCCGTCCGCATACTTCGGGGAGGGAGCTGGTCTTGTGATAGATGCCAGCCGCATCCACGAAACGTCCCTGTTCGATTAACCACATGGCCGAGGGGATGTCATTCGATGTTGGGCAGGCCGTCATGCAGGGGGCGGGGTCCGGGCAATGGATACAACGCGCGGCTTCCACCATGGCGCGTTCAGGATCGAACTCTATGACCACATCTTCGAAATCACAGGCGCGAACTTCCGGCGGACGGAGATCGAGATCGAAAAATGGACGGTTGGCCCTCTCCTTCCTGTCAATGGCTAAAAATTCGCTGGGTACAGCCTGCATATCATGCCTCCGAATCAATTTCAAAACCGTACATATAAGGTCTGTGTGATGATACCTAATCTATTTGGACAGACATAGGCGTAAATGTCACAAAACCAAACGACAATCGTCACGTATTTCTATTAGACAATTATTAATGGAGGCCGGCAACATGCTTTGTTACTAAGGCGCTGAATTAGAATATAACCACACAATTTTTACACATTCGTTTGATACACTGAATCGGCATGCTCGTAAGATCGCAACTCTGCGGGCTGACTGTATTCTGGAGGAACCCTATAATGAAACAATTTTTTTCAAGATTTTCCCGTAGAACGTGGATCGTTGCGGGAGTTGTAACCCTGGTTTTGATTGTGCTTGTTTTCGCCAATGCCGGCGGAGACGAGGTGGTTGCATTTCAAACTGAACCTGCCGAGCGCGGGAATTTGGTCGCATCCGTCGGGGCGACGGGGAGCGTGCGCGCGAGGCAAAGCGCCACCCTCATCTGGCAGACGAACGGGATCGTGGAGTCTGTTCACGTGGAAGTGGGAACCCGCGTCTCTCGTGACGATGTGCTGGCCAGTCTCGATAAAGATTCCCTAAGCCAGAACATTATCCTCGCCGAAGCAGACCTCGTCAGCGCCCAAAAAGCGTTGGAGGATTTGCTCTCTTCCGACACGGCGCGTTTGGAAGCGCAGAAATCTGTGGACAACGCCGAAAAATCCTACGAGAAAGCCTACAACTGGCGCATGAAACTCAACGGCAAAATAGACATCACAGACTACTATTATGAATTCGGCATTTTGAAAGTGAGACAATACAAAGGCTATGCCAGCGCAGAAACCATCGCCCAGGCTGATAAAGACCTTGCGCTCGCAGAATCCCGGCTGGATGATGCCCGCCGCGCCTACGAACGCCTGCTGGGCGGCGCGGACTCAGCCGAAGTTGCCGCCGCCGAAGCGCGGGTGGCCGCGGCGCAATCCACGTTGAATATGGCGCACCTGATCGCTCCCTTCGATGGAAGCATTACCCAGGCCAGCCCCGTTGTTGGAGACCAGGTCAACGCTGGGAAAATCGGCTATCGGGTGGACGACCTTTCCCGTTTGCTCGTGGATGTTCAGGTTTCGGAGGTGGATATCAACAGCGTTTCTGTCGGACAGCCTGCCACGCTTACCTTCGATGCCATCCTCGGCAGGGAATATCATGGTGAGATCGCGCAAGTCGGCCAGTCTGGTGACACGGTGCAGGGTGTGGTCAGTTTTACGGTGACGATTGAATTGACCGATGCCGATGAACTGGTGAAGCCCGGCATGACCGCCGCCGTCAACATTGTGGTGGAAGAGGTGAAGGATGTGGTGCTGATCCCCAACCGCGCCGTCCGTTTGGTGGATGGTGACCGGGTGGTGTACCTGCTTGTAGATGGGCAACCAGTTCCGGTCAAAGTCCGACTCGGTTCTTCATCTGATACAGCCAGTGTGGTGGTGGAAGGCGATGTCAAGGAAGGCGATCTGATCATTCTCAATCCGCCTTCCCAAAATGGCGGGCCGTTTGGAGGCTGATATGGATTTGGTGATCGAAGCGCGTAACCTGACAAAGACCTACATGATGGGTGAGTTCGAAGTGCGGGCGTTGCGCGATGTTTCATTCAATATCGAGCGCGGCGAAATGATTTCCATTATGGGGCCTTCGGGGTCGGGGAAATCCACCATGATGAACACGCTCGGCTGTTTGGACAGGCCGACTTCTGGCGAGTATATTTTGGATGGCGAATCGGTTGCGGAAATGAATGACGACCAGCTTGCCAGCGTTCGCAATCGCAAGGTTGGTTTTGTTTTTCAAAGTTTCAATTTGCTTTCACGCCTGACGGCGTTGGGGAATGTGGAACTGCCATTGCGTTACGCGGGTTTAACCGAAGGCCGCCGCGAACGCGCCCAGGCCGCGCTCGAAGCGGTGGGTTTGCAAGACCGCATGACGCACCGCCCCTATGAGCTTTCCGGCGGACAGCAACAGCGTGTGGCGGTGGCCCGCGCTCTCGTCAACAACCCCGCCATCATCATGGCGGATGAGCCGACGGGCAACCTTGATTCAAAAGTAGGCAAAGAGATTATGAACCTTTTGCTCACCCTCAACAAGGAACGCGGCACCACGCTGATTATCGTGACGCACGACCCCAACATTGCCGAGCAGACCCAGCGCGTCATCCGCTTGCGTGACGGTGAGCTGGATGATCAGTCTGTTGTAGACAATGGGAGGAAGAAATGAGTTTTACACAAGCCATCTTTGAAGCGCTCGAAAGTTTGAACGGCAACAAAATGCGTTCGGGTCTCACCGTGCTTGGAATTGTCATCGGCGTGGCGGCGGTGATCGCCATGCTGGCTGTGGGCAACGGCGCGCAGGCTTCCATCACGGGTTCCATTTCCAGCATTGGCACAAATCTTTTGTTCGTTTTTAGCGGCCCGCCTCCTGAAGGGCCGCCCGGCCCCGGCGGCGACCAGCGAAGCGGTAATAATTTCCGTCCGCTCACATTGGCAGATGCCGAAGCAATCGCCGACCGATTCGCCGCGCCTTCTGTGGAATCAGTTGCGCCGGCCATTCAAGGCAATGGCACGCTGACCTTTGCGGGCGAAAATTCAACCACCAGCATTTCAGGCGTCACGCCAGACTATGCCGCCGTCCGCAATATGGAATTGGCCGAAGGCGAATTTATCAATGAAGAGCATAACCTCGGGCGCATGTCTGTGGTGGTGCTTGGGCCTGAAACAGCCGAAGCAATCTTTGGTCATGCAGATGGGGTGGTGGGTGAAACCATCCGCATCGAAGGCCAGCCTTTCCGTGTGATTGGCATTCTGGTGGCAAAGGGCGGCGGCGCATTTGGCAGTGAAGATAACGCCGCCTACATTCCATTTACCACGGCGCAGGCGCGCCTCATCAAACGCAGTTCGCGTGACGAAGTGGATGTAATTTTCGTGCAAGCCACATCCGCTGAATCAGTTCCGCTGGCATCGGAAGAGATCGCCAATATCATCCGTCAGCGCCACCGCACGCCCATCGGTGTGGACGATTTCACAGTCTTCACCCAGCAGGATTTTCTTTCCACCTTTGAAACCATCACGGGCGTGCTCACCATCTTCCTCGGCGGTATCGCGGGCATCTCCCTGCTCGTGGGCGGCATTGGCATCATGAACATCATGCTGGTTTCCGTCACCGAACGCACCCGTGAGATCGGTCTACGCAAAGCCCTGGGCGCGCGCAAACGCGATATCCTCCTGCAATTCCTCACCGAGTCATCCCTGCTTAGTTTGATCGGCGGCATCATCGGCATCATGTTTGGCTGGCTCATCGCTTTTATCGTGGGGCAGGTGGCCACGGCAACGGGCAATAACTTCACCCCCATCGTCGGCTCGGATGCAATCATCCTTTCGACGAGTTTCTCCGCTATCATCGGCCTGTTCTTCGGAATTTACCCCGCCAGCCGCGCCGCAAATTTAGAACCTGTCGAAGCCTTGCGTTACGAGTAGCCATGTCTGTTTTTAGAAAGATTATTTCGATCCTGTCCCTTGCCGTTCTTTTGCAGGGATGTCTGTTTAGACCGCAGGCCGCAGACAATGGACGGCAGACCGTAGATTCGGAATCGCCAACTGCAACGGCTGACATTCCATCGCCTGCCATCCAAGACTCCACGCCTCTCGCTTCGCCCCCGCCGACGCTTGCTCCCACGGCTGTGGTCATTTTGCCTACGCCTCTGCCTTCTGTCACCATCACCGCGGCGACTGGCAACATCTTCATCCGCCGCGGGCCGGGCCTGCCCTACAACCCAATCGGCGTTTTAAGCAAAGGCGCCAGCGCCCGCGTCATCGCGCAGGATGTGCTTTCGGACTGGGTGCAAATCAACATCCCCGACTCGGAGACAACAGGCTGGGTGTCCATTCAAACCATGTATTCCAAAGTGGACGGTGACTTGAGTCAACTGCCCGATTTCACTTTTACCGACTGGCCCCTGCCTGCCTACATCAAAAATTGCACAGAGCATGACATGTTCATCGCGCCCGGCGAAATTTACCTGTCTTCGTTGTACACAAATGCTCAATATAAAAATGAAGTGCAGGTCAACCCTGGCTCTTACGTGGCCTACGACTTGTTCGTCCCCGGTGAACCCGAAGCGCAGGAAATTGAAATCCGCGAAGGGGTGACGGCTTACATCACCATCAATGGGTTGGGCGAGGAACACAAGTGCCCGTAGGACAAATTGTCAATTTGTCCTACAATTACGATACAATCCCACTGTGAGACGCTGATTGCCAAAGCGGAAATAATGCCTGAGAAAACAGAATCAGGCATCCGTTAGGCGGGAGGCGTTTTGTCGTGTCGCACCACCCGTCATTGCGAGGACGCTCTTGTTTTTGTCCGAAGCAATCTCAGCAGCGAGATTGCTTCGCCGCCGAAATTCAAGAGCGGCGGTTCGCAATGACGATTAAATTATCCCCCTGGAGGTTTCCATGTCTGAAAAGTTGAATCAGCTAAAGCAAATCCTTGGTGAAGTTTCCGATTTGAACCATGCCGCGAGCGTGCTGGGCTGGGATGAGCAGGTGAACATGCCGCCCGGCGGAAGCGAGGCGCGCGGGCAACAGCTTGCCACCCTCGGCAAAATTGTGCAGGAAAAATTTACTTCCGATGAAGTCGGCGGTTTGCTGGAAGATTTGAAGAAAGAATACGCCGATGCCGAGACCGATGACGGCGCGATGATTCGCGTGGCTTCGCGTAATTACGAGAAGGCCAAACTTGTGCCGCCTTCGTTTGTTGCGGAGCAGGCTATTGTTGCGTCGAAGGCTTTTGAAGCGTGGGTCGAAGCGAAATCGAAATCGGATTTCTCCATCTTTCAACCGCATCTTGAAAAAGTGGTGGAACTGGTAAAGAAATACGTTTCCTTCTTCCCGCCGGCCGACCATCCCTACGATATTTTGCTGGATGATTTCGAGCCTGGTATGAAGACCGCCGAAGTGCGCGAGATTTTTGGAAACCTGCGCCCGAAGCAGGTGGAATTGATCAAGGCGATTGCTTCTGCAAAACAGGTGAAGGATGATTTCCTGCACAAGAAATATAACGAAAAGAAGTTATGGGATTTCAGTGAAAAGATTATTGCCGAGTTTGGTTATGACTTCAGCCGCGGCAGGCAGGACAAAGCCCCGCATCCGTTCGAGACATCGTTCAGCGTGAATGACGTTCGCATCACGAATCGTTTTGAAGATGGCAACCCGATTGCCACCATTTTCAGCGCCATGCACGAATCGGGACATGCCATGTACGAGCAGGGCATCCACCCCGCCTACGAACGCACTGCGCTTGCAAATGGCACTTCGCTTGCGGTGCATGAGTCGCAATCGCGGATGTGGGAAAATCTTGTCGGGCGTTCGCTTCCGTTTTGCGAGCATTTCTTCCCCGAATTGAAAAAAGCCTTCCCCTCGCAGTTGGACGGTGTGACCGCGAAATCGTTTTACAAGGGCATCAACAAAGTGGAGCCTTCCCTCATCCGCGTGAATGCCGATGAAGCCACCTACAACCTGCACATCATGCTCCGCCTCGAAATCGAGATCGGCATGGTGGATGGCAGTATCGCCGTCAAAGACCTGCCTGAAATTTGGAATGCGAAAATGCAGGAATATCTTGGCATCGTCCCGCCGAACAACGCGAAGGGTGTTTTACAGGATGTGCATTGGTCGGGCGGCATGATCGGGTACTTCTCCACGTATGCGCTGGGCAACATCATCTCTGCGCAGTTGTGGGAGGCTATCAACAAAGACATCCCCGATTTGGAAGAGCAGATTCGCAAGGGCAAGTTTGGCTCGCTCCTCGGCTGGTTGCGCGAAAAGATTCACATCCACGGGCACAAGTACGATCCGCAAGACCTTGTGCAAAAGGCCACTGGCGAAAGAATTGACTCTGCCGCCTACGTCCGCTATTTGACGAAGAAATACAGCGGCATTTACGGGCTGTAAAAAAAAAAACTGTCCCGCAAGCTTGCCCTGAGCTTGTCGAAGGGTTGGGTTATTTGTTTTTGCAACCAGCTTGCGGGACGATTGATTCGAATCCCATCCACATGAAGAAAAAGATATTCATCCTCGCCTCTTTCCTTGGACTTTTATCTGCCTGCTCGCAAAGTATAGAATCCACGCCGACGGCGCTCCCGCCTGATTACCTCCCGACGGTGGTTGCCCTCACCGGCCAGGCCGCTTTCGCCACAGCGGATGCGTTGACGTTAACTGTGCCTTCCACTGAAATACCCATTTCAACCGAGCTCCCAATTTTGTTGACGGAAATTGCCAGCCCCACGCCAACTTTTGCGGCAGGCTTTACAGACTTTGCTCAAATCCGCTTTTTGACTCCGGGGCCTGCATCCAGCCTGGTTTCTCCGATTAATTTGCAAATGGAGCTTGTCTCTGGCGAAAGTGAAGTGGTGCAGGTGGATTTGCTGGGCGAGGATGGCCGCGTGCTTTATCGTGACCTTGAGAAAGTAACGCGAAATGAAAGGGGCATCTTCCGCAGGTTTGAACTGAAGTTTGAGATCCGCGCGGTTTCGGAGGCGGGTTATATCCGCGTCAGCAGTAAGGATGATTTTGGGCGTATTCAGGCTTTGAATACGATGCCTGTGCTTTTGTATTCTGTGGGTTCTGCCCAAATTAATCCGCCGGGCAATATGATCTACGAAAGAGTGATGGTGGAAGGCTTGAAGGAAAAAGCCGATTTTTACGCAGGGCAGGTCAACCTCAGGGGGCGCATCTCGCCTTTCAACGATCAGCCCATCGTTGTGGAATTGGTTCTTTCAAATGGTTCGCCGATCTCCACGCGGGTGCTGACCTTCGATGGAATTGCCACCCAATCTTTTGAAACTTCCCTGCCGTACAAAGTGACCGAGCCAACTCTTGCCCGCCTTACCTTGCGGCAGGATAACCCCCTGCTCAGCGTGGCTGACTCGGAGTTGCAAAAATATATGTACTTGTACAGCATTGAAATCATGCTGAATCCATAACAGGCTTGCCAAAAAAAATCTCAATGGTATAATTCGCAGGCTTTCCTTTCCGAGGGAGGCGCTATCGGGGTGTGGCTCAGACCGGTAGAGCGCACGGTTCGGGTCCGTGAGGTCGGAGGTTCAAATCCTCTCACCCCGACAGGCAGAGTACGTAAGACTCCCAACCCGAGGGAGTCTTTTTTTTGTCGATATCCATCTATTGTTCGCCGCCTTCATCATGAACATGATACGGCACGTTGATGATAACGACACCATGTTGACGTTTAAGCTGACTGCGAAGAAGATCGGCGGTGTTCGTGTGTAGAGTTTCAGTCAGGCGGCTTTCGGCAACAAATTCTGGCACAACTATTGTGATGGTTTCACCAGATTGGCGTTGTCTTGCAATGTCGGCGATGTATCCCAGTAATGGTTCAAGGAAGAGACGGTAGGGTGAATCCAGCATCACCATGCGCACGCCCTCGCCCCACGTTTCCCACTTCTGGCGGACCTTTTCAGCATCCGCCGGTTCCACCGAGACATGCACCGCCGTCACATCATCTGACAACATGCGCGCGTACCGAAGCGCCGCCAGTGTGCCCTGATGCACGCCGCTGACCGGCATGATCACGCGGTGACGAATGGTGCGCGGGGGGATAACGCCGAAGTTATCGAGCGAGAGTTTTTTGGCAAGCCGCTTGTAGTGATGATGAATTGAAAAAAAGATCGTTACCAATACCGGGGTTAGGATCAGCACCACCCAGGCGCCCTCTCTAAATTTTGTTGCCGCAAATACAACCATCACAATCGCTGTACAAACGGCGCCAAAACCGTTGATCACCATTCTGTACTGCCAGCCGTTTTCATATTTCAGCGTGGAACCTGGCTCAACGATTTCCACACCTTCTTCCAGATGGCCTATCTTCCACCAGCGGCACGCCATGCCCGCCTGTGAGAGCGTAAAGGAAAGGAATACCCCGATTGCATAAAGCGGGATGAGCCGTGTCACACTCGCTTGAAAAATAATAATCAAGATGGATGCAATTACTGCCAGAGATACAATACCGCGCGAATAAACCAGACGGCTTCCGCGATAGGTAAGCTGGCGTGGAAGGAAACCATCACCGGCATGAAGCGCGCCTAAACGGGGGAAATCTGCAAATGCTGTATTCGCCGCCATAATAAGAATGACCGTGGTGCCGGAGATCAACATAAGATATAGAATGCCTCTGCCGCCGTAGATCGTTCGCGCCAATTGAGAAATCACGGTTTCTTCCTCGGAAAACACCGCATGGGTCTCGCCGGTGAGAAATGAAAGCCCAAGAAATAATGAGCCTAAGATCAAAGACATCCAGATCAGGGTGACCCCTGCATTTTTACTGCGCGGCTCTTTGAAGGCCGTAATGCCATTGGAAATCGCTTCCACACCGGTAAGGGCGGTTGTGCCGTTGGCAAAAGCGTGAAGCAAAATGAAAGGTGTAATCACTGAAATAACATTGTGCGCCTCAAAGTGCGGAGGGTCCACCACAATGCCTAGCGAGCCTGATAAGTAACGGAATATTCCAAAGCCAACCGTAAAGACCATCATCACTACGAAAAAATAGGTTGGAATTGCAAATGCTGTCCCAGACTCTTTGACCCCTCGCAGGTTTATCAACATGATAAAAAACACGGCAACCACAGCGATCCAAACACGATAAGGGAACAAGTCGGGATAGGCAGATACAATTTGAGCCACCCCCGCTGAAATTGAAACGGACACAGTTAAGATGTAATCTGTAAGCAGAGCCGCGCCAGCAGTCTGTGCGGGTAATTCACCGAGATTATCGCGCGCCACAATATAAGCGCCGCCCCCGCCAGGGTAGGCATGAATCGTCTGCTCATACGAGACGGTGACAATTGCCAGCAACGCGATAATCGCAAGAGAAATGGGGAATAAATATCCATAGGCAATCGAGCCTGCGGCGGCGATTACCCCTAAAATTTCCTGCGTGGCGTACGCGGTGGAAGAAAGTGCATCAGACGCAAAAACCGCCAGCCCCACCACTTTTCCAATGGTTTGATGAGGGGCATCCGCAGTGGATAAAGGGCGGCCTATAAACCACGAGCGCAGGGTGCGTGGGGGTTTATAGTCTGTGGCTCGTTCAATAATCGAGGTTTGTGAGTTGTCGTTTTGATTGATCATGGTTTCCAGTTTGATTTATTTTTAAATGGTTTATCCGAACAGGCTGTTCCAGGCCCAGATCGAACCAGCTTCCGCAAAGAGGGAGATGTAAAGCAGAGCTGAATAAGCCCAATCTTTGGGAAATTGAATGAGTTTTGATTGCAGCCAAAAGAAACCAAGGATGATCCCGATGGAACCCGCCCATGCCATTGCATTGAACAGCCAGCTTGAACGCGGGCGTTCCTCCTGTTGATGGAGGCTGGCAAGCACATAGACCGTGGCGTTCAGATTCGATTCCAGAATTTGGCTTAACGGCCTGCGCGCAAGGCCTGTGCGTTGTTCCGCAAAACAGACGATCACATCTCCTTCGCGCCATTCGGACTTCACCACGCTCAGCCAATCGTTCCCAATTTCGATTTTTGATTCGATGGAAATAGTATCGCCCCCCACCATTGCGGACAGGGTCACGATCTGCCTGCGCAAGCCTGGCTCATGCGCCGCGTCTTTGCTTAGACCGAGGAGCTGGACCCGGCTTTCGAGAGCATTCGCCAACTCCCAGATTTTTCGCGCCGTGAGGGCAGAATCCACTTCGGATGCAGGCACAAGGACCATTAAACGGCGGGCAGGCTGAAGGTTAGAGAAAGAAGCGGAAGACATTGTCAAGGCAGGGGGGCTTACATCAAGTTTATTCATGTCACCTCGTAGATGCGTTAATCCTATCCACCCCGCATAAAATGGTGACAAAAATTTCAGGCAATCGTATAAAGAACAAATAAAAACGCCCTTTTGCAAGGGCGCTGTAAGGTGAATTTACGTATCGCGATATTAAGTCGCGGTATTGATTTATTCATCCGCGATAAAGCGATAGCCGATGCCGGGTTCGGTGAGAATAAACTGCGGACGTTCAGGATCAACTTCGAGTTTCTTGCGAAGCTGGCGCATGTAGACGCGCAGGTATTCGGTGTGATTGGCATCGGCGGGATCCCAAACGTTTGCGAGAATGCTTTGATGCGTAAGCACGCGCCCATGATTGGCGGCGAGATACGCAAGCAATTTATATTCGGTGGCAGTCAACTTGATTTCCTCATCGCCGCGTTTGACGATGTGCCAGGCGAGATCGATCATCAGCATTCCAGCGTGGATGACTTTGCTCTGTGTCCCCTGCCTGCTCGTGGAATGACGCAGAGCCACACGCACACGCGCCAGCAATTCTTCGATGCCAAACGGCTTGGTCAGGTAATCATCCGCACCTTTATCGAGCGCGGCTACTTTATCGCGTTCACTATCGCGCACCGACAAAATGATGATCGGGCATTGCGTCCACTCGCGCAGGCGTGTGCAGACTTCAACTCCGTCCATGTCTGGCAAACCCAGGTCGAGAATTACAATGTCAGGCTCGTTCGTTGCGGCAAGCGTGAGGCCTTCCTCGCCGCGGCTGGCTGTCGTGACCTTGAATCCTTTTTCGGTGAGGATGGTGCGAATTGCGCGCTGGATCTGTGGTTCATCGTCAATGACAAGAATATGCGGCGCGTTGCTCATTCGGTCTCCGAATCCATGGGCAGGTTGGGAGGTGAAATGCCTTCCCAGATCAACGGTAATGTGAAATTAAAGGCGAGGCCGTCAGGCACATTTTCTGCCCAAAGCCGCCCGCCATGCGCTTCGATGATGCCCTTGCAAATCGAAAGCCCCAGCCCCGTGCCCGTGACTCGGTCTGCGGCAGTGAGGCGGAAAAATTTATCGAAGATTCTTTCGAGGTGTTCCTGCGGCACTTGCGGCCCCTGATTGCTGACGACTACATGAATCGACTCGTCTTCCACAAACGCGCGCACAAGGATCACAGATTTCTCCGGCGCATACTTCACGCTGTTGCTGACCAGATTCGTGAAGACCTGTTCCATTTGTACATAGTCCACGGGCATGAGCGGCAGGCTTTCGGGCACGTCCACTTCAATGCGGTGTTCCTCCGCCAGGTGCTTCATGCGCGCGAGAACACTCCCGACGATCTCAGGCAAAATATTCCACTCGCGCTTCGGCTTAAGCACCCCCGACTCGATGCGCGACATGTCGAGCAGGTTGCCTACCAGCATATTCAAATGGTCGGCCTCATCGTCTATTGCGGCGATCAACTCCGGGCGTGCCGCAGAATCCCAGCTCACATCGTTGCTTCTCAAACTCGAAGCCGCCGCTTTGATCGTGGAAAGCGGCGTCCGCAGTTCGTGTGAAACAGAAGATAAAATCGCAGATTTCAACCTGTCACTTTCTTCGAGGACTCTCGCCCGGGACTCTGCCTGCGCGAGCCGCGCCCGCTCGAGCGCCAACGCTCCCTGGCTGGCGAAGGTCTGCAACAACCGCTTCTCGCTGGACGTTATAGCTGATGCCGCTCTCCAAAGCCGAATCTCCCCTAGAACGCCTCTCGCCGCCTGGATGGGAACAACCCATTCTGGTGGACGAACTGGCTGATGTGACTCAGGCAAACGAAACGCAAAAGACTGCGCCCCAGTGATATTCAGTTCCACTGCTTCGCCCTGCGAAACGTCCTGCACCTGTTTTGCAAGAATCTCCGCGATGGTCTGCCCATCATGCAGGCCTGCGAGCGCGGCGCTGAGTTCATAGAGTTGGGTGGCCTCGCGCTCACGCGCTGTCGCCGCGGTAAGGCCCGCCTGCATCCGCCCGACCAACTGGCTGATCACAATTGCCACGATCAAAAATATGACAAGGATCACTACGTCCGTTGGACGGTGAACCGCGAAGGTGTAATACGGTTGGATAAAAAAATAATTGAATGTAAGGAAGGTCGCCAGCGCGCTGGTAATGCCTGGCCCAAGCCCCCAATATGCGGTAATCAGGCCAAGCGGCATTAAATATAAAAGCGCAACTAGGGTTGTATCGAGTGCGTCACGCAGGGTAAATAGAATCGCGGTGACAAGGGCGATCAATCCAAAAGCCAGCAGGTACTGGGAGGAACGTGAAATAAAAGATGGATTTCGCATGGCTGTGGAGTTCATTATACCTTTTTGGAAGCGTCCTTTATTTCATCGCCGCTCGTTCGCATATTGGCCTGGGCATGCTACGGCTTTCTCAAAGTAGCTTGACCCTTTTACAAGTTTATGGCAAAGGCTTAACGCGAATTACGCAAACTGGGTGAATTTCGCGAAAATACAGAAAAATTTGCGCCATTCGTTTCATTCGCGCCATTCGCGTTAAAGATTTTCAGACTTTGAGAAAGCCGTACTGGGCATGCTTTCGACTCGTTACTTCCACCCCCGTATCATGTACAATAGACACGATGCACGAACTGCCCGTCACCGAATCCCTTTTGAAGATTGCCCTCCAGCACGCGGAAAAGGCGGGCGCAAAACGCATCACAGACCTGCACATCGTCATCGGCGATCTCGCCAGCATGGTGGACGACTCGATTCAATTCTATTGGGACATCATTGCCAAAGACACCCTTGCCGAAGGCGCAACCCTGCACTTTCGCCGAGTCCGCGCCGAGTTGCAATGTATGACCTGCTTCGAGAAATATCATCCCAACCGCGATGAATTGATCTGCCCAAAATGCGGCGGGGTTGGCGCAAAAATCATCGCAGGGGAGGAACTCGCCCTCGAATCGATAGATGTGGATTAATGCAATTTACGCGATAAGTAAACGTAAAGTGAAAGAGAGCGTTTCTTAAGTCGTTTTGCCTGGCCTTTTTTGTACACGGAACTCACGGATGTTCACGGAAAACCTTTTAAAAATCCGTGCGTGAAACGTCCGTGCAATCCGTCGAATCCGTGTACAAAAAAACTTCAGAAACGCCCCAAGGAGTTTCTCATGCCTCAAAACATCCCTGTCGTGGAAAATATTCTCAACGCCAACGACCGCCTGGCAGAGGAAAACTTTGCCAGCCTTGAAAGCGCAGGCATTTTTTCAGTCAACGTTATGGCCTCGCCTGGCGCGGGCAAAACCTCGCTCATCGAACAAACCCTGCCGCGCCTCAAAGATAAACTTCGCGTGGCCGTCATCGATGGCGACATCGCCACTTCGATTGATTCAGACCGAGCCGCAAAAGCAGGCGCGCAAGCCGCCATTCAGATCAACACAGGCGGAGATTGTCACCTCGATGCCGTCATGCTGCGCGGCGCGCTCGAAAAACTTGACCTGACACAATTTGATTTGCTCATCGTTGAAAACGTGGGCAATTTGGTCTGCCCCGCCAGTTTCAAACTCGGCACGCATAAATCCATTTTGATTGCCTCCGTGCCCGAAGGCGACGATAAGCCTTATAAATATCCCGGCATGTATCGCGGCGTGGACGCGCTCGTCATCAACAAAATCGATCTCCTGCCCTACGTCCCGTTCAAGATGGATTATTTTCAACGCGGTGTGCAGGCGCTGAATCCCAACGTCAAAACCTTTCAACTTTCCTGCCGCACGGGTGAGGGGTTGGATGCCTGGGTTGAGTGGCTTATCCAAAACTCGGCAAAATAACATGCACGGACTTCGCGTCCACATCACAGGCATCGTTCAGGGGGTTGGTTTCCGTCCGTTTGTTTACAATCTCGCCGCGAATCTCAAACTCAATGGCTGGGTAAAAAATACTTCCGCGGGCGTCGAGATCGAAGTGGATGGGGAAAAAGACATCCTCGACTCTTTTTTGCAAAAATTACAGGACGACGCCCCAGCCCTTTCCCGCATAGACGGATTCACCGCCTCCTTCCGCCCTGCCAACGGATTCAGTTCCTTCGACATTCTCCACTCTGAATCCATTCCCTCCGCCTTCCAGCCCATCTCGCCCGACGTAGCCATCTGCGAAGATTGCCTGCGCGAACTCTTCGACCTAGCAGATAGACGCTACCGCTATCCCTTCATCAACTGCACCAACTGCGGGCCGCGCTTCACCATCATCAAAGATATCCCATACGACAGACCAAACACCACGATGTCAGGCTTCCCGTTATGCCCTGATTGCGAACGCGAATACACAGACCCAACGAATCGCAGATTCCACGCCCAGCCCGTTGCCTGCCCCAAATGCGGGCCGAAAGTCTGGCTAACTCTGGACTCCGACAGCTCGCTGTCGGATGCTCTCCAGAATAACGACGCCATTCTCGAAACTCGTCGAATGCTCGCTGAAGGAAAAATCCTCGCCATCAAAGGCCTCGGTGGATTTCACCTCGCTTGTGACGCGACGAATTCAACTGCCGTAACCGAATTGCGCGTCCGCAAACTGCGCGTGGACAAGCCCTTCGCGCTGATGATGCCCGATCTCGAAACCATCAAACAACATTGCTTCGTCAGTGACGCGGAGCGCGAGTTGCTTCAATCCACCGCCCGCCCCATCGTTTTATTAAAGCGCAAACCCGAATCCACCATCGCCAAAGAAACCGCCCCGAATCAAGATCAATTCGGCGTCATGCTCCCATACACCCCACTTCACTACCTGCTTTTCGCGGATTCTCTTCATCCTTCCTCTTTCATCCTTCATCCTTTGGTAATGACCAGCGGCAACCTCTCCGAAGAACCCATCGCCACAGACAACGACGAAGCCCGCAAAAGATTATCCAACCTCGCCGATGCCTTCCTCATGCACAATCGCGACATCCACATCCGCTGTGACGATTCGGTGGTAAGAGTGATCAGTAGTCAGTTATCAGAAGTCAGTGATTCAACGAGGAAACTGAATACTGATTACTGGTCACTGATTGCTTATCCCCTCCGCCGTTCGCGCGGCTACTCTCCATTCCCCATAAAACTGCCCTTTGAAGTTCCGCAAATTCTGGCAACAGGCTCGGAATTAAAAAACACCTTTTGCATCACCAACATAAATTACGCTTTTCTCAGCCATCACATCGGTGACATGGAAAATTACGAAACCTTGAAATCCTTCGAGCAGGGCGTGGAGCACTTCGAGAAATTATTTCGCGTGAAGCCAGAAGCCATTGCTTGTGACATGCACCCGAATTATCTGGCAACTCGCTATGCGCTCGAACGGGCCGAACGCGAAAACCTGCCCATCTTCCATATTCAACATCATCACGCGCACATTGCCGCCTGCATGGCCGAGCATGGATTTGACGGCACACGCCCCGTGATTGGCATTGCCTTCGATGGCACAGGCTACGGCGAAGATGGCGCGATTTGGGGCGGCGAGATTTTGGTCGCAGATTACAAATCCTATCAACGCGCGGCGCATCTGGAATATTTCCCTTTGCCCGGTGGAGATGCCGCCATCAAAAAGCCCGCCCGCACAGCCCTGGCATTGCTCTGGTCGCTGGGTTTGGAATGGGATGAGCGGCTTGCGCCAGTTGCCGAATTTTGCGCCGAAGACCAAGTCACCCTGCGGATGCAGTTGGAGAAGAAAATCAATACGCCGATGACATCATCCATTGGAAGGTTGTTCGATGCGGCGGCGGCGTTGGCGGGGGGGCGGCAGACTGTCAACTACGAGGGGCAGGCGGCCATCGAGTTTGAGTCTTTGGCAGATGATGCCGAAGGGGAGAGTTATTCATTCGGGATGAATCAGGATCAAGTCGAAGTAAGAGGCGTTGTTGAGGCGTTGATCAATGATTCAGCAGGGGGAGTCCCCATCTCGAAAATTTCAGCAAGGTTTCATAACGGCCTTGCTAATATTTTACGCGTAGCCGCACTTGGAATTAGGCGGGATTTTGGAATCAACGAGGTGGTTCTGTCTGGCGGAGTGTGGCAGAATATCACCCTATTACGGCGAACTATGGCACTATTAGATGGAGAGGGATTCAAAGTATACATACATAAGGAAGCGCCGACAAATGACGGCGGGCTTTCGTTGGGACAGGCCGTGATTGCGGCGAAGCGAATGCGAGGTTGACATGTGTTTGGGTGTGCCGGGAAAAATCGTCGAGGTGTACGAGAAGGGCGGCTTGCAAATGGCGCGGGTGGATTTTGGCGGAATTTTTCGCGAGGCTTGTTTGAGTTATGTGCCTGAGGCAAACATCGGGGATTATTGCATCATCCATGTCGGCTTTGCGATCAGTTTGCTGAGCGAAAAGGAAGCCATGGAAACGCTCGATCTGTTGAAACAGATCGATGGCTTTGAAGAAGAATTGGAGACAGGGTAACGCGATATTAATATCGCGTTACAAACTGCAATGAAATACGTTACTGAATATCGCAATGCCGAATTGGTGAAGGGCGTGATCGAAGAAATCCGCCGCACTGTCACGCGCCTGTGGACGTTGATGGAAATTTGCGGCGGACAGACTCACGCCATCGTTCGGCATGGAATTGACCAACTGCTCCCGCCTCAGATCGACCTTGTGCATGGTCCCGGTTGCCCGGTCTGTGTGACTCCGCTGGAGCTGATCGACAAAGCGCTGGCAATCGCATCCCGCCCCGATGTGATTTTCTGCTCGTACGGAGATATGCTGCGCGTGCCAGGCTCAGCCCAGGATTTGTTCTCGGTGAAAGCGCAGGGCGGGGATGTGCGCGTGGTTTACTCTCCGCTGGATGCGGTTGCGCTCGCCCAGCAAAACCCCGAAAAGCAAGTGGTCTTTTTCGCCATCGGTTTCGAGACAACCGCTCCGCCGAATGTGACGAGCGTTTTGCAGGCACAGTACCTCGGCTTGCAAAATTTCTCGGTCTTGGTTTCGCATGTGCGCGTGCCGCCTGCCATAAAAGCCATTCTTAGTTCGCCGCACAACCGTGTGCAGGGATTTTTACTCGCGGGGCATGTCAACGCTGTGATGGGGTATTGGGAATATCCGCCGCTGTCGGATGAATTCAAAATCCCAATGGCCGTGACGGGTTTTGAGCCGCTCGATATTGTGCAGGGGATTCTGGCAGTCGTCCAATTGCTGGAAGCGGGCAAAGTGGAAGTTGTCAACGCCTATCAACGGGCGGTGACGTTGGAAGGGTTGAAACCAGCGCAGGACGCCATCAACAAGGTATTCATGGAATGCGACCGCAAGTGGCGCGGCATTGGCATGATTCCAATGAGCGGCTGGTGCCTGCGCCCCGAGTTTGATTTCTTCAACGCTGAAAAAAGATTCGATGTGGAATCCATGCACGCAGACGAGTCCCCTTTGTGTATCGCAGGCTCCATTTTGCAGGGACTGAAAAAGCCGCATGATTGCCCTGCATTTGGAAGGCAATGCACGCCGGAGAGTCCGCTTGGCGCGACGATGGTCTCTTCCGAAGGCGCGTGCGCGGCGTATTTCAAGTACGGAAGATGATAAAACAAGGATGAAATATGAAGGATGAAGGATGAAGGATGAAGGCTTGTCCTTAGCCTGTCGAAGGGATGAAAAATACTCATTGACCTCTCTCTTCTTTCTTCTTTCCTCTTTCTTTGTGAAACGAGGCATCATGTCTGAAAACATCACCAGTGTCGAAGGCGCCGTCTGCGCGCCGCCGTTAACTCATAACGAGCAAATCGTCATGGGGCATGGCGCGGGCGGGCGGATGAGTCATCAACTGATTCAGAAAGCGTTTTTGCCCGCCTTCGATAACCCCGCACTGCGGGCAGGGGACGATGCCGCCAGCCTCGAATCAGACCTGCATCAACGCCTCGCCATCAGCACCGACGCGCACGTCGTCACCCCGCTGTTTTTTCCCGGCGGCGATATTGGCAAGCTGGCTGTCTGTGGCACGGTCAATGACGTGGCGATGCTTGGCGCAAAGCCATTATATTTAACAGCGGGCTTTATCCTCGAAGAAGGCTTGCCGATGGAAACGCTCGGACGCGTGATCGCGTCCATGAAATCGGCGGCGGAAGAAGCGGGCGTGCAGATCGTGGCAGGCGATACGAAAGTTGTGCAAAAAGGCAAGGCCGACGGAATGTACATCACCACGGCGGGGGTGGGGTTGATTCGTGCTGGCGTAAAAATCGGCGGCGCACAGGCAAAGGCGGGTGATGTGGTTATTCTTTCAGGCTCGCTTGGCGATCACGGCATTGCCGTCCTCGGCGCGCGTGGCGAGCTTGGTTTTCAATCCACAATTCAAAGCGACGCGGCCCCGCTCAATCATCTCATCGAAGCGATGCTGAACGCGAGCGACAACATTCACGTGTTGCGCGACCCCACCCGCGGCGGACTGGCGACCACCCTCAACGAAATTGCGACTCAATCCAACGTGGGGATTCTGCTCGACGAACGGACGCTTCCCATCCACCCCGAAGTTGGAGCCGCTTGCGAAATGCTTGGGTTCGACCCCCTCTACATTGCCAATGAAGGCAAGCTGGTTGCCTTTGTCGCTAGCGAAGATGCCGATACCGTATTAAAAGCCATGCAAGCGACCCGCTATGGCGAAGACGCTTGCATTGTCGGCAAAGTCACCGCCGAGCCGCGCGGACGTGTCCTGCTCAAAACCACCCTCGGCGCCACCCGCGTAGTGGATATGCTCTCCGGGGAAATGCTCCCCAGAATTTGCTAACCGCTAATTATTAATCTCCAATCTCTAATCGCTAAAAGCTTCCCACCGCCCTGCCCACATCATCATACGCTTCAATATAAGTTTCAAAGCCGCTCAGTTCAAACGCATCCCTGATCTGAGGCGAAAGATTTGCCACTTTGATATACGGGGATTTATACGAACCTGCGTTCATCCGCTTGCGAAGCTCATCGTCGCTGACATCCTTGTGGATGGAACGCAGTTTGTTGAACAGGATGTGTAAAGCGCGCAGACCCGCACTGCTGATGTATGGGGTATCCTTTAAATTAACGAGCAAATGACGTGCGCCATTTTCGATCAATTCCTCCGCAGCGGATTGGAAGGCCAGGTATGTGGCAGAGTCAATATCTCCGCTGACGTGAAGGATGGTGACGGGGACGCGTCCCTGTTCTGTGGTGACTGTGATATCCATGATTCTTAATATATTCCTTGTTTTGTTGGTTTGGTCTATCGAAAACATTCGGAGCGCCTAGGCAGACTGTTGTAGATTAACAATTAAATCTAGCAATCCCCGCGCTTCGACTTCGCTCTTTCCCAGAGATGATTCGTCCTGAGCGGAGTGAGTAACGCCCGTTGCGACGAACGCAGTCGAAGGACGCTCGGCTCAGCGCGAAGATTTATTATCAGGTTAATTTGTTAATCCGCAAAAGCCTGCACTCCGTTATTCGAAGAGGTTAAGCGTTCGGCGTTTCCTGCTGGTTCTGTCTGTGAGATTGGTTCACGATATAAATCCCTGCCAGTGCAATCCCGCCGCCAATCCATTGGATGGGGGTGGGGATTTCGTTCAGCAGGGGAATTGCCAAAACGGCGGTCAGGATGGGCTGTCCTATCAGAGTGGGCGCAACAATGGACGCGGGCAAATGCCCCAGCGCGTAGGTGATGGCGAGATACCCGATCATTTGCGAGACGATGGCCGTGGCAAAGAAAATAATCCACGTCTGGGTTGAATAACCCGTAAACGAATTTCCAAGCGTGAGGTTTATAACCAGCATCATAATCGTCGCGCTGACTCCCACCAGCCAGGTGAAGCGAAACGGGTCAATGTGAACCCGTCCGCGCTGGGTGATGAGCTGGTAGGAAGCGTAAAAGATCGCGGCGGTGCTTGCCATCAGGTCGCCCAGGCCGAGTGTGGGATGCAGTAAAAAGTCACTGCCCATCACCAGCGCCGCGCCAGCCAGCGCAAGCGCCAGCCCCGCCCAAAATATCCCTTTCAATTTTTCGCGAAAGATCAGAAACGCTCCCAGCGCCACCCACAAAGGCGCGGTGTTGCCAAGCAATGTGGCGTTTGCCGCGGTTGTGTATTTTAGCGATGAATTCCAAAATGCAAAATCGAACGCCGTGAACAGGCCAGCAACCAGCGGAATGTATAAAAATTTTCGACCAATGGGTGGCAGTTGTTTTTGTTGTTTGAAAAAGAACGGCGTGAGCAAAAGTGTGGAAATCAGCAGGCGGTAAAACCCGGTCATTGGGCCGGGCGCGTCTGCCCAGCGCACGAACATGGCAGACATGCTCAGCGCGATAATGCCAACCGCGAGGGCGATGTGGGGAAGAAATCGGTTTTGTGTCATGGGGGAATTCTACACCTGCATGGATGCAGGATTATCGTCAGATGCGGGTGATGGAGATTCTTTCAAGGGTGGGCAAAAGCTCGTTGAGTTTGCGCAGGCTAAAGTCAGGTTGGATGCGGCGCATGTCCTCATCCTTGAATTGCGCGCGGCGCGTGATCCAGATCGTGTGCATTTCCAAATTTTTCGCGCCAACAATATCCGCTTCGAGGCTGTCGCCGATCATCACGGCTTCGTTGGGTGAAATATTCCATTGCGCGAGCGCGATCTCGAATGCGCGCGGGTGCGGCTTGCGATAAAAACACGCGGCGGAGGTGAGCACAAAATCGAAATGCGAACGGATGCCGAAGTCTTCGATGAGTTCCTGCACATCCTTGTCGTCGCCCGCGTTGGAAAAAATACCAAGCTTGTAATGTTGCGATTTTAAATTTTGCAGGGTTGCGATGGTATCTTCCTCAAGTTGCCAATTGGTTTGGGTGACGGAGTACAACGCATCCAATGCGGACCTGAGAACTGGTTCGGCAACTTCGGCATACCCCAACTCTTTGAGCAGTTCGCGCAAAACGAAGTGATAGGTGGTTTCCTGAAAATCCTTATCGCGTTGTTCGTAATATTCATGCAGGCGCGTACGAAAAATTTTTGTGTCGAGTTTGATATTGTGTTCGCGCAATTTTTCGCCCAACGCCTGGTCGGCCTGCTCGTAGATGGGAGTCCAATCTCCGCGGGCGTGCATGAGCGTGCCGCCGAGGTCAAAGAGGATGTGGCGAATGGATGGAGCGTTCATCAGTTTTGGTATACCGCGACAGCGCTTTCGAGTAAAGGGGAAATTGGTGGGATGATACGCGGTTGAAATTAGGCCGCGCTTTTCAAATAAATTCCCGTGGGGTCGAGTTCTTCATGGAGAATTCGCAATTCCTTTTTGGTGACTGGTTCTGTGGTTTTCACCTGCTCTGCGATTTTCAAATCCCAGCCTGTGTTGGCTTTGGCTTCTTCGACGGTTTTGCCAGGGTGCAAGGCAGTGAGGATCATTTCGCCTGTTTTGTCGGGTTCCATCATACCGATGTCGGTCACCACGCCAGCCATGCCGCCGCCGCGCAAACCAGCCATGGCGCGGTCACTGCCCCCGCCAATGTATCCTGCGGAGGTCATGAATTCCACTTTTTCAGGGAAGCGGCGTTTTTGATGCGGGGTCATGATGTAACAACGGTTTGCCCATGCGGCAATTTCCTGCGAGCCGCCCGAACCCGGCAAGCGGACTTTGGGATGGTCGTACCCGCCGATGACCGTGGCGTTGATGTTGCCGTATTTGTCAATTTGCGCGCCGCCCATGAAACCCACATCCACGTTGCCGCGCTGGAGGTAGTTGGCAAAAATATCATACATACTCACCACCGAAAGCGAACCGCTGACGAGGGTTGGGTCGCCGATGGAGAGGGGCAGGCGTTCAGGCTCTGCGCCAATCACGCCCGCTTCATAGATCATGACGAGGTTGGGGGCGTGGGTGCGTTTGGCAAGGTTGCAGGCAAGGTTGGGTTGTCCCACGCCGACGAAGACCACATCGCCGTCCTTGAGCAGGCGCGCGGCGTTGACGATCATCAGTTCGGCGGAGGAATATTTGAGTTCGGGCATGGTGTCCTCTTAGACCCAGACCCTAAAGGTCTTTAAGACCTTTAGGGTCTATTGTAGGTCTTGTAAAAATTTGTTTATGATCTCCGCCACTTCCTGTGGATGTTCCAGCGGCAGGATGTGGGTGGCGTTTTGCATGGTTTCGATTTGTATTTTTGGATTTTTCTTCTTCACAAGATTTGCCGCTTTTTCCAAAAATGTATCCGTCTCTGCGCCGCGGATGATGAGGGTGGGCGTTTCGAGTTTGAACAGCCCGCGCCAGAGATCGAAATCTCGCAGGCCCGTCAGGTAGATGCGGCTTTCCCATTCGGGGGAGTATGCCAGTTCGAAGCCGCCGCCTGCTTTGGGTTTGGTGATGCCTTCGATGTATGCCCGCAAGCTTTCATCGCTCATGTATTTGAAGATGCCGCGATTGCGGTATCCGAGGAAGACGGTTTCGAGATCGTCAAATTCGCGCCTGCGTCTTTTTGCCGCTGAAATCAGCGGGTGGAGTTTTTCTCCCAGCCCAACGGCGCGGACGAGATTCCACATCACCAAATATGAAGGCATGAACAGCACAGGGTCGAGCAGGATGATGGCGCGAAATTTCTTCGGGTCGCGCAGAGCCGCCCGCAGGGTGACAATGCCTCCGATGGAATGCCCAACTCCGATTACTTGCTTCTCGCTGAGCGGAGGGTCGAATGGGCCTGACTGTTTTTCGAGGGACGTATTGAGACCCGAAGTCGAAGCGCGGATAGATAAGAAGCGAAGCAAGTCATCAGAAAGTGGATGCCAGCTTTGGAGATCATCAGGTTTTGCACCGTCCCATAATGGGCGGAGCTTCATCCCAAAAACGTGGTGCTGTTTTTTTAAAAGTTCAAAGAGAGGTTGGTAACATTCAGGCGGGTAGCCGTTGGCGTGAAGGAAGTGCAGAGGGGCGCCAGAACCGCCAAGATCAAAGTGATTCATCCACTAATCCACGCTAATCTTCGCGAATGGGTTTTGGGTCGTTAATGCGCGGCAACTGTTGAAGCGTGAGGGCTTTAGGAGCGCGGATTGGTTTTTGCGGAGTCAAGATCATTGGCTTCCATTCCAAATCTCTATCCGCTCCGAAGTTGATGAGCAGCCCGACGGGCATGCCCGTTGATTTGAGATAATTGAGCAATTGTGCTTCCTCGCGTGATGTCAGGTGGTCAATGGCTTTGAGTTCAACGATGATCTTGTCGACGATCGTATAGACTTCATCTTTGAAAAGCAACTCTGCCATGATTATCTCCAAAAAAGATTAGGGTGTGTTTCAAATGAGTTGAAGGATGGAACGTCCCGAAGGTTTTTCCCAAGACGTATGCCGTTTCCAAACCTTCGGGACGGTTGTTTCAACTGAAATGAAACGGACCCAAAAGATTAGCGCAGATTAGCGAAGATCAGTGGACTCAATACTTCCCGTAATTAATTTTCTCACTATACCGCGCTTTTACCTTCAAGCGCTTCTGCGTTTTCTCGCCAAGCTTTTTCCAATAGGCGTTGCGGTCTTTCATGCCGTAGACCCATTCATCGAGATATTTTTTTACACTTTCAGGCGACTCGCTGATCTTGTCCCACGCGAGATAGAATTCATTATCGCGGTCGTAATATCCCTGTGAATAGGATGGATGACTCGCAAACGGGACGTGACACACCGCGCTGACGACAATGCCAGGGATCATCGTGCGGTTCGGGTCGGACCTGATAACTGATTCGTCCACGATCTCTTCTGCTGTGACGATGACTTTTTTCGCCGCGAAGGCGGCTTCCTTTTGCTCACCGATGATGCCCCACAAATGGGCGTTGCCGTTCTTGTCTGCCCGCTGTACGTGGACAATGGCTACATCGGGGTTCAACGCAGGCACAACGATCACATCCTTGCCGCCGTACGGGTCAGGGATGCGCTTGATGAGCGGGTTGGCTTGTTCAAGGCTGGTTGCGCCCGTTTGGTTCATCGGCAAAAATGGCAGGCCAGATGCGCCCGCCTGCAAGCGGGTAATCATGCCGAAGTGGGAATATTCCTCCCATTCCAATCCGCCTTTTTCAATCGCAGATCGAACGATACGCAATGACCCCACACCAGGATTGCCCATGTACGAAAAGATGACCTTCTTCGCGCATCCCGCCGCCACCATCTGGTCGTAGATCAAATCTGGTGTGGCGCGGGCCAGGGTGAGATTCTTTTTTCCCTGGCGGATGATTTCGTGTCCCGCGGCAAAGGGAATCAGGTGTGTGAACCCCGCCGCATAAACGATATCCCCGTCGCTTACGAGTTCAGAGATTGCTTTTTTTAATGAAATTAGTTTGGTCATGTTATTTTTTTGATTTTTCCGCTCTTTTATTTTTTGCATCTTCGCGCATTTTTCTCAAGTATGAAAACCGCCCGGCGGGTGGGGGGGGCGCTTTACTGCGGCGCATGGTCCAGCCGATGAAGAGCAGAACCATGGCGACAAACAGATAGTCAAAATCCACCTGCTCGGCGATATCCGAAGTGACAAAGAGAACGAAGGCGCCCAGCCCCATCACCATAAAAAATGTCCCAACGCGAACGATAAAAGGGTCTTCATTTTCCATGGCTGTATTTTACCTTTGGGAGAGGCGGTAGACAGGGAGACGAGTAAACAAGGTAGACAGGTAAACAAGTAAACAAGTTACGTGTCTGCCTGTCTACCTGTCCACCTATCTATTTAATCAACGTTCGTATCTGCTCGTGCATGTACAGCGGAAGATAATAATGGCCGCCGGCGTTCTTGCCGCTGGAGCCTGAGCCTTTCCATCCGCCAAAGGGTTGAAAGCCCGGCCATGCGCCGGTGGTCGCGCCTTGCGGACGGTTGGCGTACGTCACGCCTGCCTCGATCTTGTCGAAGAACCACTCCGTCTCTTCGGTTGAGCCGTAGAAACCAGCAGTCAGACCGTAGTTTACATCGTTGGCGATAGACATGGCTTCATCAAGGTTCTGGACTTTGCCAATCGTGGTGATGGGCAGGAACATTTCATGCTTCCACAAACGGTGGGTGAAGGGCAGGTCTGTGACGAAGGTGTTTTCGCAGTAGAAGCCCTGGTCGTAGATGCCGCCTGTTTTGACGTTGCCGCCGACGAGGAATTTTCCGCCGCCCTGATTGATCTCTTCGCAGAATTCCTTGAACTCGTTATAGGAAGATTTATTGATGACTGGGCCGTTGTACGTGTTTCTATCTGTTGGGTCGCCGAGGACAAGTTTTTCCGCGGCATCTTTCAGACGGGCAACCAGATCATCGTAAACAGAATCCTCTACCAGCACGCGAGAGGCGGCGGAGCACTTCTGTCCCTGCAAGCCAAATGCCGAGCGGATGATCCCGATGGTGGCGCGTTCCAAATCCGCATTCTTTGAAACGACAACAGGATTTTTTCCGCCGAGTTCCAGAATCGTCGGGCGCACGTAATTGCGTTTGCCGAAATCCTGGAACATCTTCATGCCTACATCGAAGGAGCCGGTGAAGGTTACGCCGTCCACTTCGGGGCTGTCCACGAGAGCCTGCCCAAGAGTGGAGCCGGGGCCAGTGACGAAGTTCACCACGCCTTCAGGAAAACCCGCATCGCGGAAGCAATCCACCAGCAGGCGGACGACCCAGGCAGTGTCAGTGGCGGGTTTCACAACAATGGCATTTCCAGCCGCAAGGGCGGCGCCCATGGGGCCGCCTGTCAGCGCGTGCGGAAAATTGAATGGGGAAACGATCAGCCACACCCCGTATGGACGCAGTAGCGAAACATTGCGCGCCTCAAAGCCGACGAGCGGGTCTTTGCCCATCTCCACCATGTAGCCTTCGTTCTTCTCCATTTGATAGCACGAATAATAAATAAGGTCGGCGGTTTCCTGCACATCGCCCAAAGACTCCATGCGATTCTTGCCAACCTCCAACGCCATGGCCGCGCCCAATTCAAAGATACGCTCTTCAATTAAGGAAGCCGCCTTGCGGAGCAACTCCACGCGCTTCTGCCAGGGCGTATGGCTCCAGCCCGGAAAAGCCGCGCGCGCCGCCGCCAATGCTTCCTGCGCGTGTTTGGCATTTCCCTTTTGCATTTTCGCCAATACCCATTCCGTATTGACGGGGGAGTGGTCATCGAACTTTTCGTCGGCCATCACTTCCTTGCCGTTGATCAACATGCCATATTCCTGCCCCATGTTCGCCTTCAGTTTTTCCACGGCTTTGTCGAAGCCGCTGTGTAACTCTTCGGGCGGGTTGAACATGGTTGCGTAGGTAAGTTTAAAGTCTGCCATAGCAGTGCCTCCATTTTGTTGAATCGTTGGGTAGTTAGAACAAAACTACGAAACCATCAAACCAACTAACTACCTAACCAAACTGAGTATAGCGTAGGATTTCACAACCGTCAAAGTAAAGCGACTGTTTTTGAATATGACGTATTTCCCGCCTAAGAATCAGGTGAGATTTATGTAAGAAGATGGAATAGCAGGCTATCATTAATCATTATGAATAGGAGAAATTCGATGAAACCCCGCTTCTTTTTCTTAACCCTAAGCCTGCTTGCTGTTTTATTGACATCCGCCTGCGCCTCAGCAACAGGAACCAGCTCCCCAGCCGCCCTGCCGCCAGTGGAATCCATCCCCGCCACTGCCGCACCCGAATCCACTGCCCCCGCTCCTGCCACAGGCAGTGTGGATGTGCAAGCCGTTGCCACCTCCCGCGGCCCCAACCTCGAGGCCACAGACCCAGCCATGGTCAGCCTTGCTTCGGGACAGTTGCAACTGGTGGAATTCTTCCGCTTCACCTGAGGTACCTGCCGCGCAATGGCGCCCATGGTTCATGGGCTTGAAGCAGAATATTCTGGCAAAGTCAAATTCACCTACCTTGACGCCGACGACCCCCAAACCGATTTTTTTCAGCAAACCCTCGGCTTTTATTACCAGCCCGAGTTCTACTTCCTGAATGGGGACGGAGGCTTGATCAAGAAGCTCATCGGTTTCATCTCAGAAGACGAATTTAGAAGTTTGTTCGACGAAAATTTATAAGAAGAATCAAAACAGCGCGGACATCGTCCGCGCTGTTTTGATTCTTTGAGTCGACTACTTTACTGACGATTGATAAACGCTTCCAGCAAAGCGTTGAATTGCTCTGGCTGTTCCCAATTTGTAGTATGGCCTGCATCGGGAACCATCTGAACTGCGCCGCGCCACAAGGTCGGCATGGTGAGCGATTGAATGTACGCAACATTGACCAGTTGCTCCTGCTCGCCATGCACAATCGCCAGCGGAGCGGTCATCTGTGCGACGGCAATTACTTCATCCATATACCCATCCGGGCGGATGCTTGCCGCCAGCCCTGCACGGGCTTGCCCGTCTGTGCGGTGGATATCTTCCCTGAATCCCTCAGGGATGTCAGTTGTGCCAGGCTTGAGACAGGCCAGTGCAAATCCATCGGCCTCGGCATCTGTCAGGCTCGGTTGGAATGCGGCCGCCATGGCAGGGTTGGGAAGATATGCCTGCGCCATATCGGGCGGGAACGCCAGCGGAGGCGTGCCATAGATCATGAAGCCTGCCGCCTGCGGAAGTTGCGGAATCGCCTCGATCACGATATGCCCGCCCAGGCTCCAGCCCACGAAGACAGCCTGTTCCAATCCCAGTTGCTTTGCCACACTGACAACCACCTCGGCATAGCCAGGCATACAGTAGGTGGCGGCTGGGTCGCTCGCATTGGATGATTCGCCATGCCCGGGCAGGTCAATTGCCACAAGGCGATATTTTTCGCCAAGCGCGCTTTCAAGCTGTGGTTGAAAAACACGCGAGGAGGCCGAGTTGCCATGCACCAGCAGGACAGTCTGCCCCTTGCCAGAACTTTCACGGTACGCAATCGAAAGAGAATTAACTTGAACGGTTTTTGTAGTCATTTTTATTTTCTCCTTTGGGTTATTTTACTAACTCACCTACGCAGTTCAATCCCGAAGGGATGATATTGATTTTACGAGCAATGACACCCCTGCGGGGTTGAAATTGGCGCATCCTAAAAACTATAATCATTTGATCCCTTCGGGGTCTTCGAGTAAATCGCATACGGTGAGTTACTAATTTCCGTCATACTTTTTCGCATCTGAGATTGCCTTGCTCACGTTTACGAACGGAAGCAGGATCAAGCCCATGATGAAGAAGAAGATCAATGACAGGATGGCGAGACGCAGGTTCCCGAACATTTGGTTGGCGAGGCCGAACACCAGCGGGCCGATCCACGAAGTGCCGCGTTCGCTGATTTCATAGAACGAGAAGAACTCCGCTTCCTTGCCGTTGGGGATCATCTGCGCGAACAAACTGCGGCTGATGGCTTGCGAGCCGCCCATCACCAAAGCAATGAACACGCCAAGGACGAAGAACTGCGCCGTTGCAGTCGGGCCTTTTAATCCGCCGTAGGCATAGATCACCACGCCAGCCCAGATCACCAAACTGACCACGACAGACTGCTTGGCGCCGATCCAGCCTGCCAGTTTGCCCCAGAACAAGGCTCCAAAGAAGGCCACGAATTGGATCATCAAAATAACGGCGATCAATGTCTGTTGTTCAAGTTCCAGCCCGCCCTGAATCAGAGGCGCGGCGGCAAATGTCGAAGCGACGGCAATCACCGTCTGAATTCCATCGTTGTATAAAAAGTAAGCCAGCAGGAATTTCAACGTCTCAGGGAAGTGTTTCACTTCACTGAATGTCTTTTTCAACTGCTTGAAACCGATGGTTGCGTAGGTATCGCCAGCAGGCAGTTGACGCGCGGCATGGCGCGGGCGCAGTCTGCCCCATGTGATAAAGGCAAACCCAAGCCACCAAATCCCCGCAGAAGCAAGGTTGATTCGGACTGCGATATCGCCAGGCACGCCCAGGTCTTCACTGAAAATGAAGAAGGCCAGGTTGAGCGCCAGCAAAATACCACCGCCCATGTAACCCATTGCCCAGCCGTACGAAGAGACCCGATCCCTTTCTTTTTCACTGGCAATATCGGGCAGGTAGGCATTATAGAAAACGATGGCCGCTCCGAACGCGAGGTTGGCAACTACAAAGAGCACGCCGCCCAGCCACCATAAATTGCCTGTGACGAGAAACATCAATAGTGTGGCAATCGCGCCGATGGTTGCAAAGATCTGCATCATCGTTTTTCGCAGATGCGAATAATCTGCAATCGCCCCAAGGATCGGCAGGAACAAAACCTGCATCCCCACCGAGAACGAAATGCAGTACGGCAAAAATGAATCGGGCGCTACGGGAATTCCTAAAAATGAAACGGTCTGTGTCCCTGCGGCTTCTGCGGCGGCGCGTGCCAGCCCTGCCACGTACGGCCCGAGAAACACTGTCCCCACTGTGGTGCTGAATGCTGAATTGGCCCAATCGTACATGGCCCAGCCAAAAATTTCTCTCCTGTCATCTACCATTGCGCTGTCTGTTGCCATATCTCCTCCGTGAATCGAAAATGGATGTAAACAAGAACACGCGCCAGTATAAGGAGTTTCGCTTTCGATGTAAAGCAGATATTTAAGATGAAGTACTCCGCCTCCCGCTTGACCCTCAACCTGCTCCGCGCTAAAATGCTTATCCTATACTGAAAAGGAATCCCCACGTCATTGCGAGAAGGGCTTTAGCCCGACGAAGCAATCTCACGCGTTGCAGGAGATTGCTTCGTCGGAAAGTGCGTCCTCCTCGCAATGACGAAAAAATAACCTATGTTTGAAACCCTCACTGGACGATTAAACCAAATTTTCGATCAACTCCGCCGCCGGGGCAAGCTCTCCGAAGCGGATGTGGACGCCGCCATGAAAGAAGTACGTCTCGCGCTCATCGAAGCGGATGTGCATTTCAGCGTGGTCAAAACCTTCATTGCCAGGGTGCGCGAGCGCGCCGTTGGCGCGGAAGTGTCGAAGGCGCTCAACCCGGGTCAGCAGGTGATCAAGATCGTAAACGAAGAGATCATCAACATGCTGGGCGAGCCTGTTTTGTTGAACCTCACTGGCCCCAAGCCGCGGGTCATTATGATGGTCGGTTTGCAGGGCGCGGGTAAAACAACCGCCGCAGGTAAATTGGCGCGCCTGATGAAAGCAAAAGGCGAGCGTGTTCTGCTTGTAGCCTGCGACCCATACCGTCCCGCGGCTGTGAAGCAATTACAGCAACTCGGCGAACGCCTCGATGTGGAAGTGGAAGCTGACACATCCATTACGCCGCCACAGCTCGCGAAGCGAGCGTTGGACAAAGCGGATAAGGGTGGATTCAGCCTCGTGATTGTCGATACAGCTGGTCGGTCGCAGTTGGATGCGGATTTGATGGGCGAGTTAAAAGCCATCGCTGGAAATGTCAACCCTGTAGACACGCTCCTCGTCATCGACTCGATGATCGGTCAGGAAGCCTTGAATATCGCGCAGGGATTCAAAGACGCGATCAACCTGACGGGTCTTGTCCTTACCAAAATGGACGGCGACTCGCGCGGCGGGGCGGCCATCTCCATCCGCTCGGTGACGGGTATTCCGATCAAATTTATTGGCACGGGTGAAAAGCTCGACGCGCTGGAAATGTACGACCCCTCGCGTTTGTCTTCCCGCATCCTGGGCATGGGCGACATGATCGGCCTGATCGAAAAAGCCGAAGCCGCCTATGAAGGCCAGGATATGGAGAAGCAGGCACGACAGGCTGAGAAAATGATGAAGGGCCATTTCTCTTTGGAGGACTGGCTCGAGCAAATGAAGCAAATGAAAAAGATGGGGCCGCTTTCGCAAATTATGGAAATGTTGCCAGGCCAAATGGGACAGGCCGCGCGCGGCCTCGACCCGACGGCTGTGGAAAAATCTTTCAAGCAATCCGAGGCCATCATCCATTCGATGACCTTGAAGGAACGCCGCGACCCTGACCTGTTGAACGCTTCCCGCCGCCGCCGCATCGCCGCGGGCGCAGGCATGGAAGTTCAGGATGTGAACCGCCTCATCAAACAATTCCGCGAGGCGCAGAAGATGATGAAGATGTTCCAGAAAACAGGCGGCAAGGGGCTGGGGCGGATGTTTGGGTAGTTCGACAATGTCACATTAAGACTGAAACCAAAGTACAAAACCACAAAGGGCACGACACTTGCGCCGCACTGCGTTTGTTGCAGTGCAGGTGAGTAACACGAAGGGAACCTTCGTTTTTATTTAGGCCTTTGCTCTCCTTTGTGCCCCTTTGTGGACTTTGTGGTAAAGGTTTTGAAATGTGACATTGTCAAAGTAGATAGGTGGGATGCTGACTCTATGAAAACCCGAAGCGTGGCCGCGAAAAGAGGCTCCAATATCAGAGCCAGCGCCATCTGTCCCCGGTTTGCCTTGTTGGGGAAGGTCAGCCAAATATTGCCCCGGACTTGCATTCTCTGGTAACGCTGGAAATTTAGGCGCGAACGTTAGTGAAGTCCATTCTTGTAAACAAAAGCGACCCGCAAAGGCCGCTTTTGTTTTATACCCTTCCCCCTGCGCGCGCGAAAAACCCTTCATTTCGATATCCTCGAAGCCCTTTTTCTCCACGAAACAATATCCATTAACATGATGATCCGTACAAAGAATTTTAGATTCCCCAGCCAGCCTAAAATCTCACCAGATAGTGCGGCAAGGCCTGTTGGTTTCTTCGTCAATTCCACTGCGGACGAAAAATCGACAATGCGTTCGTCGAGCGTGTAAGCATAGCGGCTCAATTTCGAGACGGTGGGGGTTGCCCCCAGAAAGGCGCGGATATTTTCACGCTCCTGCGGGGTCATCCATTGCGGAAGGTCGGAGGTGGCTTTGAAGTTGCAAATCAACGCCAGGTCTTGCAATTGTTTTTTGTGTTTCTCCTCCAGCGTGTTTTCCCTCGAAACAAAATACTCCACGTCTGGGTCGATGTGAATCAGGGATTTTAACCACAGGCGGTTCACCACGGTTCGGATGGCGTTTTTTGTGCCCGGGGTGGAGAAGTTTTGGAGAAGATATTCGTTGCGATGGTTTTCCCATTCGTGCGAAACATCAGGCCCGATGCGGATGGCGTCGCACATGCCCAACGCAGGGAGGATCGGCGTTCCGCAAGTCAGGAAGAATGCGCCTGCGCCCATCGCTTCACGCATCACACCCAGCGCTTCGCGGTAGGCGGTTTCACGCGGCATGTCTTTATAGCGCCTGCCTTTCATTGCCCCCGCGTAAAGGAAATCTAATTTGTAATAGTCAAAGCCCCAGCGGCGCACCTGCTTGAGGAGCGCAACCAGCCACGAGATTGCGTCCGGATGCGTGGCGTCGAGCGCGTATAAATCGTGTCCCCAGTAGTTATATCCCGTTGAAACAAATCCGCCTTTCTCGTCGCGTAAAAGCCAATCGCTGTGTTCGCGGAAGAGTTGCGAGGAACTCGATACCAGCAAAGGCGCAAGCCATAACCCTGCGCGCCTGCCCGTGGATTTGATCTTCTCTGCCAGCGCGGCCATGCCCGATGGAAATTTTTCGTTCGCCTGCCAGTCGCCGATATCTTGTTGCCAGCCATCATCCACCTGCAACACATCAAACGGCAGATCGCCGAGCAGGTCGAAGGTCTGGTGCAGAATCGTTTCGTTGATCGTCGTGTACAGGCTGTACCACGAACACCACACACGCGGCGCATAATTTTTGTCTGCCACCCCAAAGCGGATGCCAATCTCGCGGACATATTCATCGAAGACTTGACTTTCGCTCCCGTACGCGGCGAACCACTCCACCTCGTCCGCCTCGCTCCTACCTGTGAGTTGATTCTGCAAAAGGAACACATGCGTATCTGTGGCAAGCGCGCCAAGCAGAAGGATATTCCCATCCGCAAATTCAACCGCGCCCACCCAAGACCCATGCGGATTGGGCTCCCGCGTGTAGACGACATCCGTTTGGTAGGCGTGAAAGAAAGCGGGTTTTTGTATCGGGAGCGGAACAGGGTCCGTCCACGCCGCCAGCGACCAAGACTGCCATCCATGCCGATAATATTTCACAGGCGCGAACGGCAATTCGATTTCGATATCTTTGGTTTTGATGATCTTTGAGTTTGCCTGTATTTCTGAAAATTGGATCGTGGTCATTTATTACTCTCTTTAAAATTTCGGTTTCACCGTTTTTCGGGAGTGGCTAAAAGAATGGGCTAAAAAAACCTTTTCATTTCAGTTGAAACAACCGTCCCGAAGGTTTGAAAAAGGGTCAAAGTCTTCGAGAAAACCTTCGGGACGTTCTATCCTTCAACTCATTTGAAACACACCCAAATCTTTTGGCAAGCCCACTACATTAGCCACTCCCCGTTTTTAACGGAAAACCATTCTTTACCACAAAGTACACAAAGGGCACGAACGGAAAATGCTTGTAAAATCAGCCATCCTTCCCCCCTTTGTGTACTTCGTGCCGTTCGTGGTTAGGCTCTTTCCCGTTAATTACGGGAGAGCCAAAATTTCTAAATTGTTGAGCGCCAAAAAATGCCGCTCCGCCTGAAACCAGCACTGAGATTAATAACACAAAATGGGAGCCTGTTGCAATCGCCAGCGCGGTTTCGTAGGGATAATTAAACGCTACCAGCACGGATACCCAGCCGACTTCATGCGTGCCGATGTTCGCGAATCCCTGCAAGGGCAGGAGGGTCAGCGGGATCATGACAATGGAAATGATGGCGATGTGATAGAAGGTGATGGGGAGTCTCATGCTTTGGGCGGCAAAATAAAAATTTGAATACACACACAACCAAATGCCAGCCGTAATGACGGCTGTTTTTCCGTGCGCGCCATGAGCCTCTATCTCGCGCAGGCCAGCGATGAATTTGTTCCATGCCGCGCGAATTTTTTGGAGTCCATCAGCTTGCTGATGACTCTCGGCCAGCTTGCTGGCCGACTCCAAAAGGGGGGGGCTAAATTTTAGAAAAGCCAGCGCGCCCAATGTCCCCAAAAATATCAGGAAGCAAAATATCAAGGCGGATTGAAATATCCATGCAGGGATTTCGTCTCTTGAAAACGGGAGCAGGATCGCAAGCATCAAAGCCACTACGGCAAAATCATAAAACCGCGCCGCAAGCAGGGTGGATGTCCCTTCGGCGAGGGAAACATCCAGCCTGTTTTTGGCAATAAAAATATAAGAGACATCACCTGTTTTTGCGGGCATGAGATACATGAAGATGTTGTGCAGGGCAGAGACGGGCACAACATCGATCCATTTCACTTGCCGCGAATAGATCAGGTTTGTGAAGCGCAGGGCGCGCAGGCCAATGTTTACGAGATAAGCCAGAAACGCCAGCCCCAGCCAGCCCCAGCGGATATCGGAAAAGGCGCGTTGAAGAATCCCCCAATCCAAATTGAGCAGAACGTAGCCAAGAAAGATCACTGTCAGGACTGCGCTGAGAACGTACATTAATATATTTTTTTTGTTCATTGGGCTTGTTCGATTTTCTTCAGCCATTCGGCCTCGCCGCCATATCCGTAGATGTCCATCTGTCCGCCGCACAGGGATTGCAGTTGCGCGGCTTGTTTCGGCGTCCAGTCCTGCCATTCGGGGAAGAAGGTTGGCTTGGATGTGTTGGCGGGTATATCGAATCGCCGGTGGATGTCCATGGCGCGTGGGAGGCCGATGAAATCTGTGATCTTGGCAAATATCTCCTCGTGATTAGCGGCGAATAAATCCTCGAAGCGGACTCGCAGATAAGGCGTGGTCGAATTCTCCAGCTTCGCCATGACGCGGTTTTTAAAGCTCCACACCCAGCAGTATTTTTCAAAGCGGGTAAAACCAAAAGCCCTGCGGAGTGGAATTTCGCCCACCAGAAATGGATTCGGTTGCCAGAACGGGACGAGATAATTGCCGATGAAACTGGTTCTTTTTTGGTGAGAGAAATTTAATTGCGATGTAACATACGCGCGCGGGTCGCGCACGATATGGAGAACTCTCAGGTTCGGATATAGCTCTGGCGCAAGCGAGGCCAGCCCGTAGAGAAAATTGTTTGCATCGATGTGGAATTTTGCCTTGCAGGTTTTGATCTCGTTTCCCTTCAACATTTTCCATGAGGCTTTGAGTCCGCTTTTGGGGAAGAGATGCGCGAAATGCAAATTGGTCAGAATCTGGATAACTCTCGAAGGGCCGCGCTCGTGATAGGAAGCCGAATCAGGGTACAGGTCCGCAAAGAGGCGCGAGAGAAAGATGGTACCTGTCCGTCCTGTGGAAACGATCAGAATCGGCCGGGTATCCTTCATTCGTCTTCTTCGATGGGAGAGTTGGATTCACTGCGGTCAAATCGCAGTTGGGCGATCTGCTCGGAGACCAGGCCGACGAGGAAGGTCAATACCGCGGTGGAGATGAGCAGGGCGGAGGTCTGTCCGTAGGGGGCCTGGAAAATGAAAATTCGGAACAGGCCGTATCCCACGCCAAGTAAAAAGATGAACAGGCTCAGGGGCGCAAAAATTTTGAGCGGCGCGAAGAACACGGCAATTTTCAAGATGATCATGAGAAAACGGAACCCATCTTGCAGGGGTTTGATCTTGCTCTTTGAATTTTTCGCGCGGCGCGCAAAACGGATGGGTTCATACCCGAGGCGAAATCCTGCGCGAACAACCGACAGGGTAATGGTGGATGGATACGAAAATTTGTTGGGAAAGAGATACATGAATTGCCGCGCAACATGGGTTTTCACGGCGCGGAAGCCCGATGTTAGATCTTCGATCTTTCGCCCAGACACATACGAAGCCAGCGAGTTGAAGACCATGTTGGCAAGGTCGCGGTGCGCTTCCGTGTCTGAGGCGCTGGTGCGGCTTCCCACGATCATGTCGTATGGCCCAATGCGATTCACCAGCGCAGGAATATCCTGCGGATTATGCTGTCCGTCCCCGTCCATGGTGACGAGGATTTTTCCGCGCGCATGGCGGATGCCAGTCTTTATCGCCGCGCCGTTCCCGATATTGTACGGGTGCTGAATGACACGCACTCCCGCTTTTTTGGCGTACTCTGCGGTATCGTCCTTTGAGCCGTCGTCGATCACGATGATCTCGTGGTTTTTATCCAGCGCGGCAACCACCTCTCGAATTTTTGGTATCACTTCGCCGATTCCCGCGCCTTCATTGTAGGCGGGAATGATGACGGAAATGTGCGGCGTTTTCTTTTTTCTTTCAGGCATTTAATGGCTCCATAAAACGTATCAATCGCGGGGCGATAATAATCGAAACAAGTATAATTGGCTATCCCTGTTTCTGGAAAAATAATGATAAAAAATCGCAAATTCCCATTTGTATTTTCACTACTCTTCTGGTTGTTTCTTTCCATTTTTCCGTGGCAGCGCTGGCTGGAAGGCCTCGATCTTCTCCGCTTTGCGCTGGGTATGCTTGTGTATCTGATTCCAGGCATGGCCGCCTTTTTAGTGTGGACGGGCGAAGAGCAGGTTTCGGCGCGCACCCTGCTGGGCGGGTTTGTGACCGTTGTTTTTGTCACAGGCCTGCTTGGCGTGATCGCGCGTTTTTTCCAGCTAAACTTTTTATTCATCCGCTGGGTCTTTGCGCTGTGGGGCGCAGTCATGGTCACTGCTTTGTGGTTCCGCCCTTTGCGGGTCACATGGCAGTTTGAAAAAACAACATGGTGGGAATCGCTTTTGCTTTTGATCTCTGCTGGCGGGGCGGTGTATTTTTCGGCCCTGGCCAGCCCGCCGCTCATCCACGACGATGCGTTTACATACAGCGCCTTGTTGTATTACTTCCAACATGCGCCCGCTTTGACTTTTGACTTTCCAGATTCGTTGAGCCGCCTGGAGATTCCCCGTTTTTGGCTTGCCTACTGGCCGCTTGTGGAAGCCATGATATCCGGACTCAGCGGCGTGGATGGTTTATTCATAACAGGAACGCTTCTTCCCCCGCTCCTGGCTGGGTTCTCTTTTCTGGCAGTTTTCACCCTCGCCCAGACTCTTGGCCTGCCGCGTGTGGTGGCAGGGGCGGCTGTCCTTGCGCAGGGCTTTAGTCTCATGCGCCTGACGCGCAACAACCAGCCCGGATACCTTTTCTTCCAGAAATTAACAGAAGACAAAGTTACAGCCGCCTTTGTCATCTCACTGGTGTTGATAATTCTTGTAGTCGAATATTTTCAAAACCCAACAAACCGTAAACTCTTTATCATCTGGGTCACAGCGATGGGAATGGTATTTACTCACCCTGTTCAGTTTGGGATGGCCTGCATGATTGCTGGCGCGTACGGACTGCCCTCTCTTTTCAAAAAGGAATTGCGTTGGAAATTTTTCCAATTAATTGGAATTCTTGCGGTGGTAGTTCTCCTTCCGTACTCATTCCGCTTTTTCGGCGGAGAATATTCCCAAACCCTCAGCTTCTCCATGGACGATGTGATCGCAAACGATGAACTGGCGCGCCTCGGCATTCGCCGCATCGACTACATCGAAGGGACGAACTATTACGGCATCTCCCGCTATTTGACCGTTGGACTGCCCTACGAGATCGGAGCGCTGGCGGCGATTGTCAGCCTGTTTTTCTTCTGGAAGCACAATAGCGCCCGATATGTCCTCGCGTCATTTCTTGTTTTGGGAGTGTCCATGCTCCCATACACTGGCTGGATCGTTGGCATGTTTACCACGCCCTTTCAACTATGGCGTTTGACATGGCTAACTCCGTTCGGAATGGCGTTTGCTTTCCTGCTTTGGGCTGGCCTTGATATTGTTCAAAAAATCAGGCCATTGGAAAAAATAAATAAATGCCTGCCCCAGCTTGCTTATTTTTCAGCGTATGTCCTGCTCATTGCCGCTGTATTGTACGTTCGTGAATGGACTCTGGGCAACGTGGAAAAAAGCAACCAGGATGTGGTCGGTTTTTACAACAACTATGTCAGCGCTGCCCGGAAGATGAATCAACTCAACGCAGCCGGCAACCCAATTATCGTCGGCGGGCCTGATGCGGTTACACATTCAATCATCCCAAGCCTGACGCTGAACTATATCCCTCTTGTGTTTCGCGTCGAGACAGGTGGCCCGCAAACCCAGTTATGGAAATCCATCGTTGGGGAAGATATTCCTGCGGAAGTCCGCCTGGCCCGCCTAAAGGAAAACCGCGTGGGCTACCTGCTCCTCAAAGGGGAGGTGGGATGGGTAATTGAGTTGATGGATCGATACCCGGAACAGGTGGATTTTATTTTTAGAGATCAACGATTCAGTTTGTATAAATTGACGTACTAAGAATATGATGGAAGAATTGAAACCGCCGCCCTGTTGGGCGGTTTTTCCATTTATCCGCCTCCCTTGACGATTAAAACGCCATAAGGTATATTCCGCGTGTCACTTTCGGAAAAGAAGCGGAAACAATATGTATGAATTCGACAAAACAGACATAAAAATCGTCAATTTACTCCTTGAAGATGGGCGTATGTCCGCTTCGGAGATGTCCCGCCGTATGGCGGATATTTCCGAGCGCGCCGTTCGTTATCGTGTGGATCGAATGATCGAAGAGGGCGTCATTCAGATCAGCGCGGTGGTCAACCCTGAGGCGCTGGGCTACAAGATCAAAGCCGATATCTGGCTTGAGGTGGAGGCCGATGCTGTTTTGGAAGTCGCCAAAAAAATGGCTTCTTTCGAAAATGTGACGTACGTAGCCTGCGGCATCGGACAGAATGACATCAGTATTCAGGTGGTTGCAAAGGACACTTCCGAAATCTATTACTTTGTCACGGAAGTGGTTCGCAAAGTGCCAGGGGTGCGCAAGACCACAACCTCCATCGTACCGATCATTCTCAAAGATGTTTACCAGTGGAGAGTGCCCGAACGAATTGCAAATGAATTGTCAGAGAACGAATCAGTGGCAACACCCAAATAATCCATCCAAGGAGAGTGTATGTTTGGTTCGAAAACTCAATCGTTACAACAGCGCGCGCAAAAGGTGCTTCCGCTGGGAGTGAATTCCAATTTTCGTTTCTGGGGGGATGGAATTACCCCTTATGTGGAGAAGGCAAAGGGCGGCTATTTATGGGATGTGGACGGTAAAAAATATATCGACTATCGCATGGCCTTCGGGCCTATTATTTTAGGCCACGCCCATGATGAAGTAGATCAAAAAGTAATCGAAGAAATTCAAAAAGGCGTCCTCTTTGCCATGACGGGTGAACTTGAAGTAGCCGTGGCCGAGATGATCGTTGAAATGTCTCCCGCTATTGACATGGTGCGCATGGCTTGTTCTGGTACCGAGGCCACCATGCACGCCATCCGCGTGGCGCGTGCCTACACAGGCCGCGATATTATTTTGAAATTTGAAGGCAATTATCACGGGATGCACGACCATGCCTTGTGGTCAACCTACGCGCCTGTCGAAACGTATGGCAATCGTCGCAGTCCCATCCCTGTGCCCGCATCTTCCGGCATTCCCAAATCCATGCGCGAGTTCATCATCACGCTTCCGTTCAATGACTTTGAAGGCTTCGAACGCGTGATGAAATCTTACGGGGAGCAAATTGCCGCAGTCATAACAGAACCATGCCAGGGGAATTGCGCGGCGATCAATCCACAGGATGGTTTCCTGCAACTCATCCGCCAGAAGACGGAAGAATATGGCTGTGTCTTTATTTTGGATGAAGTGAAGACGGGCTTCCGCATTGCGAACGGCGGCGCACAGGAATACTACCGCCTCAACCCTGACCTGGTCACGTATGCAAAAGCTTTGGGCAATGGCTACCCTGTGGCGGCTTTCGGCGGCAAGCGAGAGATCATGTCCATCATTGGGCATGGAGTGGCGCAAGGCGGGACGTACACGAACAACAAGCCCGGCATTGCAGGCGCGTATGCCACATTGAGTTTGTTGAAATCCAAACCCATTTTGAAAACAATCGAAAAACGCGGACAACGCCTCATGGACGGATTGAAGGAAATCTTTGAAGAGAACGATATTCCTGCCGTATTCACAGGCTACCCGGCCATGTTCTCGTTCTCGTTGAATATCCACTCTGTCACCTGTCAACGTGACTGGGCGAACAGCGACCATAATTTATATATCGCCCTTGTCGAGAAGGCTGTTGAAAAAGGTGTCATGCCCGATCACGATGCCCGCGAACCGTGGTTCCTGTGCTACGAACACAGCGACGCGGATATTGACGAAACATTGAATGTGTACGCGGAAGTTGTTAAAGAGGTAAAAAAGTAAACAGGTAGACAGGTAAGCAAGTTTGCGACTTGTGTACCTGTTTCCTTGTCTACGTGTCTACATGTTTACGTATTTGCACACGGAGAAACCCATGACCAAACTCACATCCAAAGAAATCGTTGACCTCAATAAAGAATATACTTTTTTCTCCTGGTCGAATCAGGGACAGGTAAACCCGATTCCTGTCACCAAAGCCGAGGGCGTTTATTTTTGGGATGCGGATGGAAAACGCTACCTTGATTTCGCTTCTCAATTGGTGAATGAAAATGTCGGGCATCAACACCCCAAAGTGGTGAAAGCCATTCAAGATCAGGCCGCTGTGCTGGCTTTTGTGTCGCCGGGCATGGCAACCGAGCCGCGCGGATTGTTGGGCAAGAAGCTCGCCGAAATCACATCTGGTGATTTGAAGAAAACATTTTTTGCGCTGGGCGGCGCGGAAGCGAACGAGAACGCCATCAAGATCGCGCGCCAGTTCACAGGGCGACATAAAATTTTGGCTCGCTATCGTTCGTATCACGGCGCGACGCACGGCGCAATTGCGTTGACTGGCGATTACCGCCGTCTCGCCGCCGAGCCTGCCATTTCAGGCGTTGTCCATTTTCTTGACCCGTATTGCTACCGCTGTCCGTTCGGCTGGACGAAGGATACCTGTCATCGCGAGTGCATCAGCCATGTGGAAGAGGTGATCGAGCACGAGGGTCCAGACCAGATCGCGGCGATCATCCTCGAAGGGGTGACAGGCACGAACGGACTCATCATCCCGCCCGATGAATATTGGCCGCGTATGCGCGAGATTTGCGACAAGTATGGCATCCTGTTGATCTCGGATGAGGTCATGTCAGGCTGGGGGCGCACAGGCGAATGGTTTGCCGTGGATAACTGGAACGTGACGCCCGACATCATCACCACAGCAAAGGGCATCACGTCGGGCTACGTCCCGCTTGGCGCGGTCATTGTCCGCGAGCATATTGCAAAATTTTTTGAAAGTCACATGCTGTCCGCTGGGCTGACTTATAACGGTCATGCCCTGGCTTGCGCCACCGCATTGGCGACAATCGAAGTCTATGAAGAAGAGAAAATTTTCGAGAACGCGAAGACGGTTGGAAAATATCTCGGCGAGCGGCTTGAGGAGTTGAAGAAGAAACATCCCTCTGTTGGCGATGTCCGCTATATTGGGTTGTTTACCGCCATCGAGTTGGTGAAGAACCGCGAAACCAAAGAGCCAATGGATTTAACTGCGCTAAAAAACTTCCTCGTTGCCAACGGCGTGTACGTTTTCAATTTCAAAAATATTTTATTTATCGTTCCGCCGCTGGTCATCACAAAAGAACAGCTTGACGAAGGCTTGAACCTCATTGACGAGGGGTTGGCGGAGTTGATGGATAAGCAGGTGATGTAAATAGTAATTGGTAACGGGTAATTACTATTTACCAATTACCAATACGGAGAAACCTATGGAAATCTTAAACTACATAAATGGCGAATGGGTAAAACCCACAGTAAAAGAATATTTTGATGTCATCAACCCTGCAACGGGTGAGATGATCGCGCGCACTCCGCTTGGCACGAAGGCGGATGTGGAAGCGGCGGCGAAGGCGGCGAGCGAGGCGTATGTTTCGTGGCGGCGTGTGCCCGTCAATGACCGCGTGCAATATTTATTCAAACTCCGCAATCTCATGCGCGAGAATGGCGATGCGATTGCCAGGCTCATCACGGATGAAGCTGGAAAAACATTTGAAGAAGCCAAAGCCGAAATGGTTCGTGCTTACGAAAATGTCGAAGTTGCGTGCGGGATGCCGCATTTGAGCAAGGGCGAATTTGTGGAAGACATTGCGCCCGGCATCGACGAGATCATGATCCGTCAGCCTGTGGGCGTTTGCGCCACCATCGCGCCGTTCAATTTCCCCGGCATGATTCCATTTTGGTATCTGCCCTACGCGCTCGCGGCGGGTAACACTTACATCGTCAAGCCTTCCGAAAAAGTGCCGATGACCATGCAGTTCATTTTCAAACTCATCGAGCAAGTCGGTTTCCCGAAGGGCGTGGTCAACATGGTCAACGGCGCGAAGGAAACCGTGGATGGCATTCTTGAGCACCCCGCCATTCGCGCAATCACTTTCGTCGGCTCGACCAATGTAGCAAAATATATTTATTCGACTGCCGCCGCGAATGGCAAACGTGTGCAGGCGCAAGGCGGAGCGAAGAACCCCGTCATTATATTGCCTGATGCGGATATGGAAATGGCGACGAAGATCATCGCCGATTCAGCCTTCGGGTGTGCTGGTCAGCGCTGTCTGGCAGTTTCCCTCGCTGTGACAGTTGCCGAGTCAAAGAACGAATTCACCGAATTGATCTGCGACGCCGCAGCATCCCGCACCGTCGGCTACGGCATGGACTCTGGGATTCAAATGGGTCCCGTCATCAACACAGCCAGTATGCAGAGAGTGGAGCAGTTGATCGGACTCGGCGCGAAAGAGGGCGCTGGCGTTCCTGTGGATGGGCGCGGGACGGTGGTGAAGGGCTACGAGCGTGGATCATTTGTCAGACCGACGATCCTCTCTGATGTTAAAGTCGGAAGCGAGATTGCGAGGACGGAAATCTTCGGGCCAGTATTAAGTCTGATGCATGTCAATAATATAGATGAAGCCATCCAGTTGGTAAATAGCGGGCAGTATGGCAACCAGGCCAGCCTGTTCACAAACAGTGGAAATGCCGCGCGCAGATTTAGATATGAGGCTGATGCGGGCAACATCGGCATCAATATCGGTGTCGCCGCGCCGATGGCATTCTTCCCGTTCAGTGGCTGGAAGGATTCATTCTTCGGTGACATGCACGGGCAGGGCATGGATGCGGTTGAGTTTTTCACGCAGAAAAAAGTTGTGGTCGAACGCTGGCCGAAAGAATGGACGAGGAAGTTCTAATCGGTAAATTGTGCTTGGTAATTGGAGATTGATGCAATTACCAATTACCAATCTCCAATTACTATTTGAGGATGTATGGCATACGATTACGAAGACGCATTGGATTATTCATCGCGCTGGCTGGACTTGATCCAGAAGAATGAATTTCCCACACAAGAAGAAGCGCACAGGATCATCGATGAATCAAAATCAAATTTTGCCGAGCATTACAACCGCAACTGGTTGGAGTATCGCAAGTCTGTAACTGAGTCTGGTGACTGGGCGGCAGTCGAGTGGACTGGCTCAGGCTCGGTGTTCAAAGATGTGTTGGGCCGCGAATATCTTGATTTTCTCGGCGGCTTTGGCATGATGGATTTGGGATGGAGTCACCCCGATGTTGTGCGCGCAGTCAAGGCGCAATTGGATCGTTCGCCAATGCCTTCGCAGGAATTGATTGATCCGTTGCGCGGCGTGCTTGGAAGGCTTCTTGCAGGCATCACGCCCGGCGATTTGAAATACAGTTGGTTTGCGGCGAGCGGCGCAGAAGCCAACGAAGCCGCGATGAAAATTGCAAAACTTTATACAGGCAAGACCGCGTTCATCGTGGGTGTGAGAGCGTTTCATGGCAAAACCATGGGCGCGCTTTCGCTGATGGGTAAAGCGGATTTTCGCGCGCCGATGGGAGCCTTGTATGCGGGGCAGGTCTATCACGTGCCGTTTGGCGATGCGGACGCGGTTGAGAAACAACTGGAGATTTGCGAGAAGGTTGGCATCGGTGTTGCGGCTGTGATGTTCGAGCCGATTCAGGGTGAGTCGGGCGCAATTGTTCCACCGGATGATTTTTGGCCGCGCATCCGTGCCGCGACGAAAAAATATGGCGTCTTGTTAATTGCGGATGAAGTGCAGACGGGTCTGGGCCGGACGGGGAAGTTGTGGGGCGTTGAGCATTGGAATGTCACCCCCGACATTTTGACCGTGGCCAAATCCCTCGGCGGCGGCGTGATGCCCATCAGCGCGGTGACGACTACCGAGGAAATTTTCCACCCGATGATGTATCCCAACCCGTTCATGCACACCACCACAACGGGCGGCGGCGCGCTGGCATGTTCTGCCGCGATTGCCGCGATTCATGTCACACTGCGCGAGCGCTTGTGGGAGAAAGCCGAAGAGAAAGGAAGCTATCTGATTTCACAATTGGATAAATTCGCAATGCAATATCCGCAAATTTATGAGAAAATAACGGGCAAGGGTCTTTTGATTGGTATGCACTTCAAAAACCCTGAGATCGGTTATAAAGTTGCGGCTGGGTTGTTCAAACGAAATGTTGTTGTGGCAGGCACATTGACCAGCGCGCAGACCATCCGCATTGAGCCGCCTTTGATTGTCACGCAGGAACAAATGGATATGTTGCTTGATCGCCTCGGCGATGTGCTAAAGGAAATTAGCGCATCGATGTAATTCTGGTAGTGTGGGAGCCTGCTCTAACACGATGCAACAGCAAACTGTTGCAATCCAAATTCATAATTCGGAGAAGATAAATGGCCAGTGAATTTGCAGTTGAAATGCGCGATGTTGTAAAAAGGTTTATTACACCAGAGGGGAATGAGATGGCGGCAGTGGATCATGTGACCATGCAGATCAAGAACGGTGAGTTCTTCTCCATGCTTGGGTCATCGGGCTGTGGCAAGACCACATCCCTGCGTATGGTTGCGGGTTTTGAGTGGCCTACCGAAGGCGAAGTTTTTATCGAGGGCAAAGCCATGGGGCATACGCCTCCGTTTCAGCGGAAAGTAAATACGGTCTTTCAAAGTTATGCTCTTTTTCAGCATCTGACCGTCTATCAAAACCTGGCTTTCGGTCTGGAGATGGAAGGCGCGAAAGAGGAAGAGATCAAGAAACGCGTCGGACATGCCCTCGAGATGGTTCAGTTGACAGGGATGGATCGCCGCAGGCCCAAACAGCTCTCCGGCGGACAACAACAGCGCGTCGCTCTTGCCCGGGCGCTGGTCAAAACCCCGGACGTTTTGCTACTCGACGAGCCTCTCGGCGCGTTGGACTTGAAACTTCGCAAAGAGATGCAGTTGGAACTCAAGGCGCTTCAACAGCAATTGGGGATTACCTTCATTTATGTGACGCACGATCAGGAAGAAGCGCTGACCATGTCTGACCGAATTGCCGTGATGAGCAAGGGCAAGGTACAGCAGATGGGCACGCCCGTCGAGGTGTATGAGCGGCCTGCCAACAAGTTCGTGGCAGACTTTATCGGGGAGTCGAATTTTCTCGAAGGCAAGATCAAGTCTCTGTCGAAGGATGAAGCGAGTGTTTTCGTCCCCAGCTTGAATGCAGAAGTGGTCGGGATGCCAATATCCGAAGGGTTGGTTAAAGGCGAGGAAGTTGTGGTTTCCATCCGCCCTGAGAAGATCCGCATTACGGAAAAGGATGCGAAGAACACGAATCTATTCCATGCCAGAGTGACCAACACGGTTTACATTGGCGCGGATACGCATGTGTATGTGGATGTGAACAAAGCGAAGGTTAAGGTGCTGGAACAGAATCGCATTTCGCGCCTGGATCCGAAATCGTTCTATGTGGTGGGGCAGGATGTTTGGTTGATGCTCATGCCAGAGAATACCCTGGTGTTGAAGAAGGACTAGCCATGCTTAAGCGAATTCGTGAAAGTAAAGCTGCGCAGGGTACGTTGCTGGCTCTGCCAACCACGTTCTGGTTGTTTTTTCTGCTGATCATTCCTTTGTTTCTCACGCTTGTGATCAGTTTCGGCAAGCGCAGTCCGGATGGCGACGTGATCTATGGCTTCTCGTTGGATAATTACACCCGTTTGTTTGGCTATAGCACAGACTGCCCCGATGGACAGGCATCGTGTTTCAATCCGTTGTACGTGCAAATCCTTTGGCGTTCTTTGACCCTGGCTTTCAATACAACAGCGCTCGTGATTGGCATGGCGTACCCGCTCGCTTATTTTATTGCGCGTGCGCATCCCAAAAAACGCAACCTGTTTTTGTTTCTGGTGCTGATTCCTTTATGGACGAATTTCGTCATCCGCGTGTACGCATGGATGATGCTGCTCCGCAAGGAGGGCGCGATCAATATCATCATTGGCGCGTTGGCGAATATGCTGCATATTCCATTTACGCCTTTTGAAATGCTGTATACCCCGGGTGCGGTGCTGGTGGGGATGGTGTATGAATTCCTGCCGTTCATGATCCTGCCAATTTATACATCGCTTGAAAAGATCGATATTTCGCTCTATGAAGCCGCGGCGGATTTGGGCGCGAATGCAGTCAAGACCTTCCTGCGAGTCACACTCCCGCTTTCGATGCCGGGTGTGGTTGCAGGGACGATCCTGGTTTTTATCCCTGTGATGGGAACTTTTATCGTGTCTGATATTCTGGGCGGGCGTCAGGTGATTTTGGTGGGCAACCTGATTCAGCGTCAATTCCTCGATGCGCGCGACCCGACCTTTGGCTCTGCCGCCTCGCTGATTTTGATGATCATGACGCTGGTCGTCACATACTTCTACACCCGCAAATTTGGCTTCGGAGAGGAGATCGTTCCCGCATGAACCCCTTTCGCCGTTCCCCCTTTGTAATTGTTGCGGCAGTGTTGGTCTATTTTTTCCTGTATGCGCCGATTGTTGGTTTGGTTTTGTATTCCTTTAATGCCTCACGCGCGAATGTGACTTTTGAAGGGTTTATCCCTGCCTTTAGCGACCGTGTGGTGATGGATGGCAGTCTTGTCAAATCCAGCCCGTGCGGGCCTTTTCACTGGTACTGTGACCTTGCCAAGAATGGGGATGTGGCAGAAGCGGCTGGCAACACGTTGACGATTGCATTTACGGCCACGATCATTGCGACGGTTATTGGAACCATGTCTGCGATTGCGTTACAGCGCTACGATTTCAAGATTAAACCCTTTTCACAACTTTCCTTGTACATCCCGATTGTGATCCCTGAGATCGTGATGGGTATTGGTGTATTGACCTTGTTCAGTCAGTTGTTTGGGTGGGTGAATGAGGTTTTTAATCTTAGCGGCGACGCCCGCCTTTCACTGGGCATGGCCACGGTAACTGTCAGCCATATTGCTTTTATGGTTCCGTTTGTCACTTTGGTTGTGCAGGCCCGCTTGCAGGGCTTTGACAAGTCCTACGAAGAAGCCGCCATGGACTTGGGCGCGAACGAATGGACGACCTTCCGCCGCGTCACATTTCCCATGATCCTGCCTGGGGTCATGTCTGGGGCGCTTCTGGCGTTCACACTGTCGCTGGATGATTTTGTGATTACCTTCTTTACGAACGGCCCCGGCTCGACCACCCTGCCGATTTATGTGTATGGCTTGCTGAGGCGCATCATCACTCCGCAGGTGAATGCCCTGTCAACCGTGTGGATTTTGGTTGTATTCACTGCTGTTTTGGCTTTGCAGATCATTCAAAACCGCGAGTCAAAACAGCATTCGTAGTATTTTGGGTATACCGTGGGAAGGGCCACGTGCCAAACCTATTTATATCTTCTCTAAGGAGGAAGAAATGAAAAATAACGTCGTGTCTAAAATTCTGGCCTTGCTTGTGGTTGCAAGCATGGCGCTGGCGGCCTGTGGGGGCGGGCAAACGGAAGCCCCTGTAGTTGCCGGTGAGAAGGTTACTTCCAACGGGTTCGTATGCCCGGAGCCAAGCCCCCGTATGGATGTAACCTCAACCGAGTTGAATATCTTTGTGTGGACGGAATACTTCCCACAGGACATGCTTGATTGCTTCGAGTTGGTGTATGACATCAAGCTCAACCGCGATGAGTATTCCAGCAACGAAGAAATGTACGCAAAGATTTCCGCTGGCGGAACAGCCTACGACCTCGTCCAACCCACCGACTACATCATTGGTTTGATGATCCGCCAGGAACTGTTACAGGAACTGGATCATGCCCAGATGCCCAACATAGGGAATTTTGATTCAGGGTGGATGAACCAGTCTTTCGACCCCGGCAACAAATATTCCGTTCCCTACCTTGCCGGCACCGACGCCATCGTGGTCAACACGGCTACGGTTGAGAATATCCCGCAGTCATGGGCGGATTTGTGGAAGCCTGAATACGCCGGGCGTATGATCTTTTTGGATGATTCCCGCGCCGTAATCGGCATGACCCTTGTCACCCTTGGGTATGATCCCAATACCACCGACCCCGCGCAGTTGGAAGAAGCCAAAAATAAACTTGCCGAACTTGTCCCGAACGTCAAGGTCTTTGATAGTGACAGCCCGAAGACTGCCCTGATCGCCGGCGACGTAGACCTTGGTATAACCTGGACTGGCGAAGCCTTCATTGCCAACCAGGAAAACCCGGACATCCAATACATTTATCCCACCGAAGGCCCACTGCTTTGGCAGGATAACTGGGTCATGCTCAAGGATGCCTCGCACGCCGACGCCGCCTATGCCTGGCTGAACTACACCATGCAGGGTGATGTCTTCTGGCTTACCATTCGCGATTTCCAATACACAAATCCCAACAAAGCCGCTCTGGATTATGCCAAAGCCAATTATCCAGATGTCTACAACGCCTACGCCGATTCCCCGATCACCAACCCGCCCGCAGACGCAGTAGCCAAGGGATTTGGCATTGAAGATGTCGGCGACGCCACACCCCTTTATGATGATATTTGGGTCGAGGTAAAAGGCGGCAATTAATATCCCTGCCTTGCAGTAAAATAAACCCGACAGGAAATGAACGCGGCCTGTCGGGTTTATTGTTTAAGCGTTATTCCCATCAAAAAATCCTTAATAAGGATAGATTTAGCCCTAAAAATTCAAATAAGTTATAATAACATTGACAATAATGAAAAAAAGGTATAAAATAAGCAAATGGAAAGCATAATCGGTAATGGCGCTGAGCGACTGGACAAAATTGACCTGTATATCATCGAGGCCATGCGCGAAGACGGCAGGGAGGCGTTCGCCCAGATTGCTGAAAAACTCAAAGTATCACCCGGCATGATCCGCCAGCGTTACAACCGCCTGGTCAAGCTTGGCTACCTCAAAGTCGTTGCGGTCACCAACCCGCTGATGATGGGCAAGCGCACCATGGTGATGATCGGCATTCGCACCGACGGCCGCAAAATGATGGACGTGGCCGACAAGATCGCCAAATTCGACGAGGTTGTTTACATCGTCGCCACCAGCGGCAGGTACGACCTGATGCTCGAAGTCTTCTGCCAGGACCACGAAGACCTGCTCAACTTCATGACCGAAAAACTTGCAAAAGTGGATGGAGTGCGCGAGACGGAATCCTTCATCTACTTGAAGATCGTCAAGGAAATTTACTTCTAACGGGAATTCGCTTCACTCCCCGCTGTGGGCTGGTGAGGCTTCCAATATACTTTGTCCGCGTCCCAAACATGAGGATGGCGGAGCCAACTTGAAAGGAAAAAATGAAAGCGTTCGTTCGTAGTATCAGGAAAATGGGGGATACGTTTGTGAAGGCGTATTTAATGTCTCTTATGATTACCATCAATCCAGGCGGTCAGAACAAATCAAACGCTCGTTATTAGATTTTCCCGCAGTCGAATTCGACTGCGGGTTTTTTTGTAAATCTAACTCGCATGGATGCGGGTTATAAAACTAATGGAGAATGAAATCTCATGAAGGTGTTACTCGTTGGAGTGGGGGGCGTTGGAGAGGCAATTGCCGCAATTGCCAGGCCGCGCGCATGGATGAAGCAAATGGTGCTGGCAGATTACAACGTCAAACGCGCCGAAGAGGTGCAGAAGAAGATGGGAGATAACGCTCGTTTTCCCGTTGAATTCATAGACGCAGGCAATCAGGGAATGATCGAAGACCTTGCCAGAAAATACAGCGTGGATTTGATCATGAACTCGGTTGACCCAATTTTCAACAAGCAGATATTCGACGCCGCCTACAATGTCGGCGCGAAATACATGGATATGGCTATGACCCTGTCTGAGCCGCACCCAACCGACCCGTTCAACAAACCTGGCATCAAATTGGGCGATTATCAATTTGACAAGGCAAAAGATTGGGAAAAGAAAGGTCTGCTTGCCATGGTTGGTTTTGGCGTGGAGCCTGGCATGGCAGATGTGTTCGCCCGTTATGCCGCCGACCATCTCTTTGATGAAATCGAAGAACTCGGCATCCGTGACGGAGCCAACATTGTCATCGAAGGCTATGAGTTCGCGCCTAATTTTTCAATTTGGACAACGATTGAAGAGTGCCTCAACCCGCCCGTCATCTGGCAGGATGGAGAGTGGATTACCACCGCGCCATTCTCGGAACCCGAAGTTTTCGATTTCCCCGAAATCGGCCCCGTGGAAATTGTCAACGTGGAGCATGAGGAAGTCCTGCTCATGCCGCGCTGGATCAAGACAAAGCGCGCCACTTTCAAATATGGCCTCGGCGACCAGTTCATCGGAGTGCTCAAGACCCTGCACATGCTGGGCTTGGATAACAAAGAGAAGATCAATGTCAAAGGTGTGCAGGTCGCGCCGCGTGATGTGGTTGCGGCCTGTCTGCCGGACCCCGCCCACCTTGGCGAAAAGATGTCTGGCAAGACCTGCGCAGGGACGTGGGTGAAGGGCATGAAAGACGGCAAGCCGCGCCAGGTGTATCTCTATCAAGTGGCAGACAACAAAGCCTGCATGGATGCCTGGGGCTGTCAGGCAGTGGTGGCACAGACTGCTTTCTCCGCTGTCATCGGCATGGACTTGATTGAACACGGCATTTGGACAGGCGTGGGCGTTCTTGGCCCAGAGGCTTTCCCGCCCGACCCGTTCATGGAGAAAATGGCAGATTACGGCTTCCCGTATGGGATGAAGGAAATGGCTGGGTAAACAGGTTATAAGAAACTCCCACGAGCAGTTTTTGTTTATCGTGGGAGTTTCTTTAATTGGGAGATTGGGGTGAGTCCGTTTTAACGGGCTTTGTAAGAATAGCGCGGGGGTTCATCCCCGCGCGGGCTGACGGGTGGGAAAATGCTTCTCGAAACGGAATCAACTTTCCGTTAAGTGTGAAGCGGCGCTGTCAGTTTCGGAAAATCCAAGTTGTCTTAAGTCCACCTGACCTGTATAATTAAAAAATCACTAAATTCACTCACGGAGGAAGCCATGCCCAACGGTTATAACGGCAAGATTTTGCACGTGGATTTGACAAAAGGTACGCTTGAGGTGGAGGAGCCTAACGAGGCTTTTTACCGCAAGTACCTTGGCGGCTCGGCGATGGGGATGCATTATATTTTGCGCAACATGCCTAAAGGCGCAGATGCGCTCAGCCCCGAAAATGTGTTGACCTTGATGGCAGGCGTGACGACGGGCGCGGCGATTTCAGGCCAGAGCCGTTTGAATGCGAATGCCAAATCGCCGATCAGCGGCGGCATTGGTGATTCGCAGAGCGGCGGGTTTTTCCCCGCTGAGTTGAAGTTCGCTGGCTTTGATGGCATTGTGGTCAAGGGGAAATCTGCAAAGCCTGTTTACCTTGCGATCATCGATGGAAAATTTGAACTGCGCGACGCGGCGCATTTGATGGGCAAACTCTCGGGGGAAGTGGACGATATTATTCATAAAGAAGTTGACCCGAAAGCGGAAATTTTACAGCACGGCATCGGCGCGGAAAATGGCGTGCTGTTCTCGTCGCTGGTCAGTATGTCCAACCGACATAACGGGCGCACGGGCATGGGGCTGGTGATGGCATCCAAGAATTTGAAGGCGGTTGTGGTGCGCGGCACGAAGAAGGTACAGCTTGCCAACGCGAAGGCGTTGACGGAGTTGAACCGCATCGGCCCGAAGGCGTTGCCTGAAAATGGAGACATGGACGGGCTGGCAAAATTTGGCACCGCGGTGGTCGTGCTGTTCAACAACACCATCGGCACTTTGCCGACCCGCAACTACAACGAAGGTCAGTTCGAAGGCTGTGAACCGATCAGCGGCGAGAAGATGGCTGAGACCATTTTGAAGGAACGCGAGACTTGCTATGCTTGTATTGTCAAATGCAAGCGCGTGGTTGAAATTAAAGACGGCGCATACAAAGTTGACCCGCGCTACGGCGGCCCCGAATATGAAACGCTCGGCACCTTCGGCTCGTACTGCGGTGTGGACGATCTTGCGGCGGTCTCATTTGCGAACCAGGTCTGCAACGAATATGCTGTGGATACGATTGCCGCAGGCGCGACGATAGCCTTTGCGATGGAATGTTTTGAAAAAGGCATCATCACCAAAGAGCAGGCTGGCGGTCTTGATCTTAAATTTGGAAATGCCGAAGCCATGCTCAAAGCCCTCGATATGCTCGTGAAGGGCGAAGGTGAATTTGGCAAGACCCTCGGCATGGGCTCTGAACGCGCCGCGGCAAAATGGGGCAAAGGCGCGGATGAATTCCTCATCACGGTCAAAGGCGCGGAGGCTCCCGCGCACATGCCGCAGGCCAAGCGCACGCTTGCGCTCATCTACGCTGTCAATCCTTTCGGCGCCGATCATCAGTCCTCCGAGCACGATCCGTATTATGAAGAAGGCATTGGCGATTTCAACCTCGACCGTCTCAAGCAGATCGGCCTTGGCTCGCCGCAACCCGCGTACAGCCTCACCGAAGAAAAAGTCCGCTTCGCGTATGAGACCGAAGTCTTCTACTCCATGCTCGATTCTGCCGAACTCTGCCAGTTCGTTTATGGCCCCACGTGGACGCTCTACGATGGCAAGGACACCGCCCAAATGATCTCCTCTGTTACGGGCTGGGATGTAACTGTCGACGAGTTGATGGAAGTTGGCCGCCGCCGCTTGAATCTCTTCCGCGTGTTCAATGCCCGCGAGGGACTCACCCGCAATGCGGATAAACTGCCAAAGAAATTTTTCAAAGCTTTGAGCGGGACTGGCCCCACCGCGGGCTTCGTTCTGACTCACGAGGAAGTTGATTCTGCCATCGACACATACTACAAGCTGGCAGGCTGGACCAATGACGGCGTTCCCACCCCCGAGACGTTGAAGAAGCACGATGTGGAATGGGCCGCGGAATATTTGCCTGCGTAGAAAGTGGAAAGTAGTAAATGGTAATTTGTAATTAGAGATTGGAGATGGGATGATGAATTCCATCTCCAATTTTTCGGTACTGTGCCAATTACTATTTACCAATTACCAATCTCTGCCCTGAAGGAAATCATGAGCCAACTCTATCAAGATAACTTCCCCCACATGACTCCCGCATGGAGTCGCATCTTTAATTTTGTTGCCGACCGTGCCGAAGGCGCGTACATCTACACCGATGACGGCAAAAAACTGCTGGACTTCACCAGCGGCATCGGCGTGACGAATACAGGTCACTGCCACCCGAAGGTCGTGGAAGCCATCCGCGAACAGGCTGGCTTGTTCTTGCACGCGCAGGCTAACATCGTCATCCACAAGCCGATGCTGCAACTCATCGAAGAGATTCGCAAGATCGTCCCGCCTTCGATGGATAGTTTCTTCTTCGCCAACTCTGGCGCGGAGGCGTTGGAAAATGCGGTCAAGATTGCCAAGGCCGCCACAGGCAGGCAGAATATCATCGTCTTCAACGGCTCCTTCCACGGACGCACCGCTCAAACCATGGCGTTGACCACTTCCAAGACGGGCTACCGCACAGGCTTTGGCCCACTGCCTGCTGGCATTTATGTTTCGCCATTCCCGTATGCCTTCCACTTGAACATGACCGAAGAGCAAGCCTCTGCGTATGCGTTGGAACAGCTTGAATATCTCCTCGCTTCACAAACCGCGCCCAAAGATACCGCCGCCATCCTGGTCGAATCCGTGATGGGGGAGGGTGGCTACATCGTCCCGCCAACCTCCTTTATGAAAGGTCTGCGCGAGATATGCGACAAGCACGGCATTATGCTCATCTTTGATGAAGTGCAGTCGGGTTTTGGGCGCACGGGCAAATGGTTCGCACTCGAACATTTCGGCGTTGTACCAGATATCATCACCGCCGCGAAAGGCATTGCTTCGGGAATGCCGCTCTCTGCCGTCTTCAGCCGCACAGACATTATGAAGAAACTCGATGTCGGTTCGATTGGCGGAACATATGGCGGGAACGCAGTCGCTTGTGCGGCAGGCGTGGCAACTGTCCGCGCGATGAGAGACGAAAAAATGCTGGAGAATGCCGCAGACAAAGGCATCCAACTCATGACAGGTCTGCGCAAATTGCAGGAAGAATATCCGCAAATTGGCGATGTGCGCGGTCTCGGACTCATGGTCGGCACCGAATTCATCGTGGACGGAAGCCAGTCCAAGGCCAAGCAATTGGTGAAAGACGTCATTCACTCCGCCGAAGAAAAAGGCATGTTGCTCCTCTCCTGCGGAACCTACGACAACACCCTGCGCTGGATTCCGCCGTTGAATGTGACGGGCGAACAGATTAACGATGGCTTGAAGATATTCAGCGAAGCGTTGAAGGAAACGATAAAGTAAAAAAATAGACACAGAAACAGGTAAACACGTATAAAAGCAGGCAATGTTTTTTTCGTGTTTACCTGCACACATGTGTACTTGTCTACTTCAAAAGAGTATAATTTTCAGCAGAGGTAACCATGACACTTAATACTCTTGAATCCAGCGCCAGGCGTTTATTTCCCAATCTCAACCCCGAACAGGCGATTGCAGAATTACTGCTTGAAAAGGCGCAAAAAAACCTGATCAAATATCAGAGCATGGCGCGTCAATTGCAGGAAAAATATCAGGAGACGTTTGACTCTTTCCGCAAGAAAATGCTGGCGGCGGCATTGAACTCCAACGCCGAGCAGGATTACTTTGATTGGGAACTGGCCGTGACTGGCATTGAAGACATGCAGGATGAAATTAAAAAACTCAAGCCCTTGAGCAAAAAAGTATGACTGTTTCCGATCTTGCAAATGACTTGCAGAAGGAACTGAAACGCCGCAAGTATTTTATCCGCATGGAAATACTTGATCAAACCCTGAGTCTCATAAAAGCGCGTTTGTATATTTCCACCGATTTGTTCGTGCAGGTTTATCGGAATGACCGTTTCCAAACCACGAATCTTGTGCTGATTCACAATGGAAGCAGGTTGTTCGCGCGCGATGAATTGGATGGCCGGCTGGCACAGGCATGTTCACACCGCGCCTGAAGATCACGATTTCAGTCTTGAAGGCCAGCGCGGAATCGAACTTCAGGAATTTTTGGATGAAGTCGAAAAAATATTGGCAGAATTGAATTTGCCATAGGCAAACAATAACCATGAAGCAAACTATAAACCGCACAAAACTAGAAAAACTCCTTCAATCCGAAGAACAACTCTTCCACAAAACTCACCCCAAATCCTACGAACTGTATCAGCGCGCGCGCAAGTCATTGCATGGCGGCGTGCCGATGTTATGGATGATTCGTTGGGCGGGTTCATTTCCCGTCTTTGTCAAAGAAGCCAAAGGCGCGCACTTCACCGATGTGGACGGCAATGACTACATCGACTTCTGCCTCGGCGACACAGGTGCAATGACAGGCCACGCGCCCGATGCCACCGTCAAAGCCATCACCGGGCAAATTCAAAAAGGCATCACGCTTATGTTGCCGTATGAAGATGTGATCTGGGTGGGCGAGGAACTTCAACGCCGCTTCAAACTTCCCTACTGGCAGTTCGCCCTCACCGCCACCGACGCGAATCGTTTCGCGCTTCGCATGGCGCGTCTCATCACAGGCCGCCCAAAGATTCTCGTCTTCAACTATTGCTATCACGGCTCCGTGGACGAGACCTTCATCACCCTCGATGAAGAAGGTACGCCCATGCCGCGCGCCAACAACATGGGTCCGCAAATTGATCCGCGCGAAACCACCAAGGTGATTGAGTTCAATGACATCGGCGCGCTCGAAACCGCGCTTTCTGCCCGTGATGTTGCCGCCGTCCTTGCCGAACCCGCGATGACCAACATCGGCATCATTCATCCCAACCCCGGCTATCACGAAGCCCTGCGCGAGATCACCCGCAAATACGGGACGTATCTCATCATTGATGAGACTCACACAATCTGCACTGGTACTGGCGGATACACCGCCTCTTTCGGTCTTCAGCCTGATTTCTTAACCCTCGGCAAACCCCTCGCTGGAGGAGTGCCTGCCGCGATCTATGGCTTCACCGAAGAAGTATCACAAGCCTTCACTGCCAAACTCTCAGTCGAAGACTCGGATGTGGGCGGTATCGGCGGCACACTGGCAGGCAACGCCCTGTCCATTGCGGCGATGAAAGCCACCCTGCAACATGTTCTGACGGAAGAGTTTTATTCCAAAGCGACTGCCTTGCAGGAAAAATTCACCGAAGGCGTGCAGTCTGTCATCAAGGAATTTGAATTACCGTGGATCGTCAAGCAATTGGGCAACCGCTCTGAATACTGGTTCCGTCCCAATCCGCCGAAAAATGGAGGAGAAGCCCACGCCGCCATTGACCCCGAGCTAGACCGCTACATGCATCTCTACGCTTTGAACCGCGGCATTCTGATGACGCCCTTTCACAATATGGCATTGATCTCGCCAGAGACAACTCAAGCCGATGTGGATCATCACACGAAGGTATTCAGGGAAGCGGTGATATCGTTGTTTGCGTAAATTTGCCAATCCATATAAGCTATGTTAGCATGGTCAAAATTTCATTTGGTGTAAAGGAGTGTAAAAATGTCTGACATCGTAACAGAGATTTCAGGGGTGGTTGCCAAGAAGGTGGGTATTCCCCAGGAAAAAGCCAAACAGTCTGTGATTGTAGTTCTTGACATGCTCAAGAAAAAATTACCGCCTGAAATGGCTGGGTCATTGGAAGCGATTCTCGCAGGGAACGTGGACCTGAGCGACGGTATTGGCCTGGATGATGCGGCCAGCCTGCTTGGCGGTCTGCTTGGCGGCAAAGACAAGTAAGGCTCGCAGGATGGAGATCGCCGCACCCACAAGGTTGCGGCGTTTTTTGATTTTTGACTTGGAGAAATGGCTATGAATATTTGGCGCATCAACGTTCGCACCCAAACCTTGAAAGTGGAGCCTGTTCCTCAAGCATGGTCCCGCCTCGGCGGGCGTGGACTGCTCGCGCATATTCTGGTTGACGAAGTCGACGCGAAGTGTGATCCGCTTGGGGCGGGGAATAAACTCATCTTTGCGCCGGGTCTGCTGGTGGGGCACATGCTTTCATCCACCGATAGAATTTCCATTGGCGGGAAATCTCCGCTGACTGGCGGAGTCAAGGAAGCCAACGCAGGCGGGCGGACAGGCTATCACATGGCCTTCATGGGCATCCATGCCTTGATCATCGAAGACACTCCAAAGGAAGATGGCTATTGGGTTTTGCATCTGTCAATGAATGGTGCGAAATGGGAAAAGGCCGATGACCTGGTGGGGGTTGGCGTTTACGAAACCGCACCGAAACTGCTGGAAAAATATGGCGATAAAGTCGCCATTGCGTTGATCGGCCCTGGCGGTGAAATGCGCATGAAGTCCGCTGGCATTCAGAATCTCGACAAGGATAAAATTCCCTCGCGTATTGCCGCTCGCGGTGGACTCGGCGCGGTGATGGGTTCGAAGGGAATCAAAGCCGTCGTGTTCGACCATGCCGGTGGGCAGAAGCCTGCCATCGCGAATCCCGAAGCGTTTAAAGTCGCGCAGAAGGATTACACCAAAGCGGTGATGGAACATCCGCAATCGGTGACGTATCGTGATTACGGCACGGCCGCGATGGCGCAATTGACCCAGCAGTTTGCGGGCATTCCCGTTCATAATTTTTCACGCGGTACATTCGATAAGGTGGAAAACATCAGCGGCGAGGCTTTGCGCGAGTTTACGTTGACGCGTGGCAAACCTTCTGACCCTGCCCATGCTTGCATGGCTGGATGCACCATTAAGTGCTCGAATGTCTTTGGCGGGGAGGATGGCAAGATCATCGTCTCGCCGTTGGAGTACGAGACCATCGGCTTGATGGGCACGAATATTGATATTGACTCGCTGGATGCGATTGGCCGACTCAACTGGCATGTGAATGATCTGGGCCTTGATTCGATTGAAATCGGCGGCTCATTGGGCGTTGCCGCCGAAGCGGGCCTCATGCGCTGGGGCAGTGAAGAAGATGCCCAGAAGTTGATTGATGAAATTCGCGCAGGCACTGAGCTTGGGCGAATCCTCGGTGATGGCGCGGTGACTGTTGGCAGGAAATACAACATTGAGCGCGTACCTGCCGTGAAGGGACAGGCCATGTCTGCGTACGAGCCACGCTCCATCAAAGGGACGGGCGTCACTTACGCAACGACTCCGCAGGGCGCAGACCACACTTGCGGGTTGACCATCCGCGCCAAGGTTAATCACCTGGACCCGACTCAACAAAAAGATGCCTCGTTGAACGCGCAGTTAAATATGGCTGGTTACGATACGATTGGCGCGTGCATCTTCGCTGGCTTTGGGTATGCGGCTACTCCCGATGGCGTGGTGAAACGCTTATTGAAAGCGCGTTATGGCTGGGATGACCTGCCCGATACTATTTTGCAGGAACTCGGCAAGCAGACCATTAAGCTGGAACGGGAGTTTAATAAACGAGCAGGATTCACTGCCAAAGATGACCGCCTGCCTGATTGGATGATGAGGGAAGCCATCCCTGAAAACGGCTCGGTCTTCGATGTGAGCGAGGAAACGCTCGACCATATTTTCGATGGGATTGAATAGATTATTTATCAGAGATTATCGTAAAGGCAGAATGTTTTGCCAGGAGATGTTCTATGAAAGAGCCTTCGAATTCATCCGAAAATCCGAACTCGAATGAAGTGAAAGATCCTTCAGGCCAGAATGCCAATGCGCTAAAATTTCTATGGGGATTAATCAAATATGGAGGCGGTGCAATTGTGTCCGCGCTGGCGACAGGATATGCGGCAAACTATTTTGATAATGGTTGTACGAATTCAAGTTATTTTGATAGTCTACCCCTCGTATTTATAGTGAGTTTTGTCCTGTGGCTTGGAGTATTTTTGTTACTTAAGGGAAGTACATCTTCAGTATATCCTGCGCAAATAGTAGTGGGTATGTCTGTTGTCGCGCTGGTTGTATTTTCCTGTGTTCCCATACTTGGCTTTTGGATAGCCCCTGTCTGTAATTGATTCAAGGCTGCCGAGTTTTAAGTTTGGCCGCCTTCTTTTAATTAATCATTAGACGTTATCGGAAATAAAATTGGGACGCTGATTCACGCAGAAAAACACAGATAAATTCTTTTAAATCAGCGAAAATCAGCGTTTATCTGCGTCCCATTAAAGCTTGTGGGTTATTACCGATAACGTCTATTCTCTATTTGTCTCATTCGATATTGATACAACATTAAACCCGCCGCGCCGAACAACATGGATGTGACAATCCCTTCGTTGGTGGGGGTGAAGATGACTGATAACGTCTATTTACTCCTCCGAAAGTTCGGTGGAGTTTTCAAGGGTTATTGAGGAGGCGGATTTTCCGAGAGCGTAAAGTAAAAAGTTGCGCCCTCTCCAACTCCGTTCGATTCAATCCAAACCCTGCCCCCATGCACTTCAACAATTCGTTTTACAAGCGCCAGCCCAATTCCCGTTCCGCTTGTGTTGGGGTCGAGCTTATCGAACAAGCCAAAGACCTTTTCGTGGAATTTTTGATGAATTCCAACCCCGTTATCTTTTACGTAAAAAATATTTTCGCCTGCCTGCTTTTGCGCCCCGATTTCGATTGCGGGAGTTTTTTGTTCGCCCATGAATTTGCAGGCGTTATCCACCAGGTTTTGGATGACTTCGATGAGGCGTTCGGCGTCGCCAAATACTTCGGGCAGTTCGCTTCCTACTTTGACCTGTACCTGCCGCGCTTGCAATTGGCCTTCCACCCGCTTTAGGGCTTCCTGAACGATCTCTTGAAATGGTAATGTTTGGGGTTCGTTGATCACCCGCCCCACGCGGGAGAGTTCCAGAAGTTCATTGAGCAGGATGTGCATTTTTTCGGTGGCTTCCGAGATGCGTTTCACGTCGCTGTGCAGGCGTTCGAAATTTCCGATGCGGGCATCCTGTTCGAGATAGCCAAGAAAGCCGCGAATGGTGATGAGGGGAGATTTTAGGTCATGCGAGGCGGTGTAGGTGAATCGTTCCAGTTCGGCGTTTTTCAATTCCAACTGCGCTACCAATTTTTCCTGGATGGTTAATTCCCGCTTGAGGGATTCTTGTAATCTTGTGTTTTCGATTGCCACGGCAAGGTTGGCCGCGATGGTCGAGAGCAGGCGCACGTCATTTTCGGTGAAGGCATGTTCTATTTCCATATCCTGCATGGAAATGGCGCCGATGGCATGGTCGCCAATCAGCAGGGGCACGGTCAGCGATGATTTGGCGGGGTTGTTGTCGTAATAGATTGCGCCGTGCTTTGCGGATACTTCGATCCAATTCTCGTTGATCAACAGCGGACGTTTCGTTTTCATCACGCTGGATGTCATGCCTTTTCCGAACTTTAGAGGGGTGTCTTGTTCAACGGGGCGGTTTTCATCGTAATAATAGGGGAAGTAGATCAAGTTGGAGGCTGTATCCATCAGGGCGATGAAAAGGCTGGATACGCTGAAGGTTGCCCTGATTTGATCGCCTGTATGTTCGATCAGGTTTTTCAGGTCGGTTTTGACTACCAGGGCTTCGCTGACGCCCCGAATGGCGTCCAGGTCTGTGATGCGTTCCTTTAGTTGCTCCTCGGCCATTTTGCGGGCGGTGATGTCGAGCATGAAACCCTGCACCAGCGCCTGGTTTTGAGAGTCTATGAAAAACAAGCCTTCGTCATAGATCCAAATATAGCGTCCGTCTTTTGTTTTGAGGCGGTATTCCAGTCGGGGCATACTGCCATCTTTGAGTTCGTGAGTTTCTAGTTCCATGTTGATGCCGCGGTCATCGGGGTGCATTTGGTCGAACCAAAATTGACTGTCGCTCTGCCATTCATGCGGCGTGAAGCCAGTGATGGCCGTAATTTGCGGGCTGATATAATGCCATTTCCCGTTTATGCCAGGCTCGGCCACATACACCACGGCTGGGATTCTTTCCACGAGGTTGCGGTAGCGGTTTTCAGCGTCACGGAGTTTTTCCTCGATGAGTTCCCGTTCTGCCAGCTCCCTGTTGGCTTTGATGATGTTTTCATATAACTGGTTGATCAACAGCCATTGAAGAATGGCGACAAGCGCAATACTTAACCCAACCACGAGATAGTCGGCAAAAAAATTGTACCGGCTGAACGGATTGACGATGATGCCCCGAGTTTCCAGAAAGCTCATGGCGGCGATAAGCAAAAGGATGACGCCGCCAATTATCAACGTTCCGCGCCTGCCTGCGATGAGTCCTGCGGAAATTAACACCACCATCAGGCCGAGAACCGCAGTGTCGCGGATGCCGTAATTGGAGATCATCAGGCTGGAGATCAACCCGAGCGCCGCGATCAGGGACCCCCAGCGCGCAAGGGATGTGTGTCCGCGAATTGCGAGCCACAGCCCAGCTAAAAACACAAACCCGAGGATGACCATCTGCCAGGGGTTGATTTTCATCAGCGCGAGGGTCAATGCGCCTATGAACCCCACGGCCAGCACGTACATGACCATTTTTTGGTTTTCCACGCGCCTGGAGGAGTGATCGTTGGGTGATCTTAATAGCCGGAGCAATTTTTCCATTAAGGGTTCTCGAAGAGTAAAGGGTATTCTCTATTCTACTTTGACAAGGTCACATTTCAAAACCTTTACCACAAAGTCCACAAAGGAGGGCAAAAGGCTAAACACGAGGATTGTTACTTGCCCTTTGTGGTTTTGTACTTTGGTTTCAGTCTTAATCTGACATTGTCGAACTACATATAAGGCCGATTAAATGCCAGAACCCAGGTTTTCCTGGGTTCTCGTGAGCCGCTGGTGGGATACGAACCCACGACCTACGCATTACGAGTGCGTCGCTCTACCAACTGAGCTACAGCGGCTTATTGCCCTTGAGGGTCTTTTATAGCGGGCGGGATTATAAAGGATTTGGTTTAAACCCGCAAGTTTTGATGTGTTCATGTCGTCTACCATATCGGAGAAAATTTAAACCATGCTTCGTGTTGCCATGCTTTCTTATCATACCTGTCCGCTTGCCACACTTGGCGGCAAGGATACGGGCGGAATGAATGTGTACGTCCGCGATTTGACTTGTGAACTGGGGCGTTTGGGCATTCATGTGGATGTGTTTACGCGTTCACAAGACGAGCACGTGCCGCATGTATTGCATGACCTGGGTTTCGGGAACCGCGTGGTACACATCCCTGCGGGGCCGGAGGAGCCGAAAAGCAAAGGCGACATTGCCAAATATATCCCTGAGTTTGCCGAGGGGGTGCGGCAGTTTGCGGAAGAAAAAGGGATCAAATATGATGTGATCCACAGCCATTATTGGATGTCTGGCCTGGCGGCTGAAATCTTGAGCAATGCGTGGGATGGAGTCCCTGTTGTGCATATGTTCCATACGCTGGGGGAGATGAAGAATCGGGTGGCGAGGTCGGAGGATGAACGTGCAGGCGAGGATCGGCTCAATGGGGAGAGGCAGGCGCTCGGTAGGGCGAAGCGGATTATCGTCGCCACTTTGGCAGAGTTGACCCAGCTTCGATTCCTGTATCGCGCTGATGCCCGCAAGATGACGGTCATCCCCCCAGGTGTGGATACGAGCCATTTTTATCCGATTCCTGCTGATGAGGCTAAACAATATATTGGCTTGAAGCCTGAAAACCGCATGGTGCTTTTTGTGGGGCGCATCGAGCCGTTGAAAGGTATCGATACGCTGATCCGGGCGATGTCGTGTTTGGATTTGCAGGGCATCCACCGCCCTGTTCATTTGGCGATCATTGGGGGGGATGTGGACGTCAGCCCTGAAGAGATGACGGATGAGATGACGCGCCTGCAAAAAATGTGCGATGAATTGTGCATGGGCGGAATGGTGATTTTTCTTGGCAAGCGCAGTCAGGATACCCTGCCGTATTATTATTCTGCGGCAGAGGTGGTGGTGATGCCTTCTTTGTACGAATCGTTTGGGATGGTGGCGCTCGAGGCGATGGCTTGCGGAACCCCTGTGATTGCTTCGGAAGTTGGCGGGCTTGGGTATCTTGTCCAAAATGATGTGACGGGGTACACCATTCCAGACAGCGACCCCGAAGCGTTATGCGATAAACTCTCCCACCTATTGGGAAATGCGGATTTGAGAAATGAAATGGGGCGTTCTGCCGCAGAATACGCCACGGATTATGCCTGGAATAAAATCGCATCCCAGATCATAACTGTCTATAAGGAAGTTACAAATAAAATCGAGTAGCTTTTATTTGGGCTACTCTTTCATTCTCACATAAAAAATGATCGGCCCGCCGTTTTCCTGTGAGCGAATTTCAAAGCGGTCGCTTAACTTGCTGATCATCTTCGAGAGTTGTTTGTGGCCGTAGGTGCGGGGGTCGAAACTGGGGTCTACCTGGTAAAGCGCATTGCCCATGTTCGCCAGCGATGCCCAACCATCCTGTTGAACAGCCATTTCAAACGCCTGGGTCAAAATGGGGATGGGGTCAAGTTCTTCTTTTTCGCCTTTGGCTTTCTTTGCCTTGGTGTTGTTCGTATTCTTTTGCTGGGCGGCCTTCTTTTCAGCCACAAGATTTTCCGTGTACACGAACACATCGCAGGCATTTACGAAAGGCTTGGGCGTTTTCTTTTCGCCAATGCCCATCACGAAAATCCCCGTCTCACGGATGCGGGTTGCCAGCCTTGTGTAATCGCTGTCGCTCGAAACGAGACAGAACCCGTCCACTACGCTGGTATGCAGGATGTCCATCGCGTCAATGATCATTGCGCTGTCGGTCGCATTCTTTCCGATGGTGTAGCGAAACTGCTGAATGGGCTGGAAGGCGTGAAAATTCAGCGTATCCTTCCATGAGTTCATGCTGTTTGTCGTCCAATCGCCATAAATGCGGCGGACGGTCACCTGTCCATAACGCCCCGCCTCGACGAGCATTTGCGAAAGCAGACCCGCCTGGGCGTTGTCGCCGTCAATGAGCATGGCGATTTTGTTTCGTGCAAGGGATTTGATTTGTTCGTCTGTCATAACTCGATTATACCCTCGCGCGCTTCATTCTTAACAGTGGGTTGATTCTGTTTTCTGGGACAGTTTCTTCGCTTCGACACCGTGCGGGGACAAGCCCCCGCGCTATTTCTACAAAGCCCGCTAAAGCGGACTATAATTTACACGATAGAAGCCAATCAGGGACATTTGCCTCGCGGAGCTAATAATGGACAAGACCAAGGCGCTTCAAAAACTTTTGAACGGAACAGCAACAAAGAAAGAGATTGAAATGCTCAAGCAGGCGCTTGCCAATGGGGATATCTCAATTGGCGGGGATGTTAATCGTTCGGTGGTCATCATTGGAAGTGGAAACAAAGTTGAGCTCACGGCAGAGGCGTTGGGGATTCTTAAGCCTGAATCTACAAGTGTAGAACCCGTTGAGGGTGAGCCGCCTTATATGGGCATGCGTTTTTTCGACACTGCGGATGCGGATCTGTTTTATGGCCGCGAAGCATTGACCCGCGAACTTGCGGCGCGCGTGGCTAAGGAAAATTTCCTTGCCATTGTGGGCGCGTCAGGGAGCGGGAAATCGTCTGTGGCGCGGGCGGGACTCATCCCCGCGTGGCAGAAAGAGAACGCGGAGCGGGGCGCAATCCATGTCATCACGCCCACCGCGTACCCGTTGGAGAGTCTCGCCGCGAGTCTGACCCGCGAATCGGAATCGGTCACGGCAACATCCACGTTGATGGATGATATGAACAGGGACGTGCGCAGTCTGCGGTTGTATGTGCGCAAGATGTTGAGCGGTTCGGGGGAGCCAAGTGCCCTGTTGGTGGTGGATCAATTCGAGGAAACTTTTACCCTGTGCAAAGACCTCGTCGAGCGCAAGGCGTTCATCGAAAACCTGTTGGCGCTTACAGATGAAGAGGACAGCCCTGCCCGCGTGGTGCTGACCCTGCGCGCGGATTTCTATCATCATTGTGCAGAATACGAAGGCTTGCGGCTGGCGTTAGAGAAACATCAGGCGTATATCGGCGCAATGACTCCCGACGAACTGCGCGAAGCGATCATCGCGCCTGCCGAGAAAAACGGCTGGGACTTCCAACCCGGTTTGGTGGACTTGATTCTAGGTGACGTCGGCGCAGAACCTGGTGCACTGCCTTTGCTTTCCCATGCCTTGCTCGAAACATGGAAACGCAGGCAGGGACAAATACTGACCTTGCAAGGCTATGCTGATGCGGGTGGTGTGAAGAAGGCGATTGCCCAAACCGCCGAAAGCGTGTATGACTATCTTTCTCCCGCTGAGCAAACTATAGTGCGTGATATCTTCTTGCGTTTGACTCGTCTTGGTGATTATGATGAAGGGCGTGATACCAGCAAGCGGGTTGCAATGAGTGATTTGCTTCCATTAGAAAGAGAATCTATTTCAATTACTATACTACTTGAAAAACTGGCAAACGCACGCTTAATAGTGAAGACTCTCAAAGAGAATAAAATTGAGATTGAAGTTGCTCATGAGGCACTTATACAATATTGGGAGAAGTTGCGTGTCTGGCTTGATGAAGACCGTGACAATGCCAAATTGCGCGAGAGTGTTAGTGATGCAACAAAGGAATGGGCAAAACATGGTAAGGATGAAAGTTTGCTAATACATCGCGGGGGACGGCTGGAAGACATAGAAACACTTAGCCAACAAATGCGCTATAAATTCAATGCAGTAGAAGAAGCTTATCTTAGTTCGTGTGTTTTTCTTCGAGATCAAGAGGCGTCTGATCGAAGAAAGATGCAAGAATTGACTGATCAGTTGTCAATATTCACTAAAAAAGCCGAGCAAACAACGGAGATTGAAAAAATTCATGCCAAGGCTGCGGCGGAACAAGCTGGCTTGCGAAGGGAAATTCTGCATGAAACCCAAAAGCGGGATATTCAGCTGGATGAGATGAGACAGCAATTACAGAGGCGGCAAGAACTGGTAGTCAAAGCTACGGATGCCATCAGCCAAGCGCTGGAGCATTCTACATATTCGCGTAACACTGTAGAAACCAAAAGGGCTATTGAGGATCTTCTTGCGGCTATTCGTGGAGAGGATGAAAAATAGTATGTCCCAATTTTATTATGCAAGCGCGTTATACAATTACCATTTATCCCACCACCCCAACACCCGCAATGCCCGCAGAGTATTCCACCTGCTGGGTTGACCCGCTGCTTCCAGATCAAAATACTTTCTCCCAGACATGCTGCTGTTCATCGGCCAGACTCCGTCTTTCTTTTGCTTGCTCTTCAATAACTCAATCGCATCGGACATGCGCTCGTCTTTCTTCGCATCACAGGCGCGGAAATAATCCAGCGCGCGGAGGAAGTCATACCGCCAGCGGGGCGGGAAGGGCATTGCCGTCATCTTTGCGTCGAAGACTTCTCCAGTTCTATGGGATTTGTACAAGCGATGCGCGAACAGGAATTCATGTCCACGGGCGCGGATTTTGTTGATCTTCTTTTTCTTTTCGGGGAAGGAGCACTCATACTCATACAACCCTTCCAGCGCCGAGATCGTCGTATGAAAGGACGAATGCGTCGCGCCCTTGTAGGAATCGCAATTCCAACCGCCATCGGACATTTGCTGGCCTATCACATGCTCGGCAACATCGTGAATGCGCTCGTCAGGGTAGCGGAAATATGCCAGCAGGGAGAGGATCATGCTGGTGACACAAGTCTCGCTATGCTTCCAGATGGCGCGTGAGAATAAGTTGATGCCCCCATCTGTGTAAAAGCCTTCATCGAGAAACAGCTTGCAAGCCCGCTTCGCCTGCGGGTTGTTTGGCGGCAGGCCAAGCAGGCGCAGGGTGAGCATGGTGTAGGTGGTGGATATGAACTTGGGGCCGTACATTCCGCCGCCCCATTTTCCATCCGCATCCTGCAAGCCAAGCAGACGCGCGCCCCAGCCTTCCTTTGCGATCTTCTTCCGCTCCGCCTCAAACTTAACTGGGGGCTGGTTCAACAAATCCCGCTGAACCTGCCAGCGGACGGATGGGTCGCCTTCGAGTAGCCAGAAAATGATTTCAGTTTTCATAGGTTGCTCCTTTCGCCGTCCTCGGCGAAAGGCTTACGAGGTGAATATGATTTTGAGATCGGTTACTGTCGCAAAATACTTTCGGTATGCGGAGGTTTCGTTCAATATCCCGCGCAGGGCCACGAACAACTCCGCTTGCAGGTAGGGATTCTTCTCTTGCGTTTCTTTGGACAAAGTGACTTCGTCGGCTTCCATGCTCACGGATAATTGCCCCGTTGCCGACAGCCACTCCAGCCCAATTTGCACCGAGCTTTCACGGGCAGACATGGCCGCCGCGAGTTCGGGAATGGTTGTTTTTCCCCTGCGCTGGTTTAGCACAAACTTGCATAACCCCGCAAGGTGGGTCAGAAAATCATCGGGTTTTTCCTCGGCAGGAGTTTTCGCAAAGACGTACACCGTTTTCGGCTTGACGGTTTCCAGCGCCTTCCTCAATTCAGCAGGGGATGGGGGAGTGGTGTAAATTGAAAGCTCATCGGCTTCATGCAATTCGAGGCGCGAACTGCCCACGGCTTTGTCGGAACCTTCTGCCCAGATCATTGTTGAAGGTTGAAGGTTTAAAGTCAAAGGTTGCAGTCTCAGGTCTCGAATCTCCAATCTCGATTCTCGAACCTCGATAGCCTTTTCTTCCACCACCCTGAATTCTTCAAATTGCAAGGTGACTTGTTTCTGCCCGCGATAGGTGGATGCGCGCAGGGAATAGGCAATGTCGAAAGTACTGCCAGCTCTGAGTGAGGTCGAAGAGTCGGGCAATTCATCCCCTGCGCCGCCCCACCATAAAATGGACTGCACATTTCCGTTCTCATCTTCGACATTCATGCGAAGATGTTCTTTGGTCTTGCCAATGGTTGACACGGACTTCATCTTCACGTTGCGCGTTGCCAGGGTGAGAGACGGATTTCCCGCGCCGAAGGGGGCGAGCAGTTCCAATGATTCAGCGAGGGAAATGTCAATTTCTTGCAGACCAAGCCAGGCGTCGATCTGAAGCGTGGGTTCTTCGTAGACCATTTCGCCAAGCTGTTTTTCAATCGCTTTGCCCAGTCCGCGCCGAAATTCAGTCAACTGATTTGCATCGAACGACATGCCCGCCGCCATGGGGTGGCCGCCGAATCCGCGCAGGATTTCTTTTTGCGTGGCGATGGCTTCGGTGATGTGCAAGCCTTCGATGGAGCGCGCCGAGCCGCGCATGATGCCGTCATCGGATTCGTTCAGGAGAATGGCGGGCTTGTGATAACGATCTACGAGTTTGTTGGCGACGATGCCCACCACGCCGCCAGGCCAGCCTGGGTGGGCGAGCACGATGGCTGGTTCTTCGAGCAATGATGGATTCGCTTTCAATTGCGCTTCCGCCGCTTGATAGACCTGCGAAGTTAACATGCGCCGTTGCATGTTCAAGCCTTCGATCTGCGCGGCCAATACTCTTGCGCGCGCGGAGTCTTGCGTGAGCAATAATTCAACTGCGGGGTTTGCATCGCCCAACCTGCCAAGCGCGTTCAAGCGCGGCGCAAAGGTGAAGCCGATGGTTTCTTCGGTGAGGGTATCGAGCGGGGCGCCTGCGAGTTCTGCCATCATTTTCAAGCCAATGCGGTTTGTGTTTCGCAGGGCTTGAATGCCTTTTTGCGCAAGCGAGCGGGTTTCGCCTTTGAGCAGGGCAACGTCGGCGATGAGGCCGAGGGCGACGAGATCCAATAAATCGAGATTGGAGATTGGAGATTGGATGGTTGAGTTTGCGAACAGCGCATCAGCCAATTTATACGCCACTCCCACGCCCGCCAGATTTGCGAGCAGATGGTCTTTTGGTAATAATTTTGGATTGATAATCGCAGATGCATTCGGAAGATTTACGCTGAGCGTAGTCGAAGTGCGATCCAGGTCGTGATGGTCGGTGACGATCACATCCACGCCGCGTGAGTTGGCGTAGTCTATGGCATCGTGGGCGGTGATGCCTGTGTCGCAAGTGAGGAGTAATTTCGCGCCGTTATCGATGATCGGTTTCAGTGATTCAATATGAACGCCGTGGTTTTCTTTTCCGCGTATGGGGATGTAGTAAATCACATTCGCGCCCAATGCACGCAGGGTCTGCACCAGCAGGGCAGTGGATGTCTGGCCGTCCACATCGAAGTCACCCCACACGCAGACTTTAACTCCTTTGGTTATAGCCGCCTGGAGGATGTCCACTGCTTTTTGGATTTCTGGAAATTGCGCGGGTGGAGTTTTCTCTGGATGTAAAAACGCCTCTGCATCCTCGGGACGGTTGATCCCGCGTCGAAGGAGAGTCTGCGCGACGAGCGGGGGCAGATTCAGCGATTGAAGCGAATCGAGAGAGTCAATGTGTACGGGGTGGGGGTCAAGCCAGCGAGTCATAATGTCCAGTGATTTTAATCGAAAATAAAACTTGCTACCGTAAATCGCTCTCGTAAAAACCCTAAAGGTCTTTTTGGATAATTGGGTATTTAGAACAGGCAAGCAGACCTTTAGGGTTTCATGTATGGTAGAGAAAAATAAAAAAGCCTCCGAGGAAACTGCTCGAAGGCTTTTGTGAACTAACCTCTGGCTCCCGTGCCGTGTTTGCGGAAAGTAAAGATCAACGGAATGCCGACTGCAAGATAAGCGATGAAATAGAGCGAACCGCCCGGGCGCTCTGCAAAATTGAAGAGCTGAATATTTATCAATGCGGCGGTGGTGATGAAAACGATCAGCCCGTAGGATGCAATGGCATGATGCAAAATGGCGTTCAGGCTTTTATCCCAAAAAAAGGGGATGACCGCCAGCGCAATGGAAAAATAAAAAACGCCGAAACTGCGCAGGGTGAAGAGGGACATCACCTCCGGGAAGATTCCCCCGTTTGTGCCGAATCTGCCAATTTGCGCGGTCATTCCATACACGCCGAGGAAACCGACGAATAGCACGAAAGCGAACAGCAATCTGCTTTGTGCGCGGGTGGTGGCTGGGCCGGTCAAGGCATTGGTTGGGCGCAGGCGTAAATAATCAATGACGCCGATAAGCGCGGCAACAGCGTTGACGAGGAGCGTGGCAAGATACAGCCATGCAATGGGGTGCGCCAGAACCAGTTTGCCACGGAAGAGAAACAGCACGATCAACTCGCCGATGCCGAATATCCACAGATAGATCAACGCGGTGTAAACCAGTTTCCATTCCCAGCGGCGGGCAGAGATGTACGCCAGCCAGGCATGGCCAAGACACCAGCCGCCGATGGTCACGGTCATGAATGCGGTGACCTTCCACGCAAAGACGGGTGCGAGTTGTGCAGGCAGGAAAAATAAAAACGCTCCCAGGATGCCGTAGAGAATGGCGCAGGCATATGTGAGCAGACGGGATGTATTCGATAACATGGTTCCTCCAGTAAAATGATAAATGGAATTTCTATATTATTTAACACTCGATACCAGTAAAAAGTTATTAGTTCGACAATGTCACATTAAGACTGAAACCAAAGTATAAAACCACAAAGGGCACGAAACTTGCGCCGCACTCCGTTTGTTGCAGTGCAGGTGAGTAACACGAAGGAAACCTTCGTTTTTAGAGAGCGTTTCTTAAGTCTTATCGCTCTTCTTTTTGTACACGGAATTCACGGAAAAGAGCGGCTTTTTTATGGTTTCTTCCGTGAACTTCAGTACGCGAAGCGTCCGTGCTGTCCGTGTCCCAAAAAAGAGTTAAGAAACAGTCTCTTATGCTCTTGAACTTCCTTCGTGAATTTCGTGGTTAAAAAAGGTTTTTGCAGTGGAGTCTTCTATGGTTCCAGTTTAACTTCCCGTATTTCAGGATCGTAATGGATGATTTTTCTATCAGGGTATTCATCTTGCTGGATCGTTTCTGCTGAATCGTCCGTGTCGCAGGCAAAGATGAAAGAGGTGGTTAGCCAGGGGTCCTGGAGCGGTAAAAGACCCGCACAATCAGTCCACTCCTGTGCGTGGACGATAACCAACGCCGGGGTGAGTGTTTGGGCTTCATCAGAAAGGAAGGGAGTTTGTTGTGCATGATTTATGTTGTACAAATTTCGCATCGAATCAAACCGCGCAGGCATGTATGCCAGAAAGTTAAATCCAACCAGCAAGGCGACTATGACGGGAACGATCGCGCGCGGGAGACGGGGAGATTCGGATTTTGTACTCCACTCTTCCATCCAAAAAATACCTACTGCTGTCAGCAGGCATGAGCTGACCAGACCTTCATAGTAATAGCGCGGGCCATAAAGATTTGGACTAATCCAGTAGATGCTGTACGCCAATATCAACCCCGCTGGTACGCCGATCACAGGTTCAACGAGTCTATTGCGCCGCACAGCCCATAAGCCAAATGGGATAAATAGCCAGGATATGCCCCCCCAGCCGAATAAATCCCCACTGCCAGATTTAAGACTTAACACAAGATTATTGATAACCCAGAAGAAATTATGCCCGCCTGGCTGGGTGCCGATTCCATCCCCAAAGCCGATTTGATCGTATTGCCACCATAATTCATAAAGATTCTGAGTGGGGTTTCCAGTAAGCAGAAACTGCCACACAGGAAGGAGCGTGGCGATTCCCGAAGCGATGAACCCAATCAGCAGAATTTGCCAGCGGATTTTTCGTCCTCCACGCCTCAACAAATTCAAACCGTGGATGAAGAACGGCAGTCCTACTCCAATTGCAGTGATCGGACGCGTCAGGAACAGAACCCCGAGGCTGAGTCCTGCAACCCAAACTTTAATCCAGGCTGGGACTCTGTTTGCGTTCGATGATGATTCCTTCTCGAAGAACAAATCCAGCCATGCCAGCGTGAGGCTGAGGCTTAATACCAACGACCATGGATGGGAAAGCAGGTTCCCGGAATTCAGCAGAAAAAAAGGGGATGTGGCCATTAATCCTGCCGCAAGAAGCGCCGTGCGATGATCGAAAAGCTTTTGCCCGAGGCGGTAGGTAAGCCATACTCCCACGCCCCCCAGAATGGGATTGATCCATGACGTTAATCCGCTCAATACTCCCAGAGCAAGCAACAACGGCCACCCAGGCGGATATTTACTAAAGCGCAGTCCTCCATAATCAACAACGAAAGGGATAACCAGTAATTTGGGATGAGCAGGTGATGGGGTGAAAGCTTGTCCGCGCGCAAAAACCTGTGCCTGCCAGATGTACGAAAATTCATCCTCCACGTGTGGCAATTGTTCATATACATTTTCTGACACAAAAAACGCCGCAAGGATCGATGCAATACTAATCAATATGGCGATGCGATTGGCTTGTGATAAATTCATAATGAACCATGAGTAGGGGATGGCAATAGGGGAAATCTTTTGAATCTTAGCGGCTTTGCGTTAAATAGAAGGTTTCGCGAGGATTTTCATCCGACCCCGAAGGGATGGCAGGGCTTTGCCACCCCTTCGGGGTTTCACTCATTACCTCACATAAATCGGATTGCTATAAATCCAGCCACGGCGTTTGCCCAAGTATCGGCGATAGATTTCAATACGATAGACGCCGGGTTCGGTGGTGATGTGGGTGCAGGATGTTTGGTTTTTCCAGGTTTGGATGACCTGACCATCTTTCAAAAGCAAAACCTCGGCAGTGGACGGTATTTTTGCCTGCAAGGTCACGCCGCCTTTCGCTGGAATCTCATCGCCCATCGAAACGGAGGTATCCCGTCCCTGGGCGGTGAAGCGGAATCCTTTCGTGGGGGCGGGGAGATCGTAGCCGATGAAGCAATGTCCAGCGGCGAGGGCTTTGTAGATGAGGGACCTGTCAATGGTCACGTCCCCGCTCAACGGTCCAGAAAGAAGCGCGTGGGTGTTGACGGTGCGAAAGTGGAAGTCGTAGGGAAAAATCACGCGGTGGATCGGTCCCAAATTCATTTTCAGGGCGTGAGCATCCGAGCCGCCAATGGCTACTACCCTTTGTCTGTGCGAGAGCAATTCATCCCATTTTGCGAGCGTGTTCGGAATAGGCTGGTGCGCCACGAGCGCAGGGAAAAACGCATAAAATGCGCCATGCAGTATGGTGGGGACAACGGTCTTTAGTTCGCTCAGAGCATTCCATAGCTCGATGCCCGTGTAATTTTGCACTGACCAATCCACCCATGAGATGTCGGTTTCCTTGAAGGCCTTTGCCTCGGGGTCATCGGGGTGGGCAAGGAAGGCCAGCCCGCCTGAATCGCGCACCTGGTTGATCAGGTTTTGCGGATTCTCTGCGAAGGTAGCCAGTTCACGGTTTGCGCCGAAGACGAGCAGGTGATTTTTCTGCGGGTCGCGCGCCTGGTCGTGAACTTCCTCGCCGATGAGCATGAGTATCTTTTTGTTCTTTTCCTTGTAATAGCCTTCGAACCCGTGAACGAGAATATTATGGTCGGTGACGATGACCACATCCACACCGGCTTTGAGGGCCGCCGCGGCAATATCCCTGTGCAGGCCGCTCCCATCCGAATAGCGGGTGTGCATGTGCAGGTTGATCGTGGCTTCTATTATTTCATCCTTCATCCTTGATCTTTCATCCTTATGCAGTTTGACGATTCGCTTCCCGAACAGGTATAATTTGCCCGCTAATTTCAAGGAGGCACATTGTATGGCTAGTTTGTTGAATATTTCGCTGATTATAACCTCGGTCGGTTTGATCCTTAGCGTTATCCTGCAAAGCAAGGGCGCAGGGCTGGGTGGTTTAACCGGCGCGGACACGGGTGGCGTATTCACCGCCCGCCGCGGTATCGAACGCATCCTTTTCTGGGTGACGATTGTACTTTCCGTGGTCTTTTTCGGCCTTGTGATCACCATTATCATCCTCGGACGCTAATTCTCACAAGCCCCAGTGATGGGCCGCCGTTCCTTGCCCTGTATTGGGGCGGCGGCGGCCTTTCTTTATTTATGAACCTTACGCAAAATACTCTGGTTTTCTAATGCCCATCCTTCGACTTCGCTCGGCGAACTCTCGCTCCGCTCAGGACGAAGTATTCGCGCAGAGCGGAGAGCGGGCGCTTTTCCCGCTCGTAGTCGAAGCGCAGACGTGTAAGGCGAGTTATATATAACCTATGAAAAAATTACGCTGGCAAATTCTGGTTGTTGCCGTCACAATAGTGATCGTAGCGTTGCTATTGCTCAGCCAGCAACCTGTAAGTGTTGTTACATCGCCTGAGGCCGCGCCCGGTGGAATTTACACCGAAGCGCTGGTGGGGTCGATGGGACGGCTCAACCCGATGTTGGATTGGAACAACTCCGCAGACCGCGATGTGGATCGACTGATCTTCAGCGGGTTGATGCGATTCGATTCGCGCGGCCTGCCTCAACCTGACCTGGCAGATGCATGGGGAGCTTCAGCAGATGGCAAGATATACAACTTTTCCATCCGCCCAAATGCGCTCTGGCATGATGGACAGCCTGTGACGAGTGACGATGTCATCTTCACCATTGAGTTGATCAAGAGCGCTGGCTCGCTCTTTCCGCAGGACGTGAAAGACCTGTGGTCTCAAGTTGAAATAAAGAAGCTTGACGATAAGACACTTCAAGTCAGGCTACCTGAACCGTTTGCCCCATTTTTGGATTATGCCACCTTTGGCGTCCTGCCAAAGCACCTGCTGGAATCCATCCCTGCCGACCAGCTTGCCACTGCGGAGTTTAATTTACATCCCGTGGGCGCTGGCCCGTACAAGTTCGATAGCTTGTTGACGAGCGGCGGGCAAATCACAGGGGTGGTGCTCATCCCCAACCCCGACTATTTCATACGGCCCCCATTTATCGAGCAGGTTGTTTTTCGGTATTACCCAAGTTCCTCTGCTGCGTTTGAGGCGTATCAGCAAGGGGAAGTGCTTGGCATCAGTCAGATAACAAATGATGTTCTCGGTCAGGCGTTGATGGAGCCGACTTTGTCCGTCTACACCAGCCGCCTTCCGCAAATGGGATTGGTGTTCCTGAACAATAACAATCCGAATGTTCCATTTTTACAAAATGCCAGCGTACGCCGCGCACTTTTGCTGGGTGTCAACCGCAACATCATCGTCTCCCACATTTTGAAGGGACAGGCGGTCATTGCGAACGGCCCTATTCTGCCCGGTTCATGGGCGTATTACGAAGAGATCGAAACCTTTGAATATGATCCTGATGCCGCCATGGCATTGCTCAAACAAGAGGGATATGTGATTCCCCCTGGCGGTGGGGATGTGCGCGCCAAAGACGGTCAATTTCTGACCTTTACCCTGATACATCCCGATGACACGCTCCACGCTCAAATCGCTCAAGCCATCCAATCGGATTGGGCGATGATCGGCGTGAGAATTGATTTGCAAGCCGTTGCCTACGACTCGCTCGTGAACGACTTTCTCACCACACGAAATTACATGGCCGCCCTTGCAGATTTGAACACATCCCGCACGCCAGACCCCGACCCATATTTGTTCTGGCATCAATCCGAAGCCACAGGCGGACAGAACTACTCGCAATGGGACAACCGCACCGCGAGCGAGTTCCTCGAAACCGCCCGCACCGCCGCAGACTTTACCGAGCGCGCGCGTTTGTATCGTAATTTCCAGGTGGTGTTTACGAAGGATATGCCGTCCCTGCCTTTGTATTACCCGGTCTATTCCTACGGCGTGGATGTGCAGGTACAGGGCGTGCAGGTTGCGCCGATGTATGACGTCAGCGACAGGCTGGCGTTGATTACGGAATGGTATCTTGTGACCCGCCGTTCGCTTGAAGAGCAAACATCACCGGCGCCATAGATATTTATTTGTCGCGGTACATTAATAGGGCTTACGCAGTTCAAAATCTTTTGGCCGCGAATTTTCGCGAATTTTCGCGAATTTCTTAAAAAATTAGTGCGAATTTGCGGCAGTTCTTGTGGTCTTGCGTAAGTCCTAATTAAATAAGGAGAAGCAACCATGTCAGATGTTCAGAAAGCATTGGAGTACGTTCGCGGAAACAGTGGCCGTTATTTGAGTCAGCTGAAAGAGTTTCTCGCCATTCCCTCCATCTCTACTCTCGATGAAAACAAGGGCGATGTCCAGCGCGCCGCCGAGTGGGTGGCCGCACAGTTGCGTTCCATCAAAATGGACAATGTGCAGATCATGCCGACAGGCGGGCATCCCGTGGTTTATGGCGAGTGGCTCGGTGCGGGAAAGTCCGCGCCAACGGTGATGATCTACGGCCATTACGATGTCCAGCCCGTTGACCCAATCGAGTTGTGGACCTCCGACCCGTTCAAGGCGGAAGTGCGCGGCGATTATCTTTTCGCGCGCGGCTCTTCGGATATGAAAGGCCAGGTCGTGGTGTCTCTCAAAGCGGTCGAAGCAATTGTCCGCACGACAGGAGCGCCCGTCAATCTTAAGTGGCTGGTCGAAGGCGAGGAAGAAATCGGGTCGGAGCATCTCGGAGAATTCATCAAAAATAATAAAGAATTGCTGGCCTGTGATTTTTGTTTGAACCCCGATGCAGGCATGATGGGACCCGACAAGCCGACCATCACTACTGGCTTGCGCGGTCTTGCTTATTTTGAGTTGAAGGTGTACGGCCCGGACAAAGATCTGCACTCCGGCTTGTTCGGCGGGACGATTCACAATCCCGCGCAGGCGTTGATCGAACTGGTCGCGGGTATGCACGACAAAAATGGAAAGGTGACTCTGCCGGGTTATTACGACAAGGTCCGCAAGTTGAGCAAGAAGGAACGCGAAGATTTCAAACGATTGCCCGTCAGCAACAAGGAATTGATCGCGATGACTGGCGTGCCAGCTTTGTGGGGCGAGCCGCAATTTATTCCATCCGAACGCGTGGGCGCGCGCCCGACTTTGGAAGTGAATGGTTTGCTTTCGGGTTTTACCGGGCAAGGCTCCAAGACCGTTCTGCCTGCTTGGGCGATGGCGAAAATTTCCTGCCGCCTCGTGCCCGATCAAACTCCTGAAGAAGTAACCAAACAGATGAAGGCCTATCTCAAAAAGAATGCGCCGAAGACCATCAAATGGGAATTGATCAATTTGCACAACGCAGGCGCGGCTTTGGTGGAAACCGACTCTGCTGGCGTGCAGGCTCTTGCGAATGCGCTTGAAACTGTGTGGGGCAAACGCCCATATTTCAAACGCGAAGGCGGCTCGATTGGCTCGGTGGTTCTCCTGCAAAAATATGTCGGCGCGGATTCGTTGTTGACTGGTTTCGGCTTGCCCGATGACAACGTCCACTCACCGAATGAGCGCCTGCACTTGCCCACATGGTATAAAGGCATCGAAGCCTTTACTCACTTTTTCTATAATTTTAAATAAAGAAGAGACCTGACAGGTTATTAAAAACCTGTCAGGTCTGGAGTTTATATGGAAGATCGAATAATAACTTATGGCGGCCAGGCCGTGATCGAAGGCGTGATGATGCGCGGGCAAAAAGCATTTGCCATTGCCATGCGCGCGCCTGAGGGCAATATTGTTGTCCACACCGAAAAACTTGCGAACCTCTATCGCTCTGGCGTTACGAAAGTCCCGTTTTTGCGCGGCGGAATTTTGCTTTGGGATGCGCTCGGATTGGGGATGCGCGCCCTCACGCTTTCGGCGAATACCCAAACCGGTGAGGATGAAAAGCTGGAAGGACCGGCTCTTTATTTAACTTTGGGGCTGTCTCTCGCCTTTGGCATTGGACTCTTCTTTTTGCTCCCCGCTGGCATCGGCGGTTGGGTGGAGCATTTGCTTGCTCAAAACACAACCGCTCTGTGGGCGGGGAATTTGCTGGAAGGCTTGCTTCGTCTTTTGCTCCTGATCGGCTACATTTGGGGAATCGGCTTCATGCCCGATGTGAAGCGCGTGTTTATGTATCACGGCGCAGAACATAAAACCATCAACGCCTACGAAGCAGGCGCGGAATTGACCCCTGAAGTTGTGACGAACTATCCAATCGAACATCCCCGCTGTGGGACGGCTTTTCTGCTCACGCTGGTTTTGTTATCCATTTTGGTGTTCACTGCGTTGGGGCCGATGTCCATTTTATGGCGGCTCGCCACCCGTATTTTATTCATCCCCATCCTGGCAGGCATCGCCGTCGAATACATCCGCTGGACGGCGAATCATTTGGGTAACCCCATTGTTCAAATGTTGATCAAGCCCAACCTGGCTTTACAGCGTCTCACCACCCGCAGGCCAGACCTGGATATGCTGGCTGTGGCGATTGAATCTTTCAAGTCCATGCGAAAAGCGGAAGCAGAGATCGTGTAATCGTCTGGCAATCGTACCCAAAGGGACAGGTGAACGCCTGTCTCTTTTTATTTTGACCGCTAAAACTCGATCTCGCCGATCTGTTCAAAGTTGATATCGAATAACTCCTCGGCTTCGGTTTCGAGTTCTGTGTCAGGCGCTTCGCCCGCGCGGACTCCGCGATTGCAGTAGGATCTGTAGGGGCAGTAACTGCATTTCGAGACTTCATCAGTTTTCGGGTGGGAAGAAGCGGTTGTTATTTCATCCGCAAGTTTTGTGAGTGCGTCCCAATCCCTTTTGAATTGATCTGCCTTGTAGGCAAATCGCGCGGGGTCGTTTGGAAAATCTGGAAACCAATAAACCATTTCGATTTGCTCAGGCCGGATGGCGTTGCCGCCGTTGAGATGCGCGCCCGCCTGCACGAGCAGGGCGCGATACACCCGCGTTTGCCAGCGGATGGCAAGCCATTCGTTTTTGGGGCGTTTGCGATAGGTCTTCCAATCGTAGATGTAGATTTTGTCGCGGTCGAATCCGATCAGGTCATATTTTGCAACGAGGCGGAATTTGCCAAGCGGCGCGGAGAGGGTGATCTCAGTTTTAAGACCTGTCAGGTTTGCGAGACCTGTCAGGTCTTTCGCGTTTGTGAAGTGATCCCACCACCGTTGCAGGTTTTCGGTATTGGCGAGTTTTGCGATCTGCTCTGCGGGAATGCCGATGAGATGCTGTTGCGCGAGGCGATGAAAATATTCGCCCTCTTTTTGATGTTTTTCATTTTCGTGCGCGGGTTCGGTTTCGATGGCGGGATACGCAAGTTGTTGAAGATAGCGCAGTTCGAACCTGCGCGGACAGTCGTTGTAATCCTGCAAGGAGGACTGGCTGAGGGTGTTCAATTGGATGGGCATATTCTTATATTGCTATAAGTTACCATACAATCTCTTTATTTGGGAAGTTCTTTTGGTCTTTGGTCTGAATCTAATCGCTAGGCCAGATTACGTAACAAGCGTTCTGGTTTATGCAAAAGGAGCCAACTCCACGCCAAAAATGCAATTCCAAGAAACAGTTGAAATATTTTCGGCGCAATCCATTCGTTTGTGCCTACGCTCCGCGCGAAAAAGTAGACATATTGGAAAAGTGGATGGGAGTCCAGGGTTAAACCGATTGATCGGTTTAAAAACCAGATACAGAAAACCACAAAATTCCCAGTGCGAATGTCGGCGGTTATATGGGCTAATGTTGTTCCAATTCCTGCCAGCAACAAAATCGGCGGACCAAATGTTAATAAAATTGCGGGAACATCGTTAGAATCACCTGGAAAATACTCTGCCCAATGATTTGACAACATGGACGGATCTAATGGGAATGTATAATCTGCGGGAGGCGGGGGGGAGGTGTTGATAATCAGCGCCATGATGACTATCAGGCTTACAGTAAATAAAATCGTTAGTAATAGACGGATGCTGAAAATGAATGGCAAAGAAAACTGCGTTACACTGCTCAATGCCAGGGTGCGCTGGTGTTGTTCCTTCAATATTATGTTGGTAAACAAATAGGTCATCATAAGCGGAAATAGTGGCTCTAAAATATGATAAAAATTACGGTAGGCATCTGGTTTAATTTGCCGTGACAGAAGCAGCGCTACTCCAATGAATATGATCATCGAGGCAGTATGCCCCCAGGAATAAACCATTCTCACCTGATACACTATCAAGGATAAAAGTTGTCGAGTACCTGCGAACCGACAGTACATCGTATAAGATTTAACCGACAGATCATCGTATAGATTCGTACCTTAACAACCGACAGTACATCGTATACATTTTGGCGATTGAAATGATCAATGTTGCTATATAGTCTTGCAGTAACCGACAG
>JACRLB010000032.1 GCA_016235445.1 Chloroflexota bacterium | reverse complement strand
GTTCATGATGTCCGTGGAAGATGTGTTCTCGATCAAAGGCCGCGGCACAGTGGTGACAGGTCGTATTGACCGCGGCGTGGTTAAAGTGGGTGAGCCAATCGAGATCGTCGGCTTACGCGAGACCAAGAGCACAGTCTGCACGGGTGTGGAGATGTTCCACAAGCAGTTGGACGAAGGCATGGCCGGAGACAACGTAGGCTTGTTGTTGCGCGGCATCGAACGTGAAGATGTGGAGCGCGGCCAGGTGTTGGCCAAGCCGAAATCGAACCGGAGACATCACCCTTCCCGAAGGTGTGGAAATGGTCATGCCGGGCGACAATGTGAACCTGACGGTGGAGTTGATCGTGCCCGTGGCTCTGGAGCAGGGCGTGAAGTTTGCCATTCGTGAAGGCGGTCTCACCGTCGGCGCGGGTGTCGTTACCAAGATCATCGAGTAAGACGAGGTATGATGGCTAAGCAAAAAATACGTATCCGCCTTAAGGCGTATGATCATCGCGTTCTTGACCAGTCTGCGAAACGCATTGTTGAAACCGCAGAACGCACCGGCGCCCATGTTGTCGGTCCCGTTCCCTTGCCAAGTAAGACAGAACGCTTTACAATACGTCGCTCTGCATTCATTGACAAGGACTCGCACGAGCACTTTGAAATCCGCACCCATAACCGCCTGATCGACGTTTTGGATCCGGATTCAAAGACCATTGATATGTTGATGCGTTTGAACCTGCCCGCAGGTGTTGATATCGAGATCAAAATCTAGTTCGAAATACGTAATTCATGTTCCGTAATATGCGGAATATGAATTACGGCGTAAATTCGAGACAGCGCAAGAGCTGGTTCGGGCGCGAACACAAATAAAAGTTCGCCTCCCATACCTAACTGACTGCGCTGCACGGAGATGATGCGGCCGACGCCCCGGCTGGCAGTCTCGTCAATATCTTCTGAAGGAGAAAATTGAGTATGTTGAAAGGGCTAATTGGAAAGAAGATTGGCATGACCCAGATCTTCGATGAGCAAGGTGTTGCTTGGACGGTGACACTCATCGAAGCTGGGCCATGTTACGTTACCCAGATTCGTATGCCCGAGAAAGAGGGTTATTCATCGGTGCAACTGGGTTTTGGCGAAGCAAACCCCAAACGTCTTACCGGCGGTCAATTGGGCCACTTGAAAGCCAATGAGATTCCCCCCATGCGCTTCCTGCGCGAATTTCGCGTCAAGGATCACGAATTAAAGATCGGCGACAAGGTTACCGTCGGCGATGCTTTTGCAGTTGGCGAGCGTGTGGATGTGATTGGTGTCAGCAAAGGTAAGGGCTTTGCCGGAGCTGTAAAACGCTATCACTTCCACGGCATGAACGCCACACATGGTACGTCTGACCGCAACCGCGCCCCAGGTTCACGTGGTTCTGGCACTACGCCAGGCCGTGTTTACAAAGGCGCGCGTGGAGCAGGTCATATGGGCGTGGATCGCGTTACCACTCAAAACATCAAAGTTGTCATGGTGGATGCGGAACGCAACCTGATTGCCATTAATGGCGCTGTTCCCGGTGGCAAGGGCAGTCTCGTCATGATCAAGGAATCGCGCAAGCAGTAGGCGCGCAGGAAACGGGAGCCAGAATAACCATGAAAGTAGATGTTCTTGATTTGAAGGGCAAGAAGGTTCGCGAGGTTGAATTACCTGCGAATGTCTTCGAAGCCCCTGTGAATGTAGATCTGATGCACCAGGCGTATGTGCGCCAGATGGCTAACGCCCGCCTTGGAACCCATGAGACGAAAGTTCGCTCAGAGGTTCGTGGTGGTGGCCGAAAGCCGTGGAAACAGAAAGGGACCGGCCGCGCCCGCCAAGGGTCCACGAATGCGGCGCAGTGGGTCGGTGGCGGTCGTATCCACACCCCACATCCCCGTAGTTACGAACTGCGCATGCCCAAGAAAATGCGTCAGGCAGCGCTTCGATCTGCATTATCTGTAAAAGCCGCGGAAGCCTCCATTGTGGTTGTGGACGATCTCGACCTCAAAGAAGCCAAGACCCGCGTGATGGCTGAAACTCTCGGTAATTTGGTTGGCACATCCACTGTCTTGGTGTTGATGCCCGCTAAAGACCAGAACTATGACACTGTCATGCGCTCTGCCGATAACATCGAGAGCGCCAAAGTATTGCTCGCCAGCTATTTGAACGTGCGTGACGTACTCAATTTTGACAAGGTTGTCTTGCCGCTCAAGACAATTGACGCGCTCGTAGCGCACCTCGGATAGGAGAGAGACATGACCAATCTTTATAATGTCCTCGTCCGCCCATTGGTAACCGAAAAATCCAGCTACCAATCTGGCAAACTGGGGCAGTACGTTTTTGTCGTCGCCGATGAAGCGACGCGCACCATGGTGAAGGATGCAATCGAAACATTGTTCGACGTCACCGTGGCTCGTGTAAATATCCTCAATGCGCCTGCAAAGCGTGGACGCCGCACTCGTGCCCGACGGCTGTTGGTGCGCCGCCCATCCTTCAAAAAGGCCATTGTAACCCTAGCCGAGGGAAGCAAATCCCTCGAGATATTTGAAGGGGTGCAGTAATGGCAGTCAAAAAATACAAACCGGTAACCCCCGGCACTCGCGGGATGACCGGCTACACCTTTGAAGAAATCACCAAGAGCACGCCAGAACGCGCTCTTCTGATCAACAGGCCAAGACGTGGCGGTCGTAATGCTCAAGGCCGCGTGACAGTTCGACATCGCGGCGGCGGCGCTCGTCGCTTCATCCGTATCGTTGATTTCAAACGCGAGAAACATGGCATTCCTGCCAAAGTTGCCGCAATCGAATACGATCCAAATCGCACAGCGCGCCTCGCCCTTCTCTTCTATTCGGATGGCGAAAAGCGATACATCGTTTCACCTCTGGACCTGAAAGTTGGCGACACCATCCTGTCCGGCCCCAACGCTGAAATTCGCCCTGGTAATGCCCTCCCGATCAGCAATATCCCGGTCGGCACAATCATCCACAACATCGAAGTCAAGGAAGGCAAAGGCGGACAACTCGTCCGTTCAGCAGGCGGCGCGGCCCAATTGTTAGCCAAAGAAGGCGATTTCGCCCAGATTCGTATGCCCTCTGGCGAGGTTCGCCTCATCCACCAGGTTTGTTACGCCACCATCGGCCAGGTGGGTAATCTTGACCACGGCAACATCAAACTTGGCAAAGCAGGCCGCAAACGCCACCTCGGCATCCGCCCAACAGTTCGCGGTACTGCGATGAGTCCTCGCGACCATCCTCACGGCGGTGGTGAAGGTGTCCAGCCAATTGGTCTCCCAGGTCCCAAAAGCCCGTGGGGCAAGCCCACACTCGGCAAAAAGACCCGCCGCAACAAGAAGACCGATCAGTACATTGTGCGCCGTCGTAGTAAGACGAGCCGCTAAGAATTAGACGAGGAACGCATATATGTCACGTTCATTAAAAAAAGGCCCTTTCATTGAGCCGAAATTGCTCAAACGTATCGAGGCCATGAACCAGAAAAAAGAAAAGAAAGTCGTTCGCACCTGGAGTCGCGCCTCTGTGATTTTCCCCCAGATGGTTGGCCACACCATTGCGGTTCACGACGGACGCCGCCATGTGCCGATCTATATTACCGAAAACATGGTCGGTCATCGTTTGGGCGAATTCGCCCCGACACGTACCTTCCGCGGTCACCAGACCAGCGAGAAGTCTGCATAGGAGACCAAGATGCAAGATATTAATGCAAAAATCCGCCATCTTTCCCTCTCTGCGCAGAAGGTGCGTTCGGTCATTGATTTGATCCGCGGCAAGAGCGCCAATGAAGCCCTGGAAATCCTTCGCTTCGTAAACAAACGCGCCGCATTGCCCGTGCAAAAATTGGTTGCATCTGCGGTGGCAAACGCCGAAGAGAACTTTGGCGTCAGCCGCGACGATCTATTCGTAGCCAAGATTACAGCCGATGAAGCGCCCACACGCAAGTGGAGACGTTTCGGAGCTCGTGGTCGTTTCAAGCCGCTGTTGCGCCGCAGTTCACATGTAACTGTTATATTGCGCGAGCGCGGACGCGCAGCGTAAGGAGAATTTTATGGGTCGTAAAGTACATCCTATCGGTTTTCGTCTGGGTATCAACCAACCCTGGGGCGGCCGCTGGTTCGCTGAAGGAAGCACATATCGCCAGCAATTACACCAGGATTTCGCCATCCGCAATTTGTTGCTTGGCAAACTTTCAAAGGGCGGCGCTGCTGCCAATGAGAAAGTACGCGAACTTCGCAAGCAGGTACCCGATGCTGTAAAAGACGGCAAGGCAGGCATTTCCCGCATTGACGTGGAACGCACGCCCGGCAAGATTCGCATTGCAATTCATACCGCCAAACCCGGCATTTTGATTGGTCGTAAAGGTGAAGGCGTCAAGAAGATCCGCCAGGCTCTGGAAGCCTTGGTGGGGAAGAAGATCGAATTGGATATCAAGGAGATCTCCTCGCCCGATACAGATGCAATGCTGGTTGCCAGAAATATTGCTGACCAGCTCGAACGCCGTATTGCCTATCGCCGTGCAATGAAACGCGCAATTCAACAGGCCATCAAGCAGGGCGCCGAAGGGATCAAAATCCTGGTTGGTGGACGCCTGGGCGGCGCCGAAATGTCCCGTGATGTGTGGCTACGTGAAGGCCGAGTGCCTCTGCAAACCTTGCGCGCCAATTTGGATTTCGCCACAACCGAGGCGCTGACTACGTATGGTCAAATTGGCATTAAAGTCTGGATCTACAAGGGTGAAGCGACACCTGAAGTTGAAGAAAAAGTTGAAGCGACGGAAGGCGTGTACGTCAGCGAGTAATCGCGATGTCGCTTGAGATGAGGTATTTGAGATGTTAATGCCGAAACGTGTAAAGTGGCGCAAGCAGATGCGCGGTCGCATGACAGGAAAGGCTCTCCGCGGTGCGGAAGTTTCCTTCGGCGAATTTGGCCTGCAGGCGCTGGAACCGGGTTGGATCACCGCCCGACAAATTGAAGCGGCTCGCCGCACCATTGTGCGTGGGATGAAGCGCCGCGGTAAGATCTGGATCCGTATATTCCCGGCCAAGCCGTTCACGCATAAGCCACCCGAAACCCGCATGGGTTCTGGTAAAGGTAATGTGGAATATTACGTTGCCCCGGTCAAACCAGGCCGTATTATGTTCGAGGTCAGTGGTTTGGCGGAAGAGATTGCAGTTGCCGCTTTGAAAAGCGCTCAATATAAATTCTCCATCAAGACCAAAGTCGTGGCGCGCCACGCAGGAGGAGAATAATTATGAAGGCAATGAAAGTGGAAGAAATTCGCAAATTGGGCGCGGAGGAAATTCGCACAAAATTGGCGGATGCACGTGATGAGATGATGAAACTGCGCTTTCAACAGGTAACGGGTCAATTGACCGACTCCAGCCGCCTGACAGTCTTGCGCCGTGATATCGCTCGCATGGAAACGATCCTGCGCGAGACTGAGCGCGCCGCTGTGGAAGGTGCAAAATGAACAATCGTCGTCGTATGACTGGCGTAGTAACCAGCAATAAAATGACCAAAACCGTTGTGGTGGAGATTACTCGCAAGTTTCGCCATCCCCTCTATAAAAAGGTGGTGTTTTCCAGTATGCGGGTGAAGGCACATGACGAGATCGGCTGTCAGATGGGTGATGAGGTTCAGATCGTTGAAACCCGCCCATTATCACGTGACAAGCGTTGGGCTGTTGAGTCAGTACTCAAGCGTGAGACCCGTACTGCCGATCAGGGTGTGGGAGAATAAATCATGATTCAGCATGAGTCTCGATTGAAAGTAGCCGATAACACTGGCGCGCGTGAACTGCTTGTCATTCATGTGCTGGGTGGTTCCCGCCGAAAGTACGGGTCCATCGGTGATATTGTAGTTGCCACTGTAAAAGCAGCGGCGCCGCAAGGTTCGGTGAAGAAAAGTGAAGTTGTAAAGGCCGTCATTGTGCGCTGCACGAAGGAATGGCGTCGCGAAGATGGCTCATACATCCGCTTTGATGATAACGCCGCGGTCATTCTGGATGCTGATGGCGAAAACCCGAGGGGCACTCGTATCTTTGGGCCGGTCGCGCGCGAATTGCGCGACATGGGCTACATGAAGATCGTGTCGCTGGCCCCGGAAGTGCTGTAGGAGCAAAGAATGAAAGTTAAGATTCGCAAAGGCGATACAGTGGAAGTGATCAGCGGCCGCCTCGAAGATAAAGGCAAGCGGGGCGAGGTCATCAATGTAATTTTGGATGACCGCCGTGTGGTCGTACAGGGTGTGAATATTCGCACCAAACATCAAAAACAAGTGCAGACCCAGCAGGGACGTAACATCAACCCGGGTCGCATTCAGTTTGAAGGGCCCGTTGATATTTCAAATGTGATGCTTGTCTGCCCAAAATGCGGCGAGCCTACGCGCGTCGCAGTCCAGCGTGACGACGATGGGGCGCATCGCGTTTGTAAGAATTGCGAGGCCGCGATTGATTAGGCCGTGGAGTGAATAAAGATGAACAGAATGCAAGAACTCTATAACAAGGAAGTGGCCCCGGCCCTGTTCAAGTCGTTCGGCTTCAAGAACGTGATGCAGGTTCCGCGCATTGAGAAGATTGTGGTGAATATCGGCCTCGGTGAGGCAATGGATAACCCAAAGGCTCTCGATGCCGCCACCTCTGATTTGATGCAGATCACCACCCAGAAGCCGGTGCAGACGAAGGCGCGCAAAAGTATTGCGAACTTCAAACTGCGTGAAGGTCGTTTGATTGGCGCCAAAGTGACCTTGCGTGGTCCCCGTATGTGGGCTTTTTATGACCGTTTGGTCAATATTGCCCTGCCTCGTGTCCGCGATTTCCGCGGCATTTCAGCCAATGCCTTTGACGGCCGCGGAAACTATACTCTCGGCCTCAAGGACCAGTTGGTTTTCCCTGAAATCGAGTATGACAAAATCGATAAATTGCGCGGCATGGAAGTCACCATTGTGACCTCTGCCCAAAATGATGATGAGGCACGCGCATTATTGCAATTGCTCGGAATGCCGTTCAGTAGCAAGAAGGATGCTTAACCTATGGCAAAAAAATGTATGCAATATCGTGAGCTGCGCCGCAAACATGCCGTTCAAGTACGGAATCGTTGTCAGCGTTGTGGACGCCCACGCGGCTTTATTCGCCGCTTCGGCCTATGTCGCATTTGTTTCCGTGAGCTGGCGTTGACGGGCAAAATCCCCGGCGTCGTAAAGGCGTCCTGGTAGCCCCAGGCGGAGGTAGATCATGTCATTTACTGATCCAATCGCTGATATGTTGACTCGCATTCGCAATGCTGTGCTGGCAGGTCATGCCCAGGTTGCAATGCCCAACTCAAAGATTAAAGTGGAGATCGCCCGAATCCTCAAAGATGAAGGTTTTGTCGAAGGATTCGAAGTGGTCGATGGTGAACACGAAGGTCAAAAAGTCCTGCGTGTAAAGATTAAATATGTTGGCGAACGTCGCCAGCGACGTGCGGTAATCACAGGCCTGGAACGTGTCAGCAAGCCTGGCCGCCGTATCTACACCAAGAAGACGGACATTCCGTGGGTGCTTTCGGGAATTGGCGTTGCCATTCTCTCGACCCCCAAGGGTGTTATGACCGGTGCGCGCGCCAGACAGTTGGGCGTGGGCGGCGAGATCATCTGCAAGGTGTGGTAGGAGGTTTATCATGTCTCGCATTGGTCGATTACCTGTAGATATTCCCAGCGGCGTGCAAGTGGAACTGAATGGTTCCCAGGTTCGCGTCAAGGGCCCGAAAGGTGAATTGCAACGGGAGTTTTCCAAATTGGTGGGTATCAAAATGGAAGATAACCAGTTGAACATCACCCGTAATTCCGAGGATCCTGCAGAGCGCGCTCTGCATGGTACTACACGCGCTGTGCTTGCGAATATGATTCACGGCGTTAGCAAGGGTTTTGAAGTGGTTCTGGAAGTGGAAGGTGTGGGATACCGCGCCGAAATGGACGGAAAGAAACTCGCCCTGTTTGTTGGTTATTCACACCCGGTTAAGATGGACCCACCGGCCGGTGTGTCATTTGAAACAGATGCGAAGACCCGCCAGATCAAGGTGCTGGGCTTCGATAAAGAACTGGTCGGCCAGATCGCCGCGAATGTTCGCAAGGTACGTCCGCCAGAGCCATACCACGGCAAAGGCATACGCTACCAGGGCGAGCGGGTTCGCCGCAAAGCTGGCAAGGCCGGGAAAGGAGCCAAGTAATCCATGGCTAATAAGAGTCGTTCCCTCGCTCGTGAGCGCCGTCATACCCGCGTTCGCAAGCATGTTTCCGGCACGCCAGTTCGCCCTCGCTTGAACGTGTTCAAGAGCCTCAGCGGTATTTATGCCCAGATCATCGATGATGTTCAGGGGAATACCCTGGTCTCAGCATCCACAGTTGACAAGGATTTGCGCGAGAAGATGAAGGGCATGAAGAAAACCGAACAGGCGAAAGCCATTGGCCAGGCCGTTGCAGAACGCGCCAAATCCAAGGGAATTTCTTCCGTCGTTTTTGACCGTGGTGGTTTTCGTTATGTCGGGCGGGTCAAGGCTTTGGCCGATGGCGCGCGCGAAGGCGGCTTGCAATTCTAAAAGTTGTAGTAGCGACGCCCTGTGGGTAAGTCGTTACCACGTACCTGGAGAAAGATATGGCAGAAAATCAATTTAATGAAAAACAGCAGTTTGAAACGCAGGACGCCTTTGAAGAGCGCGTGATCGAAATTGCCCGCGTTGCAAAAGTCGTCAAAGGCGGCCGCCGCTTTCGCTTTCGCGTGACTGTTGTTGTTGGCGATAAGAAAGGCACCATCGGTATGGGCGTTGGCAAGGCAAACGCCGTTCCAGATGCGATGCGTAAAGCTTCCGAGCGCGCCCGCAAAGACTTGCGCGTAGTGAACACCTCAGGCACTACCATTCCTCATGAATCACTGGGGAAGGTTGCAGGCGCAAAGGTATTCCTCAAACCCGCTTCGGCTGGTACAGGCGTTATTGCCGCAGGCGGCGTCCGTGCAGTTTTGGAAGTGGCTGGTGTGCGCGATATCCTCACCAAATCCATGGGAAGCGCGAACGTTCTCAATGTGGTGATGGCAACCTTTGACGCTTTGGATGGCTTGCGCTCACCGGTTCTCGAAGCCGCCCGCCGCGGCAAACGCGCTGACGAACTGCTCCCATTCTGGGAACGGAGGAAGCAACATGCCTAAGAAAGAAACCTCCAGCAAAACCCTGCGCGTAACCTGGGTCAAGAGCGACATTGGCTTTCCAAAAGACCAAAAAGCCACCGTCAAAGCGCTCGGCTTGCGCCGATTACATCAAACTGTTGAGCACAAGGATACCCCCGCATTGCGCGGCATGTTGAACAAAATCATCCATTTGCTCAAGATCGAAGAGTAGGTAATTATTATGAAACTACACGATCTCGTACCCAATGTTGGGTCAAAAAAGAATAGAAAGCGTGTGGGCCGTGGTATCTCGGCGGGGCAGGGTAAAACTGCCGGTCGCGGCACCAAAGGCGCGGGCGCGCGCTCCGGCGAAGGCGGCCACGCCTATCGTCAGGGTGGCAACCTCCCGTTCTTCCGCCGCCTCCCATTCATCCGCGGTGAGGGATTTACCCCCCCAAACCAGGTCTTCTTCAATGAAGTAAACCTGGATCAGCTTTCCCAGGCTTTCAAAGCCAATGAGGAAGTGACACCGGAAACCCTCGAAAATGTCCGTCTCCTCCGCGATTCACGCAACCCGACAGTTGTTCTGGGCCGCGGAGAGATTACCGTCCCCCTCAAGATTCGCGTTCATCGCGTCAGCGCTGGCGCCAAAGCCAAGATCGAAAAGGCTGGCGGCATTGTTGAATTGATCGCCTAACCCTTATTAAAGGATACTTTGCATGAAGAACACCTTTTCAGGCTGGCGTTACCTCTGGAAGTCGGAAGACATTCGCCGCAAACTGATCGTCACCTTTGTTATTTTGGCGATTTACAGGCTTGCGGCAAATGTACCCGCTCCCGGTGTTAATTTCGAAGTTCTCGCCGCATTCCGCCAATCCGCAGCGGGCAGCGGAGGCTTTTTCGGTTTTCTGGATATGCTCTCTGGAGGCACCGTCTCCAACTTCTCATTGCTGTCCATGGGCGTCTATCCCTACATCACTGCCCAGATCATTTTGCAACTCTTGATCCCGATCATCCCATCCCTGCAACGCAAAATGCAGGAAGACCCCCGCGAGGGACGCCGCTGGCAGGAAAAGTGGACATACTACCTTGCCGTGCCGATGGCCGCGCTTTCCGCAATCGGGCAGATCAATATTTTCAATTCGCTATCCATTCAAAATATTGGACAGGCCATTCTCCCCTTCGGATTTTTGGGAGAGACATGGTTGCAATCCACAACAGTCTTAATCGCCATGACAGCCGGTACCATGTTCGCTATCTGGCTCGGTGAATTGATTTCCGAGTATGGAATTCGTGGACAGGGACTTTCCCTAATTATTTTTGCAGGCATTGTCTCCCGCCTCCCTGCAAACCTTGCTTCATTGCTCGCAGACGAGACAACCCGCTGGATCATGCTCATCCTTACCATTGTGATCATTGTTCTCACAGTCTTCGCTATCGTCTACGTTCAACAAGGACGCCGCAACGTACCCGTGATGTATCCTGGGCGCCGTATGGGTAGCCGCATGTCCATGCCCGTCAAAGGCACCCTGCCTTTGATGGTGAATCTCTCCGGCATGATCCCGTTGATCTTCGCAAGCGCCATATTGCAGTTTCCAACCATCCTTGCCAGCTACTTTACGCAAAGTGAAAACCCGGGCGTTGCTGAATTTTTTACAAGTATCCAGAACTTCTTTGGCGCCACCGGCACAAGCAACTGGGGATACTGGACAATCTACTTCTTCATGGTTGTCGTCTTCACCTTCTTCTACACCTCGGTCCTGTTCGACCAGCAGAATTACGGTGACAACCTAAAGAAAGTCGGTGCAACTGTCCCAGGTGTTCATACAGGCGCTCCAACTCAAAAATATTTGAGCGCCGTTCAAAGGCGCATTACCCTGGTCGGCGCTTTGTTCCTCGGCATGGTTGCCATCATGCCCTTCCTGCTTGGTTTGTTACTCGGTGTATTCGGTCTCGCCGCCGCAAGCTCACAGACTGGTATTTTCCTCGTCTCATCGTCAGGCTTGCTCATCGTAGTCGGCGTGGTGCGAGACACCTTCCAAAATATTGACGCCGAACTCAAGCTCCACGGCTACCAAGATTCACTGCTCGTTCGCTAAGGAGTCTTATGGCGACCTTTATCGTCCTGCTCGGTCCCCCCGGTGTTGGTAAAGGAACCCAGGCCAAAATTTTGGCTGAAACGACAAAACTCGCGCATGTCTCTTCTGGAGACCTCTTCCGCGAAAACCTTAAAAATCAAACAGAACTCGGCAAACTTGCCAAATCCTTCATGGATAAAGGCGAACTGGTACCGGACGATGTAACCATCAACATGATACGGGACCGCATCTCCCGCCCGGACTGTGAAGCTGGTGCAATTCTCGACGGATTTCCCCGCACCCCGGCACAGGCAGACGCGCTCGAAAAGATGCTCTCCGAATTTGGCAGCCAGGTGAATGTAGTTCCATACATCACTGGAGACGAGGCCGTTATTATCGAACGTGTCAGCGGGCGTTGGACCTGCCGCGAACATGGTCACATCTACCATCAAAAATTCAGCCCGCCCAAACAGGCCGGAGTTTGTGACGCAGATGGCTCCGAGTTGTACCAGCGTGACGATGACAAGGTTGAAACGGTCACAAAACGAATTCATGTTTATCTCGAACAGACCATCCATCTGGTTGAATACTACCGAAAGAGCGGAAAACTGGTCGAGGTGGACGGAATGCAAACCGTCGAGCAGGTAACCCACATACTGCTCGCCGCATTGAAGAAACAATAATTGTGAGTATGCAGAGCGAAAGACAGGCTCTGTTGAAAAGTAGGCTGAATAAAATGAGCTCGGATCGCCAGATCAACATCAAAACCCCTGCGCAACTCAAGATCATGCGGGAAGCAGGACGCATCAATGCCGCTGTTCTGGCAAAGGTACGAGAACATTTACAACCTGGTGTGGCAACGGCAGACCTCAACGCGGCTGCTGAGGAAGCGCTGAAGTCACACGGATGTGTATCGCCATTCAAAGGCTACGGTCGTCCGCCATATCCTGCATCCATCACCGTCTGTATCAATGACGAGATGGTGCATGGAATTCCCCACCCGAAGCGCAAGCTGAAGGAAGGGGATATCGTCTCGATAGACTGCGGAACCATCTTTGAAGGTTTTGTCGCAGACTCCGCTTTCACTGCCGGAGTAGGGGAGATTTCCCCCGAAGCGGCGAAACTGCTCGAGGTCACGGAAGGCGCGCTGTTTGCTGGCATCGAAAATATGCGCAAAGGCAAACGCACGGGTGACATTTCGGCGGCGATACAGAAGTATGTGGAAAACCATGGCTTCCATGTCACCCGTGAATACACCGGGCATGGCGTCGGGAAGGAAATGCACGAAGGCCCCCAGGTGCCAAATATCGGCATGGCGGGAACCGGCTTGTTGCTCCGCCCAGGCGTTACCATCGCTTTGGAGCCAATGGTGCTCATCGGGACGCATGAAACCCGCGTCCTGCCGGATAAGTGGACGGTTGTTTCTGCTGATGGGTCTTTGACGGCGCATTTTGAACATACAGTCGCCGTCACCGAAGGAGACCCCCTCATCCTGACTGTCTTGTGACAGTCACAGACAACCGTTTAATGTGGACGATTTGTAAAACAAACAGTATAATCAGACCTTTGGCTGTCAAAAGTACAGCCGCAAGCAAGGAGATTTTTCATGAAAGTTTCGCCCTCCATTCGCAAACGTTGTGCCAAGTGCCGTATCGTACGGCGCAAGGGAGTAATCTTTATCATTTGCGAAAATCCAAAACATAAACAAAGACAGGGGTAGTCTGGTGACCTATGGCGAGAATTGAAGGTGTTGACCTCCCCCGCAATAAGCGGGTTGAAGTTGGATTGACCTACCTCTTTGGTATCGGCCCAACCCGCGCTCAGAAGATTTTGGCTCAAACCAAGATCAACCCTGATACGCGCATCAAGGATTTAAGCGAAGCGGAAGTTTCCGCGATTCGCGAAGTTGTCTCCAAAAATTTCAAGGTCGAAGGCGATCTGCGCCGCGAAGTTCAAATGAACATCAAGCGCCTGATCGAAATTGGCTCGTATCGCGGCTTGCGTCACCGCCGCAACCTGCCCGTAAACGGTCAGCGCACAAAGACAAATGCGCGCACCCGTAAAGGCACCAAGAAAACGGTTGCTGGTCGTGGTCGTCGCAAGGGCGCCAAGAAATAATCCTGTCCGAAAGGTAAATAAAGAAACATGGCTCAGAGTGTTCGTTCCACCCGCCGCGCCACTGGCGCGAAAAAAGGGAAGCGTACCCTGTCCTCCGGACAGGTACATGTATTCGCCTCCTTTAACAATACCATCGTCACTGTTACAGATACCGAAGGCAACACAGTTGCCTGGGGTTCCGCAGGCTCTGCTGGCTTCAAGGGTTCACGCAAAAGCACCCCCTTTGCCGCGCGCCTTGCCGCTGAGCAGGCTTTGAAAGCCGCCCAACAGCTTGGCTTGCAGGAAGTGGAACTTTTTGTGAAAGGCCCCGGACCCGGTCGTGAGAACGCCATCCGTGCCGTCCAGTCGATGGGTTTGAAAGTTCGCTCCATTTCAGATATTACGCCAGTACCGCACAACGGCTGCCGTCCTCCGAAAAAGCGACGCGTGTAATTGATGAGGTTCTTGATATATGGCTAAATTATTAAGTCCGGTTTGTAAACTTTGCCGCCGCGAGGGTGAAAAACTCTTCCTCAAGGGCGAGCGTTGCTTTACACCAAAATGCTCCTTTGACAAGCGCAGTTTCGCTCCCGGCCAGCACGGCCGCACCGCAGGACGCGGCGGCGGTAAAGGCATGGGTACAGGGCGAGTCTCCGACTTTGCCCGACAGTTGCGCGCCAAGCAGAAGGCTCGCCGCATCTACGGCGTGCTGGAACGTCAGTTCCGCCGCTACTACGATACAGCGATCACACGCCGCGGCCTCACCGGTTTGAACTTGCTTCAAATCCTCGAATCCCGTCTCGATAATGTAATCTTCCGTCTCGGCTTTGCATCCAGCCGCTCGCAAGCCCGCTTGCTTGTGTCTCATGGCCACTTCGTTGTTAACGGCCGCCGCACCGACGTTCCCTCCATGCTCCTGGGTGAAGGCGATATCGTTGCAATCCGCGAAGGCTCCAGCAAGTTGACCTATTTCAAAGATTTGAACGTATACGCCGAAAAGCGCAACGCTCCAAGCTGGCTCAGCCGCGATGTTAAATCCATGGCTGGTTCCGTGGCCCGGATGCCGGAACGCGCTGAAATTGACGGAAGTCTCGACGAACAATTGATCGTCGAATACTACTCCAGACGCTAATTATTCCTCCAGTTGCGCCTCGGGTCGGACCTGATAGCTGGTACGCGGCCCGGTGCGCATTATCAAAAGGGACAGGTGAACCGTGACGGGTATCATTACGAACATGGTTATGCCAAAAATCGAGCGCGAAGCAGAAGCTCGAAATTATGGCAAATTCACAATCAGCCCACTAGAGGGCGGCTACGGCGTGACGTTGGGCAATGCCCTGCGCCGCGTGTTGCTCTCCTCTCTGGAGGGAACAGCAATTACCTCTCTGCGCCTTTCGGATGTGCTGCACGAATTTAGCGACATCCCCGGCGTACGGGAAGATGTCATCCAAGTCATGTTGCAGGTCAAACAAGTCCGCATCAAAATGGATGGCGTCGACAGCGCCCGAATGCAACTCGAAGTGCGTGGCGAGGGAACGGTCACTGCGGCGGATATTATCACCCCCGCCGAGATCGAGATCGTCAATCCCGACACGTACCTCTTCACTGTGGACGGCGCCAAGGCCAAGCACGATATCGAATTCGTAGTCGAGCGTGGCCGCGGCTACTCTCCAGCCAATGAACGCGCAGGGCACATGCCCATCGGCGAACTGCCGGTGGATGCGATCTTCAGCCCTGTAAAACGCGTCAATTGGGAGGTGGCTTCAGCCCGCGTGGGGCAGAGCACCAACTACGACAAATTGATTTTGGAAATCTGGACAGACGGCACCATTTCCCCGGAACGCGCGCTCAGTTCCTCCGCCCGCATTCTCATCGATCACCTGCGCTATGTTGCAGGCATCAACGAAGAGATGTTGACAGTGGCAGTCGAACGCGAATCTTCCGGAAGCCGTTTGAGCAGTGAACTGGCGGAAACGCCGGTGGAAGCCCTGGACCTTTCCGTGCGTGTCTTCAACTCCTTGAAGCGCACCGGCATCACCACCGTTGGTGATGTGCTCGACCTCCTCGAAAAAGGCGAGACCGCGGTCATGTCCATCCGCAATTTTGGCGAGAAGAGTCTCGATGAGCTTCGCGACAAAATGCACGAGAAGGGCTTCATGAAAAATGATTCATCCTCGGAGAGTTAAGAGATGCGACATTCAGTAGCAGGTTATCGGTTGGGACGCACAACGAGCTCGCGTATTGCTCTGCGCCGCAACCTGATCAAACAGTTTTTTACGCACGAACGGATTCAAACCACCAAGGCCAAGGCCGCCGCGATTCGCGGTGACGCCGAACGCCTGATTACCCTTGCCAAGAACAGCGAAAGCGGCACCCCCGAACAGAAAGTTCACGCCCGCCGCCTCGCCATTTCCAAACTGGGCGACAACCAGATCATCAAACGCCTGTTTGACGAAATTGCCCCCCGCTTTGCAACCCGCAATGGTGGTTACACCCGCGTCACCAAACTTGGACCCCGCCTCGGCGACTCTGCCGAAATGGTGGTTCTTGAATTGGTAGAGGAATAGAGACTAGAAACTAGAGACCAGCCTCGAATAACTAATCTCTAGTCTCTTTTATGGCACGTTACCAGGTTACCCTTGCCTACGATGGCTCCGGGTTTACGGGCAGTCAGCGGCAGGCGAACTCCCGAACTGTGCAGGGCGAGTTTGAAAAAGCCCTTCGCAATCTCGGCTGGTCTGACAGGTCGGTCCTTATGGCTGGCAGAACAGACACAGGAGTTCATGCAACAGGACAGGTGGCCGCATTCGACTTTGAATGGGCGCACACGGCAGACAAACTGCTCAAAGCGCTCAATGCGGACCTTCCACCTGATCTTGCTGTAAAAAGCGTTCGCCCAGCCCCGGCAGATTTTCATCCGCGGTTCGATGCAATTTCGCGGACGTACTGCTACAGACTGTTTTGCGAACCGATCCGCGACCCGTTGCGCGAACGGTACGCATGGCGGGTCTGGCCATCCCTGGATGGAAATGCCCTCAACCAGAACGCAGGCATCTTCCTCGGCACACATGATTTTGCCGCCTTCGGTTCCCCGACAACCCCAAAAGGGACAACGGTGCGGACGGTGGCAAAGACCGAGTGGAGAAAAATGCCGAATGGTGAGTGGCAGTTTGAAGTTCAGGCAGATGCGTTTTTATATCGCATGGTAAGAAGACTGGTATTTGTGCAGGTGTCGCTTGCTCTGGGAAAAAGCTCGGTAGAGAAAGTCCAACATGCTTTATCGAAGCAGGGAAAACTTCTCTCGGGGCTGGCTCCCTCGAACGGGCTGACACTAACAAAAGTAAATTATTGATCATTTGAAATGATATTAAGGAAACGGAGAGACGAAAGTGCAACAGAAGACGTACTATCCGAAAGCCGCTGAGATTCAGCGCAACTGGATTTTGGTAAATGCAGAAGGGCAGACCCTGGGCCGTTTGGCCGCGCAAGTTGCGCGTGTTCTGCTTGGAAAGCACAAGCCCACTTTCACGCCCGGCGTGGAGATGGGTGATTTTGTGGTGGTGGTGAATACCGAACGCGTAACCGTGACCGGTACCAAGACCCACTCCAAACTTGAATCGAAGATCTACTACAGCCATTCGGGATACCCCGGTGGTTTGAAGAGCATTTCTCTTCGCGACCAGCTTGCCACATATCCTGACCGCGCTTTGCGCGATGCTGTGTGGGGCATGTTGCCGCACAACCGCATGGGACGCGCCGTTCTCAAGCGCCTGAAGATCTATGCTGGCCCCGATCATCCCCACGCGGTGCAAAACCCGCAAGTTATGGAATAAAGAGGTAAGTGAATATGGCTCAATATTATGAAGGCATTGGACGCCGCAAGGAAAGCACCGCCCGCGTGCGCCTTATGACCGGCTCCGGCAAGATGACCGTCAACGAAAAAGACGGCGCGGTGTACTTTCCTCGCATGGGCGACCTTGCTGACATTCTGCGCCCGTTCAGCGCAGTCGGTCAGGAAGCGGCCAAATACGATGTCAGCGTTCTCGTCAGCGGCGGCGGCACCACAGGCCAGACCGAAGCGGTACGCCTCGGCGTTGCCCGCGCACTCCAGATCATCAACGCAGACTGGACATCCGCCCTCCGCAAAAAGGGCTTGCTCACCCGCGACGCCCGCGTGAAGGAACGCAAAAAGCCAGGCCTCAAGAAAGCCCGCAAGGCTCCAACCTACACCAAACGCTAGTTTTCATAAACCCGAACTCAGTTCGTAATTGGTAATTCGTAATTTACGAATTACCAATTACGCTTTTAACGGAGATTTTCATGGATATTAATTTGATCTCTTCTGCATTCGACACACTGCGCCTCACCCCGCCCTCAAAATTGACCCTGCTCGAAGCGCAGGTATTTTCATCCGCGCATTTTCCTCCCACCCCGCCCGATGTGGACACGCTGATCTTCGGCGTTGATTCGCGTGAACTGGCCTTGCAGGTGAAGACGGTGTTGCTGGCAAATTACCCTGATGAACATGAAGTTTTTATTGTCGATGGAGGAAAGAAGAAAGAGGAAAGATTGGGAATGTTGGATTCAGGTGATTTTTCTTCCTCCGCCTGCTTGTACATTCCTGCGCTGGGGGAGGGGACATCCTTTGAATCCTTCGCTGAGATCGTGGCTCACCTCCGCGCCCCGCAGGACGGCTGTCCGTGGGACAAGGAGCAGACTCACCAAACCCTGCGCAAACACCTGCTCGAAGAATCCTACGAAGCGCTAGCCGCGATTGATGCAAATGACACGGCTGGAATGCGCGAGGAATTCGGCGACCTGCTCTTGCAAATTATCCTGAATGCCCAGATCGCCAGCGAGGCAAAGGATTTTTCGATCACAGAAGTTGTAAAACATATTTACGACAAGATCGTCCGCCGCCACCCGCACGTGTTTGGAGACCTCAAACTCGATGATGTGGATGGCGTTTTGCAAAATTGGGAAAAGCTAAAAGAGAAGGAAAGAGGCGGGAAGAAAGAGGATAAGGGGCTGTTGGATGGAGTCCCCTCAATTCTGCCTGCGTTGAACCAGGCCCAGGAATATCAAGACCGCGCCGCCCGCGTGGGCTTTGACTGGCCTGAGATCGAAGGCGTGCTGGACAAAATCCGCGAAGAAATCGAAGAGATCAAGCAGGCGCAAAATCTCGAAGAAGTGACCTCCGAACTGGGCGACCTGTTCTTCGTGCTGGTCAACCTCGCCCGCTGGCGCAAAGTGGATGCAGAGTCTGCATTGCGGGAAGCGAACCTGAAATTCAAGAAGCGCTTCGGCTATGTGGAAAAAGGCGCGAAAACGCAGGGACGCAATTTATCCGACATGACTTTGGAAGAGATGGACGCCTTTTGGAACGAGGCAAAAAAACTGGGGATGTAATAAAGACCGCATTTCATATTAACGGTTGTATAATTTTTTGAACGCTTAATACCCAGCAAGCCGTTAAATTTTTACTCAAGGAGAGAGTATTATGAATATCAATTTCGCCATGTGGCGCAAAGCCTCCTGGCAACTCATCAAAATGGACGATAAAAAAGAGTGGGATGCGCTCGATGTCGTTTCAAAATGGTTGATCGCCACCCGTTCCGCGGTGACGTTGGTCACCGTTTATTCCTGCGTAATTGCGGGAATCCTCGCCGCCCGCGATGGGCGCTTCGACTGGCTGACCTTCCTTATTGTTACCCTCGGCTTGTTCATCGCGCACGGCACGAACAACATCCTCAACGATTACACAGACTACACCCGCGGCGTGGACAATGACAATTACTTCCGCACCCAGTACGGCGTTCATCCGCTGGTGCAGAAATTCTGGGACACCTCCACCTCGATTCGTTGGTTCATTGTCAGCGGCGCACTGGCTGTGCTGGCAGGTGTGTACGCGTTGTTTCATACAAATTTTTCCACAACCACCCTATACCTTTTCGCCTTTGGCGCAGTGGTACTGCTTGCATACACCTATCCCTTCAAATATTGGGGGCTGGGCGAATTCGCCATCTTCCTGATCTGGGGACCGATTATGATCGCGGGCGTGTACTTCGTGCTTACCGATCTCTGGAATTGGAACGTGGTCATTGCGGGCATCCCGTTTGGCTTGAGCGTTGCCAGCATCAACATCGCCAAGCACATCGACAAGCACGATGATGACAAAACCAAAGGCGTCGGCACATTCCCTGTCCGCGTGGGGGAGGCCGCCGCCCGCCGTGTGGATCAGATCGCCATCGCGCTGATCTATCTTGTCATTGCCTACCTGGTTTTTGTGCCACGCTATTTCACCCCCGCCATGCTCATCGTTTTCCTTGCCTACAAAGAAGCCCTCATGGTGTTGAAGGCGTTGAACACTCCCCGCCCCGCGCAGGCCCCCGAAGGCTGGCCTGTCTGGCCTGTGTGGTTCTCTGGTTTTGCCTTCCAGCAGAACCGCAGGTTTGGCGGTTTCCTCATCCTCGGCCTCATTGTGGATGCGCTTCTGCGCACTTTCCTGCCGCAGTTCTGGCCTGGGCTTTTCTAAACCAGACTCAAATCAGAAATTTCCAGCCACGCGGGTTCGGGGTTTTCCAAAACTCCGAACCCGATTTTTCCATCCGGGGGAAACGCGGCAAATTGATTATCGATCCAGATGACCAGCCCCAGCAGCGGATTCGGACTTACAGGCGACTCGAACACGAGAGCATCATCCACATACCAGGCCACGCGCTTCTTACTCCACTCGAGCCTGTATCTGTTCCATTGAGTTGGATCCACTCTGGAGTTGACCAGCTTGCTGGTCGAGTTGCGGGTGCAAGTTTCTGCGCTCGATAATCCCACTGAATCTTCCTCAATTATTTTTCCCAATAGTTTTCTTGTTTGTTTTCTTGAAAATGGAAGCGCCAACCCCGCAGGAATCAAAAGTGGATGAAATTTTGGCGAGCGAAAGGATTGCGCTAAAAATCCCTGTGCGGGTTTGTTGTCTGTGAATGAAAGATAGTTTTGCTGTGATGCGCCGAAAAACCAAACTGCATTTGGCAGAGTTGGCAGTTGCCAGCGCTTCCCCCCAAACCCAAGCGACATCCCGAATGGGTCGTTCCACAACCCGAAGCCCCATGTTCCGGGGAGGGAACTGCTCGAGGTTTTTGCACGCAGGCTCAACGTTAGGGAATGATGCGGAAACTTCCTGCGTGAGAGTCCGAAATAGTCATCGATCTGGGCAAAGCGGTAGCTGGAGGAATCTCCTGCTGGAATTTTCAGAAGGTATCCATTTTCTGTTTTATCAATGTTTGCATTGGGCGTTGTTCTTGCCTTCATCCTTCATCCTTCCTAATTCATCCCTGTCTGTTTACCAGCCAGATGCCGATTAAAATCACCGCACCGCCGAGGATGGCCGCAGGTGTAATTTGTTCTTTCAGAACGATTGCGGCGACGATCATGCTCGAGGGCGGCTCGATGAAAAGGAATGCGCCTGTTTGTGCGGCGGGCAGTTGGGCGAGGGCGTCGAACCAGGCGATGTAGGCGAAGCCCGTGGTAAAGATGCCGAGGAAGATCATTGCCCACCAGCCGCGTGAATCGAGTTGGGTGATTTCGACCATTTTGCCCTGCGCGAAAAAGGCAACGGATGTGATCAGCCAGCCGATGGTCATGACCCAAAATGTGAGCCGCGTGGACGGGTGATTCTTTAACCCGTGCCGCGAGAGGATGGAGAACACCGCCCAGTTGACCGCGCTGATGAGGATGAGAAAATCGCCCGCCGTGCCGAACCTGCCGATTGCGAGTGTGGAAAAATCTCCCTTGCTGACCACGACCAGCACGCCGATCATCGCCAGCACAATGCCCGATGATTGCAGGAACTTGAGTTTTTCCTTGAGGATCAGCCATGCGAGGATGGCGATAAACGCCGGGGATGTGGCGACGATCCATGCGGTGGTGGTGGCTTGCGCGGTTTTCAGTCCGTTGGATTGGAGCCACTGGTGAAAGGTAATTCCTAGAAATCCAAGCAGGGTGAAGTACAGCCATTCACTGCCTTTGGGGAATGCAAATTGTTTGCGCAGTGCCACCGCCGCGAACAGGATGGGAATGCCCATCGCAAAGCGAATCCACACCACGGCGATGGGGGAGATTTGCCCCACGGCGATTTTTGTGGCAATGAAAGACGCGCCCCAGACAACCACGGCGAACAATGCTTCGAGATAGGGGATCAGTTTAGGTTTGGACATGGCAGGGATTATAACAATTTACGATTTATGATGGTGATGATGAACTCTCCAAAATCATTCGATCTTTATGGCCCAGTGACTTCCACCAGCGGACTCTCCCACATAAACCATGGTGGCTCATGTGTAAAGAGTGTGCAGGCTGAACGCCCGGACTTTCAAAGAGAAAAAAACTTAACGCGAATTTTTCGAATGAGACGAATGACGCGAAAAAAATTCGCGTTATTCGCCCAATTTGCGTAACACCGCACTGGCGCGCGGCGCAAGTGTTCGCGTTAATTCTCTACCGTACAAAATCTTTTTGGACGCAGAAAAACGCTGATTTCGCTGATAAAAAAGAATAAAATCTGCGTTTTTCTGCGTTCATCAGCGTCCCGATTCTAAAATGTACGGTAGAGAACGCGTTAAAAGGTTTTGATCTATTGCACAGAGTCTACACATGAGCCACTATGGTTTTGCTGGCGGGCAGTATAACGCCTTCACCCAGTTGACCTGCCCTGCGCGCCGCCAGGCTTGGCAATAACCATAACATGGAAAATCAGTAGATCGTGAAAAGGCGGTAGGACCATGCTTAAGTGTGGTTTATATTTTGTCCGCCAATCCCCGCGAATTTTTAAAAGGATTAGCGTAAATTCGTGGAGATTAGTGGACTCTATCAAGGTTTTGCGTAAGTCCTGGAAAATAAAAAAACAGCCCACAAGTTTCACTGTGGGCTGTTTTGGATGGGGCGTTGTTAACTCTGCCGAATATCCCAGAATTTCTTTACGGTGTTGGCGAGCGCCTTTTTCGCTTCATCCTTCTTGATGCCAGCCACTTTGAAGGTGAGGGTCTTTGTGCTGGGGTCGTCGCCTGCAAACTGGCCGAAGGAGATGAAGTTTCCGCCTGCTTCGGCGATGGCTTTGGTGACCTTCGCCAGAGCGCCAGGTTTATCGTCAATGGCGGCGGTAACGCGGATTGCCTTGGTACGCGCGCCCATCAGCTCGAGCAGGATTTTGAACAGGTCGGTTTCCGTAATCATGCCGACAACCTTGCCAGAGCGCAGAACGGGCAGGCCGCCAATTTTCAAATCTGCCATGATGCGGGCGGCTTCTTCGATGGGGGTGTTTACATCGATGGTCTTGACCTTTTTGTTCATCACCTGCTTCACGGTCACTTTGCTGATCAGGTAGTTCATCTCCCACACACTCAAGCTGGTCACTGGGGAAGGGGATGCGTTCAACAGATCACGCTCAGATACGATGCCGATCAACTTGCCGTCTTTGGTGACGGGCGCGCGGCGGATGTGTTCCTTCTTGAACATGGCGAGCGCATCATGGATCGAGGCCTCAGGCGAGACCGTAATTACAGGGTGGGACATTCTTTCACCGACAAACATTGTAGCCTCCAAATGTATTGAAAAAACTTAATCGTGAAATTTGTTACAAATGGATTATAAGCAAGATTTCGAAAAAGAACGTCACTAATTTGGAGTGAAAAAGGTCACTTTGTACGGCGCATCGTCATTGCGAACCCCGAGCCTCAAAAGGCGAGGGGTGAAGCAATCCCCAACTTTGCAGGAGATTGCTTCGGCGCCATCCTTCGACTTCGTACGCTTCGCTCAGGACGGCGCCTCGCAATGACGGAAATTTTTACTTCGCAAACTCTTTGATCACACGTACCATGTGCTTGGAATGTTGCACGTACAAATCAATGCGAATGTTTTCGTTGGGGGCATGGGCTTTTGTGTCAGGGTAGCCGTGGCCCATCGTCACAACGGGCAGGCCCAGGTCATGAACGAACGGGTAGTTGGGCCCCGATCCGCCGATCATGGGCACGATCTCCATCTTCGCATCATAAATTTCCTCAGCCGTATCCAACACGATTTTTACGAACGGATCATCGGGGTCGGTGCGCGCGGCGGGTTCGCCTCCAAGGAAATCAATCTTCACATCACTAAAACCCTCGGCATCGAGATGCGCGCGAAGTTTCTTTAAAATGTCAGCAGGCTTTTGATTCGGCACGAGACGAAAATCCACTTTGGCAGAAGCGAAGGCGGGTTGCACGGTTTTCGAGCCAGGCCCCTGGTAGCCGCTGGTGAGGCCGCAGATGGTGCAGGTGGGCACGAAGACCTCTTCCATTTTCAAATCTGTGCCGCCTGTTAGACCTTTGATAAATTCTTTTGCGCCGTAGCGGGTTTTGTATTCATCAGCCACATCTGGAAGTTGATCCATTAACTCACGGTCGCGGGCGGATGGAGGAACTACATCATCGAAAAAGCCAGGGATGCGAATCCGCTCATCGACTCCTTTCAAGCTGGTCAGTGCCCAAGTGAGTCTCCATGCCGCATTGGGCAGGATACTGCCACCCAACCCCGAATGGACATCGGTGCTGAGCGAAGCCACCGACAACTCCACATAGCAGATGCCGCGCAGGCCAAGGTACTGCATGGGCTTGTCGCGATGGTCCACTCCGCCGAATTCCCAAATGCAGGCGTCGGCTTTCAACCTGTCGAGATTCTTTGAGATGTAATCGTGCAGGTGTGCGCTGGCGGTTTCTTCTTCGCCTTCGATGATGAATTTGATATTGCAAGGCAGTTCGCCTTCATTCTCAAGGATTGAGTCAATGGCGTGCAGGCGCGCGGTGAGGTGACTCTTGTCGTCGCTCACGCCGCGCCCGTACATTTTTCCGTTGCGGATCTCTGGCTCGAAAGGCGGGCTTTCCCACAATTCCAATGGCTCTGGCGGTTGAACGTCGTAATGATTGTAGATCAGCAGGGTCTTGTCGCTTTTGCCTTTTCGCTCGCCGAAGACCACGGGCGCGCCGTCTGTTGCCATGATCTCTGCTGTGAAGCCGCGTTTCTCCAGCATTTCTTTCACAAGCGCGGCGCATTCTTTTAATCCCAAATTTTGCGCGCTGATGCTGGGCTGGGACACGTAGCGCTTGAGTTCTTCAAGGCTTGCATCGAGATTCTTGTCAATGTATGAATCCAGCTTGTCGAAATTGCTCATGGTTTTCTCCTTTTGTAGAACAAGATGTAGAACAAGTCTATAGACTTGTTCTACTGCGTAGGCCGGGTTATTTATAGAAACTTGCAATCCAGTCAATTGAATATGCACCCGCATAGGCGAACATTGCCATTTTGATGATCTGCCCAACCCAGCAAAAAAGCAGGAATCGCCACAGTTTCATTTTTGCCATGCCTGCCGCAATTCCTGCAATATCAAAGAATGGATTGGGAATCGCAGACAATACCAAAATCGTCCAGCCGCCATACTTTTCGATCCACGGGTGGATTTTGTTGTAGATGTCAGTCCGCTCCACGATGGCCTGTCCGCTGAAACCTGCCAGGTAGCCGGAGAGTTCGCCCAGCGCGCCGCCCGTCCCTGCCGCGAGAGCCACGCCAATGGGGTTGAAAATACTTCCCATCGCGAACACAACCGCCACGCCCGGCGCAGGCAGGAAGACCGTCGCGTTTGCCATCAGAGCGATCAGGAAAATGCCGGGGTAGCCGTACGCGGCAAAATCCTCCACCCGCTCACGGATGCTGTAAATGTAAACCGTGATGCCGATAACGGCGGCGATTGCAAGAACGCGCAGGATATTCGTAGTGGCGCTGGTCGCAGGTTTGAAGGTTTGAAGGTTGGGCGTACTTTCTTCTTTTTTCTTTCTTCTTGCGCCTTTTTCCTTTAGAACATTTGAACCTGCCGAACCCTTAGCTTTCTTCGATGGCGACACTGATGATCTTCACTGCGGGCGCATTGACGTTGCCCGGGTCTCGTTCTGGAATCGACATCAACACATCCAACCCTTCCACAACCTGACCAAAAACCGAGTGGCGGTTATCCAAATGGGGGGTGGGGCCGTGCGTGATGAAGAATTGCGAGCCGTTGGTGCCAGGCCCCGCATTCGCCATGGAAAGAATTCCGCGCTTGTCATGTTTCAGGCTGGGGTGAAACTCATCCTGAAATTTATAGCCAGGGCCGCCGCGGCCTGTGCCCGTCGGGTCGCCACCTTGCACCATGAAGTTTCCGATGACACGGTGGAAGATGATGCCATCATAAAATCCTTCGCGCGCGAGGAACACAAAGCTGTTCACGGTGACCGGGGTTTTGTCCGCGAACAATTCGATCACCATCGTTCCTTTGTCGGTTTCCATGCGGGCTTTGTATTGCTTCTTCGGGTCGATCTGCATTGCGGGTGGGGTGGTCCATTGTTTTGCCATCTTGTCTCTCCTTGTGGGTATGTTGGGGCAACCCTCGCGGTTGCCCTTTTTTGAAATCAACCAATATATTAGACGTTATCGGAAATAAACACAGGCACCGTCCCGAAGGTTTTTCTTGAGGAATTTGAACGCCTGACAACAACCTTCGGGACGTTTTTCTAATTACCGATAAAGTCTATTTGCTTAAGGGACAGGGGCACACCTGCACTGCACCAAACGCAGTGCGGTGCAAGTGAGCCCTGTCCCTACTTCAACAACGTTTCGATCCTTGCAACAACCATGTCCAGCGCGGCCTTGTTGTGCCCGCCTTCGGGGATGATCACATCCGCGTAGCGCTTGGACGGTTCCACAAATTCCAGGTGCATGGGCCGCACAGTGGACAGGTATTGCTTGATGACCGACTCGGTTGTGCGGCCTCGTTCGGTTATATCGCGATGCAAACGGCGAATGAAGCGCAAGTCTGAATCGGTATCCACAAAAATTTTCACATCGAATAATTTTCTCAGTTCGGCATCCACGAAGATCAAAATGCCTTCTACTAAAATCACGCCGCGGGGCGCGACGGTAAATGTTTCCCCGGTGCGGCTGTCGGTGGCGAAATTGTAGATCGGAACAGAAACAGGTTGAAGGTCGCGCAAAGAGGCGATGTGTCGAATCAGCAATTCGATTTCGAGCGAGTGGGGGTGGTCGAAATTAATCTCCGCATGTTGTGCAGACGGCAAGCCTGCGAGGTCTTTATAATACGAATCCTGTTGTAGATATGCAATTCGATCTGCGCCAACGCGGTTGAGGATTTCCTGCGCGACGGTTGTTTTTCCAGACCCCGATCCGCCTGCAATGCCAATGACTAATGGGATGTTCTGACTCATATTCGCGATTATAGCCCATGAATGACAAAACGGCTCCGAGCGACCCGGAGCCTGCTTGCCAGCGAAAGGCATTTAACTACGCTTGAACATTCCTGTGACCGCGTTCCAAATGGGACAGCGATCATAAACCCCCAAAAACGCGAGGATGCCGCCGATGCCTGCCACCAGCCAGTTGCATGTTGTGATGCCGACCATCACGAAAGCGGCGCCTGCGCCCAGCCTCAGCATTCGGTCAAAGGGAGTGAGCGGAACTTTAATTTCTCCTCCGTTTGCGAGCGCCTCGAACAAGATGCGATAGCCAGCCTCGTTTTGAACGCCCGTCACACGCCCGACTTCCTTGCCGCCGCGAATGGTAACGACTGTTGGAATTCCAAATACGCGGAATTGCTCCAACACCTCGCGCGAGTCGTCTGCGTTGATGGGCATGAAGTGAACCGAATCGCCGTATTCTTTTGCGAGCTTTTCAAGGATCGGCTTCGTCATCATGCACGGGCCGCACCACGCCGCCCAAAAATCAACGATGACAGGTTTTTCTGATTCTGAAATTTTTTGTTTGAATTCTGATTTGTTCATGATTATTATGTTGGAGCGGATGATTTCTCATCCGCTCCATGGATTGCCGCTATTTGAATGTGCTGAATTTGAACGGCGCATACAGCGGGCAGAATGCGATCACGGAAGTGAGCAGGAAAACCCCGCCAAGAACGAGAAGCACGATGCCGAGCGTGCCAGTGACGATGCCGCCAAAATATAAATAGGCGAACACTGCGGCGAGCACGACGCGGACGATACGATCGGTATTGGACATATTACGTTTCATTTGAAATCTCCTATGGGTGGATTGAATTGATACCCACAGTATAGGAGACATGCCAATATTTGTCGGTGACAATGTCACACAAGCGAACGGGATTCCAGTAGTTCAAAATCAAGCACTTCAACGATGCCGCGCCCCGAGCGGATGCTCCCCTCGCTGACTAAATCCTCGAGCAGGCGGCTGATTACTTCGCGCGAACTGCCCAATTCAGCGGCAATTTCCTGGTGGGTCATCCGCAGTGGGTTTTGCGTTTTCGCTCGGTTCAGCAATAACGAAGCAACGCGGCGATCCATGCGGCGGAATGCCACCTCATCCACGATAGCCATGACAGTCGAGAGCCTCTCTGATAACAATTCAAAGACAAACTCACGCCACGCATCGGAGCGCCGCACCCAATCGCGGAAGGTGTCGGCGGGAATCATCACTGCCTCCGCATCCTGCTCGACCGTTGCGATGGCGGGAAACGTCTTCTGGCTTAGGATGGCATTGGCGGTCAGGATGCAGGAGGAGCCATTTCCAAAACGATACAGCGTAATTTCGCGGCCCGTCTCGCCGATCTTGTAGACCCGCACCACGCCTGAGATCAATAAGGCAATTGCCTCCACATGATCGCCCTCGAGAAAAACATCGCGGCCTGCGGGAATGCGGGCGAAAAAAGCCGCTTGCTGGAATTCGCGCGCAAATGAATCGCCCACCTGCTGAAGAATGGGCAGAGACTTGGCGATGCGGTTAAATTGAGGGATATCGATCACTGGCTTCTTTTGTGGGTGATTATTTCGACAATGTCACATTAAGACTGAAACCAAAGTACAAAAACACAAAGAGCACGACACTTGCGCCGCACTGCGTTTGTTGCAGTGCAGGTGAGTGCCACGAAGGTTTTTAGTTAGCCTTTTGCTCTCCTTTGTGCCCCCTGGTGGACTTTGTGGTAAAGGTTTTGAAATGCGACATTGTCAAATTATTCAAAACTAAAAGCAAGACCTACTGTCCCTGGCCCGGTATGCGTGCCAACCACAGGGCTTAATTCAGACAGGATCGTTTCGATGGGCTTGATATTATTTGCGGCGCGGTCCAGAAGCGATCTTGCATCTTCCGATGCATTGGCGTGTAATGCCGCAAGGTGGATGTTTGATTTCCCTTTAACCTGCTCTGCCACCAATTCGAGGATACGATCATGCGCCTTGCCCTTCGTGCGGATTCGTTCCACGCCTTCCACCTTGCCTTCTTTGAGCGCCAGAATTGGCTTCAAATTTAGCGCCGCGCCAATGAAGCGCTGGGCGCCGCCGATGCGCCCGCCGCGATGCAGGAATTCCAGCGTGTCCACTGCAAAATAGATGCCGGTTCTTTCATGGGCTTTTTCAGCCAGAGCCGCACATTCTTTCAGGCTTGCTCCGTTATCTTTTGCGCGGGCGGTGGCAAGCACCTGAAATCCCAACGCAATGGATGTGGATTGGCTGTCTACAAGCGTCACCTTTTCAGCGGCAGTCCCCATCATTTCCCTGGCCTGAATGGCCGACTGCATGGTGCCAGACAACTTCGATGAAATAAAAATCCCCAGCACATCGAACCCCTGGTCCACCAGGCCTTGAAACGCCGAATGCATTGTTGCGGGGGTAGCCTGCGATGTAGTGGGCATCACCTTGGCGGTTTTCAGGCGGCTGTAAAATTCAGCGGGTTGAATATCCACGCCATCACGAAAGGTCTCCTCCCCCCAGATCAACTCCAGCGGGGTGATTGTAATGTTGTGCTTCTGAATAAACTCTGCAGGAAGGTAGGACGTGCTGTCTGTAACGATCGCAAATTTGGACATAATCTCCTCCGAAGGCAAATATGATTTGGGCGTGTTTCAAATGAGTTGAAGGATGGAACGTCCCGACACATGCGCTGTACGCCAGTGCGGTGAGGTTTTCTCGAAGACTTTAGCCGTTTTCAAACCTTCAGGACGGTTGTTTCAATTGAATGAAACACACCCATATAAGTACCACTATTTTACCCCTGATAAGCCCGCGCGCCTTGAAAATTGTATTTTTTCTGCTCATGGTATAATACCGCCTGCAAGCATACTTGACATAAAATCTCACTTAGGAGCCTATTTTGGCCTTCAACCCCATTAACTGGCTGTTAGGCCTTTTCTCACTAGACATTGCCATAGACCTTGGCACCGCGAACACTCTGGTTCATGTTCGCAATAAAGGCATTGTCATTAATGAGCCATCCTGGGTAACAGTTGACAAAAAATTAAGACAACCTTTGGCAATCGGCCTCGAAGCCAAAGAAATGGTTGGCCGCACGCCCGGAAACGTAGTGGTGGTGCGGCCTATTCGCGATGGCGTCATCGCCGAATTCGATGTCACCCAGATCATGCTCGAATATTTTATCGGCAAGGTTCACGAGCAAAGCATCGTCCCTCTGCCGCGTCCGCGCGTAATTGTTGGCCTTCCCACAGGCGTGACGGAAGTTGAAAAGCGCGCCGTGTACGATGCCGTCATGGCATCCGGCGCGCGTCAGGCTATGTTGATCGAAGAACCGATCGCCGCCGCGCTGGGAGCTGGTCTGCCCATCGGAGAGATTCGCGGCTCGATGGTGGTCGACATTGGCGGCGGCACCACCGAAGTAGCTGTCATGTCCATGAGCGGCGTCGTTGCTTCCCGCTCTCTGCGTGTGGCTGGCGATGAAATGGATCAGGATATCGTTCAGTATCTTCGCAATAAATACAACCTGTTGATCGGCGAAGGCATCGCCGAGCAGATCAAATGGCAGATCGGTTCCGCCTATCCACTCCAGCCTGAAAAAACAATGGAAGTCCGTGGCCGCAACCTTGTAACAGGCCTGCCTGAAACAATCGAAGTTTCCTCGGTTGAAATTCGCGAAGCCCTCTCTGGCTCTGTGCAAGTTATCATAGACACCGTTCGCGATGCCTTGGATGAAATCCCCCCCGAAATCGTTTCCGACCTGATGGATATTGGTATTTGTCTTGCAGGCGGCGGCGCCCTTTTGCAGGGGTTGGCCGAGCGATTAACCGATGAATTAAAACTCCGTGTTTGGGTGGCAGAAGACCCGCTTACCTGCGTGGCGCGCGGCGCGGCCATGATTTTTGAAGACCTTGATTCCCTCGGTCGCTATCTGGTTGGCCTGGAACGCGGCAGTACCCGCCATGTTGGGTAGGATATGTGCCAGCCACTTTATCAGAGGCTGATAATAAAATGAACTCCCGTTCTTTACAAACAACAATAATATTTTTAGTAGTCGGGGGAATTCTTGCCCTGTCGCTTGGCGGCTTTTTTGGTTCCGCTTCGCGGCAGTTTGGTTCCATATTGATCGACACTCAAACCTGGCTTTCATCCCGCTTCCTCGGCTTGCAGGATTTTTTCACCGCGCCGCGTGACATTGTCTCCCTGCGCACCCGCAATGCAGAGTTGGAAGCGCAGGTCTCGCAGTTGCAAGCGCAGGTTATCGAACTCCAGCAAAGAGTGAACGAAACGGAAATTCTTGCCGCCCTGGTGGATTTTTCGCGTTCAAATCCTGAAAGTACCTATAAAGCCGCGGCTGTCATCGGGCACGACCCAAGCCCCTTTTTGCATTACATCATTATCAATCGCGGCTCGAACGACGATATCCGCCGTGGGATGCCAGTCGTGACAAACCAGGGACTGGTTGGCCGCGTAGACGCCGTCATTGCAGACGCGGCGCGGGTACAGCTCATCACAGACCCAGCCTCGGCGGTCAACGTCTATTTGCAAAATGCAGAGACCAGTGCAGTTACATTTGGTTCCGTCACCGGGGATATTTCACTGGATATGATTTCGCAGAACAAAACCGTAGAATCGGGCGATCTCATCCTGACCTCGGGCCTGGGCGGCGGCTATCCGTCGGACTTACCCATCGGTCAGGTAGTTACGATTCGCACCCTGGAATTCAAACTGTTCCAGCAGGCCACCGTCCAGCCTGCTGTTGATTTTTCCCGTCTTGAAATCGTTTTGGTAATTACCAACTTTCGCCCGGTGGATATCACTCCTCTCGAGCCGTTGCCCTCCCCCTGATTTTTATTAACATGCGAAATATTGTTGCATTTCCATTGCTCGGCCTGGCCGTTATTCTACAGTCTGCCATTGTCAGCCAGGTCAAATTGATCTCTGGCTATGCAGACCTGCCTTTGCTTATGCTGGCCGCATGGGCCTTGCAGGAACGCGTAAAATCTGCCTGGCTTTGGGCAGTTCTGGTATGTCTAATGATTGGCTTTGTGTCCAGTATGCCCTGGCTGGTTGTGGCGGCTGGCTACCTTGGCGTTATTTTCATGGCGCAAATTTTACAGCGACGCGTATGGCAGGCCCCATTGCTCGCAATGTTTAGTGTTATATTCATGGGAACCTTGTTTATCCATTTGTTGTCGTTCGCTGTCCTGCGCATTTTGGGCACGCCTTTTGCATTTGCCGATGTGATCGGGTTGATAACCCTGCCCAGCCTGTTGCTGAATATGTTGTTCTCGATCCCCGTTTACGCATTGATGCGCGACCTGGCGCATTGGGTATACCCTCTCGAGGAGTATGAATGAGTTCTGGCCCTGCATCACGCCCTGTCCGATTCGAGGCATGGCGGCTTTCAGCCATATACCTTATTGTGTTTCTGGCGCTTAGCGGCTTGTTACTACGGCTTGTCAATTTACAGGTGCTGCAAGGTTCCACCTGGGCCGCGCAGGCGGTTGAAAACTATACCCGTGAAGTCAGCATTCCCGCTCCGCGTGGGATCATTTACGATCGCAATGAATATATTCTTGCCCGCAACCTGGCTTCCTACAACATTGTTGTCACCCCTGCAAATTTGCCAGCCGATGATTCTGATATTCAACGTGTTTATCGTGAGCTTTCCGAGTTGATCGATGTGCCCGTCGGTGGGACGGTGACAGACGAGTCTTTGGAAGAGGCGAAATTGTTTGCGGCTTGTGTGCCGGGGCCGGGCATTGCTCAAATGGTGGCCTTGCAGGATACGCTTGCCCCGTTTAGCCCTGTAAAAGTGAAGTGTAATGTTTCGGAGGAAATTGCCCGGATCGTGGAAGAAAAATCGGTGGACTGGCCAGGCGTCAAGGTCGAGGTTGAACCGATACGCGATTACCCAACAGGCTCGCTGACCGCCCATCTGATCGGATTTCTGGGGCCGATCCCTGCCTTGTTCGAAGATGAATATCGAGCCAAAGGATTTATCCCCAACCGTGACAAGATCGGATACGCAGGCGTGGAGGATTCTTTGCAGGATATTCTTGCAGGCAGGAATGGTTTGCGTGTGGTGCAGGTGGATGTGGCCGGGCAGGAAATTCGCAACCTGGAGCCTCCCATTACAGCCGTTCCCGGTCATAACGTCTACCTGACCATTGATACCCGTTTACAAGCCGCCGCTGAAGCCACTCTGTTGGAAGAGATTCGTTTTTGGAATACGTATTTCAATACCGTTCGGATTTCCAGCGGAGTGATCATTGCCATGAACCCGAAAACGGGCGAAATCCTTGCAATGACTTCCTATCCCAGTTACGAAAATAATCGGTTCACCCGCATTATCCCTTCTTATTATTACGAGCAGTTGAGTCAGGACCCCCGTAAGCCATTGCTGAATAACGCCATCTCTGCGGAGTATCCGCCTGGCTCGGTGTTCAAGCTTTCAACGGCAACGGGCGCCATCAATGAAGGCGTAGTTGGTCTGGATGACATCGTACAGGCCCCCGGACAATTATTACTGTGTGAAAGATTCAACCCCAACGATATTTGTACGGATAGCAATACCCGTCCCTTTGTTGATCATATTGCCGAAAAACGTCCCGAAGGCTTTGGCCCGATAAATTTTTTGCAGTGCATTGCGTTTTCGAGTAACGTGTGTTTTTACAAACTCGGCGGCGGTTATGAGCATGAGATCAATCCAGGCCTTGGCATCGAGCGCCTGCGGCAATACGCCCGCGCGCTTGGGTATGATGAAACGACAGGCATCCAGTTGAAAGGCGAGCAGGATGGCCTGATTCCAGACCCGCAGTGGAAACGCATCAACACCGGCGAGAACTGGTCGACAGGTGACACCTACATTGCCAGCGTGGGGCAGGGATATGTGCTTACCACTCCCTTGCAGGTTTTGATGTCAGGTTCTGTCATTGCAAACGGCGGCAAAATGATGCAGCCGACCGTTGTCCGTGAAGTGACAGATGGCGATGGCAATATCGTGCCGATGTGGTTTAACCCAACAGATTTCACCGTGACCGAATTCGAGACGGATGGCAGTTACCAAATTTCACCTTTCACTCCAAATACCAGATGGGACGTGACCGTCGATCCGTTGATCCAAAGCTACTCCTGCGACGATGTCTATTGCAGTCTCGATGAAGAAAACTTAAAGATCGTACAGCCAGAATCGATTCGAGCCGTGCGCGAAGGAACCCGCCTCGCGGTGACCGCTCCGCTGTTTGGCACTCTAAAAAAGCTCTTCGGCGATTATCCAATTGCTGTGGCTGGCAAAACAGGAACCGCCGAATATTGTGACGATGTCGCCCGCGCAGCAGACCGATGCGCTTTTGGCGCGTGGCCCACACATTCGTGGACGCTTGCGTACGCCCCCTACGACGACCCTGAGATCATTGTGCTTGCTTTTGCCTATAACGGCGGCGAAGGAGCGAGTGTGGCCGGGCCGATGGTGGAGCGTGTCATTAAGGCTTATTTCGAGATCAAAGCCATTGATATCGCCGCGCAGGGAGAGCCGCCAGCGGGGCCGTAATTGGGCCTTTTTCATCAGGTATAATTCCATGCAATAAAGTAGCCTGGGTTCAATTCATGGAACAAATTACATCGCTTGTCCAAATCAAAGGAATACGTGACGGTCTTCTCGCGACCTTTTCAGACGCACCCTGGGAAGACCAGCGTACAGCCCTGCTCGCGCAGATAGACGAACGCCCCTCCTTTTTTCAGGGCGCGCGCCTTGCAATGGATGTCGGCTCGCAAATACTAAAAGTGAACGACCTGGTTGACCTGCGTGATCATCTTTCAGAACGCAATGTGGTTTTGTGGGCGGTTGTCAGCGATTCCCCAACCACCGAGCAGACCTCACAACTGCTTGGCCTCGCCACCCGAATTTCAAAACCGAGGCCGGAAGAACAAAGACAATTCGCTGATACAATCACAGACGACACCGCGCTCTTCGTCAACAAAACCATTCGTTCCGGCACGCGCATCGAATTCCCGGGGCATATCGTCATCGTTGGAGATGTAAACCCGGGCGCAGAGATCGTTGCCGAGGGCAACGTCATTGTTTGGGGGCGGGTGCGCGGCATGATCCACGCCGGCGCCAAAGGTGACCGCGCCGCATTCATCTGCGCCCTCGATCTTTCTCCAAATCAATTACGAATCGCGGATGAAGTTTCTGCAACGCTCAAACCCCAAAAAGACCCCAGGCCTGAGATTGCCAGCATTAATGGTGAAGGACGTTTACAAGCCGAACTCTGGCAAACCGGCTAATTCATGAAGTAGGAATTAATATGACAGCTCAAGTAATTACAGTAACTTCTGGTAAAGGCGGCGTGGGTAAAACCACCGCCGTTGCAAACCTTGCCAACGCCCTCGCCATGGACGGCAAAAAAGTCGTCTGCATCGATGGCGATATTGGCTTGCGAAATCTTGACGTTGTCATGGGGCTTGAAAACCGCATTGTGTACGATATTGTGGATGTGATCGAAGGACGCTGTAAATTAAAACAGGCCATGATCCGCGACAAACATTACCCGGAGATGTACCTGATCCCCGCCGCGCAGACTCGCGATAAAAACGCCGTCTCGCCATCGGACATGGTCCGCATCTGTAACGACCTGAGAGTTGATTCTGATTTCGTCATCATCGACTCACCCGCAGGCATCGAGCGTGGTTTTAGAAATGCCATAGCGGCGGCAGACCGTGTCCTCGTAGTGACCAACCCCGAGGTAAGCGCGGTGCGCGATGCGGATCGTGTCGTGGGCATCCTCGAAGCGGAAGAGAAAGGCACACCACACCTGATCATTAATCGGTTGAATCAAGCATTGGTCAGAAACAACGACATGCTCTCCGCCGAAGATGTGCTGGATTTGCTCGGCATCCAATTGATCGGCATCGTGCCTGAGGACGAGTCTGTCATCATCGGCTCGAACCGCGGCGCGCCCGTCGTCACAGACGGCAAAAGCCGCGCCGGGCTGGCTTTCCGAAATATCGCCAAACGCCTGCAAGGTTTGGATGTGCCCTTCATGGACCTCGACCAGCAAAGCGGTTTGTGGGGCGCCATTCAACGGCTGACGGGGAGGAAGTGATATGAACTTCTTCACACGTAAAAAAAGCGCCACAAGCGCAAAGGAACGTCTTCAACTGGTGCTGGTACACGACCGCACCGACCTGACCCCCGCGCAGTTGGAATCATTGAAGGATGATCTGCTTAAAGCAATTTCCAACTACATTGAAATTGACCCCGATGCAGTGCAGATCGGGCTTGAGCGCGATGGACGCTCCCAGCGGCTCGTGGCGGATATTCCCCTGCGGAGCGCCTCGCGTCACCGCGCAGGTTGATTTATATAAACCTAAGAGAGCGTTTCTTAAATTCTTATCACCTTCTTTTTTGTACGCGGAGTTCACGGAAAATACGGAAAAGAGCGGCTATTTTATGGTTTCTTCCGTGAATTTCAGTCTACTCCGTGCCGTCCGTGTCCCAAAAAAGAGTTAAGAAACAGTCTCTAAAGGTTTTCTTTGGGTTCGGACGCTGAAAAACGCAGATTTATTTGAAGCATCGCGAGAAAAAAACAGTTCAATCAGCGTTTTCAGCGCGCTTCGCGATCTGCGTCCCAATTTTGATAATGTAAGGTAATCAGAGGCTTTCCTTGGTTTTGCTTGAACTAAATCATGACTCGTGGACTTTCCTGGCGTACATTTGACTTTATCTTATTAGGCGCGATCGTGCTGGCCTCATCTTTTGGCACGGTGATGATCCGTTCTGCCGTGGCGGGGAATGAGGTGTTACAGCCTTTAATCATGCGCCAGGTATACTTTGCCATCCTCGGTGTTGTGCTTATTTTTCTGGTCGCCTCGGTGGATTATCGTTACTGGCTGGCCTTGTACCGCCCGATCCTCGCTGTCATCGTGGGGTTCCTCATCACGTTGACGGGGTTTGGGCAGACGGCATTCGGCGCCCAGCGCTGGTTCCAGGTGGGTGTGCTTTTTCTTCAACCTACCGAGTTTGCAAAGATTATCGCCATCATCATTCTTGCGCGCTACTTCGAGGCGACACAACATCAGCCACGCGACTTGCGTTGGATGATTGGCGCAGTGCTTTGGGCAATTCCCATCATCGGGTTGATCCTGCTTCAACCCAACCTCAGCAACGTCATGGTTCTTAGCGTTATTCTTGCAGTCTTGCTTTGGATTAATGGCATTCAAATAAGGCACGTGGGGATTGCCCTGGTTGCGGGCGTTACCGCCATGATTACCCTGATTGCTCTTTCCGTGCTCGGTGTTCAGGTACCGGGGATACAGCCATATCAGCAGGAACGGATTGTAAACTTTGTTGTGCCTGACCCGAACGACACCTATGGCAACCGTTATAACGTTCAACAAGCCTTAATCGCAGTCGGGTCGGGCGGCGTTTTTGGACAGGGATACGGCCACGGTTCCCAAACCCAACTGCGCTTCCTGAAAGTCCGCCACACAGATTTTATCTTTGCGGCGAGTTCCGAAGAATTTGGCATGGTGGGCGGCGTGTTTATTATTCTTACGCTTGCCATCATCATTTGGCGCTGTATTCGCGCCGGGCAGAAAGCCCGCGATGTCGCTGGTTCGATGATCGCCTTTGGCATGGCGGCCTTGATATTTTTTCAGGCGGCAGTGAATATCGGCATGAATTTGAATGTGCTTCCCGTCTCTGGCCTGCCGCTCCCATTCATCAGCTACGGCGGCAGTGGTCTCACCGCGCTCATGCTTGGTATTGGGCTGGTTGAATCCGTCGTCATGCGCCACAAACAAATGGAATTTTAATTAAGTAGGGGCGGCCCATCATGTTTTTCCAGTGACCTCGATCAATCTTGGCGGGTCGCCCTTGCAATAAAAATAGGAGTCCCCATCTTGTCCATCAAACCCGCACGAACCCGCTTTGCCCCCTCACCAACGGGACATTTGCACCTTGGCGGCGCGCGCACCGCATTGTACGCCTACCTGCTCGCAAAGAAAACGGGCGGCCAATTTATTTTACGCATCGAAGACACCGACACCAAGCGCACCGTCCCCGGCGCAGAACAAGAGATCATGGACGGTTTGCGCTGGCTTGGGCTTGAATACGACGAAGGCCCAGACCTTGGCGGACAGCACGGCCCATACCGCCAGACCGAACGCCGCGAGATTTATCAGCGCCATGCCAAAATCCTAGTCGAGAGGGGACACGCCTATCCATGTTTTTGCACTCCTGACCAACTGGAAAAAGTTCGCCAGGAGCAGATGAAGCGCAAGGAAAACCCGCATTACGATGGAACCTGTCGTAACCTTGCTCCCGATGAAACTGCGAAACGAATCGCCGATGGCGAGCCGCACACCATCCGCTTCAAGATACCGCATGATGGCGTGACCGTCGCTCACGACCACCTGCGCGGTGACATCGTCACCGAGAACAAACAGCTCAACGATCAAGTCATCCTCAAAACAGACGGCTTGCCAACCTATCATCTCGCTGCCATGGTGGACGATCACGAAATGCAGATCACGCACGTCATGCGCGGCTCGGAGTGGCTGGGCACTTTCCCCCTGCACGTCAATATCGTCCGTGCATTCGGCTGGGACGAACCCACCTGGATTCATCTTTCCGTTTTCCTCAAGCCAAGCGGCAAAGGCAAGATGAGCAAACGCGAAGCCGCCGCCGCCATGAAAGACGGCTATTCGATTTTCATCAAAGACATGCAGGAACTTGGCTTCACGCCTGAAGGCGTAATGAATTGGTGCGCTCTAATGGGATGGGGCGTCGCCGAAGACGATGTGATGACCGTCGGCCAAATGATAGATCGTTTTAGCATCGACTCATTGACCCCCTCTCCCGCCGCGATCAACTTCCAAAAATTGGATCATTTCAACGCGACTCACATCCGCCTCTTTACAACCGAAGACCTGGCCGCCCGCATCAAGCCTTATTTCACCCGTGAGGGACTCCTCGTCAAAGACGATGTTCTGCTGAAAATAATCCCCCTCATCCGTGAACGCCTCACCACCCTGGACGATTGCATTTCCTTCGGCGCATTCTTCTTCAAAGAAGATGTGACTCCCAACTCCGAAGATTTGATCGCAAAGGGATTAGACGCCAGGCAATCCGCAGATATCGCCCGCAGGGTGTATCAAATTCTGGAAGCGCAACCAGATATCAGCCACGAAAGATGCGAGCCGCTATTGCGGGCCTACGTCGAAGAGAGCGGCTTGAATGTCAATCAAGTATTTGGGATTTTACGCGTTGCCATCACGGGACAAAAAGTCAGTCCGCCGCTGTTTGAGTCGATGGAGATCATTGGGCGCGATGTGTGCCTGCGCCGCGTTCAAAATGCGATTGGGATTTTGGAGAAGTTGTAAAAAGAAGGTCACGTTTTCAAACGTGACCTTCTTTTTTACTGCTGTTCCTCTTCTGTGTTTGTCTTGTTTATGATTACGAACGAAGGGATGCTCAACCCGCCAATACTCACCTCGATGGGCCTGCCCTGAATTTCCGCCTTTTTAGGGATGAGCTCCATGGCTTCCCTTGTCACCAAAACCTCGCCAGCCGCGCCGATATCTTCGCCCAATTTGCAGGCGCGGTTGACGGCGTCGCCGAAAATATCTTTGCTATTCACGATCAGGATTTTTCCATAATCAATGCCGATGGATACGTGAATATCCAACTCATCTGCCGTCAGCAAATTGGTGGCGGCCAGCGCATGTTGAATGGTCGTTGCCGCGCGCACTGCCGAAAGTGGATCAGGCAACAGCGCAAAACAGTTGTCCGCTTCGAATTTGATCAATTTTCCGCCATAGCCTGCCACGATCGGCTCCACTGTCATCTGCATTCTGCGAATCATCGACAGGTAATGGACAATTCCATATTTTCGAGTGAGCAGGGAAAACCCAAACATATCCAGCACCAGCACGGTGTTTTCGGTGCCGTATACCTGCCAGATCGTATCCTCCAGTTTTTTGCGTTTGGTCAGGTCCGTTTCCTGCGAAAAATTCAAAAGTAATTGCTGAAAATTTTCATCGTTTGGAAGCATGGCACACCTCTTGAGTTTTGATGTATTCATTATAACGAAAAGGTCACGGAATTCCCTTGCTTTTCCGTGACCTTTTATTAACTCACCTTACGCAGTTTTTAGAAAATGCGTGTGTTTTTCCCTCACCCCAACCCTTCCCCCGAAGGGGACTCCCTTCCCCTTCGGGGGAAGGGTTGGGGAAAGTGCCCGTTAGGGTATGAGGGCGCGTAAGGTGAGTTGTTAGCTATCACCAGGCTCATCTGCCATGCGGACAATGCGCGGCGTGAATTTACCCAGCACATCCACAAGATCGCGCTGTGCAGAGATGACTTCTTCGATGGGCTTGTACGCCTGCGGAGATTCATCAATGCCGCCGCCGAGCAGGGTGACGCCGCGTTCTTTGAGATATTCATCCCGCGCAGGTCTGCTGATGGAATTGATTGCGGCTTTGCGGCTCATCAAGCGGCCTGCGCCATGCGAAGCGGACGAAAGCGAGTTGCCTACGCCCCTGCCGCGGACGAGGTAGCCTGCATCTCCCATCGAGCCTGGGATGATGCCAAATATGCCTTCGCCTGCGGGCGTGGCTCCCTTGCGATGCACGACCACATTGCGTCCATCGGGCAGGGTTTCGTGCCAGGCAAAGTTGTGGTGGTTTTCAACCACCGCCGCTTCCTTCAAGCCAACCGCCGCCGCCACCCGCTTGTGGATGATGTAATGATTTGCCGAAGCAAACCTGCCCGCCAGTTCCATCGAGAGCCAATATTCCTGGCCCTCTTCTGAATCAAGCGAGAGCCATGCAAGATAACGCACGCTCTTATCGAGGTCTGGGTGTTTCTCCATCGCGAGTTTGCTAAACCTGTCTGCGATCCTCGCGCCGACTCCGCGTGAGCCGCTGTGCGAAAGCAGGGCAAGATATTCACCGGGGTTCAACCCGAACATTGGCTCATTCAATTTAAACGAACCCCACTCCACAAAATGATTGCCCGTGCCGCTTGTGCCAAGTTGATTCATGGCCGTGTCTTTCAGCGTCTTCAATTGGCGGGTGGCATACCAGGCATCATCATCCAACACTTTATGCTGGGCTTTCTTATTACCAGTCCACTTTGACCCCATACCGAAGGCAGTTTGCTCCATCAGCGCGTCTTCGAACATCCCCTTCTTTTGTCCAAGCAAAATCGGCGAGACCTCATAAAGCGAGAGTCTCATGCGGCAGGCAATATCCACACCCACAGCGTACGGGATGACAACATTCTCAGTTGCCAGCACGCCGCCGATGGGAAGTCCGTAGCCAACGTGGGCATCAGGCATCAACGCGCCAGCCACGGTAATGGGCAGGCGCATGGCATTGTCCATTTGCTTCACCGCTTCATCATCGATATGTTCCCGTCCCCAAACTGGGAAGGGGATGGGGCTTTCGAACAATGTATCCACCGCAGGTTCATCCGATTGCGCCAACCGAATGCACTCGCGCGCGAGGTCTGCGAGCAATGCGTCGGTGAGGAAATTGACCGGGTTTTCCCGAACAGCATCCAGTTGATTAAGAACCGCTTCGCGACTTAACCCCCGGGCTGATAGCTCAGTCGAAATCCCTTTTGCAATCCCGATGATTTTTCCATCAGGCCAGTTGTTTAATTTTAGAATCTTTCCTGTGATGATGTCCATTTCTAATTCCTTGTGCTTATCGCAACCTTTATGTTGCGATACTAAATCGGCTCAGGCGGGTTGCAGGGACCTTCGCAAGTGAGGGTGGTGAAGACTTCGGCTTGCAGTATCCAATCACCGTTTTGTGCGCACTGCCATTTGGCGGCATAGACGCCCGATGCGTTGACTAAAATTCCTTTGGCGGTGTACGTGCCCTGCCAGTTGCCAAGTTCTTCAGCGATGCCCCAAACTTCGTTGACGGTGACTTCGCGCGGGGTACGGCGGTAGACGGCAGTTGGATCATTTTGGAAAAGTTCGGCCCAACGTATTTCCTCTTCATCGGCTCCGTGGAACTGGTCACTGCGGCCAGTGATGAGATGATAGCTCGGCGCGAGCAGTGGGCGAATGCGTTTGGAGTCTTTCTCCGCGATGGCAATATTGAAGCGTTCGCGCGCAGAGTGGATGAGGTCGGAGGAGAAGGGTGAGGTCATGATGTATTTTTCTTTTTTAAGTTATTCGCGTCGAGCGGAGGCTTTCGTGTTTTTTCGAAAGCCGCAGTCGAGACGCGCGAGTGTTATTCTTCCAGCTTCCACAACTCGCGCATTTCGGGGCTGGTTGCGGGAAATTCATCGTGAGGGCCACAGGGATGCGCCCTGCGTTGTGCCTTCGATAAAGTGATTCACGGCTATCCTCATTACAAATAAAGTATACGCTCATTGTAGCATTGTGCTTTTCCTCTGAGTGAATTCTCCCCCTCCCAAAGCGGTTATCCCTTCCCGTCCGCGACACAACCCGTTGACCCAAATCCGCGTGCGCTTCATTCATCCTTCATCCTTCATCCTTCATCCTTTCTTCTTCCCCCTCCCAAGTGGACTCTCGCTCAATCAAAGTTACAAAGTCCGTTGACCAAAATTTCCGTACAGCGCGATTTTTTTTCCTGCTATAATCACTGCCTATGATGAGTCCAAAAATCCTCGAAGCCGATAATTTGATCTTCTGGTTTCATAGCTATGACGCATTACATGAAAACCGCGCAAGTGTTCACGTGGGAAAAGGTTCACAGAACGATCATAACGACGCAAAAATCTGGCTGGAACCGAAAGTTGAAGTGATGCGTGCAGGCAAGACCTTGAGAAGTCATGAATTGAACAAGGCTTTAAAGATTATTGAGCAAGACCTGGAATACTTGCTGTAGGAATGGCATGGTTACAAACGTAAAGCAAATGGATGAAAAGATACAAGTGAAGCGGTATAAAGTCCAACACTCCATTGACGAATACACTTTCCCAAAAGAGGCAACTATCCACGATGTAAAATTCAACGAGAAGTTTATTCACGTCGAATTGACCGATCAACGCATAATCTCAATCCCTGTGTGGTGGATTCCCACCGTCTATAACGCATCCATGGAAGACCGAAAGAAGTTTGAGATCAATCAGAGCCGCACCATGATCATCTGGGACCCTGAAAAGTGCGGCATCAACGACGAGATCAGCATCGCGGATTATCTTGGACCTGCACGAGATGAGATTAGGGCAATTTATAAGCCGCGCCAGCCAAAGAGACAAGTGTCAGAAGCAAAAGTTAAATCGAAGAAGAAGTAAAAAATTGATCCCACAATGCAGTGGGATTTTTGTTTTCCCCGCGTGGACTCTCCCCCAGCTAAAGCGGACTGTCCGTTCCCGTTCGTGAGTCCGCGACGCGAAGCGGTCCGTTGACCAAATCCCCCGTGCCATTGACCATCCTCTCTCCTGCGTGGACTCTCGCCTATTCAAGCAAACATCCGTTCATCCGTTACAAAATCCGTTGAGTGCCCTCCCGCGTGGACTCTCCCTCCCAAAGCGGACATCCGTTCCCGTCCGCGAGTCTGCGACAGAGTCCGTTGACCAGTGGTTGTTTGCTTCACGATTTAATTCCTTCAATCCGCTGAATGATTTCCACTGCATTTGCAATTCCATCTTCGGCTTGAATTTTCGAACCCAATTCAGCAGCGCGTTGACGCATGGCTGTATTCGTGACTGCTTCTTGAATAGCTTGTGCGAGCCGGTCAACGGTTAGTTTTCGACGGGGGATCGGTGCAGGTCCAACTCCGAGTTTGTGAACGCGCTGCCCCCAAAATGGCTGGTCAATGAGGAACGGGATCACGATGGAAGGCACGCCTGCCCTGAGACCAGCGGCAGTTGTCCCTGCGCCGCCGTGATGCACAACTGCCGCGACGCGCGGGAATAGCCAGTCATGCGGAGTCGAGTCGATCATCAACACCGAATCAGGCAGGTTTTCTTTGTGTAACCCACCCCAGCCTGAAAACAAAAGCGCACGTTGATTCGTTTTCTTAATCGCTTTAACGACCATGTCCGCAGTCTCTTGCGGGTTGCGGCTGCTCATACTGCCAAACCCAATGTACACAGGCGGAGCACCGTCTTGCAGAAAATCCAACAAGGCTGAGGGCGGAGTCCAGTCATCGGCTGAATCAAGGAACCAATAGCCTGTGACATGATTCTCAGCGCTCCAATCGGTTGGCGGGGGAATTACGGATGGACTGAATCCATAGAGCGTGGGGAAATCTTTTGAGCGGATGGATTGAAAAGGTTCAGCGAATGAAGCGGGCGGTAAACCAAGTACTTTTTTTCGCGCGCGGTTGATCACGGGACGACCTCCCAGCCACGCCATCTGTAGAACAAGACGAGATGATATGAGATTGAACGCGCCTCCCAAATTTAGCCGAGTTTGCGGGAGGAGCGCGCTGGGGAAAGTTCTTGTTGGTGCGATCGGAATTAAATGAGCTTGAATAAATGGAAGATTTAATTTCTCTGCAAGCGCGATGCAGATGTGCAAGCCCATGCTGCCTGTGATCAGCAAGTTCATTCCCTCGCAGGCGACGAGTCCATCCTCCAGCATTTCAATGGCTGCGCGTTGATATTCTTTCATCAGGAGTCTCATAATTGCAATGAGATTCCCTTTCTCCGAAAGTTCGCGCCATTCCTTGCTCTCGATTCCAACCTGCGAATTCCCGCGTATGGAGCGGAATTCCAGCCCATGCGATTTTGCCAACGCTTCAAATTCCTGCGTGGTCGCCAGCTGTACAGCATGACCCGCTTTTTTTAAACCCTGTCCCAAAGCGATGTAGGGTTGAACATCTCCCCGACTTCCAAGCGCTATGATGGCGATGCGCATAAATCACATCCTTGCCCGCCCCGCCCCTGTGATACGGACATCTTCTCCGCAATCCTATGGTTTGTTAGTAAACAAACTTGTTACAAGGTCAAGGTTTCCCAATATAAATGCGATCAACGGCAACAATAATGAATTGATGAAATTGAGCGTGGTGCCCAAATCAATTGCTGAATTTCGCGTTGCTTTTACCTGGTTATGATAATTTATCAGACGGTTAATGGCTTCCATTGTCTCTTTGTCTGAGTAATTATTTCCTTCTTGAAGTTTCTCCACCATCGTCTGAATTTCATTGAGAGTTTTCCATTTGGCGCGTCGAATGATGCTGGATAGACTGGTCTGATTCAAAATGAACAAAACAGTAATGGGCAGCCAGAAGAATAAGACTAGTACAAATCCAAATGGAGAAAGTCCCCCCATCTGGGAAGTCACCAGAGTCAAAAAAGCTGCGAAGATTGCAAAAAAATAAATGAAGAATCCAAGTTCACCAGATAAACGGGAAATTATTTCTGAACTCCCTGGGTCTGACGAAAAAAGTTCCAAGTCATATCGGCGCAATCTTGCTGATAAGAGTATAACCATTAATAATTGATAGAGCATGCTGCTGGCAAATATAACCCCAACAACTAGCGCAAATAGTATTCCATAGCCTATGTCCATCCCAAACAGGACGCTTATTGTGGATAGAAGGTACGGCATATATAATATGGTGAAGATTAAGGTTGTAAAAAGATGTAAACGCCAACTACAAGTTGTTTTCAGCCAATCTTCGAAATCGTTCAAACTTATTGTTGTATTGGTCTTATTAAGGATATCATCCCGCCAAAGAGCCAAAAGCCTGCCTATATATTGATTGAACACTATTGTGCCAATAATAACGAGAATGCCAGTGGACATAGTGATCAGAAAACCAATTTTATATCCTAGCCCATAGAATTCGGAGCCTTTACGAACAGCCACCCAATCTCCCGCTATGTAAATTCCTGAAATATTGATCAGTTCAATAATAATGCACAAAACAATTGTGACCACCCAAAGCGAAAGGGGCTTGGATCGGCGGGTGATTCTCCGAAGTAGCCGCTCAAACCAACCCAGAAAAATATCAACAAGCGTTTTGTATTCACCCGCTGCCAAACGGCGTTTGAGTTCTTCTCGTTTTTCAATCAGGGCTGTATCGGTTGACATCATGACCTCCAATTATTTGTCATTGCAATACGTAAAGCACAAGTGTAACCTATGAATCTGCCATCTGTTTCTTTTGTAAAAAACCTAAAGGTCTTTCTCGTTAGTCGGGAATTTACGAAGGGAAAACAGACCTTTAGGGCTTGCATGTACGATAAGGGAATTGTTGTAAAGGTTTTGAAGAGGTTTATTTACTGATGTTACGCAGTAGCGGCATGTCTTTGCGAGGACGCCCTTGTTCTTTGTCCGAAGCAATCCCCCTGCCGACTAGGAGATTGCTTCGCCGCGAAAACCAAGAGCGCGGCTCGCAACGACATCAACTTTTAGGTAAAGTGCGTAACATCAGTTATTTATTACACTTCCCTCTCCTCATCATCCCTCGCTACCTCCCCGCGTTCCATCTTCCTCCTCAAATTCTCAGGCCAAGCGGATACATCCTCCGACGGCAAAAACGTCAGGCTCGCGCCGTTCTGAACAAGAATATCGCGAGTGCGACAGTTGAGCGCCGCCTTGGCCGCGTCGATTCCCGATTGGGTCACGCCCGCCACGCCGTGACTGAGCGTGCTCGCGCCGCATAAAAATAATCCGTCAAATTCTGTGCGCGGGGAAAAGGCAAACGGTCCTACCTGCGACGGGCTTTTTTCGATGCCGTATAAATTTCCGCGCGTCGCGTTGAGATAATGTTCATTCGTCAGCGGCGTGCCGAGACTGTAATACACGATGTGCTTGCTCAACCCAGGGATGCGCTTCTCCAGTCCGCGCACCATGCGCCACGCCAGGTCTTCTTTCATTGCTGAGTAGTCAACGGAACGTTCACCATATTTCGTCTGCGCCCATTTCTCGAACGCCTCATAGCCCACGAACGCGAACGACTCGCAGGTATGATGTCCCGCCGTCGCCCGCTGTTGGTTGAGCCTGTCGAAACCCGACGGGTCTTTCAACGTCGTCACGGTCAGGAACATCCCAGGCGGCGTCTCACCTGCACCCACCGCAGGTGTGGTGTCCCGCAACAGCGCGTCTGTCAGCCCGTCTGCGTAAATCTTGTCCACGTCGGCGTGATCGTAGTACCACATGTTTCCCGAGTCGAGTCCCTCGGCGCGCAAATCCATATCCGTCGCAAAAAATAAACTCAGGCACGACGTCGAATATTTAACCGAATCAATTTTCCGCTGTAATTTAGACGAAAGATGCTCGCGTCCGATCAACTTGCCAAAGGTCACTTCGGGATCCGCATTGGAGACGACGACGCCCGCGCGGATTTCTTCCCCCGAATCCAATTCGACGCCGATGACTTTCTTCCCTTCGATGAGCATCCGCTTCACGCGTGACTGTAGCCTGATCTGCCCACCCGCGCGTTTCAGCCCCCTGACAAATGCGCGCGGCAACGTGAACGCCCCGCCCATTGGATAGTAGGCGCCGTTGAAATAATGTTCGGTGATGCCCGCGTGCATGAACGCCGAGACCTGCGAGGGCGGCAGTCCGTGGTCGCCCGATTGACCTGCCAGCACGCCGCGCAACACGGGGTCGCTGATATGCGCGTTGATGAGATCCGCGCCCGTAGCGCGCATCCATTTCAGGACGTTCCCCGCGCCCTTCGCGGCTTGTATTGGATTCGACAAATTCCCAATGCGACGCAGTCCTTCGATCATCCCAGTCAAATCCGCGAAGTACGAATCGATTCCCTGCGCCTCGTGCGGAAAATGTCCCTTCAGCCGTTCAATTAAATTTTCCCTGCCCTTCGGAAAGTCCACACGCTTGTCACCGATAAAAATATGATCGTACCCATCGGGATTCAACTCGATGAACGTCAAATCCTGCGACACTCCCAACCCATCATAAATCCGACGCAATCCGCCGCCCTCCTCCAGCGAACCGATGTAATGCACGCCTGGGCTAAAGCGATAGCCATTCAACGTGAACGAATGTGTCCACCCGCCTGGACGGTCGTGCTGTTCGAGCACGAGAACCTTCTTCCCCGCCTGCGCCAATGCGACAGCGGCGGTCAACCCTCCCGCGCCCGAACCGATGATAATTGCGTCGTAGTCGGTCATGTTGAACTCCTTAGACTTTATCCGTAATAAGCCGAGAACGTTTTTGGACGCTGACCGCGAAGCGCGCTGAAAACGCTGATTGGACTGTTTTTTTCTCGCGATGCTTCAAAAAAATCTGCGTTGGTCTGCGTTTTTCAGCGTCCCATTTTAATTTCAGATAATATCTCTTATATTGGAATTTTTTTTATGAGCCATCGCCTTATCCAAATCTTTGCAGCGCCTTGTAAATTGCATTCGCCCCGAACCCAATCGCCGCCGCAGGGACGCGTTCATTCGCCGCATGGATCGTGCCTGAGAAGTTGAAATCTTCGGGCAGGGCCATCGGCAGGTAGCCGTAGGTTTGAATGCCGAGGCGGGAGAAAAACCGTCCGTCTGTGACGCCGCTCAAAAGGAGCGGGACCGGAACTCCATCAGGGTCAGCTTCGCGCAGGATTCCCGCAAGGGTGTCGAACAATCCCATATCTGGTTCGGATGGGCCTTCATCAAAACGGAGCGCTTCAAGCTCGACATCGTTTCCGATAATTGGGCGCAACTCACGGATCATATCCTCTGGCTTGAATCCTGGCAGCAGGCGGCCATCCAACTCAACAGTGATTTCCCCTGGAATCACATTCACCTTGTTACTGCCATGCAAAATTGTGGGGCTGACCGTGTTGTGAAACAGCGGATAAAAAACTTGTCCGCGCGCGCCAAGCAAATTTAAAATAGACTTTGTCATCGCAGGGTTGTTCAACTTTCCAAACAGCAACCCTTGCGCGCCGCCAAGCGCCGAAGCCATTGCCTCAACCATCATGCGCGCCGGGGGAGTGACATGCACAGGCGTATCGTTTTCATCCAACTGCCTGAGCAGTTTCGAGAGCCGCGCCATCGCGCCGCCGCGCACAGGCATCGAGCCATGCCCGCCCTGCCCGCGCACCGTTGCCTTCATCCAACAGATTTGTTTCTCCGAGATCATGATCGGATAAAAACGCTTTTTGCCAACCTGCAATGTGAACCCGCCAAACTCACCGATGGCGTAACGAATATCCTTGAATAATTCTGGATGTTCTTCCACGAGGAATTTTGCTCCAACATCCCCGCCCGCCTCTTCATCGCTGACAATTGCCAGCACGACATCCCCGGGCAGTTGCCACCCTTCGGCTTTTGCGCGCAGGAACGCGGAAAGCATCATCGCCACGCCGCCTTTCATGTCCAGTGCGCCGCGGCCCCAAATAAAGCCATCCACCAGTTTGCCCTCGAACGGCGGATGATCCCATTTCTGGTTTTCAGCCGTAACCACATCCACATGGCCGTGCAGCAGAATCGGCGCGGCCTTGCCTGTTCCCTTAATACGCGCAATCAGGTTGGGACGGTTGGGTGTCTTTTCCAAAATGGCAGATTCGATGCCCGCATCGGATAACAACCGTCGAATGTAGGTGATACATTCCGCTTCATTTCCCGGCGGGTTGGTGGTGTCGAATTGAATCAGCTTTTGCAGGATTTCTTCAGGGCGGTTGTATAGTTGTGATTGGCTGGTTTCCATTTTATGTTCCTTTGTATCCTTATCTCTTTCTTTTTTGTACACGGATGTTACGGACGCTTCGCCTGCGGAGAAGGGCGGCTTTTTTTTTGTAACTACTTTGACAATGTTACATTAAGACTGAGACCAAAGTACAAAACCACAAAGGGCACGATACTTGAACCGCACTGAGTTTGTTGCAGTGCAGGTGAGTAACACGAAGGAAACCTTTGTATGACTTACGCAAGACGACTCGCCCTCACCCTAGCCCTTCCCCTTCGGGGGAAGGGTTTGGGAAAGTGCCCGTTAGGGTATGAGGGAGCGTCTTGCGTAAGTCCTGCTTTGGTTTTAGCACTTTGCTCTCCTTTGTGCCCCTTTGTGGACTTTGTGGTAAACGGTTTTGAAATGTGACATTGTCGAACTACTCCGTGCTGTCCGTGTCCTAAAAAAGAGTTAAGAAACAACCTTTTACTCGGCGATTATAGCACTGTCAATAAAGACATATAATTGCGCTATGCTTACTTTGCTGAAATCCAGGTTGACTCGTTTCTTGTTACTTGCAATCTCCCTGCTCACTGCATTCCTTATTTACCTTTTCCACGACCTGCCTTCCATCACGTCCCTGCCTGAAAACCTAAACCAACCCAGCGTCAGAATCACCGACCGCAGTGGACGATTACTCTACGAGATCATCCCAACCGAAGGCGGACGGAATGCCCCGCTGGCAGTGGAGCATATTCCGCAGTGCATGGAAGATGCGACGATTGCAGTGGAGGACAAGAATTTCTATCAAAACCCCGGCGTGGACGTTGCGGGAATCGTCCGCGCGCTGTGGATCAACCTGCGCGGCGGCGAGACTCTTTCAGGCGGAAGCACCATCACCCAGCAGGTGGCGCGCACGTTGTTGTTAGGCGATGAAGTTACCGAGCGCACCCTGCGCCGCAAATTACGCGAGACCGTCCTGGCGTGGCAGTTGACCCGCGCTTATTCCAAAGATGAAATTCTCACCCTGTATCTCAATCAAATTTATTACGGCGGCATGGCATACGGAATCGAAGCCGCATCGCAAACCTATTTTGGCAAGCCCGCTTCCGATTTGCTTTTGCCAGAGTGCGCGTTGCTGGCGGGTCTCCCGCAAACCCCAGGAATTTACAACCCGTTCACGAATCCCGACCTTGCGCTGGAACGTCAGCGGGTGGTGTTGGGGTTGATGGAGAAAAATGGTTTCATCACCTCCACGCAAAGGCTGGATGCCGAAAATGCCCCGCTGAGCTACAACCCCGCGCCGTATCCCATCGAAGCGCCGCATTTTATATGGCTGGTCAAGGATCAACTGGACGAACTCTTTGCGTCGGGCGCGATAAATATAAACCAAAGCCTCATCATCCGCACCACGCTGGATTTGAACATGCAGCATCTTGCCGAGGAGATCGTGAAGCGGCGCATCGCGCAGTTCAAACCTTTCGAAGGCGAGATCAACCCCAACGTCAATAATGCGGCGCTGGTTGTCATCCACCCGCAGACGGGCGAAATCCTCACCCTGGTCGGCAGTGTGGATTACTTCGACACATCCATCTATGGCGCGCTCAATATGGCAACTGCGCCAAGACAGACAGGCTCCGCGTTCAAGCCCATCATTTACGCCGCCGCGCTCGACCCAACGCGCGCGCAACCTTTCACAGCATCCACATCCATTTTGGATGTGGCTACGAAATTCACAACAAAAGACGGGCAACCCTATAGCCCGGTAAATTATGACAGCAGGGAGCATGGCTTCGTTTCTGTGCGCGAGGCGCTGGCTTCTTCCTTGAACGTACCTGCTGTGCTCACCCTGCAAAATGTCGGCATTGAAAAAGTGATCGCGCTTGCAAACCGCCTCGGCATAAAATCTTTACACGAGCCTCAACAATACGATCTCTCGCTGGCGTTGGGCGGCGGCGAAATGAGTTTGCTTGAGTTATCGCGCGCGTATGCGGCTTTTGCAAATAATGGCAGTTACACGGGTAACACATCTATTTTGGATATTCACGACGCCGGTGAAAATATTTTATATAAACCGCAAACCAATCCCGCACTTCAAATCGTTGACCCGCGTGTGGCGTGGCTCATCTCCGATATTCTCAGCGATGACCGCGCGCGCACCACAGGCTTTGACATCAACAGCGTTTTAAAAATTGACCGCGCCGCCGCTGTGAAAACTGGCACCACCACAAATTTCCACGACAACTGGACCATCGGTTACACGCCTGACCTGCTGGTGGGTGTCTGGGTGGGCAACAGCAATTATCAAGCCATGCGCAATGTCACAGGGCTGACGGGCGCGGCCCCCATCTGGGCCGAAACCATGCGCTCCATTTTGCAAGGCCGCGCCGATAAAATTTTCATCCAGCCCGATGGCTTGATTCAAGTTGAAGTGTGCGACCTCTCAGGCCTGCTTCCCACCGCGGCCTGTCCGCACACAAAAACGGAATGGTTCATTGCAGGCACACAGCCCACGGCCTTCGATACTTTTTATCAACTTTCATCCACTGGCGAAATCGTTTTGGACATTCCCATCGAATCGCATGAGTGGGCGCGCTCCCAGGGCCTGCTTTTATTGGATGATGAAAATGCAAACGACGGATTGATCCTCACATCGCCCACCGACAACACAACCTATCGCATCACCCCTGACCTGGACCTGCTTGCCCAACAACTGGCATTATCCACACTGACAGATTCCACTCTCGCGCAAGTCACCTTCTTCGTGGACGGAATCCCCCTCGCGACCCTCTCTGCGCCGCCATACCAAACCTGGTGGATGTTATCCATTGGCGAGCATCGCTTCTGGGCAGAAGGCGTAACCACCAGCGGCGAGATCGTAAAAAGCAATGTCGTAACAATCACGGTGGAGTAGTGGCTGTTTCAAAAAAAGAAGCTGTTCACTTTTTGAACAGCTTCTTTTTTTATTTTCTCTACCGTACATCCAAACCCTAAAGGTCTCCATTCCCTTCGCAAATTCCTGATTGGCAGGAAAGACCTTTAGGATTTTTTACGAGGAAAATGTACGGTAGCAAATTTTTATTTTGCTTTCAAGGCATCCCAGCCTGCGTACTTTGCTTCCGTTCCCAACTCGGCTTCGATGCGCAGGAGTTGGTTGTATTTCGCCACTCTGTCTGAGCGGGCGGGGGCTCCAGTTTTGATCTGCCCGGTGTTGAGGGCAACTGCCAGGTCCGCGATGGTGGCGTCTTCTGTCTCGCCGGAGCGGTGGGAGGTGACCGCTCTCCACCCTGCGCGCTGACAAAGGTCAACGGCTTCGATGGTCTCGCTCAATGAACCGATCTGGTTCACTTTCACGAGCAGGGCATTCGCCGCATTTTCAGCAATCGCCCTGCGGACGCGCTCAGGGTTCGTCACCAAAAGATCATCACCGACAATCTGGCATTTATCTCCGACGGTCTGCACCATCAACTTCCAGGCATCCCAATCATCCTGCGCGAGACCGTCTTCGATGGAAACGATGGGGTAGTCCTTGACCCACTTGGCCCAGAACTCAACCATCTGCTCGCCAGTGAGTTCCCTGCCTTCCTTGCGGAGGTTGTATTTCTTGGTCTTTTCATCATAAAGTTCGGAAGCGGCAGGGTCGAGCGCGATGGCAACTTGCTGTCCGCGGCCTGCTTTGAAGCCAGCTTTTTCAATCGCGGCTAGGATCAGTTCAATGGCCTCGTTGTTGGCTTTGAGCGCAGGAGCGTAACCGCCTTCGTCACCGACGAGTGCGCCGTAGCCTTTTTCCTTCAAGACGGATTTCAAGGCGTGGTAGATTTCCGCGCCCCAGCGTAAACCTTCGGAGAAGGAGGGCGCGCCGAAAGGCATCACCATGAATTCCTGCATGTCGGTGCTTTGCCAGCTTGTGTGCGCGCCGCCGTTCATGATGTTCATCATCGGGACGGGGAGCACGTGCGCGTACACGCCGCCGAGATAGCGGTACAAAGGCATTCCGAATGAATTCGCCGCCGCTTTGGCAACCGCAAGGCTGACGCCCAAAATTGCATTCGCACCAAGTGTGGATTTGTTGACCGTTCCATCCATGGAGAGTAATTCAGCGTCAATCGCTTTTTGCTCGGACGCATCCCACCCGAAGAGGGATTCGGCGATCACGCCGTTGACGTTTGCAACTGCTTTCGATACGCCCTTGCCGAGATAGCGTTTCTTGTCGCCGTCGCGCATTTCCAGCGCTTCATGCTCGCCCGTGGATGCGCCTGAGGGAACGGCTGCGCGTCCCCATGCGCCGTCCATTAAAACTACTTCCACTTCAATGGTGGGGTTGCCGCGTGAATCGAGAATTTCAAGCGCGGAGATGCTTTCAATCGTTGTGTCCATTTTGAACTCCTGGGGTTGTTATCTAAAGCTAGATGAATGTCTGGCTTTGAATTTTATTTAAGCGTGAAGACCGTTTTGTCCCGTGCTTGCTTCAAGTATAATCCCAAACATTGGGAGGCGAAACTTTTTGCCCTCGAGGAAAATTATATGTACACCCCAAAACTTTACCGCGAAGAAGACCGTGAAAAAATCGTCGAATTCCTGAAACAGAATAGTTTCCCCGCGTTGGTGAGCCATGATGGGGAAAAGCTGACTGCGACTCATTTGCCCGTTGAAATCATCGCGGGTGAAGATGGCGCAATCACAATTTTAGGACACATGTCCCGTGCGAACCCGCAGTGGCGGAGTTTTGGCGGGCAGGAGGTGATGCTGATTTTTCAGGGCGCGCACACGTATATTTCGCCGCGCTGGTACAGCCATGTCAATGTGCCGACTTGGAATTACATGATGGTGCATGTCTATGGAAGAGTCCGTGCTGTGGAGGGGAGGGAACTGTACTCGTTGTTGAGCCAACTGGTCGGGGGGCATGAGGCGGGAACTTCCTATCGCCTGGAAAATCTGCCAGGGGAATTTGTCCAAAAAGAGATGAAAGGGGTCTTTGGCTTTGCGCTGGATGTGACGCGAATTGACGCAGGGTATAAACTCAGCCAAAATCGCGATGACGAGGATCACGAGAATATCATCCGCGAGTTGGAGGGGCGGGGGGATGAGAATTCGCTGGGAGTGGCGAAGGGGATGCGGGAGGCGCGGGGTAAAGGATAACCTGTCTGGAGATTGCTTCGGGCGAAAGTGCATCGCCCTCGCAATGACGAATGGCTTTTCCTTGACGAAACCCCAGCCTGCGTATAAAATCCTAGCCGTTGTCAAAATTGCGCCTCCGCAGTGGAGGCGCGTTTTCTGCGCAAAGTGCAAAATTATTTGAATGTTCAGCGGCGTGGCCGCTTTGCAGAATTTCATTTCATAGGGTGAAGGTAACCGCGATTCGCGCGGTGAGAGGCGCCCGAGGAGTAAAGATGGATAAAGTTGTTTTGAAGGCAACCAAACGTGATGTGACCGGCAAGCAGGTGAGCACCCTGCGCCGCGCAGGGAAACTGCCTGCTGTGATTTATGGCCGTCACGTGGAGCCGATTGCGATTTCTTTGGAGGCTCACAGTACGAGCCTGGCCATGGCCAAGTTGACATCTTCCAGCCTTGTCACGATTGAGTTGGATGGCAGGGAATATCCCGCGCTTGTCCGCGAACGCCAGCGCGATTTCATCAAGGGCAATCTCACGCATGTTGATTTTCTGGCTGTGGACCTCACCGAAAAAATCCGCGCCACGGTGCGGCTCGAGTTCGTGGGTGTTTCAGGCGCCGTGAAGGATTACAACGGTGTGCTGGTGAAGAACATCGAAAAGTTGGAAGTGGAATGTTTGCCCACCGACCTGCCCGAACGCATTGCCGTGGATATTTCCGCGCTCCAGCAGATCGGTAACGGTATTCGCGTCCGTGATATGGTGGTTTCCGAAAATATCCGCATCTTGAACGATGAAGACGAAATGATTGCCGTTGCCACTTCTGCCAAGGAAGAAGCGGGAGATGCTGTGGCCGCCGTTCCTGGCGCTGAAGCCGCCGCTCCTGAAATTAGCGTGGAGCGTGGCAAGAAGGAAGAAGAAGCCGCAGAGAAGAAGTAAACGTCTTTGCGAACAAAAAATCCGTCATCATTGCGATGGCGGATTTTTTGTTTATTTTTATCCTACCCACCTGACAGTTTTAAAAATGGGACGCAGATAAACGCAGATTTTTTGAAAAACAAGAGCAAAACGGTTTGAATCAGCGTTTTCAGCGTTCATCTGCGTCCAAAAAAACAAAGTGTCAGGTGGCTAGTTTTTATATTAAACTTTATCGGTAATTAGAAAAAACGTCCCGAAGGTTGTTGTCAGGAGTTCAAGTTCCTCAAGAAAAACCTTCGGGACGGTGCCTGTGCGTTATTTCCGATAACGTCTATTGAATTACAACGATTCGAGAAATTCCACAACTGCTTTTGCTTCCTCGCCGCCTGCTTCTGCATGGGTGATCAATGGAATTCCATGTGGGCCGGGGGTGTCGAGCGCATCGGGGTATTCGGCAAGCGCGGCCTTGACGATGTTCAGCTTGCCGAGCATGGCGGCGGTAAAAATGTCGATGCGCGCGCCGTGTTCCAGCAAATAATTGGCGATGGTTTTGTTGCCCATGTGAGAGGCCGCGCCAAGCGCGGTTTCAAAATCGCCGCCGCCCCAATCCCACGTGGCGTTGACGAGGGCGGGTTCCTGCGCCAGCAATTCCTTCACACGTTCAAAATTTCCGTGCGCGTTGCCGACAAATTCCTCGACAAGTTTTGAATCCAAAGCGAGTTTTTTGTCCATAATTTTTTCCTTTAAAAAGTTGATCAATCTGTAAAAGAGTTTGGCTCCTATGTAAACTCAGCGCGAAAGGCAAAATGCGAATAACGAGAATTTTCGCGCCATTCGCGTTGAGAATTTTTGATACGTTGCCAATCGCTTGCACACTCCTTACGCATGAGCCAAGAGTTTACATTTTTCTCGGCCTCAGCCATCTTCCACCTGAGATGAGCGAAATCAGCACAAAGACTATCGCAACCCAGCTAAAGGTGGTGTTGTCTGTGGAAACTCCAATTGCAAGAAAAGCCATCCCCAGAATCAGGAACACACTCGATACCTTGCGTTTATTTTGATTCTTCATTTTCGCACCTTCACTTCCTGAAAAGTATTGAAGCTTCCATCGAACAGGTCTGATGGTTTATTATTTAATTCCATTTCAAAGAAATCAAGCAGGTACGAATCTACGATCTCTGTTACCCTCTGTCCGTTCAACGGGCCTTTCAACCCAAGCTGGGGCGCAATTGGTGAAAGCAGGGGCAGGTCGCTGAAATCGTAATGCCTTGTGCCGTCAATGACGATCACACCTTGCAAGCCGGGCGCATTCGGATAGAACTGATCGAAGAGCCTGTTGTTTTTGCTATCGGTGATATCCGCCCAACCCTGGCTAAACATAAAGAAGGATGGCTGTGGCACACCGCTTGCAATCACTTCGGCAGACACGGGGCGCATGAACGGGTCCATGCCGAGCACGGCCTTACAGCGTGAATCCGTGCCGCAGAATTGGATGGCCGCGCCTCCGCCTGTAGAGTGACCGTAGACCCCGACGCGCTCCAAATCCAACTTCTTGACGAAAGGATTGCCCGCCTCTTTGTCCCAATCTGACAATTGATTCAGCACGAAGGACATATCCCCAGCCCATTGATTTACCAGCTTGCGAGCCACAACTTCGTAGTTGGGGTCGTCTGCGTTTTCGGGCAGGGCTTTCGGGTTGTTCGGCGCCACCGTCCCATCAGGAAAAACCGTGAGGACGGCCCCGTAGGTATGCTGGATGCCAATCACCACAAAACCGTGACTCGCCAACTCCACGGCCTGACCTGTGTTTTGCGCGTTGAATCCCTGCCAGCCATGCGAGAAGAGGATGACAGGATATGGTTTGTCTGCCATTGCCAGGGGAGCGTTCAGATAGGCGGGGCTATCTGCAAGGGCAAGATGATCGAGAAAGAAGGGGGGCATTTCGAGAAACCCTGCGATTGCAGGAGCGAATTTTTCGGCATTTGTCATCCATGGGGCGCGGACATCGGTGTCCTTCGGCTCGGCAGGATACCAAACCTGAATCATGAATCGGCGCGACTCGTCCCTGCCAGAATAAAGTTCCTGGCGAGAGGTGTCGTTCAATTCGTAAATGGATGTGCCGATCTGGAAAGGTCCGCTGGGGGTGGGGATTTTGGGAACAGGCAGAAGAGTGGGAACTGCCAATGAAAGCGCAAGCAGGATGAGGGTCAAGTAAGAGGCGAGGGGTTTCCAATCGCTTGAGCCAGTGATTTTCATCAAACTGCTGATCGTGAGCAGGGAAGCCAGCACGTAAAGCGGAATCATTTGCCAGCGATAGCCTTCGAGCCCGAAGTGAGTCAGGGCCGCGAGTAATGCCAGCGCAGGGAAAAGCCGAATAGCAAACGGGCGCGGGTGCGGCCAGACCAAATAAATTGTGAGCAATACCGATAAAGTTATTTCAAGTGGGCGCATGGTTTATGTGGTTTGTGGGGTGGGTTTGCTTTGAGCCAGTTTTATCTTGCCGTCTCGATATGCGATGGCGATGGTGGTGTACATGACCAGTGTGAGGTAGATCGTCATGGCAGGGATGAGGATGAACAGGAGGCAGGCAAAGATGAGTGTGGCGACGAGAATTTGCATCACGATGACGAGCGCCATGGAAACGATATAGTAGATGCCGAAGGCGACGATAAAGCCGCCCAGGTTGGCGCGGAAAATTTGCCACCATTCCTTGAGGCGGAAGCCTGCGGCGAAGTCGTTGTTGTCTACCATGTGCATTTCGGCGGCGGGGATGAGTACGGTGAGCGGCAAAGAGAGGGGGATGAGGATGCAGAAGGTTCCCAGCATGACGAGGCTCATGATTGTAATGAGCGAGTCGGCGCTGGCGCTGTCCATGTTTTCAGCGATGAAGGGCATGGCAAAGCTTGCGGCAAATAGCGGCATGGCAAGAATCAGGATGGGGATGGAGAAGATCATGCGAATGCCAAATAATTTGGCGCCGTCTTTGAGCATTCCGCCCCAATCTTCCCAGGGGACCATGTGCGGCGATTCGCCTCTCAACACCTGCCTTGCGATGATGACGGCGTACCCGTACAAGACGAGATAGGGAAGGATGGGGATGAAAAATGCGGCAATCGAAACCAGCCCGCCGACCAGCAGGTACTTGCGGGCTTCCGCATCTTTGAAGGGGAACATGAAGATTTCTTTGAGGTCATATCCGAAAAACATGTTTGACAATGTCACATTTCAAAACCTTTACCACAAAGTCCACAAAGGGGCACAACACTTGCGCCGCACTGCGTTTGTTGCAGTGCAGGTGAGGAGAGCAAAATGCTAAAAATCAAGGTTTCCTTCGTGTTACTTGGTACCCTTTGTGGTTTTGCACTTTGGTTTCAGTCTTAATGTGCCATTGTCTAATTAGACTTTATCGGTCAGAAGTCACAAGTTTTAATGGGACGCTGATGAACGCTGATTTTCGCTGATTTGAAAGAATTGATTTGCGTTTTTCTGTGCGCTTTGCGTTCGGTATCCTAATTTTATTTCCGATAATTTCTAATATTAAATCGCCACGCCCATCACCGCTACAAAGTGCGCGGCGGCGGCGAACAGGACGAAGATATGCCAGACTTCATGAAAGCCAAATACGCCAGGCTTGAAGTTGAAAATCTTTGTGGAGTAGACCACCGCGCCCAATGTGTAAACTACGCCGCCAATGATCAGCCAGACGAACACCCAGGTTGGGAGCGCGGCGAGCAACTGTCCACTGGCGGTGACGCACAGCCAGCCCATGAAAACGTAGATGCCTGCATTCAACCAGCGCGGCGCGCGAATGTAGAATATCTTCACCACGATCCCAATGATTGCCAGCGACCAGATGATGCTCAACATGCCCCACTTCCAGAAGCCGGTAAAGGCGTTGACGCAGAACGGGGTGTAGGTGCCCGCGATCAAAATAAAAATTGCCGCATGGTCAATTTTGCGGAAGATCTCCAGAACCTTGTCTTTTGCGCGAACCATGTGATACGTGGCGCTGGCCGAAAATAAAAAGATCAGGCTCAAGCCGTACACGACAAGCGAGATCACTTTGGCGGGTGTGCCCCAGCCGACGATGAGCAGGGCGATCATCCCTGCAAGGCCGAGGATTGCGCCTGCCCAATGGGTGAGGCTGTTGACGGGTTCACGTAATTTTTTTAGCATTTGAATTCCTTTCATTTCTTTGTTGCGACGATAATCAATAACTTGCTCGATTTTACTTCAACTATTTCAACTTCCAGGTTAAATCCCGTATCTGCCAGCCGTTCTTTTGTTTTGGATTTTATGGATTCTTCGGCTTCGGATGGGCTTTCGCCTGTGACTTTGAAGAGCCACGCGAGAAAAGGATTTTTCGGCCACGCCGCAAGCAGGACGATGAACCTGCCTCTGTTACGAAGGATTCGGCGCCCCTCTGAAAAAGTGAGCATGTCGAAAATATATTCGCTTGGGAATGTGGCGACGAGGGTGTCGAACGATTCGCTTTGAAAGGGCAAGGCCTGGGCGAGTCCGCGGGTGAGTTTTTGGGTGGGGCCGAGGCGGCGTTTGGCGAGAGCGGCCATTTGCCTGGATTCATCTATCGCAACAGCGATCAGGCCGCGGTTAAGAAGGAGGCGTTGCAAATGCCCGGGGCCATGTCCCAGCTCGAGGATGCGAGTCCCGTTGATAAATGGGAGAATGCCAAAGACCCAGTCTTTCCATTTTCCAAATGAAACGGCGGCGGCAACGAGATCGTAGGTGAACGCGAAGGGATGGTAGAGCAGGTGGTAGAAAAAACGCATGAAGCGCTGGAAGAGTTTCATAAATGAAACAAGGGTTTGACGGTGAAGTCAAACCCTTGTTGTTTGTGTTTTTTGATTATGCGGGGGTGGCTTCGCCGCCGTCTTTTTTGGTTTTGCGTACGGCTTCGAGCGCGCCTTTGCCGCGTTCACGAACTTCGTTTGCCAATTCTGTGGCGCGCTGGCGGGCTTCTTTGGTGAGTTCTTCGGCGCGGGCGCGGGCTTCAGCGGCGGCTGATTCTGCGCGGGCCAGCATTTCTTCAGCGGAGTGTGAAGCGCGGTCACGCAGTTCGATTGATTTATCCTTGATCAATGCGCGGGTTTCTTCGCCGGATTGGGGGGCAAAGAGCAAGGCTACGACGGCGCCAGTAAGGCCGCCGACGACAAATCCGACAAGAAAGGCTCCAAATTCATCACGGTCAGACATGGTATTTCTCCTTTGATAATTATTTTGATGGGCGACCTTGTTTATGAAGAGGTCTTTGTTTTTATTTAGGCTTGATGCCTAATAATTCTAACATACGCTTTAGGCCAGCCAGATAGCCGCTCAATTTCATGACGGGTTCGATGACTTCTTCGCCTAAAAATTCCACTGTGCCGCGCAGGGTGTTGACGGTTTCGCTGGTGGCGTGCAAGATGGGACGGACTTCGTTTTGCAGAAGGTTGATAAGGCTGGCAAGCTGGACGATGAGAACGATCAACGCCACGCCGATTACGAGCGATTCCAGCGCGACGACGATAATGAACACGTCGCGGATTTTGTCTGTGGGGGCAGTGGGTTGCATCAGGAAATAAATTGCCACGCCGAGCAGGGCGACGATCAAAACAATGCCTGCAATGACGCTTGTAACAAGTGTTTTCTGGCGGCGTTCCTGTTCGCGCAACTCAGCAAGTTGTTCAGGCGTTGGTTGTGGAGCGGGCGGGGTTTGTTGTTCGGGTTGGGGGAGTGCCATGTTTTTATTATAAAGGAAAAGATATAAATTTGGGCTTGTAACCTCAAAAGGCAATATGGCTTTTCCAAGGTCAGGAAAATCTTAACGCGAATTCCGCGAAAAGGCGAATGACGCGAATTTTTTATTGAGTTTCGCGAAAATTAGCCCAATTTGCGCTTTTCGCATTAAGTCTTGCTGCAAAATTAAAAAGTTGTCAAGTGACCTTGGTATCACCATGCAAAAGGCAGGGAGGTTTTAGGGCGTGATTGGTTTGATTTCTCCCAGGTCTGATGGAGCGCCGCCGAAAAGGCCAATATCACGGCAGGATTGTTTGTCCAGCCGAAGCAGGGTGATTTCATTGGATAAAACGTCGACTTGGATGATTGTATCCACGTTGTAGTGAGAGTCCACGGTTAATTTCAGGTTTACCTGACGCTGGGCGGGGAGGTTCGTGACGCATACTTTTTTATCGGGATGTTCACGGTCTTCGTCTATGGCGCGGAGGAGGGCGCAGGTGTTGGGCAGGTCAATGGAGCCTGTGTTTTTGATGGTTACAAAGGCGTTGGTCACTTCGCCCATGCCGTGGGTGATGTCAATGCTGGTGTTGCATCCCAGGATGTCCAGGGTTAGTGATTGTGCTGGGGCAGAAGTAAAAGTTTCAGTTGGTTGGAGAGGGGTGAATGTGGGGCTGGGCGAGGGCGTAATCGTATTTTCAGGGGTGACGGGTGAGATCACGGTCACATTTGAAGCGGGGGTGTTGGTGTTCACGAAAATCGGGGGAGGGATGATGAACGGGGTGGGGGTGACAATCCCTGGCGTTTGGGTGGGGATCGCGGTCCAAACCGGGAAAGGCTGTGGGGCAACTCCCCAGAGTTCACATGAAGTCAGCGATGCGGCTATTAATAGAAAAATCACGATTCTTTTCATTTTTCCATTATACACCTGTGAATTATTTTGAAAGAGAAGACTGGTATGCATGCAAAGGTTGTCAGGGAAGGCAGATTGTTCGCTGGGCTGTGAACACCCCTCACCCTGCCCTCTCCCTCAGGGAGAGGGGGGAGTCGACACGGCGAAAAGTCTTCATACTTGGGGTGAGGGAAAAGGGGAATGCGGACAACCTTTGCTTGCCCACGAAGACTGGTCCAAGGAATCAAATGCCCGGCCTGAAACCGGGCAGAGCACTGACAAGTGACTGTCACTTTATTTCAAGTTTAAACAGTGGTGTCTTTACTTTCTGTGGCCGCTCTCAATTCGTCCCAACTTGGCTCTACAAGCACCGCTCCGCCTGGGAATATGATGGTTGGAACGCTTCGTTTTCCTTTGTTTACGGTCATTACAAATTCAGTTGCTTCTTGGTTGCCCTCCAGCCCAACGCGGAGGTATTCAATGTGGCTGGCTTCAAAGAAGGCTTTTGCCCGGTGGCAATCCGAACAATGTTCAGTTGTGTACATTACAATTTGCGATGGATTCATGTTGTACAGGTCGTTCAAAGGGTTTCTCCTAATGGTGTGTTATTTTTGCTTTGCAGGGTTATTTTACCCGCCAATAGTCTTGAGGTATTCACGAATGGCAAGCGCGGCGGATGCGCCCTCTCCTGCGGCGGATGCGGCCTGTCTGGTTGCGCCCGCGCGCACATCTCCTGCGGCAAATATCCCTGGAATGCTCGTCATTAAGTGATGGGTCTTTAGAAAGCCGGCGTTATCCAGTTCAAGTTTATATTTTATCAAGTCGTTGTTTGGCGTCAACCCGATGAAAACAAAGATGCCGTCATACTTCAGTTCCCGGGTTTCGCCGGTTGTTTTATCCTCTACAAGCAGGGAGTCGAGCCTGTTCGCGCCTTTTAATTCGATGATTTTTTGATTAAGCAGAACGTTCATCGTATCCTTTTCAGCGACTTTGTCCTGCAATATCCTGCTGGCTTTCGGCTCTTGTGAATTGACCAGAATGTCAACCTGGGACGCAAATTTTGTCAGAAACAGCCCTTCTTCAAAACCGCTGTTGCCGCCTCCCACAACCAGCACCTTTTTTTCCTTGTAGAATGCCCCGTCGCAGGTGGCACAGAAATGAACATTGATGCCGATCAGTTCATCTTCTCCGGGAACTCCAAGACGGCGATACCTTGCTCCTGTAGCCAATAATACAGCCTTGCTATGGTAGTGATCCCCTGAACTTGTGTGAACGATATGATATTCGCCATCCTGTTTGATTTCTGTCACCTCCTGGGCCTGGAGGATTTCAACACCGAACTTTCGAGCCTGCCTGCTTAATCGATCTGAAAATTCGGCTCCCGAAATTCCTTCATCGAAACCGGGAAAGTTATCCAAAACCTGGGTAATCCCCGCCTGGCCTCCCAGCCCGGCTTTTTCAATCACGAGCGCATCCAGCCCTTCGCGGGCAAGATAGAATGATGCGGTTAAACCGGCAGGTCCGCCGCCGATGATGATCACATCATAGTACTCGCGTTGCGCCTTGGTCTGGAGTCCCAGTTTTTCAGCCAGCTGAGAATTGGATGGTTCAACCAACATACCGCCATCGGGGAATATGATGGTAGGAATGATGCGCATCCCTTTATTGATGCCTTCCACGAACGCGATTCCCCCCGGAACGCTGTCAATATCCACATTTTCATATGGAATACGGTGTTCGGCAAAAAACTTCTTTGCTCGTTGGCAATCAGGGCACCAGGATGTGCCGTAGACCGTAATGGTCTGAGGTTGGAGTGTGAATGAAAATTCTTTCGTGGTCATCGTTTTTTTCCTCGTCATCCTGATGCTTTTTGCCATCCCTCTCTTACACCCTGTTGTTGAAACTTTCCCAGACAACCAGTCTGGCGCATTTACGTTCAAGTCGCAAAGCGGCTACGGCTTTCTCAAAGTAGCTTGACCATTTTACAAGTTTATGGCAAAGGCTTAACGCGAATTACGCAAACTGGGTGAATTTCGCGAAAATACAGAAAAATTCGCGCCATTCGCGTTAAAGATTTTCAGACTTTGAGAAAACTGTAGCAAAGCCGCAAAACAATGCCATTTTTGTGCGGCATGTTGTATAATCGTAAAGATTTGATTAAATTGTTTTTTACTTTATTACTACGCTGGAATTCTAATGTCATCATTAAAACAATCTGTATTTTGGGTATCTTTCTATCTGGCGGTAATTTTCATACTGGCGCAGTTTGATTATTCAGACTCGCCCATAATAGATTTTGCCAAATATTTTTATTTTTTGGTCATTATTGCCGTACCTGGAACCATATTTTTTCCATTTACATCGCGCGTTAATGTGTTGATACCCGTCACGGTCTGGGGGGGAATCTACCTCGTTCTTCTCCAACTTTTGGATCGGACTGCCTCCTCGCCAAACAGTTCATTTCCAATAATTCTTTTGGAATTTATCCTGGTGGTTGTTGGCGTTTGGCTGGCATATCAACTGGCATATGGCATCAGTCATGCAGAGTCGGTCATGGACGCCATGGCCCTGAGCGCATTCCCTCATCGCACACAAAACATTCAGGAAGCCTCAAGCCAGATAAAACTCGAAATAACCCGCAGTCGGCGCTACCATCGCCCGTTGAGCCTGCTCGTTTTGCAGGCCGACCTTTCAGACCACGTAAGTTTTGAACGATTAATTTCCAGTGTCCAACAGGATTTGTGGAACAGGTTCTCCTTTGCGCGTATCGGGCAGGTTGTCGACGAGCATATGCGCCAGACAGATATGGTATTTCGTGACCGCAGTAACCGCTTTATGCTTCTTTGCCCGGAAACAGACTACCAAAATTCACTGATTCTTGCGGCAAGAGTTGTCGAGGCAATCAAAAATCGGACAGGCGTACAAATCTTGTGGGGCGCCGCCTCGTTTCCGGACGACGCGCTTAATTTTGAAGACCTTGTAGACGTTGCCGTATCCAAACTCATTCTCCCAAAAGCCGGAGAAACGCGCGGCAATCTCGAAACTCGCAGCAACGTTTAAAATAATTTAATTTTACCGGTCAAACCGCCAAGAGGTGTTAATTATGGTTGACATTGCAGACTATCAGTGGGTTAGAAAATTCGACCCCAATAAACGAATGTTTGTTGGAGAGGACTACCTTCGTATTAAAAGAATTATGGATTTAACCCTTGTTTTTCTTGCCTCCCCATTTTGGATACTAGTGCTCGCTTTGATTGCCCTGGTCATATTCATCAGCTCCCCAGGCGCGCCGGTTATTTACACGAACAAGCGGGCCGGGCGCGGCGGAAAATTGTTTTTGTTCTATAAATTTCGCACCATGGTGCCAAACGCCGAAGCATTAAAGGAAACGTACAGGCATTTAAATGAACTCGAATGGCCCGATTTTAAAATCACCAACGATCCAAGAGTTATTCCAATCGGAAAAATTTTGCGGAAGACCAGCCTGGATGAACTCCCCCAGATTTTTAATATCATCAAAGGGGATATGAGTTTGGTAGGACCGCGTCCAACCGACTTTGGGCCTGATACCTACAACCTTTGGCAGACTCAACGCCTCGACATTCTACCCGGCGTAACAGGTCTTTGGCAGGTAACGGCTCGCGGCTCTGTCAATATGAATGAACGCACCCGCATGGATATTGCCTATATCGAGCGCGCCTCCATCCTGCTGGATATTTATATTTTATACCTGACCTTATGGACAGTATTCAAACCTCGCGGTGTAACATAGTGGATGAAACACCTTTAAATACTTACGAACTAAAAAAAGACGGCCTCCCAATTCCCAAAGCCCTTATTGTTGATATTTCCGCAAATTTTGGGGGGGCAAACGCAAGGGTGCTTGCTTTGATGAAGAATTTTTCAGCCAGTTCGATTAGCCTGGCCACCCTTGAGGGGAGTGTCATTGCCGCAGAGTTGGAGCGGGCTGGCTATACGGTTCACCGTGTGGCAGGGAATAAATTCGATCCGCGCATTCCATTTCGTTTGAGCAGAATTATCAAGGAATGTGGCTACAAGGTGGTGGATACGCAAAACCCCCAGTCTAAACTGTGGGGGAGTTTTGCGGCGTTTTCTACACGCGTTGCGCTAATCTCCACTTTGAATAGCTGGTATATGAACGAACACCCAAAATATAGCGCACGCTGGTTCGTTTATTCGGCCATCGAATTTTTTACCAATTTTGCCTTGTCCAGGTACATTGTGGTCTCGCGTGAAATTCAAAATGCCATGATACGCGCGAAAATCCCTGGGAACAGGGTTGATTTAATCTATAACGCAATCAATCTTGATGTTTCGGCTATCGAAGGTGATAGGAAACGATTGTTGCAAAAATATGGCCTGCCTGAAAACGCCATCATTTGCCTTGCGGCAGGCCGGCTGGCATGGGCAAAGGCGCACGATGATCTGATAGATGCCATTGCGATGGCTTCCCAAAAGAATGGCAGACTGTGTTGTCTGATTGCGGGGGAAGGGGAACTTCAAAGTGAACTAACCAGACAAATTGCAAGTGCAGGATTAGATAAACGCATCTTTTTGCCCGGTCATCTGGAGCACGATGAACTGCTCTCCACTTTAAAAGCATGTGATATTTATGTAATGCCTTCCCGAACCGAGGGGACGCCTGTGGCTTTATTAGAGGCGGCCGCCATGGCGAAGCCGATTATCGCTTCAAATGTTGGGGGCATCCCCGAACTGGTTCTGAATGAAGAACATGCCTTGTTGGTTGGCGTTGGTGATTCTGCGGCATTAGCCCAGGCCATCTTGCGAGTTGCCGGGGATGATGATCTGGCTTGTCGACTCGGTCAACAGGCCCGGGCGCGGGTCGAGGCGAATTTTTCCATCTTGAAACAAGCTCAGGCTACGGCCGAGTCTTACATCAAGGCTTGTCAATAATCAAGATTTAAAGAGATGATTATGTTCCTGCTTTCGGTTTTATTTTGGCTTTCCGCTTTCCTTATTTTATATACATACCTTGGGTATCCAGTGTTGATTGCCCTGCTGGCGAAAATACGGCCAGGGCGGGAAGAGTTTTTTGAGACTTCCCCTCAAATCACTATTTTGATACCAGCATACAATGAAGAAAAATATATTGCTGAGAAATTGGAGAACACCCTCCAGTTGGATTACCCTCGCGACAAGCTTCAGATACTGGTTGCCGCGGATGGCTCGTCTGATGGAACGCCGGAAATTGTCGCATCGTATGCCAGCCAGGGAGTTGAACTTGGCTACATCCCAGACAGGAACGGGAAAATGGCCGCCATTATCCGCGCCATGGAATTTGCGCGCGGGGAGATTGTTGTTTTCTCTGATGCAAACAATATGTATGATAAGCGTGCAATTCGCGAATTGATTTTGCCGTTCTCCGACCCTGCGGTTGGCGCAACCACTGGAGCAAAACTGATCATCGAAGACGGACGCGATTTAAGCTCGGCAGAGGGGTTGTATTGGAAATACGAGTCGGCAATTAAGAGAAGTGAATCGAGGGTTGATTCATGTGTGAGTTCTGTGGGAGAAATACTTGCAATCCGCAGAAGCGTGTTTGTGGCTCCCAAAGAAAAGATCATTAATGATGATCATTACATTATCCTTGATCTTTTGCGCCGGGGGTATCGTGTGATTTATACTCCCCGCGCGCGTTCGTTTGAATACGTGTCGTTGACCGCTGAAGACGAAGTGGAAAGGCGCACCCGAATGAACGCTGGTTTATATCAAACCATATCCATGTCGGGGAGACTGCTTCCTTTTCGCCGTCCGCTCCTTGTGTGGCAGGTTGTCTCTCATAAGTATTTTCGAGCTTTTGTTCCATTTGCCTTGCTGATTATGCTTTTTTCAAACATATCGATTTTACTGTTGCAATTGGAAGGCAACCCTGCAACCTCAACTTCGATGTTCAAGGCGCTTCTTGCCGGGCAGGCTGTTTTTTATGCGCTGGCTTTACTCGGGAATGTTCTTAAGCTACAGGGAATAATGGGTAAACTGCTGTACCTGCCCGTTTTTTTGGTTAATTCCAACCTGGCAACCCTGATGGGATTCTTCAGTTTTGTCACTAATAAGCAGAAGCATGTTTGGAAAAAGGTTCGCCGTTGAGGGTTGTTTGAGTTGGTTTTGTTGCTTTGAAATGATTGATGTGAGGTGAAAATGAAAAAGAAAAATGTGTTTTCAGGACCAGCCATATATATTGCGGCCGTGGTCTATATTTTTATAGGGTATTTGACCGTTGCGGTCCAGGACCCGCTGGCAGATATGTTATTTGCTGAAGATCGATATTTTGAAAATATGGGTGCGTTCGGTTTTTTTGCGGCGTCGGCTGTGTTTTTTTATGGCTTTATAAAGATGTGGAAACGCCATTCCGCTGATGTGGATTTTCGCATTCGGCAACTGATATTGCTGGGCTTTGCGCTGATTTTCTTTTTTGGAGGAGGGGAGGAAATTAGTTGGGGGCAAAGAATTTTTAATGTACAAACCCCGGAGACGCTGTCTAAGATCAACGCCCAGGAGGAGTTGAATGTACATAACATCGAGTTGTTTGAATTCACACTTAAATTTGAAACTCTTTTTGATCTTTTTTGGATGTCATTAACAGTGGCGCTTCCATTGGTTGTGATGTTTAAAAGGCCGATGCTGGATTTCGTTGACAGGTTTTTTTCTGTTCCTCCTATAGGCATCGGTCTTCTGTTTGTTTTCAATTATTTGTGGGCGAAAGTTTCGGAATTAGTATTTCAAACCAGGTTTGCTTTCACTGTGGTGCCGTTTATTCAAGCTGTTCAGGAGATTAAGGAGAGTAACTACGCGCTTTTGTTTATTCTTGTGGCAGTCGCTGTAGTTTGGGATTCCAGCAATATGTGAAGTTTCTTGTCTTGTATGCTGGTATGCCGTCTGTTTATGAAATAGCAAGCAGGGTGGCTGCGGCAAAAGTGATATACTGACGGCCTTGCTTCTCTGGCTTTTTACCAAAAAGTGTTTGTCTGAGCAGGTTATTTAAAGTGAGAAAACATGGCAGTTAAAAACAATGATATTCTATTTTTATTAGTTGGTATTGTTCTGGCAGGACTTGCGGCGCTGGCTCTGAGCAGTCCAGACGCAATCATAGGGCTTTATGGTGTTGCAGGTTTGCTGGGAATTGTAATGGTGCTGGCAATCATCATTAAACCAAATTTAGGCGCAAATATTTTGATTGTTGCAATTTTTACAAATATTTCGGCCCAGCTTACAGATCATGGATATCCGGCGGTGGTCAAGCCTTTGGTTGCAATTGTGTTTGGCGCGATCATGGTCCGTAATTATTATGCAGGGCAGCTGCCCACCGACCGCAAAAAAACCGCTGCTATCGAAACTTTTATCCTAATGTATTTTGCGGTAATTACAATGTCTTATCTGGTCGCCGCAGATAAGAACAGGGCTATTGATGCTGTGTTCGATATGGGGAAGGATATTATTATTATTTATACGATTTTATTTGCTCTGCGTGAATGGCGTACCTGGAAGCAGGCGATATGGGTAATTATCCTTACGACAGCGGCGTTAAGTATGTTGGGCGTGTATCAAGTTGCCACAGGGGATCATGCCCAGGACTTTTTTGGCTTATCCACAGTACAGGCTGAAGGGGTACTTGAAACCACCGACGCAACTTCTGCGCGTATTAGCGGTCCCGTTCACGACCCAAATATGTGGGCCCAGATAATTGTGCCCGTTATGGCTCTTGTGATATTTCAAATTATGCATGAACCTCGCGTAAAGTTGAAATTTTTAGGTGCGGGAATTTTGGCCGCCCTGTTAATTGTGTTGCTTAATACCTATAGTCGTGGGGGGTATCTTGCGTTTATGGTTGTTGGATTCTTGACTTTCTTTGTTTTCGAAAAGCGTATTCATCCACTGGTTGCTGTGGCCGGGCTTGGTTTGCTTATCCTGCTAATCCCGTTTTTGCCTGCGGACTACCGCTCTCGTTTCGAAAGCTTGAGTTTCCTATCAGGCGGAAGTTCTGGCGTTTATCAAGATAGTTCACTTCAAGGACGCAGTAGTGTGATGTTGTCGGGCCTTACAATGTTTGCTTATAATCCTCTTTTGGGGGTGGGCGCCAGCAATTTTATGAATAACTATCAAAAATACAACCAAATTGTGGGGCTTGAATTCAAATATGGAGAGCGAGAGGCTCATTCACTATATACTCAAATACTGGCGGAAACAGGTATTCTGGGAGGCGTTTCCTTCATTGGCGTTATAGCTTCACTATTGAGTGGTCTGGCAAAAACGGTAAAGTCGATACAAAACCTGCCTGCATTTAAGGCGCATGTGCATTGGATTGTTTCGCTTCAAGTGGCTATTTTGGGATATTTAGTTGCCGCCACATTTCTGCATGATGCCTTTATTCGTTACTTCTGGATATTGGCGGCTCTTGCATTGACCGCGATTCAATTAATCGATGAACAACTAAATAGCATGGATCGATCAAAATTCCGTGAGGATTCCCTTTGACAGACCCTGGCGTTACCGATGACAACAACCGAGTAGCTCGCAAGGCCGGGCGGGGAATTATCTGGAACTTTCTTGCTTATGGGCTTGGCAAGGTTGTAGTTCTGCTTACAACTTCCATTTTAGCGCGCCTGCTCACGAAGGATGATTTTGGCCTTGTCTCAGTTGCTGTCATTGCCATTAATTACCTGGCCGTTGTAAAAGACCTTGGCCTTGGCGTAGCCCTTGTACAACGCAGGGAGAATGTGGACGAGGCGGCCAATACAGTTTTTACTATAAATTTAATCATTGGCGTTTTGTTGTCTGTGATTGTGGTGCCCATTGCGCCATTTGTTGCCGAATATTTCAAAGAGCCCATGGTGATTCCAGTGTTGCGCTGGTTGGGCGTTTCATTTGCAATTAACGCATTGGGATCTGTTCATGTGATTTGGCTCATGCGTGAACTCGATTACCGCCGTAAATTTATTCCAGATATGGGAAATGCGGTGGTTAAAGGCGTAGTATCGATCGGCATGGCTTACGCTGGTTTTGGAGTTTGGGCTTTGGTCTTTGGGCAGATACTCGGCGCTGTCGCCTCGGTGATTCTGGTATGGATCGTGCTTCCCTGGCGGCCCCGCCTTATGCTAAACAAAAAAATAACCGCCGCACTGATGCAGTTTGGCGCATCGGTAATTGGTGGGGATATTCTTGGCGTTTTTATTGATAACATTGATTACATTGTAGTGGGAAAGCTGTTTGGCTTGGAGAATTTAAGTATATATACACTGGCCTTTCGTTTGCCGGAAATGTTATTAATCGGTAATTTATGGGTTATGGGAAACGTAACCTTTTCGGCCTTTTCTTCGATTCAAGATAAACCTGACGAGATGCGGCGCGGTTTGCTGGCTTCGGTGCGCTTCATTCAAATGATTGCCGTACCTATTTCCCTGGGGTTATTTCTTGGCGCAGACCCGATTGTACGGGTGGTTTTTGGCGAGCAATGGCTGGATGTGATACCGATTCTGCGTGTTCTGGCAATTTATGCCTGGGTTTATTCCGTCGGCTATCATGTTGGGGATGTTTATAAAGCAATTGGACGCCCGGACATATTATTTAAATTAACGATTCTTACGCTTATTGTAATTGTCCCATTCATCTTGATCGGATCGCGTTTCGGAATGATTGGAATAGCCTGGGGACACCTATTTGCTGTATTAATTCGGAGGGTGGTAAGCATAATAGTAGCCACCCGATTTATAAAAGTCCCGGCTACGGATATATTCAAGGAGCTTAAACCTTCCATGCAGGGCGGAGCCGCTATGGTTTTTGTTGTCCTGATCGTCTTATATGCAACGAAAGATATCAGTCCATTTCTTCAGCTGGCATTTGTTGTTTTATCCGGGGCCGCAAGCTATTTAGGCGTGTTGTGGGTTGTTGAGCGCGAGAATTTAATTCGATTGGCGCGGACGATTGGCGTCCCGTTGTAAATGACAAATAGTTGAAATTCAACCATTGCAACTTGAGCTTACTTGACGATTTTGAAAATGACAAATTTATCAGATACTGCCCCGGGCGCCGATGCCCCATCCAATAGTGCAGATTGGCGTTTTTTTCTGCCCATTTCAGCGGAGAGTAATGTGCTGCTGGTGACCGACCATGGAGAAGATATAGCCCGGTATTTTGAAAAACTGGGAATTCGTACGACAATCTATAATACCGATAGTTCAAACGCGGCAAGCGTTAAACTTTCGGCGCAAAAAAGAACAGACTTTGAAAATGATTTTTCACCGCCGGACGGGTATCCGCTTTTTGATGTTGTCGCGTTGCCGCACGGGTTTCCGGGATATTTTCTTTCCAGGGGAAACTCACATCAAATTAATATATTTCAAAAAATGAAACAGGCAATCACTTCCCATGGCGCTTTGTTGGTTGGGTTTTCCAATTCTCTAAGGCTTGGGCGTGCCGCCGGCTCTTCTGTAAATTCTTACGCCACTCCGCAACGCATGGTTGGATTGCTGAGAAAAGCGGGGTATCCCTTGGTCGAAATTTATGGCGTCATTCCAGATTTATATGTTCCGGATTACATATTCCCATTGAATAAACATGAAATAGGATTCGTTTTGGAACACCGCTATCGATATAAAATTCCTGCCTGGCTGCTGAAGTTTTTGACCACTTCGTTTGTAGCTGGTAGTCTTTCGGTTTTTTTTCCTTTTTACTATGCTGTCGCATACCCTGATAAATAAATTAGACGACTGCAATTGACAACGTTTGAAAAATATTTTCGGATCCGATTATGACGATGACTTTTACTGACGGCTTGACAGATTACCTATTATCGCTTCGGGCGAAGGAACACCCCTCGATACCTGCCGTGCTCCGCTGGGCGCTTTTGTCCAATGGTCTGGCTGCGTCTGATGGAAGCGTTGTCTTTTTTGGATTTGAGGACGCATCTTCTGTTCCCACCCTGGTGGTGAAGGCGCCCCGCCTGCCGGAGAATGCCTGGTCATTGCAGATCGAATATGATCGCCTGGTTGAGTTATGGTCCCTTCTAGGAGACGCGGCCATATATCGTTTGCCACAGCCTGTTGCAATGACCAAAATCAATGGCACGCCTGCGCTTATAACCACCTATTTAAGAGGCGAAAATTTTTTGCGTGTGACCAGAGATGCGCTATGGGGCAACCCGGAACACATACTTGCCTTGGCAATCGATGTGGCCGAATCTTGGCGCGGCATTATGGACAGTACCGCAACCATGCTGGAAGCGGGTGAGCAGGTGCCAACCGATTTTCGGCGGAAAATAGAAAAATTCCAACAGATGTACAAGCTTGACAACCGTGAGAAACAGATTGTTAAAAAGGTATTGGCCGATGTTGAAACTGCCGCTAAAAGCGCCCACCGCAAGATTTTACTGCAAGGAGATTTTTGGCATGGCAACATGATCCGTAATGAGGAACACGGGAAATTAATGTTCATAGACTGGCAGTATTCCAGATGGTCAACTGACGTCAGCCTGGATGTGTACCTGTTTTTGCTGGCTGGTTCCCTTTCTGCTGTTCGTTCTAAAAATCCAGAGGAAAAAGCTGGCAGGGCGGCTCAAACGCTGAAGCAATGGAACGAAAAAATCATACCCGCCTATCTTTCTGCATTTGGAAAACCTGATGGGTATGGGCTGTTGCCCCTGAAGACTGGCATGTTAATGTGTTGCATTGAAAAAGCTGTTCGCGAGAGTATCGATTTTGGAGTCGATCAGGGTAGCGATATTATCTGGCGGCATTTGTTTGCCAAACTGTCAGACTGGCAGAGTGACGATGGTTGGCTGGCAGGAATCGGTTAAGATGGAAGCGCGAAAATTTGTCATCGCTTTTATTATTGACGGCCTCGGCCTGGGGGGGGCGGAACGTCTTATGGTACCTGTCTTGAAAAACTTGAACAGGCAGGTTTTCGAGCCGCGAGTTTGTGTTTTGCAAATCAAAGACGGAAACCCCATGGCGGATGATCTTCGCGCGATGGGCATTCAGGTGGATTTAATTCCCGTTAAATATTTGCGCGACGCCACCGCTGTTCCCCGTTTGGCGAACCACCTTCGGAAAATTAAAGCGAATGCAGTTCACACACAGCTTGAATTTTCTGATGTGCTGGGGGGCGCCGCCGCAAAAATTTTGGGGTTGCCCAGCGTCTCCACAATTCATACGATGCCCTCGCAGGATATGGATACAAAATCGCGGTTGCATCAAATGTTGGAGTTGTTCAGCCTGCGCCATTTTAACGACCTTGTGATTTCGGTTTCTGAAGAGGCGCGGCAATTCCATTTGAAAATCAGTAATTCTCCGCCGCAGAAAATTCGGACGATCTATAATGGAATAGACCTCTCGAATTATATGATCTTAAAGCGGGATGCCGAGTACCTTGCTGTGCGGAAAGAATTTTCGATACCCGGCGATGCAAAAGTTTTAACAACAGTTGCCGTACTGCGTGAACTTAAAGGCATTCAATTTATGATTCGCGCCATGCCCGCTATTTTGGCGAACCATCCAAATGTTTATTACCTTGTCGTGGGGGATGGCGCTCATCGGGGAGAACTTGATCGGGAAGTGGAAAGGATGGGAGTAAAAGACCGCGTCATTTTTTCGGGGAAGAGGAGCGACATACCCAGGCTTTTAGCGGCAACTGACATATTTGTCCTGCCAACGCTGACGGAGGCTCTCCCAACGGTTCTTGCCGAAGCAATGGCGAGTCATCTCCCGATCGTTGCATGTGCAGTTGGCGGCGTGCCCGAAATGGTGGAGGATGGAAATAACGGAAGGTTGGTTCTGCCTGCCGACCCCCAGGCGCTGGCGGATGTATGCAATCAATTATTGCCAGACCCGCAGAGGTGTAAAATAATGGGCGAAGCCGGCTGGCAGATCGTCGAAAAGAAATTTAATATCAAAACACAGGTGGAGAGGTTGGAAATGCTGTATCTCAGTTTGATCAGGGCTTATGAATAATAAACTTCGTCTTTTTGTTGTAGAAGCGGATGGCGGCGGCGGTCTGGCCCATTATATATATCAACTTTGCACTGCCCTCGCTAAAGAAGGCGCAGATGTAACGCTGGTCACCGCAAGCGATTACGAACTTCAAGACCTCCCTCATAATTTTAGAGTGGTGAAGTTGTTGCATCTGTGGAAGCGCTTTGATGTGGATGTGGATCAGAATGCAAATCAGTGGGTGAATCGTTTGTGGAAACAATACCTGAAACTTCGCAGGGCTGTTCGCGCAATTCGCTGGGTTATTGCCTGGACGCGCCTTACCATCTTTTTACTGCGCGCCAAGCCTGACTTGATTCAGTTTTCTAAAATGCACTTTGCGCTTGAATCTTATTTTATTGGTTTTCTGCGCAGCCGCGGAATTAAGCTTGCCCAGGTATGCCATGAATTTGAAGAACGGGAAGGACAAAACCGGCTTGAGGCATACCTGCTTGGCGTTAAGGGAGACGTGTATTCCAATTTTTCAGCAATGTTTTTTCACGCGAAAGAGAATCGAGATCGTTTTTTCTCCCTGTATTCTTCCATTCCTGAAGAAAATACCCACGTGATCCCGCACGGGAATTCAGCCTGGCTGTTGAATTTCAAACCAAAAATGGAGAGCATTCAACGCGCAAGGGAAAATTATGGATTGCGCGATAATGATCGCGTCGTTCTTTTTTTTGGTCTACTTGCTCCCAGCAAGGGGCTTGACGATTTGATTGAAGCGTTTGCGATTGCGAGCAAATCGTGCGATGCCAGGCTGTTAATTGCCGGCTATCCTACAAAACATATAAATATGGTGGATTTAAAAAACAGAATTTCCGAATTGAAATTAACAGACCGCGTAATCCTCGATACAAGATATATTCCCGTGGAGGAAGTAGGTATTTTGATGGAGTTGGCGACTGTTGTGGTATATCCCTACCGTAGTAGTACCCAAAGCGGCGCATTGCAGGTGGCGTATACATTTGGGAGACCCGTTATTGCCACGGCGGTGGGAGGTTTGCCTGAAGCTGTGGAGGATGGAAAAAACGGATTTCTGATACCTGTCCAATCTCCGCATGATCTGGCTGGAAGAATCGTAACCCTTGTAAATGAACCTGAGCTGGCTGAAAAAATGGGGGATTATGCCCGCTATTTATCCGAAACCCGATTTGGCTGGGATTCCATTGCAAGGCAGATTCTAATGGTCTATCAGCAGTTGGTGGCGGATAAATAATGCATGTAAGTGGTGTTGTATAACCCGCTATTTGCGGTAACGATTGATGGGATTTGTCAGAGCTGCGTAATGCGCCATTGTATGTGTGTGGGAAATGAAAATCCTTCTTATCGCAAAAGGGTTGCTCTTCACTTCTCGCAGCGAGGATGGGCCGTTTGACAACGTAAAAGCTGCCTTGTACCCTGCCTGGGCTACGAGTTGTTCAAGGGTAGGGTTGAGATCGTTTTTCATCCCATTCGGGTACGCAAAACTGAGAACATCTCTTCCTGTTTCCTGCTCAATGCGGAGTTTTGACCCTTCGATTTCCATACGAGCGCTTTCAGGGGAGATTCGTGAAAGGATGGGGTGGTTTATTGTATGACCTCCAAATTCAATGCCATTTTGATTCATTTCCCGAGCCTGCTCCCAATTCATCATTAAATTCTTGAAATAGTTATCGGGTATCGAGACGTTTAAGTGTTCTGGTAATTGCCCCGCCCAATTTTGTTTTTCGGAATCTGGAAGGAGTTTTAATGCCCCAACCCATGCATTGATTACAGAATCTTTTTGGGCGGTTTCACTCCAGGAACGTTCTGAATTGTCCGGGAAAGTTACGTGATCTTTGCTTGTGTGAAAAAAGCAATAAGCCGCCATGTCCCAATAGAATGGCGCATCCGTCCCAATGTGCCCGGTTGTTAGAAAAATTACGGCAGGAAAATTCTTTTTCCTAAGAATGGGGTAGGCTTGCGTGTAATTATCAAGATATCCATCGTCAAATGTAATCAACGCTGCATAAGGGGGGAGATCATGCTTGCCGTACAGCCACTGGGCCATATCATTTACTGAAACAACGTTAAACCAGCGGCCGAGATAATCCATTTGTTCTGCGAACATGTGAGGGCTGGCGCTGATATTGGGTTTAAAAGAGTCGAAACCCGGTTGATGTGGGTCGTCTATTCTATGATAGTTGATTACTGTTAGTGATTTTGAAAATAACCGACGTCCGGCCCGGATCAGCCCTGTTTGGTCGGCAAGTTTGAGTATCTCTCCCGCCAGACCTGAGCGCGAAGTTGTTGGTTTCGTATGATTGTTGTACATTAAACTAGCTCCCGAAGAAGTAAGAATTAACTGGCTAAGATGCAAGCAACAGGGGGAATAACATTTTTTGATTGGCCTGTTTTACGCAATACTTTAACGTGTCCCTCCTCCAAATCATTCCATTTCAGTTATTGCGGGGTATATCCCAGCGTTAATTGTAGATTAGAATTACTTTTTTGAGGAAAATGGACTGGTGGTATACTTTGACGAGCATTTTAAATTATAACTCATCTTACGCAGTAAGGGCGACCGTCAAGGTTTGTTAGGGAGCTTTGTCTTCGCTCTATGGTATGCACAGGAATTTTCGCGTAAGGTGAGTTATCACACTTATGTAGGTAGATTGATCGAAGGAGTGTATTTTTTATGGAGATTCGTTTTTATCTTAAGATCGTTCAGCGTGGATGGTGGATAATATTAATTTCCGCCCTGGTGGCAGTTAATGTCTCACTTGTCTATTCTTATTATATAACCACACCCATGTATGAGGCTGTAGCCAGGTTTATTGTCAGCCCAAACCTTGAAAACACGGACAACAGGGATATGGTGAACAGTTTGGAGGCATTGGATAAACGATCCATTGTTTCAACCTACGCTGAAGTTCTAAATAGCCATCAAATAATTACCGGCGCAATGCAATTATTGCGTGAAAACCCCGATGATTTTGATGAGTATTCTTTTTCAGCGACTTTGCTTCCCGAGGCGAATATTATAAGGTTTAGCGTTAAGGGGCCGGACCCGAAGGTGGTTGCCTTGCTGGCAAACAGTATTGGGCAATATGCGATTGATTATGTCAGGGGCGTATACATTGTCTATAATTTTGATTTCCTGGACAAGGCTCTTACTCCTTCGGGACCATACCAACCCAGGCCTGTGCAGGATGCCGGATTGGCATTGCTTGTGGGTGTGGTTCTTGGGGTCGGTGTGGCTGTATTCCGGGACCAGATTTCAGGAACCCTGGAGCAATTCGGGAAACGCAATATGATTGATTATGAATCACATGCTTTTACCCGTGTCTATTTTGAAAGGCGTGTGCGCCAGGAAATTGCGAATCAGCCGGATGGAGTAATCACACTAGGGATTATTTACCTAAACGGTGCCCAGGAAATTTATGATTCGTTGCCGCAGGCATATATCAACCAAATGCTGCGTAAGGTGACAGAGACTTTAAAGTATCAACTGCGTGGAAATGATATTGTTGGACGGTGGTCACAATTGCAATTCAGCATCCTTCTCCCTTCCACAGACGGCCTTTCAGCATCCAGCAGGCTGGAACGAATCCGTGAAATTCTGGATGAGCCAATCTCGCTGGAGGCGGAAGGCCAGTTTGAGATTGCGCTGGATCCAAGAATTGGCTTTGCCGACCGTCAAGGCGGCGAATCTGTCAATGTACTGATTGCTCAGGTCGAAAAGGCGCTTGAGGTATCCATGGAATCCGAAGAAAAAGTGAATATGTATCGAGTGCGGCCATTTGGATAGGCCTTTATTAATTATTGTGATTGTTTTGAATGGAGTTTGTTTATGAAAATGAAAGCTTTTATCGTACTTGCCCTTTTTGGTTTGTCGATGCTATCCCCTGTCCATGCCGCCGCGCAATCGCTGTATGCTGATGTGGATCCCAGTGACGGCCCTGAGATTCAAATTGTGGATAACAGGGTGGTTTTTTCCTTTGCAGATTTGAAATACCGCGAAAAAAACCTGGTCGGTCCGGTTGATGTAACGAGAATTGTATTCAGCATCCCCCCTAATTGGACTCTTGCCTCTGGCGGCGAGATAGAATTGCATTATGATGTTCTTTTGAGTGGATCGGATATAGAGAGCGTCTCCGGGGGCGGTGACTTAGCTGTCAGCTTAAACGGCATTATTATTGCATCTTTCCCGTTGAACGAAACCAGCAGTAATGTAGTGCGCATTCAAATTCCACCCGAGGCACTCGTAACAACGCGTGAAGACGGAAGACACTTATTAACCATTTCACTTTCGGCGCAATTAAGTTGCGTTTATGATGCCCGCGTGATTGTTACCGTCAAGCCGACTTCGTTTTTTGATTTGGTTTTCGAGGAAACAAGCCCCGAATTAAGCCTTACACGATTACCGGCTCCTTTTTATCTTGAGAGTTCCTTTATCCCTGATGGGGTTTATATTGTCGTTCCGGATAAACCTGAAACGTTGGAATTACAAGCCGCCATGGATGTAATGGCCGGTCTTGGCGCGATGGTTGGCGGAAATTACAACATAGAGTTGATATCTGCAGGGGAATTAACACCGCAGAATTTGCCCACGTATCACATTATTTTTGTAGGAATGCCCGATAAATTCACCCTGCTTTCCGATGTAAATTTTGAAGTTCCAGTCGTAAATGGACAATTTGAAAACCTCCCGCAGGCATCCGCATCCGATGGGGTGCTTCAGATGGGGTTATCTCCGTGGAATCCGAGCAAGGCAATTTTGCTGGTGAGCGGTAATTCGGGCGAGGCTGTTCTAAAAGCGGGGCAGGCGGTTAGCGCCGGGCGCATTCTTGTATATGAAAATCCCCGACTTGCCTACGTTTCGAATGTGCAACTCTTGTCAGGGACGTTGCCGATTGTTGAAGATTTTTCACTAAAAGACCTGGGATACGCCACCAAAACATTAAGTGGTATTGGCGGCAGTTCGCAGGCATATCAGTTTTATGTTTCGCGTGAACAAATGACAACCAACGAAGGCTACCTTGACCTGATGTATTACCATTCAGGTCTGTTGGATTATAGCCTTTCCGCTTTTTCGGTCAGCCTCAACGATCAAATTATCTCCAGCATCGCTTTTAGCGAAGAGACACAGCAAGTTACAACTTTACGGGTAAAGTTCCCCCCCGGTATCCTTCGTTTCGGAGAGAACACCCTCGAGATCAGAGCCAGCCTATTGGCGACTCCTTCTTGTGATGAATCGGGGTTGATAGACCCCTGGTTGACCATTTCAGATCAGTCAGTTTTTCACCTGCCGGCAGGGACGGGGGAACCCCTGACGAAAGCCTTATTAAAGGATCTTAAATTCTTTCCCGATCTTTTTGCCACACACAGCGACCTTGGGGATACCGCTTTCATTCTGCCAAAGGATAACCCTGCAAGCTGGAAAATTGCCGGGAAATTAGCCTATCGGCTGGGCGAAACCGTAAATCCCTTTATTGCCAGTCTGTCGGTTGCCTATGCAGATGATGTCCCGCAACTGATGCGAGACAACTATTCCTTGATCGTTATTGGCAAGGCAAGTACCCTGCCATTTCTGTTGGAAATAAATGATGCGCTCCCCGCTCCTTTTGATTTCACTACCGATACCGCCAGCGAGCGGCAAATGCAGATTGTTTATCGAATTCCACAGGGAGTAAGCGTTGGCTATCTAGAGTTGATGGCATCCCCGTTTAACAGCGAAAGAACTCTTATGCTCGTGGCTGGCAACTCCGACGATGGGTTGGTATTTGCAGGGAATGCGCTCCTGGTAAATGAATTGCAAAATCAACTGGCTGGCGTATTCGCTGTAACAAACGGTGTGCAGGTGGCTACTGGAAAAGCGTCTGCCCCATTTTCAATTGTTGGATCTGGCGTACCTGGCTCTGAATTAATTGTTGCCACCCCGATTTCAAGTAACACAGGCCAACAAAATTTGGTGGAACCGCCAAGCTGGCTTTTGTCGGTTTTCATTGCTTCCGGAATTATCACCCTGTTTGTGATCGCTTTTGTAGTAAAAGGCGCGATTGATAAAAATAAATTAAACCGGCTTACCCTGGCCAACCCGGATGATGAACCTGCCGCAGTCGAAGACTCGGGTAAGGTAGAATAAATTAATTGACTCACCTTATGCAGTAGGGGCGACCCATCCACATTCTTGAAAACATCATTGCGCAAAAGGCGGGTCGCCCTTCCCACGAGATACCCTCCGCACTGGGCAACCCTCCCTTTGAGAATAAGCCTCTTGTAATGCCTGGACGGGTTGCCCCTACGAAACATCGTGTAACTTCAGTTAATTGAAATAGAACGCGTATAGCATGGAAAAAGGAGCGCTGTGAAAGGCGCTCCTTTTTATTGACATCTGAAGATTTGTGATTTTCATATGGCGCTGGCGGGGAATTTCAGCAGGATGGGGTTATTTAACCTTTTCTTCTGCGGCCTTTTCTAATATCCAAAAACCACCGTCGATCAAACGCATCAAATCGGACTTTGAGACTGGCGCGCCGGATTCGAGTTTTTCCAACGCCTTCAACAGCGACCCGCGAATTCCGCTGGCGCGGTGCGCCCAATATGAATCAGCCGAGATGCGCTCAAGGCGGGCAAGCAGTAGTCGGAGGAGGGCGAGCGGTTCTTCATCCATAGGCAGATGAATTTTATCTTATCTGTTCCCGAATCCCCTTGACTCTTCAAAGTTGGAGTAGTAAACTTTGCCCTACCTACCGTTCGGTAGGGAAGGAGACCCATGACCCGAGACGACATCCTCGACGCCGCCGCGCAGGTTTTTCGACACAAAGGCTTTCATGGCGCGTCCATGTCTGATATTGCGGCTGCGCTCGATGTGCAAAAGGCCAGCCTGTATCATCACGTGACATCCAAGCAGGAGATTTTGCTCGCGCTTCTCGACCGCGCCCTAAACATGTTGACCGACCACATCGCCGCGATCTCCTCTCAGGCCAACCCCACTGACCAAAAACTCAGGCAAATGATTCGCGGATATTTATCCGTGCTGGCAGAAAACGCCGACCTCACTGCCGTTCTTTTATTCGAGCATCGCTCCCTCGATAAAAAGTCCCACGCCCGCCATGTCCCTCAACGCGATAAATTTGAAGGATTATGGCGGGATGTATTTAACGAAGGCGTGCAGGCAAAGGTTTTCAATTGCAAGGATACGGACATGGCTGTTCGCGCGCTGATGGGTGTGATGAACTGGACGCTCACCTGGTATCACCCTGATGGCGGCAAGACGATTGAACAAGTGGCCGATGATTATGCGGATTTGATGTTGAATGGATTGTTGAAGTGAGCAAGTAAATACGGAAACCCGTAGACGCGGAAACATGTATACCTGTGAACATGTCTACTTTTATTTGAAAGGAGAGAAGACAAATGTATTCGTTCGAACCCAATGAAGAACAACAAATGTTGATTGACGCAGTAGGGAAGTATGCCGAGAATGACCTGCGTCCCGCCGCGCACGACGCCGAGGAAAACCACGACCTGCCGCTGAAACTCATCAGCAAAGGTTGGGAACTCGGCTTTTTGCAAGCCTCCACGCCCGAAGTCTATGGCGGCTTTGGCGAGCGCAGTGCGGTAACGGGCGCGCTGGCCGTTGAAGAGATGGCATTCGGCGATCTCGCGGGCGCGCTGGCCGTGCTCACGCCTTCGCTTTTTGCCACGCCAATTTTGCTTGGCGGCAGTGAAGAGCAGAAACAGCAATATCTTCCAGCCATCGTCGGCGGCGACTGGGCGCCATACACCGCCGCGCTTATGGAAATGAGTTTCGACTTCGACCCCAGCGCGCTCAAGACCACCGCAAAAGCTGATGGTGGCAGTTACGTTCTGAACGGCGAAAAGATTTTCGTGCCCTTCGCCAAAGACGCCGAAGCCATGATCGTCTACGCAAACTTCAACGGCGTGACGCAAGGCTTCATCGTTGACAAAAACGCCGCAGGCCTGGCCATCTCAGACGAACGCGAAAAGATAATGGGATTGAATGCCCTGCCGATGTATCGCCTCAGACTCGAGAATGTGACCGCCAGCCGACTCGGCGGCGCATCAGGCCACGACTTTGGGCTGATCCTGTCTGCGATGCGCATTGCCTCCGCCTCAGCCGCTTTGGGTGTTGCAAAATCATCCTTTGAATACGCAAAGAATTACGCAAAAGAACGCGAAGCCTTTGGCGTGAAGATCGCGCAGAAGCAGGCCATTGCCTTCATGCTGGCAGAGATGGCGACCGAGATCGAAGCCATGCGCCTGCTGACATGGGAAGCCGCCTGGAAACTGGACAACAACAAGGAAGATGCCTGCGTCTCGGCATATCTCGCGCAAACAGGTTCGGCAGACATGGCGATGATGGTCACGGACCGCGGCGTGCAAATCTACGGCGGACACGGCTACATCCGCGAGAATCCCGTTGAACTGCTCCTGCGTAATGGGCGCGGGTTTGCGATGCTTTTAGGATTGGCGATAGTCTAATTACCAATTACCAATCTCTAATGCCTGTAATTGGAAATTAGAGATTGAAGAGGAGAAACCATGACCATTGATTTCGAAACCCCCAAACCGATTCTACAAATGCAGACCGTGTTGCAGTCTGTTGCTGAAAATATGATGCGCTCCACCTCGCGCGAATTCGACGAGAACGAACATGCCATTCCGTGGGAGTACATCGAATTCATGCACACCGCCATGCGCTCCATGGGTGGTGGCGGCGGGCTGGCCCCGTCGGAAGAAAAACCAAAAGAGGGCGCAGAGAAACGCCCGCCAATCGGCTACCAGAAATTGGCGGCGCAAATCGAAATGCTTTCGTGGGGCGATGTAGGCTATTACCTCATCACCCCAGGCGGAGGGTTGGGCGCGGCGGCGGTTCAAGCGGCTGGCAATGCCGAGCAGAAAGCCAAATTCCTCGCGCGCTTCAACGATGAGAAGCCAACCTTCGCGGCCATGTGCATGACCGAACCTGGCGCAGGCTCAGATACCTCCGCAATTCGCGCTCGTGCTATTTTGGATGAAAAGACCAACGAATGGGTTATCAACGGTGAAAAGATTTTCGTCACTGGCGGCGATAAATCATTTACCGAATATGAAAAATTTGGCAAAGGGTTCATCGTGGTGTGGGCAAGCATTGACCCATCCGCAGGGCGGGCTGGGATGCGGGCTTTTGTGGTTGAAAGCGGCGCGCCCGGAGTGAAGATCACCAAGCTGGAACACAAACTCGGCATCCGCGCCAGTGACACAGCCTCGATCTCGCTTGTGGATGCGCGCGTTCCCTTCGAGAATATTCTCGGCAACCCAACCGTTGAAAAGACCACGACAGGTTTCAAGGGTGCGATGGCTACTTTCGATGCGACAAGGCCGCTCGTAGCGGCATCAGGCCTGGGCGTGGCAAGAGCCGCTCTTGAATTCCTCAAGGAAAAACTCAAAGAGAACGGCGTCCAAATCCGCTATGGACTTCCGCGCAATAAATTGACATCCATCGAACGCGATGTGATTGACATGGAGATCATGCTCAAGTCTGCGTGGCTGATGGTGTTGAAGGCGGTTTGGATGGCCGACAACAAGAAACCCAATGCGCTCGAGTCTTCGATGAGCAAGGTGAGGGCGGGGGATGTGACCACGAAGGTCACGCAGAAGGCGGTTGAGATTTTAGGCCCGATTGGTTACAGCCGCGAATTTCTGCTCGAGAAATGGTTCCGCGATGCGAAGATCACCGATATTTACGAAGGCACGGGCCAGATCAATCGTTTGGTTGTGGCACGGCAGATTTTGGGTTATTCGGGCGCGGAGTTGAGGTAAATAGAGATTAGAGATTAGAGGACTGGAAGATTGGAGTGTGTTGCTCAGTGGATAAAATATTCAGAAGCCAACGCTAACTTCCTTAATTATCAATCTCCAATCTCCAATTACCAGTTTCTCATCACCTACAAGGAGAACACATGAAATATCACATTCACAAAGCCGTCGTCATCGGCTCAGGCACAATGGGCGCGGCGATTGCGGCGCATTTGGCAAATATCGGCGTGCCTGTGACTTTGCTCGACATCGTTGCGAAAGATTTACCTGATAAAAATAAGATCGTCAAAGAAGGCTGGGATCGCTGTGTCAAAGCCAGGCCCGCCAATTTGATGGGCGCGGATTTGAAGACTCTCGTCACGCTTGGAAATCTTGAAGATGATTTCGGCGCAGTTGCCGATGCCGATTGGGTCTGCGAAGCCATCATCGAGAATCTCAAAATCAAACAGGATTTGATGACGCGCATTGATGAAATCCGCAAGCCGAATGCCATCGTTTCCACGAACACTTCGGGCATTCCCGTCAAGGCCATTGCTGAAGGCCGCTCGAAGGGATTCAAACAGCATTTTCTCGGCACGCACTTTTTCAATCCGCCGCGCTATCTCAAGTTGTTGGAGATCATCCCAACTGCGGATACCTCGAAGGATGTCACTGAATTCTTCATGCACTTCGGTGAATTCAATTTGGGCAAAGGCATTGTGCTTTGCAAAGACACGCCGAACTTCATCGGGAATCGCGTCGCTTTTGGAACGGGCGCCTTCGCCATGGACTTCATCCTCAACAACGATTACACCGTTGACGAAGTGGACGCTCTTACCGGACCTTTAATGGGTCGGCCCAAAACGGCAACGTTCAGGCTGATAGATTTGGTCGGCGCGGATGTGTGGGATCATGTAGGCAAAAATCTTGCCCCCCTGATTCCGCATGACAAGCTCGGACAGAAATATCTCGCCGCCGAAAAGCCGCGCAAATTGATGGACACTTTGTTGGAGCGCAAATGGCTCGGCAATAAAACCAAAGTAGGTTTCTACAAAGAAGTGCGTAACGCGGAAGGCAAGAAAGAATTTTATTCGCTGGACTTGAACACGCTGGAACATGCGCCCGCGGGCAAGCCGCGCTTTGACTCTGTCAAGGCGGCGAAAGATGTCGAGGGGTTGGGTGACAAGCTCAAGGTCATGCTCGAAGCGCCTTCGGCTGACAAGGCGGCGAAGCTGGTCAAGGCGTTGACCTATCAAAGTTTCCAGTACGTCTCCACCATCATCCCCGAAGTTGCAGATACCGCCAAGCCGATTGATGACGCAGTCCGCTGGGGGTTCATGCACGATGCTGGCCCGTTCGAGATTTGGGACATGCTCGGTGTGAAGGAAACCGTGAAGCGCATGAAGGCCGAAGGGTACCCCGCCGCGAAGTGGGTGGAAGAAATGTTGAAGAACGGTGTTGAGACCTTCTATCAATATAAAGGCGATAACAAAGTTGGCGCGTACGATGTGTCTAAAAAGAAGTATGTGAAGATCAAGGCCAGTGAAGGTTTTGTGTTCTTGAAGGACTTGCGCGGCACGAAGAAAGAAATCAGCAAGAACGCGGGCGCGTCGCTGTATGATATTGGCGATGGCGTGGCGCTGGTTGAATTCCACACCAAGATGAATGCGCTCGATGACGATATCTTTGCGGTTGCTTCCGAGGCGTTGGACAGGCTTGAAAATGATTTCGATGGTCTGGTCATCGGCAGTGAAGCGGATAACTTCAGTGCGGGCGCGAACTTGTTTATGGTTGTCGTTGCCGCTCAGCAAGGGATGTGGGACACACTCGATGGCGCGATCCGTAAACTGCAAGGTTTGAATATGCGGATGCGTTATTCTCCCAAGCCCGTGGTTGTTGCTCCTGCCGGGCTGGCGCTCGGCGGCGGATGTGAAATCACCATGCATGGTTCGAGAGTTGTTGCGGCGGCTGAAACCTATATTGGGTTGGTGGAACTCGGAGCGGGAGTCATTCCTGCGGGCGCGGGCACAAAGGAATATATGCGCCGTATTATCAATCCCGCTGCGAGAGTTGAAAGCGCTGAAACATTCCCGTTTATTCAGAAGGCGTTCTTGCAAATCGGGCAGGCTAAAGTTGCCGTGTCTGCTGAAGAGGCGCGTGGCATGGGAATTTTAGGCCCGCAGGATAGGGTTGTGGTAAATCGCGATCATTTGCTGACCGAAGCCAAGAAAGAAGCCCTGCACATGGCCGCGTCTGGATATCGTCCCCCCGCGCCAGAGTTGATCTATGCCGCAGGGCGCGATATGTTCGGCGCAATGAAGATCGGCGCATGGGCGTTCAAGGAAGGCAATTTCATCACCGAACACGACTCGTACATTGCCTCCAAACTCGCGTATGTCATGGCGGGCGGCGAATTGTCCAAGCCGACATGGGTGAGCGAGCAATACATTTTGGATTTGGAAAGAGAAGCATTTTTATCTCTTTGCGGCGAAGAAAAAACACAAGCCAGAATGTGGAGCATTTTGCAAAGCGGGAAGCCGTTGAGAAATTAAACAAGATACGAGATACAAGATACAAGATACAAGATACGAGATGCGGAGATGTGATGAGTGACACGTTTATAAAGTTTGAGGACTGGGAAAAGGCAGTTCCAGATTATGTAAAAAAAGACCCGCTATGGGAGTCTTTATACTATCGTGTCGCTCTGTATTTGTATGATCTGGTGTGGGATGATTGCGATATTTTGCAAAAGGATTTTCGCGCCAAACACAATATCGGCCAGATTATCCGCAGTTCTGGAAGCGTTAGTGCAAATATGGAAGAAGCGGCTGGTCGTGGAATTGGCACGCCTGATTATGTGCGTATCTTGAAAATCAGTCTCGGTGAAATTCGCGAAACACGCGGATGGTATTATCGCTCCCGCCATGCCTTGTCGCCTGATTTACTCGAACATCGTTATAAAGTTGTTGACCATTTGAAAGCTCTTGTCGTCAACGTCTTAAATTCTCACAAAAGTAATCTCAGCAAGAAAAAGTAACCCATACCCTGTACTTTGTATCCTGTAACTTGTAACTTGTACTCCCCGTATCAAGTACCCAAAAGAAGGAGATAATCACATGACAATACGAGAAGCCGTTATCGTTAGCGCGGTACGAACCCCTGTTGGAAAAGCAAAACGCGGCGGGCTTGCAACAGTTCGTCCCGATGAAATGGGTTCGGCGGTTATCAAAGAACTATTGAAGCGCACTCCGAATCTCGACCCCGCTCAAATTGAGGATGTGGTCTTCGGCTGTGCCTTCCCCGAAGGCGAGCAGGGCATGAATGTGGCGCGCACCATTTCCATTCGTGCGGGTTTGCCTGATACAGTTCCAGCCGAAACCATCAACCGCTATTGTTCGTCGGGTGTGCAATCCATTGCGCATGTGGCGAATGCAATTCAAGCGGGACAGATCGAGATCGGCATCGGCGCGGGCGTTGAGTCCATGTCTATGGTGCCGATGATGGGCTACAAGTTTTCGCCCAATCCGCAGTTTGCGCAGGACTTGCCGCAGTATTACACCAACATGGGACTCACCGCTGAGAATGTTTCGGTCAAGTACGGCATCACCCGCGAACAGCAGGATGAGTTCGCGCTCAAGAGCAACCAGAAAGCCGCCAATGCCGTTGACTCTGGGCGCTTCGACCCCGAGCTCATTCCCATCGATGTGGAAGTCGTTGAATATGTGGATGGCAAAGCCGTGAAGCGCGCCTTCACTGTGAAACGGGATGAAGGCCCACGCGGCGACTCGACACTCGACGGTCTTTCCAAGCTGAGGCCTGCTTTCAAAGAAGGAGGCATGGTCACCGCTGGGAACTCTTCCCAAATGTCTGACGGCGCTTCGGCTGTGATGGTCATGTCTGCCGAAAAAGCCGCAGAGTTGAGACTCCGTCCGCTAGCCCGATTCGTCTCCTTCGCGGTGGGAGGCGTCCCGCCAGAGTTGATGGGAATCGGCCCCATTGCCGCCATCCCGAAAGCGATCAAAGTCGCGGGACTTTCATTGAATGATATTGACTTGATCGAATTGAACGAAGCCTTTGCCGCGCAAGGACTCGCCGTGATGCAGACGCTCGAAATTGATCCTGAGAAAGTCAACGTCAACGGCGGCGCAATCGCGCTCGGACATCCACTCGGTTGCACAGGTTCCAAGCTCACCACGCAGTTGATCTACGAAATGGGCCGCCGCAAATCCAAATATGGAATGGTGACGATGTGCATCGGCGGCGGCATGGGCGCGGCCGCGATCTTCGAGAATTTACAATAACCTTCCTCCTGAGCGGAGCCGCGTGTTCTTCCCTGGCACCGCCCGCCAGGGCAGGTGTGCGGCGTAGTCGAAGGACAGCGCGCAATGATGAGTTTACTTTCATGCGACACCGCCCTTCGACTGCATTCCTCGCTGCCGTTCGTCACTCCGCTCAGGGCGAAAAAATAATAAAAAGGAATCTAATCAATGTCACTCACAATCGAAACCCTCATGTCCAAAATGCCTGGCGCATTCATCCCCGAAAAAGCCGCAGGTTTAGACGCCACAATTCAATTCAAATTCACGGGCGCCGAGCCTGGCGAATGGTACGCCACGATCAAAGACGGTAAAGTGGAAGTTGCGCAAGGCACACATGCTTCCCCAAAAATGACCCTCACCGCCGATTCTGGCGATTACGTCAAAATCTTCACGGGTGAAATTGACGGGATGCAGGCCTTCATGCAAGGTAAGCTGAAACTTGCAGGCGACCTCAACCTGGCAATGAAACTCACCCAGATGTTCAAGATCAAGTAGAAACGGAAAACTCGGAGGGCAAAATCCTCCGAGTTTTTATATACTCAAATTCTCAAATTGCCATTAAAATTCTTTCAACCTTTTTTCAGGAGTATTGACCGTGGATTTTAGTTGGATTTCATCACCCGAAACATGGATTGCGTTTGTCACGCTGATTGCACTGGAATTAGTGCTGGGCGTGGATAACGTAATCTTCATTTCGATCCTTGCAGGGAAACTTCCCGCGCAAGACCAACAACGTGCTCGGACAACAGGTATCCTTCTTGCGGTAATCACGCGTGTTTTATTGCTTGCCTCGCTTTCCTGGATCATTAGCCTGGAGGAAGCGCTCTTCAATATTCCCTGGTTTGGTGGTGAAAATATCGGCATTTCAGGCCGCGACTTGATCTTGCTGGCGGGCGGTCTCTTCCTGCTATGGAAGAGTACCCATGAGATCCATGACAAGTTAGAGGGCAAGGAAGGACATGCTTCCGCGAAGGTCGCCGCAACCTTCACCAGTGTGATTATTCAGATCATGCTGCTGGATATTGTCTTTTCGTTGGACTCGGTTATCACTGCGGTAGGTATGGTGGATCATATTGAAATCATGATTGCCGCAGTGATCATTGCTGCATTCGTGATGGTATTCATTGCCGGGCCTCTCGGTGAATTTGTGGAAAGACATCCTACCATCAAGATTCTTGCTTTGAGTTTCCTTCTGCTGATCGGTTTTACACTCATTGTGGAGGGTCTGCACCAACATATTCCCAAGGGATATGTATACTTTGCGATGGGTTTCTCGGTGATGGTAGAGATGATCAATATTCGTGTGCGCGATAGCCATGTTAAACCCGTCAATTTGCGTGATCCTTACAAGGCCGGGGCATTGGAACTTCAACCCGCAGTCGTTGCGGTAAAAGCCAGTCCGATGAAGAAGGCGAAATCAAAGCCGAAAGCCAAGAAGAAATAGAGTCAAAAAGTAAACTGCCGACCAAAAGATGGTCGGCAGTTTTTATATTCCATGAACGCCCATGTTGGATGGCTTTGTGATGATTTCTCTTGTCTCGATTCCCCGTTCCTGAAATACTCGTGCGATTTCCTGCCCAGCCCGTTTTGCATTTTCAGGGGACACGAAATTTATAATGGAAGGCCCCGCACCTGAAAGCGCCGCCGCGCCAAACCGTTTGGCGGTTTTATAAGCCGTCATGCCGCCTGAAATATGTCTCAATCGATAGGGCTGGTGGATGCGGTCATCCATTATTTTTTGGAGCAGGTCAAGGTCGCCAGTGCGTAATGAGTCAACCACCAAAACGGCGCGTCCGATATTATGGATTGCGTCCGCACGCGAAACGGACTTTGGCAAAACGGCGCGGGCGGTACGGGTCGGCCAATCTACGATGGGTTTGACGATCACCAAAGCCCAATCTGGGATTTCATACCGTTTGGTAATAATTTCATTTCGCGCCATCACTGAAACCACCAGTCCGCCAAGCAGGGCAGGCGCTGCATTGTCGGGGTGGCCCTCCATATCTGTGGCGAGTTTCAAAATCTCGCTTTCATCCAGCGGCCTGCCCAGCATCTCGTTTGCGCCGAACAAACCCGCTACAATTGCCGCCGCGCTCGAGCCAAGCCCACTGCTCATCAAAATTTTGTTGTAGGCGCAAATTTGTACGCCGCTCATTTTTTCCCCGCAGATTTCATACAAAAGCGCGTACGCCTTTGTCAGCAAATTTCTCGTCCCTTTATTCAATTTCTCTGCGCCTTCGCCTGTGACATGATATGTCAGTTTATTGGCAGCCTCGAACGTGATTTCATTCCAAACATTCAAGGCAAGACCCAGACAATCGAAGCCTGGGCCTAAATTTGCAGACGTGGCAGGGACTCGGATTTTTATCATGTGGACATTATATAATACCTGCGGTGGAAATTGGATTTTTTATACAATTTCCACCGCAGGTATAATCGCCTCATTCTTACGTCGTGCCGCAAAAAGCCTGAATTGGAATAAAAAATTAGCGCGTAATTTATTCGAAAAGTTTAGGAGATTATAAACAAGCGGCAACTTTGGAGTTGACATGACTTACCAGGGTTTGATCCATCGCTACGGGCAGTATCTTGATTTACCCGCCCACATCAAAACCATTTCCCTGCTCGAGGGGAACACCCCGCTGATTCCCATGCCGCGCCTCAGCAGGGAACTCGGCTGTGAGTTGTTCATCAAGTTTGAGGGCTTGAATCCCACAGGTTCCTTCAAAGACCGCGGCATGACCGCCGCCATCAGCGAAGCGGTTGGGCGCGGCGCACAAACGGTGATTTGCGCGTCCACTGGCAACACAGCCGCCTCTGCCGCGGCGTATGCCGCACGCGCAGGCCTTCGCTCGATTGTGTTGATTCCCGAAGGCAAGGTTGCAGTGGGGAAGCTGGCCGGGGCAATTGCGTATGGAGCCGAGGTGATCCAAATACAGGGTTCGTTCGATGATGCGCTTTCTCTTGTTGTGGAGATTACGCAAAAGACGCCGATTGCGCTGGTCAATTCGATCAATCCATTCCGCATCGAGGGACAGAAAACCGCCGCCTTTGAAATTTGCGACGATCTCGGCTCTGCGCCTGATTGGCTGTGCCTGCCTGTTGGCAATGCAGGGAATATCACTTCGTACTGGGCGGGCTTCAAGCAATATCAAAAGGGATTGCCGCAAGTGTTGGGCGTGCAGGCGGCAGGGGCGGCTCCGCTGGTGTTGGGGCATCCCGTAGAAAAGCCTGAAACCGTCGCCACTGCCATTCGTATCGGCAAGCCTGCGCGCGGCGAGCAGGCTTTGGATGCGGCGCAGGAATCCAAGGGCAGGATTATTGCTGTGCCGGATGAGCAGATTTTGTCTGCGCAGAGAATTTTGGCAGAGGAGGGGGTTTGGGTGGAGCCGGCGTCTGCGGCGGGGCTGAGCGGCTTGTTGGCTGAATCAACTGTCGGGAAGTTTGAGGCGGGGGGTAAGCGAATCGTGGTGGTATGCACGGGTCATGGGATGAAGGATCCGTCCATCATCACTGAATCTTTTAAATCCCCGAAGGTTATACCTGCAAATTACGAGGCGTTGATCGGCGTGATCGAAGAGTAATGGAAACGGCGGAAAATGGGCGAATGGCGAGCCTGTTAAGAGAGTTGCAAAGCAGGCCGCAAATGGGAAGAACTAATACAATATGCTTGAAATTCATTCAAGTTCACCCAGGTGCTCATGTATACAATGCCCAGCGAAAAAAATATATCCAGCCTTGATTTTTTGAGAAAGTCCACATTCTTTGCTTCGTTTTCCGGTGAGCAATTGGCCGCGATTTCGAGCGCGGCCTCGCATGTTTTTGTGCAGGCTGATAAGGTTGTTTTTCGTCAGGGGGATCATTCGGCCACGATGTATTTGATTCTCAGGGGAGGGGTGCGGATAGAACACGGCGATGCGGGCAGGGGCAGGTTTGTTGTGGCTGAGTTGTCCGAGTCTGAGGTTTTTGGTGAGATCGCCCTTTTGAGCAGACAGCCGCGCCATGCGACGGTGTTTACTTTGAAAGATTCGGAGTTTATGGCAATTGACCGTGATTTGATGCTGGATGTCATCCGCATGGCTGGCCCTGATGAGATCATCGAGATATTTTCAACGGTGAGCGAGCATCTGCGGGCGGCGAATGACCGCGAGTTCAGGCAGTTGCTTTCGAGGCGGACTCTGGCGTCTCAAATGGAGGCGGAAAAACAGCGGGCGTTGACTGAGATGGTGGCGGGTGTGGCGCACGAGATCAACACTCCTTTGGGGGTGATCAACGCGGCGGTGAGTGTGATGGCTCGTGAGCTGGCTGTTCCCAAAGATATTACGGTCCAGCGGGCGGCGGATATTGCTGAGTCGTTGGAGTTGATCCGCCGCAGTGTGGAGCGCGCCCATCGACTGGTGCAGGATTTCAAGAGGGTTTCTGTCAGCCAGTTGAAGGATGAAAAGGAGTTATTCGATATTTCTGAGGCTGTGGAAGAGACGGTAAACCTGATGCTGGTCAGTTTGAAGCGCGGCCAGGTTGCGGTGAACTTTACCAGCAGGCTGGCTTTGGAGCAGAAAAATTGGACGGGGTATCGCGGTGTGCTCTCTCAAATTCTGATTAATTTATTAACCAACGTGGAGCGGCACGCCTACCCAAACGGGGTCGGCGGTGATGTGGATGTGACGCTTGAGATGGCAGACGATAAACAGTACTGCCTGACCGTGCAGGATTACGGCAAGGGGATTTCCACAGAAAACCTGCCCCGCATCTTCGAGCCGTTCTTTACCACGGGCCGTTCCAATGGCGGGACGGGGTTGGGGCTGGCAATTGTCCACAACCTGGTGACGAATGTTTTGAAAGGGGATATTCGTTTGAAGCCCGATTTGCAGAAAGGTTGCGCTTTTCAGGTGGTTTTTCCAAGGGCGTTGCCTGATCAATTGGAATGAGTTTGCGTATTTACTGGTTGTGAGATGTATAATTGGGGCGTAAGTAAACCCCAACCAAAGAGGAGAATGTACAATGGACAACAAAGTTTTGCAAGTGATCGCCGCCCTTTTCATCCCACCGCTGGCAGTTTATATGAAGAAGGGAAAGATCGACGGTACTTTTTGGCTGAATGTTGTGCTGACGTTGATGTTTGACGTTCCAGGGATACTCCATGCCTTGTATGTAGTTTTGATGTAATTGTAGAAGTTCAAAAAAATCACCCCGCTTGCGGGGTGATTTTTTGATTCCAGATTACTTGAACATCTTCGCCAGTTTATTTCGCTGGCAAACCCACAAAAATAACCCCGTCCCGAACCTGCACGGGGTAGGCAGGGATGTCCACCACGGCGGGCATTTGCACCGCCTGCCCACTGCGGATATCAAACTCGCCGCCATGCCGTGGACAGACTATATTATTTCCCTCGACCGTGCCATCGCCAAGCGGACCTTCATCATGCGAGCAAACATCGCCGATTGCAAAAAAATGTCCCGCGATATTGAAAATGACAATGGGCTTGTCCCCAATATCAACAAACAGCCGTTCCCCATTCGGCAGTTCAGAGGCAGGAGCAATTTCCGCAAACTCGACTTTTGATTCATCAAAAGCTGTGTAATTGAACATAGATATTCCTGACCGGGGATGATAGACCGTGGACGATATTCTTCCGTGGTCTGTTGTCCATCGTCGAATTATTCCACCAGCGAGTCACTGGCTTCTCCCAACCCATAGACGCCAGCCTTCAAAACTTTGAGTGAAAGCAGGGCGCATTTCAACCGCACGGGACCAAGCTCGATGCCGAGCAATTCGAGGATTGAATCCTTGTTTAGTTTCTTCACTTCTTCGAGCGGTTTTCCGATGATGGATTCCATCAACAAATCTGCAGAGGCTTGCGAAATGGCACAGCCGTGGCCGTCGAACAGCGCCTCGGTCACAATTCCGTTGTCACCCACGCGCAAGTCAATTTGGATGTGGTCGCCGCATAGCGGATTGTTGTCCGCAAACGAAATGTCGTGCGGGTCGAGCTTGCCGCGATAGGATGGGTTCTTGTAATGCTCGATGATAACTTCGCGATATAAATCGTCCATAATATTCCTGTAGGGATAGGGCTTGCCTCTATCCGAGGGCAACCGCAAGGATCGCCCCTGCGTTTATCCAAACATTTCCTTCACTTTATAAATCCCATTCACCAGCATATCCACCTCGTCCTTTGTGTTGTACAAATAAAACGAAGCGCGGCTCGTGGCGGGGATGCCAAATTTTTCATGCAATGGCTGGGCGCAATGATGTCCCGCCCGCACGGCAATTCCATCGCGGTCTAAAATTTGCGCCACATCATGCGGATGCACGCCTTCCAGCGTGAAGGCCGCCACCCCGCCTTTTTTCTCAGCAGAGGGACCGAATAACCTCACGCCAGGGATTTCTTCCAGGCGATCCAAAGCATATTCGGTGATCTCGCGCTCATGCTCTGCGATTCTTTCCATGCCGATGGCTGAGAGGTAATCTACAGCCGCGCCAAAGCCGACAGCTTCTGCAATGGCGGGAGTGCCCGCTTCGAATTTATGCGGCAGGGTATTCGCGCGGAAGGAACGCAATTTCACTTCCTTGATCATATCGCCGCCGCCCAAAAATGGGGGCATGGCCTCGAGCAGGGACGATTTTCCATACAACGCGCCAATGCCCGTAGGCCCGCACATTTTATGGGCAGAGAACGCGTAGAAATCTGCATCCAGCGCCTGCACATCCACTGTCAAATGCGGCACGGATTGCGCCCCGTCCACTAAAACGATTGCGCCCGCTTCATGCGCCAAACGAATGATCTCGGCGGCGGGGTTGACCGTGCCTAGGACGTTGGACATGTGCGTAAACGAGACCAGCTTCGGGCGGCGGTCAAGAAGCGATTTGTAGGTTTCCAAATCCAACAGGCCGTCTTCCGTCACGGGGATGAAATCCAGTTCGATGCCCCGCTCCGCTTCCAGCATGTGCCAGGGGACGAGGTTGCTGTGGTGTTCCATCTCCGTCAAAACGACGAGATCGCCCGCCTTCAAATTTGCGCGCGCCCATGAATACGCAACGAGATTAATCGATTCGGTTGTGTTGCGCGTGTAAATGATCTCGCGCGAAGACGACGCATTGATGAATTTTGCGATCTTCTCGCGCGCGCCCTCATACATGGATGTGGCTTCCTCTGCCAGCGTATGCACGCCGCGATGGATGTTCGCATTCGAGCGGCGATAATAATCATTCATCGCCTCGATCACCTGCGCGGGCTTTTGCGAAGTGGCCGTGGAATCCAAATAAATAATGCGCGCGCCGTTCTGCGTCTCGCGCTCGAGAATGGGAAAGTCTTTGCGGATTTGTTCTACATTAAGAGTCATGGGAAAGGTAGACAGGTAAACAAGTAAACAAGCAGACAGGTAAATACGTGTTTACCCGTCTGCTTGTTTACGTATCTTAATAATCAGGAATGAAATCTTTTTTCACTGCCGCCTTCTTGCCCGGCAATGCGCGAATATGCTCGGAGGTCAACGGATACCAAAGGATGCGGTCAGGCACCATCCAGCCGTCGGTGAGATACACGTTCGAGCGGAACTGCACCGCAACCATTTTATTATCCACCTGCACCACAATGCCCCTGACCCATCCACGGATGCGCTCGCGGCTTTTTTCGTGGTCGCAAAAAACCTCCACGCTATCGCCCACATCAAAAGCGTGATCCAGGCCGGGCGCCTTCATGAACGCAAATTGATTCACGCGCAGTGAACGTTTCATCGGTTTGTGGCGGTCCACCAGCGGGGTCAATGTGCGCTTGACCACCGGGGGCACAGGTTTCACCACCGCCATTGCCATCGCAGAAGCGGCCGCGCTGACTTGCGGCTTTGTTTTTAATTCACTGCCAGAACTGGGTTTTACGCCGGGCTTCGCAATCTTTTTTTTCAAAATAGTTGCCTTCACTTTTGGCTTGGAGGTTGATTTCCTGGCAGGCTTTGCCTTTACCGCCACCTTGGATTTGAGTGTTACCTTTGCCCTTACTTTTGCTTTTGACTTTGGTTTGGGTTTCGCTTTTGATTTTACGATCATGACACACATCCTGTCTTGAAAATGGAGACGCCCTCCGCCTCATTCTTAAGGGACAATTGATCGGACGCCCCAAACATTGTCCACGCTGATATTTTTTCAAGACTTGACAGATCCCAAAGACCTGTCAGGTCTAATAAACTACTTCGATAACTTATCTTGAATGGCCTGCTGAAATCTCTCGCGCACACCTTCAAATGGGATGCGCTGCATGATCGGGTCGAAGAAGCCTTCCACAACCAATTGCTCCGCTTCGCGCTGGGGAATGCCGCGTGACTTCAAATAGAAGAGCGGCTCCGCCTCTAGTTTACCAACCGTTGCGCCGTGTGTACAGCGCACATCGTCTGCAAGAATTTCCAAACCCGGGATTGAGTCTGCGCGCGATTGTTCGTCGAGGACAAGATTGCGGTTGGCCTGGTAGCCGTCCGTTTTTTGCGCGCCAGGGGCAACGTAGATCATGCCCTGCCAGACGGAACGGCTCTTTCCTTTTAGTGCGCCTTTGAAAAGCAGGTCGCTGGTGGTGTGCGGAGCAAGATGATTTTGCTGGGTATCGTGGTCGAGGTGCTGGGTTCCGTCTGTGAAATAGAAACCAGACATTCGTCCCAGTGCGCCTTCGCCAGCGAGGTCTAGGTCTGAGAAGTTCTTGGTGAGGCGTGAGCCGACCGCGCCGAAGATCCAGTCCAAATTGCCGCCGCGTTCCACACGGGCGCGCTCGTGTGAGAAGTTCCAGACATGCCGACCCCAGGATTGCAATTCAACGAAGCGCAGGTTGGCATCTTTGCCAACGTAAATTTCGACAACGCCTGCGTGCATGGCATGGCCCACTTCATCGGGCGAAGCCGCTTCGTGGACGTAGGTGACAGATGCGCCATCTTCCACGTAGACAATCAGGTGTGAGAAATGGGCAAGGTCAGTACCGGGACCCCACAAGACAGAGTGAAGCGGGTATTCCACTTGCACATTCTTGGGAACATAAAGCAAAATTCCATTTTGAGCCAGAGCCGAAGCCAGCGCGGCAAACTTGCCGTCTTCGGGTTTCACAATCTGTCCGATCAACTTTGCGAGCAGGTCGGCGTGATTCTTTTCAGCGCTGTGGAAGTCGGTGAAGACCACGCCTTTTTTAGCGAGAACTTCATCCAAGTGAATTTGGGAGCCGCCGGGGAGCAGGGTGATTTGCGGAGGGCCGTGCTGATCGCCCGTCAATGACTTGAGCAAATATTCGGGGACAGCGGGCAGATCTTCGAAAGCCCCTTCCTTGGGAAGGTTGAAATCAGACGCGGGGAGCAAACGCAGATCAGTGCGGCGCCAGGCCTCGTCTGTGGTGACGGGGAGGGAATGCTTCTTGAAAGCGTCCCAGGCGGAGGCGCGGAAAGAGGCGAGTCCGTTGCTCGACGAGGGAATATCCGCCTGTGTGAAGGTAAATTCCTTGGCGGCAGTTTCACGTCGCGTTCGATTGACAGATACTTTTGGTTTCTCTTGCATAGTTTTTATCCAGATTTCGCGCTGAGCGTGGTCGAAGCGCCCTTCGACTTCAAAGCCTCGGCTTGCACTCGGCTCTTCCGCTCAGGGCGAATTATCCTATTGAGCCTTCCATCTGTAATTGAATCAGACGATTCATTTCAACGGCATATTCCATCGGCAGTTCTTTGACGAGGGGTTCGATGAAGCCAGAGACTACCATGGTGGTGGCTTCCTCTTCGCTGAGGCCGCGGGACATTAAGTAGAAGAGTTGTTCTTCGCCCACTTTGCTGACGGAGGCTTCGTGGCCGATGGTTACATCGTCTTCGTCGATCTCGATGGTGGGGTAGGTGTCGGAGCGGGATTTGGGGTCGAGCAAAAGCGCGTCGCAAACCACGTTGGATTTGACGCCCTTCGAGCCTTTGTACACTTTGACCATGCCGCGATAGGAGGCGCGTCCGCCGCTCTTGCTGATGGATTTGGAAACGATCTTGCTGGTGGTGTTTGGCGCGAAGTGCATCATCTTTGAGCCTGCGTCCTGAGTTTGGCCGGGGCCTGCGAATGCCATGGAAAGCATTTCGCCATGCGCGCCGGGTTCCATCAAATAGCAGGATGGATATTTCATGGTGAGTTTGGAACCGAGGTTCGCATCTACCCATTCGTGGGAGGCGTTTGCAAAGACTTTTGCGCGCTGGGTGACGAGGTTGAAGACGTTGGTGGACCAGTTTTGAATGGTGGAATAACGGGAGCGCGCACCCTTCTTGACGATAATCTCGATCACGCCGCTATGGAAGGAGTTGGTGGTGTACTGAGGAGCGGTGCAGTTATGTGAGACAACCCCTTCGGCGACATACGACTCATCTTCTTCCACAGAGAAGTTGAAAACTTCTGTTTCCATTTCTTCAACGGTGATCTCTTTAATGGGAACATAGAGGAAGTTTTCATCCATCGAGAAGGGAGAGCCGCTGAGGTCGCCCGCTGGCGCATCCACGCCGACAATTTCACCAAACTGCGGATTGAAAGGCGAGGGAATTACAACAGCATAAATATTTTTACGAGGCAGGGCTCTTTCCTGCATATTCACAGATGCGGCAATACCCAGACGCAAACAAGCATCACGGAAAGCATACGCAAGGTCGGCGGAGACGGTGTTGTACCGGAACATATTCTTTCTGGCGTCGTAACTCCCGTCGCCGCACCACATCCCCTTTACAAGTTCGGCAAGCAAACCCGGATCGGCGCTGGAAACCCATTCAGGAATGTGTTTCTCGTAAACATTCGAGCCGAATTCACGCGCGAAAGTTCGGGCAACTTCGGTGGAGGAAAGAACCAGCGTTTGTCCGTTTTGACGCGGAGTATTTTCAATGGGTGATTTGCCAAAGTATCGTTCAATGAGTGATTTCGCATCGGCAAGGTATTCTGTCTCATCCACATGGAAAGATAATGAGATGTAATGCTCGTTGTCCACATGGCCTTCGGCAAAGTAATAGCCAAGCAGGCGGAAGAAATCTGGTTCGTAAGGCAAATTCACTTCGCGGTCAACTGGAGCATGTCGTCCGCGCCCCAGGGGGACAGTAACGCTGTGAGCAAGAGCAGGTTCGGCAACTGGTTGAGGAATTGGAATAACAAGGTAATCACCGACTTGAACGTTTTCAGCAAATTTCCAAACGGGTTGAAACTCCTTGTTGCGTTCGTTTTGTCTTTGGCGGGAGGCAACCAATAAAGGGTGCTCTGCGGTAACTTTCAACTCACGTCCACTATCGCCATAGATTTTGATGTTGAAAATATTTCCATGGTAAGCTCGCTTCATGGTGTGATAAACATTGCGCCAACGGCCCTGGTGCGTCATCACTTCATCGCCAACTTCGATTTCTTCAATTGGCTTTTCACCATTGCGAATCCGTACCCGTGCGCCTTCCAGGAAACATCCTTCGACATAATGCACAGATGCGCCTTCATCCACGATGATGAGGGTGCGTTCGAACTGGCCGACGTTGGCGGTGTTCAAGCGGAAGTAAGCCTGCAAGGGCAGGTCCACTTTGACGCCTTTTGGCACGTACACGAACGAACCTCCAGACCAAACGGCAGAGTTGAGCGCGGCGAATTTGTTATCTTCAATGGGGATGACCGTGCCGAAATATTCTTTGAAGAGATCAGGGTATTGTTTGAGGCCATCTTCAATGGACAGGAAGATGACGCCCTGCTTTTCAAGATGCTCTAAAATGGAGTGATACACCATTTCGGATTCGTACTGTGCGCCTACGCCTGCCAAAAACTTTTGCTCGGCTTCGGGGATGCCTAATTTATTGAAGGTGTTCTTGATATCATCGGGGACGTTGTCCCAGTTTTTTTCACTTTTTTCGGTCGGCTTGACGTAGTAGAAAATATTGTCGAATTCGATTTCGTCGAGGGTTGGTCCCCAGTTTGGCATGGGGCGGTTGATGTAATGCTCATACGCCTTGAGGCGGAATTCGAGCATCCATTGAGGTTCGTTTTTCATGCGGGAAATATTTTCAACGACTTCGCGGCTCAATCCACGTTCGGATTTGAACACGTAATTATCGTCGCGGTCGTGAAAACCATATTTATAATCACCAATCTCTTCGAGGAGTTTGGTGTCGTCAGGTTTGGTTTCTTCGGTCATGAGAATTCTCCGGGGATTCTTTCACCATTAAGGGAATGAAGGGTCACTAAGGTTTAAGTCTTAGCTTTCTTCAGCTACTGCGTCATACTTTTCACGCACCCAATCGTAGCCCTGGTCTTCGAGGTGGAGGGCCAGGTCGGCGGCGCCTGATTCAACGATGCGGCCATCCAGCATGATATGGACGAAATTCGGTTTGATGTAATTCAACAGGCGTTGATAATGCGTGATGACCAGCACCCCAAGCTCGGGACCGGAAAGAGCGTTGACGCCTTCCGAGACGATGCGGAGCGCATCAATATCCAAGCCTGAATCTGTCTCATCCAAAATGGCGATCTCTGGCTTGAGGGCGGCCATCTGCAAAATTTCGGCGCGTTTCTTTTCGCCGCCGGAGAAGCCGTCGTTTAGATAGCGGCCAGCAAAGGCGTGATCCATCTTGAGGGTGTCCATCTTTTCCTTGAGCATCTTGCGGAATTCGGGGATGGGCATGCCTTTGTCTTCGGGGTTGACGGCGCGGCGGCGGGCGTTGATGGCGGTGCGCAGGAAGTTGGCCACGGTGACGCCGGGGATGGCGACGGGGTATTGAAAGGCGAGGAAAATCCCCGCGCGGGAGCGTTCGTCTGGCTCCAGCTCGAGAACGTTTTTTCCTTTGAAGATGATCTCACCTTCGGTGACGGTGTAATTGGGGTGTCCCATGAGGGTGTAAGCCAGGGTGGATTTGCCCGTGCCGTTCGGCCCCATGATTGCGTGGATTTCACCCTGGTTGATCGTGAGTGAAAGTCCTTTTAGAATTTCCTTGTCTTCGATACTCACATGTAGGTTTTTTATCTCAAGTTGCGACATTCTTGGGTATACTCCTGAATTCAAGCCACGAAGTGGCGTTTTTATGCAGTATTTTGCAGGTCGGCGGCATTATAGCAGGGCTGGGGGGATTTGTCAATATTTATGATATTTTTCTAGTATATTCGGGGGGGATTAAACCTAGCTCAGAGTCACTATATTTTCGGAAAATGCCGCGTGAGATTAATTTACCCCTTGTCTTTTCAACTCTACGTTGATTTTTCGGATACATCACTACGGGCTTGCTGAACTGCTTCCATCAAAACTGATGACTGCCTCATCCAGCAGCATGGATGCGCCTTCGATCTGCCAGGCTTCAGTCCCTTTCCCAACTAGTTTACAGCCAACCCTATCAAATGAACGTGAGTCGGGATTGACTACAAGGAACTTCCCTTCAAGCTGGGGCTTCAGGAATCCATAGATGCGCGCTGGGGTCTCCAGATTTCCTTCGGCCAGTTCTATTTCAGCAAGGGCAAGCAAACTGGGCAGAGTCCCCATCCCTCGTGTGCCGGCTTCAAGATTGATGTGTAAACTTTCCAATGCGTAAACCTTTGCTCTGGCGGAAAATCCCTGCTGTAGCAACGCATACGCCAGCATCCGTTTTGGAAACGCCTGCTGATCTCTATTGCCAAGGGATTGGAAAACCATGATCGCCGCTTCGGCATAATCGGCAGACGCGGGGTAATCTTCCAACAAATTTGCGAGCACACATAAGTTTGCCAGGTTGATGGCAACATTTGGACGATCTCCGTTGGTGCGCGCCACATCCAATGCGCTCTTAAACGCCTCAAGCGCTTCGAGATACTTCCCATCATAACGAAGGTTGGTGGCCCGTACACGCAATGCGGAACCCAGCCCGGTGGGGTCGCTGATTTGAATGGCTATTTCCAGCGCTTCATCCAACGCAGCCCGCGACCCTGCAAATCTGCCCAAATGATAAAGATTATTTCCCATGCTGGAGAGGCTGTGATTCAACTCTGCCAGCAGGTTGAGTTCACGATACATCGCCACGCATTCCGTTAAATATTTATCCGCAGAATCGAATCTTCTTAATTCACGATCCATATCACCTAGCGCGAATAGCACATCAGCCAACAGTTTCATATCATTCAAACTGCGCGCAATACGCTCCGCGTTCAAGCAGTCTTCGTAGGGTATACCCCCTGACTCAATACGGAATCCAAGCGCGGCGGTTCGCAGGAGCAGGCGAACCTGCAAAGGTTGCAGTGCAGGATCGGTAATGCCTCGCAGGAATATCCGGGCGCGCTCGTACTCGTCACGGATTTGGCCAAGCTCGAGCCATATCAAGCTCGTAGGAATTGAAAGCCTTAACCCATCGACAAAAGCCTCGCGGTGGTGCAGCGCCCATTCCAGCGCGGCGCGGATATTCGTCAATTCCGGCGCAGCGCGCGATTGAAAAATAAGCGGCGTGATCGTGTTGAATTGTGCTTCCAAAGCTTCAGCCCAATCTGCAAAATAACGCAGGTGGCTGTTGTTCATTTCTTCCAGGCCGCCGCTTTCGATAAGTTTCTCGTGCGCAAATTTTTCAATCGTATCCAGAAACCGATAACGCCCACCTGTCTCTGACGCCACCAGCGATTTGCCCACCAATTGCATCAGTATGGTTAATGTTTCGGTTTGCGGGAAAAATTTCCCGTCACTACACAGGGCCTCGGCGGCTTCAATTGTCCAGCCACCTGTAAAAACGGAGAGACGCTCAAACAAGGCGCGTTCTTTTTCTGAAAGCAGGTTGTAGCTCCATTCGATGGTGGACCATAAGGTTCTGCGCCATTCGGGCATATCCCTGCTGGTATGCGCCAACCACTGAAAGCGACGGTCGAACTGTTCGAGCATATCGGCAGGGGAGAAGGTGCGAATGCGCGCGGCGGCCAATTCAATAGCGAGGGGTAAACCGTCTAAACGGCGGCATATCTCGGCGGCGCGCGAAGCGTCTTCTTCATCAAGTTGAAAATCTGGTTTGGCGGAATGTGCCCGTTGCATGAAAAGCTGTACGGAGGGGAAATCCAAAACAGACTGGCTTTTTTCATCCGGCACTGCCAGCGGCGCAAGCGGGAACTCCTGCTCGCCGCGCAAACGCAATGCTTCGCGGCTGGTCGCTAGAATTTTCACCCCGGGCGCGGCTCCCAAAATTGGAAGCAATTGCGGCGCGGCGGCCAGCACCTGTTCAAAATTATCCATCACGATCAGCAAACTGCTGCCCTGCAAAGCGGACTTCACATTTTCAAGCGCCGACGCTTTAATGGTTTCCTGCGTGCCCAAAACTGCGGCGAGGGCAGTGATCACCTGCCCAGCATCTAAAACAGGCATGAGATCGACAAACACCGCTCCGTTTGCAAACATGGATGAAAGCTGTTCGAGGATGTGAATGGAAAGGCGGGTTTTTCCCACCCCAGGCGGGCCGATCAACGTAACCAGGCGTACTTCTTCGTCCAATAGAATTTGGAACAATGCCTCAGATTCGGATTCGCGCCCCAATAGTGGCGTCAGGCTGACAGGCCGACTCACGCTTCGCCCCGCGCTTCGAGCTGGTTCTGCAACCAGAGCCTGATCTTCCGCTGAGTCATTTGGGCCGTCTGCTAATTCGAGCAGACGCTCGACCCAGGCAGGTTCGTTCTGAATCCGAAGGGCGGGGATGAAGCGCGTACGCAGAGTGAGCACATCGAGCGTGCGCGAATTTCTCTCCAGGCGGCTGATGTAGCTATAGTGATAGCCGACCTTTTGAGCCAGTTCACGTTGAGAAAGCCTGACGCGTTCGCGTAAATAGCGCAACAATTCGCCAAAGGTGGTGAATTCAGAACGACTGAGCACAGCCCTGCGTTTAGCCATTGTTAAGAGCAATTTTACCCGATTGATTTGTCAACAAATTGGCAACAGAATTAATCGATACTTTGGGTAAACTCGAACAGTAATGTAGTAAATGTAACGAAACCTTCGGGGCGTTTCCCCTGATTATTGAGAAGATACAAAATTAATTTACAAAAAAGGAAACTTCAAATGAAAATCATGAATACTCTTGTACGTATGGCGGTATTATCAAGCCTTGTGTTGAGTGTGGTGATGGCGACTCCGACACAGGCGGCATTTGATTTAAGGCCAAACAGCCCTGCCAACGGTGCAGGTATTTTGCTTGAAGGTCATCCTCGCGAACAAGGGGAAGTGGTTGCCTACCATCCATTGACAGGAATGGCGCGTTTCATGGGCGCGCAATCCGGGGCTCCCATTAAAAAAGCAACTGCTTTGATGAGTAACGCGACCCCGGAAAAAGCCGCCACCTCATTCCTCGAAGTACGCGGGCGTGAATTTGGGCTTGCAGACCCCGCGAAAGACCTCAAGGTCTTGCTCAAAACACAAATCGACAATGGCGCAAGCGCTGTGCGCTTCCAGCAAACATATCACGGCGTCCCCATCCTGGCTGGCGAAATGATTGTCCACATGGATTCTGCCAACAATGTGCTCTCCGCAAGCGGAGATATTCTCCCCAATATTGAACTGGACACCACCCCCATGGTGGATGAAGCCACTTCTATTCAAACTGCCCTCGTCGCAACTGCTTTGGAAAACGGCGTCAGTATCGAAGGACTGCAAACCAGCGTCCCTGAATTGTGGATCTACAACCCGGTATTGTTGACTCCCTACAATGGTGAAACCGTTTTGGTTTGGCGCATTGAAGTAACTCCAAAAAATAGTCTCGGCCCAATCCGTCAATTGGTTTTGGTGGATGCACAACACGGCGATATTGTGCTCTCCACTAATCAGATCGCAGAGATCATGGATCGTAAAACCTATGATGCCGCCGGCACCGCCGCAATACCCGGCACGCTTGCCTGCGATGAGAGCAACCCCACGTGCGCAGGCGGTACACCCGATGCAATCAAGGCTCACGAGTACGCAGGTGATGTCTATGATTTTTACATGACCAATCACGGACGCGACAGCATTGACGGCGCGGGCATGAGTATCATCTCCACCACTAATACGTCCACCTTTCCCACTGCCCGCTGGACTGGGTCCCAGATGATCTATGCCGCAGGCTGGGTTGCGGATGATGTTGTGGCACATGAACTAACCCACGGAGTTACAGATTACACATCCGACTTATTCCTTTTATGGCAGGCAGGCGCCATTAACGAGTCGTTTTCAGATATATGGGGGGAATTTGTAGACTTAACCAATGGATCAGGCACCGACACCCCAGCCGTCCGTTGGAAAATTGCCGAAGATGCTCCCGGCGGCGCCGTGCGCGATATGAACAACCCCGCCCTTTTTTCAAACCCAGATAAAATGACCAGCCCGTTTTACTATACCGGAGCGAGCGAAGCCGTTGGCGTCCATGTTAATAGCGGCGTAAATAACAAGGCTGTCGCTTTAATGGTAGATGGCGGAACTTTTAACGGACAAACCATTACCGGGTTGGGCATCACCAAAGTTGCCAAGATATATTATTACGTCCAAACCAACCTGCTCACTTCCGGGGCAGATTATGCCGACCTGTATTACGCCTTGCAAGCATCCTGCGCCGCACAGATCGGCATTGCTGGAATCACCCCCGCGGATTGCCAGGAAGTTCTGGATGCCATCACCGCAGTCGAGATGAATCTCCAACCTCTCCTGCCTGCTGGCGGATATAACCCCGATGTCGCGGCTTGTGATGTTGCCGGGGAACTCCCATTCAACAGCTTTTACGATGATATGGAAAGCGGCCCCGCCAATTGGATAAGCGGCGCTGCAGTTGGCGCAAATCATTGGACCTACGACTGGCCCTACGAAGCCACGCTCGGCATCTTTGCCCACTCAGGCGATCATTTTCTCTTTGCCGATATTTTGCCTGTGCAAGTTGCAGATACAACCATACAAATGGCCAATAGCGTCATCGTACCAGCCAACGGAAAAATGATCTTTCATCATGCCTACGCAACCGGGGCTGGCAGTGTTCTTGAGTACAGCACAACAGACGGAGCCTCGTGGATCGACGCCGGCTCCTTGATGGACGGCAATGGCTATGACATGACGCTGTCCAATGCCACAAATCCTTTGAATGGCCGCCAGGTATTTTTCGGCATCAGTCACGGATATATTTCCACCCGCTTAGACCTGAGTTCGCTGGCGGGTCAAAATATAATGTTCCGCTTTCGCTTTGGGATGGGTTCATCCAATAGCGGCGGATATGGCTGGTGGCTGGATGACGTGCAAATATACGAATGCCAACCTGCACCTTCCATAGTTTCCAGCGTGCTTGCCAACTCCAACCCCACCCCTGCCTCCAGCGTGGATTTCACAGTCACATTCTCTAAACCTGTGACGGGAGTAGATAATGTTGGACCTGCGTTTGACGACTTTGCCCTGACGACAAGCGGCGTCTCTGGCGCCGCCGTGAGCGGGGTCAGCGGCACGGGCAGTTCCTACACTGTGACAGTTTCCACCGGCACAGGCAACGGCACCATCCGCCTCGATGTGCCTGTCTCCGCCACCATCACTGACCTGTCAAGTAATCCATTGAGCGGCCTGCCCTTTACCAGTGGCGAAACCTATGATATCGAAAAGACAATAATCACTACCTTCAAATCAACTGGCGCTCAAGATGGCTTTATCCTCGAATCGACGGAAACCAGCGGCGTGGGCGGGACGATGAACGCCACCGCCTCGACTCTTAATCTGGGAGATGATGCCGCTAAAAGACAGTATCGCTCCATCCTGTCATTCAACACTGCCACCCTGCCTGATAACGCCATCGTTACCAAAGTCACCCTCAAACTCAAGCGACAGGGCGTGGTTGGCGGTGGAAACCCAGTCGGTATGTTCCAGGGCTTTGTGACAGATATCAAGAAAGGCATGTTCGGCACTGCACCTCTTGCGCTCGGAGATTTCAATGCCACCGCCAGCAAGACCGTCGGGCCATCCTCCCCCGCATTGACCGCAGGCTGGTACAACCTGAATCTGACGCCTGCAAAAACCTTTATCAATAAACTTGGCACGGGCGGCGGGTTGACGCAAATCCGCCTGCGCTTCAAGCTGGATGACAACAACAACGCTGTTGCCAATTTCCTCAAGATCTACAGCGGGAATGCGGGGGCCGTGAACAGGCCTCAGTTGGTGATCGAGTATTACGTGCCGTAGGAAGCTGACGGCGAATTGAAAAACTATCAGCCGGGGGAATTGATGCAGAAAACAGAATCAGCCCTCACATCCAGCAGGATGCGGGGGCTGAATTTTCCCCCTTTTGGATGGTTGTCTAATCCAGATAATTCTCATAAAATAGCTCTTGTTCAAACCTTCCAATATACTTGAAACGAAGGCGTGGGATAAATCTCTTGCAGTCTTTCCATTCTGGTATATCCAACCTACAAGGAGAAATGTTTATGAAATTCCGTTTTTCAAAGTTTCTATTTAATTTTTTGTTTGTCTTTGTCTTGCTGGCTTCATTGCTTGGCAGAGCCACGCCTGCCCAGGCCGCGGAGAGTAACGCAGCCCTGCCCGTGGAGCGCCTGCTCAACACAGACGGCACGCTGGATTTGAGCACAGGCTACAGCGGCGAACTCGATATTACCAATTTCGATGTCAGCCTCGACCCCGTTCTTGGGCCAACTTTCAAGCCGCTGGCTACCACCATTAGTTGGAATGCTCTGGGAACCGGGCTGATGTCCTCGGTAATTACCATTTTCATCAGCGGGACGGATGTGTACGCGGGCGGCTACTTTCTCGATGCAGGCTATGATGCGAACGCCGACTACATTGCCAAATGGGACGGCTCTGCCTGGTCTGCGCTGGGCGCGACGCCGTTGAATAGCTATGTCACTGCCATCGCCGTCAGTGGGACGGATGTGTACGCGGGCGGTTGGTTTACGAATGCAGGCGGGGATGCGAATGCGGATTACATTGCCAAATTCGACGGCTCGGCATGGTCTGCGCTGGGCGCGGTGCCGTTGGGCAATGCTGTCCATGCCATCGGTATCAGCGGAACAGACGTGTACGTGGGCGGGAGATTCCTCGATGCAGGCGGGGATGCGAACGCGGATTACATTGCCAAATGGAACGGCTCGGCATGGTCTGCGCTCGGTTCAGCGCCATTGAATCAGCAGGTTAACGCCATCGCCGTCAGTGGGACAGATGTATACGCGGGTGGAACCTTCTTCAATGCGGGTGGGGATGTGAATGCCGATTTCATCGCCAAATTCGACGGCTCTGCCTGGTCTGCGCTTGGTGCGACGTCGTTGAATGAATCGGTCAATGCCATCGCCGTCAGCGGGACAGATGTGTACGCGGGCGGGACTTTCACGGATGCGGGCGGGGATATGAATGCCGATTACATCGCCAAATTCAACGGCTCGGCATGGTCTGCGCTGGGTTCAACACCATTGGATAATTTTGTCTACGCCATCGCCATCAGCGGGACAGATGTATACGCAGGCGGATCCTTCGCTAATGCAGGCGGGGATGCAAACGCGGATTTCATCGCCAAATTTAGCGGCTCGGCATGGTCTGCGCTGGGTTCAACGCCGTTGAATAACTGGGTTTATGCCATTACCATCAGTGGAACGGATGTGTACGCAGGCGGCGACTTCTCCAACGCGGGCGGGAATGCGGACGCGGATCATATTGCCCGCTTTGGGATTCAACCAATTATTGTAACTGCGAGCGCCCTTGCCAGCCCCAACCCCACCGCACTCACCAGCGTAGATTTCACCGTCACCTTCTCCGAATCTGTAATGGGAGTGGATACGGGCGATTTCACCCTGACGACAAGCGGCGTCTCTGGCGCCGCCGTGAGCGGGGTCAGCGGCACGGGCAGTTCCTACACTGTGACAGTTTCCACCGGCACAGGCAACGGCACCATCCGTCTCGATGTGCCTGCCTCCGCTACCATCACTGACCTGTCAAGTAATCCATTGAGCGGCCTGCCCTTTACCAGTGGCGAAACCTATGATATCGAAAAGACAATAATCACTACCTTCAAATCAACCGGCGCTCAAGATGGCTTTATCCTCGAATCGACGGAAACCAGCGGCGTGGGCGGAACGATGAACAGCGCCGCCTCGACTCTTAATCTGGGAGATGATGCCGCTAAAAGACAGTATCGCTCCATCCTGTCATTCAACACATCCACCCTGCCTGATAACGCCATCGTTACCAAAGTCACCCTCAAACTCAAGCGACAGGGCGTGGTTGGCGGTGGAAACCCAGTCGGCATGTTCCAGGGCTTTGTGGTGGACATCAAGAAAGGCATGTTCGGCACTGCGCCACTCGCGCTTGGGGATTTCAATGCCACTGCCAGCAAGACCGTTGGACCGACATCCCCCGCATTGACCGCAGGCTGGTACAACTTGAATCTGACGCCTGCAAAAACTTTTATCAATAAACTTGGCACGGGCGGAGGGCTGACGCAGATGCGCCTGCGCTTCAAGCTGGATGACAACAACAACGCTGTTGCCAATTTCCTCAAGATCTACAGCGGGAATGCGGGGGCCGTGAACAGGCCTCAGTTGGTGATTGAGTATTACGTGCCGTAGGAAGTTGACGGTGAATTGAAAAACTATCTATCCATCTGACAGTTTTAAAAATGGGACGCAGATAAACGCAGATGAACGCAGATAGAAAACAAGAGCAAAATGGTTTGAATCAGCGTTTTCAGCGTTCATCTGCGTCCAAAAAAACAAAGTGTCAGGTGGCTGGAAAACTATCAGCCGGGGGAATTGATGGAGAAAACAGAATCAGCCCTCACATCCAGCAGGATGCGGGGGCTGAATTTTCCCCCTTTTGGATGGTTGTCCAATCCAGATAATTCTCATACAATAGCTCTTGTTCAAACCTTCCAATATACTTGAAACGAAGGCGTGGGATAAATCTCTTGCAGTCTTTCCACTCTGGTATATCCAACCTACAAGGAGAAATGTTCATGAAATCCCGCTTTTCAAAGTTTTCATTTAATTTTTTGTTTGTCTTTGTTCTGCTGGCTTCACTGCTTGGCAGAGCCACGCCTGCCCAGGCGGCGGAGGGTAACGCCGCATCCCTGCCCGTGGAGCGCCTGCTCAACGCAGACGGCACGCTGGATTTGAGCACAGGCTACAGCGGCGAGCTCGACATCACCAATTTCGATGTCAGCCTCGACCCAGCGCTTGGGCCGACTTTCAAGCCGCTGGCTTCCCCCAATGTGTGGAACGCACTGGGAACTGGATTGAATAACTATGTCAATACCATCGCCATCAGCGGGGCGGATGTGTACGCGGGCGGGGCATTTCTCAATGCAGGCGGGGATGCGAATGCGGATTTCATTGCCAAATTCAGCGGCGGAGTATGGTCAGCTCTGGGCGGGACACCGTTGAATAACACTGTCAATACCATCGCCGTCAGCGGGGCGGATGTGTACGCGGGCGGGACTTTCACGGATGCAGGCGGGGACGCGAATGCGGATTACATTGCCAAATTCAGCGGCGGGGCTTGGTCTGCTCTGGGCGCGACATCGTTGAATAACAGTGTCTATGCCATCGCCATCAGCGGGGCGGATGTGTACGCGGGCGGGTTATTCTTCAATGCAGGCGGGGACGCGAATGCGGATTACATCGCTAAATTCAGTGGCGGAGTATGGTCAGCTCTGGGCGCGACGCCGTTGAATAACCCTGTCTATGCCATCGCCATCAGCGGGACGGATGTTTATGCGGGCGGGGGTTTCCTTGATGCAGGCGGGGATGCGAATGCCGACTACATCGCCCACTTCAGCGGCGGAGTATGGTCAGCGCTGGGTTCAACGCCGTTGGATAACTCGGTCAATGCCATCGCCATCAGCGGCGCGGATGTGTACGCGGGCGGGGATTTCATCAACGCGGGCGGGGATGCGAATGCCGATTACGTCGCCCGCTTTGAAACTCCCAGCGCCACCATCACCGTCAACACCGCCACTGATGAACTCAACAGCGATGGCGACTGCTCTCTGCGCGAAGCCATCGAAGCCGCCAACACCAACTCCGCTGTGGATGCCTGCGCCGCGGGGACGGGCCTTGATACCATCCTCTTTAGTGATGCGCTCGGCACAGCCACCATAACGCTTGGCTCAGGATTGCAGAATATCAACGGCGGGCTGGGTCTCATCCTTGACGGCGGTGGAGACATCACTGTGAGCGGCAACGATCTGCATCGTCCCTTTGTCGTCTCACCGAGTTCTTCCTTTACTCTGCAAAACATCACCGTTGAGCACGGCAACGCCAGCGGTGCATACGGCGGCGGGCTTGCCAATATCTCTGGACAGGTCACCATCACCAACAGCGCTTTTCTCAACAACGTGGCAAATGGCTCCGGCGGCGTGGATAATGATGGCGGCACGGTCACCATTGCCAACAGCACTTTTTACGGTAACAACGCCACAAGCTTCGATGGTGGCGGGTTTTACAACTACAATGGCGCCGCCACCGTCACCAACAGCACCTTCTCGAACAACTCTGCGTCCGGATCGGGCAGCGGCATCAAAAACGTGGGCGTTTTGAATCTCTACAACACTATTATCGCCAATTCCATAAACGGCGACGGCGATTGCAGTACAAACACCGCTACCGTGACTGTGCTCAATAACCTGATCGAATCCAACGGCAGTCTTCCCTGCGATTTGACCGACAACTCAGACCCAAACCTCGGTCTGTTGACTGGTTCTCCGGCCTATCTGCCCCTCAACCCTGGCTCCCCCGCCATCGACGCGGGCAACGATGCGGTCTGCGCCGCCGCGCCGGTCAATAACACCTCGCAAAACGGACGCACCCGTCCGCAAGGCACGCACTGCGACATCGGTTCGGTGGAGAGCAATGTAACTGTTGCCTTTTATCCCACGGCCTCCCAGGATGGATGGATACTCGAATCCACCGAAACGAGTGGCACGGGCGGAAGCATGAACAGCGCCGCCGCCCAACTCTACCTCGGTGACGATGCGGCCGACAGGCAATACCGCGCCATCCTCTCTTTCAACACCGCTTCCCTGCCCGATAATGCCATTATCACCAAGGTCAATCTCAAGTTCAAGCATATCGGCTTCACAGGAACGTCACCTTTCACCACACATGGCAATCTGGTAGCGGACATCCGCAAGGGACCCTTGAGCGCCAATGCGGCCCTGCAACTCAACGATTTCAAGGCCACAGCCAGCAAGAACGGGGTGCTGGTCTATACCAGCGCCACGGTCAGTAGCTGGTATATCAAAGCGCTCAACGCTGTGAACTTCCAATACATTCACAAGGGGGGCTCCACTCAATTCCGTCTGCGCTTCAAGATAGACGACAACAACGACAATGGCGCGGATTTCCTCAAGATTTACAGCGGGAATGCCGCGGCGGCGAACCGCCCTCGGTTGATAATTGAATACTACGTCCCGTAGAGGGGGATGCGGGTTTTCATCCTGAGAGATTTACCAGCCGCAGAAACATCCCCGCTGTGTATCGTGGGGGTGTTTCTGTTTGCGGTAATCAAGCCGCAAATTCAAGGCCTCACCAGTTAGCCAGATATCTGCAACGAATAGGTGGAAATTCATTGTTATAATTTTCCCGGATATGGCGAACAACCATGTTGTCAAGAAGTGTTGAGAGGAAATACATGAAAAGACTGGGCTTTGCCTTTGCCTTTGCCACAATATTGTTCGTTGTTTTTTTTATAAGTACAAATACCCCCAGGTTGGTTGAGCCGCAATCCTCTGTTATCACCTTCGCCGCCATTGGGGATTACGGCGTGAACAATTCATCGGAGGCGGCCGTTGCCAATATGGTTGCCGGCTGGAATCCTGAACTTGTTATTACCCTTGGCGATAATTATTATATCGAGGCGCTGGGGGAAGGCTCGCAAGAATACGACATGGCTGTTGGAAAATATTACTGCGCTTTCCTGAAAGATATAACCACCGCTGGCACATTTTGCCCTGTGGGGCAGGCATCAGTCAATAGATTTTTTCCAGCCCTGGGCGATCACGATTACGATGATGCAGGCACAACCAACGGCCTGCCCACAACCTATACAGATTATTTCAACCTGCCCGGCGGCGGCTATACCAGTTCTTCCAATAATGAGCGCTATTATGATTTCGTCTCCGGGCCGGTGCATTTCTTCGTTCTGAACAGCTACGACGCTGTGGGTGCAGAGCCTGATGGCAACGACAGCGCCTCGGTACAGGCACAGTGGCTGCAAACTCAACTCGCCGCTTCAACCTCCATTTGGAATCTTGTCGTCGTCCCCGACCCTCCCTATTCTTCGGGAATCGTGCATGGCTCGACCACGCGAATGCAATGGCCGTTTGCTCAATGGGGGGCTGACGCAGTTTTGTCGGGCAATGAACACCTGTACGAACGCATTCTGAAGGATGGCATCGTTTATTTCGTAAACGGCCTGGGCGGCGCTTCAACATATCCATTTGTGGAACCACCTTTGTACGTTGTAGGCAGTGAATTCCGCTATAACGCGGATCGTGGCGCCCAGCGAATCACCGCCAGCGACACAGCTCTCACGTTTGAATTTTATTCAATTGGCAACGGGGGAACCCTGCAAGACACCTACACTCTCACTACGCCCCATAACACTGCAACGCCCGCGCCTCCAACCATTACCACGGGATGGAACAACCCAGGTGAGCAGACCACAACCTCAGGCGGCGACGGGAACGGCTTTGAGATTGATCCAGTCGGCGCTTTTAGCGATGGTGACGTGTTTGCAATAGATGTGGATAGCGGTACCAGCGCCACCACAAGCTGTAATACTGACACCTCAGGAAAAGATACCCATAGATACTTTAACTACAATTTTTCCATTCCAACAGGCGCCACTATTAAAGGCATTCAAGTCCGCCTGGATGCAATGGCTGATTCCGCAGTGGGGGATCCAAAAATGTGCGTATCGATCTCGCCTAATAACGGCCAGTTGTATTCAGCCTGGAAGAACACCCCAACCTTGGGTACCAGCGAAACTACTTACCTGGTTGGCAGCGCCATCAACCTTTGGGGATTATCCTGGAGCGCAGATAGTTTCACAAATAATAATTTCCGCCTGCGAATACGCAATGTTTCCAGCAATACAGAAAGTGATTTCTCACTCGACTGGGTCTCTGTGAATGTCTCATACTCGAATGCCACAGCCACCCCTGTGCCGCCGACTTCCACATACACTCTGACCCCTTCGAACACACCCACAATAACACTCACGCCAACTCCTACCTCCACCCCAACCGACACACCTACCAATACCCCAACGCCAACAGATACTTCGACCCCAACGCCAACCTTCACGTTTACCCCAACCCCTACCTACACATTCACGCCTTCCCCCACCTTTACTTTTACTTCAACTTCAACTTCAACTTCAACATTCACTTTTACCCCAACTTCCACGCCAATAGATTACCCGATCATAAGGAATTCAACCCGCGCAAACACAAACCCCGCAAGCGCCCGTAGCTTGAATTTCAATTTAACATTCTCCAAACCTGTGATAAATCTCGATACAAACGACTTTACCCTCGCCTCAACGGGTGTTACAGGAGCATCTGTTTCGGGCGTCAGCGGTTCAGGTGATACCTATGTAGTCACTGTTAACACTGGTTCTGGCAATGGAACCATCCGCCTTGATGTTCCCAACACGGCAACCATCACCGACCTGGCCGGGAACCCGCTCAGCGGCCTTCCTTATATAAATGGCGAAACCTACGATATCAACAAAACCATAACCCGTCACATCCACTGCCGCGCAGGATGGATGGATTCTTGAATTGACGGAGACCAGCGGCTTGGGTGGGACGGTGAACACCACCGCCTCGACTCTTAATCTGGGAGATGATCCTGCCAACAGACAGTATCGCGCCATCCTGTCATTTGACACATCCATCCTGCCCGATAATGCTGTCATCACAAAAGCCACCCTCAAGTTCAAGCATATCGACTTCACTGGCACATCACCATTCACCGCCCACGGCAACCTGCTTGTGGATGTCCGCAAGGGAGCGTTCAGCAATAATGCGGCCCTGCAACTCAATGATTTCAAAGCCACTGCCAGCAAGAACAATGTGCTGTCCTATACCAGCGCCAAGGTCAACAACTGGTATTCGAAGTTGTTCAGCGCCGCCAACTTCCAATACATCAACAAGCTGGGCGTTACTCAATTCCGCCTGCGCTTCGCCATTGATGACAACAACGATCTCGGAGCGGATTTCCTCAAGATTTACAGCGGCAATGCCGCGGCGGCGAACAGGCCACAACTCATCATCGAATACTACGTGCCGTAGCGTCTGCCTTGTGAATGTGAAATAAGCAAAAACGAAAAAAAAACAGAAGAGCCGGGATTTCCCGGCTCTTCTGTTGAACTGGCGGCTGTTTCTGTTTTTAGTTTTCGCGGCGGAGGTAGGTTTCGCCGGCGGTTACGTTGAAATCCAAAAGGTTTTGTTCGGGGGCAAAGACACAGGTGGCAAAATCTGTAAAGGCGCAGGGCGGGCAGTAGGCCTTGTTGAAGTCAAGAAAGATTTTACCGTCCGATTCCGCGTCTGCGCTGAGGTAGCGGCCAGTGGGGTAGGTTTCATCCCTGCTGGTGGGGTCGCGGAAACGGATGAAGAGGGTGCCGTCATTTTCCTTGTTGATGTCCAGTTGATAATGATTTCCTTCAAACGCGAAGGATAAATATCCATCCACGGGAAATTCGGATTTTTCACCGGTGATGTCCGGGAAATAGGCCATCTTGGGGCGGTCGTAGGCGGTGTATGTTGCGGGGAGGCGAAATTTTTCGTCGATGTCGTACCAGCTTCGGGCGGGGAAGGAGCGCCGCTCTTCGCGCTGGTTGTCCCACATGCGCACGCCCATCCGATTGCCGCGTTGAATGATGACGAGTTGAACATCCTGCAATTTTATATAGCTGGGGTTCTCTGAGATATCGGGTTGCAGGATGGCAAAGTCTGTTTGTTTGTCGTTTACTTGAACTTTGTGACCCGAAGCCGCGCGAAAGGTGACGGATTTGCCGTTGTAGTCGAAATAACCGATGTTGGCAGGGATGCGTTCGGGCAGTTGGATTTCAGATTTCGGGTCGGAACCAATTTGATTCTTTCCAAGTTTGAGCCAGTAGAGTCCTGAAAGCGCAAGCCATCCATTTTCCTTGCGGATGGTTTCATCGCGTTCTTTGCGCCATTCGTTGACGGCTTGCCTGTATGTTTGTGGTGTCATGGCTCGTATTGTACCTGTATTAAAAAGACTTTGAAAGTCCTGGTAAATACAAGACTCCGCCTTCGTAAGACGGAGTCCCTGGAATTTTATATTTGTTATCCGATAACAGGAACGCTCAAGTATGTGATTAATCCTATTAGCAGTGTGATGATCGCGAATAGGGAGAAGAAGACCCGCAAGTTGCTTTCCTCTTTCATCAGGGATGCCCAGGCGGCGAATGCCAGGCCAATTGCCATGATCGTCAAAACGAGCTGAAGTTGATCGCCGCGCTCATTCCAATCGCCGGCGGTTTCGAAGTTGATGTCAGATTCGTCAAAATACTCGCTTGGGATCTGATATTTTGCGTTGTAATATTCCTCGTCAAAGGGGTTTTCACTTCCCGAACGTTCAATGGCGTCCAACAGTTCGTCCGAAAATTCGGCTTGAAAATAATCCGCTATATCGGGGTTGGTTTCCTGATTAATGTACCAGGTGTCGTAATAACTGTAGTCCTGTGTAATTTCCTGGTTGGATGTGAGATACTCGGCATTGCCGTCATTGAGGCTTTTCATGCCTTCGATCTCGTAATCGTTCTGTTTTCCGCCGGCGAGCGCGCCCTGATAACTGGCTAGGGCCGTGAGCACGCTCAATAGGGCGATCAGCGTGCCGAGCAGGAACTCGTTGCCAAGAAATCCCAAAAACTTTTTCATTATCAATTCTCTCCTTGTGTATTGACATTAATTAGCCCGAAGGCCATGACGGCGATTATATATCAGGAAGTTGCAATTGCGTATTTGCAGTTTTGTTATAAAATCGGGGGAGTACTATTTTATCCAACCGAGGTCAAGGAGAAAAAATGGGTTTAAAGCCAGATCACTGGATCCGCAAGATGGCGCACGAACACAAGATGATCGAACCATTTATTGAAAATCAGGTTCGAGAAGGGGTGATTTCGTACGGGGTTTCATCGTACGGCTATGATGTGCGCGTTGCCAACGAGTTCAAGATTTTTACCAATGTTTTCTCCGCCACGGTTGACCCGAAGCATTTCGATACAAAATCTATGGTGGATTTTGTGGGGGATGTGTGTGTTGTCCCGCCGAATTCCTTTGCCCTGGCGCGCACGGTGGAGTATTTCCGCATCCCGCGCAAGGTGTTGACGGTCTGCCTGGGCAAGTCTACTTATGCGCGCTGTGGGATCATCGTCAATGTGACGCCGTTCGAGCCTGAGTGGGAGGGGTTTGTGACGCTTGAGATTTCCAACACCACGCCGCTCCCTGCCAAAATCTATGCAAACGAAGGCCTGGCGCAGGTGCTGTTCTTCGAGGCAGATGAAGAATGCAATATCTCTTACGCGGATAAAAAGGGAAAATACCAGAAACAGCAATCCATTGTTTTGCCCAAATTGTAGGTACTTTGACAATGTCGCATTTCAAAACCTTTACCACAAAGTCCACAAAGGGTATCTTCTCAATAATCATGGGAAACGCCCCGAAGGTTTCTACAAATTTAGGCGCCTGACGGCAACCTTCGGGACGTTTTTTCTAATTACCGATAAAGCCTAATGTGACATTGTCGAAGCGCGGCTATTTTATTGTTATGTTCATAATTCATTGTGGATTCGAGAAGGAACAGCCAAAATGAAACAACCATCCGACTCAAACGTTATTCAAGAACAGCTTTGGGAGATAGGCAACCTACTCTCCAACGCAATGAAGAGTCTTGCCCAAACGAGCGACAGCCAGACTCCCCAGGTTTTGCGGGAATTAACGCAGGCGGCAAGTACTTTGAACAAGGTAAAGAATGCCGTATCTAAACAGATGCAAAGGCATGAAACCCAGTTCGAGGCGTTGGTGCAGATTGGGAGCACGATCAACTCTTCGGTAGGGCTGAAGCGGGTTTTATCCGAGGTGATGGACAGGCTGATACGTTTGATGCGCGCCGAGCGCGGCTTCCTCATGTTGTGCGAGTCTGACGGGAATTTGAAAGTCCATGTGGCGCGCGGGTTGGATCACGTGGATTTGGACGAGGATCAATTTGCCGTCAGCAAAACGGTGGTTAACCGCGTGGTGGAAACGGGCAGGCTTGTGCTGACCACGAACGCCCAGGAAGACCCGCGCTTCGAGGCGCAGTTCAGTGTGGCGGCTTATCATTTGTTATCTATTTTGTGCGTGCCGCTGAAAATTAAAGACCAGTTGATCGGCGTCATCTATGTGGATAACCGCGCGCATACGGGGGTGTTCCAGCAGGAAAATTTTGAGTTGATCTCTGCATTTGCAAACCAGGCCGCGATTGCCATTCATAATGCGAGCCTGTTCGATGACCTTCAGGCGAGTAACGAAGAGCTGGAGATTGCCTACCAGGCCACGCTCGAAGGATGGGTGCGCGCGCTGGATCTGCGGGACAAGGAAACGGAAGGCCATACCCGGCGTGTCACTGCGTTGACTCAAACCCTGGCCAGGGGAATGGGATTGAAGGAGGATGAGATCGTTCACATCACCCGCGGGGCGCTCTTGCATGATATTGGGAAGATGGCCATTCCAGATGGGATTTTGCTCAAACCCGGGCAGCTTTCGGATGACGAGCGGGCTTTGATTCAAAAACATCCCATGTATGCATATGAAATGTTAAGTCCGATTAAATTTTTGCACCCTGCGCTGGATATACCCTATTGCCATCACGAAAAATGGGACGGCACGGGCTACCCGCGCGGCTTGAAGGGTGAGGGCATTCCATTTGCGGCGCGCATCTTTGCGGTGGTGGATGTTTGGGATGCGCTCGTATCCGACCGCCCTTACCGCAAGGGCATTCAGCCTTCGGAAGTGAAAAAGAATATCCGCGAACTTTCAGGCTCGCATTTTGACCCCCGCATTGTGGACGCCTTCCTTTCGCTGGATGATCTTTCGACCATTCTAAGGAAATTGAAGGCAGTATAAATTAAATTGGAGCGGGTCGAAATAAATGCTGGCAACCGTAGCGCGAGATGTTATCTCGCGCTACATCCCCAGCCATTGACCCGCCATACGAGACAGCCCGGCGGATGCTCCCTGGCGGGCTGTGCATGGCGGGAGTGATTCTAAAAATAGCCGCCCATATTGCTTCGTCAGCACGCGCCGGTCTAAAATGGCAACGATGCCGCGGTCTGAGGCGGTGCGGATCAGGCGGCCAAATCCCTGGCGGAATTTCAAAATAGATTCAGGTAGGTAATACTGGTTGAACGAATCTTCGTACAACTCAGAGCGCGCCGCGATGATCGGGTCAGACGGCACGCCGAAGGGAAGTTTGGTGATGACGACCACAGAGAGCGAATCGCCGGGCACATCCACGCCTTCCCAGAAAGAGCGGGTGCCAAGCAAGACGGCGCGTTCCGTGGTTTTGAAAGACTCCAGCAACGCATTCGGCGAAGCGCCTTCACCCTGCTCGTACACAAAAATATCCTCGCGCGCCAGCGGACCTGTGATGGCCTGCGCCGTTTTCTTGAGCGCGGCATAGGACGTGAACAGCACGAGCATTCGTCCGCCGGTGGCTTTGGCGGTGGCAAGGATGGTTTTATCCAACATTTGCTGGTAGCCTTGCGCGTTTGGCTCAGGCATGTCATTTGCCACGTAAAGCAGGGTGCTTGATTCGTAATCGAAAGGCGAGCCAAGCGCAACCGTGTCCACATCCTCTGCGGAGAGCGTATTGCGGATATATTGAAATTCGCCGTGTGTGGTCAGGGTGGCAGAGGCCATGATGACGCTGGCTTTTTCATGCCAGAGATGTTTTTGCACAAGCGGCCCAACCCGCAAGGGCGCGGCGTTCAAAGATAATCTCTCGCCGCGTGGATTCACTTCCACCCAATAGATCAATTCGTTGGATGGTTTGTGCATCAAGCCTGAGGCCGCCGCCTCCGCTTCGGTCATCCGACGGATGAGACTGCTCACGTTTCCCATAATATCTTCCACGCTGTCATGGCCTTCGGTCAGCAGTTCGCCGAGTCCCTTGTAGATTTCTTCGAGAGATTTGACGAGCAACGCCAGCGTTTCACCCGTTTGCCCCCACATCATCTCGACATCGTCCCAGCCGGGCAGGGTGCGCGTTGCGGGCTGTATCCGTAATTGCCACGAATAATTGCTTTGCGGCTGTCCCTCACGCTGGGTGGCGATGAAATCGCTGAGCACATTGAAGAATTGTTTGGCAAGTTGTTCCACGCGGAAAGCCTGGTCGGTGGCGTGTTTGATTTTTTGCTGGAGCAGGCCAAACTCCGAGGGGCGAAGCGATTGGTGCAAGTCTGTCAGGATGCGGCCAAGCAACCCCGCAGAAGACCCGCCCAGTTCCTTCATCATGCGCTCGATATCGTTTTGGGTCATACGGAAAGACAACGCACCCGTGATGGCCGATTCCATGTGATGCGCTTCGTCCACGATCACATAATCGTATTCGGGCAAAACCCTGCTGCCCGATGCCACATCCGAAAGCAGGAGCGCATGGTTGACAACAAGCAAATGTGAATTTTGCGCCGCCTGCTTTGCGCGCTGGAACGGGCACGAGCCGCCCATGCGTCCCATGCAGGTTTCGGTGGTGCAGGCATCATCCTCTGCTGAAAGCCGCATCCATGCTTCGCGTTCTGTGGGGCCGGTCAGGTTGAGTTCATTCCTGTCGCCGCTGGCGTTGTCCAGCATCCACACTAAAATTTTTGCGAGCACGCGCATTTCCGTCGCGTCTTTGGGGCCGTGCGAGCGCATGTAATCCAACCTGCGCGGGCAAAGATAATTACTGCGGCCTTTCATGATCGCACTGCGCAGATCCAAATTAAGCGCGGCCTTCAAACTGGGCAAATCTTTTTTGATCAATTGATCCTGCAAGTTGATCGTGTTGGTGGAGACGACTACGCGGGTGTTGTTTTGAGTTGCGAAGTATGCCGCTGGCACAAGATATGCAAAGGATTTACCAACACCGGTTCCCGCTTCGACCATGAGATGGTTGCCGGTTGAAAGGGCATTCGTTATCGCTTTGAGCATTTCCACCTGTTCGGGGCGGTGTTCGTAGGATTCGAAATATTGCGAGAATGGCCCGCCATATTCCAAGACCGAGGCGATTTCTTCGGGGTCGAGCGGTGTTGGCTCTTCGTTCTTCTGTATCGGCGTGGATGATTCTTTTTTGGGCGAATCAAATAAAGGTCCAGAAAAAGAGGCGGTTTTGATTCGTTTGGCTTGCGTCCCCTGTTTGGCGCGAATCTGCAAGGCTTGTTGAAAAACCCAGCCGGCGTCCCAATCCACAAAGTCGCCAAGCTGGACGATTTCATTGAGGGTATCAATTGGAACTTCACAAGCCATGTCGAAGAGACGCACGTAAGCGGCTTGCGTTACACGGGCATCGTCCAGCGCGCGGTGGGTGGCTGGCAATGGAATGTTAAGTTGCTGGCCGAGCGAGCCGAGGTTGTAGCGGCTTGCGGTTGGCATCAACACGGAGGCGAGTTCGTAGGTGTCGAGCGTTTGCTGATACTCGAACAAGCCCGCCTTGCGGAGAAAGCCAATATCGAATTTGACGTTGTGCCCAAGGATGGGGGCGTCGCCGACAAAGGCGGTGAGTTCGTGGGCAATGTCGCGCAGGCGCGGAGCCTGGCGCACCATGGCATCATCGATGCCCGTCAACCCGCTGATGAAATCGGGGATGTGTTTGCCAGGGTTGATGAGCGTCGAAAATTCATCCTCCACGCGGCGGCCGTTGAACTTGACGGCTGCGATTTCAATAATGGCCTCGCGGTTTTCATCGAGGCCAGTGGTTTCGATATCAAGAGAGACAATGATGGTCATGTTAGAACAAGTGTACCATAGTTGGTGTTTGATAAATTTCTTGCAAAAATTCGGGAGTGGCTAATGTAGTGGGTTTGCCAAAAGATTTAACCACGGAGCACACGGAGGTCACGGAGAAAAACTCTTAGAAATCTCTGTGCGCTCTGTGGCTGTCTTGCTTCTATTTATTCAAAAGATCAAATAGTTTTTGGGTTTGCGAATTTATTCCTTCGGCAACACGCCGCCGATTTCCGCGATCTGCAAACTGGAAAGGACTCGGTTTTTTGAACCCTGCCGCATGAATTCCTTGACCTGTTTCAACTTCATGGCAGGGATGGGCGAATCGCCCGCATCCAACTCCAGTTCGTCATGGGTGAAAACCAAAATGGATCTGATCTCAGGGATGGGCGATTCTCCCAAATTCTTCTTGAAGAATTTTCTTAATTGGTACACATCGTTCTCAGCATCGATGTCCGGGCGTCCAATGCCTTCCTGGCCGAAAATTCTCATGTATGCCTGCAAGAAGCCGCCGCCGCTTACCTTCCAGCGGTTCTTTTCAAAATACACCTTCCCGCGCTGATGATAAGGCAACAGCGCCCAGACGCCAGAGGGGCCAACCAGTAAATGGGAAACAGGGGAAGAATAGTGATACAGCGAGAATTCGCTGTGCAGGCCTTTCAACCCGCTGTCAAATTTCTCGTCCGGGCGGGGAGACCGTCCCCAGCGACTGCCCATATACATGCCAACCTGCGTCATGATAAAGCCGATCAAAAGGCAAATGAGGGAATATGTGAATAAGTCAGGTTTGGCGAACGAGATGTACATTCCCAATCCAAGCACACCCAATGCGCCAAGGCTCAACCACTGCCCGATAATGCCGTTGCGTTTAATTAGTTTTTCGTTCTTGATGATTTTCATGGTTAATTTTTTAAACTCTCTTCGATTGCAGATTTCATTGCGTCCAGCACGTTTACATCCACGGCATGTTTTGCCACGCGGACAGCGTTCTTAATTGCGGTCGCGTCTGAACGCCCGTGGCCGATGAAGACAAGCCCATTCACGCCAAGCATGGGCGCCGCGCCCTGCTCTCTGGGGTCGAGCAATTTCTTGATCTCCCCAAGCGCTGGCTTGACGAGCAGGCCGCCGATCTTCGTAAGCAGGCCGCCATTTTTGATGATCTCGCGCATCTTATCCGTGATTAATTTGGCAACCGCCTCAGACGATTTGAGCATCACATTGCCAGTGAAGCCGTCTGTGACAGCCACATCCACTTTGCCGCCAATCACTTCCTTGCCTTCCACGTTCCCAAAATAATTCAACTTTGAAGATTTGAACAAAGGCGTTGCGGCTTTCACTAATTCATTACCTTTGCCTTCCTCCTCGCCGTTGGAGATCAACCCAACTTTCGGGTTTTTAACCCCGCGCACTTTTTCGGCATAAATACTCCCAAGGATTCCAAATTGATACAGGTTCTCCGGCTTGCAGTCGGGGTTTGCGCCAATATCGAGAACCACGCATGAACCTGTGGCAGTGGGGAAGATCGGCGCAAGCGCGGGCCGATCCACGCCGCGGATGCGCCCCAGCCTGAACAGCGCTGTCACCATCCCTGCGCCAGTGTTCCCGGCGCTCACAAAGGCATCGGCTTCTCCGTTCTTTACAAGGTCAATGCCAACCGCCATTGAGTTCCTGGCATCCTTTGCGCGCGCCTTCAAAACAAGGTTTTCGCCTTTGTCTTCCATTGTCAATACTTCTGGCGCATTAACAACCCTTATGTTCAACCCGTCTATGTTTTGGGAATCAAGCGCGGGTTTTATCAGCGCCTCATCGCCGACCAAAATGATCTCCACTCCATATTCGCGCGCCGCAAGAATTGCGCCTTCCACCTCGGGTGTGGGGTAATTATCACTTCCCATTGCATCTACAACAATTCGGGCCATCCCATTACTCCTCTAATTTTATGTGCTTGACAAGAAAAGCAAGCCGATTATAATACGCCCTGCTTGCGCTGGTGCTGGAATTGGCAGACAGGCACGCTTGAGGTGCGTGTGTCGTAAGACGTGGAGGTTCAAGTCCTCTCCAGCGCACAAAACATTCCCGTCACAACGGGAATGTTTTATTTTAAACGATGGGTTGACCGGGCAGAGTAAAGTAAAACCCCGCACCCTTTCCCAATTCCGACTCAACCCAAATCCTGCCTCCATGCACATCAATAATACGCCTGGCAATCCCCAGGCCGATGCCCAGGCCGTCAATGGTTGCATCGAGTTTATTGAACAACTCAAAAATCCGCTCATGATATATGCGGTCGATCCCAACCCCATTGTCCTTCACGAAAAATATAGGTTCGCCATCCCGTTCCTCCCAATCGATCTCTATCGTCGGGTGGGTTTGTTCCCCCATGAACTTGACCGAATTCGTTACCAGGTTTTGAACGACCTGAACGATTCGCGCAAAGTCGCAATAGATGATGGGGAACCCGCTTCCCACTTTAACCTTTACCTGTTTCACCCGCAACAGCCCCTCCGCCGCTTTTAGAGCTTCCTGCGCAACCCGCTCGAACGAAACTGCCCTTGGCGGATTCATAATCCGCCCAATTCTGGAGAGATCGAGAATTTCATCAACCAGTTTCCCCATGCTTTGAGCCGCATGATTGATCTGCCCAATGCTTTTATTAACCCCTTCCTTGTTCCCATTCCGTATATCCTTTTCCAAATACCCCAGGTAGCCCGCAATGGTAATCAAGGGCGTTTTCAGGTCGTGTGAAACCGTGATGGCAAACCGATCCAATTCCTGGTTTTTTAATTTCAATTGCTGTACAAGCTCCTCACGTTGTTTTTCTGCCTTCTCACGTTCCGCAATTTCCTCCTGCGCCCGGGCCAGGCTTTGGTAAATGGTTCTCACCAGAAGATGGACGGCGTTGCTGGTTACCAATATGATCGCGCTTGCAAATAAAAAATCCTCCACTTTGCTATCCGTGATTTTTGCAGGGGTATAGAGCCCCAGAATATTCCCAAAGACCAGCCATGCCAGGCATAAAATGATGAAACTGGTCAGGTAGGGAATTACCCTCCCCCGAAACACCAATCCTATTACGATCAGCACAACTGGAAAACTCAGGATGGCAACATCATAAATGCCGTACCCGCTGGCAGAAATATATGTGATCAATAGAATTGTATTGATCGCAAAGACAGCAATTGGAAGCGTCAATTTCCCCTGCTGAATCAATATCAGGCACGCGATGATCGGCAGGGTGCCGCACAGAATCACCAGCGCTTCAGTGTACAGGCCTTCCAATAATTTTGTAATGATCAACGCCAGCAGGATAAAGATGGATGAAAAAGCCACCCAGCGCATGATTTCCGCAATTTGCGCTTCGTTGCCGTAAGCGCGCCTTCTTAATGCCGTTGAAAGTGGTTCTTTGTAGGCTGGGGTCTTGTCCATATCGCGCCTTTTGCCTGAGGTTGTCAGGCGCCTTTCCTCAAAGTGAAGCGGAAATCCGCGCCGTTTTCCCCATCCGATTCCACCCAGACCCTGCCGCCATGGAACTCAATGATCCGTTTTACCAACGCGAGACCGATCCCAGTTCCATCTGTTTTGGCATCCAGCTTGTTGAATAAACCGAATATGCGTTCATGATACACCGGTTCGATCCCCGTCCCATTGTCGCTGACGAAGAACACAAGCCCTTCCGCGTTCCTCTCCGCCCCGATTCTGATTTCCGGGCTGGCCTGCCCGCCCATGAATTTGATCGCGTTCTCCACAAGGTTTTGATAAACCTCGACAAAGCGAATGCGGTCAACCTCCAATGTAGGCATATTTTCCTCGATCTGGATATCAATGTTGTTTCTGCGTAATTGGTCATCAAGCATTCGAACAGCCTCCATTGCGATATTGCCCATGTTTTCAATGGTTGGCTGGTTGGTAAATCTTCCGACGCGTGAAAGTTCAAGCAGTTCATTCAAAAGCCTTTGCATTTTAATAACCGCATGGGTGATGCGCTGAACATCCTTGCGAGCCTGTTGCGGGTTACCCGCCAAAATAGCCTTTTCGAGATATCCGACAAAGCCGCCGATGGTGATCAGCGGGGCTTTGAGATCATGCGATACCGTGTAGGTAAAGCTTTCCAATTCATTGTTCTTGTTTTGCAACTCAACCAATAGTTCCTCGATCTTTGTGATATCGTATAAGGTGTACAGCAGGCAGGCCTCTTCGTTGACCATAATGGGCGTTGCAGAGACAAGCGCCACCCCCGTCTCTCCGTTGCTTCGCCTGAATTTTCCCTTGAACTCGCGGATGTACCCCTGTGTTTCAATCAATTGATGATGCCGTGTTTGTTCTTCAGGGTTTACCCATAACTTTAAGTCGCTGGCTTTTTTGCCCATTGCTTCGGCTGGTTTATATCCCATTTCAGCGCTGAACGCTTCGTTTATATCCAATATCACCCTGTCTGACAGGCGGCCTATGATCATAGGGACAAAGGTATGGTGGAATGCCGAATGGAATTTATCCTCGGAAGCCCTGAGATTTTCATTGGCTTTTTGACGCTTGATCGCGGCGCCTAACATTCCGGCGGCGGCCTGCAAAGCATCCACTTCCGCCTGTGACCATGGCATTTCACGCAGGCAATCGTCGAAACCAATGATGCCCCAGAAGATGCCATCCATAAAAATGGGGACATCCAAAAGGGTTTTGATCTCCTGACGGCTGGCTGTATTTGTCCAGCCATCTGGGAAGATTTTTGTCGAATTGTAGAATGGCTTTCCCTGGCTTAATTTTTGATACCATTCTGATAATCCGTCTTCAAGGATGGGGATATTCTGAAAGTCGGGGTTTTTCAGCTCAACCTGCTGGCCTGGTCCCACCCATTCATATTTTTGGCTTGTCAGGAGTTGTTGGTTTTCGTCCAGGTGATTTTCAAATAAATACGCGTGGCTGGCGTTTGTGGCTTCACCCAAAAGCATCAACAGGTTATTTATTTCGGCCCGCCAGTCGGGCGCTTCCAGCAGTTTCAATGCAGATTGGGCGATGGCGCTCAAAAGAGCATCGCTTTTGCTGTTATTCATGATTGCGCCTTGTGAATAAAAATCCAGGTATGGCAGAAATAAAAATCTCCATCTGTTCAGATGGAGATTTTAACCGAAATCAAGTCAATCGATGATCAAACTGCAACAAGTGACCGCCCCTTCCGCTTTCGCCAACTCAGCCAGGTTGACGTTGACGATTTGGAAGCCCTTTTGCTCGAGCTTTGCCTGCGTCTTGGGAAATGCAGTCGGGTAGACGATGGCATCTTTGACGGGAAGGCAGTTTGCCGCAAATGGTTCTGACTCGTCAACTTCCATTAACTCGTATCCTTCGAAAATGATGGGGTCAACCCATTTTTTGTTGATGAGCAATGTTTTGTCATCGACGCGGGTGACGGCAGTTTTCAGGTGCAGGCAATCGGTCAGTTCAACCCCTGCAGTTTTATAGCCATATTTATTCAACAGGCTTTGGAGTTGGTTGACTGCTTCGGGCGTACTGCGGGTGGACAGGCCCACGTAAATATTTTTTCCAAGCACGAGCACATCGCCGCCGTCGACTGTGGCGGGGGCGGCGACATGTACGAGCGGGCGGTGGGGGGATAATGCCTGGATGATGGATTCTGTTTCAGGTTTACGTGAATCAGCCCCGGGCCGGGTAATGACCGCCACTTCATCCAAAATAAAGGCCGCATCTTCCACGAAGACTGAATCGGGCAAATCCTGCTCTTCGGGCAATTCAATCACCTGACAGCCGATTTTTGCAAGCGCCTGAACGTATTCGTGATGTTGTGCGCGGGCGATGTTGAGATCGATTGGCGTGCGGTCAATATGTGTGATTTCGCATTCGTTGAAGCGGGAACTGACCTGGCGCGTGATGGCGATAACCATTAATTGCCGCCCGTCCTGTATCGGACGATGAGGGCTTCGGTGCGCGGATCTTTGGGGGCGTTGAAGATCTGCTCTGGTTTGCCATCTTCGATTAACTCGCCATCTGCCATGACAAGCACGCGGTCTGCCACTTCGCGGGCGAACCCCATTTCGTGAGTGACGACGAGCATGGTCATGCCATCTTTGGCGAGTTTCTTCATTACGTTGAGCACCTCGCCGATGAGTTCGGGGTCGAGCGCGGATGTGGGTTCGTCGAAGAGCATGACCCTGGGTTCCATGGCGAGCGCGCGCGCGATGGCGACGCGTTGTTTTTGTCCGCCTGAAATTCGGCTGGGATATTCATCCTTTTTGAATAGCATTCCCACGCGGTCCAGGTTCATTTCTGCGATTTCGCGCGCGCGCGCGGCGTCCATGCGCTTGACGATGATGGGGGGGCGCATGACATTTTCGAGCACGGTGTAATGAGGAAAGAGATTGAAATCCTGAAATACCATGCCGGTCAGAAGGCGTGCCTGGTGGACAAGCGCCTGGTGTTCTTTGCCCTTGGCTCCCGCTGGAATCTTGAGATCGCCTATTTCGATCTCTCCTTCCGAAGGTTCCTCGAGAAAATTGATACACCGCAGCATTGTGCTTTTTCCCGATCCGCTTCGCCCAATGACGCAAATTACCTCCCGCTCGTGGACTTCCAGATTAATCCCTTTCAACACATGCAGGTGATGAAAAAACTTATGAAGGTTTGTGAGTTTGATAATTGGAGTTTGCATAGGGTTTGGTTATCGGTGTGCCGAAAGCCTGGTTTCGAGTGAGCGAACCAGCCGCGACAGCAGAATGGTCATGGAGAGATAGATGAATGCGAGAATGCTGTAGGACTGGAAGAACAAAAAGGTGCTGGCGGCATATAACTTGGTGATCTGGGTGATGTCTTCGACGCCGAGCACGGAAACCAGCGACGAATCTTTGAGCATGGCGACAAAATCATTGCCGAGCGCGGGCAGAACCCGGCGAATGGCCTGCGGCAGGATGATGTGGCGCATTGCTTGAAAGTAACTCATGCCGAGCGCCCGCGCCGCTTCCATTTGTCCCTTTTCGATGGACTGGATGCCAGCTCTAAAAATCTCGGACTCGAACGCGCCGTAGGCGATGGCCAGCCCCAAAATCACGCGCAACTCGTTGGGAAAGTCGCGGGTCCGAACGCCAAGCATCTCGGCGATGATCGGCACGGCCACGAAGGCGATATACATCAACAAGACGAGGATGGGGACGCCTCGCACCACCTCCACGTAGAACGACGCCACGTTGAGGATGAACTTGTTGCTGGAAACGCGCGCAAACCCGACGATAAGCCCAATGAATACCGCCATAAAATATGCCGTCAGTGTGACCCGGATGGTGACGCCGATCCCGGCGGCAATTGCGCTGAAAATAACGGACATGCGCTGGTTGGTGACGATTTGGAGAACGATGAACAGCGCGATCAGAATGGCGACGATCAACCACCAGGGCCATTCAGACATACGCTCGAGAGACGGCGCAATGCGCGACTGGCGCGATTTATTATCGAATGTGTCGGATTGTTCAGGGGGCATGGAGAATTATCCCGGCAGAAAAGTGGGTGGAAGGAAAGAGACCTGCCGAGATGATTTTCCCGGCAGGTCTCGGTTATCTGAATTACTTATTCAGTGAGGAACCACTTGGCATAGATTGTGTCGAGAGTGCCATCGGCTTTCATTTCAGCGAGCACGAGATTGATCGGCTCGAGCAGGTCACTGCCTTTGGGGAAGACGAAGCCCAGTTCTTCGCTGGTAAGCTCGTCGCCGACAAGTTTGAGCTTATCGGGGTTTGCGCCGATGTAGCCTTCGCCAGCGACGTTGTCCATGACTGTGGCGTCAATATCGCCGTTGATCAGAGCCTGCACGATCAGACCATATTGGTCGAATGCGACGATGTTTTCTTCGCCGAACAATTCAACAGCCAGATCGTAGTTGGTTGTGCCGGGCTGTGCGCCTACTTTGAATTCGCCCAGAGCTTTCAATTCATCGGGGCTGGTGAAGCGGGTTTCGTTCGCTTGCACAAGCAGTTGCTGGGCAAGTTTGATGTAGGGCGTGGAGAAATCCACTTTCTCGGCGCGCTCGGCGGTGATGGTGATGCCATCGGCGGCGATGTCGAACTCAGCCTGGCCGGTGCCGCCCATTACAGCCACAATCGTATCCCAACTTGTCTGCACGAAAGTGGGCTTGCAATTCAGCCGCTTGCAGGCTTCGGCAAATAGATCGTAATCGTACCCGACGCCCGTTCCTGTAGCTTCATCGATGAAGTTGAACGGATTGTAGGCGTTCTCCACGGCAATCCGAATTTCCCGTCCGCCCAGGTCGGGCATTCCGCCGGTAGAGGGGGCGGGCGCAACGGGGGCTTCGGTGGCTGGTGTGCCACAAGCGGCAAGAACAAGAGAGGCCAAAACCAACAGGCTGGCCAGCGTAAACAGTTTTTTCATTTGCTCCTCCAAGAGAAATAAAAATTGGGCAATTATTAAATTGCCACGGGATGATCCCATCCCGTGCTTTAAGCATAGACCATTTTTTTTATTTACGCAAGGATATTTCGGCATCTATTTCAGAATGGTACAATTGCGTCAAATCCTGTTTGGAGGCGGCGTCATGTCTGCAATTTTTCCCAGTGAACAATGGTTGAAAGAACTGGAAGTTAAGCTGAATTCGGATGAAAAATATAGCGAGATTGCAAGGAATTGGGAGGGGGATTTGTTCTTTGATATCGAACCGGAAGGCAACCTGAAAGAACCCCTCCGCTTCTACCTGGACCTGTGGCATGGGGCGTGCCGAAAAACAGTCTACAACCCTGAGGCATCCGCCTACCCAAAACCAACCTTCACGTTAACCGCAAGCTACAACAACATCACCGCCGTGTTGACAGGCAAACTGAATCCGATGACCGCCATGATGACCATGAAATTAAAGGTCAACGGCAGTATGGGCTACATGATGCGAAACGTCCCCACCGTGTTGGACTTTGTCCGCGTGGCGCAGGAAGTGACAACGGATATTCTGTAATTACTTGTGTTCACCTTCTTTCTTCTTTCGTCTTTCATGGCGCAAAGAAGAAAGAAGAAAGAATTTGGCTCATGTGTAAAGAGTATGCATGCGGCCATACGCAATGCCTTTAAAAACCGAAAATCTTAACGCGAATTTTCCGAATGTAGCGAATAACGCGAAAAAATTCGAGTTATTCGCCCGCTATGCGTAACACCGCACTGGCGCGCGGCGCAAGTGTTCGCGTTAAAGGGTTTGCTCTCTTGCACAGAGTCTACACATGAGCCAAGAATTTATACATGTTACCGATATTAAAAATCAACCTCACCGACAACACAACCGAAGAATTCATCATCCCCAAAGAATGGGAGCGTGATTATCTTGGCGGCGCATCGCTGGCCGCTCGGATTTTGTATCCATACTTAACGAAGGAACTCGACCCACTTTCGGCTGAGTCGCCTTTGCTGTTCATCAACGGGCCGCTCACGGGTACGAACGGGCCGACCACAGGCCGCTTTGTCATTTGCGGGAAAAGCCCCGCTACTCACCTTTGGGCTGAATCAAATATCGGTGGATTCTGGGGGCCTGAACTGCGCAAGGCTGGATATGACGGTTTGTGGATCACAGGAAAAGCTCAAAGCCCGGTATATGTCTGGGTTGAAGAAGGCAGGTTTGAGGTTAGGAATGCGGCGAATGTTTGGGGGAAGGATGTCTATCAGACGCAGGAAATTGTCAAAGAGGAAGTTGGAGTCAAAGGAGCGAGAGTCGCAGTGATTGGCGAGGCGGGGGAGCGCGGAGTTTTGTACGCGTCCATTTGCTGTGACCACGGGCGCATGGCGGGGCGCACGGGGCTTGGCGCGGTGATGGGGTCGAAGAATCTCAAAGCCGTTGCGGTGCATGGGACGAAGAAATTCAGTGTCGCACGCGAAGAGCAATATGCGGCTTTGCGATCAGAGTCGAATCGTACGCTCAAGCAGAGCAACGAGACAAAGTTCTTTCATGAGATTGGCACGGCAGGCACGGCGAATTTATTTGAGTATATGGGTTCGATGCCGTCGAAATATTATCACCAGGGTTCGTTCCCGAATGTGGATCATATCTCTGGCGCGAAAATGGCCGAGTCTATTTTGGTTGGATATCACGCGTGTCAGGGATGCGTGATTGCGTGCGGGCGTGTGGTGAAGCTGGATGATGGCGCGAAACGCAAAGGGCCGGAGTGGGAAACGATTGTGGGCTTTGGGCCGAATTTGTTGAATGATGATTTGGCAGAAATTACCCGCCTCGGCGAGTTGTGCGACCGCTACGGCATGGACACGATCAGCGCGGCCAACACGATTGGACTCGCGTTTCATCTTTTCGAGACGGGCAAATTAACGAAGCAGGATACTGGCGGGCTTGAATTGAAGTGGGGAGATATGCTGGCTGTGAGACAATTAATTCACATGATCGCGCGCCGTGAAGGGATTGGCGAATTGCTTTCGCGTGGGTCGCGCCAAGTTGGCGCGGCGTTCGGTGCGGAAGATGAAGCCGTGCAAGTGAATGGACTCGAAGTTGCGTATCACGATCCGCGCGGCGTTTCAGGGATGGCTTTGTCGTATGCGACCAGTCCGCGCGGGGCGTGCCACAATCAATCGGATTATTTCATGGTGGAGTTGGGTCATATCGAAGAGCGTATCGGCATCAACTATTTTGACCGTCACGCGCAGGCGGAGAAGGCGGCGAATGTTGCGAAACACCAGGATTGGCGCACCGTTTCCAATGCCTTTGTGATGTGCATCTTTGCGACGATTGACCCGAATGAGCAGGTGAGCTTAATCAACGCGGCCTGCGGCTATGAGTGGACTCTCGAAGATATGATGAAAACTGGCGAGCGCGGCTGGAATTTGAAACGCGCCATCAACAACCGCATGGGGCTGACTCGCGCGAATGACAAACTCCCCAAGGCATTTCTAGAGCCGTACAATGAAGGCGGCGCGGCAGGCTTCGTGCTGGATTTCCAATCCATGCTGGCGGCTTATTATGAAGCCCGCGGCTGGGATTGGGAAACGGGCAAACCAACAAGGAAGAAGTTGACGGAGTTGGGATTGGATGAAGCGGCGCAGGATTTGTGGGAGAAAGGATGAATTATGAAGGATGAAGGATGAATTGAATGTCAACTTATTCCTATGATAAAGAAGCGGACGTTTTATATATCTCGTTTTCACCAGGTGAAAAGCCAACTGCCGCAGTGGAGTTGAACGAAAACATCCTTTTGCGTTTCAACCGGGCTGAGAAACGCGCAATTGGCTTAACACTAATGGATTTTTCCGTGCTGGTACAGCTCACCACATTAGGCCCGCGCAGTTTTCCTTTGAGTGGCTTGAAGGACCTTGAACCTGAATGGCGGGAGACAGTGGTTGAAATTATCACTTCCCTGCCCGTTAATCAGATTTTGAAGGTTTCCAGTTATATGCCTTCATCTGCCGAGATCGTGCCGATTACTTCTGTGGAAAAACCACCAATCTTGGTGGCGGCATAAAATGATAAAAATCGCCCTGATCAAAGGGCGTTTTTTTATACTCAGGATTTACGCAAAACCTTGATTGAGTCCACTAATCTCCACGAATTTACGCTAATCCTTTTAAAAATTCGCGTGGATTGGCGTAGATTAGCGGACAAAAAAGCGTTCTGCGTAAGTCCTATACTCTTTCAAGCTATTGAAGGCGAAGTTGATTGAATTACAGAGCGCCGCATAAATTCACAAATCATTCTTCAAAAATTTTCTTATCCCGCCTCATTTTCTTAACCTCGCCCCGTTTCTTTTTCCCCTTTAGTCTTTCCTCTTTCGACGCTTTTGTTGGCTTTGTTTTATGGCGCGGCTTTGGTTTTTCGCCTGCCTTGCGAATCAATTCATAGAATCTCTGGATGGCGTCTTCGCGGTTTTGTTCCTGCGTGCGGAATTTCTTTGCTTCGATGATGAGGACACCGTCAGCGGTGAGGCGTTTACCAGCAAGCAGAGTCAGCCGTCCCTTTAGGTCTGAGGCGAGGGTGGGGGAGTTGGTTACGTCAAAGCGCAGTTGGACGGCTGTCGCAACTTTGTTGACGTTTTGTCCGCCGGGGCCTGAGGATCGGATGTATTCGAGCGAGATTTCTGAGTCGAGATTTTTCATTTCCCCGATTATACCGTTGGGGCACGGCGTTGCTGTGCCCTTACTTGACAACCCTCGGCGCGAAGAACCATAAAATTGCCAGGATCAACCCGCCTACAAAAAATGGAACAGGCCCGCCGAAATATTGAAATAGCGCGCCGTAAAAAAGTGGGGCAACCGCATTGGCTGCACTGTATGCCGCAGTGGAAACACCCAATGCGCCGCCCACTTCGCTTTTATCAGCAGTTTTGGTGATGAGGCTGTTGATGGCGGGATGCAGGACGCCGCCACCCAATGCGGCAGGGATGCTGGCAACCATCAGCCAAAGGATGCCGAACCAGCTTCGTGCGGCTTCATCGGGCAGATTGATGTTGATGCTTTGAATGGAGACGCGGAAACTGCCCTGCCCTGCCATGCTTTCGAGAACCTTTGCTTTTTCATACCATGGAACGGGAATGGCGGGTGTGAGTGCGGTTCCGATCAACCCGACGGCGAGCGCGCCCAGCCCCATGAGAACCAGCCAACGATCACCTTTTACTTTCGACCAGCGCCCAACCAGCCCGCCTTGCACAACGATGATCAAAACGCCTGCCAGCGCAAAGAGACCCGATGTGTCGCGCGCGTCCATGCCGAGGCGGGTGAGGGTGAACAATGAAAAGAGTTGTTCGTAGCCGCCGAAGGCCACCTGATAGAAGAACATGATGATAAGGAGGAATCCGATGGCGGGACGGTTGAGGGCGTTGCGCATGATAGTGAAGGTGAAAGGACGCCGCTTGCGTGATGCTTCGGGGTTTTCAACTTCCGCGTACGTTTCCTTGAACCAGAATACCGTCAGCAAAATTGAGACGAGCGAGAACAGCGCGGCAGTGAAAGCGACGGCGCGATAATTTTGTCCCGTGGCGGCAAGAACGATGAATGCGATAATGGGGCCAAGTACAAAGCCGACACCGAACGATGCGCCGATGAGTCCCAGTCCTTGAGTGCGCGTCTTTTCGGTGGTGCTGTCTGCGATGGCGGCCTGGGCAGTGGCGATGTTCGCGCCAGAGAGACCGTCAATGATGCGGGAGACAAAAAGCAGAAAGAGCGAATCCGCAAACCCGAGCAGGATGAAGCCAGCCAGTGTGCCGATCTGACTCGCGACCAGAATTGGTTTCCGTCCGAAACGGTCTGAAAGCCTTCCCAGGATGGGCGCGCCAATAAATTGCATGAACGGATACGTGGCCTGCAAAATTCCGATCACCAATGGCGAGGAGCCAAAGCGCGCCGCGTACAAAGGGAGTAGCGGAATGATGATCGAAAGCCCCATCAAGTCCACGAGGACGATGACGAGCACGGGCAGGATTTTTTTGAAATCAAGTTTTTCGGTTGTGGTTTCTGTTGTCATATTTATCAAAACCCCTCTCCCTTTTAGGGAGAGGGGTAGGGGTGAGGGTTAGGTTGGCGGCTTAGAACATCAACGAGTTGATTTTGTCTATCATCGCGCGCTCAGGCCGCAGGTCAACTTCAGTGAGGCGGTTGAGCGGAGTATCCACCAAATTGTAGATGGACGTCAGATTCGGCTTGGTGGTGTTCACGTACAGGATACCCGTCACCAGCCAGTTGTTGCGCTGGGCTTCTTCCATCACACGCAGGGCTTCGTAGCGGTTGGTAGGATCGTACCCTCTTTCGAGATTTTTCAAGATGACCGTCGAACCGTCGTGCATGGCAACTTCACGCACTTCGCCATCTTCCATTTCGCGTTCGAGGATGATCTCATTGCGCGGGGCGATGTACGAAATCTCGTGCAGGGGTTCTTCGTGATCCTTGCCCCAAGCGTAGGAATGGAAAGCGTTTTCCTGATTGTTGAAAGTCACGCACGGGCTGATGATGTCCAGCACGGCGATGCCATCATGAGCGAGCGCAACCTTGAGCAATTCCTTCACTTGTTTGGGGTTGCCCGCGAAAGAACGCGCCACAAAAGTCGCATTGGAGACGAGCGCTTCCATGCAAATATCAACGGGCATGTAAGGATTCTCGCCCTGCTTCTTCAACTGCAAGCCCCTTTCAGCGGTGGCCGAGAACTGACCTTTGGTAAGGCCGTACACGCCGTTATTCTCAACGATGTACACCATGTTTACATTGCGGCGCATGATGTGCTTGAACTGTCCCATGCCAATGCTGGCAGAGTCGCCGTCGCCTGAAACGCCAATGCCTTTCATGCGCGCATCCGCAAATAACGCGCCCGTCGCAATGGACGGCATCCGTCCGTGCAGGCTGTTGAATCCAAAAGTACGGTTCAAAAAGTAAGTGGGTGATTTAGACGAACACCCGATACCGCTGAACTTCATCACATCTTCGGGCACGGTGTTCATTTCATACAGCGCGGTCACGATCTGGTTCGAGATCGAGTTATGTCCACAGCCCTGGCACAAAGTGGTGGGCGCGCCACGATAATCATTTTTGGATAAGCCAGCGAGATTGACGTTTGCCGTCACGCCAGCCATGGGGAGAGTTTCTGTCATTTTATTTACTCCTGTTTTTCTCTATTTGTCATTGCGAGGGCGCTCTTGTTTTTGCCCGAAGCAATCTCCAACACTGTTGCCGAGATTGCTTCGCCGCAAAGTGCAAGAGCGCGGCTCGCACATCGTCCCCGAACGGGGAATGACGGGTTATTTCTTCTTCGCCTTCGCAGTTGACTTGGACTTGGCAACAGATTTCTTGACAGGCTTCTTGCTCGCTTCTTTCTTAATCTTTGAGCCTGCTACAGCTTTCGTCGTCATTTTCTTGGCAGACGTTTTCTTTCGCTTTCCACCTTCATCCTTCATCCTTCCGCCTTCATACTTTTGAAGAATTCCCTCGCGAACCCACTTCGCCGCCGCAGGCAAACCATCATGATACGCCACAGACTTGAACTTCCCGGCAAACTGTGGATACTCCGTCAGCAGGATCTGGTACATCTGCCCGTCGCGGTTCATTTCCACAATGAAGACCTGATCGTATTTTTCAATGAACTGTGTAACTTCTTCCGTAAAAGGAATGGCGCGCACGCGCAGAAAATCCGCATGGATGCCGTCATCCTTTGCCAGATGATGTTGCGCCTCGAGCACCGCATTTTCCGTTGAGCCATAAGCGATGATGCCGACTGTTGCGCCTTTGATCGGGTGATTAACAGGCTTGGGCATGTAGTTTGCCGCGTTGTAATGCTTCAGTTTCAACCGCTCCATATTGCGCATGTACGCGCCGGCATCTTCAGAATATTTTGCATATTCATCATGACCTGTGCCGCGGGTGAAGTACGCGCTCAACGGATGCTTGTTGCCGGGGAAGGTGCGATAGGGAATGCCATCGCCGTCCTTATCAAGGTAACGTCCCCAGTTGCCTTTGATCTCTTCAAGGTCTTTTTCCCAGAGAACCTTGCCGCGATCCATCGGAGTTTCGGGGTATTTGAAAGGCTTGCTCATCCACTGGTTCATGCCCATATCGAGATCGCTCAACACGAACACGGGAGTCTGCGCGCGTTCGGCAATGTCAAAGGATTGCCAGCCAAACTCAAAGCACTCGTACACGTCACCGGGCAACAGGATGATGGAATGAGAATCACCGTGACCGATAAAATGGGTAAAGGTCAAATCAGCTTGTGAGGTGCGGGTGGGCAAACCAGTGCTGGGGCCAATGCGCTGTACATCCCAAATGACAACGGGCACTTCGGCGTAATAAGCCAGCCCGGCAAACTCGGTCATCAACGAAAGGCCGGGGCCAGAGGTGGATGTCATCGAGCGCAGGCCAGCCCAGCCCGCGCCAATTGCCATGCCGAGCGCGGCGAGTTCGTCTTCTGCCTGCACAATGGCATAGGTGTGTTTGCCATCTTCGCGTTTACGGAGCACAGGCAAATAATCGTTCAAGCCTTCGGCCAACGAAGTGGCAGGCGTAATCGGATACCAGCCCGCAAATTGCACGCCGCCAAAAATGGAGCCAAGCGCGCCTGCGGTGTTGCCATCTGCCATGATGAGGCCATCTGTCTTGTTCATGGCTTCGACAAAATAGGGGTCTTTCTTTTCGAGATTCGCCTTCGCCCATTCTGCGCCTGCTTTCAGGGCGTTGAAGTTCATGTCAATGGGTTTTTGTTTGCCCTTGAAATGAAAGGTCAGCGCGGCAAGGATTTTGTCCATATCCATGCCGATCATTTGGGCCAGCACGCCTACATACACCATGTTGCCTACGAGGTCGCGATAATCCGTGGGCACGTTCGGGTCGTTCTTCACGATGGTTTTGATCGGCATCGGGTAGACGGCGACATCTGTGCGGGTGATGGGCTGCTTGATATCGTCAGAGTAGAAAAAAGCCCCGTTCGGCGCAACAGATGCCAGGTCCCGCACGAACGAATCGGGGTTCATCGCAATCACGATGTCGTTGACATCCTGTCGACCAATAAATCCATCCTTATTCACACGGATGGTGTACCAGGTCGGCAAGCCCTGAATATTGGAAGGAAACAGGTTCTTGCCCGAAACGGGAATGCCCATCTTGAAAACAGAACGCAGGATGGTGTTGTTGGCTGTGGAACTGCCGGAGCCGTTCTTTGTGCCAACGGTGATCGAAAAATCATTCACTATTTTATTCATGAAACTCCTCTTTGATTATCCGTCACTGCGAGGAGACGCTTTTTGGCGACGAAGCAGTCTCCTCATATTATGGAGATTGCTTCGAGCGAAAGAGCATCACTCTCGCAATGACGTAAATTATTAATTTACGGACGATGATACAAAAGATCGGTGTGCTTGACGAGCGCATCATACCCGACCTCGAACTGGTCATTGCAAATTGACTCGACCATCACCTGATGGTATCTCCACACTTCCTGCAAATATTCATAGCCGCCCGCGAAGACATTCAGGCCAACGCCTTCGTACGCCTCCCAGTAGGCTTCGAGCACACCGATTACAAATGGATTATCAAGCCTGCTGAAAATAGTGAGGTGAAGTTTGCGGTGCTCTTCGTGTGGCACTTGCACTCCCGAAAAAGCATCAGGACGCTGTGGCGTGCCGCGGATCTTGTCCCACGCGCGGGTGATGATGGCTTCGAGTTCCTGCTTGTCTTCGGCAGTCAGCAATTTGACGGCTTCATGCCAGTACGCCGCTTCGAGATGATTGCGCATCTCGGCAAATTTGCGGAAGTGATCGTTGTTCAACGCCAGTGCGTATCCCAGGCTTTGACGAATGGCTGGCGTGAAGGAGTATTTCAACCTGCGTGTGCCCGTCTTCTGGCGCACTTCCACAAAGCCAAGCGCGCGAGCAACTTCAAGTTGTTCGCGCAGAGATGCCAGGCTGATATCCAATTCTTTGCTAAGTTCGGTTAAAGAGGGGAGTTTGTCATCCGCTTCGGGGTGTGAAGCTAGATAACGAAAAAACTCAGAGATGTTCGAGGAAGTACGATCACGCAACATAAAAGTTGATTAATCCGATTAATCCTATTTTACGATGGGTGAGAGGAGGTGTCAAGGATATTAACGGATGTTACGCAGTTTATTTACTCACCGTACGAAGTTCATAATCCCAAAGGGATGGCAGGATTATAGAAAATGGCGCGAAAGAATCCAAATCCCCAAGGGATGAGATTGATTTGGGTGTGTTTCATTTCAGTTGAAACAACCGTCCCGAAGGTTTGAAAAAGGGTCAAAGTCTTCGAGAAAACCTTCGGGACGTTCTATCCTTCAACTCGTTTGAAACACACCCAATTGATTTTACGAGTGATGACACCCCTTCGGGGTTGAATTCGCTGTATTCCAAAAACTATAATCATTTGACCCCTTCGGGGTCATAAAGCCTCTTGCGTAAGTCCTGAGTGAATTAAATAATTACGGATTTCTTCCCACAGGTTGGGGCTATTTTCAGCCACCGAAGAACCTCTTTCGCTGTGATAGTGATGCTTCGCTCAGCATGACATATCACGGCAACCTTGCGCAGTAATATTAGCTTCGCTCTCAACACGAAGAACCGCCCATCCACTCAGGGATGGGCGGTTCTTCGTGTGTGGATGGTTATCGAATCAACACCCAGCCCTGCAAACCCATCTGTATCTTCGCAGGATGCTGTTGTACACGAGCCTTAACTTTCTACCAGGCACTCCGTTGCAGGAGCACACCACGATTGCGGCGATGTTGGAAAGACTGCTTTTTAATTCGAGAGAGACCCCCACAATCAAGTCGGCGCCGGCGGCGGATTGCAATTCGGCTTTTGCGTACTCGTAGAGATCATCCAACAGTTGGATCGGCGTGGGGGATTGCATGGCGCTTTGGATCAGTTCCTCCTCGCTCGTCTCTTCTTTCTCCCGCAAGCATCGGGCGGCAAGGTCCACCAGTCCCAGATAGCCAAATTCAACCGAGTACGGCAGTTGGCCCGGCTCGTTGCTTGAATCCTTTTCATCGTACGCCACCCGCAGGCCAATCAGGAGGTAGCCCTGCGCGAGGCTTTCCAAGTGGTTCATAATTTTGTCTTCGATGGTTTTGAAAACTTCGTAGTGCTTCTCCAAAGGGACGGGGCCAATCGGGGTTTGAAAGGCTGGGTTCATTTTCTCTCCTTTTGTTGTTTGATGAACAGATGGAACTTCGCGGCGCGATGGATGTGAACTTCGCTACGGCAGGTTGGCGGCTTGCAGGGATTGAATGATTTCGTCGATTGTGGGTTTGCTTTCGGGGAATACCTCCGCGCTGTCTTGCAGGTCAACGATTACATCGTCGCGAGTCGCGGCATCCAGGTAGGGCAGGATGCGAACGTAGGTTTTCTTTGCCGCTTCATACTCGCCGTTATACAACTGCACCAGCCCCAGGTAGTGATAGTTTTCCCAGCCCGCGGAGTCCACCTCAACGGCCTTTTTCAGGTCTTCGATGGCGCCCTGAAAATCCCTGCGATTCATGCGTTCGATGCCGCGAAAGAAATAGCCTTCCTCTGGCGCGAATTTTACGGCGGCGTCCAGGTCGCTCATGACCGCATCGGGATCGCTTTGCAGGCTGGAGCGGTTTACGTACGCCATGCCCTTAAAGGGGGTGTCGTTGTCAATGAGATGGTTGAAGTCGGCCATGGCTTCCTCGTCCATGCCGAGGAGCATATGCACATATCCGCGGTTCAACCAGGCTTTGTGCAGGTTACCGTTCCTTTCGATGGACTTTGAATACGCGGCAATGGATAATTCTTCATCGGGAGACGGGGAATAATGGGGATCGTAAAACAATCCAAGCAGGTAATACCCTTTGGCAATATCCAACGGATCGAGCTTTTCACGATCTGCATCGGCAAGGGCGCCAGCCAGCCGGGCCTGGGCTTCGGTCACTTGCCCGTTCAACAGCAGGAGTTCAGCGAGGGCAAACTGAGAGACAAAGGAAACATGCTCCGGTTCCTTCAATTGAAACTCAGGCGAGGTGGCTTCCTCGATGCCAAGCGCCGAAAGGTTCTGGTGCGGGTCGCCGAGGGCGGGCGCCTCGAGGTGGATTTCGTAGGTGGCCGCATCGCTTTGGCCCCAGATCACAATATCGGCCTCATACGTCTTTGCCGCCTTGTTCGCCCGGGTGATTGTTTCGAGCGGCTCGGCAAGACGGCAGACTTTGTAGAAGTCTCCCGCCGGGTATTCGGCCAATGAATCGGAGATTTTGTCGGAGATCAGTAATTGCGGTTCGGGGGTTATCTCATGTAAATCGGCGATGAGAATTCGCAGTGTGGCCGCTTCGCCGGGGTCGTTGCAGGTGAGGGCCGGGTTCGTGGTCAATTCATTGATAACTGTTGTAAGGTTGATGCCCGTCCAGCCGAGGGTGAAGACGCTCAGGGATAAAACCAAACCCGCCTCGATGCGCCGCCGAGTCAGAGACAGGGTGTAGCTTTCGTCAGCGGTCTTTTGGATCGGGTTCAACAGCCGCTCAAACAATGAGCGGGCTGGCGGCATTTTCGAGCCTTTCTTCCTGCTTCTGAGTTTGCCCCAGCGCCAGTTGACCACCAGAACCGAAGTAGCCAATATAGTCAGCAGGGAGGTGGTTTTGGGGTAGGGAATATCCCCGATTCCAAAGATGGCCACCAGGTAGGCCGTCACCGCCCCAACCGAGGAGGCAATGTCGGTGATTGATTTTATGAGCGTCGGGATGGAACCGGGGCTGTGTTTTTCTCTCATTGTGTTTTCCAAGACTTGCTGTCGTACATCTCTCTCGTAAAAACCCTAAAGGTCTTTTCTGTTAATCGGTGTTTTTGCGAAGGGAAAGGAGACCTTTAGGTTTTCCATGTACGGTAGAGAAAATTAGGATAAAAGCAGCATAATCACTATACAACGAGCCCACTCAAAATTCAAGCGATACCGGGGACTGGGTGTGGAATATTTTTCGGCACTCCGCGCGGCGCAAATCTCTGATTTGCCTCGCAAGTCAGAGACTTGCGCCACATTCCCGAAACTTTAGTCCGCACCCGGGGACTGGGTGTGGAATATTTTTTCGGCACTCCGCGCGAGGCAAATCTCTGATTTGCCTCGCAAGTCAGAGACTTGCGCCACATTTCCGAAACTTTAGTCCGCACCCCGACCCGCGTGAAGTATATCTTCCAAAAAAAAGAAGACTCCCGAAACCTCAGGAGTCTTCCTCAATTACCAATCTCTAATCTCTAATTCTCTAATCTCCAACCACCCCTACCCGCACCCGCCTCCGCTTTTATCCCGCTTCAATTGCAATTTGATCTTTTGCTCGAATTCAAGTTTTTCATATTCGATCGGGTCTGGCGAGCATGACTCGTAGCGACTGCCTAATGCGGCAGGGAAGAGATAGCCCAATTGGTCGTCACCAGCATTCGGGTTGGGATGAAGCGTTTTGTCATCGTTGCCAAAGAACGCGATCCAGTTATTCACTCCGCCTTCGAGGATGTACACATTTTGCACGCTCGATCCTACCAGCAGTTTCCACGTATCCACGGCGGCGGCTTCATCGTTGCTTATCAAAATGAAAACCGTGTTCGCGGGCGGCTCACTCAACAGCACGGGCACAACTTCCAGCATTCGTTCGAGCGGCACGTTGACCGCATCTTCGATGTGATACAGGTTGTAGTCCGCTTCGGAGCGCACATCGAGATAAACGGGATTCATGGACTGGTTGTATTTTGCCTTGAAGGCCTCGGCAGGCGAGGTGAAGACCAGTCGGTTGGCGAGCATTTCGTCCGCAGTGTAAACATAGGTGTTGACGATGGGGTCTGCGTTCAACTGTTCGACGGTTTCGGTGCGGGTGAAGGTGACTTTGTTGTAACGGTCTGCGAGTGAGGGACTGCCGATTGCCAGCACTGCCACTGCCGCCGCGAAGAGGGCCACGCCTCCGACGACCCTCAGCCTGGGTTCCTTTGCCAAATCCCTTTTACCAAAGATGCGCTCCAATTGTTCCCCACCCCAGAACATAAACAGAGCCATCAAAATGACGATCAGCACCACCGCGCCGACGGGAATGCCGAAGACCTGGTCGAGGGTGAGGCGTCCGAAATAGCCTGCGTTGGTGTACCAGCCGTCGAAATATTTTTCGGTTTCACCGAAGAGGAACGCGCCGACAAATCCGCCGAGCATGAATAACATGCCGTCGATCTTGCCTGTGGATGCGGAGGCCAGCGAGGTGGTGGGACAGAACCCGCCGACGATGAAGCCCACGCCCATGATGAGTCCGCCGACGATGCCAGAGGCGAGGTAGGTGGGGTTGACCCAGACCTGGCTGAAATCCAGCAGGCCGAGGCCGACCGCGCCGAAGAGCAGAACCATTGCCACGGTGATGGCGGTGAACATGACCTTGAGCACGGTCATCTCTGTGAAATAAAATTGCGCGGCGAGTTTGCGCGAATCGCCAAAGCCAGACATTTCAAGTGTGTAGCCGAACGCGAAACCGATGGCGGCGAAGAGAACGTACGTCCACGGGTTGGCTGCGCTGACTGCGTTGAGAGAGGGGAGGGGAAAGTTCATTATGTTTCTCCTGAAGGTGTTGGAAAATCTTTACCACGAAGGAGACGAAGGGTCACAAAGGAAACCCCAAGTAATACTTTGTGTACCTTCGTGACACTTTGTGGTAAAAAGTTCCATGTTAGTTCCAAAATTTCCGAACAAAATACGCCACGCCGTACGCTCCGCCGAAGATGGCGAACATGACCACCCACGAACCTGCCGAGAGAGTTGCCCCGCCCGAAAGCGCCTGTCCGGAGGTGCATCCGCGAGCCAGGCGTGCGCCGTAGAGAAAGATCACACCGCCGAGGAAAGCCATCAACCAGCGGGTGCGGTCCGAGATGTTGGGGCCTTTGGTGGTCATGAATTTCAAGCGTCCATTGAAAAAGCCTGATGAAAAGCCGCCGAGCAGTGCGCCGAAGAATACAGGCACGATCCAATCATCCAGCGGATTCTTCTCGCCGCCCGCCATCTTCAATAGATAGGGGTTGTTATCCACGTGCGAGGGGGAGATCGCATCCACGATAGCCGCGTCGATGCGGCTGGTTGCGCCCGATGAGCCAAGCCCGTTGCCGGTGAGGAAGAAGGCCAGGAACAACACAATTCCAAGTACAACTCCGCCAAAGTATGGATGCACGTATGATTTTTCAGGGCGGTTGAATATTGATTTTCTCGTTTGAGTGGTCATTTCAGATTCCTTTTCTAAACACGAAGGAAAATTCATCCTTCATAATTCATCATTCATCCTTGCTCTCATGCACTTCCACTTCTTCATACCCCGTCACCATCCCGCGCATCGCTTCGAGCGGAGTTGCGCCAGTGGTGGTCATATACACATGCACGAGGATGAACGTGCCAAACATCCACGCCACGAGCGAATGGAACGGCGCAAGGAAAGGCAGTCCGCCGAGCGCATTTGCGAACTCAGGCCGCTTTTGCACGCTCCACATCAACGCGCCTGTGATGGTTTGCAAAGGCAACAGCACGTTCAAGATCATGAAGTAGGTCATTTTCTGAATGGGATTCATGCGGCTGGTTGGCAGTTTTTCGAAGGGGTGAGCTTCGCCCTTGAATATTCCACCGATGTAATACCTGGCCTGGACGATCGCATCATCGAAAAACCCATACGGATGCGGAATGAACTCCCGAATTCTGTCCGTCGTGATGTGATAGAACAACGACAACGCCGCGTTGATCACAAGGATGACCGCCACCACGTTATGCACCGTCACCACACCGCGGAACGAGAACGCACCGAAAATATCGGGTCTGTGAATGATCAAGCCTGTAAACAACAGGATGACGATGGACGAGGTCTGTAACCAATGCCAGAAGCGGCGATACGTGTCGTACATATAAATCCGCTCGGTTCTTTTCTGACCCTTGGGCTGTTTCTGCGACGAGAGATATCTCAGCGTCCCATGCCCGATCACACCTAAGAGCGAACCCGCAAATGCAATCGCGCCGAACCAATCCACCCAATTGACGCGGCTGGAGCCGAAGACATACAAGTTGTCTTCGGCGGGCATGGGCTGGTAATACAACGCGCCATCCGCGTCCGTGACAAATTCGCCGCTGTTGTTGACGTTGTTAGCCGCGTCAAAAATAGGCAGGACGGGCGCAGAGTCTGTGAGTTTGATCGGCTGTGACATGCGTGAGTTTTCGTTGTGACAGGCTTTGCAGTCATTGATGGCGCTGTCTCCGCGTGTGACGTTGTGGTTGATGCTGTACGGCTGTACCACGCCTTCGATGCGCAGGTTGTTCAAACCCAGCGCGGCAAGTTTTGTTTTGACCACATCGGTCTTTGCGGCAGAGTCAAGCGTTAATTCATTCGAGGCGAGTTTGCCGTCGCCGTTTGAGTCAAATGCGGCGGCGATGTCTGCCGCATATTTTCCATCTTCGAGATACGCGGCTTCGAGATCAACCAGGCGGACGGGGCGTTTGTTTCCATTGGCGTCATCGTACACCCAGTAGAAGGACGTAATCAGATTGTACGGCGCGAGCAAAGTGTCGCCGTCGATGTTCGTGCGGTTGAGCAGAACAGGCTCGTAGCCAGTCACCAGAGATGTCACTGCGTTCGGGTCGCCATCCACGCCGCGGCAGGTTTCAACCGCTGTACCGCTTGTCGTGATGACAGTCCAGTCGTAGGTTTGGATGGCAGGCGCGTACATCTGCGGGATGTGGCAGGTTTCGCAGGCGACTGCGTCCATGTGCGTTCCGATGTATGGAAGCCAGTTTGCATGTCCCTTGCTGGCGTCGTGGCAGTTTTCACAGCGGCGCATGGTGCCCTTGTATTCGGGAGCCACGTTGAATTGTGCGCTTTCGCCGCGCGCGAAGTTATGGTCTGGTCTTTCGAGATATTCACCAATCTCCAGCGAGCGCGGGTCGTAGACGAGATGCTCGGGATTATTGCTTTGCAATTCGCTGGCATGTGCAGGGTTGTTCAAAGCGTAGTGACAATCTGTGCATTGCAGTTGTCGTTCGGCGTGAATATCCCATGAACGCTCGATATTATTTTTGTCTGTCAGGTTTACGCCAGACTCGTTGATGCGCTGTCCGCTGACGACCTGGCCTGTTGTGGCAGTTTGTGGATAATCCAAATCACAGGCGTTGAGGGTGAGCGGCTCTTCCGTTTCGGGGTGAACTTCACCGTGACAGGTGGCGCAGTTTGCATTGGTGGGGTCTTGAATGCCGATGAACTCGCTTTTGAGTTCGCCATTCTCGTTGAAGGATTCAGGATTCCATACCCAGCCTTCGCTGGATTTATTGACCACATTCAAGCCAATCAAAGTGGCGGTGTTGGCATTGCCAAACTCGCCTGCGTGAATGGCTTCAGCGCGCGCTTCGGTGTTGGGAGTTTCAAGGTGGCAGAGGAAGCAGTTCATTTCCATCGTGCCGGATTTGTCCCAGTTCCAGGTTGTGGGGCTTCCATTTTTCAAGATGGACGTTTCGGGATTTTCCCTGCTGACTTTTACATCTGCGAGCGGCGCATCATTGCGTGACGTTGTAGCTGGTCCGCCGCCGACGACTCTTTCGCCGTTCAGCATTAACCATTCAGCGGTGGAGAGGTCCAGCCGTTCATCGCCGTCTTGCGAGAGGTAGCGATAGGTGAGCGGATTCCATTGACCAAACGTGCCTGTGCTTGCATCCCATGATTCTTTCGATGCGGCATAATCAGCCAATCCCAGGTCGGAGTGAAATGCGTGCGAGGCGATGAAATCGGTGTCGTGGCATTGTCCGCAGGTTTGCATGGTGGAGACGGCACTGCCGCTTTCGAGCACGTTCGCGCCGTCTGCATCGAGCAGGATAAAGTTCGGGTGTAGTGTCGAAGCCTGTGAGGCTGGAGCAGGCGCGGACGAGGCGAGAGCGGGGCCAAATCCAATGGCGAGGGCGAGGAGGAGAAGTCCAATGATTGTGAGGGAGTATCGTTTCATAGTCGGTTCCATTTGGATTAGTAATTGGTAAATGGTAATTACCGATTACTAATTACCATTTATTTTCTTCCGCCCCATTCAATTGGGTCGCCAGGGTAACCGAGGGCGGCCCAGTCCATGCGGCCGTTTTCGCCGTGACATGATTCGCATTGCAAGGCTTTGTCTGCGGGTTGCACCATGTGGGTGGTTGCCCAGTACATGTAGGTTTCAGTGAAGCCGTATTCGCCGCTGTAAGCGAGGCCTGTGATGGGTACGGCGAGTTCGAAGGCGCTGTTCCAATCGAAGGTGGTCCAGAATCCATCCTTGCCAGATGTGACGGGTTGAAGCAGGTAATTATTTTTTACATCGTAGGGTTGTTTGGCGATGTGCAGTTTGAACGGGAATATCTTTGCAGTTACATCTTCGATATTTCCAGCAGGCTTGTTGATGTAGGTGATGCCGTCTTTGCCGAGCGGGTCGCCGAGGATGTAGCGATATTCGTTATTGCCGTTGAACCAAAGATAGGTGGGCGTGAAGTTCTTTTCGTAGACGAATTCGCCTTTGATCTTGAGGTAGGTGAAGTGGTCGTCCTCGCGTCCTTCCTGACCCGCTTGTGACCAGTCCCAAGTGACTTTGGTGGGGTCTTCGAGAGCGATTGCGGGAATGTGGCAGGTCTGGCAGGCAACGGATGCAAGGTGGGTGTTGATGCGTTCATCTTTGTGCTGTTGGTCGACGTGACATTGTTCGCAGGAAACTTGTTCTTCGGGGTCGATGGTGTAATTATCTGCGATCATGCGCCCGAGAATTTGGTGGTTTTCCGTCCAATGGCAGTCGGTGCATTGCATGTTTGCTTCGCCGCCCATGTGAACATCGAGTGATTCGCCAGGGAAGTACAGGCTCTCGTCGAGGTCGCCGTGTTTGACGCCGTTGCCGCCGCCGCCATCGAAGTGGCATTTTCCGCAGTTCTCGCGGGTGGGAGCGCGCACGCTTTGCGCCGCGGCGAGCAGGTCAACGCCTTCGGCGGGGTTGCCGTATTTGCTCTTTGTGTATGAGCCGAGGTCGGCATGGCAGGCGAGGCAGTCCACATTTTCGGGGTTGGCTTGCTGGGCTTCGCGCCCCTGCTCCCAGCCGTAGCCTGCATGACAGGCGGTGCAGGTCACTTCATTGCCTTGTGAGCCGATGCAGAAGTTGTTGATCTGGTTGGCTTTGCCGATGGTCACATCTTCGTCGCGCCAGGGGACATCGAAGGGTTTTGATTCCCATGTCCAGTGTGTGGTTTTCATGAATTCCGTTGCGGCGTCTTCGTGGCATTCGAGGCAGGCGCGGGTTACTTCCTGCCCTGTTTTGAATTCGCCGTTGACGATGTCTTTGTGATCCACATGCACGGCTTTTGTGGGCAGGTAAGCCGCAGGGTCGTTCCTGGATTGGGCGCGGGGTAGGTAGTAAATGACCGGGACGAGAATCAGCAAAATTATGCCGAGCAGTCCCAAGGTCCATGAAGGGAAGCGGTTTTTCATACATTCTCCTGTGAAACTTCATTAATCAGGTTTGCCTGGTGTGCGAGTCTGTCGCGCATCGCGTTTCGTAATAAATCAAGCGCCTGAATGAGTCTTGGATCGGAAAGATGATAGGTGATGATTGTGCCTGTGCGGACGGTGTGTACCAGCCCCCGCTCACGCAGGACTTTGAGATGGCGCGATGTAGTGGGCTGGTTCAACCCGAGTTCAATCCCAAGTTCGGTTACGTTGCGCGGCCCTTCGCTGAGGGAGTATAAAATGAGAAGGCGATTCGGGTCTGAAAGCGCCGCACAGAAGTTGGCTTCGAGTTGGGTGATTTCCTGTTTTAGGGTAGGGGTGACCATGTGAGCCTGCTTATATGTGAATAAACGAATATTTGCACCCCCATCATAATATTGTGACAGTTTGTACAATAGTGGATTGTGTCATCTTAAGTTTCGTTTAATGTCATATAAAAATTGGGTATAATTTGGCAGGCTTTGGATGAATATTTGCAACCCCCCAAGCCCGGAGGAACAAATGGAAGCATTTCAGCGAGAAGCAGTATCAGTGGATGTGGCGTCCCGTTTGCGTGAACTGCGCGAGGCGCGGGGGATTTCCATGCGCACGCTCGGCACGAAAAGCGGTTTGTCGGCCAACGCGCTTTCGATGATTGAACGCGGGAAAACCTCGCCTTCTGTGAGCACACTCTATAAATTGGCAGACGCTTTGGGGGTTTCGATCACTGCGTTCTTCGGTGTGGAAACTGAAAAGAAGCAGATGGTGTTCTTGAAATCGGACGAGCGCACGCGCATGTCATTTACGCGGGGCGTGTTCGAGGCTTTGGGTGGGGAGCAGTTTATAGGAAGGGTGGAGCCGTTCATGCTTACGCTGGAAAGCGGCTCTTCCAGCGGCCCGCACAGCATGGTGCATACCGGCCATGAGTTTGTCTTCTGCCTGCGCGGCCAGTTGGATTATTATGTAGAGAAGGAATTATTCCACCTCGAAGCGGGTGATAGTCTTTTGTTCGCGTCCAAGCTAAGCCATCGCTGGCGAAACCCTGGCACGAATGTGACCAACGCCTTGATCATCATTTCAGGTTTCGCAGAAGGCGAACAACCACATTCCATGCACTGGAAAAAGGGAGAATGAAAGCAAGGATGAAGGGTGAAGGATGAGCGCTTCGCGTGAATGAAAGAGGAAAGAGGAAAGAAGAAAGACGCCTATCCAAATCGGATGGCGTCTTTTGACATTTGACCTTCAATTTTCGACTTGTAACTTTTGTTACGCGTACATTCCCCAATCCAGCGCGGAGGGGTCTTCCATCATGGAGAAATCCCACATTTCCATGCCCATGTCTATGGTGACGGGCATGTTCAGTCCTTCGGTGGCTTTGGCTTTGGTCATTTCGATCATGGCAGGGCCATAAGGGCAAAAGGGCGTTGTGAGGATCATCTTGACATGCCCCACGCCGTTTTCAATTTCGACGTTTCGGATCAAACCTAACTGGATGATGGTCATTCCAATTTCGGGGTCTACCACCTCTGACAGACTTGCGCGAGCCTGTTGCACGATCTCAGGGTGGGTGGTGTGAATGCTCCACTGAATTTCTTTAATTTCTTCGCTCATAGTTCCTCTGGGTTAATAAGGGTGTTTACTTGCTCTTTACTTCCGCTGGCTGTACAACATAGGTGCAATGCGCGCCGCCATCCAAAATACATTGCACCTTGTTGGCAGGCAGGGCGAGCATTTTTGAGATCAGGGTCTGATCCACGGTGCAGACTTCGGGATGCGCCACGCCGATCTGATAGTATGGACAGGAGATTTCGTGGATATGATACTGCCCGCCCTTTTTCTCCCATTCTACGGTGAAGCCTTCCTGCGCCAGCATTTCTTTGACAAAGTCAAGGCGTTCTTCCATACTCAGATTTTTCATATCCTCGGTATATTCGCTGGCCAGGTCTTCAGCGATCTGGTTGAATAATTTAGCCACGACCGGCCCCGGCATGGTTTCCTTCATCTGAGAAAGTAGTCGTGTAGTCAATTTCATGTAGCGGGTGGGGAAGTGCTCCATGCCTTCATCGGTGAGGAGATATACCAGGCGCGGGCGTCCCACTCCATGGCGCTCTTCCTGTCCTTCCACAAGCCCCTCCATTTGGAGGTTGGTGAGGTGATGGCGCACGGATATGGGATTAATGCCGACTGCTTCGGCGAGATCGTTAATGGTTGAGCGTGGTTTTCGCAGTAAAGTCTGTAAAATTTTATCTCGCGTAGATTTCATACTGGGCAGTATAACTGCCCGGTATCTTCTTGTCAATATATTAGATAAATATCATAAATATTTTCCCTAATTTTCAATTCTCTGCCTTACACGAAACCCTAAAGATATTTTCGGCGAATCGGGAATCTGTGAGGGAAAAGGAGGCCTTTATTTGCATGTACGGTAGAGAAAAAATTAGCAGGAATTCACGCAATTCGCGGCTAAGAGACTATTTCTTAACTCTTTTTTGGGACATGGACAGCACGGATGCTTCGCGTACTGAAATTCACGGAAGAAACAATAAAAAAAGCCGCTCTTTTCCGTCTTTTCCGTGAAAATCCGTGTACAAAAAGAAGGCGATAAGAACTTAAGAAACGCTCTCTAAAGATTTTGAACTGCGTAAGTATGGACTCGTGATCGTGCTGGGTCTCATCAACAGTATCTCCGCCCGTTGATTTTTGAACGTTTTTTAATTATCTATTTCTGTAATCAAAAACTCAGCATGTTCACAGGCAGGGTCCATGCAGATCAGATCGAACCATAAGATTCCGTCCGCCACCTTTACGCCATTTGCCGTGAAGGTGAGCTCCGATTCGTCGGTGGAAATAAATGTTTTAATTTCTTCTTTGCTGAAGATTTTATCAAAATTCGCCTCCAGTTCAGCGGCGAATACGAAAGATTTTGGCTTCCCGTCCACATTGATAGTGATTGGATATCGAATTTCATCTGAGAGGTGATGATATTCCCCGGCCGCCATATGAATCTTCAATTCATAAAAAAAATTCAAAGCTTCCTCCCTTTCATCCCCTTCAATGACTTTAATCTGAACCGCCAGCGTTGGGGTGGGAAGCAGGGTTGGATATTGATCAACAATAAGCGTTGGGGCTGTAGGCATTGAAAGAGGGGCGCACGCGGCCAGGTACAAAAATATGAACGGGAAGATTTTTTTCATTTTTTAACTTCGTTGAATAGGGAAGCTGAATTTACAAATCGATATGACAAGAAGCATCCCGCCTTGCGACGGGATGCTTTGTTGAAAATGTCGTTCGGAAATTAAGGCGTAACAATCGGGCAGGCTGTCACTCCAGCGGTGGTGCAAGCGACCCGGCCTTGAATGGAGGGGTCAATTGTGCCGGCGGCTGTGATGTAGTCTGCAAGTACCTGGTCCATGATTTCCCTGGTTACCATACGGCTCGCGAAATTTGGGTAACCGTCGCCGCCGTTGGCCATGAAATCATTTTCAGCGATGGTATAGGTTGTTGCGGCTGTCAGGTCCACTGGGCCGCCAGTGCAACTTCCATCTCCCGCCTGGCGAACGGCGCTGAGTACCCGGCTTCCAGCAGGCGCTGAAATATCGTAGCTGAAACATAACCCTGAGACTTGCGGGAAGCGCCCATCCACACCGGGCATCCTGGAGATTCCGTTTTCGAGCATGGTTTTTAATTCCGCGCCATTAATGGAAAGGGTCACAACCACGTTGCCAAATGGCAATACAGTCAGAACCTGTCCGCGAGTGACCGGGTATGGGGGAGGAACGTAGGAAGGACAGAAATCAGTTGCGAGGTCGCTTGTTGGGCAGGTGAGGTTGGCCCGCAACCCACCTGAATTGGTCAGCGCAAAGTCAACTCCATAACGAAAACGCATTGAGTCTGTCACTACGTTGCCAACGAGCGATTCGCAAGTGCGTCCCGCAGATTGGCCGCAGGCATCTGCGCGAGGAATAAAGCGTGACGATGAGCCTGCGGGTACATTTAGAATGGGCGCAAGTTGTTGGCGATAGGAATCAACCATTGCGGCAATCGCCGCATCTGGTGTCACCGCCGCAACAGTTGGGGTTACAAATGTGACTGACTGACTCACAACCCTGTGCTCTTTGGTGTCGACTGTCAAATCCGCCTTGGCATAGGTCAGGCCTTTGCTGCGGTTCTCGTATACCATGGCGCCGTTGATGATCCCGCTAAACTGGATGTCTGTATGGTCGCCGATGATGATATCGATCTTCGGATGTTTTTTGCCTTCTTTATTAACGGCTTTGGCAAAATCGATCAGCGGGCCAAAGGGGGCGCCAGTCGCATCGAAGCCGGTTACGCCCATATGGCAGATAACGACGATAACGTCGGCGTCCTGATCTTCAGCTTTGTCGCGCGCCTTCAGTGCGGCTTTGACAGGGTCGGTCGGAGTGATCGTGCCGAAATTGCCCGGGAATACCAGCGTAGGCGCTTCGGGATTGGTGATGCCAATCACTGCAACTTTTACTCCTCCAAGATTAAAGATTTGGAAGTCTTTAACACCGCTCAGGTTGTTGTTGCGGTTTTTCAAATTGGCGGAAACGTATTGGAAGTTTGCCTGATTGATCTGGCTTTGCAAACGGGCAATGCCACCGTCAAAGTTGTGGTTGCCAAATGTATCCACCTGGAATCCCATCATGTTCATGGCGGTTATCGTGGGCGTGTCTGCAAAAAAACTGGAGACAGGAGGTGTGGCGCCCACTGCATCGCCTCCTGTGAGCGTGAGTGTGTTCGGGTTGGCCGCGCGTTCAGCCTGGAAATACGCCGCAAGGGTAGCGGCTCCGCCTACCTGGGAAGTGCCAATTACCAGTGGGTCAAGCTGGCCATGCCAGTCAGATACATTTAGAATTTGAATATTAACTGTGGGGTGGGGGTCGGCCGCCGCCGCCGCGCCGGTAGTGGAAAGCAACGTGATTAGTGAAACCAATACAATAAGTATTTTCTGAGGCAGGGTCTTCATTAAGTTAGTTTCTCCATTTTGCTGAAAAGGTAAAATGACAACATGAACAAACAGTAAACAGTGACGGCAACCTCCTTTTTTATCAAGACAAACAAGACCTCTTTTATGTATTTATAATTATACGATACGGAGAACCTAAAATCAATGGCTTGTAAAGGGATGTGGAATATTTTTTCGGCGCTCAGCGTGGAACAAATCTTTGATTTGCCTCGCAAGTCGGAGACTTGCGAGGCATTTCCGAAACTTTACTATGGGATGGAATACTCGATGATCAACCTGGGGCGGTCTGCTGGGCCGGCATTGCCGCTGTAAATCTTGAGGAAGTCTGCGCCGAGATCGTTGTTGTCATCCTGGGCGAAGCGCAGGCGGAATTGGGTGATGCCCGTCAGGTTGATGTACTGGAAATTTGCAACTGTAAACGAGCGTGAGTACCAGTTATTCACCTTGCTGTTTGTGAAGGAGAGGATGTTGTTTTTGCTGGCGGCGGCTTTGAAATCGTTGAGTTGGAAGATGGGATTGCCGCTGAAAGGCCCCTTGCGAATATCAACGAGCAGGTTGCCGTGGGTGTTGAATGGATTGGTTCCCGTGACGCCGAAGTACTTGAACTTGAGAGTGGCTTTGGTAATCACGGCGTTGTCGGGGAGGGGGGAGGTGTTGAATGCCAGGATGGCGCGATACTGCCTGTTGGCTGAATCATCTCCCAGATTAAGAGTCGAGGCGGTGGAGTTCATGGTTCCACCTTTGCCGCTGGTTTCCGTCGATTCGAGAATCCATCCATCCTGTGCGGCGGCGCTGGTGATTGTTTTGCTGTACGGGTTTTCTCCCGTATATGGCGGGATTACGATCAGGGTGATGGAGTTTGCTGGAAAGCCGTATGTAAAGCCATCGGGTTCCATTGCGAGGTTGGGTTGTTGAACGATGGCATTTAAATTTGTGGAGTTGTACCTGTACACTTTGGCAAGACCATCTGGAATAAAATTCGACAGGGTGACGTTGCTTGTAATTGCCGCGGAGGTTTTGTTGATTACCATGACGGTGAGCGAGCCGTCGCTGTTTCTTTCGGCGGCGAATACAGAAAGTGTGGACTGGTCGGCGCTGGTTGCGCTGACGCTGGTTTCGCCAAATTTACCCCCGTTTCCATCGTAGTTTCTATACATCCGAAACGCATACGCGCCTGGCAGGGTTTCAAAATGGTGGTATCCCAGAGAGTCGTTGGGATAGGGGTAATTCCAGAGCGTGGCCATATCCACTCCCTCGCGGCCAAAGATGCCCAATATTTCCGCCTGGGTCAAGGCGCCATTGATATGCTCAAGCCCGCCAAAGTTGTATTCGGTTATGGCGAGTTTCGTGCCGGGGTAATTAGCGTTTACCCAGCCATGCATCCGTGGGATGAGTTTTACATAACGCATCTCTGGGGTTTGGTCGTTGCCGCCGATCCAGCTTTCGTCGCGGTAGGTGGGGTCCCATAACGAGCGGGTGGAGCGCAGGCGCAGGGCTTGTTTCGCATCATCCCCGGCCAATTGCAGGGCAACTCCGCTTTCGGGGTAATAGTGGAGATCCAAATAATCCAGCAGGCGGATGGCGTTGGTCTGCTCGTATTGATTCATTTGCGCAAGATACCACTCGGCCTGATGTTTGTTTCCATGGGTTGCATAGTCTGGGAAATAGGTGTATCCATTTTGCGCCGCAACGATCAGGTCGTTATAAGAGTACCAATAGCCAGACCAGCCAAAGGCAACATAGCCCAACAATTTTGAGTTTGGGTCGGCCGTTTTTACCGCCTCACCATAGCTGATCGATGTTTCGAGTAATTCATCGTAGGTTTGATGCGCGGGGTGTATGTCGCGATGAGTCTCGCTCCAAAGCTCTGGCTCGTTATCCAGCGCGTAAAATTTCACGCCGCCAGATGTGGACGAGCCATGTTCTGTCACCATGGATGTCACCCAGTCCTGTGTAAATGCAGGGTCGATGGCAACGCTTGTATCCAGTGGATTGTTGCCCGTAATGAAACTGCCGTTCTGACGAACGCCATTTCCGCATGACGGCAGGTAGGGGTCCACGTTTTGTTGGTTTGGGTAGGTTGTGGTGTTGAATCCACAGCTTGTGCTTGCGCCGTTTTTGGCGGCGTATCCGAGCATGGGAATGGTGATCAGCGAATCACTTGCTGTGCGCGTGTTTTGCTCGACCCAGCCATTGTGATTTTCAGTGACAGCCCAGTTGTAGGCGTTGGTGACTGTTGCGTTTTCGTAATACCAGTCATTGCCCGAATTTGTGTTACCCGTCTGCCAGTTGTAACGGGAAGTGGCATTGCCGCCCCAGCGCCTCAGCGGCAGATCGATTTCATTTGCAAAGGATTCTTTTGCGAAATTCAAGCCGTAAATGTACGGGCTGATTGCGCGTCTTTGACTGCCAGCATCGATATTAATATTGATGGATGTGGAACTGGGAGGCGCAAAAAAACCCGTTGTAAAAAAGAGGATTGTATTAAGCAAAATAACAAAGATGGACTTGCCAGAGAATCGCTTTTTCATTTGACCTGCCTTATGAACGGTTCATGATTTAACGGAAAGCTGGTGCGTCAACCCCGGCACACCCCAAGCGGACAGGAGTTCGACGTTTGCGTGCAGAAGAGGTATCAGAGAACGATTATCAATGACTCCACTGCAAAAAGGTCTTTTGCTCTTGAACTTCCTTTGTGGTTAAAAAAGGTGGCTCTCCCGTTTCTGGCGGGATTGAATTTCAAACAACAAACCTTTTGCCGCGAATTCCACGAATTTTCGCAAATTGGTTTGAAAATTGGCGTGAATTAGCGAAATTCGCGGCAGGTTTTTTTAGTTGGCGATAGTTTCCCGTTAAAAACGGTAGAGCCAAAAAGGTTTTTTCAGTAAATCACGAAAACGTAGTAACCGCTTCGCGTCAGTCATTCGAGTAAAAAGCGACTAAAGTCGCCACTACGAAACCCTTTCGTGAAGCGCTGATTATATCGGCAAGCCTATGGAACTGTGTATTCGATAATCAGTTGCGGGCGGTTCGCCGGACCTGCATTACCGCTGTAAATCTTGAGAAAGTCAGCGTCCAGGTCGTTGTTGTCGTCTTTGGCGAAGCGCAGGCGGATTTGGGTGACGCCCGTTTTGTTGATGTACTGGAAATAGGAAGGGCTGAGCGGTTGTGAGTACCAGTTTCCCAGCTTTGTGTTTGTGAATGTGATTGCGCTGTTCTTGCTGGCGGCGGCTTTGAAATCGTTGAGTTGCAGAATGGGATTGCCGCTGAAAGGTCCATTGCGAATGTCTGCGAGCAGGCCGCCGTGAGTGTTGAACGGAAGCGTGCCTGTGATGCCGGCGTATTTGAATTTAAGGGCAACAGATGTGAGGATGGCGTCATCTGGCAGGGGGGAGGTGTCGAATGACAGGATGGCGCGATACTGCCTGTTGGCTGAATCATCTCCCAGATTAAGAGTCGAGGCGGTGGAGTTTAACGTCCCGCCGATGTCGCTGGTTTCTGTTGATTCCAGGATACTTCCATCCGCTCCGCCTTGCGAATAAATTTTTTCGAAGAGATTGCCAGAATCGGTTTGATATTCTGTGCCGCCAATATCGCAATGAATCCCGCTCGGTCTGGGTTGGCTGAACAAGTCGGTGATAGGGCAATTTGTGTCGTTGGCGGCGTCAACGGCTGGGGAGGCGGCCAGAATTTTCAGGTTGCCGGAGTCGGCATCCAAAAATAAAGGGTTGACGCCGATCAATCCGTTTCCATCGTTTCCGCTGAATTGTTGATACTCGGAAAATGTGGAGTAGGTTGTGTTTTTCCAAATCCATGTACCGTTTGTTCCGCCGCCGCTTGAAAAATACAGGTTGTAGTCCACGTTGTTGCCGGACATGACCGCGCTCCAACTTTCGATAAAGCTTTTTGCAGGGCTGGAAAAAATAATATTGTTTTTGATGATGTTATTGCGCGTGTCGTATTGAATGTAAAGCTCCGCTCCCCAATCCCCCTGGGTTGCGTTGTAGTAGAGGGTGTTATTGACGATGACGCTATTTTCTGTACTGCCGCGCTGGGTATCGTACCCTCCGAGGGAGATGCCCGCCTGGGTGTTGCCATAAATAAAATTGTTTTGAACGGTAATAAAACTGGTGGCCCTGCCCGCATGTTCGCTCGCAAGTTCAATGCCGAGGTTGCAGTGGTGAACCTTGTTTTGTTCGATCACGATCTGCTTGCCGCCATCCACATAAATACAGCCTGCGCTCCTCGTGCTTCCGTAGGCCGGATTGCCGAATGAATTGATATTGTAGATGTTGTTCCCGCTGATGAGTCCATTGCGGGCCTGATCGTAGGCTGGGTCCGGGGACGTCCCTTCAAAGCCGATCGCGTCTACCCCGATGTTGTTGCTGTCTCGAATGATATTGTTTTTCACCTGAAACCCATCCACGTTGCCGTTGATGACCAGGGCTTCGCTGGAGCCCAGTTTCAGGTTGTATAGCCGGTTGCCGTTGATTCGGATGTTGTTGAGCGCGGCTGGGGCAGATGTGCCATATACTGCAATTCCGTGAGCATCCCCGCCATTTGCGCCCGCGTAATTTGTTTCGATGTTGTAGATGATGTTGTTGACTGCTTCGATCTGTTCGCCGGAGCCGGCGATAAGTATTCCAATTGGGACGTGGTTTCTTTGGTCGGTCTTGTAATTTCGGATTGTGAGTCCGCTGATGGTTATGTAGCTCTTGTTTTGGATGCTGATCATGGCTCCCCAGCCCGCGGGGACATTTAGATTCGTTCCGTCTAATATAGCCTGTTCGTTCGGATAATTTCGAAAAGTAATAATCCCCTCGATTGCAGAGCCAGTTACGTTGATGCTGACCGCTTCTGAATAGACGCCTGCTCGTATGCAAACCACATCCCCTGCCTGGGCAGAGTTCGCCGCTTTTTGGATGGTTTTCCAGGGTGCGTCCGCTGATGAGCCAGAGTTGTTGTCGCTTCCGTCGAGGGCTACAAAGCGGGTGCATGTATCCACTGCTGCAAAGACGGGATGGATTGTTGTTCCAGTAAACGTCCCCAGGCCGAAAAGGAACAAGCCGAACAACAACGCCCCCTGTCTTATCAAGTGGTGTCTATTTTTTATAAAAAATATATTCATTATGCCTGCCTGTATTAAGTTTGAGATTGAGATATGCCAGATTTTCTGTAAAAATTATACACCTCAAACATTCAGCGCTTAATTGACAAAACGAAACAAATAGAAAGACCCGGTTGCATAACCAGGCCTCTCTATTTGTTTCAGAAAGTACGGGATATAACCTCTTTATGACGAGGCTGTTATTATGCCTTTATGGGACATAATACTGAATGATCAACTGCGGACGGTTTGCCGCTCCCGCGTTGCCGCTATAGAATTTCATGAAATCAGAGCCATTGTCGTTATTGTCATCTGTCGTAAAGCGGAGTCGGAATTGAGTTGTACCAGTGCGGTTGATATTCAATTTGCCGGTGCCATTCAAAGCTGCGCTGTACCAGCCGCTGGCAGGGGTGGCGTTGAACACGGCAATGGACATCTTTGTCGCTATTGCCTGGAAATCGTTGCTGGTCAGCCCGGCCGTTGTGCCAAAGTAGGGTTTGCGTAGGTCTACCCGTAAGGCGCCTAGTATAGTGAATGGATTTGTGCCTACCACTCCCTGCCTCTTGATCTTAAGGATGGCCGAGGTGACAACTGCCGTATCGGGCAATCCGGCGGTGTTGAAATGAAGGATACCGCGATATTGCCTATCCAAATTATCATCACCAAGAGAGAAGGTGGTGGCTGTGCTGTTTACAGTGCCGCCAACATTACTCGTTTCAGCGGATTCCACAATGAAACCGTCGTTGATGTGGTTGGTGATGAGTGTCATTGGCGCTGGCTGTGTGACGGTAAGTGTACCATTCACATAAGAGGTGAAAGCGTAGTTATTATCCAAACCGCCGGTGCAGACAATTGGATAGTCACCGGGGATTCCATGAGCGCCCGTAATGCCGCAGGTTGGAGATGTGTCAATTACGGCCGATGTCTCGCTGTTTACGAAGCCGGTGTAATCGAATGTGAACGTGGGATCGGAGGCGCCGGAAACCTTGGTTTTGTTATTCGCTGTAACAGTAAGTGGGGCTTTGGTAATGCTCAAGTTGGCGCTGGTGTAGTTTAGGATGTAATTGGCGCTTAAACTCAGGGTTCCCTGGTTGATGGTGTAAGTGCCGACATCCTCGCCTGCATCGCGCGACAATGAGCCGCTAAAGTTGTCGCTACCTACCAATGCGGGAGAATTACCATAGGTTAACGTCGGGTCGGAATCTCCGTATACCTTGGTCTTTCCATCCGCAGTGACTGCGATTGCAAGCTGGTCAACGGTGAGACTGCCGCTTGTATATGAGAATTCATATTTGTCATCGACACCGCCGGAGCAGGTGATAGGATATGGGCTGCCTGCATGTGTAAACGGTCCGGTTGCTGTACAAGTTGGTTCCGTGTCAATGACTGCAGAGGTATCACCGCCATCGAACGGACCATACGTGAAGGTGTAGAACGAGGATGCAGGATCAGCATCACCGTAGGTGATAGTTTGATTGTCCGCCGTGACCGTCAACGTGATCTTTTCGTGAACGGTGAGCGTTCCGTCCACATTGTTGATGCTGTAGTTTGTGCCCGCATCACCGCCTGAACAAACGATCGGGTAGTTGCCTGCTGTACTATGTGCCACCAAAACACTACAGGTTGGAGAGGTGACAAAGGTATCGGGATTTACAAAACCAGAGACGCCAAAGGTAAATGCTGGGTCGGGATTGCCGACGGTGATAGCTTTATCGTCTGCGGTTACGGTTAAAGTTTTTGCGGTAATTTCGCCGTCAAGCGCATCAACGAAAGTTACAGCATAATTACCGCCGCTGTTGCCGTCGCTTACCGAGCCTGCTGGGGTGATGGTTTTGCCGGTGCCCACATTCTTGTTGTCGAAGGTCTGGGTCCAGGCGGCCGAGTCGATGCCTTGAAGCGCTCCTGTGGTAATGGTTGGCGTACCAGTGGAGTTAGTTGTGCCATCGTAAACTTTGGTATTTGTAGCCGCTGTGACAGAGATCGGGCGCTGGGTGATGTCTGCTGTTGTAGCAGCGGAGCTATTGACTGTGTAATTGCCTAAATCTGCTCCTGAAAGGCTTAGCCCGGTTGCGGAAACTGTCTTGCCAGCGCCTACATTATTATTGTTAAATGTGGCTGTGCCCCCGCTGTAACTGACATCATCAGGCGCGATAACTCCCGTGAGTGTGCGGGTTGCAATTGTTGCACTGTCGCTGGCATCATAAACTTTGTTGTCGGCTGTGATGCTTCCGGTGAGCGCCTTGGGCGAAATCAAAAAATTGCCAGCTGAAGCATCGGTAAGGCTGTTGTAGTTTGCCGTATCGGTGGGTGCGAAATTGGCAGTTACTGCATAAGTGCCTGCGTCAGTCGGCTGGGTTGCAGAGGTGTCGTACTGTATATTGCTGGCTGTGCCTGCCACGGAGCCTGTGACAGTCGCTGCCTGTGGAGAACCGTTATAGACAGCAGGCGAATTTGTTATTGAGAGAGTTGGATCGCCTTTATTAACGGTGACAGTTTGACTGCCACTGCTGGTCAGGAAGTTTGAGTTGCCTGCATAGGTTGCGGTGATTAAATGGGAGCCTGATCCAACTGAATTGGGCGTATAGGTTACAGAACAGGTGGCGGATGCGCCAGCGCCTGAAAGGGTGCATGGGCTGGTTGCGAAATTTCCACTATCTCCTGTATCCCAGCTGACTGAGCCGGCGGGTGTGTTTGTGCCGGCCCCGCGTGTTACGGTTGCCACACAAGTGATGCTGTCTTCATAGTCAACAACGGGAACGCCACTTCCGCAGTCCACGGTTGTGGTTGTGCTGGGAAGTTGATAGGTAACAGTGATTTGCATGTAATCGACATGCGCCTCCCTGATGCCAACGGAACTTCTAACAACCAGCGCTAATCCGAAGTTGGAACTATTGATATCTTCAGCGGTCCAGGTTGTCTCCCATAGGTCGGTTATACCTCCATAGGTGGCCGCCGTTTCAGCGCTAGGCCAGTCTGTTGTCACTGATGCTTTATTTTCGCCGGTAACAACTCCGCCTTTTATTAAACTGACTACATTATCTCGCACGTCAGAGCCTGATCCATCGGTTCCAAGACGACCAATCCTGGCTTCTATTCCGGAAATAACCGCACCAGATGGAATATTAAAACCATAATTGGTAGCTTGTAGATAGTGGGAGGTTGTGCCAGCGGTAAGATTTGCCATTGCATACGAATTGTTGTTGGAGATAATATTTCCAGGGGTTTCCCATGCGATTGTGCCGATGCCAGCATTATCGCTGCCTGTTCCGCCGTTTTTAGGGCCACTGACTGAAATCGTATAGTTGACAACTGCGGACAGTGTACCAATGCGTACTCCATTGTTTGTGATGCCGCCGCTGTTAATCTTCACCACGCCGATTTCAAGCGTCGTACCGACGCCTTTGGCGGTGTCTGCAACATCGAAGGTGTCAGTGTGTGATCCTGTGCAGTTGGCTTCTGCGAATGTAGTTGAATGAGTTTCCGAATTTGCACTATCTGTTCCGTTGAAACGTACAAATGTTGCGTACGTCCCGCCATCTGCGGAATTGCTTCTGTCCTTTACGAGAACATCAACGCTGGTGATGGTGGCTCCATCCGGAACAGCGGACAAAGGGATTACAACAGATTCGCGCAAGGTTCCAGTGGAAGTATATACATAATCCCCATTATGGCAAATTGCAGACCCTGAGCCTTCATCGATTGTTGTGTAACCATTAGTCCACCCTGTATACACACCATTTCCGGTTGGTACGATCTCGGCAGTTGTTGCGGCAGCCGCTAGCGTTAGCGGCATGGCCGCAAGGAGCAGGGCCAAAAACAAAACCAGTGAACGATTTGTCAAAGTTTTTATATTCATTTTTCTCCTAATAGATTGAAAAGACTGCGGAAGTATGGGTTTTCCATCAGCGTAAATTGATTGATAACAGCTATTGTTATGTTTTTTTGATTATCCTCCTTTGTTATCGTGAATGCCGATTTTGAATTATGTTTTTTTTCATGGGTTTATTCCCTGTGAAGGATGATTTTCGTTTTAAATCTATTTTTGAAATCAAAAATAAAAGCAATTTTTATTTCCACTTAAAAAAACCAACACTTTCCAGAACTTTCAGTTTTGTTAGGCTATGCTTTATTTTAGCATAATACCGAGTTAGTCATGAGGAGGAAAACATTGCAAAAACCTAATAATTTACATTTGTCTATACATAAAACTGGAGCTATTTACCCCTTTGAACAGAGCCCCCGGGATTTCCCAGGGGCTCTGCTGCGTTTTATGTTTATGGAACGTAATATTCCACGATCAACTGCGGACGGCTGGCCGCGCCAGCGTTGCCGCTGTAAATTTTCAGGAAGTTGGCAGTGGCGAGTTTGTTGACGAAGCTCTTCGCCGGGGTTAAGTTCAGGGTGTACCAACCAGCCGTCAGGGCGGGGGAGGCGGGGCCAATCGTCTTGCTGGCAGTGGTTTTGAAATCTGTCAGCGCGAGGGGGGCGGTACCGAACATGCCCTTCTTGATGTCGGTCATAAACCCCTGGAACATGGCAACAGGATTTCCGCCGCCGGTGATGCCCTGTTTTTTGAGCTTGAGGGTGACTTTGGTGATGATGGCGTTATCCGGCAGGGAGGCGGTGTCGAAGGAGAGGATGGAGCGATATTGCTTTTTCTGCCACGATGTTATCACCGCTGATTGTCAAATTTGCCGCGCCTGGGCCGTTGATGATTACATCGTCACTTACAACCAGTTGGCTGGTGAGCGTGATCGTACCGCTGATGCCGGTCGCATCGATTACATCGCCGTTCACCGTTTCTGGCGGGATTGAATTTCAAGCAATAAACCTTTTGCCGCGAATTCCGCGAATTTTTACAAATTGATTTGAAAATTGGCGTGAATTAGAAAAATTGGTGTATCTTCTCAAAAAAACGGGGTAGCCACAAAATGACTATGCCAAATATGCCAAGAAAGTCGAAAGAACGGCATTTCTTCCTGTATTTGGTGGTGCTTAAAAATAGTTACCCCGAAATATGGTAGTGTCCCTGTAACGAGTGAAAGGTCATTTCCATAGTGATTTTGGTGGTACGCGGAAACTAAGCAATTCATCCATTGTCCAAACATGATCGGTCAAGCCAGCCGCCATCGCAGGAGTTACGGGTTTCCATTTTTTGTA
>JACRLB010000025.1 GCA_016235445.1 Chloroflexota bacterium | reverse complement strand
CTTGTCAGTTGGGTAATGTTCACGTAACATTGGAGTGCCTCTGCGGTATGGATTTGGTTTGGTTACCTTCCTTTTACCAAAGAGGCTTTTCGTTTGTCAATTGTTTATGTGCTACGCTGCCACTTTTGCACCAGAAACTAGTTATGGTTTAATGGCTCACTAAGGATGTGAGTTATTCGCCAGTTGGGACTCCATCTCAGTTGGCGAATTGACTGGCTGTAAACAAACAAATCCTTGACACACGTATGCTGTTGGAAGATCATTCAATAAAGGTTTATCCTTCAGCAAGGCTGGCGCATCCGGCTCCGGCGGGTAATTGGAAATCGCTGTTACCTGTCGGGGCCAGAACGTTTTCCAGAGGGTATTCAACAATTCTTTGGTTTCGGTATGCTGTGAGTCACCGATAATTGCTACCTCACGAGTCGGACCAACAGCAAAGTCTGCCGCGCACAGCCACTGTGCAAAAGCTGTTGGATACCGCAGCATGACTCCATATACTGAGGAAAGCATCTCCTCGGCAAGATCCCGCCATGCCGGGCGGTCTCCATACGCTGCCAGCTCGAGTAGGGCAGTAGCGGCGAGTGCATTCCCAGATGGGGTGGCATTGTCCTGAATATCTTTCGGACGTACAAGGAGGGTTTCATGATCATCGCGGGTATCAAAAAAACCTCCATTCGGATCAACGAAGTGTTCCACCATTTCATCGGCGAGTTTTATAGCCGAAAGATACCATTCCTTATTCGGATCAGATTGATATAACGCCAAAAGCGCCAAAATCAAACCGGCATAATCCTCGAGGTAGGCATTATGTTTTGCCTGTCCATCCCGCCAGGATCGGTGTAGTCGATCATTTACGTAAAGGTTATCCAACAAGAAACGAGCGTTACGAATGGCTACTTGAAGATAATCCTGCCTATTCAGATAACGTCCAGCCTCTGCGAAGGCTTTGAGCATAAGGGAATTCCACATCACCAGCACTTTGTCATCGGTGGCGGGGCGGATGCGTAAACTTCTTGCTTCTAAAAGTTTTGCATGACATTTTGATAATTTTTGCAAAAGTTCTTCTTGCTCCATATTGAAACGGGCTGAGAGCGTGGAATCATCCAGAGCACGTTGCAGGATGGTTTTACCTTCCCAGTTCCCAGATGGGGTAATGCCATAGGCAGCTTTGAAAAAGTCGAAATCTGATCCGAGCACTTCTTCGAGCTCCTCTGGTGTCCAGATATAGAATTTCCCTTCCTCACCTTCCGAGTCGGCATCCAAGCTGCTGAAAAAACCACCTTCTGAATGGGTCAATTCGTGCAGGACAAAATCCAGTGTCTCCTCGCAAATCCTGCGATAGTCGGTGTTGCCAGTGACCAAATACCCGTGCAGATATGCCAGGGCTAATTGGGCATTATCATATGTCATTTTTTCAAAGTGAGGCGTTCTCCAAAAATTATCGACGCTATAACGGGAAAAACCACCGCCAACGACATCATACATCCCGCCGCGTGACATTGCATTCAATCCATGAGAGACAGCCTTTAGTATTTGTTCGCGTTGGGTTGTATCGGTGGTTGCCCGGCGTAAAAGAAATTCGATTGTCATGGGTTGCGGAAACTTCGGCGCTGAACCCCAGCCTCCATATCCCCAATCGTAGGAATCGAGTAGGCTTTTTATTGCTGCTTCAAGAACTTCAGTGGTACTTTCATTCTTGTTCTCGGGGCTGTGTAGAGGTGGACGAATATGTTCGAGTACCTGATTTCCAACTCGATCCACTTCCTGAACATCTTCACGCCATGCTTTGGCAATACTACTTAAGACTTCTTTGAAGGATGGCATGTTGTAGCGTCGAACAGGTGGGAAGTATGTGCCGGCAAAAAAAGGACGCAAGTCGGGTGTGAGGAAGACAGACATAGGCCAGCCACCAGAGCCGGTCATGGCAACGGTAGCTTGCATATATATTCCGTCTATATCTGGACGTTCTTCTCGATCCACTTTGATGCTTACAAATTCTTGATTCATCTGTGAAGCGGTTTCAGGATCTTCGAAACTCTCCTCCCTCATGCGGTGACACCAGTGGCAGGCAGCATAACCAATACTAAGGAAAATGGGTTTGTTTTCACCTTTAGCTTTATTAAGCGCTTCTTCTCCCCAAGGATACCAATCCACAGGGTTGTTCGCATGTTGAAGCAGGTAGGGAGAGTTTTCCGAGACAAGATGATTGTCCATAAGATACCTTTATCAATACCTTCGCCAATTATGAAGCAGGGATTGGTTCGAAAATAGGATGAACCATGCCTAAACGGGCAATTTGTTCAAATATTTCAGCTAATAAAATGCCATCAGGCTTTTGCGGAAGTAATTTTATTGTCTCAGAAGCATACCTGCAACCGCGATAATGAGATTTCAAATCCAGAACACTGAACTCAGGATTGTGTTCTCGATAACGGTGCAAAAGAACAGAGCTGAAGTTCACCATGAACAAAGAGAGATTAGCTGCGTTGGTCACAGCTTGTGCTTTGACGTTCATGAAATCATCCAAGCCCCAATACTGTTTGGCGTCACGGAAATTGAATTCGATTTGGAAACGCAGAGTGTAGTAATCAAAGAGTTTTTCATGGGGCAACGTCAAGTCTGTGCTGAATAGAATGATATGCGCTTGCTTGCGTGTTGAAAGGTTAGTTTTCAGGATGACGACAACATTGATTGAGAAGGCAAATCCTTTGTTACGCAAAGCGGCTTGATAAATTTGCGTACGAATGCCGTCTTCCTGTTTGTCGCTTTTCAAATATTTCTTTTTCATCTTGCGCACATCCACTTTTTCGCCATACTTGGGGCGAGCGCCGCGTCTACCATATTTTCCTGTAAAGGGTTCATATAGAGCAGCATCTGAGCGAAGTTTTGAAACGAAATGCAAACCTGTTTGTAAAACCATCCAAGCACTTGGGTAATTTCCGAAATGACTGTCCATGACCAGATACGGTATAGCCAAAACGCCTTTCAAAATCGCCAAAAACGCCTGTAAGACGGGCTGAATCCGCAATAATTCAGGGCTCAAATCGGGCTGCTTGTCAACCTTATTCTTGCTGCCTTTTGGACGGCCAACAGAACGCTTTTCTGAGTTGTCCGATTTTTTATTTCCCTTCGCCTTGCGCTCTTCTTTCTCTTTGACTATTTGAACTGCTTGAATTGGATACGATTGACGCGCTTTGACATCTATCACTGAAAATACAAAGAACGATAAACCAGGAATCACTCGGTTTTGCAGGCTGGAAAAGAAACATCCAATTCCATAAGTCTCTTTGCCTGCTTTGCCAAATACCACTTCATCGCCTGCCGCAATATATTCGTGGGTTGGTTTTTGTAACTGGCTAACAAAAAAGATCCACTGGATTTGTAGCCAGAGCAATGGCGTATGGTACAAACGCTGGATGGTTCGGTAACTTCCCCCGCTCTGTCCAGCGTGAAATTTCCAGCATTGTGATCCGTCCATTGCTGATCAACATGCCATAGATTGCCTGGCTCATTTGCCGCAAATTTGTCGCGCTTACAACTGGCGCAATGTTTTGTAAAAGTGCTAGAATCTCTGTCATGGGTTTCTCGGGTTTTGTGGTCTTGGTAAACTTACTTTACCCGAAAAGCCCTACTTTCTTAGTCTAGTTTTGGCGATGGTATTGTTTATGATAATTGCAAATGGGAATTGCAGTCGATTATAGTCCATGCGAATAACCGATAACTGAAAATTCTTAAGCAAGACATAGTTTCTGTAATAATACTGTGTGCTTAAGCATGTATAAATGGATCCCTTTGCACTATCGTCAAGGTCAGAACATATCTGGGTAAGCGCTTGCATGGATAAGCAGAGGTTGAAGAATTCGCGGGAATGGGCTCTCTATTCGCTTGTCCCAATTTAGGCAGTATATATGATTACCTATACCTACTGATTTTTGAAAAAAATAAGTCCATTAATTGATCCAGTCAAGCTTGGAGCCGTGCAAACAAGAGAACAAGCGCGATTGCGAAATTCGAGTTCGAGAAATGCCTGCGAAAACATTTGCCTGTAATTCATATAGGACTTACGCAAAACCACCCATATATGCCGTTTTATGATCCCATCAAACACCGTATTTGGTGGTTTTGTGCCTATTTTGCGTAAGTCCTATCATATTTATCATGCGGAGCAGTTCCTGCGACATATTCAACAGTTTGGGTCCAGATAAATTCTGCTGGATTCAATTCAGGAGCAGCAACTGGAAATTCAAAAACAACGAGACGCTTTTGCGATTGAATAAAACTCTGAACCGCTTTGCGCTTATGAATTGGATGGCGATCCCAGACCAGCACAATGTAACCACGAACTAGCCGAAGGATTTGTTTCAAAAAAGCAACCACTTCTTCGCCCGTGATACTGTGCCAATAAGATTTTATGCTCAAACGGCTGGCGGAGCGAAAGGGCGATGCGGTGCGAATGGTGGTGAGGAGCGCCCATGCCTGAACATTTGCGGAATCTCCGCTATCCTACCATGGCGGAAGCGTTGAAGATTGCGGCGATTTCGTATTTCAAAGACCCCGCCAGGTTGTCGTGCTGCGCGGAGTAGATGCAAAGCATCCCGAAGGGTGAGCAGCCTTCGGGATGCTTCGGCTAAGGAATGCCGGTCAGCGGTTTCATCAGGTATCCAATCCCCCCCTCAAGGAACGACTTTCCGTCGGTGTACATGCCCGCGTACCACATCAAGTATTTGTCCTTTTCCAGCAGAACGGTGGGCGAACTGACGCCGCTCGCCGTCCAATGTCCGCCGGCGCCTCGTTCCAACACCGGCTCGGCGTCCTTTTTCCAATGCTCGCCGTCATCCGAGACGGCATGAAAGATCGGTCCCGCAGTTGCATCCGGGCCCAGCAAGGTGTAGAACATCTCGAAAGATTCGCCGTTCCAGATGACATTCGGATTCGTCACGCCGAGATCGTTGGGGTCCCGCCGCTCGGAATCGAGTTCGAGAACGAGTCCCACTTTGGTCCATTGAATGCCGTCCGGGCTTTTTGCCAGCCCAATGGCGGTTTTGAACGCGTCGGAGATGCCCATGTACCACATGTAATAAGTATCGTCTTTCAAGACGACGCTGGGATCCATGGCTGAATAACTGTCGAATGACCCCGGCGTTCCGCGGGTAATCACGGGATTGTTTGCGGGTTTTGTCCACGTAATTCCGTCCTCCGAAAATGCGAAACCGATTTGAAATCGTTCGTCTTCGGGGTCGAGCGCGCCTGAATAGTACATGCGTAACGATTTGTCCGGCAGGATGATGACGCATGGCGTCTCGGCATTGGTGGAATCCCATGCTCCGGCTGTCGGTTCTAAGACAGGACGGTCTGAACGAGTCCACTGCATCCCGTCCTGGGATGTCGCGCGAAAGATACGAATCAGCGGATCCGAAAAATCCCCTCGCGCGGCGCCATAGTACATGACGTACCCAGATCCACCCGCCGGGTCTTTAATGACAGATGGGTCGGCGGGGATGCCGTCCAATGTCGTCTGATTCGATTCGAGAACCGGTTGTGTGGAACCATGAACCCATCCGTCGCCCGTCCGCCCTGGCGCAGGGGTGGCATCCCCTGACGAGGACAGGCAGGCGGTGAGAAAGAAAGCAAGGGCAAGAGTGAGAATGAGCAAGCGTTTCATCAGAATCTCCTAAACTTCGCGTTACGCAGAACCTCCCGAAGGCTTTCCCTTAAACATCTTATAGAACCCGACTCCAAACAGGATAAACCCCAACGGCGTGGTGACGAGATACAAAAGCCAATTGGTTTGCCATTGGAGGTCCAACGCCAATGCGCCCGCATATACCAGCGTCCCTGTAAGCGGCAAAATGAACAGGGCGAGCAATCTCCCTGCTGGAACAGGACCCTGCAGAACGTCAAGCAGCGAGCCGTCTTTCTCATTCAGCCGATTACGCCTTAATCCCAGATACACCAAGCCGAGCAACACAGGCAGGATGATTGCCGCCGAGGGCGCGGCAGGCGCTGCCGCAACGAATGCCAGCGCAAAGAATCCCCCTGCCAGCCACGTCATCCAGCGGGGCGGCGCGAAACGTTCTGAACTGCTCCAATTTGCCAGCCCATAGGCGGGGACGACAATCAACGTCGCCAGAAACAGATGCGCGGCGAACTCAGCCAAGGTGGAGACGCCGCCATCCGGTTCCAGCCACCAATTAATCGCCCAGAACCCAAATCCGACCCCGACCCACGCCGCCCATTTCACCGTCGCCCAGGTGGACCTTAACAACGCCAGGCGCAGCGCATACCACCCCACCCAGACCGTAATCAGCGCATGCCAGGCCAGCGCGGTAAAAGAAATCGAAAGAGGAAGATCTTCGTAAGTGGTTTGCACGATCACCCCTTCTCCCAGCCATCCAAACGCCGCCCCTGCCAGAAATATCCCCCAAATATTTTTCACCCGAAACCAGGAAACAAGAAACAAAAAGACATACGCCATGAGCGAATAGGCGAGCCATGTCCACAGCCATTCCGCCGCCGAATCCTCTGGACGAAAACGCGCCCAGAACAGCCGCTCCGAAAAATAGAAAAATATATAACCAGTGGATAAGACAAGCAGAATATTTTTGATTGTTTTCATTTGTTTCCTTGTGCAACAACGGGCATGAAACAAGAGATGGCGGGTTGTGTGTGGGCGGGGTCCATCAGGGCGTTTCGAGATCAAATACCAGCGGCTGCGGGGGACCGTAACTGCCATCGGCGTTTCGCTCCGCTTTCATCAATTCCGCATCCCAACCCGGCAGGGAGACATTGAAGCGGACAAAATACATCGCGCCGCTGGAATCAAAACTCGGTTCGCCCCATACCAGACCTCCCGCCGGTTCCTCGAACCCCGTCAAAACAACCTTTTCGGCAGCCCCCCACGCGGACTCTTTGGTCGGACGCGCAGCCATCCAAAGTTCCGTACTCCCGTCGGGAGCGCGGCGGTTGAAAAAGAGGATGGTTTCATCAGCGTTGACCCAGGGTTGGGATTCGTCCACCTGCGATTCAAACATGGTCAGGTTTTCAGCCGTTCCCCATTCTCCGGTTCCGGTCGAGGCGGCGTAAAACAGCGTACCGTTGCCGTTCCAAGGGCTCCAAAAATAAAGATTGCCCGCGGGCGTCAGATGGAAATCCGTAAATTCATTTGCCGCCAAACCAAATTCGCCGGGAAGTTCCTGGGGCGTTCCCCAGGGTTCGTCCCGCGAATCCCTGCGCGCGATATAAGGGATGGTCACGGCTGTGTCGCCCGTGCCGGCTGAGCGGACAAAAAGGAGAACGGTCTCAGCGCTGTCCGTCCACATGCAGCATTCGAGATTCTCGGTATTGATTTGAGGTCCCAGGTTTTGCGGCTGTCCCCATGTGCCGTTGGGATTTTTCTGGCTGCGATACAGGTCCGTATTGTACCAATACGCGCCGCCCTGCCCCTGGTGGTTCGGGAAGTATTCCGCCACCGGTTTGGCATTTGGGTTTCCGGTCAGCATGTCATAGGTGGACGCCACGGAATGGAGAAAGTAAATGGCCGTGCCGTCCGGGACAATATAGGGCGAATCGATATAACCGGAGAACCCCTGTCGGGACGCGGCCGCCGGCGCGCAGGACGCTAAAAAGACTGGCAGCAGAAGAATGATTTTTGGGAAATTCATTTTCATTGGAATGGTCTCCCGAAGGTTTGCGAAACGTCCCGAAGGTTCTTGCAAATCAATGCTGTTTTTCGTTCCAACCTTCGGGACGGTGCGTAAGGTGAGTTGGTTAATGAGTTCGAATGTGTTCTAAAATTATACAGTTTTTGCATGGGAAATGTTGCCGCCCAAATTGATTTGCCAGCCTGTCTGCGGGCGCGCCGATGCCGAAGAGCAGGACCGCTCCGCCGCGCAAACGTGGCGCGTCGCGTACACCGGATTCCGCACATTGCAAAAGTAGGTGACCCGCGTGCGGGGAGGGAAACGCGGTGATACAATCATCGAACCTATCGAGATCACCGAAAAAATTGGGATGCATCCGATGCCGACTGCAAAGCGCAAATCCAAATCCAAACCCAAACGCAAAGCGCCGCCAGCAAACGAGATCGAATTTTCGATCAAGCCCGGCACGAAGATCACGCTCACCATCGAAGCGGGCAGGGAACGCGCGGGCGAGGTGCCGGTGCGGATTCGCGTGGAAGGTGTTAAAACGGGGGGGGGAAACTCCGGCGCGGCGCGGGGCAGGTCGAGGTTGGGGAAAATGTAAAAAAACTTAGCCTGGCGTTGAGTTATTTGTTATTTTTTTTTCATCCAGTGATATGAGTATGGGTTTAATTTCATACTCTGCATATCTTGTGTTTCATTGTTTAATAAATTTATATATTCGCTTTGATGTTCGCCAGGTTGTGTAAAAGACTTTATAGAATTGCCAAGGTTGTGGATCATGAATATTTTTTCTCCGCCATGTTCGCGCACATAAGCAAGAATACCCGTGTCATTTGTTTCGATGAAATGAATCGAGCCGCGTCCGAAGACATGATGTTCTTTGCGGATGTGAACCATGCGGCGAATGGCGCGATAAAGCGAATCAGGATTCGCAAGCTGCGCCTCTGTGTTGACATGCTGAAAACCGTACTGGCCTTGAATCAATTCAGTAAATGGTTCGCCTTTTGTAAACCCTGCGTTGGGTGAAGAATTCCACTGCATGGGCGTGCGCACACCGTTTCGGTCTGGAAGATTGAGGTTGTCGCCCATGCCGATCTCATCGCCATAATAGATAATTGGGGAGCCGGGCAATGTGAATAATAATGAATTGACCAGCTCGATCTTACAACGGTCATTGTTGAGGATGGGAGCAAGCCTGCGGCGGATGCCGAGGTTGTGGATCATTTGCGGCTCGGGTGCAAATTTATGCCACATTAATTTACGCTCTTCATCTGTCACCATTTCGAGGCTGAGTTCATCATGGTTTCGCAGGAAGATCGCCCACTGACAATTTTCTGGAATCGATGGCGTATCTTTTAATATCTCAGTAATGGGCGCGGCGTTGTTCTCCGCAAGCGAAAGGAAGATGCGCGGCATAAGCGGGAAATGAAATGCCATGTGAAACTCATCGCCGCTGCTGAAGTATTGACTGAGTTCCTGCGGCCATTGATTACTTTCTGCCAGCATGATGGCTTCGGGAAATTCGTTGTCAATTAAATAGCGTATGCGTTTTAGATAGGTATGTGTTTCGGGCAGGCTTTCACAGTTCGTGCCTTCGCGTTCGAAGAGGTAGGTGGGCGCATCCACACGGAAGCCGTCAATGCCGAGGGTCAGCCAGAAGCGCACGACATTCAGCATTTCAGCTTGTACGGCGGGATTGTCAAAATTCAGATCAGGCTGTGAAGAAAAAAAACGATGCCAGTAATATTGTTGTGTCTTATCGTCCCATGCCCAGTTGGATTTTTCAATGTCGCCGAAAATGATGCGGACACCTTCGTATTTTTTATCTGTGTCACTCCATACATAGTAACTGCGATACGGAGAATTTTTATCTGAACGCGATGCTCGGAACCAAGGATGTCTGTCAGATGTATGATTCAGCACCAGGTCCATGATGATGCGGATTCCGCGCTCATGGGCGGCGGCGATCAATCCTTTGAGATCATCCAGTTTGCCGTATTCATCCGACACGTTGTAGTAATCTGCAATGTCATAGCCATCGTCGCGTAATGGTGATGGATAAATGGGCATGATCCAAATACAATCTACGCCGAGATTTTGGATGTAGTCGAGTTTTTCAGTTAATCCGCGCAGGTCACCGTGACCGTCGCCATTGCTATCTTTGAAGGCACGCACAGAGATTTGATAGAAGACTGCGTCTTTGTACCAGAGTTCATTATGCATTTATTGGGAATCCCATTCTATGAGTTTACTCGAATTATTAGCGAATGTGTATGATTCGAGCCAAGTCTTTCCACCCAAATCAAACATTCTCAGAATTGCTACTTGACAACTCTTATTGAACGTTGTACTATGTAGGCGAACGTTCGCACGAACGTTCGCCTACAAGAAAAACTTATGGCACGCATGATCACGCTCAAACAAGTCGCAACCAAGGCTGGGGTCAGTTATCAAACTGTCTCCAAGGTTCTGAACCGGAAAATTCAGGTATCCGAAGAAACAGAAAAGCGGATCATGGATGCCGTTCGCGATTCGGGCTACAGGCCCAACCAGATCGCCCGCAATATGCGCGCCAAACGCAGCCTTATGATTGGGTATTCTTGGGTGCAAACTTCCCCGGACCAAGTCAATCATATTCTCGATCTGTTCCTGACCAGCATGGTGCGAGAGGCTGAAGCGGCCGGCTATCACCTGTTGCCTTTCCCGTTCCGTGCAGGGCAGGCGCACGTGGATGATTATCGCGAATTGATCGATACCAGCAGAGTGGATGGTTTTGTGCTCTCGAGCGTGAACTATAACGACCCGAGGATTAATTTCCTGCTGGAACGACGGGTTCCGTTTGTGTCTTTCGGTCGTTCCAATCCAGAGCTGGATTTCCCCTATGTGGATGTTGACGGCGCTGACGGGCTGCTTCAGGCAGTGGAGCATTTGATTGCAAATGGACACCGGCGGATCGCCGCAATTGCCTGGCCGGACAACTCCCGCGTGGGCAATGAACGTATGCGCGGTTATTTTCAGGCAATGCAGTCGGCGGGACTCAAAACCCACCCTGAGTGGATCGAACGTGGTGAGGGAACCTACGAGTTTGGGCGTGAAGCGGCTTTCCGTCTGCTTGAACTCCCCGAAGCAAATCACCCAACCGCGATCGTAACGCTCAATGATACACAGGCGATTGGCGCACTGCATGTAGCGCGCGAACGTGGCCTGGAGGTAGGCCGTGATGTGGCAATTGTCGGTTTTGACGATGCCCCCATGTCACAATACCTTCAACCGGCGCTAACAACCGTGCGCCAGCCTATCAGCGAAGCCGGGCACAAATGCGTCGAAATCCTGGTTTCGCTGATGGAAAGAAATCCACCGCAAGACCATCAGGCTTTGCTCAAGCCCAGGTTGATAGTGCGAGCTTCAGGATAGAAAAAGCCCTGGCTCGGACTCTGTCGATGAATGCAGTCACTTCTTCGGGCGATGCGTTCATCTTTACTCCACACTCGCATAGGAGGTGAAAGTCGTTGTCTAAAACCAGGGTATAGCCCTTTTACCATACATCCATCATTTTGCCAACCATATGTACAAAAAATAAAGGAGAAAGTTATGAAATCGCTGTCCAAAGTGTTGTCTCTGTTTTTTATTGCGGCCCTGCTCCTAACCGCTTGTGGCAGTCCCGCTACGGGCACACCACAAATCGTGACCGTCAAAGAAACGCAGATTGTCGAAGTCCCGGCCGGGCAAGTTGAAGTGCGCCTTTCGGGTTGGGCCTCCAGCCCGTCTGAAACGGCTTTACTTGAATCGCTGCTCTATAGATTCTCGGTTGAGAATCCCGGCATCACAGTCAAATACGAGCCGATCACCGGCGACTACAAGCAGGCGCTTCTGACCGCCATCGCTTCCGGCACCGAACCTGACTTGTATTACATGGATATCTTCTGGTGGCAGGAACTTGCCAAGAATGATGTTATCTTGCCTATGGATGATTTGATGAGCGCATCCGGCGTCAAGAACGAGGATTTCATCCCGTCCCTAATCGATGCCTTCAAGTTTGAGGGTAAGACTTATGGCATTCCGAAAGATTTCAACACGCTGGGATTGTTCTATAACAAGGATCTTTTCGACAAGGCCGGTCTGGACTATCCCACCGATGACTGGACTTGGGACGACCTGAAAACCGCCGCCGAAAAGACAACCGACCTGACAGATGCCACCAAACCCGTTTATGGCATCTGTATGGCCCCAGATGCTGGCCGATTCCCCATCTTCGTCTTCCAGAACGGCGGCACGGTGATGAATGCGGATTACACCGACACCACCCTCGATTCGGATGCGGCGATTGGCGCTGCGCAATTCTATACTGATTTCCGCGCCAACAAGACAGGCGTAGCCCCTGCTGATGTCGGTGAAGGCTGGCAAGGGACCGTTTTCGGCAAGGGTCAATGTGCCATGGTGTATGAAGGCGGTTGGCTGATCAGTTACCTGCGTGACCAGTTCCCCGGCACGAAGTATGGTGTTGTGATCCCGCCTGCTGGACCAGGAGGTGAAGGCAACTTGATCTTCACCGTTGCATGGGGCATTTCCAAGAATACCAAGAACCCCGAAGCCGCCTGGAAAGTTGTTGACTTCCTGACCAATGAGGCCAGCCAGAAGACTGTTCTCGAAAGCGGCTTTGCCCTGCCCACACGCATTTCCCTGCAAGGGAGCGAATACTTCACGAATAACTCGAACTCCGCCGCCATTTTCAATGGCGCGCTCAACAATGCCCAACCCTTCTTCTGGGGTTCAGTAGGCTCGGATGTGAACGACCAGATGAGTAAGGCTCTCGAACGCATTTACAAAGAGAGCCAACCTGTGGCGGATGCGCTGAAACAGGCCGCTGAGGCTGTGCGCGAGGCTTTGAAACAATAAGCCCGTTCTATAAAGTTAATGGCAGGGCAGACTCAAGTCTGCCCTGCCATTCCGCAACTGATCCTTATTAACTCACCTTAGAGACTGTTTCTTAAGTACACGGATTTGACGGATTACACGGGCAAACACGGATTTTTAAAAGGTTTTTCCGTGAGACTCCGTGAAATCCGTGCAGTCCGTGTACAAAAAAGCACTTAAGAAACGCTCTCTTACGCGATTTACTCGAAGACCCCGAAGGGGTCAAATGATTATAGTTTTTGGGATGTGCCAAATTCAACCCCGCAGGGGTGTCATGGCTCGTAAAATCAATATCATCCCTTCGGGATTTGGAATTCTTTCACGTAATTTTCTATCATCCTGCCATCCCTTCGGGATTGAACTGCGTAAGGTGAGTTATTAATTTGTAAGGAGGCCGATGACCACGTTCAGGAACAAAAAGATAACGGAAGCACTGACAGGCTATCTTTTCGTCGCACCCTGGCTTTTTATTTTTTTCACATTCAGTGTATTTTCGCTTGGTTACGCTCTTTACCTCTCTTTCACAAAATACAACCTGCTCAGTCCGCCGCAATGGTGGGGATTGGGAAGCTATCAGCGGGTATTAACTGATGAGCTTTTTTGGCAGAAGGCTCTGCCCAATACCTTCAAATATGTCTTCATTGTTGTTCCTTTGCAGACCATCATCAGCCTGATCCTTGCTTTCGCGATGGACCAGAAATTACGCGCGCGAAAATTATTTCGGACTATTTTCTACCTGCCTTCCGTTACATCCTCGGTGGTTATCTCGCTGATCTTTGTCTGGCTGTTTGCTCCACAAGGCGTATTCAACCAGATATTCGGCCTGACGATCAACTGGCTGGATGATGTCAACACCGCATTTTATGTCATTATGGGCATGAATATTTTTACAACCAGCGGCACACTCATGTTGATCTTCCTTTCTGGCTTGCAGGATATTCCCACCACACTTTATGAAGCTGCCGAGATCGACGGCGCGGATAAATTACAAACTTTTCTGTACATCACAGTCCCAATGCTCAGACCGATCTTGTTTTTTGTCATCACGGTCAGTGTGATTGGAACCTTCCAGGTTTTCGATCAGATTTTTGTCATGACCAGCGGCGGCCCGCTCGACTCCACTACGACGATCACGTACCTGATCTACAAGTGGGCGTTCCGCGACACGACTGTCAAGATGGGGCAAGCCTCTGCTTTGTCCGTCATTCTGGCCCTGATCATTATCGCCGTGACTTTTATCCAACGCCGCGTCATCGAAGGCGGCGGTTCCACTACCGAGTAAGAGAACACTATGGCTGCCACATCCCCATTGTCAGATAACCGTTCCACGCGAGAGCAATTGATAGACGGTTGGGAACGTATCAAAGCTCCAGTTTTTTATACACTTCTCACAGTTTGGGCGATCATCTGCCTGACGCCGCTATACTTTACTTTGGTATTCTCACTGAAACCAATCGAGAACGCTTACACTCCCCCGCTCTGGATGCCCACGCCGTTTACGTTTGCAAACTACCAGACGGTATTCTCTTCGTTCGATCTCTTTCCGCGCTGGCTGCTGAACAGCGCTGTCATTGCAGTCGTTGTGACTGTCTTGCGCGTTCTGTTTTGCGCGATGGCGGGGTATGCCTTTGCTCGAATTGAATTCCCCCTCAAAAAATTCCTGTTCAACGCCCTGCTGATCTCCATGATGATGCCGGGCGTCGTTACACTGATCCCTAAGTTTCTAATCATCGGGCCGGGGTTTATCCGGGGTGGTATACATCTGGGTGAGCTGATCATTCCAACAGGTTTCGGTCTGATCGACAAACTGGGCGGCGTCATCCTGCCCAACGTGGTGGACGCTTTTGGCGTTTTCATGATGACACAGTTCTATAAATCCTTTCCCAAAGAACTGGAAGAAGCCGCCACCATGGATGGCTCCAGCCGCTTCGGCACCTTTTTCCGGGTTGTATTGCCCATCAGCCAGACACAATTGATCACTCTCGCACTGCTGACCTTCCAGGGTGAGTGGAACCGCTTCATGGAACCCCTGCTCATCCTGCGCAGTCCTGAGAACTTTACTTTGCCGATTGGTCTGCAATGGTTTCGCGGTGAGTATTACACACTCTATTCCGTCATTCTGGCGGGGTCGCTCTTCAATACCCTGCCCATCTTGATTCTGTTCTTCCTTTTTCAGCGTTACTTCATCCAGAGCATTGCAACGACTGGCTCCAAAGAAGGCTGACATCTCTCCATACCGATTTCGTCATTGAGGAAAAAAACATGTGGATAATCTCCGAAGACATCTTTGAACCTAAAAGCCAGCATCATAAAGAAACCATTTTCACCATCGGCAACGGCTACCTCTCCACACGCGGAGCATTTGAAGAAGGTTATCCCGCCGATAGCCGCGCAACTTTTGTGCATGGCATGTTTGATCGCGTGCCGATTGCTTTTACCGAACTTGCCAATGCCACTGATTGGCTTTCACTGATCATCTTATTAAACGGCGAATGCTTTTCGCTTGATTCTGGGACTGTCGAATCCTACGATCGTCATCTTGACCTGCGGACTGGCCTGCTGATCCGCAATGTTCGCTGGCGTTCACCCTCTGGCTGTGTAGCGACTCTCAAATTTGAACGCTTTGCTTCACTTGAAGATGAGCACCTGCTGTGTTTGCGCTGTCAGGTAGAACCAGAATTCGACGGCACTGTTGAGGTTCGCGCCGGGCTTAACGGGAATATGGATAATGAAGGGATCATGCACTGGAGGCGGGTGGCTCAGGGACAACGCGACTCAATTGCATTCCTTCACACCCGTACGCGCGCGACGAATCTGGATCTGGCTCTTGCCATGAAGGTGGACTCGGATCAGACTCCGCTGGAAACTGCTTTTTGGGATGTTGAAAATTTTCCCACTTTGAGTCAGACATTTACCGTCAAGCGCAGTCAAATACTGAGCGTGGAAAAATTTGTCGGCATTGCCACTTCACGCGATACATCTGACCCGGTCGGCATGGCTGTTGAGCACGCTGGAAAAGCCATCAACTGGGAGTCTGCTTTCGAAGCGCATCAACAGGCCTGGGCGCAGGAATGGAAGCGAGCGGACGTTATCATTGAAGGGGATGATGAAGCCCAGATCGCAGTCCGCTTCAGCCTATTCCAATTACTTATCGCCGCGCCGCGTCATGATGAGCGAGTCAATATTGGCGCAAAAACGCTCTCCGGCTTTGGCTATCGCGGACATGCCTTTTGGGATACTGAAATTTTTATGCTGCCGGTCTTCACGTATACGTCGCCGCACATTGCCCGAAATCTGCTGGATTATCGTTTTCACACATTGCCAGCCGCGCGCGCAAAGGCAAAAGAGAACGGTTTCGAGGGCGCATGGTTTGCATGGGAAAGCGCCGATACTGGCGAGGAAGTGACGCCTACATGGGTGCCGGACTTTAAAGATAAGAAAAAACTGGCGCGGGTTTGGACGGGTGATCTTGCCATCCATATTTCAGCGGATGTAGCGTATGGTACGTATCAATATTGGCGGGTGACGGGCGATGATGATTGGTTCCGCGAGCGCGGCGCCGAGTTGATTCTGGACACAGCGAGTTTCTTTGGCACACGCGCCGAATGGATCGAGGCACGCAACCGTTATGAATATAACGATGTCATTGGCCCGGACGAATACCACGACCATGTCAACAACAATGCTTATACCAATTGTCTTGCGCAATGGAATCTTGAGACTGCATTTACCGTGCTTGATTGGCTAAAGGTGAAATGCCCAGAAAAATTAACCGACCTAACCGAACGCTTAAACCTGACCGAAGTCCGCTTGGAAAAATGGCGTAAGGTGGCGGCGAATATGCATTTATCTGTTAAGCCTGACGGGTTGATTGAACAATTCGATGGATTTTTTGATCTAAAAGATTTCAAACCAGCAGATTACGAACCGCGCACCAAATCGATGCACGAAATTTTTGGTATCGAAGCTGCCAATGAATGTCAGGCGATCAAACAGCCGGATGTATTGATGGTGCAATACCTGCTCCACGATCATTATTCAGGTGAAGCGATCCGCGCGAATTACAACTATTACAACCTGCGAACTGACCATACCTACGGATCATCCTTGGGGCCTTCGATTCAGGCGATTGTGGCCTGTATGATGGGCTATCCGGAAGATGGCTATGAACACTTCGTCCGCGCGGCTCGCGCCGACTTGCGTGATGTGCGCGGCAATGCCGGTGATGGAATCCACGGCGCTTCGGCAGGCGGTACCTGGCAAGCTGTAGTCTTTGGCTTTGGGGGTTTGCGACTCAACGCAGAAGGCTGGAAAACTTCTCCGCATATGCCAAAGCACTGGAAGCGCTTATCGTTCAAGTTCTTCCAACATGGCAAGATTCAGGTTGTCGATATTCAGAACCCATCCGGTGCAGAAACCGGGAATACCTCATGACCATTAAAGCATTTATCTTTGACCTTGATGGCGTGTTGACCGACACCGCCGAATATCATTATCGCGGTTGGAAACGGCTTGCTGACGAACTTGAGATTCCTTTCAGCCGTGAAGATAACGAGTCCCTGCGTGGAATTCAGCGCCGCGCATCCTTGATGTTGATTCTAAAAGGACGCACTTTCCCGGAAGAACAAATTCAGGAAATGATGGAGCGCAAGAATCTCTATTATTTGGAATTTATCCGTGAAATTAGTCCGCGTGATGTGCTGCCCGGCGCGCGCGAACTGCTCGAAGAAATACGCGCCGCCGGGCTGAAATCAGCGCTGGGTTCGGCCAGCAAGAATGCACCCGAGGTCATTCAACGCCTGGGCATTGAGAATCTGTTGGATGCAGTTTCAGATGGTCAAAGTGTTGAACAACAAAAACCCGCGCCGGATATTTTTCTGCACGCTGCCGCCCAACTCAAACTTTCCCGGGCTGAATGTATTGTTGTGGAAGATGCCACAGCCGGAGTCGAAGCCGCCAAAGCAGGCGGATTCCGCTGCGTAGGGCTGGGTCCGCGCGAACGGGTTGACGGGGCGGATGTGATCTATCCCTCACTTGCCAATGTGCATTTGTCAGATTTAATCAGCAAGTTGGAATTCAATGTCAAAGATATGAACTTTCCTAAGTAGAAAGAGTTCATCCAAAATATCAGCGCGCTTCCTATGAACCCATCCATCTCCCTTTTCCGCGAAACTGAGCTTACTCTCGCACACCTTTTGCCGAGCATTGCAAACACCTTCGCCACCGAAATCGCCGCCGATTTGCAAGGGCGGCAGAATACCCGCTTCTCTAAGACAACCTCCCGTTCATTGAAGATTTCTTCTCCGCACTGCTCGCATCTGGCTTTGGCTCCCGCGCGGTTGATCAACTTCTCGATGGGGATGGACAACAAAACATCCTGGATGACGGATAATTCTTCATCAGGAATGCGCTGATAACCGAGCAGGTATTTTTCCCAGCGATGATTTCTGTCTGGCGCCAGCGATTGCACCGATTGACGCGCACGATTGTGGATCCTGGCGGAGGCACCGCAATACAGCTCGAAAATCATCCGCAGCACGGTGTGATGGGGTAAATAAGCCTTGGCAATCCCAAGCGGGTTATAATGCAAACGACATGATGTTCAAAACCATCCGCAGCCGCTTGAACATACTTTTCTTTATCTTCCTCGCTCTCGTCTCTGTTTCTGTGGGAGCGACGTATTGGGGGCTGGAAACCCAGCGGCAGGATGCGCTGGTGATTAATCTCGCAGGGCGCCAGCGGATGCTCATCCAGCAGATGACTCGGCTGGCGGCACAGTGGAACGAATCCCACGCGGACGATGTGCTGGCCGCGCTTCGAGAAGCCGAATCCACCTTTGACTTGACTCTCACCGCCCTGCGCGCGGGCGGTGAAGTCCCTTATCTTCCAGGTCAGACGGTCTCCCTGCCTCCCACGCGCGATCCCGAAGTATTGGAAAAACTGAATATGCTTGACTTGCGTTGGAATGCATTCCGAGCCGCGTTGGATGAAACACTTTCAGCGCCTACGGATGACGCGCTGGCCTTCATTCAATTAGAATCAACGGAACTCGTCGGACAGGCAGACGAGGTTGTGCGCGCCTATCAATTCGCGGCGGAAGTCAAAATGGCGCGCCTGCGCGCGATTCAGATCGGCTTCCTGGCCAGCGCGTTGATCCTGATCGTCGTTGGCGGCTGGGCCACGAATCGCTCGGTGATCCGTCCGCTTCACGCGTTGGAAGCCGCCGCGCAAAGGATCGGGCAGAACGATTTCGAGACGCAGGTGCAGGTCGAGGGTCCGAGTGAGATGCGGATGTTGGGCGAGTCGTTCGAGAATATGCGCGCAAGTCTGTCCTCCTCGCGGCGGGAACTGGTCGAGTTGACCGATTCGCTGGAGAGGCGCGTCGCCCAGCGCACACGCGAATTGGACGCGCTCAACGAGGTCAGCCGCGAGATCACATCGCAACTGGATGTGAAGCTCGTACTGAAATCCGTGATCGATAAAGCCCGCGCGTTATTGGACGGCGACTCTGCCATGTTGTGCTTGTTGGACGATGCGAAGCAATATCTCCTGCTCAAAGCCGTCAGCGGCGTTCCTTCCATCGCAACGAACTCGGAGCGCATGTCCACGGTCAATCGCGCCAGCGCGGTGCTCACCAGCCACCAAGCACTGGTTTGCAGTAATACAGAATGTGTAGGCGGTTGCGCCTTGCTTTCCAATACTCATGCCGCCAGTCACGTGGTCGCGCCCCTGCGAATCGGCGATCAAGTGATGGGCGCGTTGTGCGTTAGCAGTTCCCAACCCAGGCATTTTTCCAAAGAATCAACAGGCGTAGTGACCAAACTCGCCAACACCGCCGCGGTCGCGTTGCAGAATGCGCAGTTGTACGCGCAGGCGGAAAAGGTTGCCGCGCTCGAAGAACGCAACCGCATCGCGGCGGATATGCACGATGGGCTGGGGCAGACGCTGAGCTATCTCGGATTGATGACCGACCAGACGGTTGAGTTTGTGTCGGACGGACAGGATGAAGCCGCACTCGAACGTTTGAGAAAGACGCGCGAGACAATCGAAAAAACCACAGGCGAAGTACGCCGCGCCATCAACAGCCTGATGGAGGACGCGCCGCCCGCGCTTGACCTGCGAATGCGTTTGCAAAATGCGATGGATGAGTTCGCGGAGGAAAGCCATCTGCATATCAATTGGCAGATGGAAGCCGCGCCAGATTGTTCGCGTCAGGTGGCGGAGCAGGTGTTGAACATCACGCGTGAGGCGTTGAAAAATGTGGCGCGTCACGCCGAGGCGAAACACGTCACTGCGCGGCTGGGTCGGGAGAACGGTCATTACTTTATTGCAATTGAAGATGACGGCAAGGGATTCGATTCTTCGCAACCCGAACCGAACGGACACTTTGGTTTGAAGATCATGCAGGCGCGCGCCGCGCACATCGGCGGGCAGATCGAAATCGTTTCGCGACGCGGCGCGGGGACGCGGTTGGAATTGCGCTGGCTTGTGGAGGCGTCGTTATGAGTCGAATGCGCGTTTTGCTGGTGGACGATCACGTCCTGTTCCGCGAGGGGCTGGCGGGAATCATCGCTTCACAACCTGACCTGGAAGTGGTCGGCGAAGCAAACGATGGACTCGAAGCCGTGGTCAAAGCGCAGGAACTCAAGCCCGATTTGATTCTGATGGACGTGCAAATGCCTGGCATGGACGGGTTGGAAGCGACGCGCCAGATCAAGCAGGCTTTGCCAGATACCCTCATCGTGATGCTGACTGTGCGCGGCGATGATGCGATGTTGTTCGAGGCGTTGAAGAACGGCGCGCAGGGTTATCTATTGAAAGATATTCGCTCACAGGATATGCTGGCGATGTTGCACGGGGCAATGAAAGGGGAAGCCGCGCTATCCCCATCGCTGGCGGCGCGCGTACTGGCGGAGTTCCGCCGTCTGAGCAATTACGGGGTTGTGAAAAAAGAAGACGACAGCGGTTTGACCGAGCGCGAACACCAAGTGCTGGCGGAAGTAGCGCGCGGCGCGACCGATAAGGAACTCGCCGAAGCGTTGAACATCAGCCTGAACACGGTCAAGACGCATATACGGAATATCCTGTCCAAACTACAGGTGTCCACACGGCGCGAGGCGGCAAAGGTGGCGAAGAACAAGGGGTTGGTGTAAATACGCATCCATCAGATAAACTATGCAAATCGCTGATAGACCACATCGTTCAGTCGCCGTTGCAGAGAGTCTATTGGTCACCATTATTTGGGCTTCATCATTTATCTTTGTCAAAATAGCGCTAAATTATATGGGACCGATAACCATAGCGGGGTTGCGGTATTTTGGAGCGTTTGTCCTATTGCTCCCGTTTAGTATCCGTAATTACAAATCTTCCCAACCCATCTCTCGCGCTTTATGGATACGACTAATTGCTACTGGCATCAGCGCCTACACCATCGGAAATGGGGCGTTTTTCTGGAGGCTTAAGTATCTCTCTGCAACAACCGTATCATTTCTTACGAGTCTTTTGCCTTTGTTGATTTTACTTTTGGGAACAATATGGTTAAAAGAAACGCCATCGCTTTGGCAAATCTTGGGCATGATTATCAGTCTTGTTGGCAGCGGCTTGTTCTTTTCCGAAAAGTTACAGGCAGATGAGTTACTGGGCATCTTCATTATCTCCATTGGATTAATTGGCTTCGCACTGTTTGGAGTATTGGGACGCGGAATGGCAAGAGACCAACAAGTAGACACTCTTTCTCTCACAGCAATACCTCTTGCGATTGGCGGAGGCGCGCTTATGCTTATAGCGTTTCTTATAGAAGGAATGCCTGCATTTAATCCGATTACATTGGGAATCATGATATGGCTGGCAACTGTTAATACCGCATTTGCTTACATTCTCTATAATCATGCTCTTCAAGCGCTTTCGGCGCTTGAAATGAATATCATGCTCAATCTTTCGCCATTAGGCACTGCGCTATTTGCATGGCTATTGCTTGATGAGCGTTTGAATATTGTACAAATCGCGGGCATGGTTACTGTGCTCGCGGGGGTTGTACTTGTACAACAAACAGGCAAACGTCTAAAGACATAAAGGGTGCGTTTCAAATGGGTTATACCAGAACGTCCCGAAGGTTGATTTAAGCCAATGTAGCCGTCTTTCAAAACCTTCGGGACGGTTGTTTCAACACTGCAAGTGTCCACGCGGCGCGAGGCGGCGAAGAGCAACGTCCGCCGCGTGGATGCGTGCGGCGGACGTTCCATTGACAAGCCGTCATAATTCGGCTATCTTGCATTGGGCGCTTCTGTGAGACGGATGAGCGGTGTCTCTTTGCGGGGAGCCGTTGCGAGCCTGAGGAGCGCCTTTCTGCTTTTAAAGGCAGATTTAGAAATCGCCGTCTGTGATGTAGGGAGTACTCCACAGCGTTATGGACATAACCACTGCCTTGAACCACGCCTGATGCATCTTCTCTACCTCTTCCGCGCTGTGTCCCTTTTTGGCAAGGAACGGCTTGATGGTGGCGGTAATGGGGTAGATGAACGCGGTCATGTAGCGGTGACTGATATTCGGCACGGACTTCACGCCGTCGGTCTGATTCTTCTTCGAGCGGTGATGGCGCAGGGCGATCTCCTGCTGGTAGTTCAGCCAGTCCTGATCGTAAGGGCGGTTGCACAGGTCAAGGATCCACTGACCGAAGCGTTTGCGCACTGCGGCGAGATAATCGCCGTTGGCGTTGCCCTTGCCATCCGTGAAGTAATAGACCAGATGCGGATGTGAAGCGACAAAGCCATACCACACGTCCAGCACGGCTTCGATCTGGTCCGCCAGCACGCTGCCCGCCATCCGCAGGGCGGATTCATCCTCGGGTCCGAAAAGAACCGCTTTCTTCAAATTTTCGAACTCCTCGGCGCTGAGCGGCGACTTCGCGTTCGTCGCGCTGAAGGTATATCCAGGGATTGCAGTTGTAGTCATGGAAAGTCTCCTTTGTTGGGTGAGGTTAGATTAGAAATTGCCAGTCAATACTTCGTCGAGTTCTTCATTCGTCGGTTCGGTAAGAATCAGTTTATGTTTTCCCTCGCCAACCACCAGTGTCGGCGTACTGCGATAACCGCCATTGATGAAAACCACGAATCGTTCGGACTCGGGGTCGCGGTCAATACTTACCTCGCGGAACGGCGCGCCCAGCGCGCGCAAATGTTCGCGCGTGCGCTCGGTATCGTCGCAATCCGCCGCGCCATACAGGACGATTGGCAGGGGCATGGCAACACCTCCTTTCAAAGGTTTAACGGAACGAAATCGGGACATTCAAGATACGTCTCCGCAACGGGCAGGGGCGCGTCCACAAAGGCGCAGTGATGCGGACCGCGCGGGTCGTCAGGATGCGCCTCGCGTTGGAAGAACCGACAACCCCAGCACATCTCATAGACCCTGACGTGACCCGCCGCCTGCAGCCGCCGCACAATGGCTTGCGCCGCGCGCTGAAGCGCCTCCTGTTCCGCTTCGGGCAGGGACGCGATGGCGGCTTCCACCTCCCCCAGCACATCCTCCACTGTCGCCGCTTCCCGCCCGCCTTTTGCAGTCAGATTCAGCGTGACCGTGCGCCTATCCTCCGCGAGCGGCTTGCGGCGGAGCAACTGCTTGCGCTCCAGCGCGTCTGCCACGCCGCTGGCGGTGGCATAGGTGGCGGCGAGCCGCTCTGCCAGCCCTCCAATCGTCCGTACACCAGGGCGGGCATATTGCAGGAAGAGCAGGGCATGAATCTGCGCTGGGGAAAGTCCCGCTGCCTCGCCGCGCGCCCGCAACAGATGATTCATCGCCTGGCTGATGCGGTACAGCGCGGAGGTAATTCGGGCAGGCAGAGAATCGTTTCTCTGGGCGGGGTCGAATGAGGTCATGGCGTCTCCTTGATTATTTAGTACTCCTAAATTATAATTCATCCTGTCCCGCAGTCAAGAGTAAACCTGCCAGTTTGGAGAATCCATGTCCCCCCTCCTTCCCATTCACATCTTCTTTGATTACATCTGTCCCTGGTGCTACGTCACCGACCTCGCCCTCGAGCGTCTGGAGGAACGCTATCCCATCACGCTGATTCCAAAATCCTTCCCGCTCTGGGCGGAAGGGTTGGGACACCTCCCACCCGAAGAAAACGAAGCCCTGCGTCAGCGCACGCACGCCGCCGACGCGCATGCTCTCACCGCCGCGCGGGAGTGGCTGAACGTGGACGGGATGTTGCTGGGACCCTGGGGGGTGGCAACGCTGGACGCGCACGCAGGCGCGAAATTTGCCGCCGCGCGCGGGCGATTGATGGAATATCAGCGCGTCCTGTTCGACGCCCATTTTTTTCGCGACCTGCGCCTCGATTCCCGCGAGACCTTGAGCCTGCTCGCCGCCGAAGCAGGTTTGCCCTCCGACGACTTTCTCTCCGCCCTGGACGATGATTTTTATCGCCGCGCCGCGCTGAACGATCAGGCACAGGCGGTTCAATTAGGCATCACAGGCGTTCCCGCCCTGGTGGTGGACAACCGCTATCTCGTCGTCGGCGCTCGTCCGCCAGAAAGGCTGGCAGGCATCATCGAGCGCGCTTTGGGTGAGAGAAAGGGTTGAAAATAATATTTAGAGATTGTCTGGTTCCAAGCCGTTGAGAGAAGCGGCGTCCGACAAAACAGAGAACTAATTCTTTCCAAAAAGAGTGATTCAACAATCACTCTTTTTTCATTCTTGATTCGGGATAAGGAGGGATATTCACGGGTGATAATTTCCTGTAATCTAAGGTAGATAAGGAGAAATAGGATGAACAGGAAGTTGCAAATCACCTTGTACGTTGTCGCGGTGTACCTGACGGTCTTTGGCGCGCTCTTTTTGTTCCTGCCAAGCGTGGCTGAGAAGGTTTTGTCCACCCGCCTGCCAGATGCCGCATTGAACATGCTTTACGGGCAGTTGACGCTCACGTTCGCATATCTGGCTTTCCTTGCCGCCCGCGGCGGGGATGGAGTGCGTATATTGTCGCGTCTCATCCTGGTACTTACTGCGGGTCATGTTGTGATATTCGGTTACCAACTGGGAACGGGCATATTGAACTTTGCCCAGGCGGGACCTCCGCTGATCGTCAATACGATCTTCACAGCATTGTTGTTCTTTTTTCGTAAAGACGAAAAGGGTTAATCAAGGTTCAGGGATTGGGAAAAACCAGTCCCTGATTTTTTTGACGAGCCGACTGCAAAACAAGAACTAATTCCTTCACAGAAAGAGTGATTTAACAATCACTCTTTTTTCATTCCCGAAGCAGGAGGGGGAGGGATTCGTTTGCACTGTGTTTTCCAGTACTCTTGAAGAAATTTTTTCGTTTCATTTGAGACAGGTCATGTCAAAACGACGCGTACTGCTGGTGTGTTCCCAACATCTTTTCGGCGAAAGCATGGAAACGGTTTTGCGCGCCGAAGCGGATGTTGAGTTGATCGGACCGTGGGAACCGGGGGAGGAGGTCTGCCCGAGGATAACAGAGGCAAGCCCCGACGTTGTCGTGATCGTGAACGAAGATTCGCAGAGCGAGGCAAGCGCGAATTTGACGTCGGTCATCATGGAGGCGTATCCGAATCTTCCAATCATCCGCGCAGGGCTGACCGAGAACGTGGTGCGCGTGCATTCGACTCACATCCTGCCTGCGCGCGGCACCGATTTGTTGGAAACCATCCGCAATTTGCCCGAAATAAAAAACCCTTCCAATGAGAGGAGTGAATGAGAGATGACCAAAGGTGAAAGACCTTCAACCATCTGGTTTGTTCCGTTGCTCGTGTTCGCCCTGGTGACGACGGTCACTGGGGTCACGTTCGCACAACCGCTTGGACAGGCGTCTGATGGGGAGGCGCTCTTCAAGGAGAAGTGCGTGGCTTGTCATACGATTGGCGGCGGGAAACTGGTGGGTCCCGACCTGGCGGGAGTAACGGACAACCGCTCGAACGAATGGCTGACCCAATGGCTGCTCGCGCCCGATCAGGTGCTGGCTTCGGGCGATCCGATTGCCACCGAATTGTTCAATACCTACAACAAGGTTCCCATGCCCAACCTGGGATTGACTCCCGATCAGGTGAATACGCTTCTTTCCTACCTGGGGAGTGGCGCGACCATCGGCGGCAGTGTGCTCCCAACGGGTAACGCAGTGACGGGCAAAGCGTTTTTCGTCGGCGATAAACGCTTCGAGAACGGCGGACCGCAGTGCATGTCATGTCACAGCATCGCGGGGATCGGGTCGCTGGGCGGCGGGAATCTCGGTCCTGACTTGACCGCTAACGGCTTCACCAAATATGGCGATGGTCTGGCGGCGTTCCTAAGTTCCCCGCCCACTGTGACCATGAACGCGGTCTGGAAGAATACGCCGCTCACCCCGCAGGAACAGGCTGACCTGTTTGCGTTCATGAAGAACGCGTCCGTTTCGGGACGCGAGCCTGGAGCGTTGTTACAGATCGCGTTGCTTGCCATCGTTGGGGCGGCGGCGTTGATCGCGCTGGCGCAGGTCTATTGGGGCAAACGCTTAAAAGGCGTGCGAAGACCGATGATCGAGCGGACACTTGCCGCATCAACCAAGAAATAAACAAAGACCCTAAAGGTCTCTGAGACCTTTAGGGTCTGGATACAAACGGAGGCATTCACCATGAGTTGGATTCAGGATTTGATCAACCCGCAAGCTCGCCAGTGGGAGGAGTTTTATCGCAACCGCTGGCAGCACGATAACGTTGTTCGCAGTACGCATGGGGTGAACTGCACGGGCGGATGTTCGTGGCAGGTTTATGTCAAGGACGGCATTATCACGTGGGAGATGCAGCAGGTGGATTATCCGTTGCTGGAGAAGGGATTGCCGCCCTACGAGCCGCGCGGCTGTCAGCGCGGGATCTCGGCGTCGTGGTACGTCTACAGCCCGATCCGCGTCAAGTATCCGTACGCGCGCGGCGTGTTGCTGGATTTCTGGCGCGAGGCAAGGTTCAAACTTGGTCCCGTCGAAGCGTGGGCGTCCATCATCGAGGATGAGGCGAAGCGCAAGCGCATCCAGAAGGCGCGCGGCAAGGGCGGATTCCGCCGCACGAATTGGGATGAGGTGTTGGAAATTGTCGCCGCGGCAAACCTCTATACCGCGAAGAAATACGGACCTGACCGCGTCTTCGGCTTCTCGCCGATTCCCGCCATGTCGTATCTTTCGTACGGCGCGGGGTCGCGCTTCCTGCAACTGTTCGGCGGCGTGAACATGAGTTTCTACGACTGGTACGCCGACCTGCCGAACGCCTTCCCCGAAATCTGGGGCGACCAGACCGACGTGTGCGAATCCGCCGATTGGTACAACAGCAAGTACATCGTCTCGATGGGCGCGAACCTGAACATGACGCGCACGCCCGACGTTCACTTCGTCGCCGAGGCGCGGCACGAAGGCGCGAAGTTCGTCGTCATCGCGCCAGACCTCTCGCAGGTGGCGAAATATTCCGATTGGTGGATCCCCGTCAAGGCGGGGCAGGATACGGCGATCTGGATGGCGGTCAATCACGTCATCTTGAAGGAATATTACGCCGATCGCCAAGTCCCATATTTTGTCAACTATCTCAAAGAGAACACCGACATGCCGTTCCTGATCGAGTTGGAAAAGGACGGCGGCGGTTACAAGGCGGGACGTTACATCCGCGCCAACACGGTCAAACGCTACAAGGACGTGGAGAACGGCGATTGGAAGTTCCTTGTCCACGACGCGAAACACAATGAGCCGCGCATGCCCAAAGGCGCGGTGGGCGACCGCTGGAGCAAGGAAAAAGGCAAGTGGAATATCAAGATGGAAGACGGACTGGATGACTCGCCCATCGAGCCGACGCTTTCATTTCTCGGTTCGCAGGACGAGACGGTCAACGTCGCGTTCTATGAATTTGCGGAGAAGACCACCGCCCTGCGCGGCATCCCCGCGAAATATATCGAGACCAGCGAAGGGAAGAAACTTGTCACAACCGTCTTTGATTTGGTCGCGGCGCAATTCGGCGTGAGCCGCGGACTGCCTGGCGATTACCCGACCAGTTACGATGAGGTTGGCGCGTACACACCTGCCTGGCAGGAAAGTTATACGGGCATTGGGCGCGACACGGTCATCCGTCTCGCGCGCGAGTTCGCCTCCAACGCCGAAGCCACGAACGGCAAATCCATGATCATCATCGGCGCAAGTATCAATCACTGGTACAACAACAATCTCGTCTATCGCGCGCCGATCTACGCGCTGATTCTGTGCGGCTGTTGCGGCGTCAACGGCGGCGGGATGAACCATTACGTGGGACAGGAAAAACTGACGCTTGTCGCGCCGTGGACGAGTCTGGCGTTCGCGCTCGACTGGCAGAAGCCGCCGCGCCGACAGCAATCCCCGACGTGGCATTACGTCAACAGCGACCAGTGGCGTTATGAAGGCGACTTCACCGATTACGCGCACGTGCCGCCCAAGACCAAATGGGCAAAGGGACACGCGATGGATTTGGAGGCGATGGCTGTCCGCATGGGCTGGATGCCGTACTACCCGCAGTTCAAGACCAACTCCTTCGACGTGATGAAGGACGCCGAAGCCGCAGGCGCGAAGTCTGCGGATGAAGTCTCCAAATGGGCGGCGAAACAATTGAAGGACGGCAAGCTCGAATTCGCGGTGGACGACCCCGACGCGAAAGAGAACTGGCCTCGTGTCTGGATCATCTGGCGCGGCAACGCGATTCAATCCAGCGCCAAGGGACACGAGTTCTTCCTGCGTCACTATCTCGGCACGCACGATAACATCATCGCCGAGGAGCACGCGAAGGACAAGGTCAAGACCGTCAAATTCACCGAGCCTGCGCCGCGCGGCAAAATGGACCTCGTGGTGGACCTCAACTTCCGCATGGACTCCTCCGCGCTGTATTCGGACATCGTCCTGCCCGCCGCGTTCTGGTACGAGAAGAACGACCTCAACACCACCGACCTGCATTCGTTCGTCCACCCGCTCGGACAGGCTGTACCGCCCGTGTGGGAATCGAAGACAGACTATGAAATCTTCAAAGCCTTCTCGAAGAAAGTCAGCGAACTTTCGGCGGACGTATTCCCCGAACCGATGAAAGATTTGGTGATGTCGCCGCTCATGCACGACACGCCCGACGAACTTTCCCAGCCCGATGTGAAAGATTGGCGCGCGGGCGAATGCGATCCCGTTCCTGGGGTGACCATGCCGCACTTCCGCGTGGTCGAGCGCGATTACGCCAACCTGTACAACAAGTTCATCTCGCTCGGACCGAACCTGCGCGCGGACGGTATCAACGGCAACGGCGTGCAAATTCCGATAGCAAAGTTCTACGACGACCTGCTGGGGAATCCCGTCGGCGGCTCGCCCGACCCGCGTCACTTGCGCTGCGTGGAATGGGGCGGACAGAAATATCCGTCGTTGGAAGACGCGCTCGACGCGGCGAACGTCCTGTTGTATCTCGCGCCCGAAACGAACGGCGAAGTCGCTTATGAGGCGTTCAAACATGAGGAGGAGCGGGTCGGAATGCCTCTGGCGGATCTCGCCGAAAACGATCGCAGCGTCCGCATGACCTTCTTCGACCTGACGCGGCAGGTGCGGCGCACGCTCAACAGTCCGTGCTGGTCGGGCATCGTCAAGGATGGGCGCGCCTACGCCGCCTGGTGCCTGAGCGTGGAGCGGCGCGTCCCCTGGCGCACGTTGACGGGACGCCAGCATTTCTACATTGACCATCCCTACTACATGGACTTCGGCGAGAACCTGCCGACCTTCAAGCCCAAACTGGTCTCGAAGCCAGGCGACTGGAAGAAGATCGGCGACATCGTGAACAGTCCCGTGGATGATAAGAGCCTGATCCTCAACTACATCACGCCGCACGGCAAGTGGAACATCCACTCCACTTACAAGGACAACCACCGCATGTTGACGCTCTCGCGCGGCATGGATCCCGTCTGGCTCAACGACAAGGAAGCCGAAAGCGTCGGCATTGTGGATAACGACTGGGTCGAAGTCCACAACGACAATGGCGTGGTCGTGACGCGCGCCGCGGTCAGCGCCCGCGTCCAGCCTGGCACGTGCCTGTACTATCACGCGGTCGAGCGCACTGTCTTCATCCCAAAGTCGCAGATCCGCAAGGGCAAGCGCGCGGGCGGACATAACAGCCTGACGCGCACGCGCATTAACCCCGTCCTGCTGGCGGGCGGCTACGCCCAGTTCACCTACGGCTTCAACTATTGGGGGCCCATTGGCGTCTTCACGCGCGATACGTATTGCGTGGTGAGGAAGATGGAAAAGTTGGAGTGGTGAGTAGCGAGAGGTACACCAAATGGCAACCAAGATAGACCCCGAAACAATGATCCCCGCGTTAGGTCAATGCCACGACACCCAATAAGAGTTAGGTGCTATTTATTACCCGCAATAAAGGATGAAAAAATGGCGAATACTATCAATGTAAAAGATTTGCGAGGCTTTAGTGGAAACGGTATGGATGATGATACCGTGTCTTTCCAGAAGTGTCTCTATAAAGCCAGCAATAACTCGCTCACAGTAATCATCCCTGAAAACACTACTGTCCGCATAACAAGGAATTTATTCCTTTACGGCAATGTAACCATCGAAGGCAAAAGCGTAAATAACAGCATTATTGAGCTTGATAGCGATCTAAGCGCGGATCGAGACCTTGGTTTTCGTGTTATCCCACACTTCAAAGAATTCTGGATCAACTTTGGAATTCCTGCATTTGGAGGAGAACTTAGAGCATGGACAGGGCAGATTAGGAATATTACATTACGGGTCACGGCGAATGGCAAATGCGATGGTACAGTACAAAGCAACCAAGAATCCCAAGTTGTACTCGTTGAAATGATGAAACTTTGGGATGAGGCGAGGGGAGAAGTGATCGCACAATTTAAAGAGTACAAGGAACAACCATCTCTCGGTAACATGATTATGCTTCATCGTGCAGAAAACTTTGTCATCGAAAACTGCATTTTTGATCTTCGCCCTATCGAGCATATCAATGGAGGCAATTGTATAGGTGGCGGTCAGCCAACTCATTGGTATAGCGGTTCATTTTACCCCTCGCCCGCCTTGAATCACGGGGTAATCAGAAACTGCAAATTATTCGGCGCAGCTTATGGAGAACCACGTCCATTCCGCAATTCCGAAGGCAAAATAACAGTCAACGGAGGCGGAGGTGCAGCTATCAACATTGGGGGTGGTCAAAGAGGAGACGAGGGATTCACGCGGTCTTTGGTGATTGAGAACAACTACATTGAGGGATTCAAAGATGATGCCATTGCGTTAATAGCATGCAGTGATTGTGTCGTTCAATTCAACTATGCCAAAGGGCTTCAATCTCGGATTGGAGCATTCAGTGGCAGCAATAACAAATTCATTGGCAATGTTTTGGAGCGACAACCAGGGAAGGATGGTAGGTGGTATATCGAGGAAAGTCGATACCCAGCCTCAGATTTCTTTTACTGCGGGATGATACCAGGACAGCGGAGCCGCCCAAAGAATATGCGATTTGAAAGAAACTTTGGATACCTACCACGCGAGGCACCCAATCCCCAAGATGCAAAAGGCAATCCATTGCGTTATGCATTTATGGCAATTGCGGGGGCAGAGTCATGTGAGGTGGTTGATAACATTTTCCGAAATGACAGTCGCCAAGATAAATTACCGTGCATTCTTGTCACGGCAATTGTCGATCACGAAGGAATTAAAGGGTGTAAGAACTCAGAAGGCAAGTATTATGCATACAAAACATATGCATACCAGCCTGGCAAAGTATGTGTGCGCGATAATATCATGGAGGGCAATTGTCCAGGCGAGATCATTGAAAAGTTCGAAACCCAAAACCATCTCCAACCTGGACCTGAGGTGGATGATCCATGCAAACCCTATCTGGCTGATGGAGAGTCAGATTTTGTAGGGCCAATTACATACCAAGACAACGTTGCTGGCGGATATGATATCCAGAGCAATGTATCTCAATCCATTAACTGCAAAACCATTCCGACCTGTAACAAATTGATTATTCAGAAGCCCTGGTTACGAGTCATCGCTCTTATAAAGGATTATCTACCCGATCCTATGAAGCGACTCTTAACTCAAATTCGTCCAATAGAGTAGGTGTGCGCCTAGCACAGCGTGCAACATGCAGTGGGCGGCTAGGTGTCCGCGGCGCAACGAACTCGTGAAATTATTTTGATAAAGGAGTAACTACATGGATATTCGTTCACACGTTTCAATGGTCTTTCATCTTGATAAATGTATCGGCTGTCACACGTGCAGTATTGCCTGCAAGAACATCTGGACGGATCGCAAAGGCACCGAGTACATGTGGTGGAACAACGTCGAGACCAAGCCTGGCACGGGCTATCCTACCCTGTGGGAAGACCAGGAAAAATACAAAGGCGGCTGGGAGAAGAAAAACGGCGACCTCAAACTAAAACTGCACAGCCGTCTGAAAGGGCTGGGCAACATCTTCTACAACCCCTTCCTGCCCACGCTCGACGATTACTACGAGCCGTGGACCTACGACTACGAGAATCTCTTCAACGCGCCCGAAGGCGACGACCAGCCCACCGCCCGCGCCATCTCGATGGTCACGGGCAAACCGATGGACAACATCGAAGCGGGACCCAACTGGGACGACGATCTCGGCGGCTCGCCCATCTACGCCCGCAACGATGTCAACCTCGACGGACTCACCGACGATGAGCGCGAGCAACTCAACGAACTCGAGCGGGTGGTCTTCTTCTACCTGCCGCGCATCTGCAATCACTGTCTCAACCCTGGTTGTGTCGCCGCCTGTCCCGCGGGCGCCATCTATAAGCGCGGCGAAGACGGCATCGTGCTGATCGCGCAGGATAAATGCCGCGCCTGGCGCATGTGCATTTCAGGCTGCCCGTACAAGAAGACTTACTACAACTGGGCTTCGGGCAAATCCGAAAAATGTATCTTGTGCTATCCGCGCCTCGAATCGGGACAACCCCCCGCCTGCTTCCACTCCTGTGTGGGACGCATCCGCTATTTGGGAGTCCTGCTCTACGACGCGGATCAAATCGAAAAATGCGCCTCTGTGCCTGACGAGGAGTTGGTCGCCGCGCAACGGAACATGATCCAAGACCCGTTCGATCCCGAAGTCATCAAGTCCGCCAAAGCCAACGGAATCTCGGACGCGACGATCGCCTCCGCGCAGAATTCGCCTGTCTACAAATTCGTCAAAAAGTGGGGACTCGCCCTTCCGCTTCATCCCGATTTCCGCACCTTGCCCATGCTGTACTACGTCCCACCGATGTTGCCCGTGCTCGCCAAGACAAAAGACGGCAACTACGACGTAAGCGATGCGGAAAGCGAAAACCTCCCTGCCTTGTTGAGTTCACTTGAGAGGGCGCGCATGCCGATCAAGTATATGGCAAGCATGTTCTCAGCGGGCAACGTCAAAGTGGTCGAGGATGTTTATCGCAAACTGATCGCGGTGCGAATCTTCAAGCGCGCGCAAACGGTGAAGGATTATCAGCAAGCCGAAGTGGACGCCGCGCTCGAAGCGGGCAACACCACCGCCGACGAAGTGGAATCCATCTTTCGCCTGACCGCATTGCCCACCTACGAAGAACGCTTCGTCGTGCCGCCGCTGGCGCGTGAGGTCGCGGTGGAAGCATGGGAGAAGCCACTCGACCGCAAGAGAGAAGCGGGCTTCGGTGTCCGCAACAAGATCGCCAAGAGGAAGTTCTAGCCATCATCTGTCATTGCGAGCGATGGTCGAGTAGGCGGCGTTCTTCCGCTGTATCGAGACCAGAGCGAAGCAATCCCCACCACGACAAGGAGATTGCTTCGTCGGGTCGGGGTCTCGGTATGCAAAGAACGCTACTCGACCACCGACCCTCCTCGCAATGACGACAACGGAGGTTCACTAATGTACAACGAAGTCGAAATACGAAAGTTGTATCAATGCTTTGCGCGCATGTTGGAATACCCCGCGGGCGGGACGCTTCAAGCCGCTATCACGGCGCAGGGATTATTGATTGACGAAGACCCCCAAGCCGCCGCGCAGTTGAAGGAATTTCACGACTACGCCGCGTCCCTGCCGCCTGGACGACTCGAAGAAGTGTACACAGGCACGTTCGATCTCGACGCGGCTTGTCATCCGTACGTGGGCTATCACCTGTTCGGCGAGACGTACAAGCGCAGTATCTTTCTCCTGGAACTTAAGCAACGCTACAGCGCGGAGGGTTTTACCTTTCCCGACAACGAACTGCCCGATCATCTCGCCGTCATCCTGCACTTCCTTGCTATGACGAGCGACAATACGCAGGCGGAAGAAATCGCCCGCGACGCGCTCCTGCCCGTGCTGGATCGCATGACAGGACGCGCCAAGTCCGAGGGCTTCGACGAGGAGGAAGCGCCCAAAGCGGAGAAAGAGCCCGAAAAGCGCACCCAGTTCCAGGTCGTGTTGGAAGCGCTGCGTTCCGTCCTGCAAAATCAATTCCAAGTCCTGAACGTCTTGGAAACAGACAAGACCCTAAAGGTCTCCGAGACCTTCTGAGGAGGATGTGATGTTCGATAACGCCTTGTTCATTGGCTTTCCCTACGCCGCGGTCGTGATTGCGATTGTCGTGTCTATCTATCGGTTCTGGTTTGACCCGTATTCGTACTCAAGCCAGTCATCGCAATTTCTGGAGAATCGTGTGTTGTTCTTTGGATCGGTACCGTGGCATTACGGTGTGATCATCATTCTGCTTGGGCATATTACGGCATTGCTCTTCCCTCGCTTGTGGGGATTGTTCACCGCTAACCAGACCCGCCTCTATGTGCTGGAGATCATAGGGCTGTCGCTGGCGCTGATGGCGACGGTGGGATTGGTTCTGCTTTTCTATCGCCGCATGGCGAACGCACGCGCGCAATCCGTCACATCTGAATTGGATTGGGTGTTGCTCATTGTTTTACTGCTTCAAGTGGGGCTGGGATTCTGGGTGGCATTTTACTATCGCTGGGGTTCAGACTGGTACCTGCACACCGCCGTGCCGTGGCTGATCTCGCTCCTCAAGTTCCAACCGAATATTGCTTCGGTCACCGCGCTGCCGTTTTGGGTGAAGTTCCATTTCATCAACGGATTCACCATCATCCTGCTCCTGCCGTTCACGCGCCTCGTGCATTTGCTGGTTTATCCCATCTCGTATTTGTGGCGCGAACACCAGGTTGTGATCTGGAACAAATCGCGGCATTATTAACCTCCATGCTGATTACAGACGCGCTGCTCGGCGAACACGGCGTTTTCTACCTGCTCTTTCAAGATATCGAAAAGGCATTGCCCGCACTTGAAACGGTCGCCGCGTTGACCAACCGCGCCGCGCCGCTTTCATTCTCCCTCGAAGCCCACGCCCGTCTCGAAGACGAATTGCTTTTCACCGCGCTGGAACCTCATCTCGGCACGCAGGGCGGACCTCTGGCAGTCATGCGGATGGAACACGACCAGATCGTGAATCTGCTGGGGCAAATCGCATCCGCAACAGAATTGGAGCAGGGACGCGCCCTCGCCGCGCAGATGATCGCGGTCAGCCGCGCTCACTTCCAAAAGGAGGAGCAGGTTCTCTTCCGCATGGCGCGGCAATTCCTGGGCGAAGAGCAACTCTCCGCCCTCGGCGCACAATGGGCGCAGAGACGCGCACCGTTGATCATGATTTAGATACAGTTTGGATAGGAGCATATCCCCAATGTCAACCTGGCTCACACACTGGGAACCCGACAACCCCGAATTTTGGGAATCCACAGGCAAAAAAATCGCCTGGCGCACATTGTTCATCACGACCGTTGGCTTGACCTTCTCATTCGCCACCTGGTTCATGATGAGCGCCATCGTCGTGCGCATTCCCCAAATCGGATTCAAGTTCGACACTATGCAATTATTCTGGCTGGCGGCAATGCCTGGCTTGGCGGGTGGGACGCTTCGCATCATCAACATGTTTTTAATTCCCATCTATGGCACGCGGCACGTCATCACTTTTACGACGATTCTGAAATTGATCCCCTGCCTCGGCATCGGTCTGGCTGTGATGAATCTCAACACGCCGTTCTGGGTATTCATGGTTCTCGCGTTTACCGCAGGCTTCGGCGGCGGCGACTTCTCATCGTACATGCCGAGCACGCGTTTCTTCTTCCCGAAAAACATGCAAGGCACCGCGCTGGGCGTGCAGGCGGGCATCGGCAACTTCGGCGTCAGCCTCGCGCAATTCATCACGCCCTGGATCATCGGCATCGCCGCGCTCGGCTCTTCGCAGACTCTGGTCATCGGCGACACAACTAAATCCGTCTGGCTTCAAAACGCGGCATTTTGGTATGCCCCGTTTCTGGTCATCGGCGGCATGGTCGCGTGGAACTTCTTGAGAAGCGTTCCCATCAAAGCCTCGTTCAAAGAGCAACTGGACATTTTCAAACTCAAGCACACCTGGTTCTGCACCATCACCTACTTGATGACCTTCGGCTCCTTTTCTGGACTCGCCGCTGCGTTCCCGCTCCTGATCAAAAACCTCTACGGCTCTTTCGACGGGGCGCCTGATCCTCTGAAATATGCCTTTCTCGGTCCCCTGGTTGGTTCCCTCGCGCGGACGTTGTTCGGTCCCGTCGCGGACAAATTCGGCGGCGCGATCCTGACTCACATCACGGGCATCCTTCTCACCGTCACGTCACTGGCGATGCTCTTCCTGGGCTTGTTGACTCCGTCTTCGCTCGATCAATTCCCAATGTTCGTGACGCTCATGCTCCTGCTGTTCTTCGTCGCGGGCGTCGGCAACGCCTCCACCTTCCGCCAGTTCCCGATCATCTTCGCCGACAATCCGCGTCAGGGCGCGGGCGTCATCGGCTGGACGGCGGGCGTCGCGGCGTACGGACCTTTCATCTTCTCCATGCTAATTGGTTCTTCGATCACGAATACAGGCTCGCCCGTCATTTTCTTCTACGGCTTGGTCGTTTTCTTCGTCATCGCCACCGCCGTCAACTGGCAGTATTACACCCGCAAGGGATGTGAAAAACCCTCGTAGCGTAGGGCGCGTTCTCTAACGCCAATGGGCGCGTGAGAGAACGCGCCCTACGCGAGATAAGAAACAAATGTCCTCAACAACCTCCCCTCAACTAAACGACAAAGGCAAGACCAGCGTCCTTGTCCTCTCCTCCATCGGCTTCACGCTCATGTTCGCCGTGTGGCTGATGTTCGGCGTGCTGGGCATCCCCATCCGCGAAGAATTCGGTTTGACCGACGTGCAGTTAAGCTGGCTGTCGGCAGTCGCCATTTTGAACGGCTCGATCTGGCGGCTGGTCTTCGGCATCCTCGCCGATCGCTTCGGTGGGAAGATTGTATTCACTTTGCTGGTCGCCGCCGCGATCATTCCGTCGTACATGGTCAGCCGCGCCGACTCGTACACGGAGTTGATGATCTGGGCGTTCTTCGTCGGAATTGCTGGCAATGCCTTCTCGGTGGGCATCGCGTGGAACTCGGCGTGGTATCCGCATGAACAGAAGGGATTTGCGCTGGGAGTCTTCGGCGCGGGAAATGTCGGGGCATCGGTGACAAAGTTTATCGGTCCCGCGTTGATCGCCCTTGTCCCTGCGGGACTCGCAAGCGGATTCATCCCAGGCGGGTGGCGATTCGTCCCCTTCCTGTATTGCATCCTGTTGACGATCATGGCGATTTCCGTCTGGTTCTTCACCCCGAAGCACGACCACAAACCTGGCGCGACCCGTCCGCTCAAGGAATTGCTCGCGCCCTTGAAGCACATCCGTGTGTGGCGCTTTAGTTTGTATTACGTGGTGGTGTTCGGCGCGTATGTGGCGCTGTCGGTGTGGCTTCCGAAATATTATGTGGATGTGTATGGCATGGATTTGAAACATGCCGCGCTGTTGACGGCGTTGTTCATCTTCCCTGCGAGTCTGTTGCGACCTATCGGCGGATATCTTTCGGATAAATTTGGCGCGCGGCGGCTGATGTATTGGGTCTTCGGCGTCATGTTTTTTGCCACAGGTTTATTGTCGTTGCCCCAGGGATATTTCATGGTTCACGTCCCGACCCGATTCGTCGCGGCAGGCGAGACCGAGATGTTCCATTTCGCGATGAACGTGACCTGGTTCACGGTTTTGGTTTTCATCGTGGGCGTGTGCATGGGAGTTGGCAAGGCGGCGGTTTATAAATACATCCCCGAATATTTCCCGCACGACGTCGGGGCGGTGGGCGGACTGGTGGGCATGTTGGGCGCGCTCGGCGGTTTTTTCCTTCCGCCCATGTTCGCCACTATTTTGGAATTGACGTGGCTTCCGCAAACCACTTTCTTCGTCCTCTTCCTCGTCACGACGGTCAGTTACATGTGGCTGCATTGGACTGTCATCCACATGTTACAACAAGCCTCTCCCGCGTTGGAAAACCAGTTGGATTTCAAAGATCCGCAATTGGTTGCTTCAATAGCGGAACCTCCCCAATCATAAAATTAAAATGCAGACCCTTGACGAAATCCTGAAGGTCAGCGCGTCGCGTCATACCCATCTCTGTCCGCGGCAGGTTCTCGGCGCGCGCATCGGGTTGGCGGGCGCGTCGGCGCTGGGGATGGAACTCCCGCGCCGCGACAAACGCCTGCTGGTCATCCTCGAAACCGACGGCTGTTTCGCCGACGGCATCGAAGCCGCCACAGCCTGTACGGTTGGACATCGCACCCTGCGCATCGAAGACTACGGCAAGACTGCCGCAACCTTTGTGGATACACTCACCGAACAAACCATTCGAATTTCGCCGCGCAACAACGCAAGAGAATTGGCATGGGAGTACGCGCCTTCCGCACGCAACAAATGGGAATCACAACTCATCGGCTATCAACACATTCCAGATGAATTACTATTTCATTGTCAGTGGGTGGAGCTGACTGTCTCCGTGAAGCAAATCATCGGTCAACCAGGGAAACGTGTGATGTGTGAAGCCTGTGGCGAAGAGATCATCAACCAGAGGGAAGTGATGCACGAAGGAACTACATTGTGCAGGGCTTGTGCTGGATATTCATATTATTTACAAGCATCAAGTGAAATTTCCATCAAATCACAAACCAATTGAAACAGGAGCATTATGATGAGCGATTTACAATCCACCACAAATACACCCAAAACAACCGTTGACGTGCGCACACTTGCGCCAATGTATCGTCATCAACGCATTTTCGAAACATTTGAAGCATTGCAACCAGGCGAAAACTTCCTGCTTGTCAACGATCACGACCCCAAACCTTTGTATTATCAATTCCAGGCGGAGCGCACAGATCAGTTCACATGGGACTATGTGGAGAAGGGTCCAGAAGTGTGGAGCGTCCTGATTGGGAAAACCAAGTAGTTAATACTTTAAGGTCGAACATGAGTTGCCTTCATCCATTGGGCAGCTCATATCCGCGTGAGCAATGGCGTGATCATATTCCCTTCCGCGCTTGAAAGTACATTAGCGCAAGAATGGCAATCCAGACGACCAGGCGAAACATCATGGCAGCAAGGCTTTGATATGCAACGGTGTTACGAAAGGCGGTGAAGAGAATCAATAACACAATTGCATGGACACCGAATGCCGCAATGGATGCGATCAGCGCGTAACGGTGATTCATCCAAATCAAAACGGCGGGGATGAGAGCCAGAATTCCCATTACGAAGTTATAGACGGGAAGCCACGTGAGAACAGAGTAACCAGGGTTCCAGCCTTGCATGGCTTTTCCGCCCGCGACGATGGACATGATACCGATGATAAATGCGAGAACAGACGCGACTTGATTCAGTGACATGTTCATTGACATATTCCTTTAAGTCTCAATAGACTTTTTATTTGTCGTTGCCTGATGCAGAATATCGAGAAATTCCGCAAGTGGCACACGATGGATGCGCGCCGCCCATTCGACCGTGACCGCCTTCGCCGCCAGCATTCGCAGGGAGTAGCGTCCCACGCGTTTGACGCCGAAGACTTCCATCACGTCGGCGATGTCGCCGTATTCTTCGAGAATGGCAGAGACACGTGTGTCTTTTGTAATTTCCATTTCAGAAATACTCCAGCGGCAGGTCACATTCGTGACCTGCCGCTTTTGTTCTCTCTAGTTGCCCGCCAATTTCTTGCGAGCGTCCGCGCCTTTGAGCGGATAGCCCATGGCAAAGCCGATCAGGCAGAAGTCGAACACGCCCCCAGAGAGGGGAATCAATCCCACAATAGACATGACAGTGCCGATCGTTCCCTGTACGACGAACTGTCCCAGGCTAATGATGACGAGCCCCAGCACGACGCGAGCACCGCGACCTGCATTACTGGTCATAAATTTGATGAAGTTCATTTTGTTCTCCTTTTTTGTTTTGATTAAGCTGATTCGATTTTCTTCAGTCCATCCCGAGCGATCTCGAACAGTTCCTTGACGGGATGGATCAAGGCGATGGCATACAGCGCGAAACCGATTCCGTACAACACGCCTCTGGCGGGGACGATGAAGATGCTTGCCCACACAAACAGACTCCCCACTGTTGCCCCCGCTAAACTCACCCAATTGCCGCCGAGTTGCGGATTCTGATCCTTGAGGAAGAATCGGCGGGCAATGTACGGGATGAGGGCAATGCCAAATTGCAGTACCCAGCCATAAATTAAGGCTTGAGGCGCTGTTTGTTCAATCGGCGCGCCTTCAACGAGTCCGAGCATAATGAAGGGAGCCATCCCGATTGGGGCGATAATCCACATGTATGAAGAGATCAAGTGCCATGCGCCTGCGCTGTTCAGTTTGTCGCTTCGTTTGAAGGCTTTGATCAGCAAGGTTACCATCCAGATCGTCGAACTCAAATGCAAAACCAAACCTGAAACGGTGGGTGGTAGACTGCCGCCGAGCCACGGTCCCAGCACGAGACCGAATGCGCCGAGAGTCATGCCCCAGTAGATCAGCGAAACGTTTTTTGTTGTGCCGAGCGGACGACCCGTGACCATCGGGACGAAATCAACAAGCAAGCCTGCGAAGACGAGCGACATGAAACCCCATGAGTTGGCGTGGATGTGCGCTTCGAGCGGGACTTTGATGTAGAGGGCTTCACTCCAGTTGAGCCACAAGCCCGTTCCGATGATGATGCCGACGAGGAGATAGAAAACGCCTGTGATGTAAAACTTGAGCGAGGCAGGCGCTTCGCCGCCGCGCACTTTCCACAACTGGACGATGAAGAGGGTTGCGGCGGTGAAGATCAGCGTGCCGCCCGCGAGGATCATCGGTTGATTCACGCCCGCGAATCCAGCCACGAGGGAAACAAAGCCGATGTTGAGAGTCAGCCAGATGTCCCAGCGCATGGCGGGTTTTGGTTTTTTGGAAAGCGATGCAGTCAGCAGGGGCAACAGCCCGAAGATGACCTGCGAAAGAATCCCCAGTGTGATGAAATGGACACGCACCCAGCGTAACGCAGGAAATGCGCTGACCAGGTTCAGGCTGACGAATGAGGCGTCTGCCGCGGCGAGTAACGCCACGAATGTAAAAAGCAAAGTTGTGAGTAAATATGGAATGGGCATTTTATTTTCCTTGTTTTGAATAGTTCAGTGAACTTGTGTAGAACATCCCGAAGGGTTAAGGCTTGAGTCTGGTTGCCATTCAAACCTTCGGGAAGATGTTTTTACGGCATCAAGCCTGACGGTCCGAGCCGCTCGTGAATATCTTGAAAAATATCTGCCTGAGTTTGCGTGATGATGGCTTCATCCACCAGCGTAGAAAGAATCGCCGCTTCGCGCTCGGTGGCGTTCCCGCCGCTGTTCGTGATTTCAGGATGTTCGTTTCGATATTGCTCCAATGCATCGTGGGCGAGTCTGAAAGTGTCCGCTTCCTCCTGCGTAATCACTTCCTGTTCCACAGCCTTTGCAAGCATTTCGTCTTGATGCGCGGCTTGAACAGCAGGATCATACGCTTCGCCGCCCATGCCGTTGGCAGGGTGTACCGTCCCTGCACCGAGGGCGCGCATGTAATTGACGATGTCCCAGCGTGACTGTTCATCCAAAACTTTCCAGGCAGGCATGGATGTAGCGAACGGTGCGCCGCCCTCGCTGATGCGCCAGAACAGATAGTCATCCGCCATCATCTGGCTGGTATGCGCCACAGGCGCAGGGGCGGGGACGAGCGCCGAGCCAGCAGGTCCATCGCCCATGCCGCCGTCACCGTGACAACTGGCGCAGTTCGTTGTGTAAAGCGCCGCGCCGCGTTCAAGAGACTCATCATCGGCAGGGATTGGATTCTTCAAGCCTGCATATTCCGCCGGGATTTCAGCATGGTGGCGCAACATCATCCCGTCGTTATTCATGCCCATGTCTGGTCTCGTCTCATTACCCTGCGCGCCGCAGGCAGTGAGAAGCAGAGCCAGAACTGCGACCAATAAAGTTTGTTTCATCAGTGGGTTATCCTTTTCCATACCACATGCGCGCCAGCAGATTATCCTTCAGCGCAAGTTGATGATAGAACGCCGCGCCGACATGCAACAGCACAAGCAGAAACAACGCGGGCGCGATGAAGCCGTGCAACATGCGCGCGGCAAAGTCATAAAAATCTGCGGGCAAATTTCCCGATCCGCCAAAGACGATTGAGGGAAGCCCTGCCTGTATCGAAAGCGATATCCCGCTGACCGTCATCAAAAAGACCAGCAGGTACAGCGCATAATGAACAGCCTTGCCGATCCAATCAAAGGCTGCATTCCCGGCGGAAACATGTTCAGGTTTGGGCAGTTTCACTTTCACTACGAAGCGAACCACGATGACGAGCAATGTGAGAATCCCCACGCCCATATGCAATGCCAATGGCGTAAGTTTCTCCGCGTCGTTGGGCTGTCCGCTCATGGATTTGCCGATCACGAACGCGCCGAACACAAGGATGACCACCAGCCAATGCAATGTGACTTGCAAGGGGTGATAACGTTTGGGTGAATTTTGTGTCATGTTATTTCTCCCCTTTTGAACCGAGAAAGATAACGCGCGTCTTTGCATTCATGCCGCGTTTCGCGCCGCTCGGCACCACCACTGTCACGCCAGGCTTGATGGCGAAGGCTTCATCGTCAACGGTCATCAGTCCCTCGCCTTCGAGAAAGTGATACATCGCCGCCTCACCAGGGTGAACGGGAATTTGTCCGCCTGCTTCCAATCCCACGACCAGCGCCTTGAATTGCGGCGCGTCGATCAGGAACTGCGGTTTGGGACCCTCTGTCGAAAAAACAGCTTTTGATTTTGTGTCTGAAAAATAGATGTCGGACATATCGTCTCCTTTTGGATATGCCTGACTTTAACCTTTCCCCCCGCCTCGCGCCCCGACTTTTGTCGGGTTTTTGCTCCCAGGCTTTTATTTACCCTGAAGCCTTGCCCGCTCCGCCAAACCTGCACGATTCAGAATGCGGATTTGATGTTTATCCATTTCGATTAACCCCGCCTTCGTCAACTCGCGGATGACGCGGCTTAACACATCTGGCACTGTGCCGAGATGCGCAGCCATTTCTGTCTGATTTGTCCAGCGGCGCCGTTCGATCACATCCCCCTCGGCTTGCTCCAACAAAAGTTTGGCGAACCGCGCTTCCACCGTCCGCAGGGACAGATCTGCGGTTAACGCCACCAAACTGATGAAACGGTCTGCCATGCTTTCCATGATCTGCAACGCCGTGCGTGGATGCGCCAATAAGACATCTTCCAATGCCTGACGCGGCAGTAACCAGATTCCTGATTCTTCCAAAGCAATCGCAGTGGCAGGATTTGCCCGCTTTGCAAACACGCCGATCTCATTAAATATTTCGCCCGCATCCAGAAAACGCAAAACCTGCTCACGTCCATCGGGGGAGGTCTTCAATACTTTCAATGAACCGTATTGCAGGTAATACAAATTGGTTTCCGTATCTCCTTCCCAGAACACAACTGCATCAGGCGCGAAAACTTTCCACACCGCGCTCCTTGCTAATACAGCCAAAGTCTCGCGATCGAGTCCGCGCAGGAACTCGAAGGTCTGCAATCGTTTGAGAAGAATATCAGTTTGCATTCTGAATCCTGTTATGTTTCCATCGGCTTGACTCTACGCCATGACGCAAGGATGAAAAGTAATATGCTGGATGTTTCCAGGATACGTCCCGTCAAAACAATCCAACTCATGCTGATCAGAGGTTGCATCGCGACCATCACAATCCCTACATTCAACAATATCAGCGCACCCCAAACAAAATTAACATTGCCACGCGCCGCGCCGTACCTGAAGCGCGGCAGAATCCAAAATGCCATGCCCATCGCTAGTTGCGCCATCCAGCCGAGGAGCAGGGATTCCATGTGAGCGGGTAACAGGCTCCAGGTCCAGGATGCGAACGGGAATCCTTTATTCGCCAGAATAAGTCCGCCAAAGGTCAATCCAATCAAGAGATGGACGAACGAAAATCGCACAAACCAGACACTCAGGCGCGGCATTTACTTTTCCTTGATCCGCCGCCAGGTGTTGGCAATAAAGGCGACTCCCGCAAGCCATTGCAAAATTGCCGAAGCGATCAACAACCCGCCATATAAATTGCTCGGCTGCATTGCCTGCATTGGTTCAGCGATTGCGCGAAGAAGCAAGCCGATATTCAACGCGGTATAAGCGATCCAACCCAGGGATTCGTGTCCACGTGGGAGTTCGTTGGAATATTTTGGAAACATCCAGAAGACTACGCCAAAGATCAATTGCGTCAGCCAGCCAAAGACAAGCAGATGAATATATACAGGAAACAAACCGTTCGTCACACCTGATGCCAAAAGAATGCCAAGCACGAGCGCGAGTGCGAGACAGACCAGCGCGGTTTTGATGAATGTGCGCGTGAGCAATGGCATGGTTATTTTCCTGAGACACTCTTTCGAACAGAATAGACCGTCATGCCGATGAATAGCAGGATTGCAACCTCATTCAACAGTCCACCCCACATGCGAAGCGTGTGCCAGTTGGCATAATCAGCGAGCACGCGCAATGCCAGCGAAGCGTGCAATAAAATCAGATGAATGTAAAACCCAGGCTGGAATTTGATCGGCACTCCCAGAATGGCGGGGAAGATGATCGGTGCGTGACCGAAGATCATCGAAATGACAAAGCCGACGAAGACGACGTGCAGAACCGCATCATATCTTGGACCTGCAACTTGCGCGCCAAACACCAGGCTTAATCCCCCGCCGACGCCGAGCCACACGAACCCTAATGCGAGACAACGCGCAATGTAACGCGTGAGCGGAAGTTTATGGTTCAGGTTGCGCCATGCAATGTCATTCTGAACAGACCAGATCGCCAGAAAAAGCAATGCCGCGCCGTTCAGACGTGTGCCGATCTGCGGATTGAAAACGGAAACGATGATGCCTGCAAGAAAGATGAAGACAATACCTCCGAACAAGGTTTGACTTTTATTTGAAGGACGCAGGACACGGCTCAGCTCCAATCGTTCACCTGCAATCGTGAGAACAAGAAATGCCTGCCAGAAGAAAACTACTTGAAAAATCTGCCAACCAAACAACCAAAGTAGGTTGCCTGTAAACCATGCCAACATACCAAGCAACATGGTAATAGTGTGCGAAGCAGTTTCGCGACGCGTCATCTCGATCAGAATGGCAACCCCGCCGAGGCTGGCGAGAGTGAGGAGAATCGGTCCCAGCGGAGGAGAAGGCATGAGAACAGTGACCAGCCATCCCAGTCCGGCAAGAAGCGGAGGCAGGTACATCCATTTTCTCTGCATGGCAACGGCGCGCTCCAGCGTGATGAGCGTCCCCAAAAATCCAGAGATCATGAGCGGACCATGCGCCAGTGCGAGAGATGGAGTCAACGTGGGGAGTTGCCATCCGAGGCGCATCAGTCCCGCCCACAGCGCGGCGAGTAATGCGAGAATGGCGAGAAACAGAAACGGCAATGGAAAGCGGTTAGGAAGTGATTTCATACCTTCATTCTACCGCTGGTTGCGAGGTTTTTTAACTCTTATGAGGAGGGAGAGAATGACGCTATGAATCCTGTTTTGATGTGATGAGTTTTAAAACTTCATTTCACAGTCCCACCCAAATCGGGACACCAGTCCCATGACAAAGGGACAACTCCTCCTCTATACTGTCCGCAACCTAATCAACCAAAAGGAGAATGAAATGTCCAACACAAACTTGTATCGTTTGGCGGGATGGTCTGCCATCCTCAGCATCCTGTTCAGTTTCGGAATGTTTGCCCTGATCGGCGGCGGACGTAGCGGAGCCTTCATGGTCGTGTCCATTATCGCCGCGTTATTCACCATCTTCGCGCTGTACGGAATCTATGTCTTTCATCGTCCGCAAGCCCCTGCCTTGAGTCTGGCAATGTTGATATGCGCCACCGTCGGGTTGATCCTTGAGAATCTCGGCATGGGACCTGACACCCCGATGGGCATGGTCACGAGCGTGATCTATGGAACAACCTTCCTGCTGGTCGGCTACCTCGGCTATGGCAACGCGCAAATGCCGCGCTGGCTGGCGGTCTGCGCGTATGTGGTGGGATTTGCCAGCCTCGCGACTGCGGGCGCAAGCGCGCTGGGTCAGGTCGGCGTGGCAAGCGCCATCCCGATGGTGTTGTTCGCTGCGTGGATTGTGTGGTCGGTCGGAATTTGGCGCTTCTTCACCTCATCCAAATCGGTCATGGCAGCGGCGTAGCAGCGTTGCAAAACAAATCAAATGAGAAAATGAAATGAAACCAAAACTCTTCCTCACCATCGCTGGCGTCTACTTCCTGCTGGACGGACTCGCGGGCTTTTTCATGGTCAGCGGCTTTGACTTTATCGCGTATGCCTACAGCATTTTCTGCATGTCGCTCGGCGCGTTGTTCTTGATGACGCGCAATGAAGCGGCGTCCACGGCGCGGAACGCGATTTTCATGGCGGGCTTCCTCTCCAGTTTCTTCGTGAGCCTCGTCGCCTACTATGCCCAGTGGAACGGACTCTTCCTGGACTCGCCCGCGGGCTACATCCCGCCGACGTTGTGGCTGATCGTTGCCATCGGGTTCTTCCTCGTCGGTCGCGCGAATATGTCTTCCAGTGGAAGTTAGACTTCCTACTCAAGGCGAAATCATGTCAAACGCAGATAAACGCATGGAGCTTGCCGCGAAATTTAGCCGATTCGCGCCGTATCGTTTGAACATTCTGATCTATCGTCTCACTGGCGGACGGCTTTTCAACAAAACGCCTGGCGGAAACCTCAAAATCCTTTTGCTCACCACAACGGGACGAAAAAGCGGCATCCAGCGGACACATCCTGTCATGTATTATCCCAATGGAAGGGACTTCATTGTTGCGGCTACCAACTCGGGCAATGACAAACTTCCGCTGTGGTATCTGAATTTGAAGACATCGCCCAATGCTGTCGTGGAAGTTGGAAGCCTGAAAACGACGGTCTCGGCGCGTGAAGCCAGCGGAGAGGAACGCGCGAGTTTGTGGAATATCCTCAGGGAGGAACAACCTGTTTTCAAGGTATATGAAAAATTAACTGAACGGACGATCCCCGTTGTCATTCTTCATACCGCTGAAAACCCATAAATTCACCTTAGGAGAAAATTATGTCAACCAAATCCATCTATCGTCTCGGCGGAATTCTTGGCATTGTAGTTGTTGTTGCAACCTTCGCCCTTTACTTCACCACTGACCCCAGCGGAAACAGATCGTTGATGACCCATGTCCTCAGTTGGATCATCGGGCTGGGTTCCATCCTCCTTTTCTATGCCGCTTATCTTCGCTGTCGCGAGTCCGCGCCATTGTTCAGCCTGCTTGCGTTGATTGCTGGGATTGGCGGAAACGCGCTGTTCCTGTTTGGCACATTCTCGCCATCCTTCTATGGAATTGGCGACTTCGGCGAGACGCTTGTCCTGGTGGTGGCTTGCCCGCTCTTTGGCATAGTCTATTTTCAAACACAGGGTATCTCGCGCATCCTTGCTGTCATTGGAATCCTCACAGGCGCGGCTGGGTTCGCCAATTCTCTCGTCATCAAAATGGACGGCGGCAGTTGGAGCGCGCCGAACGATCCCGCCAACCTGCCTGCCATCATGGGGACGTACCTTGCCTTTGTGCTCGGTTATGTGATCTGGCTCGGTTGGACAAGCCGCATACTACTCAAAGAAGGCAAATCATGAAAAGAGACCTGCTCTGCAAAATAAAAAGAGCGTCCTGTTTCTCATTCCAAGAAAGCAGCGCTTATCTGGTGAAAGATTTTCATTGACATGTTCCCATAAATTCATGTTACATTTGCATAGTCCCAACTTCAGATCATGAACGGATCAACTCTCACCCACAGCCCATCTGTAAATGTGATCCGCTTGAGCGGGCGCGCCCTCACGGTCGCCCGCTCACTGTGGCTGGTCGTCTGCGTGACGGCAACCTTCACCTTTCTTGTCGCCTTGCCGTTTCGCTGGATACAGTTGACTCATCCATCCCCGACGAACCTTTCCAACCTGAACGCGCTCGGAATCGCGCCGACTTTTTTTGCCGCGTACACGATGTTCTGGGAAATCGTCATCGCCGCGCCATTCGCCATCGTCGGCTTCATCATCTTCAAGCGCTGCGGGGATGAGCGCATCGCCCTGCTCACCTCGCTCTTCCTCGTCGTCTTCGGCGTCGGAAGCGGCACCATCACTCCGACGATTGGCGCGCTGGTCGGTACGCATCCCTCTTTCGATTTCCTCCACAAGTCCTTCGGCGCGTTATCCTGGATCACCTTTGCCCTGTTCTTCTATCTATTTCCCACTGGGCGTTTCGTTCCAGGCTGGATGCGCTGGCTTGCGCTCATCTGGACTCCCATCTGCACGGTATGGAACTTCCTGCCAGACTCTCCGTGGAACCCGCTCAACTGGTCGCCCTGGTTGTTCGGCTCAGTTGTTGGATTTTTTTGGGCAACGTGGATGTTCAGCCAGGTCTATCGTTATCGGCGCGTTTCAAATGACATCGAACGCCAGCAGACAAAATGGGTTGTCTTCGCGGTGGTACTTATCATCCTTACGATGACGCTTACCTCGATCATCGGCGCCTTCGTGCCAGGCTACGACTTGCTCGGTCAGGAACAGCCGAACCCGCAGGCATTCGCTTACATGTTCTGGCAGATGCCCCTTTCCCTTGTCGTGTCCGCCCTCCCAATCGCCATCGCCTTCTCCATCATGCGCCACCGCCTTTGGAACATTGACATCCTCATCAACCGCGCCCTTGTCTACGGGACGCTCACCGCTTTCGTCGTCGCGTTTTATGTTTTGGTCGTCGGCGGGTTGGGCGCGCTCATTCAATCGAGCGGCAACTTCTTCCTCTCGCTCTTTGCCACTGGCGTCATCGCCCTGCTCGTCAATCCGCTCCGCCTGCGATTACAGCAATTCGTCAACCGCCTGATGTACGGCGAACGCGACGACCCCTACAAAGTCCTCTCGCGACTCAGCCAGCGCCTCGAATCGACTCAAATACCCGAATCAATTTTGTCAACGATTGTGGAGACAATTGCCCAGACTCTCAAACTTCCCTACGCCGCCATTTTGCTTGCGGATGGAAAAACGCTTCAGACCGCCGCCGTAACTGGTTCGCCCACCGAGCATTTTCTCACGCTGACGTTGACCCACGGACACCAGACCATCGGCGAATTGCGCGTCGCCCAGCGTTCAGCAGACGAACCCTTCACCTCCGCCGAACGCCGCCTGCTCGAAGACATCGCCGCGCAGACGGGAGTCGCTGTCCACAATGTCCGCCTCACCGCCGACTTGCAGCGCTCGCGCGAACAGATCGTCGCCGCGCGCGAAGAGGAACGCCTCCGCCTGCGCCGCGACCTGCACGACGGGCTCGGACCCAAACTGGCAGGTCAGACTCTCAAACTCGAAGCCGCCATGGACGCGCTCGACAGCGAGACCGAAACCGCCCGCACCCTGCTAAAAGAAAGCATGACCGAATCGCAAACCCTCATCACCGAGATCAGGCGTCTCGTCTACGGCTTGCGCCCGCCCGCGCTCGACCAACTTGGACTGCTCTCCGCCATCCGCGAACAGGCGGCGCAGTATCAAATGAACGGCTTGCAAGTGACCGTCTCCGCTCCCGACTCGCTGCCAACTCTCCCCGCCGCCGTCGAAGTGGCCGCATATCGCATCATTCAAGAAGCCTTGACCAATGTTGCGCGTCATGCACACGCAAAGACTTGCACAGTCACCCTTGCCATAAACCAGGATTTTGAAATCGTTGTAAGTGATGACGGTATCGGATTCCCGCCGTCTCAGCGTGCAGGCGTAGGTCTCTCTTCGATGCGCGAACGCGCCGAAGAAATCGGCGGAACGTGCGTAGTTGAATCCGCAACAAATAACGGAACTCGCGTCATAGCAAAACTACCAATCTCCAATCTCTAATCTCTAATCTCTAATCTCTAATCTCCAATCATCTACTCTCTACCATGGACAAAACCTCCATCCTCATCGCCGACGACGAACCCGCTTTCCGAAGCGGTCTGCGCGCCTTGCTCAAATCCGCGGACGAACTCGCGCTCGTCGGCGACGCCGCGACTGGGAGCGAAGCCATCCGCCTCGCCGCGGAACTGCAACCCGACATCATCCTCATGGACATCAACATGCCAGGCGTCAACGGCATCGAAGCCACGCGTCGCATCCTCAACACCAGTCCGCACATTGGCATCCTCATCCTCACCATGTTCGAAGACGACGACTCGGTGTTCACCGCAATGCGCGCAGGCGCGCGCGGGTATCTTCTCAAAGGGGCGCTCAAAGCCGAAATCCTGAGAGCAATTCAAACCGTAGGAGGAGGCGGAGTCGTCTTCGGCGCGGCAATCGCCCAGCGCATGATGCGCTACTTTGCGGGAGTCAAGCCCATCGAGTCATCCGACCTCTTCCCCGAACTCACCGACCGCGAGCGCGAAATCCTGGGGCTGATCGCCGAGGGTCGCAACAACAATGAAATCGCACAGCGGCTTGTTTTGAGCGGCAAGACCATCCGCAACCACATCACCAACATCTTCAGCAAGTTACAGGTCGCGGACCGCGCCCAAGCCATCGTCCGCGCGCGCGACGCGGGGCTGGGGCACAAATAGGATCAATCATCGTTCATATTCTATTTGTTGGATTCGCGGCAGGTGCAATGGTTGGTCGCGCATTTTGTGTGATAATTCAGCGTAGTGGAACATTTATGGAGCAGATAAACGCTTGGTATTCATTAGCGCTTGGTGATGGGATGTGGGCGCCCACGCTATCCACGCAGATCGAAGAAACATTTCTTGCGTCGTTTGGCGAGGCTGGCAAGCCCGTGGATATGGCGGTTTTCACACGGAGTGAATCAGAAGGAAGATTGCATTGCGAGGTAATTGCCTACTTCTCTCCTGCGGCTCGTGGGGTTGCAGAAGCATTTGACGCTGAGTAATTTGAATTAAATAACTATCGAATTAGGAATGGCGCGATAGTTCCAAGCAGGTAAGAAGTCGTCAAAGACAATGCGCATGGTTTGTTTAAAGTCATCGGCGACTTTTCGTCCAGTTTGGTAAATGGTTTCAATAAT